>NZ_ASJA01000001.1 GCF_000412185.1 Euryhalocaulis caribicus
GACGCTCGGCCAGCGCGGAATTGGGCGCGGCTCCGGCGCCGGGCTGCTCGCCTTCCTCCTCGCCCGCGCCGTCCTCGCCCGGCTCCATCATCTCGGGCGGGAGCGGATTGAGCCCGGGCTGGCCGGGCATGGGTTGCGGTTGCTGGCGATTTTCCTGCTGTTCGCCATACTCCCGCAGGGTTTCGTCCATGACGCCGCGCTCATCGCCAATCATGTCGCCAAGCTCTTCAAGGGCTTCGAGGTCGCGCTGCTGCTGCTCGCTCATCTCGCCTTCGCCCTGACCGCCGCCGCCCATGGCGAGCTGCATCTGCATGTTCCGAAGCATTTCGCCCAGCGCCTGCAGCGCGGCGGAAGCATCGCCCGTGGCGCCCAGCTCGGCGGACTCGCGGATGGCGTCCAGCATTTCCTGAATGTCGGTGGACTGCATCGCTTCGCTGGCCTGACCGGCTTCGGCGAAGCGGCCATTCTCCATGGCGTTCTGGGCCAGCGCCTGCATGTAGCGGTCGACGGCCTGCTGATACGCCTCGAAAAGCTGCATCAGTTCGCTCATCTCCGCGCCGCGGGCCATCGCCTCCATCAGGGCGCGCTCGGCGGCGCGCAGCGCCTCTTCCGCGTCGGCCAGATCGCCAGTCTCGGCCCGCAGCGCGATGCGCCAGAGTTCGGGCGGCAGGCTGGAGACTTCATCCATGCCGCGGGAGAGTTTCAGGCGCTGACGCACCTGTGCGAGGCCGAGAAACACCGCGTAATCGCTGAAATAGTCCTCGCCGCCATAGGTGACGGCCTGAAGCATGTCGGCCACGCGGCGCACGTCGCGCGGGG
The DNA here is from genome assembly GCF_000412185.1 of Euryhalocaulis caribicus. Classification (GTDB taxonomy): domain Bacteria; phylum Pseudomonadota; class Alphaproteobacteria; order Caulobacterales; family Maricaulaceae; genus Euryhalocaulis; species Euryhalocaulis caribicus. The sequence goes on from NZ_ASJA01000001.1 coordinate 820, forward strand.
CGCGTTCGATGCGGCGTTCGGGCATGTCGTTTGCGAACAGGGACGGCTCGCCCGGCTTGCCCTTGGGCGGCATGGGGGCGTAGTCGCGCGTTTCGTTCAGCAGGATGGAGCGTTGCTCGACAATGGCCTTGGCCAGCGGGTCGATGAAGACGCGCTCTGGCAGGCGGGTGACCAGCCAGTCGCTGTAGCCGGTCTGGTCCGCCCCGTCGGTCACGGCCACGCGCAGACGCACCTGCCGGCCCGCCCAGCGGTGGCCCGTCAGGTCGATCTCCACCGGGCCTTCATAGGTTTTGGTCGGGCTGGCGAACATGTCCAGATCGGCTTCGTCCACCTGCCGCGTATCGGCGGCCAGGGCGAAGATCAGGGCGGCGCCGGTCATGCCGTGATCGTCGCTGGCCTTGATCGCCAGTTTCAGCGCCCCGCTGGCGGTCGCCTCCGGCGCGGCGGTCATGCCGGCCTGCGGAGCTTCGTCGGGCAGGGCGGCGATGCGCCAGACACGGCCCCCGGCGCGAATTTCCGCGTCTTCGGTGATGATGGTCCGCGTCTCGAAGACGCCGGTCTCGATCTGTTCGGGCTCCAGACGCTGTGTTCCGGTATCGCTTTCCACCATGACGCGCGGGGCGCGGCGGGCGGCGGAGGCGCGCAGGGTAAATTCGGACCCGGCGGGGGCCTTGATCGCGCGGCCGTTTTCGCCGGAGGTCAGGAAAATGGGCGCCATGCCCGTATAGGCGGGCGGGTCAAGCCAGGCGTCGATGACGGCCCCTGCGCCGGCCTTGATTTCGAGGCGTGGCGCGAAGGCGGTCTGCAGCCGCGGCGCGGCGCGGTCCCCGGCGATGCCGGCGGCGACCAGAAGAGCGGCCAGCACGGCAAAGCGCAATGCGTATGGGTCGGACGCCGCCAGCGCGGCGCGCGGACGCCGGCCGCGCGCCTGACGCGTCATGGCCTTCAGGCGGGCCTGATGCGCCGTCCACAGGCCGTTCTCGCCCAGCGCGGCGCGGTCCTCCAGCCCTTCGAGCGGCCGGGCCTGGAACGCGGAATCGTCCTCCACGCGCCGCCGGGCCACGGTCTCGGTCACCGGGACGGCTCTGCGCCAGGCGCGAATCGTCAACAGGACAGCCAGGATAAGCGTGATAGCCAGCGCGATGGCGCGCCAGGGATCGCCGGTGGCGTCCCACAGTCCGAACAGGGCCAGCGCCGCATATGCGCCCAGCGCGGCGGCGGGCGGCCACAGCACGGGCGCCCAACGCTCCCACCTGAGAGCGAAGCGCGCCTGCGACAAGGCGCGGCGGAGCGGATCGGACCGGCCGAACATGGTCAGGAATCTAGCACGCAAGGCTGCGTCTTCGCCGCCCCGGCCTGCATTACGTTTTCGTTAGCCGTCGTTGTCAGGCGCGGCGTCGCCGTCCGCCTCGTCATCAAAGCGGGGATCGGATTCGGCTTCCTCGTCCTCGAAGGCTTCGGTCTCGAAGTCCGGGGACAACGGGTCGCCGAACGTGTCGCGTCCGCGCGTATCCTTCTCATAGGGCTCGGGAAGGGGCGGGGCCGTGCGGTCTTTCTCGCCCCACGTCGGCTCGGGCGTCTGCAGGCCGCCGCGCACGCCACAGGCGGCCAGCGCCGGCAGGAGAGCCAGGATGAGGATGATGCGAGCCATAATGTCCTCGTGCGTTTTGCGCGCCTATCTGTCATGAGACCTATAGAGGCAAGCGATATGGGCGCAAGTAAGACTTATGAGACTCCGGGCTTCAAACATCTTTCTCAGCGCGGTTGCGGCCGCCTTTCTGCTGGCGGGATGCGGCGGCGAAGCGCCTGCAAATGCGGGCGATGCGCGCGCCGCGGCGGTCCAGAAGGCCGCCACCGGCGAAATGGCGGCGTTCCAGCTGGCCGAGGCCGGGGCGCGTATCCCCGATATGGATGTGAACGGGCCGGATGGCGCGGCGAATCCCGTCGCCGACGATCTGGCGGAGGTGACGCTGGTCAATCTCTGGGCGACATGGTGCGCGCCCTGCGTCATCGAAATGCCGGCGCTGAACGCGCTGCAGGACTCTTATGACCCGCAACAATTCCGCGTGGTCCCGATCAGCCTCGACCAGACGCCGGAGAAGGCGCAGGCCTTTTATGAGAAAAGCGGGCTGGACGCGCTGGTCTTCCGCCATGATCCGGGCTTCGAGAGCGCCTCGCTGTTTAAGGCGCCGGGCCTGCCGATCAGCGTGCTTTATGACGCCGAGGGCAATGAAATCGGCCGCATCAACGGCCCCGCCGAATGGGACACGGACGAGGCCCGCGCCCTGATCGACGCGGCGCTGGCGGCGGAGCCGGACGAGGGCGCCTGAGTCTTGCGCCGGGTTGCTCCACGCACCCGTTTCAGCCCTAATGCCTGAAACATGACGGGGGGGAGCGCATGACGCCGATGATTTCCAACGACGCCATCATTTTCGGCATTCTGGCCGCGATTCTGGGGGGCGTGTTCCTGACCGCCGCCTCGGAGAATACCGGCTGGAAGCGTTTCTACCGGATATTTCCGCCGCTCCTGCTTTGTTATTTTCTGCCCTCGCTTTTGACCACGTTCGGGCTGGTCGATCCGGAGGAATCCAATCTCTATTTCGCGGCCTCGCGCTATCTGCTGCCGGCGGCGCTGGTGCTGCTGACGGCCAGCGCGGACCTGCCGGCGACGATTTCTCTGGGCCCCAAGGCGCTGATCATGTTCTTCACCGGCACGCTGGGCGTGATGATCGGCGGGCCGGTGGCGCTGTTGCTGACCAGTTTCGTCGCGCCGGACCTTGTCTCAGGGCAGGGGCCGGATGCGGTGTGGCGCGGCATGACGACCGTGGCGGGCAGCTGGATCGGCGGATCCGCCAACCAGACGGCGATGTACGAGATTTTCGATGTCGGCGGCGACATCTTCTCGGTCTGGATCGCGGTGGACATCATCGTTGCCAATATCTGGCTGGCCGTCCTGCTCTGGATCGCGGCCAACCAGAAACAGGCCGATGCGGTGCTGAAAGCCGACCGCAGCGCCGTGGACCGGGTGCGCGACCGGGCGGAGGCCTATGAGGCCGAGCACGCGCGCATCCCCGAGCTGCGCCACCTGATCTATATTCTCGCCATCGGTTTTGGCGCGACGGGCATTGCCCATGTTCTGGGCGATCTGTTGTCCGGCTTCTTCGGGGAGCGGTTCCCCAATCTCGACCAGCTGAGCCTGAACAGCCAGTTCTTCTGGCTGATCCTGATCGCCACGGCCATCGGTGTGGGCTTGAGCTTTACGCGCGTGCGCAAATTACAGGGCGCGGGCGCGATGAAAGTGGGGTCGGTCTTCATCTATGTTCTGGTGACCACGGTGGGTCTGAACATGAATGTCGCCGCGCTGCTGGAAACCCCGGCCTATTTCGCCATCGGGGCGGTGTGGATCCTGATCCACGCGGCGCTGCTGATCGGGGTCGCTTTCCTGATCAAGGCGCCCAGCTTCTTCATGGCGGTGGGCAGCCAGGCCAATGTCGGCGGCGCGGCCAGCGCCCCGGTCGTGGCCGCGGCCTTCCACCCGTCGCTCGCGCCCGTAGGCGCGCTGCTGGCCGTGCTGGGCTATATCATCGGCACGCTAGGCGCGTGGTTTACGGGCCTGGTGATGATGCAGATCGCGGCGGGGGCGGGTTGAACCCGCCCCGCGGCTATTCCTCCGCCTCGCTGACCGTGATGGCGGTCCGGGCCAGGATGGTTTTCGACTGGTCAAGAATGTAACGGATTTCGTATTCGCCCGGCTCATCCGGCATATCCAGCATCAAGGGGGAGCCGCGCCGCGTGCGGGTATAGCTCTCATAGTGGCGCCCCTCGGCGTCCTGCCGGGCGATGGTGATATAATCATTGTTGTAATCCGGGCCTGTCCACTCGACCTCGGTCTCGCCGCCCGCCGGCGCCGATTCCGGCGCAGTGACAGTTCCGTCAACGGGCGTGGTCCGGACTGTTCCTCGGGCCAGCGCCGTGTTGGACTGGTCAAGAATATAGCGGATTTCATACTCGCCCGGCTCATCAGGCAGTTTCACCGCCAGAGGATTACCCTGCCGCGTGCGGGTATAACTTTCATAGTTTCGATCCTCGGCGTCCGGCCGGGCGACCGTGAGGTAGTCGTTATTGTAATCCGGCCCGGTCCATTCAACTTCAAGGTCCGATCCCGCCGGGGCTGTGTCCGGGAAAGAGAGCGTGGCCTCTACCGCCGTTGTCTGGATGGCGGCGCGCGCCAGAACGGTGTTTGACTGGTCCAGGACATAGCGGATTTCATACTTGCCCGGCGTGTCCGGCAGGCGGAGAGATAGCGGGTTGCCCTGCCGGGTGCGGGTATAGTTTTCATATTGACGGTCTTCGGCGTCCGGCTGCGCGACCGTGATATAGTCATTATCGTAATCCGGCCCGGTCCATTCCACTTCAAGCGCTGATCCCGCCGGCGCGGTCTCCGGCACGTTGATCGCCGCCTCTACGCCGCGGGTGGATATGGCCTGACGGGCCAGCACGGTGTCCGACTGGTCCACGACATAACGGATTTCATAGTCGCCCGGCTCATCCGGCAGCTTCACCTCAAGCGGATTGCCTTGCCGGGTACGGGTATAATTTTCGTACTCGCGGTCTTCGGCATCCGGTTTGGCGACAGTGATGTAATCATTGTCATAATCGGGGCCGGTCCATTCCACCCGGACGGTCGCCCCGGCGTCGGCGGTTTCCGGCGCGCTGATGGTTGCTTCCACCGGCTGGGCGGTGATGGCGGCGCGGGCCAGAACATCGCGGTTCTTGTCCAGCACGTAGCGCAATTCATATTCGCCCGGTTCATCGGGAAGCGTCACCGCCAGCGGATTGCCCTGCCGGGTGCGGGTGTAGCCGTCATATTCGTCATCGTCCGCATCGGCGCGGGCGACGGAGATATAGTCGTTATCCTCGTCCGGCCCGGTCCACGCTACGCGGACATCCGAGCCCGCAGGCGCGGTTTCCGGCGCGTCCAGCGTGGCTTCCACCGCAACGACGATCGGCAAGGTGGCGGCGCCGCCGTTTGGACCAGCGTTGATCTCTCCGGTTGCGCCCGCCCCGTCGGAAACGCGCTCCACGCGGACATCATGGATGCCTTTGGGAATTTCGGCCTCCACGCGGCCGGTTTCTTCGGATTCGAACAGGACGTCTCCGCTCGCACCGTGGGTGACTGTCCAAAGCAGACCTTCGGTGATGACGGGGCCGCCGTCCTGGTCCGTCGCCTGAAGCTGGACCTTAACGTTGGCGGGCGGTTCGGGCGCGGCGGCGCTGACTTCCACAAGGGCCTCGGTCAGCTCCTCGGCGTTGGCGGCGGTCATGAAGCGGCCGCCGGTATTCTCCGCCAGACAACGCAATTGCTGTTCCGCTTCCGCGCCAGCGGAGCCGAGATCGAAGCCGACGACATGGGCGGTAAAGTCCACCCCCGTCTTTTCCAGCGCCTCGGCGACGGCACAGGGGTCGGCGTTACAGGTTTCCTCCCCGTCGGACACCAGGATCACCGTGGCCTTGTCTTCAGTAAATTTCAGATCACCCGCAGCCTTTTCGACGGCGGCTGAAAGCGGCGTCTTGCCTTTCGGATTGAGCGACTGCACGGCGGTGCGGATAGCCTCCCGCTCCGCGCCGATTCCGGCCAGGGTTTCGATGTCGCCGCAATCGCCCTTCCGGTTATGGCCGTATGCGACAAGGCCAAGGCGGCGTTCGGCGGGCAGGCTGTCCAGCAAGCCGGAAATTACTTCGCGGGCGATGACAATTTTCGGCTCGCCGTCAATCTGTCCCCACATGGAGCCCGAGGCGTCCAGAACCAGGATCGCGTCTCCGTTTTCCGGCGTGGCGCCGCTTTCATCCTGCGCAATGGCGTGCGTGGCGGTGACGGCCGCAAGGCCGGAAAGAAGGATAGAGCGGACCATGTTTGCGAGCCTCCCCAGACTGACTTGGTTCTGGCTCTGTCCTATCGGAAAGACGCTCGCCTATGAAGGGTAACGCGCCAATTTCCGGTTGTGCGGTAAAGAAAAAAGCCCGGAGCGTCGCCCCGGGCTTTCTTGCTCAATCTGAAAAGAACCGCCTAGCCGGCCTTGTAGCCCAGCTTGTCGATTTCTTCCTCGAACTTGGGAAGCGCGTCGAACAGGTCCGCGACCAGGCCGTAATCGGCGACCTGGAAGATCGGGGCTTCCTCGTCCTTGTTGATGGCCACGATGGTCTTGGAGTCCTTCATGCCCGCCAGATGCTGGATCGCGCCGGAGATGCCGACCGCGATATAGAGATCCGGGGCGACGACCTTGCCGGTCTGGCCGACCTGGTACTCGTTCGGGACGAAGCCTGCATCCACGGCGGCGCGGGAGGCGCCGACCGCGGCGCCGAGGCGGTCCGCGATGGAATCCAGCATGTGGAAGTTCTCGCCATTGCCCATGCCGCGGCCGCCGGAAATGACGATCTTGGCGGCGGCAAGCTCCGGACGATCGGAGTCGGACAGCTCTTCGCCGACGAACTGGGACTTCAGGTCGCCCAGATCGACGGACAGCTCTTCCACCTCGGCCGCGCCGCCCTGTGCGTTTGCGGCCTGGAAGGTGGTGGGACGGACCGTGACGACCTTTTTCGCATCGCCGGATTTCACCGTCATCATGGCGTTGCCCGCATAGATCGGGCGCACGAACGTATCGGCGTCTTCCACGGCGGTAACGTCGGACAGCTGCATCACGTCCAGCTTGGCCGCGACGCGCGGGGCGAAGTTCTTGCCGACCGTGGTGGCCGGGGCGACCATGGCGTCATACTCGTCCATCAGGGGCACGATCACCGCTTCCATGGCCTCGGCCAGGAAGTGCTCCAGCGCCGGGTCCTTGGCGCAGCGCACCTTGCGCACGCCCTCGATCTTGGCGGCGGCCTCGGCCACCGATCCGCAATCGTTGCCGGCGCAGAGAATGTCGATATCCCCGCCAATCGCCTGCGCCGCGGTGACGGCCTTCAGCGTGGCTTCGTTCAGCTCTTCATTGTCGTGTTCAGCGACGACCAGGACAGCCATTACAGAACCCCCGCTTCGTTTTTCAGCTTGGAGACAAGTTCCTCGACGGACTCGACGATTTCGCCGGCTTCGCGCTTGGGCGGCTCGGTGACCTTCACCACCTGCAGGCGCGGGGCGATGTCGACGCCGTAATCGTCGGGCACCTTCATGTCGATCGGCTTGCGCTTGGCCTTCATGATGTTGGGCAGGGAGGCGTAGCGCGGCTCGTTCAGGCGCAAATCCGTGGTGACGATGGCCGGCAGGTTGATCTTGATCGTCTGCAGGCCGCCATCGACCTCGCGCGTTACATTGGCCGCGCCGTCGGCGATCTCCACCTTGGAGGCGAACGTGCCTTGCGGCCAGCCGAGCAGGGCGCCCAGCATCTGGCCGGTGGCGTTGGCGTCGTCGTCAATGGCCTGCTTGCCCAGCACGACCATGTCCGGCGATTCTTCCTCGACCACCTTGGCGAGCAGCTTGGCGACGCCCAGCGGCTCCACCGTTTCGTCGGTCTTGATCAGGATGCCGCGGTCGGCGCCCATGGCCAGCGCGGTGCGGATCGTCTCCTGCGCCTTTTCCGGGCCGATGGAGACCACGACGATCTCTTCCGCCTTTCCGTCTTCCTTCAGGCGAACCGCTTCCTCGACGGAAATTTCGTCGAACGGGTTCATCGACATCTTCACATTGGAAAGATCGACCCCGGACTGATCCGGTTTCACACGCGCTTTCACGTTGTAGTCGAGCACCCGTTTAACGGGGACGAGTATCTTCATGACGTCTCCGGCGTTGTTAAATCTCGGCTTTGAATTGGGCCGATGAATAATGAAATTCAATGCTGCATCGCAATACAGCGGTCGGGCGGAACGTAGCGGGGCGTTGGAGCTGAATCAACGCGGCAACGGGATCAGAGGCAGATTTCGCCGCCCTCATCGGCCACATCCATGCCCGCGGCGCGAATAAACGCCCGCTCGGGCGAGTCGGGGTCGAGCGCGGGATTGGTGTGATTCAGATGGATGAAGCGGACTTTCTGCCGCTCTTCCTCCGGCAGGGGCGAGAATCGTTCGACCGAGACCGTGATGAAGGGATGGGGAAATCCGCTCATGTCGCGGCCGGGTATCTCGCCCCTGGCGAAAAACGTGCCATCGAGCAAGGCCACGTCATGGGCGGCGATCTGGTCCTCGATACGGATTTCCTTCGCGTCCCAGTCGGCCCATGAATCGATATCCGGAATAAACAGGACGGACCGGTCCGGCCCGGCGATGCTGTAACCGGCGACTTCGGAATATTCCTGGCGGTGGGGAACCAGAAAGGGCGTGACCGTCAGGTCGGCCGCCAGTTCCACCGCTTCGCCGGCGGTCATCACGTTCAGTGCAATATTTTCATAGCGGACCAGCTGACCCCACGGCCCGTTCTCGCGCAGGAAACCGGCCATGCGGGGCAGGGCGTGAACCGGGACGCCCTCCGCCCCGGCCGATTCATGGCCGAGCAGGGCGAGGCCCGTATAGTGGCCGATATGGGCATGGGTGAGAAAAATACCGTCCACGCCGGGCGCGGCCGCAACGGGGTGGCGCTCGTCCAGACGCTGGAGCTGCGCCTTGATGTCGGGCGTGGCCTCGAACAGCCAGCGGGCGGCCGCGCCGCCGCCGCGCGTGTCCACCAGGGCGAGGGACGTCGCCAGCCTGCGCAAATCCGGATTGGTCCAGGCCGGGTCGTCCGGGTTGGCGATCTGCGGTTTGCCGCCATCCTGTCCCGCGCCCAGCACCATCAGGGAAACCGCGCATGTCTCTTTTTCCGCCAGAGCGGGCGCGGCCAGTAAAAGGCCGGACAGGCAGGCGATCACAAAGCGCAGCGTCAAGACGGTCATCCCCGGGCGGATATCAGGAAGCCGCATGTTTCATGCGGCGGGCCTGAAAAGCAATGCGCCGCCCCGGACGGACCGGGACGGCGCATGCAAAGCGGACGGGCGGGGAGGATTATTCCTCTTCCGCGTCCGGATCGTCCTTCACCAGTTCGGTGGAGATGATGACTTTCACGTCATCAGCGGCGTAATTCTCGCCATAGCCAAGGCCCCATTCGGAGCGGCTGAGCGTGGTCCAGGCCTTGAAGCCGGTGCGGGCGTTTTCGCCCTCGCCGAACGTGTCCAGCAGCTTGACGTCGAAGGTGACCGGCGCGGTCTTGTCCTTGATGGTCAGATCGCCGGTCAGCTCCGCGGTGTCGTCGCCGGTGCGGGTGACGCTGGTGGAGGTGAAGCTGGCGCTGGGCCAGGTCTCGGCAGTGAAGAAGTCGTCGGATTGCAGGTGGTCGGTGAAGCCGTCAATGCCTGTCCAGAGGCCGGTCAGCGGCAGGGTGACGTTGACCGAGGAATTCTCGATATTCTCGGCGTCATACATCAGCTCCGCGTCCCAGTCCGTGAAATAGAAGGTCAGCGGCGCGCCGGCGGCATGCGCCCAGTCGACCGAGATCTGGGTGTGGTTGGGGTCGAAATAGAGCTGTTCGGCGTCCGCATTGGCGGCCACGGGCGCGGCGGCGAAGGCCACAAGAGCGGTCATGAAAGCGGTTTTCATCGAGATCTCCGAATGTGAGCAGGGGTTCATATCCAGCACAGGAGATATGACGTCACAGCGCGGCTTCAATGCCGCCCCGATCACATTTTTGCGAAATCAGCGATTGGCGCCGGGCGTCCACGTCACATCGGAGGCCCCGTCATCATTGGCGCGGCGGGCGGCGACAAACAGCAGGTCGGAAAGCCGGTTGAGATATCGGATGGCCTCCGGATTGACCGTCTCGCCCGCTTCGCCAAGCGCGATGGCGCGGCGTTCGGCGCGGCGCGTAATGGCGCGCGCCACGTGCAGCCGCGCGGCGCTTTCGCTGCCGCCGGGCAGGACAAAACTTTCCAGAGGGGCCTGCCGCGCGTTCATTTCGTCGATTTCGCGCTCCAGCCGGTCCACCTGCGCGGCGATCACGGTCAGCCCGCCTTCCATGGGTTCGGGCGTGGCCAGGTCCGCGCCCAGATCGAACATGTCGTTCTGGATGCGCTCCAGCGTCTGGCCGAGCCAGACATCGCCGTCCAGCGCGGCGCGGGCCAGACCGATGGCGGAGTTCGCCTCGTCCACCGCGCCATAGGCCTCCACGCGGGCGGAGGATTTGGAAACGCTCTGCCCCGTAGCCAGCCGGGTCTCGCCTGCATCGCCGGTCTTGGTGTAAATCTTGTTCAGCTTCACCATGGCTGCGACAGCTATAGACCGCGACGCCCACGCTCAAGGAATTTGATGATGAAAGCGCTTATTACGGCCCTCGGCCTGATCCTCCTTTTCTTTGCTCCTGCCGCCGCTGCGCCCACGGCTGCCGAACTCCAGTCCATACTGGATACAGCACGGGAAGAGGCGGGCGCGCCCGGCATGGCGCTGGCGGTATGGACGGACGGAGGAGTCGCCGCGGAAGTCGTGTCCGGAGAGCGGGCGGCGAAAACCGGCATCGCGGTTGAGAAAGGCGATCCCTGGCATCTCGGCTCCAACACCAAGGCGATGACGGCGGTTCTTGCCGCGCGCCTTATGGAACAGGGCCGGCTGGAGCGGGACCTGACGATCGGCGAGGCGCTGGGCGGCATCGCGCCGGACATGAACCCGGCTTACGGCGATATCACGTTCGCGGAGCTGTTCACGCATCGCTCCGGCCTTCCGGCCAATGGCGGAATGGGGCTGCTGCTTGGCCAGAAGGGCACGGATGAAAGCCGCGACGCCCGCGCAGACCGGATCGAATATGCGCAAACGGTTCTCGCGAAAGAACCCTCGGAACAGGGGGCGTTCCTGTATTCCAACGCCGGTTACATCGTGGCCGCCGCGATGATCGAGGAAACGCTGGACGCCGACTATGACGCGCTGATGCGGGAAGAGGTCTTCGGTCCGCTGGGTCTGGATAGCGCAGGCTTTGGCCCGCCGGGATCGATGGACGAGATCGATACGCCGCGCGGTCACAAGAAGCGCCTTGTCTTTTTCGGCGGCCCGTCGCCGGCCGCGCCGGATTCCACGGCCGACAATCCCCCCGCCACGTCGCCGGCGGGCCGCGCCCATATGAACCTGGCCGATTACCTGACCTTTGTCGGCGACCAGATGGCCTGTGGCCGCGGGGCCGAGAGCCGGCTGATTTCAGCCGAGAGCTGTGACTGGCTGCAAACGCCGAACGGCGACTATGCGATGGGGTGGGGCGTGTCGAATGACGGCCGCCTGTCTCACGCCGGCTCCAACACCATGTGGTTCGTCCGCGTCTATGCCTGGCCCGAAAAGGACTTTGCCGTCGTCGCCGCTGCAAATGACGGGCGGATTGATGAGATCAGCCCGGTGGTCGCGGCCCTGCTGGACGGAGCAGCGGAAAGCTACGGCGTGACCGCCGACTAGCCGCCCGCCTGCTTCTTGTACCAGAAGGCGATGACAAGGATCAGGATCGCCACCGCCTGCAGCACCACGCGCAGGCGCATCAGCTTGTTGGAGTTGGAGCGCGCATACTGACCGCCCCGCATCAGCGAATAGATGCCGAAGCCGAGCGTGATCGTGACAGCGCCCAGCGCGATGAAAAGCAGGATGTCGAAGAACGTCATGGAACTGACCTAGTCTGAATTGATCGGGCCGCCAACGCGGCAATCGGGCGCTGCCTAGCTGCGCCAGCGCAACGTGGTTTCTTTCACGGGATTGACGAAGCCGCGGCCTTCCTCGCGGCTGGCCGTCCATTCGCGTTTCAGTTGGTGATACCATTTCGCCTGCATGTCGGCGTCGTCGATCAGCATCAGGTTGGGGCCGAACTTCAGGCCTTCCTGCTGCAAATCCACCATGGCGCGGTCCTGATTCAGGAACGCGCGCACGAAGGGGCGCATCAGCGGACGGATCGCGCTGAACAGCGGGATATCCCAGAAGAAGACCTGTGTGACCTCGGTCGTGTCCTCGTCCACCGGGGTGACGGCGGTGAAGCCCAGCACGGTATGCTTTTCGTTGCGGATCGTCTCGAACCGGACGCCGGGAAGGCGGAACTCGATCTCGGTCGTCGGCGCGCCGCCCAGCAGCTTGTAGGCGAAGGAATTGGAGGACGGCTTGTGCCGCTCCATCGCGAAGCCGTGAGGGCGCGGCCCGAAGACTTTCTGTTTCTCATGCATCGAGCCCTCGGTCCGCCACCACCACTGGCGGTGGACGTAAGGCCCGTGCGCCGGGTCCATCAGGCCGACGACCGCGTGATCGACATGGCAGGCAAAGACCGCCTTTTCGACCATGCGCGGCTGGCTGAGTTCGGCGGGCAGGGGCGGCGGGCCGTCCTGCGGCTCGCTGGGCCGGCGCCAGTCGGCGGGAATATAGATCCAGATCAGGCCGTTCTGTTCGGTCAGCGGATAGCGCCCCGCGCGGATGCGGGTCGTCTCCATCGCCTGATCGGCGGTGAGGGAGGGGATCGCCGCGCAGGCGCCGCTATCGGCCCGGAAGCGCCAGCCATGATAGGGGCACTCCACGGTCGCCGCGCCCCCGGCGGCCGCGTCATCCTCCACGATGCGCCCGGCGGAAAGCGGCGCGGCGCGGTGCGGGCAGATATCGCGCAGGGCGAACGCATCTCCGCCCTGCGTGCGGCCCAGCATCACCGGTTCGCCCGCCAGCATCTTGCGCTGCAGCGACCCCGGTTTGATGTCGCGCGCCGGGCAGGCGAAGTACCAGATATCCTTCAACAGCATGGCCGCAGCCTATAGCGGCGGCGCGGGCTGCGCGGAAGGGGCGCGGCGCCAAAAAATGGCCGCGAATCCCGGTGAAGCCTCGACGTCAGCCGCAACGCAAGGCATTGTGTTCATCAACATGAAAAGACTGATTTTTTGCCTGACCGCGATGCTGGCGGTTGCGGCCTGTCAGGAACGGGTCGAGACCACGCCAGCCGAGGTCACCGCCCAGATTCGCGAATTTGCCGCAGAGCAATGCGGCGTGCCCTCCGACCAGCCCAATTTCCAGCCGGGCTATCTGGAGGTGATCGATCTTTCGCACGACAAGCGGCCGGATTTCGTGGTGGATTACGCCGCCATACGATGCGGCGGCGAAACGTCCCTGCTGTGCGAGGGCGATGGCTGCCGGCGGGAAATCTATGTCTCGGACGGGCGCGGCGGATATGGCCTGGCCTATGGCCGTACGGCGCGCGGGTTCGAGCTGGACCTGGAACAGGCGCCGCCCGTGATTACCGCGACTCTGGCGGGGGAGGCCTGCCGCAAGGCGCCGGGCGTTCAGCCCTCCTCGCCCACCCCGGTGTGCGAGAAACGGTTCGTGTTCGACCCGATCCAGCTGGTTTTCATCGAAAAGCCGCGCGGCGGCCAGGCGACCGAAAAGCCGGCCGGGCCAACCCCGCCGGAAGACTGATCCGCTAAAGGCCCATCCTGGCTATTGCATCTTCGGCTGTGAATCCGGCGTTTCGCATCGCCTGAAGCGTCATCGACCCGCGCCGCTTGGCCAGACGTTCGCCGGTTTCGTCGGCCAGCAGACGGTGATGGCGGTAAACCGGGACGGGCCAGTCCATGACCGCCTGTATCAGGCGGTGCAGATGGGTCACTTCGTACAGATCCTGCCCCCGCACGACATGGCTCACGCCCTGCAGCGCGTCGTCATGCGTACAGGCCAGATGATAGGAGGTGGCGACATCCTTGCGCGCCAGCACGGCGTCGCCCAGACGTTCCGGCTCTGCGCGTAGCTCGCCGGTTTCCCCGGCCGGGCCGGTTCCTTCCTCGAAGAAGCTCAGGCGCGCGAAATCGGCGCCCAGCAGGTCGCGGCATGCGGACAGGGAAATGCGCCAGGCATAGGCCTCGCCCGAGGCGATGCGGGCCTCTTCCTCATCCGCGCTCATGGGCGTTTCCGGCCCGGTATAGACTTCCGCCGGCCCGTGCGGCGCGCGGTCAATTTCCTCCATGATTTCGCGGCGGGTCTTGAAGCAGCGATACATCACGCCCTTCGCGGTCATCGCCTCCAGCGCGGCGGCATAGTCGGCGAAATGATCGCTCTGGCGGCGAACCGGCTGTTCCCAGTCCAGCCCCAGCCAGGCGAGGTCTTCCAAAATGGCGGTTTCGTATTCCGGCTTGCAGCGGGTGAGGTCGATATCCTCGATCCGCAACAGGAACCGTCCGCCCGCGGCGTCCGCCGCGCGCCGCGCCTGAAAAGCGGAAAACGCATGGCCCAGATGCAGATGGCCGGTCGGGGAGGGGGCGAAGCGTGTGATGAAATCAGTCATGGCAAGCTGTGTGACATTGCGCCATCGCGCGCCGCTTGCAAGGCGCCGCGCGCGCCGCTAGCCATGAAGCATGACAATTGACGGCCCCCGCGTCGCCCCCAAATCCGGCGGCGATCCCAAGCAACTCGTAATTTTCATCCATGGCTACGGCGCCAATGGTCAGGACCTGATCGGTCTGGCCGAGCCGCTGGGGCAGGTCCTGCCCGATGCGCAGTTCGTCTCGCCCGACGCGCCGGAAGAGGTGCCGGGCTATCCGGCCGGGCGCCAGTGGTTCCCCCTGACCCGGCTGTCGCAGGACGAGCTGGCGGACGGGGTGCGCAAGGCCGGCCCGGTGCTGGACCAGTTCATCACGGAAGAACTGGAGCGTTATTCCCTGACCGCGGACAAGCTGGCGCTGGTCGGTTTCAGCCAGGGCACGATGATGGCGCTGCATGTCGGGCTGCGCCGGGATCCGGGACCGGCCGCGATTGTCGGTTTCTCCGGCGCGCTGGCCGCGCCGGAAACGCTGGTTGATGAGTTCAAGAGCAAGGTTCCGGTGCTGCTGGCGCATGGCGAGGCGGACCCGGTGGTGCCGCATCAGGCGCTGGACGCCGCGGCGCAGGCGCTGCAGCAGGCGGGCCTGTCCGTGCTGTGCCACAAGACGCCGGGCCTGCAGCACGCCATTGCGCCGGAAGGCTTCCAGATCGCGGCCGGATTCCTGCGCCAGGCCTTTGACGGATCGCTGGATGTTCCGCCCGGCGCGCACATGGTGCAGCCCGCCCCGGCATAACGTCATGGCCACGTCACAGAAGTCAGGCTAAAGATATCCACAGGTTGCCCGGTGATTCTGCCGCGCAGCCGGTGAAAGCGGGAGGTTTCGTCTTCAGGACGCCGGACGCCGACACATCTCCGAAGGGAGAAATCCGATGCGGGTGGTGACCCATCCCCCGCAAGGGTGGCCTTGCTTGGTTCTGAACGCGGACTTCCAGCCGCTCAGCTATTATCCCTTATCGTTGTGGCCGTGGCAGGAAGCCGTGAAGGCTGTCTTCCTGCAACGCGTTCAGATCGTTCAGGAATACGATCACAAGATCCATTCCCCGTCTTTCGAAATGAATTTGCCCAGCGTGATCGCGCTGAAGGATTTCATTCCTCAGGACCGCCCGCCGGCCTTTACCCGGTTCAACGTCTTCCTGCGCGACAGTTTCGCCTGCGTCTATTGCGGCGATTCGGACGACCTGACTTTCGATCACGTGGTGCCGCGCCGGCAGGGCGGGCGCACGACATGGGCGAACATCGTCGCGGCCTGCGCGCCCTGTAACCTCAAGAAGGGCGGGCGCACCCCGCGGGAGGCGCATATGTCGCTTAACCGCAAGCCGGACCGGCCCTCCATGCACCAGCTACAGGCGCAGGGGCGGAAATTCCCGCCGAACCACCTGCATGAAAGCTGGATGGACTATCTCTACTGGGATGTGGAGCTGCAGCCCTAGGCTCGCCGCTCAGACCTTTTTCGTGATCCCGATGGCCAGCTTGCAGCCCGTCTTGATGGCGTGGGAGAGCAGGGCATAGCCCGGCGCTTCCTTGGCGCCTTCCTCGACGGCCAGATCGCGGTGCTCCAGCTCTTCTTCGCGGAACTTCGTGAAGGCGGCTTTCAGCTCCGGCTCCTCGTCCGCCGCGTCCAGTTCGTCAATCTGGTGCTGGTAGTGTTTCTCGATCACGTCCTCCACCGCCTCGGTGCAGGCGTGCGCGGCCTTTTCGCCCATCAGGGCGGTGACCGCGCCCAGCGTGAAGCCCGCGGCCTCCCACAGCGGGGCCATGGCGGTAGGGCGCACGCGGCGCTCGGCGATCAGCTTGTCGAACGCGTCCAGATGGCCCTGTTCCTGCGCCGCCATCTCCTCGATCTGGCGGGAGATACGGCCCGTCTTCGGCGAGCGCGAGAACACGGCCTGCTGGCCGCGATAGATGGCCACGGCGCCGTATTCCCCGGCGTGATCGACGCGGATCATCTCTTCGACGCGCTTCTTCAGCCCGGACTGGCCGGGCGCTCTGGGCATGGGCTTGGGATCAGGCATGGGCGTTCCGTGTCACGGTTTCGATGCGGAAGACGGCAAGCACGCTCAAGCCCAGAAGGGCGAGCGAGATCAGGGCGTTGAACCCGGCCATGGAAATACCCATCAGGCTCCACGGCGCCTCCGAACAGGAGGGCGCGTCGGACGGGCCTTCCAGCGCGGCCAGGATGTCCGCCCCCGAAACGGCGCCGCCGCCAACGGCGGAGCACGCCGCCGGTCCCGGCCAGAAGCCGTACTCGACCCCGGCGTGATAGCCCGCGACCATGAAGGAGGTCAGGAAGACCGCGGCCAGCGCCACATTGGTCAGGCTGATGACCCGCCGGTCCGGCCAGCGCCAGATGGCGATCAGGCCCGCCGCCGCAACCGCCAGCGCCGCCCAGTGGATTTCACGCTGGCGCAGGCAGAGCAGGCACGGATCATAACCCATCGCCTCGAACACATGCGCGCCGATCAGCAACAGCGCGCTGACGGAAAAAGCGATAACAGGCCAGAATTCAGGTCGGCTCAAACGGTCCATGGCGCAGAGACTAGTGCGCGCTTGCCTTAAACGGAATGGGTGCGTGACACCGCGCCGCGCCCCGGCGGCTCAGGCGCGCACCATCGCGATCAGGCTGTAGATCAGCGCCGGGCCGCCAATCAGCAGCAGCGCGATCCATGCCGCACCCAGCAGCAGGCCGGCCAGAATCAGAAGCCCGTCCCGCGTCAGAAGCCCCAGAGAGGCGACCGCCACGCCAATGCCCGGCGTGGTGTTGGTCAGCGGCAGAGGCACTAGGACGGAGGCGCAGAACGCCACGAAAAAAACGCCGATCACGCGCTCCGCCGGGCCGCTGGACAGGAACAGCAGGCGCGGCGCGGCAAGTCTTTCGATCCAGCCAAACCATTTACGGCCGCCTTCCGCCATGTGCGTCAGACTGGCCTTGTCCATGCGCCGCTGGCGGAATTTTTCCGGCAGCCACGGCTCGGGCCGGCCCGCCGCCATCTGCGCGGCCAGCGCCATCATGGGCAGGGCGACCAGTTGCGGTATGACGTAGAGAAAGGGGATGCAGACCGGCAGGGCCAGCGAAAACAGGATTACGCCGAAAGCGCGCTCGCCCAGGCTTTCAATAAACTCGCCCAGCGTCAGCCCGTCTTCAGGCGCGCGCTCCGCGATGACTTGCAGGGTGGCGATCAGGCCGCGCGACGGGGCTGTTTCGGTCATGATTTATCGGCTCCGGCGATTTGCCGGGCTGATTATCCGGTTTCGCGGGCCGCGTCCATTGATTGACCCTGCGCCGCCAGCCGGTATTTAAGCGGGGAAATTTTGTACCGGGCCCGGATGGCGGAATTGGTAGACGCAGCGGACTCAAAATCATTCAAAATCATGATAATTCACCTTCATAAAAAACACAAAACTCAATAAAAACATATAGATATATTAATTTACGGGTCTTAATAGAAGCTTAAATTTCCTTACGCATCTCTTACACACTTCTTGCATTTTTTCGCAACATGTTCTATCATTGTTCTAATGACGGAACAGCACGACATGTTTGGGGGAAAACTCCATCTTTATAAGCGGCCCAATAGCCGCTTTTGGCAGTGCTCAGCCTATCTCAAAGGGAAAAATCGCCGAAAGAGCACCAAAGAGAAAAGTCTCGCGCGCGCCAAAGATGTTGCAGAAGATTGGTATATTGATCTTCGCGGCCGCGCTCGTGAGGGGCGGTTAAAAAACGAAAAACATTTCGCGAAGCGGCGGAAAAATTTCGCCGTGAATATGAGGTCATCACTGAAGGGCAGCGCAGTGAAAAATACGTCGAAGGCGTAATGGCGCGATTGGATAATTACCTAATCCCATTCTTTGGTGATAAGGGGCTGTCGGAGGTGACACCCGGACTGGTTCAGGATTACCGCGTCCACCGGCAAACCCATTCAGTTCCTCGACATAATCAAAAAGAACCGGAAGAGCCTCGCCGGCCTGCGGTTAGCACTTTGAAGCAAGAAATCATTGCCCTGCGGCAGGTTCTAAAAACTGCTGTCCGGCACGGGTGGCTCGATCGGTTGCCAGATCTTTCAACTCCCTATCGCACCAATGTCAAAATTGCGCACCGAGCATGGTTCTCTCCCGAGGAATATCGCCAGCTCTATGAGGCAACCCGAAGAAGGGCCAAAAAGCCTCTTCGCAAGAGCCATCGATGGGCGGCTGAGCAATTGCACGACTACGTTCTGTTTATGGCGAACACCGGGTTGCGCCCGGACGAGGCAAATCAGCTTCAATATCGTGATGTGGAGATTGTTGAAGACGAGAGCACCGAGGAAACTATTTTATTGATCGCCGTACGTGGTAAACGCGGCGTGGGATATTGCAAAAGTATGCCCGGCGCTGTTCCGCCTTTTGAGCGCCTTCAAAAGAGAAATGAACCCGATCCGGGAGATTTGGTTTTTCCAACCAATCAATACACTGTTTTTAATAATGTCCTGAAGGAAGAAAATCTGAAATTCGACCGGCAGGGGCAATCTCGAACGGCTTACTCATTACGACATACCTATATCTGCTTAAGGCTCATGGAGGGTGCGGACGTTTACCAAGTGGCCAAAAATTGCAGAACTAGTGTCGAGATGATTGAAAAATACTACGCATCACATATCGCGAATAGCATTGACGCGGCA
This sequence comes from Euryhalocaulis caribicus, assembly GCF_000412185.1. Taxonomy (GTDB): domain Bacteria; phylum Pseudomonadota; class Alphaproteobacteria; order Caulobacterales; family Maricaulaceae; genus Euryhalocaulis; species Euryhalocaulis caribicus. The sequence goes on from NZ_ASJA01000001.1 coordinate 19,741, forward strand.
GCAGTTAACGTCAGAAAAACAGTAAAAACAAAAGAAAAATATAAAAATACTTGAAATTTATTTGCCGTCATGCGAGCTTGCGGCTATAGTCTTCCAATGCCAATAAATGGCTCAAGCGGGTGTGGCGGAACAGGTAGACGCGCGGGTCTCAAAAACCCGTTCCCTCGTGGAGTGCCGGTTCGATTCCGGCCACCCGCACCACAACTCTTATAATTTATTCTAGTATAAGGCGCGGCGAGCACCCGCCTAAGCCGGTCCAGTCCAGCCCGTGGCGATCAAGGACTGGATGGTTCTAATTGTCCGAGATCGGTGCTTGAGATCCGTGATCGAACCACAAGCGCCAAGTTCGGACCTTTAAAAAGAAAACGCCAGAGGTCCCGTGGACTCCTCTGACAATCTCTTCCTTTAATTTCTTAGGGCTTCGCCCTCAGCGCGCTTCGCAAAAAATAGACGGTCTCCCGAGGCTCATTCGCCTTGCGGCTCCACTGCGCCCGCCATCGATTTTTCTCTCCGCTTGCACACCCATCCTCGACCGGAAGCAGGGGTTCATGTGCAACCCGAACCCCAAGGAGGGATTTAAAAATGAAATCGAAAAAAGGAGACATCAGAATCTATGTGGCCTGTCTGGCCGCTTACAATAACGGCATCTTGCATGGCGCGTGGATTGACGCCGATCAGGACGCGGACGCTATCCGCGAGGAGATTCAAGCCATGCTTACTACGTCACCTATAACCGAAGCCGAAGAATACGCCATTCACGATTATGAGGGCTTCGAGGGAGCCTCCATCAGTGAATATGAAGGCATCAATGAGGTGACCGAGATCGCCGCTTTTGTTGCCGAGCATGACAAGCTGGGCGGTGCCTTGCTGGCATATTTTTCAGACATGGACGACGCAAAAGAAGCGATTGAAGACCGCTATGCGGGCGAGTATCGCAGCGTCGCCGACTTTGCCGAAGAGCTGACCGAGCAAACCGTCACCATCCCCGAAAGCCTGCAATTCTATATCGATTATGAGCGCATGGCCCGCGATATGGAGATCAACGATATTCTCGCCATCGAAACCGGTTTCGAGGAAGTCCATATCTTCTGGAATTCATGACCCCCCAGGCGAAAAGCCGGAGCTACGGCTCCGGCTTTCTAGCTTCGCGAACAGACCGAAGTCGCGCGCGACGAAGCGCGGTGCTGACTTGATGCATGATCACGGCGCACCGTGTTCGCGTCTCGCTCGCCGGCGGAAGAGCGGCGAGCTCGGCTTGCAGGGTTGCGTAGAGTTCCAACAAATCCGCTTCGCTTAATTCCGCCAAGTCTGACTCTGTGATGTGATTGGGCATTGCTCTTTCCTCCTTATCTGACGAGCCCCGCCGATTGGGGCTCTCGTGACGAAGAGGAGGGACTTGCACCGGTTCAGTCGAAGCGCACCCATTTAAGGGCCGCAACGCCAGTGGAGGAGAACGGACGGCGCGCCGGACGCCTTGCGCTCCAACATGACTGTCCTGTGCGATAACCGATGGCTGACACGAGAGGCCGTATCAGGCTGGCACGATAGATCGGGGACAGGATGGCCAATGCCAGCCTCAAGTCAGACGGTAACGAGGCGGAGCGATTTGAGCGTCTCTGGTCTTTGAAACGGGTCTCGACCCAATTTCGTATGAGTGGACCTCACGCGACATGCGTCTTCTAATCGATCAAGCTGCCATGGCCCGCATGCGCTTCAAGGGAAATGCGGTTCGTGGCTCCTATTTGCCCTTGAATCTCTGCTCTCTCACCATGGACGGGCGCTTCTCATAAGCCGCAGCGGTTGCGGCGAACCACTCAAAAATGAGGAGCGATCCCATGAGAAATTCAAAGACTCAAAAAAACCAAACTCAATCCGAAACCAATGCTGGGCGTCCACCGGCCTTTCGGGTCATCGGCAATGTCCGGCCGGATGATCAAAAGCCCTACTGGCACGAATTCGGCGCCCTCTGGACGCGCCGCGATGATCAACCCGGTTACGTGCTCAAACTGCACGCTCTGCCCTTCGATCCGGCCATGCCGCTCTTGATCGTTCCCACTGACCCTAAACAGGGTGACTAACTCGCCTTTGAATGAGTGCCCGATCTTGAGGTCGGGCACTCGCTGTCATTTCACATTTTTTCTTGTGGGACATTGATAAGTTGCAAGAGGCCGATTTACACTGGAGCATTCTAGTCGCACATCTGCGGTAATTAGCTATGTCAAGTGAAGAAGAACAAATACAAAAAGTTGCAGAAGCCGTTGCTGTTGAGCAAGAATTAATCAGGCAACATGAGGAGCGATTGGATTCTTTTCAAAAAAATATTGAACAAAGCGAAGATAATATTTATAGTAAATTGAAAGAATTGGTTACTAATATAAAGGGGTGGAGGAATTTTATGGCTCAAAATTTTAATTCTTTAAAGTTAGGCGGATTGAAAAGAGAGAAAAAATTAGATGAAATATTATCTACATTATCAGAATTGAAGGAGTTCAATAAAAAATCTCTGTCTCGTTTTGACAAAATTGATGACTCGATTTTAGAGTCAAAAATAGAATTATTGAAAAGTGTGCAGTCAGAATCTAAATCGATTAAAGCGCGGGTGCGGAAGTTAGAGAATAATGACTGATGGCGAAACCATATAACAAATCACAATTCGAAAAAAACCTCACTGTTTCAGATGACGGCGAGAAGCTTTATTGGAATGGCCGGTCTATTCTTATTCGCCCTACCGGCTTAGCATGGGCTGGTGCTTTGGCCGCTCTATTCACATCGCTGGCAGCTTTAGTAGCTTCGATTGTAACCACCATTGCCTTTTTCTCGGGGAATTAGCGGCCTTAAGAAGATCAGTTTTTAGGGCGACCAAGTTTTACGCCACGTTCTCTCGCTGACCGCATTCCCGCCTTCGTCCGCTCTGAAATCAGCTCCCACTCATATTCGGCGAAGGCCGCGATCATCGCAAATTGAAGCCGCCCCAGCGGCGTGTCGGTGTCAATTCCATCGGTAAGCGACCGAAAGCGGATTTGCTTCTCGTAGATATCGTTCAACACTTGGACGAGATGAAGGAAACGCCGGCCGAGCCGGTCCAGCTTCCAGACGATGAGATGATCCCCGCGCCGGAGAGACTGGAGCGCTTGGTCTAGCGCCGGTCGCTTTTTCAGGGAACCTGAGACGCCGATATCCGCGAAAATCTCATCGCAGCCAGCCTGTATCAGAGCGTCTCGTTGTAATTGTTCGCTCTGATCATCCGTCGATATGCGAATATAACCTATCTTCTTCAAATCTATCCATTTCTCTATGAAGTATAATTCCAAAAAGGAACCTTTTTTGTCAATGTAATTTTGTGAAAGATTTGCGATTTCAGAGTTTAAATTAACAGTGATTCCATAGGCTTGGCGTAACGGCTCAAAATCGGGTTGGCCCAACCCAAAAAGGTTCCTTTTTCTACGTTTTTCCCTGCGAAGGACGTCGTGACAGGTCAAGGAATCTCTCGTGCATCAACATTCCATAGCCTTGTGCGCTGCCGCTCTGCTCACCGCGTGCGGCGATCACTTTCCGGCGGGCGCTTGGGTTTTGGACGCCAGCGCGGAGCAAGGCCCCACCTGCTTCCAACAACAACTCATGATCAACGAAGAAAGCATGACCCTGCCCGGCATGGGCGACATGCCTGTTCGCTATGAGCGGTCGGGAGAGGGCTGGCTCATTATTGAGACCAGCCTCATGGGCGATGCTGTCGGCTCGTTTGAGCGCGATGGATCGCGTCTTTTTCTCACCTTTGCCGGAAGCCGCTGCGTCTATCGCCGTGCCTGATTCCTAAAAAATGGTCATTGTCCCTATTGGAGATGTTTTGATGAAATCCCTTCTTCTCGCTGGAACCGCCTGTCTTCTGCTGGCCGCGTGTGACGTCGCGCCCGGTGACTCGGATAGCGGCGCAAACTCAGGCACGACCACAGAAGAAACGAGGGCCGATAATAGCGGCCCGCGCACATCAAGCGCGGACGGAATTGAAAACCGTGCGGCGCTGCATGCCGCTATCGCGGCGGCCTTTCCTTACAACACCCAGACGCTACAGGGCTGCGCCAGCTCGAATACGCTGCAAGTCTATGGTGAGTGCCAGACCCGTGCGGGCACGATCTATGTTCGCGGCGAGGGCGACCGGTTCTCCCATGTCGCGCTTCACACGGGCGACGTGATCGGCGAGGACACGGAGCTTGAGCGCTTCCTTGGCCTGTTCGGCATCACCGATCCAGCGGCAAGGGACTGGGCCATTGAAATCTGGCGCACCGGTTCAACCGGCAACCGCGATGCGGGTTCGTATCGCCTCAGCGCCGGAACCAACATGTATGAACAGCTTCAAATCACCGTCAGTGACAAAAGCGCGGAAGCGGCCAAAGAACGAGAAGAAGTGGCCATCGCCACCAGTACCGCTTTGATGAGCCCGGCCGAGGCCAATGCCGACCCACAGACCCGCGCGGCGCTCTTGATGTTCAAGCACCACCCAGCGCTTTTGAACTATGACGGCCCGCTCAGCTATTTCGCGGCGATCAATAATTTGGAGCGCTTTGAGCGTGTCAGAGACAGCGAATTTGATTGGCCCGCTATGGCCGACGAATTGAGAGATGGCGCGCCCGCGCTTTTGGACCAGATCAATCCGACGCTTGAGCTCCAATATCAAATCGGCCTTGGCCCCTTTGATAGTGGCGCCGGGGCCTTCCCGGTCTATCTGACCGCCTCACAGGCCCGCGCCCGTGCCCGCTTTAATCGGGAGGGCGATCCCTTGGTGATCCGGGAAACAACTGTCCCGCTGGCGCGCCCTGACACACAGCTCATGAAATCCGGCCCCGCCATCGAACAGGAATTTCCGGACCTATCCATGTTCTTCGGGCGGCTCGAACAATCCCCGCTCGAACTGGATCAGGCCGTGCGGCTTGAACGGATCCCGCTAAGCGAGTCTCGGGCGCGCGCCTTCGCCGAACAGAATCCCGGACGCGACAGCTTTCGTGATGTAACCTTGAGCCTCACGGTCGAAATCACCAATGTCGCAATCGAGCAGCATGGGAATTCCATGGGCCGGGTGCCTGTCTATTACGGCACGCCTCAATCCTTGCGCGTCAGCACGCCCTCAGGCGAGTTGCTCTATGAGGAAACGCTCTAAAGGCTCAGGCCAGCCCGCCCATAAGGGTTTTCGTGTCACCGGGATCGGCGCGAAGCAAGCGCACCGGGGCACCCGCAGCATTTACGATGACAATGCTGAGCTTTCTTCGCCATGGATGCGGTTAGTTTAGCTCTTTGATTTTGGCCTTTGTCCGGGCTTGCGCCCAAGCCCCATTTTCTTGGCTGTTTCCGCGCGCCGTTTAGAATATTCCGGCGCCACCATGGGAAAGTCTGACCTCAGATTCCATTTTTCGCGGTAATCATCGGGTGTCTGGTCATGAGCGGTGTTCAGGTGGCGCTTGAGTGATTTGAACTCCTCGCCGCATTCCAAACAGGTCACATAAGACGGCGTGACAGCCTTCTTGATCGGTACCGCCGGCTCTTGGATTGTTTCTTTAAGAGGTTCCTGCGCGGTGCTAAGAGCCGTATGAACTTGATTTAGGAACACAGGTAAATCGGCTGCTGGCAGGGCGTTGTTTGACACATAGGCAGAAACAACATCAGCGGTAAGTTGGGTAATCAGCTCCGGATCGTTATTCATAGAGCAATTTTTAGCCTTCCAGACTCATCAATCATCGCGCTTCTTTAGTGCGGAGTTTGGCGCGCCGCGCCGGTTTGTCAATTTGAGAGTGATGATCCGGAATTTCGCGTAAACTTGGGACCAAAAACCATATAAATTCTTGAAACCTTGGTAGCGCGTTCAGGCTTGCTCGCATCACTGGGATGGTCGGCATATAGATTGCACAAATCGGTGCATGACGCACAAGACGATTGGCAATTCGGCGACCACACGCGACAATTTCTTTACGCCCATTCGCTTGTGTTTGGCGGGAGCGGTGGCGTTTTCCCATTCATGGATTGTTTTTTCCGGACGGTCTGCGCCAGACCCATTCGCCTATAACGATCTGACGCTTAGCTATATGGCGGTAAACGGGTTTTTTATCCTGAGCGGCTTTTTCATCGCCAAGAGTCTGGATGATCGGCGAAATCTGATCTCCTATTTCGTATCACGCGCCCTTCGGATCATGCCTGCGCTTTTGGTGCTGGCAGTCGTTGCTGGGTTTATAATCGGTCCGGTTAGCGCCGGCGTGTCGATCTGGGAGGCGCCGTTTCGGGCTGAAACATACCGCTATCCGCTCAATGTTATTTCATTTTTGGATACACGGGGCGGCCCGCCCGGATTTGCTCCCGCCAACCCTTATAGCGGAGAGTTTTCCGGTTCACTCTGGACGCTACGCTATGAAGTCCTTGCTTACGCAGCAGCGGCAGGCGCTTTCGCGCTCAGTCTGCTGTTTCGGCGCTGGGTCTTGTTGGGTTTTCTGATAGGGGGCTGTGTCAGTTTCATCTATCTGACGCGGGCCGGTGTTCCTCCAATCTTGCCGGACGCTGCTTGGGTTTTTAACCGGCTGGGCCTCACCTTTCTGATCGGCTGTGCAGCTTACGCGTGGCGGCATTGGATCCCGCTCCGGGTAGATTTGGCCTTGCTGATCACCTTGCCGGCATTATTTGTCGATTACCGAGCCGAGAGTGAAATCTTCGCCAATCTTGCACTGGGCTACTGGTTGTTCGTAATCGGCACGGCTCATGCGCCTCGGTTCAATGGTTTAAAGCGCGTCGATGATATCTCCTACGGCCTGTATATTTGGCACTGGCCGGTGATGCAGATCCTTCTTTGGAAAGGCATCATCAATCAGCCGCTCCACATGGCGGTAACCGCAATTCCACTGGCGATCTTGATTGCGTTTCTGTCTTGGAGGCTCATCGAAAAGCCCGCCCTTCATCAAAAAGGCCGGTGTGCCACGCTGCTCGAACAAGCAGCGTCATCGCTATATGCCCGGCTTTTTGCGCGAAAATCGAAGCAAGCGCTTCATCCCGCACAGTGACACGATAAGTCAGTTCACCCCCTTGGATAAAAATAGGAACCGTTTGAGAGATTCCGACGTTTGGGAAGAAACCGGAAGGATGGATCAATCCGTCTGGCAACCAACAAAACCAAATGGGGGACCGATGAATAAATATATCAAATTCGCGGCAATGATCCTGACTGCGACACTGGTCATGTTCGGCCTAAAATATCTAAATACCTACGAAATCGGCCACGTCTTCTTTAGCGAAACCCGCTTTTACATGGCCTTCATGATGGGCGCCGCGATGGCCATCATCATGCTTGTTTTCATGCTGGACATGTACAAGGACAAGAAAATCAACATGGCGATTGTCGCGGGAAGCGTCGTCCTGTTTGGCCTCACTTTGTGGCTGGTCAGAAGCCAGCAGACAATCGAGGACGAGGCATGGATGAAGGCAATGATCCCACACCATTCAATTGCCATCTTGACCAGCGAACGGGCCAACATCAGCGATGTACGCGTGCGCGAACTGGCCAACGAGATTATTCTCGCTCAGCGTCGCGAGATTGAGGAAATGAAGTTTCTCCTTGAAGATATTGAGAACAATGGCGAGGCGGCAACCGAAGACGAGGCGGCCGCGCGACCGGTTCCTGAATTCTCCGTGTCGCTAAACCCCGAGGAATAAGGGCGCACCATCAATGTGTGGGCGTGTCGCGGCCAGTTCTTGATTGGTGAGGGGTGAGCGCGCCTCTTGCGGCAAAATCAGATACCCCGTATGGGTATGTGTGATGACAGATCACAGCGCATTAAAATCCCGACTTGCCCGCATTGAGGGTCAGGTTCGCGGCGTGGCAAAGATGATCGAGGAGGGACGATATTGCATTGATATCGTCACGCAAATTCAAGCCATTCGCGCCGGGTTAAGCCGAATTGAGGATTCTGTCTTACAAGAGCATGTTGCTTGCTGCGTGCAAGAAGCCATCGAGTCTGGCGATTTGACCCAGCGCCAAGCCAAAATTGATGAGCTCATGCGCATTCTGCCTAAAAGCCGGCGGGAGTAAACGCTATCGCGGCCTCGGTTTTTCTATCGCTCATATTGGTCGGCTTGACTGCGCTGCTCCATCTTTGGGGTCTGGCCATGCTCACACGCAATATCGTCTCGCTGGAAAAGCGAGCCATGCTAGGCATCGCCAGTTTAATGATCGGCATCATCACACTGCATGTGCTCGAATCCGCTTTGTACGCCGTCGGCTACTGGATTGGGTTGAGTTATCTGGAGATTGGCGGCTTTGATCAGATGACAGACATCAATTTTATGAATGTCCTCTATTATTCGATCGTTACCTACTCATCGCTGGGGCTTGGCGATGCGTATCCGACTGGGCACCTTAAATTTATGACCGGCATTCAGGCCCTTAATGGGTTCTTGGCGATCTCATGTTCCGCCTCTGTCATGTTTGTCTGGATGAAGGACTATTTGCCGCAAATTCGACGGTGACATTGTGCGATGAAACGATTTGATCCTATAACATGCTCGTGACCCCCTTTGGGCCTCATATCTTTTTACGCCGAACCGGGCGGATGATGCTGGTCATGCTGGCAGTGCTTCTGGCGGTGCCGGCTCCATCGGCTGGGGCAATGACGGCGTCACAGATGGTGCATGATCATACCGCAGCCGCCGCGACATCCATGGCGGGGCCAAACGCGGTCTCACTCTGCGCGGCCGAGGCGACGGATCACGCGATGTCCCATTGCGACCGGAATGCGCAAGCGGATCACAATGATGAATGCTGCAGCGATGAGTGCGATGGATGCGTTTGCACATCCTGCCTGACTCATCTCTCAGGTTTGATGATGGTCTCGGCAGGCTCATTGGCCCATGACAGCGCTTTAAAGCTGAGCATTCTTAACCGCGCGCTTGAAACGCGCGTTACCCAAGTTCCCAAATCACCACCGAAGTAACCTTTTCATTGCTGCTCGCGAATAATATTCGTGAAGTTGTTTAAAAGTAATGAATGAGCATGATACAATCATGTTCTGTATACAGGTGGTATAAATGCAATCTAGACGAACATTCTTAAAGCAAACGGCCGTCGGCGTCGCCGCATTTGGAGCGGCTCAGCTTATGCCGGGTTGGGCGCGCGCCATGATTCAAAGCGAGCCGCGCAACGCCTTTGACCTGACCATTGGCAAAAGCCCCTTTGAGGTTGGCGGCCGGCGCGGCACGGCCACCACCATCAATGGCACTGTGCCGGGACCTTTGCTCCGTTTCCAAGAGGGGGACGAGGTCACGCTGCGTGTTCATAACCGTTTGCGCGAGGATACCTCCATTCACTGGCACGGCCTTTTGCTGCCCAATGATCAGGATGGTGTGCCCGGCGTGACCTTTAATGGCATACGGCCAGACGAAACCTTCACCTACCGGTTTCCGATCCGACAAAGCGGAACCTATTGGTATCACTCTCATTCCGGTTTTCAGGAACAAACCGGTGTCTATGGCCCGATCATAATCGATCCCAAAGGCGCGGACCCGGTTCAATATGACCGCGAATATATCGTCATGTTGTCAGATTGGACCTTCGAGGATCCAAACCGGGTCTTCGCGAAACTGAAGAAGCATTCGGATTATTACAATTTTCACAAGCGTACCTTTGGCGATTTTCTTGCCGATGTGCGTGATAAGGGCCTTGGTCAAGCCATGGCTGAACGCAAGATGTGGTCGGAGATGCGCATGATGCGCACCGATATCGCTGATGTGACGGGCGCAACCTACACCTACCTCATGAATGGGCTTGGTCCGGATGCAAACTGGACGGGTTTGTTCAAACCGGGCGAACGCGTGCGTCTGCGCTTCATCAACGGCTCGGCCATGAGCTATTTCGACGTGCGCATTCCCGGCCTGCCAATGACTGTCGTTTCCACAGACGGTCAGAATATTGATCCGGTCGAAACGGATGAATTCCGGATTTCGGTTGCCGAAACCTATGATGTGGTCGTCGAGCCAAAAGCCGATCAGGCCTACACGATCTTCGCTGAATCCATGGACCGCTCTGGGTATGCGCGCGGAACGCTCGCGCCGCGTGAAAATATGCAGGCTGGCGTGCCCCAAAGACGCAAACCCTTCTTGCTGACCATGCAGGACATGGGCATGGGCGGCATGGGCGGTATGGCCGGCGCGAAGGCTGGCGAAAAGATGACATCAGATAGGGATCATGGCGGTCATGACATGTCCGCTATGGATCATTCCGGCCACGATATGAGTGGCATGAAATTGAAGGACGGCGCGGCCGGTGGCATGGCCATGGACGGTATGGACATGATGGATGCCGGACATAACCATCCCGGTGGACCGGGGGTGGCCATGGAGGCCATGAACCCGCAAGAGCGGCTAGATGATCCCGGGAACGGACTGGGAGATGACGGGTGGCGAGTGCTGACCTATTCCCAGCTACGCAGCCTTTCTCCTAATCCGGATCCACGACCGCCCGAGCGAGAAGTAGAGCTCCATCTAACCAGTAATATGGAGCGCTATATGTGGTCGTTTGACGGGCTGAAGTTCAACGAAGTCGACGGCCCTATCTTGTTCACCTATGGCGAACGTCTGCGCCTGACCTTGGTCAATGATACAATGATGGCGCACCCGATTCATCTGCACGGCATGTTTGTCGAGCTGGAAACCGGGGCTGATCAGCGGCCTCTCAAACATGTTGTCAATGTCGAGCCGGGCACCAAGCGGTCCATGTTGATCACCGCGAATGAACGCGGCGACTGGGCCTTTCATTGCCATCTTCTCTATCACATGGCGGGCGGCATGTTCCGCGTTGTCAGGGTGGCCGATGCGCCCCATGCCTCGGCAGGCGCATCTCACTCCGTCCACGGCAATCATGGGGAGGCAATCAAATGAAATCCCTGACGTTGACTTTGATAGCCGGTTTGTTGGTCACGGGCCCGGCGCTGGCTCAAGAAGGGGGACCGACATTCCCCGAATCCCGACATGAAACCAAGCATGAAATGGGCGGTCAGCTCCAATACATGGTCATGGCGGACCGCCTCGAATGGCAGAGCAACAATGGCGATGAGGTCTTAGCCTGGGAAGGCTCTGCTTGGTATGGCGGAAATTACAACCGGCTTTGGATCGACACCGAGGGCGAAGCGCTGATCGATGGCGAGACAGAAGAGGCAGAGGCCTCGCTTCTCTATGGCCGCGCCGTGTCACCTTATTTCGATATCCGGGCCGGAGTTCGACAAGATTTTGAACCCGATGCCAAAACTTACGCTCAGCTCGGCGTCATGGGCCTTGCCCCCTATTGGTTTGAAATCGATGCCAATGCCTATCTGAGTGAAGATGGCGATCTCACCGCCAGCTTTGAGGCTGAATACGAGCTTCTTTTGACACAAAGGCTGGTTCTTCAGCCGCGTGTCGAAACGGGCTTTGCCTTTCAAGATGTTGCGGATCGGGACCTTGGGGCGGGCTTTACCGATATCGAGGCAGGCGTGCGTCTGCGCTACGAAATCAAACGCGAAATCGCGCCTTATATCGGCGTGTCTTGGTCTCGGCCTTTAGGCGAGACCAGCTCAATCGCATCCAGATTGGGAGAAAAGGAAAACAATATATCGGCGGTGATCGGATTCCGCCTTTGGTACTAGGAGGACCCGCTCATGACCCGTTCAATTTTGATTCTGATCTTCACACTCTTCCTGCCCCTGAGCGCGGCGGCGCAGACCACGGCCACCATGTTCAAAGACCCGTTTTGCGGCTGCTGTGCAGGTCATGCCGATTATCTGCGCGAGCATGGTTTTGAAGTGGATGTGCGTGAAACATCGGCTGATAAGCTGGCCGCGATCAAGCAGCGTCATCAAATACCGGCACCCCTTCAAAGCTGCCACACATTGCTGATCGAGGGCTATGTCGTGGAAGGCCATGTGCCCCTCGAGGCGATCAACCGGCTGCTAGCTCAAAAGCCCGATATCATCGGGATTTCATTGCCCGGCATGCCTGCCGGATCACCCGGCATGGGAGGCCAGAAAAGCGCGCCATTTGTGGTTCTGACCATTGGCGGGAACAACGCCCCGTTCGGGCAATTCTGATCCGGCAAAAAGGAAGAGAGGAAACACCGCCATGTACGACATTATCGGACCTCACTGGCACCCGATCGTGGTGCATTTCACTCTGGGCCTGCTGATTGTTTCGGCGCTGCTTTATCTGGTTGCGCAAATTCGCAAACAGAGCCCGTCAGCCCGCATCGTCGCGGATTGGACCTTTGCCGTCGGCGTGCTGGCGCTGCTGGCGACCGTCGGCTTTGGCTTTATGGCCTATTATACCGTGGCCCATGATGGCCCGTCCCATGCTGCAATGACCGATCATCGCAACTGGGCGCTTGCCACATCAGCGATCTTTCTTGGCTTGGGGGCATGGCGCTGGTTATCAAAAAGCGCCGGAGCGCTTTTTACGGCGGGCATGATTTTCGCCGCTCTCTTGTTGGGCATCACAGGCTTCAAAGGTGGGCATCTGGTCTTCCAGTATGGTCTTGGCGTTCAATCCATACCGGACGCGCATGGCGGCGCAGGCCATGACCACGATCATGGTGATGCTGCCGGACATAGCGACGAGGACGCCACAGATGTTTCTGCCGATGACGGCCATGACCATGGAGAAGGCGGCGAGCATTCCCATGAGGTCGCGACCGCCGGAGAAATCTCATCGGTGGAAACGGCCTTGCCCGGCACAGCCGAGGCGACTGCCGAGGCTTTTCATCAAGCGCTCATCACTGGTGACGAGGCGGCGGTTCGCACACTTTTGGCCGAAGATGTCTTGATCCTTGAAGGCGGCGGGGCCGAACAATCACTCGATCAATATGCCAGCGGGCATATGAAATCCGACATGGCCTTTTTAGGCGCGGTGGAAAGCGAAACCCTTTCCCGGCGGTCTGGCATGGCGGGCGATAGTGCGTGGGTTGCAACAGAAACCCGGCTTCAAGGCCGGTTTCGGGAGACCGACATTGCTCTAAAAAGTCAAGAAACACTGGTTATGGCCCGCGAAGGCGATGGCTGGCGTATCACCCATATCCATTGGTCCAATGCGCCACTGGATGCGGGTCATGACACTGAGCGAGCGCCCGAGGAAGACGGCGCTCAAGACGATCACAGTGACCATGAACATTAGGCCGGCTCCATGACACCGGTGGCCCGGCAACGCTGGTTTTCAAAAACCCATAAGTGGCTCGCGCTCTTCATCGGCGTGCAGCTGGCGATCTGGACCGCGAGCGGTCTCGTCATGGTCCTTTATGATATTGAGATCGTTCGCGGCGAGCATCTGGCTGAGCGCGGCGCAATGTCAGCGTCGCTTAACCTCGAAGAGGTGCTCTCCCTCCAACAGGTCGTTAACAGCGATCAAGAGCCCGTCTCCGCACTCTTGGTTGGCAATGCCGGCCGCCCGTATTGGGAACTGACTTTTACCGATGGGGCGGCGCTGATTGATGCGCAGACAGGTGACCCGCTCAGCCTGCTATCAGCAAACCAAATACAGGCCATTGCCCGACAATCCTATAGAGGAGCCGCCAGCATAAGATCGGCGCGACTGCTGGAACATGCCCCCATCGAGTGGCGCAACTACACGCCTGTCTGGCAAGTCGAATTTTCGGATAAGGACGCGACCCGGCTTTACATCCATCCCCGAACCGGGGTGGTGGAAACCGTCCGCACCCGGCTTTGGCGTATTTATGACATCGCATGGATGCTTCACATCATGGATTACCGCACGCGGGATAACTTCAACAACCCGCTGGTCAAAATCGTCGCTTCTCTCGGGCTTACAATCGCGCTCACAGGCCTTGGTCTGGTGTTTTACCGCGTTCTCCTGCCGCTCTGGCGTCGAGTGCAGATCCGCAAATCAGAAGGCCCTTAAATTAACGGCCGAAACGGTCATCTACATCCGATCTTGCACTATACCCATAGGGGGTATATTATACCCCCTATGGGTATAAGGAGAATGTCATGACGATATCGGAAAAACATCTTCAAATCGTCCCGTTGGGCTGGGCGCTTTCCGCCGCTTTGGTCGGCATTTTTCTGGTTTGCGCGCTGCTCGCTCTGTTGCTGCCGGGCATCGCCGTTTCTCATCAGTGGGTGGGTCTGTTCACCTTGCACGATCCCAGCGCGCCAATCGCTTGGGCGGAAGGCGTTGGAGGAAGCATAGCCTTTGGCTGGCTGGCCGCCCTGATTTTTGCGCCCGTCTATAATCGTATCGCCGGGAAATAACCGATGGCCAATCACGATCATAATTGCTGCAAAACCGGAACATCCCCGAAAACATCCGATGACCGTTATGACCAGGTGCCGCCCGACTATGAGGGCGAGGTCTATACTTGTCCGATGCATCCGCAAGTGCGTCAGCCCGCCCCCGGCTCCTGTCCAATCTGTGGCATGGCGCTGGAAACCGAGGGCGTGCCGCAAGGAAAAGCCGACACGACCGAACTCAAAGACATGTCGCGCCGCTTCTGGATCAGCGCGCTCTTCACCATTCCTCTGGTGATTTATGCCATGGGCGACCTGATACCGGGCCGTCCGTTTGAAAACCTTCTGGACCCGGCTCTCGGGCAGTGGGCTCAGCTGGCATTGGCAAGTCCCGTCGTTTTATGGGGTGCGTGGCCGTTCTTCGTGCGCGCGGTGGCTTCCGTGCGCAGCATGAATTTGAACATGTTCACGCTCATCGGACTGGGCGTATCCGTGGCCTACCTCTTCTCGGTTGTGGCCGTGCTCTTCCCGACAATTTTTCCAGACTCGTTTCGAGGAATGAACGGCCATGTCGCAGTCTATTTTGAGGCTGCCGCCGTCATCACGACATTGGTGCTGCTGGGACAGGTGCTGGAGTTGCGCGCGCGTAATAACACCTCGAACGCCATCCGCGCGCTCCTTGAACTCGCACCACCGACCGCTGTGCGTGTTTCCGATAGCGGCGAGGATGAGGAAATTGCCCTCGACGCAGTCAGAAAAGGCGACCGCCTGCGTGTGCGTCCCGGTGAAAAGGTGCCCGTGGACGGGATCATCGATTCCGGACACACAGTGATCGATGAATCGATGATCACCGGTGAACCGATGCCGGTTGAAAAGGACAAAGATGATCGCGTAACCGGCGGCACTCTTAATCAAACCGGCGGCTTTGTGATGACCGCCGACCGGGTTGGCGATGACACGCTGTTGTCCCAGATCGTCAAAATGGTCGCCGAGGCCCAACGCAGCCGCGCGCCTATTCAGCGTCTGGCGGATCTGGTCGCTGGTTATTTTGTGCCGGCGGTCGTGGTGATCGCGCTGATCACTTTCATCATATGGGCCATTTGGGGGCCGCAACCGGCTATGGCCTATGCGCTGGTCAATGCTGTGGCGGTTTTGATTATTGCCTGTCCTTGCGCGTTGGGGCTGGCCACGCCCATGTCAATCATGGTCGGCGCAGGCAAGGGCGCGCAGTCCGGGGTGCTGATCCGCGACGCTGAAGCGCTGGAGACCTTGGAAAAAGTCGATCTTCTCCTTGTCGATAAAACCGGAACCCTGACCGAAGGTCATCCGGAGTTGGTCGATGTGCAGCCTGAAAATGGCTGGGACGCAGATACGCTTCTCTCTCTGGCCGCGTCTTTGGAACGGGGCAGTGAACACCCTCTCGCCGCCGCGATTGTCCGCGGCGCTGAGGCGCGCGCTCTGACTCTGTCCTCGCCAGATGACTTTGAATCTGTGACCGGCAAAGGCGTAAAGGGCCGTATCAAGGCTCAACAGGTCGCGCTGGGCAATCGCGCGATGATGGATAGCATTGCTTCGGCCTCCGAAGCGTTTCTGGCCAAAGCGGAAGAAGGCCGCGCCAAGGGCCAAACCGTCATGTTTGTGGCGGTTGATGGCCAGCCGGCCGGATTGATCGCTGTGGCAGACCCGATCAAGGAATCCACCCCAGAAGCGTTGGCCTTGCTTCATCAGGCCGGGGTTCATGTCATCATGCTCACCGGGGATAGTAAGGGAACCGCGCAGGCTGTCGCTGATCAGCTTGGCATTGATGATGTTCGCGCCGAAATTTTACCCGAAGACAAGCACGCCATCGTCCGGGAGTTTCAGGAGCAAGGCCACAAAGTCGCGATGGCCGGAGACGGCGTGAATGACGCGCCTGCGCTCGCACAGGCCGATGTTGGCATCGCGATGGGAACCGGCACAGATATCGCGATGGAAAGCGCTGGCGTCACGCTGGTCAAAGGCGATCTGCGCGGCGTAGCCCGAGCCAAACGGCTTAGTCATGCGACCATGCGCAATATTCGCCAGAACCTGTTTTTCGCTTTCATCTACAACGCGCTTGGCGTTCCGGTGGCCGCCGGCATTCTCTATCCCTTCACCGGGATATTGCTCAGCCCGATGATCGCGGCCGCCGCGATGAGTTTTTCTTCCGTGTCGGTCATCGGCAATGCGCTGCGGCTTAACCGGTTGAGGCTCTAACTGGGATGAAGACAAACTACAAAAAAAACAGCATTACTCTTTTGGGCGGCATTGCGATGGGGACCGGCGTCATGATTGGCGCCGGTATCTTTGCGCTTACCGGCCAGATCGCGGAACTGGCCGGGCCGTGGTTTCCGTTATCATTCATAGCCGGAGCGATCGTCACCGCTTTTAGCGCCTACACATATATCAAGATGTCAAACGCCTATCCGTCGGCAGGCGGCATCGCCATGATCCTTAAGAAAGCCTATGGCCCCGGCGCTATTGCCGCCGCCGCCTCTCTCTTGATGGCCCTCTCGATGGTCATCAATGAAAGTCTGGTGGCCCGCACATTCGGCACATATGTCCTGCGGCCATTTGATTTGGGCGACAGCACATTCTGGACCCCAGTGCTCGGCGTGACGCTCATTTTCGTTGCTTTCTTGATCAACATTTCCGGAAACCGGTCTGTCGGTCTGTTTTCGCTTATTATGGCGGCGGTCAAAATTGGCGGTATCGCGCTGTTTGGCGCAGCGGCTCTCTGGGCTGGCGGTTTTAGCTTTGAACCAGCCGCATCCGATCAAGCGGCGATGCCGATGGCCGGATTCATCGCATCAATGGCTCTCTCAATCCTCGCTTTCAAAGGATTTACGACAATCACCAACAGCGGCGCGGAAATGGTCGATCCGCACAAGAATGTGGGACGGACGATCATCATCTCTATTCTGATTTGCGTGGTGGTCTATCTGCTTGTCGCTTTCGCGGTCGGTTCAAGTCTCACTCTGTCGCAAATCATCGAGGCGAAAGATTACTCTTTGGCGCGCGCCGCCGAACCGGCTTTGGGTGCGGCCGGCTTTTATTTTACTATTCTGCTGGCTGCTGTCGCCACGGCGTCCGGGCTCTTGGCGAGCATCTTCGCCGTCTCCCGCATGTTGGCGATGCTCACCGAAATGAAAATGATCCCCCATCGCCATTTTGGGATGCCGGGACCGATACAAAAACACACGCTGGTCTACACGGTCGTGGTTGCTGCGTTCCTGACGATCTTTTTTGATCTTAGCCGGATCGCGTCACTTGGCGTCTTCTTTTATCTGGTGATGGATATCTTGATCCATTTTGGTGTTTTTCGAACGCTCCGCCATGACATCAAGGCCAAAGGCTGGATCCTTATCACTGCCATGGTGCTGGACGGGATCGTTCTCATCGTTTTTGCCGGAATGAAGCTTCGCTCCGATCCGGGAATTGTCCTCATAGCCATTGCCGCTATCGGGGCCGTTTTCATCTATGAGCGCTTTTTCCTCTCCCAATGGACCGTGAGGGATGACACAGAGAATGCAACTGACCCCTCAGCTTGATGAGACGCTTTGCTTCTTAAGAGGTATGCAACATCCCTGACTACGCTTGGTCCTTAAACCACCAATGTTTATTGGCCATGATCGGGTAGCGATTTTCGATAAAGAGCACCTGCTGATCACGACCCATCGTCATCATCTGATCCGCGTAAGCGAGCGGGCGCTGAACATCATCATGACTGATCGTTTCCGACCCGCCGCTTGAGCTGGTGCCGCCTCGGCCGCTTTGGCTGGAACCCCAATTTTTCCCAAAGCTGACCGACCGCTTGGTCAGCGTGGTCATACCGGTCAGGTGTTCGGCATATTTCGCTGTCTCAAAATCCCGGCTGCCAAAATATTGAAACACCCCGGCATTGCTGATGAAGCTCTGCCAGCCCTTATCGCCGTATAGACGCATGAGCTGGGAGAGGTCCTGCGTGACCGCCCAGAGCTGAACCCCAAGCCCCGCCATGGTCGCATAGGCGCTTTCAATGAGCGTGAGTTTCTCAAGAGCGGCGAACTCATCCAAGATCACCCGCACCGGCGGACGCTCCGTATCGGCCGGCGTCCGCGTCAGATCAATCAGCGCACTGGTGATGATCAGCCGCAGCCATCGATTGAAAGTGGAGAGCCGATCAAGCGGCAGGACTAAATAGACGGTGACCGGGCATTCCCCGGTCTTTAAATCCGCAAACCGAAAATCCGACGTCTCAAGGCTCTCGGTGATTTTCGGGCTTTCAAGGAAGTGCGTGTTCGACTGCGCCGTCGAAATCACGCCGGAGCGTTCTTTCTCCGCCTTTTGAACAAAGCGGTCAGCGGCCGAGCGCACCAGAGGGTGTTCGCTTGCGGCCATGCGGATCAGGATTTCATCGAGTGTGCCGGAGAGATCCTCGTCTTCATCGCTCTCCGATCCGGCCGGAAGCGAGAGGATTTCCCGCACGCGACCCAAATGCCGATGACCTTTTTCTTCCGGCGCGCTGACCACATAGAGGATGAAGCCATAGATGAGCGCCTTGGCCTCATTGGTCCAGAACGGGTCTTTCTCTGCGTCGATGACCAACGCATCGGCGAGCATCATCGCGTCCGAAGCCAGGTCGGGATCATCCTTATCCAGCGCGTCCAGTGGATTGAACCGGGCGATCAGCTCCCCCTTCACGCCCTCGCCGTAGCGGTCACTCTCACGCGAAATCTCCCACGGATCGACGATATAGACCTGCTGGCCCATCGCTTCGCGCTTGGCCGCCGTGCGCCGGGCATTTTCCCCCTTGGGATCAATCACCAGAATGGAAGAATCCGATCGGAGCAGATTGGGAATGATGGCCGTCGCGCCCTTGCCGGTGCGCGTCGGCGCCACGGTGAGGGCGTGCATATCGCCCTCATAAATGATTGGGTCACCTGTCTCCGGCTCTTTGCCCAAAAACAAACCAGTCCCGGAAGCGAGCTCGCCCAGCAGCCCCCATTCTTTGAGGTCCGCATGCCTCGCCCACCGTGAGGAGCCAAAAACATTCTCCAATGTTTTTGGCGGCCGAATTTTTACGAAAAGCGCGGCGGCAATTCCGCCGCCGGCGACGAGGCCCAGCCCGAAGCCGAGCAAGGCGGTGATGCCGCTGATGCCCGGCTGGTCGCTGGTATCACCAATGAACCATAAAAGAACGGCAAGCCCGGCCAAAACGGCCCAGCCATATCGGCGGGTTAAAAACCGCCAGAAGGCGAACAGGCTGACAAGTCCAGCGCCAAGCACGGCGCCGATGATGATCATCATGCCCGTCATGCCGCGCCAAGGATTGGCGGCAGGACCAAAATCATAGGGATCATTGGGCGCGGTCTCACCGCCAAGCATGAGACCGACCAGAATGAAGAGGATGAACAGAGCGAGCAGGACAAGGAAGATCAGGCCAGCGATCTTGGCCGCTTTCTTCCATGCCGGGCGTTTGCCCTTTTGATCAGAAGCCCCCACAGCCTGTCCTGACCCTGTGGCCGATTAACGACTTATCTCATGACTGAGAAATAATTCGTCAGCGGCAAAAATATTTTCGACATCTTGAATACTATTAGATGTCTCTTCAGTCAATTTTAGGTTGTAATAACTTGCTTGATCATACCCGCGCATGACGCCTCTAGCCCTTGCGGGAGCGCTTTGGCGGAAGACGCGGGCGCGACGCATCCTCGAAACTCTCGTTCATTTCACTGTCGAGTCCGAACAGTGACCGGTCGCGTTTTGAGACCGCGTCATCGAGTATCTCATAAAGGGTTCTGGCAAACTTGGGATCGCGGGATGCCTTGTTTAGCACTGCTTCGCCGGCGACGAATTTGCGTCTGGCGAGACGCTTTAATTCGCTTTTCATTTGGCGCGCGGTCAGCCGATTAATGTCATTCTGGATCCGCGCTTTTTCCTGCATCAGCGATTTGAGTTTTTCATCTGAGGGGAGGCGTCTGGCCATATTCCGAATCCTTTCCCTTTCTCAAACGCAATCGCAGGGTGTATTATCCTCCAAACAACCTAATAGCGCACTTATACAAACTTGAAAAAGTTTGTGTGCGGTCTCAGTCGCCGACAGGCTTCCTCGGGCTTTGCCAAGAAGTCGTCTTGGCGTCGCCCGACCCATCAGGAGGAGTGATGGCGATCTACTCATTCCGGGCCAGTATCGTGAAGCGCGCTGAGGGGCGCAGCTCCGTTGCGGCCGCCGCCTACCGGGCGGGCGAAGCGTTGGTCGATGAGCGCACAGGCGTGACCCATGATTACAGCCGCAAGCACGGCGTGTTTCACGCCGAGATACGGGCCCCGGAACAGGCTCCTGATTGGGCCTTCGACCGCGAGGCTTTGTGGAACGCGGTCGAAGTCTGCGAGACGCGGAAGAACTCTCAGCTCGCGAGAGAATTCACGCTCGCCCTGCCACACGAATTATCCGACGAAGAGCGCCGGGGTCTGGTTACACAATTCGTGGATGAGGAGTGCGTCTCTAAGGGCATGGTGGCGGATATCGCCATTCACTTGCCTGACCGCGATGGCGATCAGCGCAACCATCATGCCCATATTCTCCTGGCGCTTCGAGAGATCACGCCGGAGGGTTTCACGCGAAAGGCGCGTGAATGGAATGATCGAAGTGGGCTTGATCATTGGCGTGAGGCGTGGGCGGAAAAAATCAATCTAGCCTTAGAACGCGCCGGCAGACCCGAGCGCGTCGATCATCGCACGCTGGACGCTCAGGGCGAGGATCGGGAGCCCACGATCCATGAAGGCAAGGACGCCACCGCGATGAAGCGCGAGGGCGAGATGCCGGATGTCTGTCAGGAGAATGAGAGTAAGCGGCTCAGGAATGATGAACGGGAGCAGGCGGAAATCGCCGCCGCCAAAGAAACCCAGTCTGAGCGAAATGTCAGGCTGTTGAAGAAACCCGCCCCCAACCGGATGAAGCGCCTGCGATCGGCCATCACGGAATTGCGCAAACAGGACGCCGGCAATACCGATCTCAATTTGATCCGGGCGCAGACGGCCGAGATCCAACGGCGTCTCTATCGCTATCAGGCGCGGACCAAATATCTTGGGGAGTTGGATGAGGTCGTCAAAGGTGGCTTTGAGAGCGTTTACCGCGACGGTGAGTCAGCCCGACAGCGCTATAAGGCGCTTAGCCAAGAAGACGGCTTCAATCCCAACAAGGCGGCACGGCGCGTGAAAAACGCGCCGGAACAGTTCGGTCGCATGAAAGGCTGGTCGCTCGGCTTCCTCTATCGCTCACGCGCCAGACGGGAAGCGCTCGCCACCCTTCCGATCCTGATGGAAAAGGCCGCGAAGGCGGAATATGTCCGCGCCAAGCTGACCCGAGAAGCCGATCAGATCGAGAAGGATCGCGCACAGGCGGATCAGCTCAAATCACTCAAGGCCACTCTAAAAGAGAAGGGGTGCTCAGATCGCTTGCCGGTCTTACGGCGCATCCAAAAGCGCGCGCGGGGTCTTACCGATAAAGAATGGGCTTCGCTAAAACCAGCCGAGAAGCATACCATCGGCGAAGCGCGACGCATGATGAAGAGCGCACCGTGCCGTGATCATGCCGATCAGCTCCTCGCGGCATCAAAGGTCAAAGAGCGCGTCCGCGCTCGTCTCATCACGAAGGGTCAGAATCGGGAACGGTGAGAAAATCTGGAAGCGGCACCAAACCTCTATCTGCCATACGCGAATTTCGGCGTCCAAGACGCTTCCAAGCTTAGGTCTTCGTCATCCTCTAACTCATCAGGGTCTTCTGGGAGATCGTCACTCGATAGGACCGTCATTGTAAGATCATAGGAGCCCAAACCAATGACCTCTTCGTCTAATTCCACGCTAGCCGGGCCATCAAACCAATCTGCTAAGGTAGTAACATCGCAGTCAGAGGCTGCGTAGCGCACGTTCTCCGGATTAGAATTAAATTTTTTGGTCACAGTGTCAGGAAGCATTGAGCCTTTACGAAGGAAAGATAAGCGCCCCAGCTTCTTGAAGCCGTCCGACAAGAACGCGTAGCAGACCTGCTTGCCTTGGCTGACAACAACCGCAACTGGATAGGGACTGCATTCTGCTGCTCGGATTGCAGTTGCTGTCAGAGAACATTTAGCCTTATCGCTGAGAGCTTTAATCCCCTCTAATCCAATTGTTTGATTTCCTAAAAAGTTTGAAACAAGTCTGCTTGGAAGAAGGAGGCCTGATGCAAAATGATCAGCTTCCAGTTCGATTGAATTATCCCCCTCACGGAAACCAGCGCGGGATATGTGCCAGGAACCAGATTTTTGAATCTCTTCTGGATGTCCGTCGAGAAAATAGTGTCCAAGCTCGTGCCCGACTGTAAAGCGCTGAAATCCACAATTATCGATGTTTGTAGCGTAAAAAATACCAGTGCCTGTATTTAAAAAAATGATGCCGCCGCTTACGCCGGGTGCGTCTGCCGGCTTAGGCTCAATAAGTATTTCTTCCTTCTCAGCGATAGCGAAAGGATCAATCGGAAAATCATCAAAGCCAAACTCTTTGGCTTTCCGTTCGCCCTGTTGCCGCGCCCACTCTAAACGAAATTTCCTCATTCCTCGCCACTGGCCTTCCGTTGATTGAGCATATCGATCATCATTTGAATATGGTCTCGATCTTGTTGATGCAGATCTGACTCACCGCGAAAAGCTGTGGTTGCACCCTCCATGTTATCAGCTCGACCCAGTAAATAATCGGCCGCCACGTTCAGGGCATTCGATAGTGCCCGAACATTCGCAAAAGATGGTCTGCGGCGCCCCCGCTCAAAATGGCCAATTGCGGCTGGTTGAAGGCCGGTAAGCTTTGCAAGCTGCGTCTGACTCAAGCCCCGTTTTTCTCGGGCTTCTATCAATCGTGCAGGAAAAATTGCGTCATTTTCGGACATAGCCTGACCCTACGTTTACGTTCGTGTTATTGTTACGATATCGTAGGAATTGAATGAGGGGCGACCCAAAAAAATTTTGGCCTCACTGCCTACGAATGAGTAACAAACAATACTACGAACGCAAGTTTAGTCAAGGAAAAAGAAAGGAGGTGAATAACTATGACACGCAAGAAAAACTCAGAAGTCACGAGCAAGAAGGCCGCTTCAGCGGCGTCCAAGGTTCTGCGCAATCCGAAGTCCAGCAAGGCTGCAAAATCGGCGGCGGCGTCTGCTCTGACGCAACGGCCAAATCGGAAGTCGTGAGGTCATAACGGGGGCGGCCAAGCCTGTCGCCCCCGCTGACCGTAAATACAAATTTCAATCCCATAAGGAGAAAGACATGGGAAAAAAGAATGAAGGTAAAAAGGACCGTGACATCGAACTCACGGTTGGGACGCCGAAAGGTCCCTTCACGGCCGCTTTTAAAAAGACGGCCAAGGTCATTGACGTAATTCTGGCGGCTATCAGCACCAAAGGACTCGCCGGGGAGTCAGAAGACTTTGAAATTTTCTTTGGTGATACCGAGCTCACACCGACCACACGGCCTCTGGTGAGTTTCGGTTTGGAAGACGGCGATAAGCTGCTTCTCACCGCTCAAGGGGATGGGGTCTAACAAAATGACGACCCCATCCGAATTGCTGATTCAAGAAGAGGTGACTGATCTGGAAGCGAACGCTGCGGCGGTGGGCTGGAAGTTTCAGAAGCTCGATAGCCTGCAATTCGTGTTGGGCGTCAAAACCAAAGATGCCTCTTGGCTTTACGTTCGATGTGAGCCGGAAAATTACCCAACCAAACCTCCTGCTTGGAGGTGGTGCAACAGTGACGGAAATGAATGCGATGAACTGCATGTAACCGCTAGGGGCGGTAATTTTTTCCATAGCAGTGGCGTTATTTGCGCCCCTTGGAATCGGCTTGCCTACAAGTCCGAAGATTCTCGCGGCCCGCATTCCGACTGGGATATCGGAGCTTGGGTCGAAAATGAAAAAACACGCCAATGCCGCACACTGAGTGCAATGGCGTCACGGATAGCCATTGAAGCGCTTACAAAATTCGAGAAGAGGAAGGGCTGATGCTGAATTGGATAAAAGCAAAATTTTTTGAACGAGAGCCCGTTTTCAAACTTATCGAGAATGAAAATAAAACACGGTTCTTGATTCCAGAGTCCTGCTTTCGAAATCTAGTTACATATTTGAACGATGCGAGCACACAAGGCCACGAAGGTGTCGTCCTGTTCTTGGGCAAAGGTAACGGCGAAACGAAAGTTGCGCTTCAGTGTGTGCAGCCAAAGGCGACCACGACACAGGGCAGCTTCAAAATTAGCTCTGCCGAGATGGCGAAGGTCATCAACCTCGCGACAGATCTCGATCTCGAAATCATCGCGCAAGTCCACACCCATCCAAGGGAAGCATTCCATAGCAAGGGTGACGACGAAGGAGCACGTATCAGATACGAGGGATATCTCTCACTGGTTATCCCCACAATGGGCGGCAGCTGCCCAATCTTGCGGGCTCCGCACTTTATGAATTCAGCGAAGATGAGGGTTGGATCCAGCTCGCGATCAACCAGTTAGAGATTATTCCTGCTGGAGCGGATCTATGAAAATGGACGGGGCGGAGAACTTTTATCGCCAATTTCACGATCGCACTTTTAAGTACGGCGAGCGCCCACTTGATCCGAACGTTCGATTAGCAATCACCGCAGAACAGAGCTATTTGAACTCCCGTCCGGGGCAGGCGGCGGTGATCGTTGCATCAGAGCTTTTGTGCCGGCTTTCCCAAAAAGTTTCTCTGGCTTTTGCTGATTTTGAGTTTGATCAGACCTTCTCCGGTCCATTTCACGGAAGCGCGCACAGCTGCTTGATTGATCGAATGCAATCAGTGGCGCCGCCCGGCCAATTCACCGCTGAACCTGCTAGATCTAATGATTATATTATTCATTTAGGGTCACAGGGCGATTCATGGATTGCCCATGGATCGGATTGGAATCTTTACACTGGACCCTCTCCATCACCGTTGGGAAAGGCTCAATCCGCTAATATTTTCGGTTCTTGCTTGGCGACGATTTCCGCTATCGCTCAGATTTTTGGCCACCGATTGCCCGGGGAGCTCAAACCAACGGTGGCGAATGCTTTATCACTCGAATCCTCTGCTACAGATCAGACTGATTGGTTGCCGCCGGAAAGCTATTTAGGAGAACTTTGGTTTGTTGGCTGTGGTTCGGTTGGATCAGCTGTCGCTTATTTTCTGGCGCTTGCAGGATATAAGTTTGATGCGGTCTTGTTTGATAAAGACCCGATTGAACTGGAGAACCTGACGCGCTCTCCGATTTTCCATTTTGATCATGTAGGCGAACCCAAGGTCGAATCCGTTGGCCGTTTCTTCGCGCTTTTCAATATAAACACGAAGGCTGAGCCTCGTTGGCTCCATGAATCATCCTTGTGGGCCGAACGACCGGCCGGTCGGCCGGATTTAATTATTTCGGCAGCAAACGAGCACAATGTTCGCTTCCAAATTGAAAGCCAATTTCCCTGCCCACAAATTTACGGGACCACGGGCAAAAATTGGCTCTCCAATGTTTTTCGTCACATACCGCCCGGCCCGTGTTCTTCCTGCTCTTTTCCGCCCTCTAAGAAAGAAACTTCCTGCGCCACGGGAGAAGTCACTGACACTCAAAATCCAGAGAAAAAAGTGGACGCCGCTCTGCCGTTTTTATCCTTTGCAGCTGGTCTCCTCGCTGCAGCGGAGATTTCGAAGCTCCAATTGAGCAACTTCCCTTATTCTAAAGATCGAGGGTTTTTTGAACCTTTGGGCGGGAAGCCGCTCTACTCTACGGATATCAAGCATCGGGATAGCTGCGTATGCGCGGATCGTCACCGAAACGTCCATAAATCTGTTCTTCAAGGCACACGTTACGAGGCCTTATGCTTTACCGAATTAGCCATCTAAATATGGGTAAAATCCAATCGGCTCACTCAAAGGTATCTTCGAGCGCTTGACGCTGCTCGGCGTGCTTTCCCGGGTTGTCGCGTTTAAGCGTTTCTAGATTAAGCAGTTTCCAGCGTATGGCGGGAAGGGCGGCCGCTTGTGGCAAGCCGATTAAATCGAAATCCGGCTCAGCATCATGAAGAGATAAGAGGAAGTGCGCGATATCTCCGTTTAATCTGTCTTTGATATCACCGTGGAGACGATGTCTAACCTCTTCGAGCTCTGCTTGCGAGACCGGCTCACGCGTCATCCCTTCGAATTCGTCTGTGAAACGTTGGTCTAGCGGCACTAAGTTTGGACTCAACAACTCATGCATGGGACGGTTTGAGCTCGCAACATACACCATGAATATCCGGAACAATTCCTCTGTTAGCCCCTCATTCTCGTAAAGCAGCTTCACATCGAACAAGTCTCGGGGATGTTGCCGGTCAAGAGCCGCATGGAGCTTACCGCCATAAAGATCTTCAAAAGCGACGACCTGTAGGTCTGCGAAGCCAAATTCCTTCTGCACGGCCTCAGATACCTGCATCTTTTGAGGCTTTAAAACTGTGCCTCTGGTGCCCTGCGACGTTTCAATTTTTATCTGTGCATCGCCGGCAATTACTCGGACACGTGTATCATTGCCATCGCCTCCTTGAATCCGTTCAGCACGGTAGTGACGACCAGCAGCATTGATGTCCGCCGTTATCTGATCCATCGCATCATCGATACGCCGCAGGGATGTCTCTCTGTCCTCTACAGGGAGGTAGAATAGATCGATATCGACCGAGAGGCGGGGCAGATCCCTGTAAAAGAGATTGATCGCCGTTCCTCCCTTCAACGCAAACATTTTTTGGTTCGCGACATAGGGTAGCGTCTCAACAAGCAATTGGACTTGGTCTCTATAGCGATCAATCATCAAAAGCCCTCATACTCTCCGCCGGTAGGAGGCCTTCAGGCACGTATATCTTGTAAGTCGGGTGAAGCTTTCCGCCCTCCGCGAGGGCACGCGGCCCCGAACCAAAGTCCACTTTCGATGTGTCAATATATTGGCGCCATGCATGGTTGTGCCGGTCGGCATAGACAAAGAATAAGCGCCGTACCTTTACGCTCTCACAAGACGCCAACAGTGTATCCAGCATCTTGGGACGCAATGTTGTGAGGCCCTCAAACACCTTATCCAGATTGTCGAAACTGGCATGCTTTGGCAGCTCATCAAGAGCTTCCAAGATCGCTCTTTCTGGCGAAGACGCTTTGATCGGCCAGCGCCAGACATTGACGGCTTTCTGATTGGTGTCGTCCGACCGGTTGCCCGACTTGTCTCGATTGGTCTCATTTATCCCGGAATGATCATTACCAAAGAGGCTGCGGCGATGGATAACGAATTTAGTTTTCGTTGGCAGACGTTTTAGCCAAGAGGGCGTGTCGCCATATAGATGAATTCTTGGTCTTTGACCGAGCGAGAGGTAGTGCGAATACCCAGCTAGATCGAGCGCGCTTTCTCCTCCCAGATGAACGTCCCAATCCATGATCCATTGGAGAGAAAGCAATGGGATCTGCCATTCTGTATCGGATGACGCTTGAACATTCTCAGGTAATGGCCTGCGATAGACCCCTCTTATGACTCGCTCTAGCCACCCGCTTCTCACATAGTCATGTATGGATTTCGGATCGATATTTTGATCCCTCAGCCACGGTGTATCGACCATAAAGCCCGGAGGGACCTTATTTAGGAGCGGTTTTAACCTTGGAGTTTTTTGATGGCTCATAACCATCATTATCGCATGAATGTAAAAGATTTTCTAGTCAGATTTTATAAAATGCTTATTTGCATGGTTTATAGCCATGAAAATCGATTAAAGTTAAAATTAGGGCCGCCCTAACGGTCAAAGGAGGCAACTTTCAACACATCCGATGATATGTAGAAAACATGATTTATGGATGACCTCCCACCGGGGTCGTGCCCTTTTCCGGGCAAGAGTTTTTATCGATTAGCCAAGGGGCGGGCGCACCCAACAGTGCACTGTGGTCCGATTTGGCTTTCGGAGATTTCCAAGCCAATAAGATCATAATATTATATGTTTTACAATAATATAGAGAAACCAAAATTAGAAAACCGTTTCAATTTCAACGGATATATGGTCTACTTTTGTTCTTGTCAGATTCGCTTATCTGGTTTCTTTGAGTGACTCTGAGATTGGAATTTGAATGAAATTACTTTGTCTTTCTGGTGGTGGCTATCTCGGCTTATTCACAGCAGCTGTGCTCGATAAGCTTGAGCAGGAACACGGCCAGCCTCTGGCCCGCTATTTCGACCTCATAGCCGGGACATCAATCGGTGGTATTCTGGCCTTGGCTCTCGCCAATGAAGTCCGAATGGAGTCGGTGGTAGATGCGATGGTTGAAAAAGGTCCCGCCTTATTCGGGCAGGGGCGACCAGCAAAGGGGATATTTGGATTACTTGAGCTTCGGAAGAATGCTTGCAGGCCAAAATACAAGGCCGAAACTCTCCGTGACCTCATCACTTCTTTGATTCAGGAAGATGTATTGGTAGGCGACCTCAAGCATCGCGTTTTGATCCCTTCTGTGAATCTCACCAAGGGGTCGCCTCAAATTTTTAAAACGGGGCATCACCCCACTTTTGTGCGAGACCCGCAAAAATCAGTTGTCGATGTTGCGCTTGCTACTTCAGCTGCGCCAACTTTTTTTGGGATGCACACGATAGGTAATGAACGCTTTGCCGATGGTGGTGTCTACGCGAATTCCCCTGATCTCCTTGCGCTTCATGAGGCCACCCATTTCCTGGGTGCCAAAGACGACGACGTGTCGATTTTGAGTATCGGTACAACGAGCACGAATTTTTCGATGGCGGGTTCTACCAAAAGTAAGCTTGGCTGGGCCGGTTGGATGAAAGAGCAGCGGCTCACTTCGGTGATGATTTCGTCTCAGCAGATGATGAGTGATTTCATGCTCAAGCATAAATTGGGCGAGCGCTATTTGCGTATTGATCGAGCCCAATCCAAAGAGCAGGAGCGTGAGCTGTCGTTAGATACAGCTAGCAAGGTCGCGCAGGATGACCTTCGCGGACTGGCGGAAGCCGCATTTCAGGAGCACGTCGCTCATAGCCAACTCAAAGCCTTCTTCGCAGAAGAAGCTAAACCGTTCGAGAGCTGACATGGGTACATGTGCGTCCCTTTTTCACTCAACTGACGTCGATGCGCAAACACTGCATCGGCGCGTGCGACCGTCTGATCAACAGTATGAGGCGCAGAAGGCCGAATGGAATAGCTTGAGGGACTTCATCGTAGAAGGTCTAAAGGAAGACACAGGGCTAGCGATCAATAGCTGGCTCCAGGGGTCCTATAAATTTGGGACGCAGATACGGCCATCTAAGAAGGGCGAGCAGTTTGATATCGACCTCGGCATTTATGCCGGCTGGGCGGGAAAATGTACTGAGGGCCCCATTGGACCAAGGGAGCTGAAAGAAAAGGTGCATTCGTTGCTACAGGTTTATGCCAGCGAAGCCGATGACGGCAGATGCGAGGTGATGGAGCCTAAAGAGCGGTGCAACCGGATTCAAATTGGCGATGATTTTCATATTGATACGCCGTGTTATCATCTGGACCAGGCGCAGGATGCTCGGAATTTGGCGACCCAGTCAGACGAGTGGGAAGCAAGCGATCCAAAAGCGATTTACCTATGGTGGCGCGACTCTTTCCCTGAAGAGTTTCGGCCGCGCGCAAGACGAATTGTGCAGTATTTCAAAATGTGGGCAGCGCTAACTTTTGAGGATGGTTCTCGCCCATCCTCGGTAATGCTGACTGTGCTGGTTGGCCAAGCGATGCACTCAATAGATGCAGATGGACTTAGCGGTGACGATGAGTGGTTTGCGGCGGTGGTCAGCCATCTAAGTGACGAAGTGGAACTGGGGTGTGTTCCAAATCCCGTTGATAAGGGTGAGAATCTCAACCGTCTAAGTGCCGATCAGACCAATGCAATCAAATCGGCGCTTAGCGTTTTAGCTGAGATTTCCAATCGTGCTTTAAACGCGGACAATAAGTGGGTCGCTTCAGAAATCTGGAGTGAGGCTTTCCAGCAATTTTTCCCGATACCAGATGAGCCAGTTATCAAAGAGAATGCGGGAGCCATCGTCCAATTCAACTTTGATCCCCAGGTATCGGTCAGAGCAGTTCCGCGAGGTTCCGGCACAGCAGGAATTACAGGTGTAAATCGGATCGGTCCGATACCTAGAAATTGCGAAATCTATTTCGAGCTTAGTAATTCGGACACGCTCCCACCAAATTCAAAGGTGAAGTGGACGGTACGAAATCAGGGCGCCGACGCCGAAGATGAAAATGACCTCGGTCATGCTGCGGGGTTTGGATATAAAGCCCAGGAAAGTTCCGCTTACATCGGCACGCATTATATGGACGTGTCGGTTTGGCAGTATGGCAGCCTGATCGGGCGGCGAAGAGTGCCTGTTGAAATTTCAGGCCACAAGATGCCTCCACGAAACGCGCCGAAACCGAATTGGGTGAAGTTCAGGTCAAGAAGAAGGTAGCCATCATTTGCCTTACCTGTACCAGAAACGAGAGGCGCGACAGCGTCATCTGGCTGTAGCGCTTTGATGGTTTCTCAAGGAGCAAGCTGGCCTTGTCGCTTGCAGATGATCGCACCGCGTATCCGGGCGATCAAAGCCTCAGCCTCAATCCGTGAAGGGCTGCCTTCCGGCATGCCTTCGATCTCGGCGGCGATGTTTCGCCACAGGCAAAAAAGTTGAGCCTTGCTCAGGGCGTAGAGTGGGGCGTCATTGATGTGGTGAGTCACAAAAGCTTCCTAAATCTGGAGCCCAGCCTCTCCAGGTCACCCGGTGGTAAGCAGCTCAGCCTTTGAACTATGTCTCTGCGCCCCCAGTAGGACAGCTCCCTGTTGCGCCCGCGGCAGGGCTTAAGGAAACGTCGGACTCAATGGATCGAACGAACTGGCTTTCGTGATGACATGGCGGAGCTTCAGCGTTTGTGATGCGTCAACCGGTTCACCCTAGTCTGAAACTTGTGCGGTCGATGCCACGCGAAAGGCGTCAAAGTCGCTCAAAGCTTTCACATTTTGTTACACATACACATGAAGATTTAAAATATTATCATTACATATCAATATGTTATAATTGAAAAACGATGACTCAAAATCCGCCGGCCGCAAGGCCTTGCGAGTTCGAGTCTCGCTCCGGGCACCATTTGCACGCATACAATAATACGTCAGGTAATTTGACGCAGGTTAATGACGCCGCCCCCCGCCTCCTCTAGCTGGGGCGCGGGGACAATATTTTTTGGGGGTTGATTTGATCGTTTCGCGCAAGCGAGTCCTCGTGCTCGAGGACGAACTTCTGATTGCCCTGCATTTGAAAGATATCCTGACGGAGATCGGGTTTGACGCTGACCTCGCGGAAAGCATCGCCGATGGTTTGCAACTGGTCGAAAACCACGATTTCGACATCGCGCTGCTGGACGTGAATGTCGAGGGCGCGTCCAGTTTCGAGATCGCCGACACTCTGATCGGGAAAAATGTCCCCGTCGTGTTCATCACCGGCTACCGTCCCGAAGGACTGAGCGCCCGGTATGCGAACGCGACGATCGTGGAAAAGCCGTTCGACCCGGACGAGCTGGCAAACAAGGTGCGGGCGCTGACCTCTTAGCAGGTGCAGCTTGCCGCGCGTGTTGGCGCAATTAAGCTGCGCCCATGACCGCCCAAGCCAGCGATTCTCCCGCCGCGCGGGCGCCGCAACTGATCGGCCTGTTTCTCGGCCTCGCGCTCGCCCTTCTTCTCCAGTTCCTGCCGCCGCCCGAGGGGCTCTCCCGGGACGGCTGGGCTGTTGTCTCGCTGGCCGTATTGATGGCGGTGTGGTGGGCGACGGAGGCCATTCCCATTCCCGCCACGGCCCTGCTGCCCATGGCCGTGGCGCCGGTCGCCGGGATCGCGGCGGTCAATGACGTGTCGATGCAATATATGCGCTCGACAGTATTCCTGCTGCTGGGCGGATTCATCATCGCCATGGCGATCCAGCGCTGGAACCTGCACGCCCGTATCGCCCTGAATATCGTCGCCCGTTTCGGGGCGCGGCCCAAGGCGCTGATCTTCGGATTCATGCTGGCCGCGGCCTTGCTGTCCATGTGGATATCCAACACCGCCACCACGATCATGATGACCCCCATCGCGCTCAGCGTCGCCATGGCGGCGGGGCGCGAAAAGGCGGCCCTGCTGGCGCCGCCGCTGCTTCTTGGCCTGGCCTATGCCGCCAGCGTGGGCGGGCTGGGCACGCCGGTGGGGACGCCGACCAATCTTCTGGTCATCGGATGGTTGCAGGAGACAGGGCGGGACATCGGCTTTGCGCAATGGATGGGGCTGGGCGTGCCGGTGGTGGCGCTGATGGTGCCGGTGCTCTGGTTCGTGCTGACGCGGGTTTTCTCGCCGCCGGGCGCGCCGTCGCCGGAAGCCGCCGCGGCGGTGAATACCGAATTGTCCGCGCTCGGCCCCATGCGCGCGCCGGAGCGGCGTGTGCTGATCCTGTTCGCCTTTATCGGGCTGGCCTGGATGACGCGCCAGTATGTACTGACAAGCATCCCCGGTCTTGGCGGGCTGACCGATGCGGGAATCGCCATTATCGGCGCGCTGGCCTTCTTCCTGACGCCGTCGGGCGAGGGGCGGGGCGAGGCGTTGCTGGACTGGCGGACGGCGGAGCGCCTGCCCTGGGGCGTGGTGATCCTGTTCGGCGGCGGGATGAGCCTGGCCTGGCTGATCGAAACCAGCGGCCTGGCCGCGTGGCTGGGCGGCGAAATGTCCGCCGTCGGGGCCTGGCCGCTGATCCTGCTGATCCTGTCGCTGACCGCGCTGGTGATCTTCGCGACCGAGATGATGAGCAATATCGCCACCGTGTCAGCATTGATTCCGGTCTTTTCCGCGCTGTCCGCCGCTTCGGGCGCCGATCCGGTTCTGATCGCGGCCCCGGTCGCCATGGCGGCCAGTTGCGCCTTCATGCTGCCGGTCGCGACCGGGCCGAACGCGGTGGTGTTCGCCTCCGGCGAAATTCGCGTGCCGCAAATGGTGAAGGCGGGATTCTTCGGCAATCTGGCCGGGATCGCGATTATTACCCTGCTGGCCTACTGGCTGACTCCGCTGCTTTTTGCAGGAGGCTGATTCCAAAGCGTCATAAACCCTTGTTAGCGAGGTCCGAACCCAAACCGACCGCATGGAAATCGGCCAATGCTGACCACGCTTTTACTTTCAGCCGCCATCGCCGGCCAACCGGCCGAACCGCCGCAGGATTACGCCGCGGACGCCCGCGCGGCGCTGTCCGATCGTCTTGCCCGGATCCCGGTCACGGGCCGCGCGAAGAATGTGATCGTGTTCGTTGGCGACGGGCTGAGCATTTCCACCGCCACCGCCGCGCGCATCCTCGACGGTCAATTGCGCGGCGTTGACGGCGAATCCAACGCGCTGTCGTTCGAGAAATTCCCTTATACGGGCCTGTCCAAAACCTATTCCCATGACTTCCAGGTCTCTGATTCCGCGGCCACCGCGACAGCCATCATGACCGGCTCCAAAACTCGCAGCGGCATGATCAATGTCACATTGGACGCCCAGCCGTCCGACTGCGGGCCGGATGCGCCGAACCGCCTGCAAAGCCTGGCTGAAATCGCCGAGACCGCGGGCAAGGCGACGGGCCTGGTTTCCACCGCCCGGATTACCCACGCGACCCCGGCGACGGTCTATGCCCACGTTCCGGAACGCGACTGGGAGTCGGATGACGACGTGCCGGAAGGCCTGCGCGAATCCTGCCCGGACATTGCGCGTCAGCTGATCGAATGGCCGGCCGGCGACGGTCTGGAACTAGCGATGGGCGGCGGCCGGGCCGGCTTCCTGCCGGAGGACATGGCCGACCCGGAACATGAGGGCGAATTCGGCAACCGGCTGGACGGCCGCGACCTGACGGCGGAATGGGTCGAAAAGGCTGGCGAAAATGGCGCCTATGTCTGGAATCGCGAGCAATTCGATGCGCTGGATGCGGCCGGCGCGCCGCGCGTTCTGGCCCTGTTCGAGCCAAGCCACATGCAATATGACGCCGACCGCGCGGACGACCCCGCCGGAGAGCCGTCACTGTCGGAAATGACGGCCAAGGCGATAGATATTCTTTCCACGGACGAGGACGGCTTCTTCCTGATGGTGGAGGGAGGACGCATCGACCACGCCCATCACGCCGGAAACGCCTATCGCGCCCTGACGGACGCCGTCGCGTTTTCAAAGGCGGTGGAAACGGCGCTGTCAAAAGTCGATCCGGCGGAGACGCTGATCGTGGTCACGGCCGATCATGGCCACACCCTGACGATTTCCGGCTATCCGGCGCGGGGCAATCCCATCCTTGGCCTCGCCGCAACGCCCGCTGCCCTCATCAAGGCGCAGGACGGCAAGCCCTATACCACGCTCGGCTACGCCAATGGTCCGGGCGCGGTTGACGGCGAACGCCCCGATTTGTCCGATGTCGATGTCCGGGACAAGGACTTCCGGCAACAGGCGCTGGTCCCTTCGGGCTCCGAAACCCATACTGGCGACGACGTTCCCATCTATGCAAAGGGGCCGTGGGCGCATTTGCTGACCGGCGTGGTGGAGCAGAACTATATCTTCCACGCCATGCGCCACGCCATGACGTATGAGGAAAACGCTGCCGAGTAACGCCGCTTCGCTGGACCCCGGAGATCCGCGGGGGTTTCTGCGCAGCCTTCTGGCGATCGCGCTGGACGCGGTGAACCCGGCCGCCCGCATGGGCGATTGTCTGCCGGAACCGCCAAAGGGGCGCACGTTGGTTCTGGGCCGGGCAAAGCCTCCGCCCTGATGGCCGAAGCGCTGGAGGCCCTGTGGCCGGGCGAGCTGTCGGGTGAGGTCGTCGTGCCCGATGGCCATGAACGGCCGCTCCGCCGCATACGCGTCGAGACCGCCGGGCATCCGGTTCCAGACGCGCGCAGCGCCGCCGCCGCGCGGCGGGCGCTGGACCAGGCCGCAGAGCTCGGCCCCGACGATCTCCTGATTGCCCTGATTTCCGGCGGCGGCTCGGCGCTCTGGTGCGCGCCGCGGGGTGTGGCCCGGGAAGAAAAGGCGGACTTGCTGAACGCCCTGATGGCGGCGGGCGCGCCGATCGGCGATCTGAACGCGGTGCGCGGCGTCTTGTCTGACATCAAGGCGGGGGGCCTGGCGCGAGCGGCCTGTCCCGCCCGCCTCGCAACCTTCGTGATTTCGGACGTGCCCGGAGACGACCCGGCGCTGGTCGCCTCCGGCCCGACCGTGCCGGGACCGGCGCGGGACCCGGCGGCGATTTTACGGCGGTGGAATGTGCCGCCGCCGGCGCGATGGCCAGCGCAGGCGGAGGGCGAGGCGGCGCGTGGCCCGGTGCGCCTTATCGGATCGGCGCGCGAGGCGCTGGCCGCAGCGTCGCGGGCGGCGGAGCGCGCGGGCGTCAATGTTGAAATACTGGGCGAGGCGATTGAGGGCGACGCGGAAACGGTCGCCCGCGATCACGCCTACAAAATCCGCGCGATTCCGGCGGCCGAGGGCCCGTTATTATTGCTCTCGGGCGGCGAGGTGACAGCGCCTGCGCCCGCCGGGAGCGCGCGGGGCGGGCCCAATACGCATTACGCGCTCGCCCTGGCGCTCGCGCTGGACCGCGCCCCCGGCATATTCGCCCTTGCGGCGGATACGGACGGGCTGGATGGCCGGGCGGAAGGGGCGGGCGCCTATGTCGGTCCGGCGACGCTGCCGCGCGCGGTCGAGGCCGGACTGGACCCCGCCGCCATGTTGGCGGGATTCGACAGTGCAAGTCTTTTTGACGACCTCGGGGACAAAATTATTACTGGCCCAACGGGCGTGAATGTCTCGGATTTCCGCGCTATTCTTTTGAATCAGAGATTTATTAACCGAGATTAATCCTTGCGGTTATGTTCAATTTTGTTAAAGTCCGTTCAGACCACGGGCATTCCCGTCGTCGGTTAGCGACTTTTCTTTTCCGGCCCCGCTTCGCGCGGGGCCGTTTTTTTTTCTGACAGCTTGCCGGTGGAACGCGCCGCCCGCGCACGCCATTATTATCCTCGAACTTGTAAACGCGAGGAGGCGACGCCGAGATGACCATCCAGACCGAAACCGTCGATTACGAACATCAGGGAACGGCGTTGCAGGGCTTCAAGGCCTGGGACGATTCCGTGCCCGGTCCGCGCCCCGCCGTTCTGGTCTCCCACGCATGGGCCGGCCGGGGCGAATTCGAGAATGAGCGCGCCCGGGACCTGGCGGAGCTGGGCTATACCGGCTTTGCGCTGGATCTCTATGGCAAGGGCGTTCTGGGTTCCAGCGTCGAGGAAAACCAGAAGCTGATGGGCCCATTCCTGGAAGATCGCGCCATGCTTCAGGATCGCCTGAAAACGGCGCTGGACCTTGTCCGCGGCATGCCGGACGTGGACCAGAACCATGTCGCGGCCATCGGCTTCTGCTTTGGCGGCCTGTGCGTTCTGGATATCGCCCGCACGGGCGAGGACGTCGACGGCGTCATCAGCTTCCACGGCCTGTTCAACGCGCCGGAGGTCGGCAAGGCCGACCGGATCAAGGCGAAGGTTCTGGCCCTGCATGGCTGGGACGACCCGATGGCGGAGCCGGATTCGGTGGTCGGTTTCGCAAAGGAAATGAGCGAGGCGCAGGCGGACTGGCGGCTGCACGCCTATGGCGGCACCATGCACGCTTTCACCAATCCCAACGCCAACGACCCGGATCTCGGCACGGTCTATAACGAGAAGTCGGCGGATCTGGCTTGGAAGGCGATGCGCGATTTTCTCTCTGAATGTTTTGCCTGAGGCATAAAGGCGCGGGGTGCGCGGCGTCATTTCATTGACGGTTAAACGGCCCCCGATAAGTTCGGTCTGTTGCGATATCTTCCGGGAAATGAGGAAATAATGGGTCTGTTCGGCGCGGTCTCCCGCGAGGTCAAATACATCACCAGCCTGGCGCGCATTCTCAAGCGGGTCAGCAAGGTGCAGGGCGATCCGGACTTGCTGACCGTCGACCAGATCGAGGAGTCCGTGGACCGTCACGCCGACCGGCCGGCCCTGATGGAAGACGATACGGTCTGGACCTATGCGGAGATGGACGCCTATGCGAACCGCGTCGCCCACTGGGCCGTGGCGCAGGGCCTGAAGCCCGGCGATACGGTCGCGATCTATATGCAGAACCGGATCGAATATTTTCCGATCTGGTACGGGCTTTCCAAGGTCGGCGTGGTCGGCGCGCTGCTGAACAATCAGCTGTTCGGGTCATCGCTGGCCCACACGATCACAATCGCCGAGGCCAGACACATCATCGTGGACGTGGACCTGCAGGACAATTTCGAGTCCGCGCGCGGCGAACTGAAAGACATGCCGACCGACTGGTTCGCATGCGGGGATTGCCCGGGCCGCAGCTTTGAAGAGGCGCTGGAAGGCCAGCCGGATGACCGTCCCGCGCGCGACCGCAGGGCGGGCGAGAAGGCGGCAGACACCTGTCTGAAAATGTTCACCAGCGGCACCACGGGGCTGCCCAAGGTTGCCCGCATGACCCATACGCGGGTCCTGACCTACATGAACACGTTCGCCGTCGCCTCCCGGTCCAATGACGAAGACCGGGTGATGATGGTCCTGCCGCTCTATCACGCCACGGGCGGGCTGTGCGGCGTCGGGACGGCGATCATGGCGGGCGGCGCGGTCATTGTTCGCCGCCGTTTCTCCGCCTCAAGCTTCTGGGATGAGGCCATCCGCTACAAGGCGACAATCCTGATGTATGTGGGCGAGCTGTGCCGCTTCCTGATGGCGCAGGACTCCACCCCGAAAGAACGTGAGCACCAGATACGCTGCGCCATCGGCAACGGCCTTCGCCCCGATGTCTGGACGCGTTTCGTCAAGCGCACCGGCATCGAATTCATCGTGGAATTCTATGGCGCGACCGAGGGCAATGTGGCGCTGTTGAATGTCGGCGGCCAGCCCGGCTCCATCGGCCGCGTCGCGCCCTATCTCAAGAGCCGCTTCAATATCGAACTGATCCGCCACGATGTCGAAACCAGCGAACCGGTCCGCGACGCGGAAGGCCACGCCATCGTGGTTGAGCCGGACGAGGTCGGCGAGGCGATTGGCGAGATCAAGCCGGGCGATCCGCGCTATCGCTTCGATGGCTACGCCAACAAGGAAGAAACGGAGAAGAAAATCCTCCGCGACGTGTTCGAGCCCGGCGACGCCTGGTTCCGCACGGGCGATTTGATGAAGCGCGACAAGCTGGGCAATTATTATTTCATCGACCGGATCGGCGACACTTACCGTTGGATGGCGGAGAATGTCGCCACCAGCGAGGTGGAGGAAGCGATCGGCGTTCTGGACAGCGTCGAGCAGGCCGTCGTGTATGGCGTGAAGGTTCCTGGCTATGACGGCCGCGCCGGCATGGCGGCGATCACGACCGGCGATGATTTCGACCTCGATTCCCTGATGCTCCGCCTGAAGGAAGACCTGCCGGCCTATGCGCGCCCCATCTTCCTGCGCCTGCGGACGGAGCCGGACACGACCGGCACGTTCAAATACCGCAAGAAGGATTTGAAGGAAGACGGGTTCGATCCGGTGAAAGTGGGCGAGCCTCTCTTCTATCTTGATCCGGAAACCGGGCGGTACGAGCCGCTGGACGGGCCGGCCTACGAGGCGATCAATGGCGGCAATCTCCGCTTCTGACCTGACATCCATTGCGGCCTTCTGGCGGTCGGCGGGGCCGCAGGCCTGGTTTCTGTCCGATCCGGTGTTCGACGCGGAAATCGCCATCCGATTTGGCGACCGGATTTCGGCGGCCGTGACGGCGCTTCAGGCGGGGCCGCATCCGGGGGAAGACGACGCCGAGGCGGCGCTGGGTCTGTGCATCCTGATGGACCAGTTCCCGCGCAATATCTATCGCGGCCTCGCGCTAAGCTGGAAACATGACCCGCTGGCGCTGGCCGCCGCCCGCCGCATTGTCGGCGCGAACCGGGATCTGGAAATAGAGGGGCCGGTCCGGCAGTTTTTCTATACGCCCTTCATGCACGCCGAGGATGCGGAAACGCAGGCCGAAAGCGTGATGCTTTACGCAGAGCGGCTGGGCGATGAGAACAATTCCCGTCATGCCCGCGCGCATCTGAACATCATTGAAAAATTCGGCCGCTTTCCGACGCGCAACGCTGTGCTTGGCCGCGCTTTGACGGAAGCCGAGCGCCGCTGGCTGGCCGAGGAGGGCTACGGGGCGGAACTGAACGCCGCATAGGGTGTTTCCTGCCCGGCAAATCCGTCCGCGTCATACTTAATTTCGAATAATTACAACAGCTTGGCTCTGGCATTCCGCTTGCTCCGCTATCTGGCAAAACTGACCTTCCAACCGGAGCCTGACCCCAAATGTCCCAGATCACCGCTGAAGACCTCACCCAGATCGCCCATCTTCTTGTCGACCGCCACGGCGCGCAGGCCTGCATTTACGCCACCCAGGCGGTGGAGGAGATGGAGGATCTGGGCGACGAGCCGCGCGCCGAGGCGTGGCGCGCGCTGCGGGCGGTGATTGTGGACGCGATCGAAGGCCGTCTCGATCGCCGGGCCGGGAAAAGCTTGCACTGAGCCGTGCGGGCGGCCATGTCCGCCCCATGAGCGATATTGTCTCCGATTATCGGCCCGACCCGCGCATTCTGGAGCTGGGGGAGGGCTTTCATGACGAAGTGAAGCCGGCCGTCTTCCCAGAGGAGCGGCTGCGCTTTCGCAATGACCGCTGGGCGCGGCGCGTCGGGCTGGGCGACCAGACCGACGATGAATGGCGCGCGCATTTCGCGCGTTTCGAGCCGCTTGAGGATAATCTGGGCCAGCCGCTGGCGCTGCGTTATCACGGCCACCAATTCCGGCATTACAATCCCGATATCGGCGACGGACGAGGCTTTCTTTACGCGCAATTGCGCGATGACCGCGACCGGCTTCTGGACCTGGCCACCAAGGGATCGGGCCAGACGCCCTGGTCGCGCAGCGGCGATGGACGCCTGACGCTGCAGGGCGGGGTGCGGGAAGTGCTGGCGGCGCAAAGGCTGGAGGCGCTGGGCGTGGAAACGTCCAAGCCGTTCGCGCTCTACGAGACGGGCGAGGAACTGGTCCGGCATGACGAGCCCTCGCCGGCGCGTTCCGCCGTGCTGACCCGGCTGGGCTGGAGCCATATCCGCATCGGTACATTCCAGCGCCATGCGTTTGAGGAATCTCCAGAGCGCATTCAGGCCCTGCTGGATCACTGCATCAGCGCTTATTATCCCGAGCTGGAAGACCGGAAAGGCGATGACCGCGCCGCGGCGTTTCTGGAAAATGTGGTTCGCCGCAGCGCGCGCCTGACGGCGCAATGGATGGCCGCAGGGTTCGTCCATGGCGTTCTGAACACCGATAATCTCAACGTCACGGGCGAGAGTTTCGATTACGGTCCCTGGCGCTTCCTGCCCTATTATGAGCCCGGTTTCACCGCCGCCTATTTCGACGAAAGCGGGTTGTACGCCTATGCGCGGCAGCCGGATTCGGTGTTCTGGACGATGCAGCAGCTGGCGGCCTGCCTCAGCGCTATCGTCGAAGATACGAAACCGCTGGTCGAGGCGTTGAACGTCTTCCCCGACGCCTATCAGGACGAAACCCGCGCCGCCTTCCTGAAGCGTCTGGGCGTGCTGAGCGCTGGCGCAGAGGCCGATACGAAACTGCTTCAGTCCCTGTTGGCCTTCCTGCGCGAGAGCCAGGCGCCGTGGGAGCGGTTTTTCTATGACTGGTATTGCGGCAAGGAATCCGAACGCCGCGCCGCCGAAAGCCCGGAAGCGGCGCGCTATCAGGGCGAGGCGTTCGATGCGTTCCGCGCGCAACTGGATAGTCACGCCGCCGAGGACCGGGATCGCCTCAATCATATCTATTTCAAACGCGGCCATCCCTGCACGCTGGTCTACGAAGACCACGCCGCGCTGTGGGCGAAAATCGCCGGGGACGATGACTGGTCGGGCTTCGAGGAAATGCTGGCGGACACGGAGCTGATGCGGCGGGCGTTGGCGGGCGAACATGATTGAGCCCGTCCCGCATATCCGCATTAACGAGTCGGAGATCGAGGAGTCGTTCGTTCGCGCTTCCGGTCCCGGCGGGCAGAACGTCAACAAGGTCGAGACGGCGGTGCAGCTGCGTTTCGACGCCAAAGGCTCCGACTCCATTCCGGCCCCGGTATTTGCGCGCCTGCGGCGGATCGCGGGCAAGCGGATGACCAAGGATGGCGTGCTGGTAATCACGGCCCGCACGCACCGCACACAGGCGCGCAATCGCGCTGACGCGCTGGCCCGGCTGAACGAGCTGGTCGCGCGGGCCGCCGAGCCGCCCAAGAAGCGTAAACGCACCGGGGTTACTCCGTCCCAGAAACGAAAGCGGCTGGATGCGAAGAAGCAGCACGCCCACAAGAAATTCCTGCGCGGCAAGCCTGACATATAGCGGGCGAGCGCCTTGCCGGGGCGGGGCCGCGCCATAGTTCTGCCTGCATGGCAGGCATGAGTCTTTCTTCTTTTCCCAGAGGCGGCGCCGCCGTGGTGGTTGGCGCGAGCGGCGGCATCGGCCGCGCTTTTTCCGCCGCCCTAGAAGCGTCTCCAGCGTTCGATCAGGTGATCGCGTTGAGCCGTTCCGGCGAAGCGAAACTGGATCTGACCGATCCCGCCAGTATTGAACGCGCCGCGGCCGGACTGGCCGAAAGCGGCGCGGATATCCGCCTGGTCATCGACGCCACGGGCTTTCTGCATGATGAAGCGTTCGCCCCGGAGAAAAGCTGGAGCGAGATTGATCTCGCCCATATGGAAAAGGCGTTCGGCATCAACGCGTTTGGCCCAGCGCTTCTGATCAGGCACATGCTTCCCCTGTTGCCGAAGGAAGGAAAATCCGTGTTCGCCAGCCTGTCGGCCAAGGTCGGCAGCATCGGCGATAACGGGATTGGCGGCTGGTACAGCTATCGCGCTTCCAAGGCGGCGCTGAACCAG
Organism: Euryhalocaulis caribicus; assembly: GCF_000412185.1. Classification (GTDB taxonomy): domain Bacteria; phylum Pseudomonadota; class Alphaproteobacteria; order Caulobacterales; family Maricaulaceae; genus Euryhalocaulis; species Euryhalocaulis caribicus. The sequence goes on from NZ_ASJA01000001.1 coordinate 61,972, forward strand.
TTCGTGAAGACCGCGTCTGTCGAATTGAAGCGGCGGAACAAGGCGGCGGTGATCGCGGCGCTGCATCCGGGCACGGTGGACACGAAACTGTCCCAGCCGTTCGCCAAGTCGGGCCTGAACGTGCGGGAGCCGGAAACCGCGGCTGCGGACCTTCTGATGGTTATTGATGCGCTACGACCTGAACAGTCCGGCGGCTTCTTCGATTATCGCGGCGAGGAACTGCCCTGGTGACGCTTTGGCGCTTTGCCTCGCGGGCCGCACGCCGCTAGACGCGAGGGCATGCGTGATCCGGAATCGATTCTTCATGAGGTGTTCGGCTTCGCGGGCTTCCGACCCGGGCAGGAAGAGATCGTGCGCGCCGTCCTTCGCGGCGAGGACGTGCTGGCCGTCATGCCGACGGGCGGGGGCAAGTCGCTCTGCTATCAATTGCCGGCGCTGGCGCGCGGCGGGCTGACCGTTGTTGTCTCCCCGCTGATTGCGCTCATGCGCGACCAGGTGGCCGCGCTGCGCGCCTATGGCGTGGAGGCCGGGGCGCTGAACTCTGCCAATGAGCCCGAAGAGAATGAGCGCATATCGGACGCGCTGAACGATGGCTCGCTGCGGCTGCTCTATGTGTCGCCGGAGCGTCTGGCCGGGCCGGGGACGCAGGCGCGGCTGGCCAAGTGCGGCGTCGGCCTGCTGGCGATTGACGAAGCGCATTGCGTTTCCGAATGGGGACATGATTTCCGGCCCGAATACGCGGCGCTGGGCGATGCGCGAACCGCGATCGAGGCCAATCAGGTGATGGCGCTGACCGCCACGGCCGATGCGGCGACGCGCGACGATGTTGCGGCCAAGCTGTTTTCCCGGCCGCCGAAGATTTTCGTGCAGGGGTTCGACCGGCCCAATCTGCGGCTGGCGATGTCCCCCAAGCAGAACGCGACGAAGCAGATACTGGATCTGGCCGGACGGCACAGGGGAGAGAGCGGGATCGTCTATTGCTCCTCCCGCAAGCAGACCGAGACGATTGCCGAGGCGCTGCGCGGCGCGGGGGTGCGGGCGCTGCCCTATCACGCCGGTCTGGACGCCGCCGAGCGCAGCGAGAACCAGGACGCCTTCGTGCGCGAGGACGCGGTGGTGATGGCCGCGACCGTGGCGTTCGGCATGGGCGTGGACAAGCCGGACGTGCGTTTCGTGGCTCATGCGGCGCTGCCCAAGACCATCGAGGCCTATTATCAGGAGATCGGGCGCGCGGGCCGTGACGGCCTACCCGCCGATACGCTGACGCTGTATGGCTGGGGCGATATCAAGCTGCGCCAGAGTCAGATCGACGAAAGCGGCGCCTCCGAGGACAAGAAGCGGCTGGAGCGCCAGAAGCTGAACGCGCTGCTGGCGCTGGCCGAGGCGCCGGAGTGCCGCCGCCAGACGCTGCTGGCCTATTTCGGCGATACGCTGGAAGAACCCTGCGGCCACTGCGATCTTTGCGAGAGCGAGACCGGGTCCTTCGACGGGACGATTGAGGCGCAGAAAATCCTGTCGGCGATCTACCGCACCGGTCAGCGCTTCGGCGCGGCCCATATCGCAGACGTTCTGACGGGCAAGGACACGGATGCGGCGCGGCGCTGGAACCACGATGCGATCCCCACTTTCGGCGCCGGTTCGGACCGGCCGAAAACGCAATGGATGGGCCTGATCCGGCAGGTTTACGCGGCCGGTCTGGCCGAAATGGATATCGGCGAATATGGCGGTCTGCGCCTGACCGCGAAGGGCGCGGCGGTGTTGCGCGGCGAACGCATCGTGCGTCTGCGTGAAGAACGGCTGCGCGCGAAACCCGCCCGCCAGCGGACGGCCAGCGCCGCCTCGCCCGAACTTTCCAGCCGCGACGGCGAATTGTTCGAGGCGCTGCGCGGGCTTCGCGCCGAGCTGGCGCGGGAGGCCAATGTGCCGGCCTATGTGGTGTTCGCCGACCGCACTCTGATCGAAATGGCCGCCGAGCGCCCGTCCTCTCTGGCCGCCATGGGCCGCATCCACGGCGTTGGCGGCAAGAAGCTTGAACGCTACGGCGCGGCGTTTCTGGAAGTTATCGACGCGGCGGGGTAGGGGGCGCGAACTTCCACGGGAAATTCCGTCCTCTATCCCTTAATAGCCGATGGCGATGCCGTCTTTGCGCATCTCGGTGGCGCCGGTATAGACGCCGGTTTCGAGGTCGCGCGTGATGGCCTGATAGCCGCCGAACATGAGCCCATCGGAGACGATTTCGACATTGTGGCCCATGGCGCGGAGGCGCTCGACGGTGGCGTCCGGAATGCCGGCTTCCAGGTGGAGCGTGCCGAGCGGATCGCCGTGGATGGAGGTGACCGCGCTGCCACCGCTGTGATTGAGACGGGCGGCGTCGCCGGCGGCCTGAAGGTTCATGCCGTAATCGACAAGATTGACCATGATCTGGGCGTGACCCTGCGGCTGCATGGCGCCGCCCATCAGGCCGAAGCTCATCCAGGGCTGGCCGTCCTTCATCGCGAAGGCCGGGATGATGGTGTGGAAGGGGCGCTTGCCCGGCTCATAGACGTTGGGATGGCCGTCTTCGAGGCTGAACAGTTCGCCCCGGTCCTGCAGCATGAAGCCGAGACCGTCCGGCACGAGGCCCGAACCCATGCCGCGATAATTGGACTGGATCAGGGAGACCATCATGCCCGAGGAATCGGCGACGGTGAGATAGGTGGTGTCGCCGTCGCTCTCCAGCTTGGGTTCGATCATCGGCGGTTCGCCATGGGTGAATTCGGAGGCCGCCTTTTCGGGGTCGATCAGGGCGAAGCGTTCCTGGCCGTAAGCGTCCGACAGCAGCCAGTCGACGGGGGCGGGCGAGAAGTCCGGGTCCGCGTAGAAACGGGCGACATCCTCGAACGCCAGGCGCTTGGCCTCGGTGATGTAGTGGATCACTTCGGGGGAGCCGCGCTCCCACTGCGACAGGTCGACATTCTTCAGGATGTTCATCATCTGAAGCGCGGCGAAGCCCTGACCGTTGGGCGGCAGTTCGCACAGCGCATAGCCGCCGCGATAATCGACACAGCCGGGCTCGACCCATTCGCTCTCATGAGCGGCGAAGTCCTCATAGCTGAGGTCGCCGCCGATGCGCTTCATATAGGCGTCGATCGTGCGGGCGATCTCGCCCTCATAGAAAGCCTCGCGGCCGCCCTCTGCAATCAGGGAGAGCGTATTGCCGAGATCAGGATTGGAGAAGATTTCGCCGGCCTCGGGCGCGCCGCCCTCAAAATAGGTCGCGCGGGCATTGTCGAACTCCTCCATCATGGGGAGGTTCTCTTCAAACCGGGCGAGATTATACTGCATGTAAAAGGCGATGACGGGGGAGACGGGGAAACCGTCATTGGCGTAGCCGATGGCCGGGGCCAGAACTTCGCTCATTTCCAGCTTGCCGAAGCGCTCATGCATCTCGAACCAGGCGTCGACCGTGCCGGGGACGGTGACGGGAAGGGAGCCGAGCGGCGGGATGCCGTTGCCTTCGCCCACGATGGCGGCGGCCTCCGCGCGCATTTCTTCGATGTCGCGACCCAGAGCGGCGCGGCCCGAGCCATTGAGGCCATAGAGCCTTTCGGTCTCCGGGTCCCAGATGATGGCGAACAGATCGCCGCCGATGCCGTTGCCGGTCGGCTCCATCAGGCCGATCGCTGCGTTCGCCGCGATGGCGGCGTCCACGGCCGAGCCGCCGCGCTTGAGAATGTCGATGGCGACCTGGCTGGCCAGCGGCTGCGCCGTGGCGGCCATGCCGTGTTCGGCGATGACCGGGCTGCGCGACCAGGCCGGCCCCACGGGGCGCCCGCCGCCGCCGATGGCGGCGGTATCCGGGGCGGCCTCCGTTTCGGCCGGTTGCGCGGAAGCCGGGGCGGCGAACATGGAAACGGAAAGCGCGGCGATACACGCGGCGGCGAAACGAACAGTCATTGGCGAACCCCCATCAGGAACGGCGTTTATATTGTTACAGCCATGGTAGAGGCGCGGCGGGCGAATGCAAAAGCGGCGTTTCGCCCCTATGGCCCGTCTCGCGCGCCGCTGTTATAGGCATCGCCATGCGACCCCGTAGCTCAGGAGGATAGAGCACGGGATTCCTAATCCCGGGGCCGCTGGTTCGAATCCAGCCGGGGTCGCCACGTCTTTTTTGTCAGGACGCCAGCGATTGCACTGATGAATGGCGGGTCTCCTGCGCTTCCGCCGCATCGCGCGATATGATGCTGAACGAGGCATTCGTTTCGAGGATCACGTATTGAATTTCTTGCAGTGACAGAAGACCGTGGCTTCGGACTGCGCTGAGGATTTCATCCTCGGTCACGCGTTCGGCCTTCATAGCCTCACGCAGGAATTCCCCGTCCTTCATGAGCACCCGTGGCTCAGCCTTTACGACACGAGAGACGAGCCGCGAGCCGAAGACTGTGCGCGTGACAAAGAATTGAAGCATCAGAAGCAGGACCACAGCGAAAAGGGATTCGCTGAGGCTGACATTTTCTATAACGATGCCTGATGCCACGATGGAGCCCAAGGCAACGGTGACCAGCCAGTCGAAATTGTTCATTTGCGAGGTCGAACGTTTGCCGCTGATCCGGATGAAAATGATCAGCGAGAAATAGAGCCCGACCGATGAAACAAAGATGTTCCAGAGCGGATTTACGCCATCGATAAATACCTGAAGCATTTTTCTAGCGGCTGCGCAGCGCGCCGATCAACTGGCCTTTATTCATTTCGGAATAGTTATCTATATCCAGTTCCGATGCGCGCTCGCGAAGGTCGTCGATGGTCCAATCTTCGTATGGCGGTTGGCTACCGCCCTTTTTAGAGCCGCTTTTGCCTTCATTGGCGATGCGCGCAGCGGCTTCCTTGGAATAGCCTTCGTCGCGTAACTCCTCGTACTTCTCGTCATCTTTGATCTGGTTGCCGTGATCTTTTGCCATGACATAAGCTCCCGTGGTTCTGTTGGAGTATTCACGCACCGGGGAGCCACTTGGTTCCGGCGGAACTGAAACGGGTTTAAGCAACCCGCTCTTTCATCCCCTTCTGGCGCAGGCGCCACATCAGGACGGGGATGCGGTCTTGGCCGAAGAAGGGCTCGCCGTCATAGACCATGGTGGGTACGCCCCAGTGACCGGCGGCCTCCAGCGCCTTCTGGTTGTCGGATATCAGGATATCGAAACGGTCCGGGTGGGCGGTGACGCGCTTTTCCAGTTCTTCCAGATCCAGGCCCGCGCGGGCGGCGGCGTCGGCCAGGGCGTCATCCTGCGTCCAGGGCTGGCCCGACCAGATCAGGCTTGAGACTTCATCAATGAAGGAGAGACCGCGGCCCATCTCGGCCGCCGCCGCGCCAAGGCGGGAGAGGCGGTGGATATGGGGCTGGTCGGCCATGGGTTGGGCGGTGGCCGGGTCTATGGCGACCGGGTCGGGATCGGGCATGGCCATGGGCAGGCCCAGCATTTCCGCCAGACGCGGAACATCGGTGAGCGTATAGGTCATCCAGACCGGATTGATGTTTTTCGCGTAGAGGTCCGGGTCGCGCACGGCGATAGGCAGGACGATGCGCGGCAGGATGTCGAAATCCCAGCGCCGGCGCAGCGGGGCGAGCTGTTTCACAGCCAGATAGGAATAGGGGCTGCGGAAGGACCAGTAGAGGTCGATTGTGAATTGGCCCATTTTCGCGTTGCCCTCTTGCGCGCCTGTCGCGGTCCGGCCGATTGTGCGCCCCATGACCCGCCGACTTCAAGCCGTCCTTTTGCCGATCTGCCTGTTTGCGATTGCGGCCTGCGGCGCTGCGGACGCGGCGCGGCAGGCGGCGGAAACCGGGCGCGTGACATCGGTGGAAAGCCCGGTGACGCTGAAGCTGGAGACCGGGCTGACCGTGCGGCTGGCGGGTGTGGCCGCTCCGGAAGAGCTGGCGGAGCGCGAGACCAGCCGGGCGGCGCTGGAGGCGCTGGCGGAGGGCGAAACGGTTTTGCTGCGCGAGGGCGGGCCGGCGCGGGACCGTTACGGCCGAGCCGTGGCGCAGCTTTATATCGCGGGAGAAGAGGAACGCTGGGCGCAGGGAGAAATGGTGCGCGGGGGCTGGCTGCTGGCGGAGTCCGTGGCCGGGGATTCCGGCGATGCGCGGGCTTTGCAGGCGCTGGAAGCGGAGGCGCGGCGCGCCGGGCGCGGGCACTGGGGCAGCGGCGCATTCATGGTGCGGGCGCCGGACACGAACGGTTTGGCGCAACATCTGGATACGTTCCAGATCGTCGAGGGGATTGTGGTGGAAACCGCCGAAGTGCGCGAATGGACCTATCTGAATTTCGGACTGGATTACCGCACCGATTTTACCGTGGCGATCCATGAGGACTCGCTGGCGCGGTTCGAGGGCACGGGCATTGACCCCGCGGCGCTGTCAGGCGCGCGTCTGCGTGTGCGCGGCTGGGTGGAGCCGCGCAACGGGCCGATGATCACGGTGGACCATCCCGAACAGATCGAGATTCTGGACTAGGCGGCCGGGATCAAGCCGGATTCGCGCGGATCGGCCTCTTCGGTCAGGGCCTTCTTGAGTTTGGAGAAGGCCTGCGCCTCGATCTGACGGACCCGTTCCTTGGAAAGATTCAGGATATCGCCCAGCTTGGCCAGGGTCGCGCCGTCCTCGTTGAGGCGGCGTTTGGCGATAATGAAGCGTTCGCGCTCGTTCAGCGCACGCTCCATGGCCGAGCGCAGGCGGTCATTGCGCCAAACGGAGTCATGGACCGACATATAGGTGTCTTCGGGACTCTCATTGTCGTCGACCAGAAAATCCTGCCGCGCCGCGTCGCCGTCCTCGCCGCCCAGCGGGGCGTTCAGGGACGGATCGGCGCCGGACAGTCGGCCGGCCATCAACTCCACGTCGTCCTCGCTGACGCCCAGCTCTTTCGCAATTTTCGCGCGGGAGGCGCTGGAAAGCAGCTCGTCCGTGTCGCCGATCTGGGCGCGCAGACGGCGCAGATTGAAAAACAGCGATTTATGGGCGGAGGTCGTGCCGGTGCGGACGATGGACCAGTTGCGCAGAACATAGTCCTGAATGGAGGCCCGCACCCACCATGATGCGTAAGTGGAGAAACGCACGCCGCGGTCCGGGTCGAACCGTTCGGCCGCCTGCATAAGGCCGACCGCGCCCTCCTGGACGAGGTCGCCATAGGGCAGGCCATATTGCTTGAATTTCGCGGCGATGGCCGCGACCAGCCGCATATAGGCGCCGGTGAGCTTGTGCAGGGCTTTTTCGTCCGCACTCTCTTTCCATGATCGCGCCAGAGCCAGTTCTTCATCCGCCTCCAGCATCGGCGTGTTCATTGCCTTGCGGATCATACGGCGGTCGGGATCTGCGGTACGCGTCGCGGTGGAAGCCATGGCGCTCTCGTCGCTGCGGTCATCTGTTTCAGATGTGTTTACGCGCGGGAGGGGGCGCTGGTTCACTTTTCAGCCATAATTAAAAACGCCCGGCGCAGTGGCCGGGCGTTTTTCATGAATATGCGTAGTACCTGAAGGCGCTGTATTCTACGCGGCGGCGTTGGCTTCCGCGCGCTTGGCCAGCGTCTTGGTCAGCTTTTCCTGCGCCTTGTCGTGGTTGATTTCCTCAACCGCGGCGACTTCGCGAACCATGCGGTCCAGCGCGGATTCATAGAGCTGACGCTCGGAATAGGATTGCTCCGGCTGGTCGTCGCCGCGATGCAGGTCGCGCACGACCTCGGCAATGGAAATCAGGTCGCCGGAATTGATCTTGGCTTCATATTCCTGGGCGCGGCGGGACCACATGGTCCGCTTCACGCGCGCCTTGCCCTTGAGCGTTTTCATGGCCTCTGTGACGACCTTGGTGTTCGAAAGCGGGCGCATGCCCACCTGCGTGGCCTTGTTCGTCGGAACGCGAAGGATCAGCTTGTCCTGCTCGAACGAGATCACATAGACCTCGATATCGAAACCGGCCACGGTCTGTTTTTCCCGGCCGGTGATCACGCCCACGCCGTGCGAGGGATAGACGATGTGCTGTCCCTCATCGAACTTGTTATCGTTGTCGGCTGTTTTCTTGCTCATAAAACTCTCTTATGCACCAAGCCCCATAGCCCGTTTCCCGGGCGGCTCTGACCGAGATGGCGCGCCGAAGCGTCAAGCATTGCGGCGTAAAATGGGTCGCAATTCTGTTTCGTTCGGAAGCTGCCAAGACGAAACGCCCCGCGTTGCGAGACCAAATTGGGTCAGATGCGGGGCGAACATCCGGGGACTATATCACAAAAACGATAAAAAACAATCCGTTCCCGCAATGCGGAAAGGTTCAAGTAAAGCCGCAGGACGTGACTTGAGGGGCGAGACTAGTCGCCGGTTCCGGGCTTTTCAGAGAACAAACGCTCGTATTTTCCGGTTTCGGTATCGAACTTCTCGGCGTCTTCGGGCGGGTCTTTCCGCACGGTGATGTTCGGCCATTTATTGGCGTAGACCGTGTTGACCTCCAGCCACTTGTTGTCCGGGTCGTCCTCGGTGTCGGGCTTGATCGCCTCGACGGGGCATTCCGGCTCGCACACGCCGCAATCGATGCACTCGTCCGGATGGATGACCAGCATGTTCTCGCCCTCGTAGAAGCAGTCGACGGGGCAGACTTCGACACAGTCGGTATATTTGCAGCGAATGCAGGCGTCAGTGACGATATAGGTCATCGGAAAACTTCAGGTTTTTGGCGGTTCTCGGGCGCATATTGCACTTGTAGCGGCGCGCCGTGTTTGTCAACGGCGCGCCATGCCAAGCATCAGCAAGGGGCTTGAGCGGCTAGTTGCGCACTTTCGGCTTCATGAGGCGGGAGGGACGCTGCGCCTCGGCGCTCTTGAACAGGGAGAAGGTCTGGTTGGCGTAGTTCACCGCGCCGGAGATCAGCTCGATATAGTCCGCCAGATCGGGGGTCTTCTCCACCTCGACCATCTGGATCGGGCGCTCGGGGGCGTTCGTCTCGAACATGCAGTAGAACAGCGGTTCGCCGCGCTTGAGGATCAGGTCCTGCGTGGTGTCGTGCCATTCGAAGGCCCACATCAGCGGGCGCGGCCAGACATGGATGGGGAAGCGGCCGCCGAAAATCGTGCCCGGCAATTGCTGGCGGCGGTAATGCAGGAAGGCGGAAGTCTGGGTCATCCAGACCGGCTCGTCCGCGATGAAGACGTAAGGGAGCTTCAGCTGGATGGTCGGACGCGCCGGATAGCGCCATTCGACCTCCCGCACGAGATGGACATATTCGTTCAGCTTGGATGGACGGATGGCGGAGGCTTCCCCGTTCACGCTGGCGATCCGCGGTTTGCCGTCCTGCGAGCGGCCAAAGCGCAGATGGATGTCGTAAGGGCATTTCACCGCGAAATAGCGGCTTTCCAGATTCAGAACGGCCGGGCAGCGGGAGGCGGACTTCGCGTGCCGCTTGCTCATCTCCGGCGAGCGCACGCGTTCCGGCGGGTCATAGATCACCGCGCCCTTGCGCTCTGACAGCAACCAGCCGACCTGGACCGGCCCGCTGCGCGGCGCGTCAACGTCGCGGGGGGCGTACTGGATGGCGATATTGAGCATGTCGTCGCCGGCGATGGCGTCGGATTCGAGGATTTCCTCGCCGATTTCCTGTTCGCCCGTCTGTTCGGAAGTTTTATCCGTCATGGAATGTTCGGCCTTTGCTGTAATCTTCTCTGCGCCGCGGAGCGTCCGCCCTCAGGCGTCCGCCTCGTCCTCGGCGCGTTTGCGGGCCAGGACCCGCGCCCGGTCTTCAACCGCCAGCAGCGGCGCCACGCGGCGGATGAATGAATCTTCCTCTGCGGCGCGCTCGCCATCGGCGAAAACCACGGACCATAGATGTTCGACGAGTTTTTCGCGTTTTTCCAGCGGAAGATTTTCCTTCACGATTTTCGTGAAGCGGTAATGGTCCACGGCCTCTTCGGCCAGATCCTCGCCTTCGCTCAGAACGGCCTCGGCCTCCGCCTCTTCCAGATCGAACGCCTCTTTGAGGATCTGCTTGATCCGCTCGGCCTCCATGTGCGCGTAGATGCCGTCAGCCAGCGCCGCTTCGACCAGAAGGGCGGTTGCGGCGACGTGCGGCGACAGCTCGTCCTCATTGGCGGCTCTGGATTTGCCTCCGAACAGGGATTTGAGAACGTCCATCACGACTTATCTGCCTCCACGGTGTCATAGAGCGTTTGCGCCTCTGCCGGCGGTCCGCGGCGGTCGCCCAGACGGGCGATCCGCACGCACATGATCCCGCCATTCCGCGCGAACGTCAAAATGTCTCCGGGCCGCACTACAGCAGAAGGCCGCGCGAGTCTTCTGGCATGTTCGCCGTCGCCGCAACGCACACGTCCGTCGCGCACGAATTTCGAGGCGAGCGAACGGGATTTGAAAAAACGCGCGCGCCACAGCCAGACATCCACGCGGACGGTTTCCTCCGCCGGCTCCATCAGGATTTTTCGGCCTTTCGCTTGGGCGCGCGTGATTTCCGGCGCGGCGCGGGCCGGGCGGGCTTGAGCTGTGAAAGGGCGGCGAACGGCGAATCCGCAGGCGGCCTGGGCGCCGGTTTCGCCTTGCGCGGCTTGGCGGCGCGGCGCCGCCAGAGTTCGGGCAGGGTCTCACCCGCTTCGGTTTCGGAGGGCTTTCGCGCCACCGCGTGGCCCAGCGATTTCACCACGCCGCGCAGATCCTCGACCGAACAGCCAAGGACCGAGGTCATGGCCGGGGTCAGTTCAAAGCCGGGCTGATTTTTCGCCGCCTCGCGCGCTTTCGCCAGTTCCGCGCCCAGCGCTTCCAGACTATCCAGCCGGATGGCGCGCGGCCCGCAGCGGCGGAAGCCGGCCGCCGCCACGGTTTGGGCGGGCAGGTCGGCGCGGGCGGGAACCGAGGTGAGGCCCGGCGCGGGCAGGAAATGACGGCTTTCTGGGTCCCCCGCCTGCGTCAGCAGGGCGAGCAGGCGCGCGGGTTCGGGCTTCAGCAAGGCCGGAACGAACAAGCTGAATCGGCCGATGCGCACGCCGGCGGCGCGCAGGGCGCGGCGTTCCGATCCGGACAGTTGCGCGATTTCGGAGGCGGCGTTGCGGCGGTCCAGCGCGCCTAAATTTTCGCGCAGGCGGAATGTCAGTCCGCGCGCCAGGCCGGTGACGCGTTCCTCTTTCATCGCCGTGTCCAGCGCATGAAGCGGGGCGAGCACGCGGGCTATTTCGCCGTGCAGCCAGGTTTCCAGCCGCCGCCGGGCGCGTTCCTGCGCCGGGTTCGAGCCCAGCTCCCCGCCGGTCAGGCGCGCCGATGGCTGAAGAATATCCGAACCGGGTGCGAGCTGGCCGACGGGGGCCTCTTTCCAGAACAGACGCCCGGCCTCGTCCATCGTGATGGCGTCCGGTTTCGCGCGGGCCAGTTCGCCCAGGCGGCGGTCCATTTCCGGCCGCAGGGTTTTCACCGCGGCGTTGCGCAGGGCCTTGGCTTCCGCAGCGCTGGAATGAACGTCGAGCTCGAAGGTCAGGCCACTGAGATGGCCGACGACATGGCCCTCTACCGTCACTTCGCCTTCGGCCGAAACCCCGGCAAGAAGTTCGCCGTCTTCGCGCAGGCCGCGCAGAAGGGCGCTGGTGCGGCGGTCGACGAAGCGCAGGGTCAGCGCCTCGTGCAGGGCGTCGGAGAGGCGGTCCTCAACATCGCGGGCGACGGCGCGCCAGTGGGCGCTGTCATCCACCCAGTCGCCCTTGTTCGCCAGATAGGACCATGTGCGGACATGGGCGAGGCGGGCGGAGAGCGCGTCGACATCGCCGGACGGCTTGTCCAGCCGCGCGATCTGCGCGCCCAGCCAGTCGGCGGGCAGATGGCCGTCGCGGTCCAGATGGTTGTGAATGGTCTTCAGCAGCTTGACGTGCTGGTCGACGGTGAGCTTCCGGAAGTCCGGGATCTGGCAGATGTCCCAGAGCCGCTCGACGCTGGCGCGGGTGGTGAGCGCGCCGGCGATTTCCGGATCTTCGGAGAGCATTTGCAGGGCCTGTTCGTCCAGCGCGTGACGGACGCGGATCAGCGCCTCGTCCGGCGTCGGGCGGTTCAGCGAGGCGTTGAGGGCGTCCATCGACGAAAAATCGAGATCGAAATTGCGCCACTCCAGCCGCTCCAGCGGTTTGAACTGGTGGTTTTCCAGACGCTGGACGTCCTCGATGTCCAGCTCCGGCGCGTCGCCGGTCGTGCCGAACGTGCCGGGCTGGCGGAAGCGGCCCGCGCGGCCGGCGATCTGGCCCATCTCCGCGGGGACGAGGCGGCGCCGCTTGCGGCCGTCAAACTTGGTGAGGCGGGCGAAGGCGACATGGTCGACATTCAGGTTCAGGCCCATGCCGATGGCGTCGGTGGCGACGAGGTAATCCACCTCGCCGGACTGGAACAGCTCCACCTGCGCGTTGCGGGTGCGGGGGCTGAGCGCGCCCATCACCACGGCCGCGCCGCCGCGCTTGCGGCGGATCAGTTCGGCGATGGCGTAAACATCCTCCGCCGAGAAGGCGACGATGGCGGAGCGCCGGGGCAGGGCGGTGATGCGGCTGTGCCCGGCATAGGAGAGGGTGGAAAACCGCTCCCGCGTCTCGATCTCCGCCTCCGGGACCAGACGGCGGACCAGCGGGCGCAGGGTTTCGGCGCCCAGGATCATGGTTTCCTGTGTTCCCCGGCACTCGGTCATGCGGTGGGTGAAGATGTGGCCGCGTTCGGGGTCGGCGGCCAGCTGCGCCTCGTCGATGGCCATGAAGCTGACCGGCTGGGACAGCGGCATCGCCTCCGCCGTGCAGATCCAGTAGCGCGGATTGCCGGGGACGATCTTTTCCTCGCCGGTCATCAGGGCGGCGGCGCCCGCGCCCTTGGCGGCCACGACCCGGTCATAGATCTCCCGGGCGAGCAGGCGCAGCGGAAGGCCGATCATGCCGGTGGGGTGGCCGAGCATGCGCTCGACCGCCAGATGCGTCTTGCCGGTATTGGTCGGGCCCAGCGCGGCGCGCAGAGTCGTCTGGAGCGCGCTCATGTTTGCAGCTCTCCTCGAATCAGAAGGCGGGCGGGGGTCAGTCTAGCGCGTCGGCGCCGGCCAGCGAGTCGCCCATCGCAATGTCCAGATCGCGAATCTCGATCACCGCCTTGCCGAAATCCAGCTGCAGCTCGAACCGCACCGGCATGGACACGCCATAGGACGGGGTGTCCGCGAACCACACGCGCAGGGGCGTATTCTCCATGTCCTCGTCCGGCAGGTCTTCCGGGTCGAAGCCCGAGACGGGGATATAATAGACATTGCAGGAGGTGACGGGGCCTTTATAGCCCTTCAGCTTCGCCTCGTAATCGCCCTCATAGATCATGCGCAGATCGTAACGCTGCTTGCCGTCAAAGACGCGGGCGTCATAGCCGCACGGGCGGTCCGCGTGGCGGTTGGCGTTCAGCGCCATCTGCAGGATGGCGGACAGGGCGTCGACCGCCTCCAGCCGTTCCTCGCGGGTGGCGGGGGGCTGTCCCATGCTGCCAAAGCGCGGGTTCACGTCGGAGATCACGTCATCGCCGGTGAAGGTGATCTCGATCGTGCGGTCCTTGGACCCGGCCGCGTTCATGTGGCGGTAGTTTTTCGGCCTGGGGTAGGAGCGATCCATCTCGCCCTCCACCTCGGCCTCGATTTCCGCCTTCTTGAACCAGCGCACCAGCCCCGCCGTTTCAAACAGCGCGTCCGATTCGTATTCGCCGCCGGAAAGCCGGGCGTCCAGCGAGGCGTTCAATACCTTGATGCCCAGCAGATAGCCGGAATATTGCGCGTCGATGGCGCGCGGCAGCAGCGTTTCGCTGGAAGCCTGCGGCGCGTCATCAGCGGTTTTCGCCTGTTGCGGCGCGGCCAGCATGGCGGCCGAGGCCAGCGCAAGAAGGAATGGCTTGTGTCTCATGGGCGTGTTTTAATCCCGCAAATACGGCGTGAAAAAGTCTTTGTCGCGCGCGGGGCGCCTTTCCAGTGCCCCTGTGTCTTGACCCGCTTCGGGCATAAGGCTAAATGCCCCGCTTCCGCGACAGGCATTGGACGCTTGGCGCGAAATAAGGTTTTTTGCGCGAAACGCAAACATCGAGAGGACGTGACGCCATGGCGCGCCGCTGCGAATTGTCGGGTATTGGGCCGGTTTCCGGAAACAATGTCTCGCACTCCCACAAGAAGACCAAGCGCCGGTTCCTGCCGAACCTGTGCGATGTGACGCTGACGTCGGAAAAGCTGGGCCGCAGCTTCTCCATGCGCGTTTCGGCCGCGACCCTGCGCACCGTCGACAAGATGGGCGGGCTGGATCACTATCTGGCGAAAGCCAAGGTCGATCAGCTGTCCGATCAGGCGCAGCGCATCAAGCGCGCCCTGAAAAAGGCTGACCGCGAAACGCTGCTCGAGAAAGTCGAGTAGGCCGCAACCGGCTTCAATCCCAGGTTTTGAAACGGGCGGTCCATGGCGGGCCGCCCGTTTTCATTTGCGCCGCCTTGCGCCCGCCCGGTTCGGGCGCTTCTATGCGCGGCAATTCATTATCCCGTTCTTTTCGTATCGAGGTTCTTCATGCGCCTTCTGATCGCCGCCCTGACCCTGTTTTCCGCCTGCGCCGCGAACGCGCAGGACGCTGACGCGCCGGCCGGGGCGCCGGAGCGGATATTCCTCAACGGCGTGATCCATACCGGAAACGAAGACACGCCCCGGGCGGAGGCCGTCGCGGTGGCGGACGGCGTGGTGGCGTTCACCGGCGCTCAGGACGCGGCGCTGGAGATGGCCGGCGCGGAGACCGAGATCGTCGATCTGCGCGGCGCGGTGATGTTTCCGGGCTTCACCGACGCCCACGCGCACCTGATCGGCATTGGCCAGCGGGAGCTGACGCTGAATCTGGAAGGGTCGGAATCACTGGCCGGCATGCTGGCGCGGCTGGAACGCTGGGCGGAGGACCATCCCGAAGGCGTGATCGCCGGGCGCGGCTGGATCGAGACGCAGTGGCCGGAAGGCCGGATGCCGACGCGGGAGGACCTGGACGGCGTCGTTGACGATCGTCCGGTGCTGCTGGGCCGCGCCGACGGTCATGCGCTGGTCGCCAACAGCGCGGCGCTGGAAGCGGCGGGCATCACGGCCGATAGCGAAGACCCCGAGGGCGGGCGGATCGAGCGCGGCGAAGCCGGCGAGCCGAACGGCATCCTGATCGACGCGGCCATGGCGCCGGTTGAGGCGCTGGTGCAGGAGATGAGCGATGCGGAGCGGCGCGAGGCGCTGCGCATCGGTGCGGAGGCCATGGCCGAATATGGCTGGACGGGCATCCACAACATGTCCGTGACCGAAGCCCAGGCGCGGGATCTGGACGAGCTGGCCGCCGCCGGGGAATTGCCGATCCGCGTCTATAACGCCCTGGACTGGGGCAATGACGTGCTGCTGGAGGACGGCCCCTGGGGCAGCCCGGACCGCCGTAACGTGACACGGGCCTACAAGGTCTATGCGGACGGCGCGCTGGGCTCCCGCGGAGCGGCGTTGCTGGAGCCTTATTCGGACCGGCCCGATACGACCGGGCTGTTGTTCCTGGACGAGGAAAAGGCATTGGCCTTCTATGAGAAGGCGCTGCGCGAGGGCATCCAGATCGCCACGCATGCGATTGGCGACGCCGCAAACCGTCAGGTGCTGGACCTCTATAGCCAGGCTTTCGTCGCGGTCCCGCCGGATGAGCGGGCGGTGCGCAATCCGCGCTGGCGGATCGAGCATTCGCAGATTGTCGACCCGGCGGATATCGAACGCTTCGCCAGCCTGGGCGTCATCGCCTCCATGCAGCCCAGCCACGCCATCGGCGATCTCTATTTCGCGCCAGACCGGCTGGGCGAGGAGCGGCTGGAGGGCGCCTATGCGTGGCAGAGCCTGATTGATGCGGGCGCAATCGTCGCCGCAGGTTCCGATGCCCCGGTCGAGCGCGGCGACGCCCGGATCGAGTTCTACGCGGCGGTCGCCCGCCGGAGCGTGGACGGCTTCCAGGGTGAGGGATGGCATCCGGAAGAAGCGGTCAGCCGTGAGACGGCGCTGAAAATATTCACGGTCTGGCCGGCCTATGCCAGCTTCCGCGAGGACGAGCTGGGCGTGATCGCGCCCGGCATGCGGGCCGATTTCAGCGTCTTCCGCGACGACCTGATGTCAGAGCCGGAAGAGGACATTCTGCGCAACAAGGCGGTGATGACCGTGGTGGACGGGGAGATTGTCTACCGGGCCGATGATGAAATGTGGCCCAATAATCCCCCCGCCGACCTGCCGGACCTGCGCGGCGATACGCCGGAATAGGGCGTTCAGCCCTCCTGCACGGTGGGACGGATCAGAACCTCGTTCACCGAGACCGAATCGGGCTGGGAGATCGAGTAGGCGGCGGCCTCCGCGATATCTTCCGGCTTCAGGCCGGTGTCCTTCTGCATCGTTTTCACGCGGTCCTTGATCTGGTCGTTGGAGATGTCGTTGCCCAGCTCCGTCTCCACCGCGCCGGGGGAGATGATGGTCGAGCGGATCTTGCCCGCAGTTTCCATCCGCAAGCCCTCTGAAATGGCGCGCACGGCGTGCTTGGTGCCGCAATAGACGACGCCGGATTTGACCACGCGATGGCCGGCGGTCGAGGCGATATTGATCACCTGGCCGCTTTCCCGTTCCAGCATGTGGTCGAGCACGGCGTCGACGCCATAAAGAACGCCCTTGATGTTCACGTCGATCATCTTGTCCCACTCATCCACCTTGCCTTCTGACAGGAAGGAAAGCGGCATGACGCCGGCATTATTGATCAGCACGTCGATGTGGCCGAACCTGTCGATGGCGGCCTTGGCCAGCGCCTGAACGTCATCGCGGCGGGTGACGTCGGTGACGTGATAGGCGGCGTCCCCGCCCAACTTGTCCGCCAGCGATTTCAGGCGGTCTTCCCGCCGCGCCCCCAGCATCAGCTTGGCGCCGTCCTTGGAGAGCCGCTCCGCAATCGCCTCGCCAATGCCGCTGGAGGCGCCGGTTATGACCACGACCTTGTCCTTGATTCCACTCATAAATTGCTCCTTGAAATGTCTTTTTTCAGCTCAGGGTTCGAACTTCCTCAAGATCATAGTAGAAGCCGGGCATGAACCTGAAAGAGACGATCCGAACCATCCCGGACTACCCGAAGCCGGGAATTTTGTTCCGCGACGTAACCACCCTGTTCGCGCGCGCCGAGGCGTTCGAGGAAGCCGTGGCCGGCATGGCGGCGCCCTATGAGGGGCGGCAGATTGACCTTGTGGCTGGGATCGAGGCGCGAGGCTTCATCCTGGGCGGGGCCATCGCCACGCGCCTGAAGGCGGGCTTCATCCCGCTGCGCAAGAAGGGGAAGCTGCCGCACAGGACGCTGACCGAGTCCTACGCGCTGGAATATGGCGATGATGAGCTGGAGATGCATGAGGACGCCGCGCCGAAGGGCGCGCGGGTGCTGCTGGTCGATGACCTAATCGCGACGGGCGGCACGGCGGAGGCGGGGGTGAAGCTGCTGAAGCGGTCGGGCGCGGAGATTGCGGGCGTGGTTTTCCTGATCGAGCTGCCGGAGCTGGGCGGACGCGAACGGCTGGAAGGTCAGGGCGTCGCCATGCAGTCCCTGCTTTCGTTCGAAGGCCACTGACTGCGATTGCCGTCCCGTGCGCGGCAATTGCGCGCTAGGCAAAACGGCCCATTCGCGCGATAGAGGCCGCCCATGACGCGGACGCCCGGCAAGCACGCGCTCCTGTTCATCTTCATCACCGTGTTGATCGATGTGACGGGGCTCGGGATTATCATCCCGGTCATCCCCCAGCTCATCATGGAGCTGACGGGGGAGGGGATCGCGCGCGCGGCGGTGTTCGGCGGCGCGCTGATGTTCCTCTATTCCATCGTGCAGTTTTTCGCCGCGCCGTTTGTCGGCTCGCTATCGGACCGTTTCGGACGGCGGCCGGTGCTGCTGTTTTCCCTGCTGGGCTTTGGAATCGATTACGGGCTGATGGGACTGGCCCCCAGCCTCGCTTGGCTGTTTCTGGGCCGGTTCCTGTCGGGGATATTCGGGGCGACCTTCACCACGGCGAGCGCCTACATCGCCGATGTCAGCCCGCCCGAAAAACGCTCCGCCAATTTCGGGATTCTGGGCGCGGCGTTTGGCCTCGGCTTTATCATCGGGCCCGCAATGGGCGGTTTTCTGGGGGAAATCGGGCCGCGCATCCCGTTCTTCGCGGCGGCCGCGCTGGCTTTCCTGAACCTGATCTATGGCTTCTTCGTTCTGCCGGAAACGCTGTCGAAAGTCCAGCGCCGGCCGTTTGACATCAGGCGCGCCAACCCGCTGGGCAGTCTTCTGACCCTGCGCGCCTATCCGGTGGTGATCGGGGTGGCCGCGGCGCTGTTCCTGTTCCAGCTGGGCCATTACGCCCTTCCGGCCACCTGGGCCTATTACGCTGAGGCGAAATTCGCCTGGTCGCCGGCGGAGATCGGCCTGTCGCTGATGTTTGTCGGGCTGACCGGCGCGGCGGTGCAGGGCGGTCTGACGCGGGTGGCGATACCGGCGCTGGGCGAGACGCGGGCCGTGACGCTGGCCTTTCTTATCAGCATCGTCTTCTACGCCGGGCTGGCCTGGGCGACGTCAGGCTGGATGGTCTATGTGCTGATCGCCGTGGGCGCGGTTGGAGGCATTGGCGGACCGGCGATGCAGGGCATCCTGTCCAATCAGGTCTCCAACAGCCAGCAGGGCGAATTGCAGGGCGCCATCGCCAGCCTGCGCAGTCTGGCGGCCATCGCCGGACCGTTGCTGATGTCCACCTTCCTGTTCGGCGTGTTCGCGGGGGATGACGCGCCGGTCTATTTCCCGGGCGCGCCCTTCCTGGCCGCGGCGCTGCTGACGCTGGCCGCGCTCTATCCTTTCCTGCGCACGATGCGGCGGGCGGAGAGCGCGGAACCCGGGCCTGCGCCGGGCGAAGCACGGGCGGCTGAATAGCGGCTGGATCAGGCGCGGCGGCCTTTGCGTTGGATTTTCCGAAACGAACGCAAGGAGGACGCCATTCATGCGAACCATTGCCATCGTGACGGGCCTGGCCCTGCTGACCGCCTGCGAGGCCGCGCAGGAGCCGCAATCTCAAGAGGCTGAGACGCCGCCGCAGAACGGACAATCAGACCCGCCGCCGGCCGAAGAAGACCCGGTCATGCAGCCGGGCGAGCCGCACGGCGTCGATACGGCCTATCTGGAGCATCCCTGGGCCGTAAAAGGCGGCGATTGCCGCAAGCCGGACTTCGACATCAATCTGAACCCGGCGGGCGATCTCACGGTCGAGACGAGCCTCAACGGCTCGCCGCGCACCGGGTATGTGGCGCAAGGCGACGAGCCGCGGTTTGTTTTCGACGCGCTTGAACTTCCCGTCGAAGGGCGCGGGGTTGACGGTCTGGCCGTCATGCCGCCGGAAGATGGCGAACTGACGCTGGGCGGCGTGGCGATCAAGGGCGATGGCGCGGTCTTTATTCAGTGCCCCGAGCCGGGGTGACCGCGCCCTGAGCGGCCCTAGCGCGAACCCGCCGCCACGAAGTCGTGCATGTCCTCGCTGAGTTGCTCCAGCGAAGGCTGATGCACGTACATCATGTGGCCGGACTGGTAATAGGTTTTGGTGATACGGTCCTGCGGGATGTCGTCGCGCTGCAGGGCCAATTCGGCGCCGAAAACGGGCGTGGCGAGGTCATACCAGCCGGAGGCGAGCATGATGCGCAGCTCCGAGTTCTGGCGCATTCCCTCGCTGATCCAGGGACCGACATTGACGTAGGCCGGCCAACCGCCGCTGTCTTTGGCGGACCAGTTCCAGTTGCTGCCCGGCTCGCCGTCCAGCACGCGGTAGTCGCGGGTGATCGGCACATCCAGCTCACGGGTCAGATAGTCGTTCACCGCCGCCGTATAGGCGCCGTCAATGCCGTAGGAAGAAGGGTCGGCGTCGAAACGCTCGCCCGCGGCGTCGAAATCGATGCCGGTATAGCGGGCGTCGAGGCGGCCGGTGGAGCGTTGCTCGTCGCGCAGCAGCTCTTTCATGAAGCGCATATTGTTCACGCGCATGTTCGCCTGGCGCAGATAGGTCTCGCTGAGCCCGGTAAAGCCGGAGAGTTTCGTGATGATTTCGCGCCGGCGGCTGTCTTCCAGCATCGCGCCTTTCAGCAGGGCCGGGGCGTATTCCTCGACCGCAAATTCGCGGGCGGCCTCGGTGAAGGCGTCGAAATCATTGTTCCACGCGCTCTTGTCGATCTTGCCGTGGTACCAGGCGATGGCGGCGAAGGAGGGTATGTAGGAGACGTGGACCATCTCGTTGCCCTTGCCGTAGCGGGAGAACTGGAAGTCCAGAACGGCGGAAATCAGGATCACGCCGTTCAGGGAAACATCCGTCCAGCCGCCCTGAAGCTCGTCGATCAGCGCGGCGGCGCGGGTGGTGCCATAGCTTTCGCCCGCCAGGTATTTCGGGGAGTTCCAGCGGCCATTCTCGGTCAGCCACAAGCGGATGAACCGGCCGAGCGAATCCGCGTCTTCCTCAAGCCCGTAATAATCCTTCGGGTCGGTGTCGCCGAGCGCGCGGCTCCAGCCGGTGCCGACCGGGTCGATAAACACCATATCGGCCACGTCCAGCATGGAATAGGGGTTGTCGCCGAGATCGTAGGGCGGGGCGCCGTCATCGCTGCCGTCGGACGGGATGACGACGCGTTTCGGGCCGAACACGCCCATGTGAAGCCACAGCGAAGCGGAGCCCGGCCCGCCATTGAACACGAACAGGACGGGGCGGCTGCGGTCGCCATTCTTGCGGATGTAGGAGGTCGAGAAGATGGAGGCGACGGGTTCGCCCTTGTCGTTCTTCAGATAGGTCTCGCCGGCGACGACATCATAATTGATGGTCTGGCCGCCAATGCGGACGCTGCCGGATTTCTCCGACTGCGCGGGCTCCGGAATGTTGGCGGATGCGCCGCTGTCGCCGG
Source organism: Euryhalocaulis caribicus (assembly GCF_000412185.1). GTDB lineage: Bacteria > Pseudomonadota > Alphaproteobacteria > Caulobacterales > Maricaulaceae > Euryhalocaulis > Euryhalocaulis caribicus. The sequence continues at coordinate 82,934 of NZ_ASJA01000001.1, forward strand.
ACTCATTGTCCTGCGCCATGGCGGCGGGCGTGCAAAGGATGGCGGCCGCGGCCAGAGCGGCTGAAAAACGCTTTATCTTCATGAATATCCCTCCCGATAGTGGGCGTAAGGAAAACGGTCCGCCGCCGGGAAGTCCAGCGACAGAACCGCACATTACGGGAAGTTAAGCTGAAACGGTCGTCAGGCCGTTTTCGCGGACGGCAGGGCGGCGACGTCGCCCCGGCCCAGCGCCTCTATGGCGCTGGCGGCGATATGGCGGGCGTTCAGGCCGGCGGCGTCATATTGCAGGAACGGCTTGTCGTGATCCTGGAAGATGTCCGGCAGGTGCAGGGTGCGGATTTTCAGGCCAGCATCCAGCGCGCCTTCACGCGCCAGGAATTGCAGGACGAACGCGCCAAAGCCGCCCATGGCTGCTTCCTCGATTGTGATCAGCGTTTCGTGTTCCCTGGCGAGGCGGCGGATCAGGTCTTCGTCCAGCGGCTTGGCGAACCGGGCGTCGGCCACGGTGGTGGAAAAGCCCTGCGCGGCCAGCATGTCGGCGGCCTTCTTGGCTTCGCCTAGTCGCCCGCCCAGAGACAGCAGGGCGATGGTGGCGCCTTCGCGGACGATGCGGCCCTTGCCGATTTCCAGCGGCTGCGCGTCCTCGGGGATTTCGACGCCCTCGGCCTCGCCCCGCGGATAGCGGAAGGCGCTGGGGCCGTCATCAATGGCGGCGGCGGTGGCGACCATGCGGGTCAGCTCCGCCTCGTCCGAAGCGGCCATCAGGGTCATGCCGGGCAGGGCGCCCAGATAACCGACATCGAAAGAGCCCGCGTGCGTCTGGCCATCGGCGCCGACAAGACCGGCGCGGTCGATGGCGAAGCGCACGGGCAGTTTCTGGATCGCCACGTCGTGGACGACCTGATCGTAGCCGCGCTGCAGGAAGGTGGAATAGATGGCCGCGAACGGCTTCATGCCGTCGGCGGCAAGGCCCGCCGCGAAGGTGACCGCGTGCTGTTCGGCGATGCCGACATCCCAGCAGCGGTCCGGGAATTTCTCGCCGAACACATTGAGGCCGGTGCCGGAGGGCATGGCGGCGGTGATGGCGCAGACGCGGTCGTCCTTCTCGGCTTCCTTCACCAGCGCGTTGGCGAATACCTTGGTGTAGCTGGGCGCGCCGGCCGCGCCTTTCTGCTGTTCGCCGGTAACGACATTGAACTTGGAGACGCCGTGATACTTGTCGGCGGCGTTCTCGGCGGGCTCATAGCCCTTGCCCTTGCGGGTGACGGCGTGGACCAGGATCGGGCCGTCGTCCAGATCGCGGGCGTTCTCCAGGATCGGGACCAGGTGTTCCAGATTGTGGCCGTCGATGGGGCCGACATAGTGGAAGCCCATTTCCTCGAACAGCGTGCCGCCCATCACCATGCCGCGGGCATATTCCTCGGCCCGGCGCACGGGTTCTTCCAGCCCGATGGACTTCACCACGCCCTTGGCCAGCTTGCGGAAGGACGAATAGGGCTTGGAGGAAACCAGCCGCGCCAGATAGGCGCTCATCGCGCCGGTCGGCGGGGCGATGGACATGTCGTTATCATTCAGGATGACGATCATGCGGGATTTCAGGTGGCCCGCATTGTTCATCGCCTCATAGGCCATGCCGGCGCTCATCGCGCCGTCGCCGATCACGCAGACGACATTATTGTCCTTGTCCTGAAGGTCGCGGGAAACGGCAAAGCCAAGCCCGGCAGAAATCGAGGTGGAGGCGTGCGCGGCGCCGAACGGGTCGTATTCGCTCTCGCTGCGCTTGGTGAAGCCGGACAGGCCCTCGCCCTGGCGGATGGTGCGGATGCGGTCGCGGCGGCCGGTCAGGATCTTGTGCGGATAGCATTGATGTCCGACATCGAAGATCAGCTTGTCGTCGGGGGTGTTGAAGACGTGGTGGATGGCGACCGTCAGCTCGACCACGCCCAGACCCGCGCCCAGATGCCCGCCTGTGGTGGAGACCGCGTCGATGGTCTCGTTGCGCAATTCGCCGGCGAGCTGTTTCAGCTCCGCCACTGAGAGGCCTTTCAGATCGGCGGAGGTTTGAACTTTGTCCAGCAGCGGGGTGTCGGGCTTCATATTATTCGTTTTCTAACGGCCGCGCCGCGCCGGGACCGGCCGTTGATTGAGCTTCAATTTGAACGGTCTAGCACGAAATCGACCGCATCCCTCAAGGCTTCGGCGCGGGACCCGAACGGATCGAGATGCGATTTGGCCTGTTCGGCCAGCATCCGCGCCTGCTCGCGCGCCTTCTCTGTCCCTAAAATGGATACGAACGTGGCTTTTCCTAGGCCGGTGTCCTTGCCGACCGCCTTGCCAACCCGGTCAGCCTCGCCTTCCGCGTCCAGCAAATCGTCGGCGATCTGGTAGGCCAGACCCAGATCATGGGCGAAACCGGCCAGCGCCTGACGGTCATCTTCATCCGCGCGGGCCATGACGGGGCCGATTTCCGCGGCATAGGCGATCAGGGCGCCGGTCTTCATGCGCTGCATGCGGGTGACGATATGGATGTCCGGCTCGTCATGCTCGGCCGCGTCCAGATCAATCATCTGGCCGCCCACCATGCCGCGCGCGCCGGAGGCCAAGGCCAGGCGGGAGACCAGCTCGCAGCGAACATGCGCCGCGCCGTGGGTGTCCGGGTGGGACAGAATCTCGAAGGCCAGGGTCAGCAGCGCATCGCCCGCCAGCACGGCCGTGCCCTCGTCATAGGCCTTGTGCACGGTGGGGCGGCCGCGGCGCAGATCGTCATCGTCCATGCAGGGCAGATCGTCGTGGATCAGCGAATAGGTGTGGACGCATTCCAGCGCGGCGGCGGCGCGCAGCAGGCTGCGCTCGTCCATGTCGAACAGGCGGCCGCATTCCAGCGCAAAGAAGGGGCGCAGGCGTTTGCCCCCGCCCAGCGCGGCGTAGCGCATGGCGGAGATGACGCGCGATTCCGGTCCGTCGGCGCGCGGGATCAGGGCGTCCAGCGCGACCGTCACGCGGTCGGCAGTTTCCTCAAGCTGTTCGTGGAACGTGGTCACGCGCGACATGTCCTCAAGATTCTTTCTTTCCTAGAACATGCGCGCGCCGTCCGGCGCGTCGCGGTCAATATCCAACAGGACGATGCGGCCCTGATCGTCGGGCACGCCCAGCGTCAGGACTTCCGACATGAACGGGCCGATCTGGCGCGGCGGGAAATTCACCACCGCCATGACGCGGCGTCCGGTCAGTTGCTCCACCGTATAGTGATCGGTGATCTGGGCGGAGCTTTTCTTCACGCCGATATCAGGCCCGAAATCGATCCAGAGCTTGAAAGCCGGCTTGCGGGCTTCGGGAAAGGGTTCGGCGCGTTCGACGGTGCCCAGGCAAATATCCACTTTCTGGAAGTCGTCGAACTGGATCTCGTCTGCGGGTTTGGCCATTGCGCGGTCAGTCCAGCCCGGCCGGTTCGGCCTTGGGCGCTCCGTCTTCGTCGAAGACGATCTTGTCGACCTTCATCTGGGCCGCTTTCAGCTTGTCCTCGCAATGCTTTTTCAGGGCGGCGCCGCGTTCATAGATGGCGATGGATTCTTCCAGCTCCACATCGCCCCGCTCCAGTTTCTCGACAATGGATTCCAGCTCTTTGAGAGCCGCCTCGAAGCTCAGCGTGGAGACGTAGGGAGGGGATTTTTCCGCAGTATCGGACATGAATAATTCTCTTTTGGGGCAGGCTTGAAATCAGCTTAACGGCCGGGGTCAGCGGCGTCCACGCGGCTCTGAACCGGCTCATAACGGCGATAGGACCAGTAGGAATCGCCGCCGTCCACCACGCAATCATAACCGCGCCGTTTCAAGGCCGGACGCAGCATGCGATTGAACCAGCCATGCGCGAAAAGCAGCACTTCGGCGCCCGATGCGGCGGTCTGGACTAGGTGATCGGCCGCCGACTCGGCGCGCACTTCGGCTTCGCGCCGGGATTCGGTTCCGCCGCTATAGCCCAGCCACCACGCGATCCGGGACAGCACGCCCCAGGTCGGGGGTTTCAGGAACAGGCCCGGCAAAGGCGGCGGCGGCAGCGGCGCCTCTACAAAGATCGGCAGGGTCTCGATCCGCTCCGGCTCGGCAACGGCGTGAGCGGTGGCGATGGCGCGGGGCAGGGTGCTGGCCAGCAATATATCGGCCTTCTTCACCGCCTCGATCAGGTCGCGCGGGGGCTTGCTGTCCTCCCGCAGGCCGACGCGGTCATAGTTCGCCCACCACTCCCCATACCCCTTTGCGTTGATCCGCACCGTGCGGTCCGCGTCCGGCCGTCCGTGACGCGCCAGCGTGATCGCGCCCGGCGCGGGCGGCGCCATGACGGCGCGGGAGTCCGGATCTTCGCGGCCGGGTTGGGTCGGCGAATGGTTCATCGTGTCTGCCGAGGGCGGGGGATCAGCTGCGCGCCGGACGCGCCCCTCTTCAGGCGTCCAGCAACGCGCGCACATGGGCGGCGGCGGACCGCGCGAGCGCATCCAAGTCGTATCCGCCCTCCATCAGGGAAACAAGCCGCCCCTGACCGTGCCGCCGGGCGATATCGACGAGCCGGCCCGTGATCCAGGCAAAATCCTCTTCGGTCACCGGCCCCGCGCCAAGCGGGTCGTCGCGGTGCGCGTCGAACCCGGCGGAGATGACCAGCAGGTCGGGCGCGAACGCATCCAGCGGTCCCAGCAGCGATTCCTCGGCCAGATCGCGCCAGGCCTGCGCGCTGATCCCCGCCCCAAACGGGGCGTTGCGGATATTGTCGTGCTCGCCGCGCTCATGCGGGTGGCCGGTATTGGGGTAGAGCGGGGCCTTGTGGATGGAGCCGAAGAACAGTTCCGGCCGGTTCCAGAAAGCGGCCTGCGTGCCATTGCCGTGATGCACGTCGAAATCGATCACCGCGGCGCGGCGGGCGTGGCCTTCCTCGACGGCCCACATAGCGGTGATGGCGGCGGACCCGGCGAAGCAGAACCCCATCATCTGACGCGGTTCGGCGTGATGGCCGGGCGGGCGCACGGCGCAGAAAGCGGCCTCGAACTCTCCGTCGAACACGCCCTTCGCCCCGCGCAGCCCTGCGCCCGCGGCGCGGCGGGCCGCGGTCAGCGCGCCAGCATGCAGGAAGGTGTCATAGGTGATTTCGTGAAACTCGCCGGGCGTCGCGGGCTCCTTGCCCGTCATGTCAGCCCACATCTGCCGGTCATGGACGCGCAGGATGTCGCGGTCATCGGCCAGCGGGGCCTCCAGCCGGATCAGATCGGCGAAGTCCGGCCCCTCCATGGCGGCCAGAACGCGGCGGAGGCGTTCGGGTTTTTCCGGGTTATCGTCGGGCACCTGATGGGCGAGGCAATCGGCGTGGGTGATGAGCGCAGTTTTCATACCCGCTACAATGCGTGAGACGCGCCGCGATTCAATTCCTGTTACAGGAAGAGCAGCAAAATCCATACGCAGACGGCGGCAATCGCCAGAACCCAGATGGCGGTTTTCCGGATCTTGGAGGAATTTTTCCAGAATTCCGTGATCTGCGGCCCGAACAGGGCCACCGCGGCGGCCAGCAGGCCGAAGCGCAGGCCGCGGCCAATCAGGCTGGCCAGCATGAACAGGCCAAAATTATAGCCGGCCGCGCCAGCCGACAGGGTCACGATTTGCCACGGAACGGGGAAAACCCCGCCGCTGACGATCGTCCAGAATCCCGCGTCGGCGTAACGCTGTTCGTACGCCTGCATGTCCTGTTCGCTGAGAAAGGGTAGATTGCCGGACAGCGCGTCGGCCGCGTGGTAACCCGCCCAGTACATTAGGGCCGAGCCGACCAGCGTGGAGGCCACCACGACCGCCAGATAGAGCGGGATGCGTTTGCGGTGCGCGAACATGAGGGCCGCCAGCGGCGCCTCGATCGGCCAGGGCAGGATGGTGGTTTCCAGAACTTCGCCCAGCGCCAGCGCCGGCGTGGTCCAGCGCGAACGGACCCAGCGGTCCAGCGTGTTTCGCGGTTTTTCGGACGGTCCAAAAGACATGGCCGGGGCAACGCCGCCCCGGCCATAAAGTTCAGCCGTTTCAAGGATGGATGGACCTACCGGCCGCCCAGCAGGCGCGATTCCGGCGTGGTCTGGCTGTAGGTTGTGGCGCTCGCGCTATAGCCGCCCTGGCGCTCGGCCAGCACGTCGGCGTAGTTGCGCCCGCTGCTATAGGTCACCGACTGCGCGGAATAGACCTGAGCCTGCGGCTGGGCGTATTGCGGCTGCTGATAACCGTATTGCGCGTTGCCGTAATAGCGGTCGTCGTAGCGCGGATCATGACGTTCGCCATAGTAGCGGTCGTCATAGCGCGGGTCGTGACGGACATCGCCGTAATAGACGTCCTGACGCTCATAGGCGTAGCGGTCGTTCGGGTAGTAGCCGGCATTGCCGTAGCGGTCGTAACCGCCCTGCTGATAGCCGGCATTGTAGCCGCGATGGACCGGGGCGCATTCGCGCTTGCCGGTCGAAGCGCCGACGGCCGCGCCCAGCGCGCCGCCGATTACCGCGCCGGCGACCGTGCCGCTGTTGTCATTGCCGCGATGGTGACGGTCATAACCGCGATGGCGGCTATAGCCGTAGCGGCTGTTGCGGTAGTGGCGGCCGCGATAGCGGTCGTCGTCGTCATCGTCCACGGATGCGCCGATCACGCCGCCGGCCACCGCGCCCAGAAGGCCGCCGATGATGGCGTTTTCCGCGCGGTTGTCGTCGCAATCATACTGGTAGCCGCCCTGGCCATACTGGCCGTAGGAGGACCCGTAATGCTGAGCCGAGGCCGCCGCAGGAATCAGCGCGATGGCTGCGGTGCCCAACGCTGTCGATAGAAGTGCGGTGCGCATGGCGTATCCTTTTCTCGTCTCTCTCGTGCTTTTCACGTGAGTATAGAGAAGCAAATCCCGCCTGAACGTGACATGAAGCCGTAACACCCTGAATTATTTAGCCGTTTCCAAGCCTTTTCATTTCGATCCGGGCGACGGCGCGATTATGCACCTCGTCCGGGCCGTCGGCGATTCTCAGCGTGCGGATGCCGGCATACATGCCCGCCAGCGGGGTGTCCTGACACACGCCCATGCCGCCATGCGCCTGGATGGCGTCGTCGATGACCTTCAGGGCGACGCGCGGGGCGGCCACCTTGATCATGGCGATCTCGCCCTTGGCGGCCTTGTTGCCGACCGTATCCATCATCCACGCCGCTTTCAGCGTCAGCAGGCGGGCCTGTTCGATCTCCAGGCGGGCCTCGGCGATGCGTTGTTCCCAGATGGAGTGTTCGGAAATGCGCTTGCCGAACGCCTCGCGGCTCATCAGGCGGCGGACCATCAGCTCCAGCGCTCGCTCGGCCGCGCCGATCGTACGCATGCAGTGATGGATGCGGCCCGGCCCAAGCCGCCCCTGCGCGATTTCAAAGCCCCGGCCTTCGCCGAGGATCAGGTTTTCCGCCGGCACGCGGACATTGTTCAGCGCCACTTCCATGTGGCCATGCGGGGCGTCGTCATAGCCGAAGACGTGCAGGGCGCGTTTCACCTCAACCCCTTCCGCGTCGGCGGGGACCAGAATCTGGCTCTGCTGTTTGTGGCGGTCGGCGTCCGGGTCCGTCTTGCCCATCACGATATAGATGGCGCAGCGCGGATCGCCCGCGCCGGAAGACCACCATTTGCGGCCGTTCACGACATAGTGGTCGCCGTCACGGGTGATCGAGCACTCGATATTCGTGGCGTCGGAGGAGGCGACGGCCGGTTCGGTCATCAGGAAGGCGGAGCGGATCTCGCCGGCCAGCAGGGGTTTGAGCCATTTTTCCTTCTGCGCGTCGGTGCCGTAGCGGTCCAGAACCTCCATGTTTCCGGTGTCCGGCGCGGCGCAGTTGAACAGCTCCGAGGCCCAGGAGACGCGGCCCATGATCTCGGCCAGCGGGGCGTATTCCAGATTGGTCAGGCCGGCGCCGTGTTCGGATTCCGGCATGAAGAGATTCCACAGCCCTTCATCGCGCGCCTTAGCTTTCAGCTCCTCCACGATGGGCGGGATTTCCCATTTGCCGGCCTCTTCGTGCTGCCGGACATAGGTGTCCTCGTTCGGATAGACGTGCGTGTCCATGAAGCGCTGGACGCGGTCCATCCATTCCTTCGTCTTTTCGGAGTGTGCGAAATCCATTCTAGCGGCCATCCCTTCGCGAGTTCTGTTGTGCAAGCGCGAGATTAGCGGCGCGCCTGCGCCGGGTCGAGATGACCTTAGGGTCAATCGCCGCGTTTGACAGCCAGAAGGTCGCCCGGTTCGCAATCCAGCGCCTCGCAGAGCCGGGCCAGCGTGTCGAACCGGACGCCTTTCACCTTGCCGGATTTGAGCAGGGAGAGATTGGCCTCGGTCATGCCGATTTCGGCCGCCAGCTCCTTGGAGCGGATTTTCCGGCGCGCCAGCATCACGTCCAGCGTCACTTCAATCTCGGCCGCCATCAGACGAACTCGTCGTTTTCCTGCTTGATCAGGACGCCCTCGCGGAAGATGTGCGCAATGCCGCGGATCGCCAGCCCCATCGCGCCGACGCCCAGCGTCAGGTCATTGGCCTGGAGATGCAGGCCGCCGGGGTTTCCGCTTATCCACTCGACAAGCGTCGGCGTGACCAGGGCGCTGGCCGCCGCCGCCAGCAGCAGGGAGTCGCCGCCCCCGCGGAGCGTCTTGACGTTGCGTTCGGTAAATATCTGCCCCTCGCTGCAACGGCGAAACAGATGCGCGAAACCCAGCAGGGCGAACAGCAGGAAGATGGAGGGCATCGCCTCCACCAGGCCAAGGCCGAACTGGTTGCCGATATACAGCCAGCCATCGCCGCCGGGGCTCAGCGCGCCAATGCGCTCACGGATCACATTGCCGATATCCACCGCCATCAGGCCGAACAGGCCCCAGGCCACGACGCTCAGCCACAGCGCGCTGTCCCGCGTGTCTTTCGAAATTTCTGTCCGTTCACTCATGCGCCAGTCCTTTCTTTTCGACCCGGACGCTCTCACAATAATTATTGTTTTACAATAATTATTTCATGCAAAAATATAATTTATTGTTTTCAGGCATGATTTTTCGGTTTGACGGCGCCCGGGACGCGATGGATTGCCCGGCGCGGGCGCCGTATCAGGGCGGGCATGATCGCGATTCTTCTCATCGCCGTATTCGTCACCGCCGCCATATCCGGGATTTTCGGGATGGCGGGCGGGCTGATGCTGATGGGCGTGCTGGCCTTCATCATGCCGGTGCCCGCCGCGATGGTGACGCACGGACTGGTGCAGAGCGTCTCCAACGGATCGCGCGCGCTGTTCCTGTTGCGCCATGTGCGCTGGGACGTGATGGGGTATTATATGATCGGCGCCGCGGCGGCCGTTGGCGCGCTGGCGCTGGCCGCCTTCACGCCCTCGCGCTTCATGGTGTTCGTCCTGCTGGGTCTGCTGCCCGGCCTGCTCTGGATTCCGAAATCATGGTTCGAGTTTGATGCGGCAAGGCCGCTGCACGCGGTCGCGTGCGGGCTGGGCGTGACCGGAATGAACGTGGCGGCGGGGGTGTCGGGGCCGCTGCTGGACCTGTTCTTCGTGCGCACGCCGCTGACCCGCCATGAAATCGTCGCCACAAAGGCGGCCAGCCAGGTGATCGCGCATGGCGTGAAGATCGCCTATTACGGCGCGCCCATGCTGGCCGGGGCCAGCGCGGCGGGCCTGCCGCCTTTCTGGGCGCTGGCCGCCGCCGCGCCGCTGGCCATTGCCGGAACCTGGACCGGGACGCGGGTGCTGAACCTGTTCTCTGACGCCAATTTCAAGAAATGGACGCGGCTGATCGTCACCGGGATCGGCGTGATCTATCTGGCCCGGGCGGTCCTGCTGGCGGTTTAGACCGTGCGCCGGCGCAGCGCGTGACCAGCAAAAATGACCGTCGCGCCCAGCGCGATCAGGGCCAGCGCCGAAAGATCAAAGTCCAGCACCACCCGGCCCATCCGGTCATGCGTCCATGCCCACAGCGTCGGGATGCCGATAAATTCCATGCCGCCCGCCCACATCATCGCCGCGCCCGCGTCGGCCAGCGACCCGGCGCTGGCGTAGCTGAAGCCCACGGTCCGCCCGCGGCGCAGAATGGCGGAGGCGGACCACAGGGCGGAGGCGAGGAAGAGGGCGGGGGACAGCAGAATCGCCTGCTCGCTGGCCCGGCCGATATAGGCCGTCAGCTCCGCGCCCAGACCGGCGCGCGTGCGAATGGCGACAAGGCCCGGCTCGATCACCAGCTCCCACACGAATGCGCCCATCAGGGCGGAGAACAGCAGGATCGTGATCATGTAGAGGATCCCGGCGCCCGGCCAGGGCCGCGGGGGCGAGGATTCGGTCGGGGCGTCGGCGGCGTCGGTCATGGGCGGAACCATAGCGCGTCGCGCCTCCCTTGGAAAAAGAAAGCGCCGGTCCTGGCAGGGACCGGCGCAGAAACCGGGACGGGCGGCAAGGCGGCGCCCGTCCCGTAAAGTCAGGTCTCTAGTTGGCGACCGTCGGTTCGAAGCCTTCAAGGGCTTCGGCGAGGCCCGGAACGTCCTCCGCGCCGGTCTTCACCGCGACGCTGGAGCCTTCCAGCGCGCCGGCGACCGGCTGGTAACGTCCGCCCAGACAGTTCTCGGACAGGAAGCCTTCCATCACCGCAAAGAAGGAGATGGAGTTCTCCGGCCGTCCGAAGCCATGGCCCTCGTCCGGGTATTCCACATAGGTCACCGGGATGCCCTTTTCGGTCATCGCGTCGACGATCTGGGTGGATTCAATCACCGTGACGCGCGGATCATTGGCGCCCTGGCCGATCAGCAAGGGCGCGCTGATGGCGTCCACCTTGTTGATGGGGGAGCGCTTCTCCGCTTCCGCGCGGCCCTCTTCGGTCGCCGGGTCGCCAATGCCCCGATAGAAGGTCGCATCCAGGAAGGGCTTCCAGTATTCCGGGAAGCTTTCCATCAGCGTGACCAGGTTGGACGGGCCGACAATGTCGACCCCGCAGGCGAACGTATCGGGCGTGAAGGTGACGCCGACAAGCGTGGCGTACCCGCCATAGGATCCGCCGCCAATGGCGATCTGGTCTTCCTTGGCGATGCCCTGCTCGACGGCCCAGTCGACCGCGTCGATCAGGTCGTCATGCATCTTGCCGGACCACTCGCCGTGGCTGGCATTGATGAAGTTTTTTCCGAAGCCGGTGGACCCGCGATAATTGACCGACAGCACGGCATAGCCGCGATTGGCCATCCACTGGTGCACGGAATTATAGCCGTAGGAATCGCGCGCCCACGGGCCGCCATGCACCCACAGCAGGGTCGGCTGGGCTTCCTCCGGAACGCCGTCGCCGTCCGCGTCCGATCCCGGCGGCAGGGTGTAGTAAGAGACCAGCTCCATGCCGTCGCGGGACGGGATGGTCACCGATTGCATGGGCTGCAGCGGGGCGTCCTCCAGCGCCGGGCGCATGGTGAACAGGCGCTCCGCGCTGTTATTCACGGCGTCATAGCGCCAGACGGTGGCCGGGCTTTCCGCCGAATCCTCCGCCACGATCCAGACTGTGTTGTCCATGCTCTGGCTGGTGACGGTGAAGTCGCCGGTCAGGGCGGCGTCCAGCGCGGCGAAATCTTCCGCGATCTCGTCGTTCAGGGGCGTCCATTCCACACGCTCCTTCTCCACCGCATAGGCCAGCGGCGCGTTCGTCATCGGATCGAACAGGACATTGGAAATGTCGGCGACTTCGGACTCGGCGATCACTTCGCGCGTCTCGCCCGTGGCGGCGTCGATCAGAACCAGCGCCGCCTTGTCGCGGCCGCGCGTGTCCAGCATGTAGAACGCATCGCCCGCATCGTTGAAGCCAAGGCCGTTGGAGGCCAGCGCGTCTTCCGGCCCCAGCTCAACCAGGACTTTTGGTTCCTCGCTGTCCAGCGAGATGATGTTGAAGCCGCCGCCGGGCGTTTGCTGCATGGCGGCGCGGACGGCCAGTTCGTCGTCGAACAGCAGGCCGGCATAGCCCGGATTCTCGAACACCAGCTCGCGTTCGCCGGTCTCAAGATCGACTTTCCAGGCGTCGTGAAGTTGCGGATTGCGGTCGTTCAGCCCGACCACGATTTCATCCGGGTGGTCATAGCTCATGGCGTAGACCTGCGCGCGCACGCCGTCCATCGGCGTCAGGTCGCGCGCCTCGCCGCCCTCGCGGTCCACCTGATAGAGGTGGAAATTCTCATTGCCCCCGACATCCTGCATGTAGAGCAGGCTGTCGCCATTGGGCGTCCAGAAATGATTGCGGATGCCGCGGCTGTCATCGCTGGTGATAGCGGCGGCCGCGTCCAGGTCGCCTTCCGGCGCGACCCAGACATTCAGCACGCCGTCGACCGGCGCGATAAAGCTCATGGCGTCGCCCTCGGGGGCGATGCGCGCCTGCGCGCGCTCCGGGTTTCCGAAAATGTCCTCGCGCGGGATCAGCGGGACATCGTCCTGCGCCAGGGCGGCGGCGGGCGTAATCAGCATGGATGCTGCAAGCAGATATTTGAGAGTCATCAAGGGCTCCTCCCTCCAGAGTAGATGGAGGGACTCAAACAGAACCTTATTGAATGTCAATAAGGATCAATCGAGTTTCAATAAAAACTTTAAGATTTTGTCGCGCGCCGCGCCCGGAAGAAATCCTTCAGGAGGGTGGAGGATTCCTCCCGCATCAGCCCGCTTTCGATCTCCGGCCGCCAGTGGCAGGTCGGTTGTTCGAAGAAGCGCGCGCCGTGATCCACCGCGCCGCCCTTCGGATCGCCGGCCCCATAGACCACGCGTCCGATACGGGCGTGGCTGATCGCCCCGGCGCACATGGCGCAGGGCTCCAGCGTCACATAGAGGGTCAGGCCGGTCAGGCGATAATTTCCGCGCGCCCCTGCCGCGGCGCGCAGGGCGCGGATCTCGGCATGGGCGGTAGGGTCATGTTCGGCGATGGGGGCGTTATGGGCCTCGGCCACGACCTCCCCGCTTTCGGGGTCCACGATCACCGCGCCGATGGGGGCTTCGCCCGCCTGCGCCGCAGCCCGCGCCAGCTCCATCGCGCGCGCCATGAAGGCGGCGTCACTCATCCTTCAGCAGCGGGGTCAGCGCCTCGCGGAAATCCTCGGGCAGGGGGGCGGGGCGGCGCGTCTCGCGGTTCACATAGACATGGACGAAATGCCCCTCGGCCGCGGCGTCCTCCTGCCCCTCGCGAAAGATGGCGACCTCGTAGCGGACCGAGCTGTTGCCCAGCCGCGCCACGCGAAGGCCCGCCTCCAGCCGGTCCGGGAAGGCCAGCGGCTGGTAATATTTGCAGCCGGTCTCCACCACCAGCCCGATGGTCTCGCCATGATGGATGTCCAGCACGCCGGCCCCGATCAGGAACCGGTTCACGGCGGTATCGAACAGGGCGTAATAGGCGACGTTGTTCACGTGGCCATAGATGTCGTTATCGGCCCAGCGCGTATCCAGCGGCTCGAAGGCGGCGTAGTCGGCGCGGAACCCGCGTTGCTGGTTGCTCACAACGCCGCCGTGTAGATTTTCAGCGCGTCGTCCTGCGTGACGTCGCATGGATTATTCATCAGAAGGCGGGTCTGCAGCATGGCGTCTTCCGCCATGCGCGGCAGGTCGTTGTGATTGATCCCCACCTCGGTCAGCCGCCGCTCGATGCCGACCGCTTCCGCGATCCGCTCACACTCCTCGATCAGCGCGGCGGCTTTTGCGGGCAGGCCCAGATGGCCCGCGATACGGGCATAGTCAGCCCCGGCGACATCCAGATTGAAGCGCAGCACGTGCGGCAGGACCAGGCTGTTCGAAAGCCCGTGCGGCACGTGGAAAATTCCGCCGATAGGATAGGCCAGCGCATGCACGGCCCCCACGGGCGCGTTCGCAAAAGCCTGCCCGGCCAGCAGCGCCCCGGTCAGCATGTCGGACCGCGCCTCGCGATCTCCGCCGTCCGCGCAGGCGCGCTCGATCGCGCCATGCAGCCTGGCCAGCGCGGCCAGCGCCAGCGCCTCCGAGACCGGATTGCGCTTCACTTTGGAAGTGATGGATTCGATGGCGTGGACCATGGCGTCGATGCCGGTGGCCGCCGTCACGTGCCTGGGCAGGCCCAGCGTCAGGTCCGCGTCCAGCACCGCCATGTCGGCATAGAGCGGCGGGGAGGAAACGCCCATCTTGGTCGTCTCGCCGGTTGTCACCACGGCGATGGGCGTCACTTCGGAGCCGGTGCCGGCGGTGGTGGGTATCAGGATCAGCGGCAGGCGCGGTCCCGTGGCGTTGCCGACGCCGTACATCTCGGAGAGCGCCTGATCGCCGCCCGCCAGCAGGGCCACCAGCTTGGCGGTGTCCATGGGGGAGCCGCCGCCAAACCCGATCACCGCCTCGGCGCCGAACGCCTTTGCTTTTTCAGCGGCCTCCAGCACGACCCGTTCCGGCGGGTCCGCCACCACGCCGTCATAGATCTCGACCGCGATCCCGGCGTCTTCCAGACCGCCCGCCGCGTCCTCCAGCAGGCCCGCGCCGCGCACCCCCTTGTCGGTCACGATGAACACCCGGTCCGCGCCTTTCAGGACGGGTCCGGCGAGCGCCGCCAGCCGCTTCGACGCGCCGGGTTCGGAGACAATGTGCGGGACGGTGCGGAATTCGAATGTGGTCATGGTGATGACTATAGCCGCGCTTCAAAGCAGAGAAAACGGAAGCTCCCGGACGGCGAAGCCGATCCGGGATCCAGATTTTTTCTTGGCGCTGGGCCCCGGATAACGGCTACGCCGCTTCCGGGGACTCTCAATTGACGATCACACTGCCTACTGGAACGTCGGAATAACGAACGCCTGGTCGCCGATATCGCCGGAGGGCCAGCGCTGGGTGACGGTTTTCACCTTGGTCCAGAAGCGCACGCCGTCCATGCCGTACTGGTTGGTGTCGCCGAAGGCCGAACGCTTCCAGCCGCCGAAGCTGTGATAGCTGACCGGAACCGGGATCGGCACATTGATGCCGACCATGCCGACATTGACCTTGGCCGCAAATTCGCGGGCGGCCAGACCGTTGCGCGTGAAGATCGCCACGCCGTTGCCGTACTGGTGCTCGGAGGGCAGGCGGGCCGCTTCCTCAAGGTCGTCTGCGCGCACGATCTGCAGCACCGGGCCGAAGATCTCTTCCTTGTAGGACTGCATGTCCGGCGTGACATTGTCGAACAGGGTCGGGCCGACGAAGAAGCCTTCCTCGTGCCCCTGCAGGGTGAAGCCCCGGCCATCGGCCAGCAGGTCCGCGCCCTCGTCAACGCCCATCTTGATATAGGACTCGATCTTCTGCTTGTGCGCGGCGGAAACGACCGGGCCGTAATGCGCGTCCTTGTCGGTGGAGACGCCAATCCGCAGCTTCGGAATTTCCGCCATCATCCGCTCGACCAGCTCGTCGGCGGTGTCCTTGCCGACCGGCACGGCGACAGGCAGGGCCATGCAGCGCTCGCCGGCGGAGCCATAGGCCGAACCGACGAGGTCCTTGACGACCTGGTCCATGTCGGCGTCCGGCATGATGATGCCGTGGTTCTTCGCCCCGCCCATCGCCTGGACGCGCTTATTGTTCGCCGTGCCCTTGGAATAGATGTAGTGCGCGATGTCGGAGGAGCCGACAAAGCTGACCGCCTTGATCGTCTCGTTCTCCAGAATGGCGTCCACCGCTTCCTTGTCGCCGTGCGCGACATTCAGCAGGCCCTTCGGTCCGCCGGCCTCGATAAACAGCTCGGCCAGGCGCATCGGCACGCTGGGGTCTTTCTCGGACGGTTTCAGGATGAAGGCGTTGCCGGTGGCGATGGCCATGCCGAACATCCACATCGGGATCATGGCCGGGAAGTTGAACGGGGTGATGCCCGCGCCCACGCCCAGCGGCTGGCGCATGGAATAGACGTCGATGCCCGGGCCGGCGGAGTCGGTATATTCGCCCTTCTGAAGATGCGGGATGCCGCAGGCGAACTCGATCACTTCCAGACCGCGCTGCACGTCGCCGCGAGAGTCGGCGACCACCTTGCCGTGCTCGCTGGACAGAAGCTCGGCCAGCTCTTCCATATGGCTTTCGACCAGAGATTTGAACGCGAACAGCACGCGGGCGCGGCGCTGCGGGTTCACGTCCTGCCATTCATGCTGGGCTTCCTCGGCGGACTTTACGGCCCTGGCGACTTCCTCGGCCGTGGCCAGCGGGGTGCGGGCCTGAACTTCGCCCGTATTGGGGTCGAAGACATCGCTGAACCGGCCCGACGTCCCTTTGACGTGTTCGCCATTGATGAAATGCGTGATCTCGCGCGTCATGGAGGGCTTCCTCGCTATGCTTTTGAAAATATCTTTGGCGGAGTGATAACGCCTTGGACGGCGCGGCGCCAATCGCGGCGCTGCGCTTGCGCAGCGCGGGCAATCGATCCCATCTTCGCAGGCATGACAACTGAGCCGATTCTCACCCCGCCCGAGGACTCCGCGTTCGAGCGGCGCCCCGATGACAAGCCGGGCGGCGAGGTGGTGGAAGAATTGCTGCGCCAGCGCGCCAGGGGCTGGATGGACGACTGGTCATGGCCGCTGGTCCGGCCGCTTCTCTACAAGCTGCTGGGCTATGATCGCGCGGTGGAGATGGCCGACGCCCTGCACCACATGCACGGGGTCGAGGCGATCCGCTGGGTCAGCGGCATTCTGGAAATGGATCTGGACCCGGTGCGCGCCGACCGCATCCCGGAAACCGGCCCGGTCTTTATCGTCTCCAATCACCCGACCAGCATCGCGGATGGCGTGGTGATCGACGATCTGGTCCGGCCCGTACGGAACGATCTGGTCTATTTCGCCAATTCGGACGCGTTTCGCGTGGCCCCGCGCTTTGACGAGTTTCTGATCCCGGTGGAATGGGAAGCCCACAAGCGCAACCGCCGCAAGACCAAGGAGACGCTGCGTCTTTCCCTGCAGGCGCTGGAGCGCGATGCGGCCATCGTGATTTTCCCGGCGGGCCGTATCGCCAAGTATCGCGACGGCGAATTGCGCGACCCGGCGTGGGAGCCGACGGCGGTGACGCTGGCCCGGCGCAAGGGCGCGCCGATCCTGCCCGTCCACATGACCGGCCGATCATCGCGCCTATACTATCTGGCCGACAAGGTCAGCGAGCCGTTGCGCGACATGACGCTGTTCCACGAAATGCTGGTGCGCAAGGGACGGCAATCCCGCGTCACCTTCGGCCCGCCCATCCAGCCGGAACAGCTGAAGGGCGAGCCGGAGGACGTGACCCGGCGTCTGAAGGATTATGTCGAGAAAGTCCTGCCCGAAGACCCGGACGCGGCGTTCGTCTAGCGCCGCATCTGGATTGCTTCGCCGCGGTCGGTCTGGCCTTCCCAGCTATTGCGCCCGGTCTGTCGCAGCGAGGCTTTCACCTTGTTGAAATTGTCCGCCAGCTTCAGTTCGCCATCGCTGACAAACCACTGCTTGGCGAACATCACCTGTCCGGGGCAACCGGCCGGAGCGTTCACCGCGTTCGGCTTCCGGGACGCATTGTCCGTGTCGGGACGGGGGAATTCCACGGTGCAGTTGGACCAGCTGTCCGGCTTGCTCATCCGCCAGCTCCCATAAAGGTCTTCCGGGTCGAAATTATAGCGCGGCGTATCGTTCCAGCCGCCGCCCGGCGTGTCGGAGCGCGACGTCATGGAAAGCGTGTAAGTCTGGCCGTCCGGGCCGCGTCCTTCATAGCGTTCATTGCTGGTGCGCCGCCCGCTCCACGCCGTCGAAGCGCCGTCATACAGGCGCAGCTCGCCCGAGCTTGTGTTCATCTGGTAGCTGCGCACGCCCAGCCACTCACGCGGGCAATCGGCGCCCGGCGTCGCATAGCGGCCGCTGCCGCCGGAGACCTGATATTCGTGCAGGGTCACGTGACAGAGCGTCGATCCAGACCGGGAGATCGCATAGCGCCATTGCCGGTCGCCTTGCGGGGTCCCCGATGACTGTTGCGGCTGTGCGCCGAACAGCGCGCCCAGGAACTCGCCCAGCGCCTCGTCGGCGTTCTGGTTCTGGCTGCGATTCTGGTTGGCGACCGCAGAGCCTGAATTCTGCGCCGTGTTGAACGAAAAGCCGCCCGACGATCCGCCGGACCGCGAAGAGGATTGCGTATTGCTGGTGGACCGCGTTTCCGTGCCGGTCATGCCGCCGAAGCTGACCGGTTTTTCTTCCGTGGTCGTAGTTGTTGTCGTGGTCGTCTGCGCCGCGGCGCCCGTCGCCAGCAGCGCGGTCATGACAATTGTGCGGATCATGGTTTGCCCTCCCCAGTGCCCCATTTCAGTGATCAGGGGAGGGTTTTTCACCAGACCGCGCCTCTTGTCACCCCGGAAAACGGCTTTTTGTACGGTTTGCAATCGCCACAAGGGACAGCATGACCGGCACCTCCACCAGAACGCCGACCACCGTCGCCAGCGCAGCGCCGGAGTTCAGGCCGAAAAGGCTGATCGCCACCGCCACGGCCAGCTCAAAGAAGTTGGACGTGCCGATCAGGGCGCAGGGCGCGGCGATGGAGAATGGAATCCGCCACAGCCAGGCCGCGCCATAGGCGATGACGAAAATCCCGTAGGTCTGGATCAGCAGCGGGACGGCGATCAGCGCGATCAGGAAGGGGCGTTGCAGGATCACCTCGCCCTGAAACCCGAAAAGCACGATGACCGTGGCCACCAGACCCAGCATGGAAGCCGGCTTCAGCCGCTCTGTATAGGCGGCAAGGCCGGCTTCCGCCTTCTCCGTGGTTGCGGCGCGTTGAAAGAAAATACGCCGTGTCAGCGCGCCCGCCGCCAGCGGGGCCAGCACATACAGCCCGACCGATAGAAGCAGGGTGTCCCACGGCACGGCAATGTCGGTCACGCCCAGCAGGAAGGCCGCGATCGGGGCGAACGCAAAGATCATGATGACGTCGTTCACCGACACCTGCACCAGCGTGTAGGCCGGGTCGCCGCGCGTCAGTTGCGACCAGACGAACACCATGGCGGTGCATGGCGCCACGCCCAGCAGGATCAACCCGGCGATATATTGCGTGGCGTCGTCGGGCGGAATGAAACCGGCGAAGACATAGCGGAAGAACAGCACGCCCAGCGCCGCCATGGTGAAGGGCTTGATCAGCCAGTTCACCGCCAGCGTCACGATCAGCCCCTTCGGGCGGCGCCCGATTTCATGCAGGCTGCCGAAATCGACGGCCACCATCATGGGATAGATCATCGCCCAGATCAGCACCGCCACGACGAAATTCACCGAAGCGAATTCCAGCCCCGCCAGAAAGCCGAACAGGGCGGGCGCCAGATAGCCGAGCGAAACTCCGGCCACGATGCCAAGCCCGACCCAGACCGACAGCCATTTTTCGAACAGCCCGATGCCGCCGGGCGCGTCCCCGGCGTTGTTCTTGCTCATCTCCGCCATCAGCTGCAGCAGACCTTGGCGGTTTCGCCGTTTTTGGGTCCGGCGGCGTGGGGCGCGCGATCTTCGCCGAAGCTCTCATCCTGCTCATGCGTGACGAACAGCTCCCAGGCGATGCCGTCTGCGTCGACGGTCCATTCCTTGTCGGATTTGGCGTAACAGCAATGCGCGTCCCGGTCGGCGCTCAAGGGCGCGTCGACATCGCGCAAACCGGCGGCCAGCGCGTCCAGCTCCTCCTCGCTGTCCACCTGGATGCCCAGATGGGAAACTTCGCCGGGTTTTCCGTCCCGTGTCGTGATCGCGAAATTCAGTTGCGGATCGTCCAGCAGCCATTTGGCGTAATCGTCCTTCACCAGAACCGGCGCGGCGCCGAACAGGGCGGAATAGCGGGTAATGGCGGCGGTCAGGTCGCTGACGCCGACATGGATGTGGGTGCGTTTCATCAGCAGGCTCCGTTTTTGTCAGTTTCACAGCCGGCGGCGGCCAGACAGGCCAGCGCCGGGGCGCTGGTCTCGCGGTCCAGCCGGCAACAGTCTTCCAGCAGAAAGGCGGTCAGGCCGCGCATGGCGGTCAGATCGGCGCGGTAGATGATCGACCGGCCCTCGCGGCGGGACAGCACAAGGCCCGACCCGGTGAGAGTCGAAAGATGCGCCGACATCGTGTTTTGCGGCACGTCCAGTCGGCGCGCGATCTCGCCGGCGGGAAGACCCTCCGGCTCGGCCTTCACCAGCAGGCGGAAGGCCTCAAGCCGCGTCTCCTGGGACAGGGCGGAAAAGGCGGCCAGGGCGGCTCGCGTATCGGTCATTCGGCTCATTCCCCATCTCCTATTTCGTCCAGACGGGTCTTCAGCGCCATCCGGTCGAGGCTGCGCAGCGGCAGGTTCACAAAAGCCGATATCCGGTTATTCAGTTGCCGATAGGCCTCCGCAAACGCCTGGCGTTGCTCGGCCTCGGATCCGCGGCTCGCCGCGGGGTCCGGAACGCCCCAATGCGCCGTCATGGGCTGGCCCGGCCAGACCGGGCAGGTCTCCCCGGCGGCGTTGTCGCAGACCGTGAAGACGAAATGCATTTCCGGCGCGCCATCGTCCGCGAATTCTTCCCAGCTCTTGGAGCGCAGGTCCGCTACGTCATGGTTCTGGTTACGCAGGAAATCCAGCGCGTAGGGGTGAACCTCGCCCCGGGGCGAGGATCCGGCCGAAAAGGCGCGAAACCGGCCCCGGCCTTCGCGGTTCAGGATCGCCTCGGCCAGTATCGACCGCGCCGAGTTGGCGGTGCACAGGAACAGGGCATTGAACGGGGCGTCCTTGGCGGCGGGCATGGCGAAAGCTTTCGGCTATAGATTCGATATATCCAGATATATGGAAATATAATCACGCGTCAATCCGGCGGTCTGTCAGCGCGGCTCAAAACATTCTTTGGTGAGTGTCAGGGCGTGATGCGCGCGTACTCAATGACCCAGCGGTCGGTCCATTCGGCGCCGGGTCCGGTCTTGCCTTGCCAGCGCCAGGTCAGGGAGTCTTCGGTAACGTCCTGCCAGATCATGCGCAGATAGGGGGTGTCTTCCGAAAGGCGCGCCAGCTCCAGCGCGAAGGCGTGATCTTCGCCTTCGGCCGGGCCGCCGACCAGATCGTAATAGCCGCCCTTATCGTCGACCCAGGTCTGCCGCCAAGACTCGATTGTGCGGTCATAGGTGGAAACGCTCATCCCCTCGAATTCCATTTCGGGGGAGGAAAATTCCTCATAGATCACGCAGCCGTCATATTCGCGGCTGATGGAGTTTGTGCCGCGCCCTTTGGACCCGTCGGCCTTGTCCCAGCTCAGCGACCAGTCGCCGATCCAGAAATCCAGCTGCCGGAAGGCCGGGGCTTCGCAGCCAGGCGGCGGTGGCGGGGCGGATTGCTCCTCCTGCGCCAGCGCGGGCGCGGCGAGGATGGCGAAGGCGCAGGCGGTTATCGGAAGGCGCATGATCAATCCCCACATTGACGATTTGCGGCAATCAGCCTGCGCCGCCGCCGCGCGCTTCGTCAAATGAGCATTTGTTCAGGCTCGCGCCATTAAAGCGCGCCGTAGAGCGCCCGGATGATGCGCCGCGGCCGCTCGTCGCCCACCAGCACGCGGCCCTGCTGGTTCATCACATAGGCGGCGGCGATTTCGCGCTCCGGATCGCCAAAGGCGCAGGAGCCGCCGAAGCCGTAATGCCCCGCCGCCTCTTCGCCCGGTCCGAACCAGTCCGCCTCGTCCGGGCGGTTCAGCGTCAGGCCGGCGGCCCAGGCGATATCGAAGGGCAGGACGCGGTCCGGACCGTGGATCTGCTCCTTCATCATCGCCTTGAACGTTTCATCCGACAGCACGCCTCTGCCGCCCAGCCGGCCGCGCCGGGCGATCAGGTTCATGGATTCGGCCAGCGACCGCGCCGTGGCGTGGCAGTTGGCGGCGGGGAATTCGGATTCCCGCCACGCCGCCGATCCGCGGCGGCCGGGGGAGGACCAGGGCTGCAGGAAGGCGGCGCGGGTTTCCGGGCCGACCTTGCCGAAATCGGGATAGCCTTTCGGCTTCTCCATGGCGGCGACGCGTTCATGCTCGGCCTCCGGCGTGCCGATCATCAGGTCGAGGCCGTTCGGTTCGGCGAAATCCTCGCGCAGGATGGCTCCGATGGTGCGGCCGTCTGACCGGCGGGCGATTTCCTGCGCGATGATCCCGAACGTGATGGCGTGGTAGCCGGACTGCGTTCCCGGCTCCCAGAACGGCTCCTCGGCCGCCAGTTTTGCCGCGATGCCGTCCATGTCGAACCAGTCGGCGGGATCCATTTCTTCCCGAAAGCCGGGCACGCCCGCCTGATGGCTGAGCGCTTGGGCGATCGTGATTTCGCCCTTGCCGTGTTGCGCGAAGTCCGGCCAGAGATCGGCCAGCGGGGCGTCGTAATCGATCAGGCCGCGTTCGGCGAGCGAGGCGATGACCAGCGCGGTGACCGCCTTGCCGGTGGAGAAGACCGGGGCGAGCGTGTTTTCGCTCCACGGCTTGTCGATTTTCGTGACCGCGGTCCCGGCCCAGATATCGATGACGGTCTCGCCGCCCGCTTGCGCGGCGAAGCTGGCGCCGGCCTCCAGCCCGTCCTCGAAATTCTGCGCGAAAGCCTCGGCGGCGGGTTCGAAGCCGGGGGCGACATGGCCCTTTATGTCGATGCTGCTCATGGGCAGCGTCTTGGCCGCGCGCGCTGGCGGCGTCAATGCGGAACGCGCCCATTTGCAGCGCCGCCCGCCGCCGCTAGGCTCCCGCCCCATAACAGACGAGGGAGACCGGAGATGGCCGGACATGTCGATCCCGAACGCGCGGCGTTCGAGGCGTTCAAGGACCTGCCGCGGGACGAGCCGATCCACATGCTGAACCTGGTCCGGTTCCGCGACGCCGCGGAATACGAGGACGGCCGCAGCGCGACCGGGGCCGAGGCCTATCGCGAATACGGCAAGGAGAGCGGGCCGGTCTTCGCGCGGGTCGGCGGGCGCATCGCGTGGGCGGGGCGGCCGGACAACATGCTGATCGGGCCGGAGACGGAGAGCTGGGACGCCGCCTTCATCGCCGAATATCCCAACGCCTCCGCCTTTCTGGAGATGGTCACCGATCCGGACTATCAGAGGGCTGTGAAGCACCGGCAGGCGGCGGTGGCGGATTCCCGCCTGATCCGCATGAAGCCGCGCAGCACCGGCGGAGAATTCGGCTAGGTCTTTTCAATTTTATATTTGCAGCCCGCCCGGCGCGGCTATAATCGCGCCGCTTGGCCGGGGAGGGCTGCAAACAATGTTCAAGGTCGACAAGCTTTTTATCCTGTTCGGTATTCTGGCCGCGCTGGGCGGCATGGGGCTGGGCGAGCATATGGGCGCGTCCGGGGACCTGACGCAGCGCGTGACGCATGTTCACGCGCTGGCGCTGGGCTGGATCGGGGCGTTCCTGTTCGGCCTCTGCTATCGCGCCTGGCCGATGCTGGCCGGGTGGATGGCGTGGGCGCATCTGGCGCTGCACGGGGTGGGGGTGACGGTGATGCTGTCCATGCTGTTCCTGATGTTCGGCGGCGGATTGCCGCCGCAGACGGCGGGTCCGGTTCTGGGCGTCTCGGCGCTGGCGATCATGCTGGGCGTTGTGCTGTTCGCCATCAATTTCCTGATGCGCGCCGGGCGGGAAACCGCCGCCGCCTGAGCCATAAGTAATTCCGCTTGGCCGGCCGGCGCGAAAAATGTATATATGCCGCGAGCGTAAAGGGCGTGACGGCCCGGCGGAGCCATTAAGTGCCCGCCTGTTCCCGGCGAACGGGACCGGCGGTTGAGACAAAAAACCTCTTTCCCCACACCGACACATAACTTGCGCGTACCCTGCGGCGGGGCTTTCGCCGTAATTGAAAGCAGGTCCGAAACATGGGCATGAGGCCCGATGCGGATTTGCATGCTTATCAGGAAAGAGACCTTACAATGGCTTCACACACCGGCACGGTGAAATTCTTCAACACCTCCAAGGGCTTCGGCTTCATCACGCCGGACGGCGGCGAGAAGGACGTGTTCGTTCACATCTCCTCTGTCCAGAATTCCGGCCTGCCCGGCCTGGCGGACGGCCAGCGCGTGTCCTTCGACACCGAGCCTGACCGCCGCGGCAAAGGTGACCGCGCCATCAACCTGGAAATGGCCGAGTAACGCCTCACCGGCGATACTCGCGCATTCCAGCGCGATAAAAATTCGAGACGGGGCTGGCGGAAACGCCGGCCCCGTTTCTTTTTGCGCCCCCATCGCCGCCCGTCTTCAAAATTTAACTTGCGAACCGCGCCCGTTCTGGAACAAATGCGGAACACAAAACCAAAGCGAGGAGACGCCCCCATGATCGGATATGTCACGCTCGGGACCAATGATCTCGAGAAGAACGCCAAATTCTATGACCACCTCCTGAAAGAGCTCGGCGATTACAGCCGCATGATGGAGGACGAGCAGTTCGTCGCCTGGGGCGCGATGAACCAGCCGGGCCTCGGCCTGACCACGCCGTTCGACGGCAAGGCGGCCAGCGTCGGCAACGGCGTCATGGTGGCGCTGGAGGCGCCGGACACCGACACGGTCGACCGCGTCCACGCCAAGGCGCTGGCGCTGGGCGGACAGGACGAGGGCGCGCCCGGCCCGCGCGCCATGCCCGGCTTCTACGCCGGCTATTTCCGCGACCTCGACGGCAACAAGCTCAATGTCTTCTGCATGACCGGCGACGGCCAGGCGGCTTAGGCGGCGCGCTTCTCCCTCGCCCCGCGAGGGGGAGAGGGTTTTGAGCGCCCAAGGCGCGTCAGCGGCCTGGCTTTGCGCGAAAGGGTGAGGGGGTCTTGGCAAGGCTTGGCACTTTGTTTTGAAGCCACCCCCTCTCCCACGCGGCTTGCCAAATTCGCCTTGCGAATTTGGGGCCTTGTTGCCCTCTCCCCCATTAAGGGGGCGAGGGTGAAAACGCCTTTGCCTCCGTCGCGATGGTCGCGCGGAGCGGGGGTGGGCGGGGAGGGTGCGGCGCGTCGGTGAGGGGACGCCGGGAACCGTATGTGTTTTCGTTTCGCGCCACCTCTGACGCGCCGCGGCGGCGTTTGCGGAGGGCGGGAGTCGCCTCGACCGGCCTCTCCATCCGCATACCCGTCAGAGTCTTAATAGCCAGGGCATTTCAGCCTCAGACTGGCGCCTGACGGAGCGCAAAGGTCCTTCCCGTTCCGGCTGGAATGCGGGCGGTCGCCTTAAAGCCGCCGTCTCCATCGGGCCGGAAGCCGGGCCCGGCCCCCTCCCCATGACGGAAACGGGGAGGAGTATAGCGGCGGCCAAGGCGCCTTGGATGAAACGGGGAGTTTGCGCGGTGGCGGCGTTCCTTCTCCCCGCGTGGGAGAAGGTGGCCGGCAGGCCGGATGAGGGGGCGTATGAGGTTGATTTGCAACGGGGTTGGGTTTGTTAGACGCCCCCACCCTTTATCCCTCCCCACGAGGGGGAGGGGAGGCGTTTGGGGAGTTTGCGTCTGATATTTGGCAATTCATCCCCGGCGGGTGGAACGGGGTTATGCTTGGCGGATGACGACACCGACGAAACGCCGGACGCGCGGGCGGAAGCGCGCGGAGAGCAAGCGGGCCGATCTTACATGCGCGCTGGGGCAGGGGGTGAAGGCGGCGGCGAAGGCCGGGCGGGCGCGGGAGGCGGCGCAGCTGGCCGACGCGCTCGCCCGTCATCGCGCGGCCCGGTCCGAGGCGGCCGCGGCCCGCCGCCTGCGCCATGAACGCTCCCCCGAACGCCGGGCCGAGGAACAGGCCCTCAAGGAGCAATTCAACCAGGAGGTCGACCGCCTGGTCGAACAGAGGATCCGCGAGCGGTTACAGGCAAAGGGCGTGGATCCGCGACCGTTTTTGAGGGGGTGAAGAGAGGTACTTTTAGCGAGTGTCTATCAAGGTTTTGAGGCCCCGCGAGACATTTCAGATCATACCTTCGAATTTTCTCAGAGGGGTATCGCTTTTAACGTACAATGGATGACGAGGTGCCCCGTATATCGTGAGACCAAGACAATAGAGGTCATATTGGGAGAACCGTTTAAAGAACCACGCAGCTCTCTCTCTTGCTAGGACGTTGCCTCCCCATGCACAGACCGTTCGTTCGGATTTTGAAATCACTTCTTTCAAGATTTCATCATTTTTCGTACCACCGGTTGGCGCAGCCGCAGTCTCAATTTCCTTTGGATTAGTTGCTCTAAGTGCGAAAAGATTTACGACGGTGAGTGCGCCAAAGCCATCACGTCGCGCAAAGTTGATGCACCGTCTAATGGTTGGGTCATCCGCATCGGCATCTGCCGTAGAGGGATTCAACATGACGAAGGTCAAGGGTGGATTTTCTCCCCACCTTCGTTCTAGAGACCATCTGTATCGACCACACGGTGATAGTGAAGCTGCCTTAATCACGGCTCAAGACCTTGCAAAAGTGTCACCTCAGGCGTTGCGCTTATGGTGCTTTTAAGAATCGCATTATCGTAGTTTGCATCGCCAGAACACCACCGTGCCACCACGTACGTGCAAAGCCATGACCCAAACTCAAACCTCTCAAATGAAAGCTGAAGAGCTGTTGATTTTGATTCAAAGAAATCAACACAATCATGACGAGATATACCACAAAGAAATAGCACGGCTTCCTGTGTCTGAACGACTTCAGCACATGGCATTGCATATTTCTAAGTATTTTTCACAATTTGTTGAGGAGTCTCAGGGGCGGTACAGTTGCGATAAGGAGTGGAAGGACTCCTTTATTATATCAACCTCAATATGCAACATTTTGAATACTAAGATATCTGATCTTTGGGGATTGACTGATAAGGACGTAATGGCTTCTGATTTGCGTGATTATATAAAGAGTTATATTTCAAATGATATGGGTGAGAGTTCAGAGTTGTGTATGTTGTCCGACATAAATTATGAGCTCAGCAACGCATGTGAAAAAATTGACCATTTAGAAGACTATGCCTACCGCCCAAATATTTCTTGGGCAGCATCAAGGCTAGCAGCTTATAGTGCAGAAAAGGTAATGAAAAAAGGTGACTTATATGATGAAATAACTAGCAGGCTGATGGAAACGAAGCGAAAAAATATCATGCATGTAGAGAGATAGCTGTGTTCTGGTGTGGGGAAACAATCAAGGTATGGGGTCCAAAATTTAAGTTGGTTACCCCTTTCGATGATGGGCAAATTGATTGCGCCGCCTACACACTGCGCGTTGGGCCTGAGTGTTATGTAACGCCTGATCATTACAATAAAAGGGATGCAGGTAAGAAAATTTACCTAAAATATAATGATGATGAAGATAGGGCCGAGTCTGTAACTATACCATCAAATCAATTTGCATGGATTATGACTGAGGAATGCATAAACATTCCAAAGCATTTGATCGGTTTTATTTCTTTAAAGGCGGGAAAAAATTTGAAGGTTTAATTAACGTTTCCGGGTTTCATGTTGATCCTGGCTGGAATGGGCATCTAGTTTATGCGGTATACAACGCCGGTCCACGAGCTATTAGCCTGTCTCGCGGGGAAGATTTATTTTTGATATGGTTTGCTGAATTAGACCAATGTGAATATGATCCAAAGTATGTCAGGAAAGACGGAAAGATACAAAAAGGGCTTAAAAGTGAACTAATATCTGGAGTTTCTGACCCTACGTACTCTATGCAGCGTTTGTCTAGAGAAATAGACAAAGCACATAACAAAATTACGACAGTCTATGCGATTGGCGCGTTGTTCATTGTATTCATAACGATACTAAATGTTGTTATAATAAACTGGAATAAGATTCGCGGATTATTTAATGCCTGACTTACATATTCGGCACCACCGGGGCGCTAGCTTCTCATTCTGATCGAATCCTTAATGACGCGCTTTTCGGACACTCCTCAGAAGTTACCGCACTCAAACCACGTCCCCCAGAACCTCGGCCTGTTCCAGTTTCTTGATCTGGTCGCGGTATTTCGCGGCGTCTTCGAATTCGAGGTTTGAGGCGGCTTCGCGCATTTTCTTCTCGAGGTCCTTGATGACGGCCTGGAGGTTGTCGCCGGGTTTGTAGGCCTCGGCGTCCTCGGCCATGCCGGGGAGGGATTTTTTGACGGTGACGGAATCCTTCTCATAGACGCTGTCCATGATGTCGGCGATGTTGCGCTTGATGGATTGCGGGGTGATGCCGTGTTCGGCGTTGAATTCCTCCTGCTTCTCGCGCCGGCGCCCCGTTTCGGCCATGGCGCGCTCCATCGAGCCGGTGATGTTATCCGCGTAGAGGATGACCTTTGAGTCCACGTTGCGGGCGGCGCGGCCGATGGTCTGGACGAGGCTCGTCTCGGAGCGCAGGAAGCCCTCCTTGTCCGCGTCCAGGATGGCGACGAGGGCGCATTCGGGGATATCCAGCCCCTCGCGCAGCAGGTTGATGCCGACCAGCACGTCGAACGTGCCAAGGCGCAGGTCGCGGATGATCTCGATCCGCTCCACCGTATCGATGTCGGAGTGCATGTAGCGGACCTTCACGCCCTGCTCATGCATGTACTCGGTCAGGTCCTCGGCCATTTTCTTGGTGAGGACGGTGATGAGGGTGCGGTAGCCCTTCTCCGTGGTCTCCTTCACCTCCGCGATGACGTCGTCCACCTGTGAGAAGCCGTCCTTGGAGACGGGGCGGACCTCCACGGGCGGGTCGATGAGGCCGGTGGGGCGGATGACCTGTTCGGTGAAGACGCCGCCGGTCTGTTCCAGCTCCCACTTGCCCGGGGTGGCGGAGACCGAGAGGGTCTGCGGGCGCATGGCGTCCCACTCCTCGAATTTGAGCGGGCGGTTGTCGAGGCAGACGGGGAGGCGGAAGCCGTAATCGGCCAGCGTCTTCTTGCGGTTGAAGTCGCCCCGGTACATGGCGCCGATCTGCGGGATGGCGACGTGGGATTCGTCAACGAAAACCAGCGCGTCCTCCGGCAGATATTCGAAGAAGGTGGGGGGCGGCTCGCCCGGCTGGCGGCCGGTGAGATAGCGGGAATAGTTCTCGATGCCGGGGCAGGAGCCTGTGGCCTCGATCATCTCGATATCGAACTCGGTGCGTTGCTGAAGGCGCTGGGCCTCCAGCAGCTGGCCGTGCTGTTCGAACCAGGCGAGGCGCTCCTTCAGGTCGCGCTTCATCTGCTGGACGGCCTGGTTCAGGGTGGGGCGCGGGGTGACATAGTGGGAGTTGGCGTAGAGCTTCACGCCCTCCAGCTCCGTATACGCGCGGCCGGTCAGGGGGTCGAACTCGGAGATCTTGTCGATCTCGTCGCCGAAGAAATCGATGCGCCAGGCGCGGTCGTCCATATGGGCGGGCCAGACCTCCACCACGTCGCCGCGCACGCGGAAGGTGCCGCGGCCGAAGGCGGCGTCGTTGCGGGTGAATTGCAGGGCGACGAGGTGCTGGATCAGTTCGCGGGGGTCGATGCGGTCGCCCGCCTTCACCGTGCGCGCCATGCCGGCATATGTCTCCACCGCGCCGATGCCGTAGATGCAGGAGACCGAGGCGACGACGATGACGTCGTCCCGCTCCAGTATGGCGCGGGTGGCGGAGTGGCGCATGCGGTCGATGGCGTCGTTCCGGCTGGAGTCCTTCTCGATATAGGTGTCGGTGCGGGGGACGTAGGCTTCCGGCTGGTAATAGTCGTAATAGGAGACGAAATACTCGACCGCGTTGTCCGGGAAGAAGGACTTGAACTCGCCATAGAGCTGGGCGGCGAGGGTCTTGTTGGGGGCGAGGATGATGGCCGGGCGCTGCACCGCCTCGATCACCTTGGCCATGGTGAAGGTCTTGCCCGAGCCGGTGACGCCGAGGAGGACCTGGTCCTGCTCATGGGCGTTCACGCCGTCCACCAGCTCCTTGATGGCGGCGGGCTGGTCGCCCTTGGGCTCGAACTCGCTGACCACCTTGAAGCGCTTGCCGCCCTCCGATTTCTCGGGACGGGCGGGCTTGTGCGGGACCCAGCGGGCGGCCGGGTCGTCGAGCTGAAAGTCTTCGGACATGGCGGTGAAATTAAGGGCTGCGGGCCCGAATTTCGAGACTCCATCCTGCGCTTTGGTGTAAAATGCACGGCATCGGGAGCGTGGACGCCGCGCCATCCCGGCGCCGCGCCGCCCTCCCACGATAAAAGAGTGGGGAGTGAAGACATGATGCGTATTGCACTTTATGCGGGCGCCGCCGCCCTTTTGGCCGCCCCGGCAATGGCCAATCCGGAAGAGATGAAAGAGGACAAGGCCGCCGGCTGGACCGAGGCCGACGCCGAAACCTGGGCCGGCGACATCCTTGGCGAATGGGACGGCGAATATTCGCGCCTGGACAAGGAGTCCGGCGAGTGGGTGGACGGGACGGAGTCCGTATCCGTCGTCGACGCCGATGACGGCCTGGTCACGGTCACCGTGCACGCCGACGGCGCCGAGGCGCCGATGGGCAGCTGGACCATGAGCTACCACGAAGACGGCATGACGGTGGTCGATTCCGAAGGCGAGGAATCCATGTCCTGGCTACAGAGCTGGGATGTCAGCGAGGACGGCTGGACGATGGTCACCAAGGACAAGGGCGAAGAGTATTACTCCAAGGTCTGGCACGCCAAGACCGGCGATACGATGGAGCGGAAAGTGAAAGTCCGCCCGGCCGGGGACGAGGACGCCGAGTGGACGGAAGTCTACAAGGCCAGCTACACGCCCGCCGAATAGGCGCGGCAGACAGCGGGATCGGGCCGGGGCTTTTGAAAAGGCGCCGGCCCTTTTCTTTTGCGATATTGTGCGTGCGCCGCAACTTCGCGTTATGATCGGCGTTAACGGGGTGTTGATCATGAAGCGCGCGGCCACGCGCGCGGCAAGGGCGGGGACAAATGGCGACCAAGACTTTCATCACCATCATGGCCGCGGCCGGGGCGCTGGGCGCCTCCCAGGCGCCGGAGCTGGGCCAGCAATACACGCAGCGCGTCGGCGGGGCCGCGGACGAGCTGGAGGCCGTGGTGCAACGGTTCGACGCGGACGCCGCGCAGGGCGGGCTGGACCGCAACCAGGCGCTGGACGAATACAATACCGGCAGCAATTTCGTGCAGGGGCAGGGCGGCCGGATGCGGGAGACCGTGGCGCGCTACGAGTATCTGCGGAACCTCTATGCCGAGCTGCGCAATGCCGGACCGTTCGAGCGCACCTGGATCATCATGCGCCACCCGGACCGGGAGATCCTTGGCCGCACGGTGGAGGACTACAAGCCCGCCGTGCCGACCACCACGGACGGCGCGGCGCATGCCGGCGCCGGGGCGGGCGTGTTCGGCGCGATCGGGGCGTTTATCGCCTTCCTGTTCGGCGGGATGGGGCGTCGCAAACGCTACGCCTGACGCTGCGCCTTCAGATGGCGGCCAGCGGGGTCTCCCGCACCACGGTCTGATTGACCCGCCACCAGGCGGCGACGGCCAGGCGCGGATGGCGCGTCTCGGCGACTTCGTGCTCGGTCTCCTCCGACAGCATCAGCACGGCCGAGGCGAAGGCGGGGTCCACGGAGGCGGGCGTTTCGCCCTCATAGACAATCAGCTGGCCGCCCCAGTCCGTATCCCATTCCGGGTTCAGATAGAGGACCAGGGAGACGACGCGGTTGCGGGCGCCGCGGAAACTGTCGCGGTGGCGGCCATAATAGCCGCCCTCCGGATAGAAGGCGTAGCAGGCCTCGAACTCCAGCAGGCCCAGATAGAGGCGGCGGTTCAGCTCCAGCCGCAGGGCTTCGGCGCGGGAGAGGAAGGCGGATTGCGCCGGATCCCCGCCGTCAAGCCAGGCGAGGCGGCATTGGCGGACCGAGCGGTCGAGGGTGAAATCGCCCTCCCGCCCGACGCCGGCGGGCGCATCCTCTTCCGCCATGAAGCGGGCCAGCGCGTCTTCGCGAAGGGCGGCGCAAAGCTCCGCCCCGAACCAGCCATCGGCGCGCGCCCAGCCTTTTCCGGCCAGATCGTCGGCCATGGCGGCGAGGGCGTTATCGCCCGGCGGAATGGGTGCAATCGCGTTCATCGGCGCGCGGCTATGCGCCCGAACACGCCCCCGCGCAAGCGGTTTCAGCCTTCGCCGCCGCCCGATTTCCCGCCATCGGTCACCGGCATGGAGCCGGAATTGGCAGCGGAAGCGCCAAATTCCCGCGGATCCACGCCCGAGCCGTCCGGCGCGGAGAAATGGATGGTGCGGGTCGGGAAGGCGAAATCCAGGCCTTCATCGGCGAATTTCCGGAACAGCTTGAACGTGATCGCCTGATGCGTATTGCGGTATTTCACGAAGTCGGGGGAGAGCACGTAATAGACCGCCTGATAGATCAGGGCGCTGTCGCCGAAATCGATGAAGTGGGCGCGGTCGAACCGCACGTCTTCCTGAGACTCGATGGCCTCTTTCAGCATTTCCGGGATTTTCTCCGCCTTGTCGGGCGGGGTCTGATAGGTGACGCCGACATTGAAGAAAATGCGCCGTTCGCTCATCTGCCGGTAATTGCGGATCATGGTGTCGAGCAGTTTGGCGTTGGTGACGATCAGCAATTCCGCCGTCAGGGAGCGGATATGGGTGGTGCGCAGGCCGATCTTCTCGATCGTGCCCTCGGTGCCGTCGAAATCGATGAAGTCGCCGCGTTCGAACGGCTTGTCGAAGATGATCGAGAGCGCGGCGAACAGGTCCGAGAAAATGCCCTGCGCGGCGAGGCCGATGGCGAGGCCGCCGACGCCGAGACCGGCAAGCAGCGGGGTGATCTGGATGCCGGCGTTCTGCAGCAACAGCAGGAAGGTGAAGGCCACCACGACGACATTGATGATGACCGTGACGACCGAAATGGCGTTGGCGAGCGTTGTCGGGTCGCCTTCCTTCCCGACGCCGGCGCGGCGCTGGACAAAGGCCAGCGCGAATTTACGGATCCACAGCGCGGCCTGAATGATCAGGGCGATGCGGAAGATCACGGTCAGCGCGCCGGAGGCCGGGTCCGGCAGGCCAAGGAAGGGCGAGGCGGCGACCAGGCAGGCGATCAGGATGAAAAAGGAATGGGTCGAGTTGAGGACCCGGCCGATGATCTTGCGCCAGGCCAGATCGGGCACTTTCTTGCCGCCCTTCAACAGGCCCGCCACGACGGAGCGCAGCAGCCGAAGGATGACAAACGCCCCGACGGCGACGCCGATCACCAGCAGCTCTTCCTGACCGATGCCGGTCACCCAGTCGGTCAGGGAAACGCCGACTTCCTGAAGGCTTTCCGTGACATCGGTGAAGGTTTCCCCGGCGCTTTCAACCGGTTCGCCTTCCTGTCCGCCGGAATCATCCTGTTGCTGAGTGGGCATGGTCTGCATGGCGGCGTCCCCCGTGGAATAAAAAACGACCGCCAAGCTTGCGCATGGCGGCCGGGAAGTGAACCGTCCGTCCGATAAATTTCAGCGACGAACGGCGGGAAAGGGACGGTGGGAGATCAACCGTCCAAGTCGAAAAGGATACGCGTCTGGACGCCGCGCATCACCACGGGCGCGCCATCACGCACGCCGGGATTGTATTTCCAGCCCTCGACGGCGCGCTCCGCCGATTTTGCAAAGACTGCGTCCGTGCAGGCGGCGCGGATATTCATGGGCGCGCCATTCAGCCCGACATCGAAAACAAGATCGCAATGGCCTTCCTTACCCGCCTGGCTGGCGCGCGGGGGATAGGATGGCGGGATGCGCACTATGGGCTGCGGGTTCTGGTCGATTTGGATCGGGGCGGTCTCCATGCCGTCCAGAGTCATGTTGAAGGCTGGAATAATGCCCCGGACAGGAGCATCGGGCGGCGAAGGCTTTGTAGATGTGGAGACTTCTGCCGGAGCGGGAGCGGGCGGCGGATCTGTTTGCACCGGCGGCTCGCGCGGGCTTACAGGCTCGTCAGGCGGCGGTTTCTGGAAGATATCGACCTTCTCGCGCACTTCCGGTTCCTCCACCGGAATGGCCCCGATGGCGATGAGGCCGCGCATTCCGATGAAAAGGAGAATGGCTATGCCGGCCGCGGCCGGAACGCCCAAGGCGAAACGAAGCATGGCGGGCATAAGCGAATCCTCCCTGACCGGTTGTTGACGCGCACGTTAGCACACGTCATGCGGGAGGTCTTTGTGCGGCGCCGAAGGGTGGTGGCGCCAAATTAAGGGGGTCTATACCCTTCGCATAGGTAATTGACGCATCTTCCCCTTATGGCGATAAATGGCCCAAGGGGGGAAAAATGCCAACATTCGAAAAGGTACGCATTTCGCTCGCAAGGGCCGAGCGAACGCCAATGTATGGCGATCAGGAAAGCCAAAGACGAACACGTACAGAGTTCTTTGTAGACGCCTTCTCGGAGCGTCGCACCTTTCTGCCAAGTCGAGGCAAAACCAGTCTATCGTTTTTTCCGATTGAGGCTCCCGATGGGTATATCGCCGGGTTCTTCGCGCGGGAAATCCATCAAAGAGGTCGCAAAGGCCCCGATGAGGACGTTCGGGAAACCGATCTAGAGTCTTGGGAGATTGCGCTATTCGTCATGGATATAGCGATCGATCAGCAAGTGGCGTGGGTGGAAATCAACGGAGAGCTACCCGCTACAAAATCAATGCTTGAATCGTTCTTCAAGCATTTATCGCGAAATACGCCCTTCGCCGAATGGAAGGCCCATGTAAAATACATGGACTCAAACGGGCAGTACTGGACTGTCATTCGGGAATACAAACCCGCAATAACGCGGCTGTCTTTCACGTTTATTCCGCCCAATGCGCTTAGGGTAAGGCAAAGAGTCGCGGATTTCGTGAAGCTCGTTAACGATCAGGGTCACCCGGACCTACAGGAACACAGATATAAAGCTGGCGCTGGGCAAATGGATCCAGAGTCAGAGGTGTTGGCGGCTAGCGCGGACATTGCGATGGAGGGCGGCGGTGAAGCCAGGGTATATGCTGGTCGAAAGAAGGTTTACGATAGTGACGACGACCGAACGCGGAAGGACGTAGAGGACGACGAAATGCCGACCCCATCAAACCCTACATTCGTTCGGCGCGTGATTAGCCGACTATTCGGATCGTGATACGTTGGGTGATCATAATCGCCGCCGCGACCGTAGTCAGCGTGCTGACGGTTTGCCATCCTTCAGTGTTGGCCGGCAATAAATTTCTTGATGAGTTCGTTTCACATGAGATTCTAGCGCTTCTCATTGTCATTCTGACCATCACTCTGGCATCAATCGGAAATATCCATCTTACGCTTACGAGGATGGTTTCGCGATTTGAGAGCCGGGCCGAAGGCGAATTAGCAGCAAAGCCTGCGCGAGACGAAATCAATTCAAGTGGGTGGTCCCTACTTTACGCATTTGGCCTCTGCACGGTTGCCCTGCTGATAAAGGGTGGCGCGGAGTCCAATATTTACGCCCAGTCCGGCGTGAACGGTGTGGCGTTAGTCATTCTTCTGTTCAACCTGCTTGTGCTGAAAGACATATACGACACGGTATATGACCTAGTGAAAGAAGACGGTGCC
Source organism: Euryhalocaulis caribicus (assembly GCF_000412185.1). Classification (GTDB taxonomy): domain Bacteria; phylum Pseudomonadota; class Alphaproteobacteria; order Caulobacterales; family Maricaulaceae; genus Euryhalocaulis; species Euryhalocaulis caribicus. The sequence goes on from NZ_ASJA01000001.1 coordinate 118,355, forward strand.
GCAAATGAGCACGAAAAGAATGACGCTGCGTGAAGCGATTCAGAAGGATCGGATCAATGAGTTTGTCAATGAATACAAAAACGACCCCAAGGGCGATGCGGCGGCTCTAGAGGCTATTCTGCGTTCAATGGCTGGAAGTTCGTCAGAAGCTCCGAAAACATCGTCTCGGGACGGTTCCGACCATTAAAGCGGAATTCGAATTTCTTGGTATAGACGCCAAGATATTTCGGGCTGACGCTAGTGTGAGTGCCGCTGATTGAGCATGTCAGGTGGTGCCAGAAATTCTCGATAGCGTTCACCGAAACTGTTTCGTCTAGGCGATAACCGAAATACGCATATTCCATCGCGCCGTGGTTCACGCGGGCGTGGCGGTATCCGGCGGCGCTAAGGGCTGCTTAGCTGCGAAGTTCGTCAGTGTGAACGTTGCCGCCAATGCGGACGTTCTTCGTGACAAACGGCTCCAGGGTCGCCCGGCGCTGGTTCGGCACTACGGCAGTAATCAGTTCGCCGCCGCGCTCCAGAGCGCCCACAACGATCGTCTTGGCGGCGCTGCCACGGTTTTCCTTGCCGCGCTTTACACCGCCCACAAGGGTTTCGTCGATTTCGACATTCGTGCCGGGGCCGCCGATAGGGCCTTCGCTGTCAACGTCCGCCATATGTTCGCGGATCAGCCGCGCCATGCGCCAAGCCGTCTTGTAGGTCACGCCAAGCTGGCGCTCCAGCTCCTTGGCACTGACGCCGTGGCGCGTCGTGGTGAACAGGAGAATGGCGTAGAACCACAGTTGCAGGGGCGTGCGCGTCTTCTCGAAGGGCGTCCCGACCGTGGGGTGCAAGTGATGGCCGCACCACTGACAGGAATAAGCGCGTTCCGCCTTGATGCGAAACCACTTGGAAGCCCGCTCACACTTGGGACACTCGAAATCCTGTCCGAAGCGAACTTCGAACAGACGATTGAGGCAGCTTTCATCGTCAGGGAACTGGCGGAAAAACTGGGCGGTCGTAAGGGGCTTCGTGCTCATGCCCCATTGTACAGCAGATTAATTTACGTATGGCAAGGGTATAAACTCCGAAGGATCAACAATCTAACCCACTTTCTAAGAAACCGCCGAAGAATTCCGCAAGAAAATCGCTTCTATAGATGGAGCCCATATAGTGAACTACGAGGGCCGATAGAGGCGATGGGCCTTAATCAGTAAAACAAATCGCCGTCCCGGACGCGTGTGACGTAGGCCTTCACGTCGAAGCGGCGTTTCAGGGCGGCGTCGGTGAAGGGGCGGACCTTGCCGATGACGGCGCGCTCCTGAAACGGGCGGTCGTGGCGGCCGAAGGCCCAGGCGATGTTGGAGAAACTGTTGGGGTCGCGCCCGTCGAGGAAATATTTGTTGTTCAGATAGAGCGCGGTCTCGTGGGCGTATTCCGGCGTGTTGGTCCAGTCCATGATCCGCTTCACCCAGTACATGCGGACGTGATTATTGAGATAGCCGCGCTCCACCATCTCGGTCATCGCCGCGTTCCAGATATCGTCATGGGTGTCGGCGGCCTCCATCTCCTCCCGTGTATAGATATGGGGGCGGTCGTCGGGGCGGTGGGCTTTCAGCGTGGTTTGCGCCCAGTCCGGGACGGCGCCGGAATATTTGTCGTAGTCCGGGCAGTAATTCACGAAATTGATGGAAAGCTCGCGGCGGACGATCATCTCCTCCAGGAAGGATTTCAGGCCTTCGCTCTGCGGGGCGATGGCGTTCTTGCACTTCAGGGCGATCTCGACCGGGGAGAGATTGCCGAAATGGAGATAGGGGGAGAGGCGGGAGGCCGCGCCGTCATGCGGGACGGAGCGGCGGTCGGCGTAATCCTCCAGATTGTCGTCGATGAAGGTGTTGAGGAGGCGCTGGCCGGCTTCCTCGCCCGCGGTGAAATCGCTGACCGGTTTGACGGCGCGGTCGAGCTTGAGTTTCTCCAGCACGCCTTCCCAGTCTGACGCGTCCAGACCCTCCAGCTCGCCCAGCGTGAGGGAGGATTTGGACGGGGAGGGGATGCGCATTTCCTGTATGAAATCGTCGCGCCGGTCATTGATCTTGCGCCGGATGGTGCGGGCCGCGCTTTCCAGCTTGTCGGAGGCGGTCTCGACCGGGACGACAATGTCGGATTCCACCTGAATGGCCTGGACGCCGGCTTTCCCGCCGACCGTGCCGCGCCAGGCTTTCTGGTGCGCGGTGTAGCCGCGGTCACAGATGACGAGACAGGCGTCCTTGGCCAATTCCAGCGCCACATCGGCCGGGTGGCCGTGGCGCAGGACAAAGCGGATGCCCTTGTCCTTCAGGTTCGCGGCGACATCCGCCAGCCCCTGAAGCATGAAGGCGTAATGGCGGGCATTGGCCTCCGGGTAGTCGTCCATGACGCCGAAGCCCACGACCACCGGCTTTTCCAGCTTCTCGGCGCGGGCGACCGCCTCGGCCAGGGCGTGGTTATAGCGGGTGCGCATGGACGCCTGCATCCAGTACAGGACATAGGCGCCGTCCGCGTTCGCGGGCTTGTCGTTCAGGCTCTTGAGGCGTTCGTCTTCAACCATGGAAGGCGAAGATGGGTTTTGCCGCGCGCCTGTCCAGTTCGGAATTTCAGAATTGGCAGGGCTGGCCGATGGCGGCGAGGCCGTTGGCGAGATGATCGCCGAGAAGCGGCTCGTTCAGGAGGTAGTCGATGGTCGAGCCGTCTTCGCGTTCGGCGGCCTGTTTCTTGACCGCTTCGAACTCTTCGCCCTCGAAATCGCCGCGGCCGATCCAGAACAGGGCGACCAGCTCGCGCTGCTCCTCATGGTTCATGGCGCCGATTTCGGAACGGATGACGCTCTCGATGGAATCGGCGGGCGTTTCCTCCAGCGTCTCCTTGTAGGGAACGTCGCCGGCGTCGGTGTCGGAGGGGTTGGAGCCTTCGGTGATCGGCTCCTGCGATTTGCCGTCGAACTGGCGGACCTGAAGAATAAGGCCGCAGACGGTTTCGGGATTGAGTTCCATGATCTTGCCTCTCGCTCTGGCGTATCGGGGAGTTGCCCCCTTCAACGCGCGAGGCGGCGATCAGGTTCGCGCGGCGTCCAGCAGGCCGGCGATTTCGTCCTCCGTGGTCGCCCATGAGCAGACGAAACGGCAGACGCGGTCGCCGCCCAGCGGGTAGAAGGCCGCGCCCTCGCCCTGCAGCCGGTCGATCACCGGCTGCGGCAGGCGGGCGAAGACCAGATTGCCCTCGACCGGGTGGACGATTTCCGCGCCGTCGATGGCGGCAAAGCCCTCGGCGAGCGCCCGGGCGCTGGCGTTGGCGCGGGCGGCGAGGGTCAGCCAGAGGCCGTCCTTCAGCATTGCCAGCGCCTCGGCCGAGGTGAAGCGGGTCTTGGGCGGCATCAGGCCGGCGCGCTTGCGGCGGGCCTCCAGCTCTCCGAATTTCGCGGCGGTCTCACCGAACAGGATGACGATTTCGGCGCTGACGCCGCCATTCTTGGTGAAGCCGAGCGAGAGCGCGTCCACGCCGGCGCGCCAGCTCATCTCCGCCGGGGACGCGCCGGTGAAGGCCAGCGCATTGGCGAAGCGCGCGCCGTCCAGATGAACCGAAAGGCCGTCGGCTTTCGCGGCGTCGGCGCGGGCGGCGACGGCCTCCGCGCTATAGGCCGTGCCGAACTCGGTGAGGTTGGAAACGGAGAGGGCGAAGGCCGGGCACTCATGGACAAAGTCCGGGTTGCGATGATCCAGCGCCGCTTCCAGCGCGGGCATGGCGATGCGTCCATGGTCGCCTTCGAGAAGCTGCAGCTTGGCGCCGCCGGTGAAAAATTCCGGCGCGCCGCGCTCATGCTCGTGAATATGCGCCGCCTCATGGCAAAGCACAGCGCCATGGCCGGGGGTGAGGAGACTGAGCGCGAGCGCGTTGGAGCCGGTGCCGGACGTTACGACCGTGGCGGCGAGATCGCCGGTCTCGAAAATCTCCCGCAGGCGGGCGCGCAGGGCTTCGGTCAGCGCGTCATTGCCGTAGCTGGGCGCGGGACCGGCGTTCGCCTCCGCCATGGCGGCGAGGACATCCGGGTGCGCGGGGGCGGCTGTGTCAGAGGAAAAGTTCATGGGAGATAGAGCGATTTCTGGCTGCGTCGATGCGGCGGTTTCACATAATCCGGAGCGCATCCGGACTGCGTATAGGGACGCGGGTACGGGGGGAAAGCAACCCACCCAAGCAACGGAGTTTGATACAATGAAACGCATCTTCGCAGCCGCCGCCACCGCCGCCCTGCTGAGCGCCGGCGCGGCCCATGCCGACCATCACGGCGGCAAAGACAAGTCCGCCTCCATGGAAGAGAAGCAGAACATCGTCGACACGGCCGCCGCCACCGGCCAGTTCGAGACTCTGCTGGCCGCCGCGCAGGCCGCGGGCCTGGCCGAAACGCTGGCCATGGGCGGCCCGTTCACGGTGTTCGCGCCGACGGACGAGGCGTTCGCCGCGCTGCCGGACGGCACGGTTGAAGACCTGCTGAAGCCGGAGAACCAGGACCAGCTGCAGAGCACCCTTCTGCTGCACGTCGTGGACGGCAAGACGTGGTCCAAGGACCTGGACGGTCAGGAGCTGACGGTGACCGCCAAGAATGGCGGCGACCTGATGATTGACGGCACGGACGGCGTGACGGTCAACGGCATTGATGTCGTGAAGGCCGACGTGAAAGCCTCCAACGGTGTCATCCACGTCATCGACGAAGTGATCCTTCCGTAAGCCTTCCCCAAGCGCTTTTCCGGAAGGGCGCTGAAACGCCCGGGACCGTTAGCATCCCGGGCGTTTCTTTATGTCCGCTCCATCAGGAACCAGGTGAAGTCGTCGGCCGGGAAATTGGGGTCGCGGTGATAGACGAAGCCATAGTCGCGCAGCGCAAATTGCGGGTGCGCCTCCATGAATTCGCCGGCGAAGTCGCGCTTGAACAGGCGCTCCGAATGGCCGCGATAGCTGACCTCGACCGGGGCCGGATTGTAATACTCGCATATCACGGCGTAGCGCCCGGCGGCCTTTGCGATCTGGGCGTAGGCGTCCGGCAGCCGGTCCGGGTTGATGTGGATGAGGACCGTGCAGGTGAAGGCGAGGTCGGCTGGCTGGTCCGGGGCGGTGTCCAGCATGGAGCCTTCCAGCACGCGGGTCCGGTCCAGCTTGCGCAACTCTTCGGCGGCCTTGGCGTTGATTTCGACGCCGTTGAATTGCGCGTTCGGCAGCAGGGTTGAAAGGGCGCGCAGGTTCAGGCCGATATTGGCGCCGAACTCGGTGACGCTTTCCACGCCGGTGGTGGATTTAAGAATGCGGGTCCACAGGGCGGTGCGGGCGGCGACCAGTTCCGCGCCCTTGGAGCGGTCGACATAGGCGTCGCCGAAATCGCCGCGCCAGAAATCTTCCTGTTCGGTGCCCGCCATGACCTGTCCAACCCCGTTTTGATTCGCGTTGCGGTCATGATGCCTTGCGGCGCGCGGCGGGGCGAGCGGTGCGTGCGGGTTCGGGCTCCGGCTCCGCCCACACGATATAGCGCAGCGGGCCGGGCTGCATGGCGCCGAAGGGATAGCAGGTGACCAGCGCCAGACGCGGCGGCCCGCCGTCCGGATGAATGCCGGAGGCCTGATGATCCACCACCTCGAACCCTGTCACCTTGAACGCCTTCTGGCCGTCCCCGGTCTCCAGAACCAGCGTGTCGCCGGTCTTCAGGTCTTTCAGGAAGGCGAAATGGGAATCGCGGTGGGCGGCGATGACGCTGACGCCGGGGGTGCCGGGCTGCGGCGTCTGGCTGAGATGGGCCGGGCCGAACGCCATGGCCTCTCCGCCCGCTTCGGCCAGAACGACCGCGCTTTGTTTCAGGCGCGGAGCGGACAGGCGGGCGACCGGCCATGTATCGGCCCAGGGCCAGGGCTTAGCCGCCGTATGGCTTTGCACGGAGCGGTCCCAGGCCCGGTTCAGGAGCAGTTGTGCGACCTCCGCCTTGGCGGAGAGATACAGCCCCTGCCCGAACAGGGCTGCGCCCGCAGCGGCCAGAGCCGCTGCGAGCGCGAACGGGGCGATGCGCGTCAGGCGCACCGAACCCGTCCCCGCCATGCCGCGCCGGCCGCAAGGAAGGCGGCCAGCGCGATCAGCGCCAGCCCCGCCGTGAGACGAAGCGGGACAAGAAGCGCGCCTTGCGGCAACGGCATCCCGGCGGCCGGGGCGAGGTCAGCTTCCCCGGCTACAGGCGATGGCGCAGGAGGCGGCGCGGCATGAAGGGCGGCGTATTGCGGCGCATTGGCCTGAGCCTTGTACATGCGGCCCTGACCGAGGCTGTCGCCATAGACTTTCTCGAACTCCCAGCCGTCAGGCAGCATGGTCGGGACTTCCGCCGTCGTAAGCGTTTCGCCGTCCGGGCGGGCCGGAGTGACGTCGACCGCGACCAGCGATGTCAGACGGCTGACCAGCGAGTGGGCAAGGGCGGTTTCGAGGACGGCGGCGTCGATCACCTCGTAATCGGCGCGCGGCTCAAACCGCAGTTCCTCAATCGCGGCGATGCGGTCCCGCGCCCAGAGATTGGCGACGCCCTTACCGGGCACGGCCTGCGAGAGATCCAGCGTCTCCACCCAGTCGCGGCCGCGGAAATTGCCCGATACCTTGAGCGGCCCCGTCAGCTCGCCGTCCAGCATGGCCGTGAACGTGACCGGCTCGCCGGCATAGAGGTCCGGCAGCGGCGATGGCGAGATGGCGGTCAGTGCGCCGCCGGCGTCCAGCGCAAGGTCGGTCAGGGCCGGGTTTTCCAGCAGGGTCAGGAGTTCGGTGGTTTTCTCCGCCACTTCGTTCACGTCGCCGATATGCAGGAAGGTCCCGCGCCCGAACCGCGCCGCGCGCGTCATGAAGTAGGAGTTCGGGGCGGAGCCGATGCCGACCGTGAACAGGCGGGAGTTACCAAGGTCCGCCTTGATGGTCTCGAAGAGCTGCGCCTCGTTCCCGATGGCGCCGTCCGTCAGGAAGACGACCTGACGCAGGCGGCCGTCGCGCGGCGTGGTATCGGCGAGGGCCGCCTTGAGGGCCGGCAGCATTTCCGTGCCGCCGTCCGCGGTCAGCCTGTCCACGAAGCGTTGCGCATGGGCGATGGATTCCTCGGTCGCGGGAAGCGGCGCGGGGAAGATCTCCTCGAACGTGTCGTCGAAGCGCACAATGTTGAAGCTGTCGCGATGGGTCAGGCGCTCCAGCGCGAAAGAGAGCGCCTGCTTGGCCTGCGGCATGGACGGACCGGCCATGGAGCCGGAATTGTCGATAACGAAGATGACCTCGCGGGCCGGGGGCTCGGCGGAATGGCGAACGGGCGGGGCAATGACGCCCAGCAGGTAGGTTTCGCCGTCCCGCTCCTCTGTAAACAGCGAGGCCAGCGGGGCGTTGAGGTCCGCCGCGCGCCAGTTCAGCACGAAGTCGCGATTGGCCGGAATGGGGCCGCCGCCGAGCGTGACTTGCGCAGCCTCGCCATCGCGGCGGTCTTCTATCTTCACGTGATGATAGGGGCTGGTTACCTCGCCCAGCGCGAAGCCGGGTTTCAGGTCCACCTCGATATTGACGGGCAGGCGCACCTTGCCGTCCGGTTCGTCGTGCGGGAACAGGAAGGGCGGGGTGATGCGGCCGCGGTCCGGCACGGGATCCGACACTTGGAATTCCGGCGTCCCGTCATAGGAGACGCCGATAAAGGGCGTCGGCTCAGGGATATAGCGCGGACCCACGACCAGCGGCAGACGGAGCGACCAGGCGCCGTTCTTTAGACGGGCCGTGTCCTGATACTCGATCTGGATGACCACGGTTTCGCCCGGACCGATATTGGCGACCGAACTGGTGAATATGTTCGGGCGTTCCTGCTCCACCAGTCCGGCGCGCTGGCCGGCCTCGCGGGCTTCCTCATAGATGCGGCGGGCTTCCCGGCGCTCCTTGATCTTGCCTTCGATGAAGCGGTCGCCGATCTGCATTTTCAGGCGGTCGACGCCGGAATCCTCGGGCAGGGGGAAGACATAGACGCCCTCCACCCATTTGTCGGACGGGTTCTCGAAACGCTGGGTCACGCGGGCGCGGATGATCGGGCCGGTGACGTCAATGAAGACATCGGCGGCGACCTGCGGCGCTTCCAGGTATTCGCCGGGCGTATCGGTCTTGAGCAGGAGGGAGCCTGAGTCCGGGTCCCCCATGCGCACGAAGTCCTGCGCCCGGGCGGTGGGCGATAGCGTGATGAGCCATATGAAAAAAGCCGCGTAGCCCCAGTAAAAGAGCCAGCGGCGCGTTGTGTATTGGGCGGTTTTCATGTCGTCGTCCCCACGATCGTCGCCCCCCGGCGAGTGTTGAACCTGAGCCGGAAAAGGGGCGGGATGCGGAGCGCGCACGGGGCGATTTGTAGACAAATGCGGGCAAAAGGGCGCCGGGACGCGCTGCGGCCACTTCCGTTTTGACGCGGGCGCGGTTAGCGTCCGCGTTTCCTTCGCACCTGCGGAAAGGCGATTCCATGCCCAGCGTTCCGATTTCCGAAGCTCTCAAGCGCGTTCAGCCCTCCGCCACGCTGGCGGTGACCAACAAGGCGCGTGAAATGCGCGCGGCGGGGCATGACGTGATCGGCCTTGGCGCGGGCGAGCCGGACTTCGATACGCCGGATAATATCAAGGACGCAGCGATCGAGGCGATCCGCCGGGGCGAGACGAAATACACCAATACGGACGGCATCATCGAGCTGAAGCGCGCGATCGCCCAGAAATTCCGGCGCGAGAACGATCTGGAATACGGCAATGAACAGATCAGCGTGTCGCCCGGCGGCAAGGCGGTGATCTGGAACGCCTTTCTGGCGACGCTGAATCCGGGGGACGAGGTAATCGTGCCTGCGCCTTACTGGGTCAGCTATCCGGAGATGGCGCGGCTGGCCGGCGGCAAGCCGGTGATCGTATCGGCCGGCATCGAGGCCGGGTTCAAGATCAAGCCGGAGCAACTGGAAAAGGCGATCACCAAGAAGACGCGCTGGGTGGTCATCAATTCGCCGTCCAACCCGACCGGCGCGGCCTATACGCGGGACGAGCTGAAGGCGCTGGGCGACGTGCTGGCCAAGGCGCCGCATGTCTGGGTGATGACCGACGATATGTATGAGCACATCGTCTATGACAATTTCACCTTCGCCTCTCTGGCGGCTGCGTGCCCGGATATCTATGAGCGCACGCTGACCATCAACGGCGTTTCCAAGGCCTATTCCATGACGGGCTGGCGGATCGGCTATGCCGGCGGGCCGGCGGATCTGATCAAGGCGATGGGCAAGGCGCTGAGCCAGACCACGTCCAACGCCGCATCCATCTCGCAATGGGCGGCGGTGGAGGCGCTGACCGGGCCGCAGGACTTCATTCCGGAGCGGGCGGCCATATTCCAGGAACGGCGCGACCTGGTGGTCAACGGCCTGAACGATGCGGACGGGCTGGCCTGCCTGAAGCCGGAAGGGGCGTTCTACGCATTCCCCGACTGTTCATCGGCGCTGGGCAAGAAGGCGCCCAATGGCGATGTGCTGGAGGACGACATCGAGTTCTGCGCGGCGCTGCTGGATATAGAGAAAGTCGCGGCGGTGCCCGGCGCGGCGTTCGGCGCGCCGGGGCATTTCCGCGTTTCCTACGCTACCTCGACAGAGGTGCTGACCGAGGCGCTGGCGCGCATCAAGCGGTTCTGCGCGGCCCTGAAATAAGGGCTATTCCTCGTCCTCGACCGTGACTTCGTCGACATCCACATCGACATCGGGCGTTTCAACCTCCGGCGTTTCAAGCGCCGGGAGCTCGGTGCTGCCCGAAGGCTGGGTGGCGACGACATAGATAACGAAGGCGGCCGCCAGAACGGCGACCAGCGTGACGATGATAATGACGGTCCGGTTATTCATGGGGCGTCTCCCGGGGGTTGATTCCTCGCCTTCAAACGCCTGAGCGCGGGGGGCGTTCCTGCCGCGGAATTGATTCGTTTTTCTTGCGCGCGGCGCAAATGCCTGAAACGATAAATCCTCTTCTTGTGTGTTGGGCCGCGGCGGCCCGCCGCGAGCCCGGTGCGAAAACACGATCACGGGCGAAAGGCGGGTGAACCAATGGCTGACAGACTCTCTGAAACTCCCCGGGTTATTGCACTGACCGGACCTTACGGGTCCGGCAAAACCGCATTGATGGAAGCGATGCTGGCCGCGGCCGGCGCAACGGGGCGCCGGGGCGGCGTCGGCGACCAGAGCGCCGAGGCGAAAGAGCGCGCAATGTCGACGGAGACGAATTTCGCGCGGCTGGACTGGATGGGCGACGCCTACCGCATCATCGACACGCCCGGCTCCATAGAATTTTCCGCGGATGCGGAGCTGGCCCTGCCCGCCGCCGACATGGCGGTGGTGGTGTGCGAGCCGGACGCCGACAAGGCGGCGCTGCTGCATCCCGCGATGAAGCGGCTGGAGCGGCTGGGCGTGCCGCACATGCTGTTCGTGAACAAGATCGACCAGGCGCGGGGCAGCGTGCGCGGCCTGCTGGAATCCCTGCAGGCGGTCAGCGAAGCGCCGCTGGTGGCGCGGCAGATCCCGCTGCGGGACGGCGAATCCATTTCCGGCTTTATCGATCTGGCGCTGGAGCGGGCCTTCATCTATCGCCCCGACGGCCCCTCCGAACAGGCGGAGATTCCGGCAGGCGAGACCGAGCGGGAGGCCGATGCGCGCTTTCACATGCTGGAGCAGCTGGCCGATTTTGACGATCACCTGATGGAGGAATTGCTGAGCGATATCGAACCCTCCCGCGACGAGGTGTTCGGCGACCTGATCAAGGAAACAAGGGCCGGCCAGATTGTGCCGGTCCTTTTTGGTTCGGCGGCCAACGGGTTCGGCGTGCGGCGGCTGATGAAGGCGCTGCGGCACGAGACGCCGGACGTGGCCGAAACCGCCCGGCGCCTGGGCGCGGACGGCGCGGGCGGCGCGGCGGCCTATATCGCCAAGACGCTGCATGCCGGGCAGAGCGGCAAGCTGTCCATCGCGCGGGTTCTGGGCGGCGCGATAAAGGACGGCGCGACCCTGACCGGGCCGGATGGCGAAACCTCCCGCGTGGGCGGGATATTCGCGCTGCAGGGCGCGGAGACGGAGAAACTTTCCGAGGCGGGGACCGGAGACCTGGCCGCGCTGGGGCGGCTGGAGAATCTGAAAACCGGCGATCTGGCGGGCGAGGGGCAATCCCTGCACGCGCCGGCCGGGGAATTGCCGCAGCCGGTCTTCGCCCGCGCCATCGAGGCGGGCAGCCGGGATGACGAGGTGAAGCTGGGCACAGCCCTGAACAAGCTGGCCGAGGAAGACCCGTCCCTGTCCTTTGCGCCGGAGCCCGATACGGGTGAATTCCTGCTGCGCGGGCAGGGCGAGGTGCATCTGGCCGTGGCGGCGGCGCGGCTGAAGCGGAAATTCGGGCTGGAGGCGGTCACCCGGCCGCCGGCGACGCCCTACAAGGAGTCGATCCGCCGGTCCGCGACGATCCGCGGCAAGCACAAGAAGCAATCGGGCGGCCACGGCCAGTATGGCGACGTGGAAATCGCCTTCCGTCCGCTGGGCCGGGGCGAGGGCTTCCGGTTCGACGAAAAGATTTCCGGCGGCGTGGTGCCGAAGGGCTATTTCTCCGCCGTGGAGGCCGGGGTGCGGGACGCGATGGAGCGCGGGCCGCTGGGCTTTCCGGTGGTCGATATGGCGGCGACGCTGACCGACGGATCGCATCACAGCGTGGATTCGTCCGATCTCGCCTTCCGGCTGGCGGCCAGACAGGCCGCGCAGGCGGCGTTCGAGGAGGCGGGGCCTGTGCTGCTGGAGCCGGTCTACAAGGTGACGCTGTCGGCGCCGTCAGCCTCGACATCGCGGCTGACGTCCATCCTGTCGACGCGGCGCGGACAGATCATGGGGTTTGACGCGCGCGAGGGCTGGCCCGGCTGGGACGAGGTTCAGGCCTATCTGCCGCAATCGGAAATGGCCGACCTGATCATCGAGCTGCGCTCGGCGACGCAGGGCGTGGGCGCGTTCGAGGCGGAGTTCGCGCACATGGCGGAGCTGACCGGCAAGCTGGCCGATCAGGTCTCGCACCAGCAGCGGGCGGCCTAGGGCTCCGCGCGGGTCCAGGTCTGGCTTTTGCAGATGACGAAGACGCAGCCTTCCAGCTTCAGCGTCCCGTCGTCCTGCGGCAGGATATTGCCGCGATAGGTCTTGCCTTCGTCGGCCTTGTAGAGCTTGCCATCGCGCCAGTCGCCGTCGTCATCCTGCTCGAAACCCCAGAGCATGGTGATGCCCTCCAGCTTGCGGCTGCGCAGATCGGGGTCCGGGTTTTCGGCATCCAGGACAGGGGTGTCCGACTCCGCCTGCCGCTGCAGCCAGGACAGCTCTCCGCAGAGCTGGGCGTTGTTGTCGCCGCACTGGAAGAAGGTGACTTTCGCTTCGCCGTTTTCGGTCAGCCAAGTGGAGCCGAGCAGGGCGTCCTGGGCTAGAGCGGCGGAGGCGGCGCTGGCGGCGGCGAGAAGGCTGGCGAGCAGGGTTTTCATCATGGTGTTCTCTTTCTGGAACCGAAGCGGGCCAAGTCTAGTATTGTGGAGGCTGGACAGAAAACCGGACGCCGCAGCCACAAGCTTAGCTAACTGAGAATGGCTTGCATCATAAATTGAACTTATGAGCGGCATTCGCGTTTTGAGTCCCTGAAGCGCTTGAAGCGGGCGGCATAACGCCCATTTCAATGCGACGAGACAACGCCCAAGCGAGGAGATTTGAAACATGGATGTTGAGACTGGCATTTCGAAGGACAATCGCGAGAAGATGGCCGAGGCGCTGACCAAGCTGCTGGCCGACACCTATGTCCTTTACCTGAAGACGCACGCCTATCACTGGAACGTGACCGGCCCGCGCTTCAAGACGCTGCACGAGATGTTCGAAGAGCAGTATACGGAGCTGTGGGAAGCCACGGACGAGATCGCCGAGCGTATCCGCGCGCTGGGCTTCAATGCGCCGATGGGCTGGGAAGATTTCGCCAAGCGCACGTCGCTGAAGGAAGACAATGGCGTGCCGAGCGCCGACCAGATGGTGGTCAATCTGACCAAGGGTCATGAGACGGTCGCCAAGACGGCCAAGGACGTGGTCGCGCTGGCGGACGAGCTGGACGATGTGGCGTCCGACGACCTGGTGGCGCCGCGCGTGACCTATCACGAGAAGACCGCCTGGATGCTGCGCGCGACCGCTGAATAGGGCATCGCGCCGCCGGGCAATCATAGAGGGCCGTCCCAGCGGGGCGGCCCTTTTCTTATGCGTGGATTTTCGTCGGGACAAAAAAAGAGCCGGGCCCTGAAGGCCCGGCTCTGGAGTTCTATGCATACCTTGGGATGGGGAGGAGACGGGTATGCATGGTCCGTTACGATGGGGTCGTGAACGGGGCGGCGTGTGTGACGCCGTCGAGGGATCATATAGAGGACGTGATTCATTTTGTGCACCGCCGCATGAGCATATTGCCCATGCGAAAACGCATGGCTTAGCGGAGGCCGAAACGGCGGGCGGCGCGCAGGATGAAATCGCGGAAAACGATGAGCCTTTTCGAGCCTTTAAGCTCCTCCGGGTAGAGGAAATAGACATCGAAGCCGGGGCCTGACACCTCCGGCAGGACACGGGAAAGGCGCGCATCCGTGCGGGCGATATAGTCCGGCAAACCGGCGATTCCCGCGCCTGCGGCCGTGGCTTTCACCACGCCGAGAAGATTGTCGACGGTCAGGCTGGCCTGACGCGGCTTCTCGCCTTCTAGGCGCCCGACATAGGCCGCCCAGTCGGCCTGCTTCATCGGGGAGACGGCGTCCGCGCCATAGAGGATCAGCGGATGGTCATCCAGCGCGTCGATCGAGGAAATGGGGCCGTTGCGCGCGATATAGTCGTTCGAGGCATAGAGGCTCTGGCTGGCCTGGAAGAGTTTGCGCTGGATCAGGTCCGATTGCCGCGCTTCCCACGGGCGCAGGGCGACGTCGGCTTCGAACCGGGTCAGATCCAGCTCCCGGTCGTCCAGGATCAGGTGGAGCTTCACGTCCGGATAGGAGGCGACAAAATCCGGCAATTGTTCGCTGAGCCAGACCGCGCCAAGGCCGATGGTCGTGGTGACGCGCAGATCGCCGGAGGGCTGGTCGCGGGCGTCCCGCACCTTGGCCTCGGCCAGAGCGGCGGAGGCCGCCATGTCGTGCGCGATCTCGAACAGGCGCTCGCCCTGTTCGGTCATCAGCAGACCGCGGGCGTGGCGGTGGAACAGGGCAACGCCCAGATCGTCCTCAAGGGCCGCGATCTGGCGCGAGACGGCGGATTGGGAGACGTGCAGCGCTTCCGCCGCGGCGGTGAGGCTGCCGGCCTCCGCCGCGGCGTGAAACGTCTTCAGCTTGTCCCAGTCGATATGGTCCATGCCCAAGGCATAGCCGAATCGCGGGCCAAGGTCAGCGCCTGACCTAACGATTTACCGAAGCCATGCCCTGACTGTTGTATCGGGCGCCTTTCACGCGGTCCGCCAGCTGCCCCAGACGCGTAATCTCGTCATCGGAAAGACTGACCTTCTGCGCCGCCAGATTGGTTTCGACATGTTTGAATTTCGTCGTGCCCGGAATGGTCACGATGTCATCGCCGCGGGAAAGAACCCAGGCCAGCGCGACCTGCGCGGGCAGGACGCCGTGGCTGTCCGCGACCGCCTTGATCTCGTCGACCAGCTTCAGGTTCGCTTCGTAGTTTTCGGCTTCGAAGCGGGGCTGGGCGAGGGCGCGAAAATCGTCATCCCCCTTCGGTTTCTCCGACTGGTCGTACTTGCCGGTCAGCATGCCGCGTCCCAGCGGCGAATAGGCGACCAGCCCGACGCCCAGATCGCGCATGGCGGGGAGAATTTCGGATTCCAGGTCACGCGTGAAGATGGAATATTCGGACTGCACCGCCGCGATGGGGTGGACCGCATGGGCGCGGCGCAGGGTCTCCGCGGAGCATTCGGACAGGCCCAGAAAGCGCACCTTGCCCTCTTCGACCAGACGCGACATTTCGCCGACCGTATCTTCGATCGGAGTGTCCGGATCCATGCGGTGCAGATAGTAGAGGTCGATCGTGTCGACGCCCAGCCGCTTCAGGCTGCCCTCGCTGGCGCGGCGGACATTTTCCGGCGAGCCGTCGACCCCTTTGGGAAAGCCTGTTTCGGGATCCATGAGCGGCCCGAACTTGGTGGCGAGCGTCACCTTGTTCCGCCAATCATCCTTCAGCGCCTTGCCGACCAGTTCTTCATTATCGCCGCTGCCATACATTTCGGCGGTGTCGAGATGATCGACGCCGGCCTCGATAGCCTCACGGATCAGCTTCGCGCCATCCGCGTGATCCATGCCCGGACCGTAAGCCCATGACATGCCCATGCAGCCAAGGCACACAGGGGTGACGTTCAGATCAGATTTTCCGATGGTTCGTTTACTCATGGGGGACTCCTGAGGTTCGACGGGATAAACTATGAGTGAGTATTCACTCACAATAATGAGCAAACGCTCACACGTCAAGAATGCGCGCCTGGTTTCAATGTTTGCGCCAGCTGTCCCAGGCGGCCTGGGCGGCGGCGTTCACGTCTTCTTCCGTCCATTTCACGCCTTGCCGCTCCGCTTTCAGGAGGCCGGTAATGGGGGCGTAGAAGAGGGCGGCCAGCAATTCCGGGCGCATGGGCTTGACCTGCGGCGCGGCGGCCGGGTCTGACAGAAATTCGGTGAGCGTGGCGTTCATCTGCTCATGCGCCGCGCCGCCCTCCTTCAGAGAGAGGGAGGATTCGGCGAAACGGGCGCCGAAGACGCAGGCTTCGGGATCGGCGCTGAGAGCGCAATAAACGGCCAGCCACAGGGACTTGAAGCGGGCTTCCGGGCTGTCGGACGTGTCATAGGCGGCAAGAGCGCTTTCAAAGACCTCCCGCTTGTACTGGCGGTATGCCTCGATCAGCAGGTCATCCTTGCCTTTGAAATGCCGGTAGAGCGTGCCTTCGGCAAACCCGGCCCGCGCGGCGATGGCCGCGGTGGTGGTGGCGGAGAAACCGTCCTCCGCCACGATTTCCAGCGCGGCGCGCATCAGTTTTTCACGGGTCGTATGAAGGCGCGTGAGCATACGCTCACAATGCCGGGCGCGCGCCGCGCCGTCCAGTGGGGGCGGCTTACTCCGCCGCTTCGGCGGTGGTGACGCGCAGCGTGTGGATGAATTTCTCCGCTTCCAGCGCCGCCATGCAGCCCATGCCGGCGGCCGTCACGGCCTGGCGATAGGTTTCGTCCGTCACGTCGCCCGCGGCGAAAACGCCGGCGATATCGGTGGCCGTCGAGTCCGGCGCAGTGATGATGTAGCCGTTATCCTTCATCGCCACCTTGCCGGTGAAAAGCTCCGTCGCCGGGGCGTGGCCGATGGCGATGAAGACGCCGTCCGCCGCGTGGTCGGTGATGTCGCCGGTCTTCACGTTCTTGATGCGCACGCCGGTGACGCCGCGCGGATCCTCGTCGCCGGTGACTTCCTCCAGCGCGCTGTCCCACATCACCTCGACCTTCTCGTGGTCGAACAGGCGATCCTGCAGGATCTTCTCGGCGCGCAGGGAGTCGCGGCGATGGACCAGCGTCACCTTGGAGGCAAAATTGGTCAGGAACAGCGCTTCCTCGACGGCGGTGTTGCCGCCGCCGACCACGAAGACTTCCTTGCCGCGATAGAAAAACCCGTCGCAGGTGGCGCAGGCGGAGACGCCAAAGCCCTGGAAGTGTTCCTCTGACGGCAGGCCCAGCCATTTCGCCTGGGCGCCGGTGGCGATGATGACGGAATCGGCGGTCCATTCCTGTCCGCTATCAGTCTTTGCGCGGAACGGATGGCTGTGAAGGTCCACCTCGGTCACGGTGTCATTGACCATTTCGGTGCCGACATGTTCGGCCTGTTCGCGCATCTGCTCCATCAGCCAGGGGCCCTGGATGACGTCGGCGAAGCCGGGATAGTTCTCCACGTCCGTGGTGATGGTCAGCTGTCCGCCGGGCTGCAGGCCGGTGATGATGACCGGGTCCAGCATGGCGCGCGCCGCATAGATGGCGGCGGTGTAGCCGGCGGCGCCGGAGCCGATGATGAGAACTTTCGCGTGTCGTGCGTCGGACATGGTTGTAGCGAATCCGTTGTCAGAAAACCGTTCGTCCTGACTTAAAGACTGTTGCCCGCGGTTCAAGCCTTCGCGGCGGCGGGGTCACTCAGCCGTGAAGCTTAGTGATAGCTGCCGCCGGACGGGGTGATGATCAGGTCCTTGAGAAGGCTGGACAGCCGCGTGGTGTCCGGGCCGCCCTCCATCAGGCCTTCCAGGCGGTCGATCACGGCGTCGTCCACGCGCGGGGCGGAGCCGTTTTCGGACACGCAGATAATGCCTTCGACGCCGGACGGCTCGACCATTTCGCTGGGGGCGTAGAGCGCCTCGCGCAGGCGTTCGCCTTCGCGCAGGCCGGAGATTTTCAGTTCGATATCGCGCCCCGGCTCCATGCCGTGCAGGCGGATCAGCTGGTTGGCGAGGTCGATGATGCGGATCGGCTTGCCCATTTCCAGCACGAAGATGCCGTCCGCCGCCTCGCGCGCCGCATTGAGCGTCGCCGATTGCAGGACCAGCTGGACCGCCTCATGAATGGTCATGAAATAGCGTTCCATCTCCGGGTGGGTGACGGTGACCGGCCCGCCCATCTCTATCTGGCGGTTGAAGTGGGGCACGACCGAGCCGGTGGAGCCCAGAACATTGCCGAAGCGCACGGTGGTGAAACAAGTCTTCCGCGCCATTGAGGAGCCGGCCAGGTGCTTCACATATAGCTCTGCCAGACGCTTGGTGGAGCCCAGCACGCTTTCGGGCTGAACCGCCTTGTCGGTGGAGATCAGCACCATGTGTTCGGCGCCGACCGATATGGAGGCCTGCGCCACGTTGCGGGTGCCGAACAGATTGGTGCGCACGCCCTCCAGCGGGTGGCGCTCAACGATGGGGACGTGTTTCAGGGCGGCGGCGTGGAACACGATGTCTGGCTGGATGGCCGCGAACTGGTCATGCAGATAGCCGAGATCGCGGATGTCGCAGAGCACGTCCAGGCTGTCGATGCCGGGATAATCCTCGCGGATCGACTGCAGGATGTTGTGCAGCGCGTATTCGGAATGATCCAGCAGCACCAGCTGGCCGCAGCCGAGCGCGGCGACCTGGCGGCAGATTTCCGCGCCGATGGAGCCGCCGGCGCCGGTGACCAGCACCCGCTTGCCCTTCACCAGATCGCGCACGGAGTCGAAATCGATGGAGACGGGCTGGCGCACCAGCAGGTCTTCCAGGGCGACTTCCTTGACCCGCACGCGCTGGGTCTCGTTGATCGACTCGATCTCCGGCAGGCGGGCGAGGGTGAGTTTCAACTGGCTGGCGGTCTTCAGCAGGCCGCGGACCTCGTCAGTGTCACGAACCATGCTGGAAATGACCAGCATGCTGGGGCGCTCGCCCCGGCGGTCCAGCGATTTGATGGCGGATTCCAGATCATCGGAAGAGCCGACAACCTCGATCCCGTGAATGCGCTGGCCCAGATGGCGGTAATCGTGCGTCGCCAGACCGACGACGCGGCGATTGCCGCGCGGGCCATAGCGCATCTGGCGCAGGAAAGGCTCGGCCTCGGCCACGCTGGCCATGATCAGCATCCGGTCGCGGGGATCGTCCTCGTCGCGCCGCAGATGGGAGAAGGAGAAGCTGTCCTGCCGCATCAACCGGGAGACCAGCCGCGCGCCGATAGACACGATCATGTAGAGCGCGCAGGCCAGCAGCGTCATGCGGTAGGGGAAATCCGAAAGCGCCGCCGCGAAAAAGGCGACCAGCGCCAGGCAGCTGAGGATCACCGACAGGAACACCTGTCCGAAATCGACGATGGAAATAAACCGCCAGACGATGCGGTGCGTCTGCAGCAGCAGCGCAAAGACAGCGGAGACGGCGGCGAAGAAGATCAGGTCGAAGGGATAGATATTCTCGACGGTCGCGCCGAGGCCCAGAACAAGATCAGGCTGGATAAGGGCGTGAGCGACAAACAAGGCGCCAAAGGCCGCCAGAGATTCGAAGCCAATCTTCAAATGGCGGCGTGCGCCGATCAATTTGTCTATCATGCTCCGATCGCCCCCACGACAGATGCCCCGCGCTTATAAAAGCGCAAGCGGGGCCAGGGTTCAAACCAAATCACTAAAAACATCAAGCGCTTTCAGAGGCGTGCTCGCTCTGCTTTAACACCCCGGTTGAGGGTTTTGAGCTGGATTCGGCGTTCGCGGCGACTGGCCTATACCCGCAAATAAGAAGATTCAACAACATAGAGGCGTAGCCACGCACCATGGATCGGTCATTTCACACGCGGCGGCGCGTTCTGGTTACAGGCGGAGCGGGCTTTCTGGGATCGCATCTGTGCGAGCGGCTGCTGGAGGCCGGGGCGGAGGTGATCTGCGCCGATAATTTCTTCACCGGCGCGCGCGCTAATATCGAGCACCTTCTGGACAATCCGCGCTTCGAGCTGATGCGCCACGACGTGACGTTTCCGCTCTATGTGGAGGTGGACGAGATTTTCAATCTGGCCTGCCCGGCCTCGCCCGTTCACTACCAGCACGACCCTGTCCAGACGACGAAGACCAGCGTGCACGGCGCCATCAACATGCTGGGGCTGGCCAAGCGGACCAACGCGAAAATCCTCCAGGCCTCGACCAGCGAGGTCTATGGCGATCCGGAAGTGCATCCCCAGACCGAGGATTACTGGGGCCATGTGAACCCGATCGGGATCCGGTCCTGCTATGACGAGGGCAAGCGCTGCGCGGAGACGCTGTTCTTCGACTATCGCCGTCAGCACGGCCTGCCGATCAAGGTGGCGCGGATATTCAACACTTACGGGCCGCGCATGCACCCCAATGACGGACGGGTGGTCTCCAATTTCATCGTGCAGGCGCTGAACGACGCGCCGATCACCTTGTTTGGCGACGGGGAGCAGACGCGCTCCTTCTGCTATGTCGACGACCTGATCGCGGGCCTGACGGGCCTGATGGAGACGGACGAAGCCGTGACCGGCCCGTTCAATCTGGGCAATCCGCATGAAGTGTCCGTGCGAACGCTGGCCGAACAGATTATCGAGATGACCGGATCGAAGTCGCAGCTGGAGCACCGGCCGATGCCGGAGGACGATCCGCGCCAGCGCCGTCCCGATATTTCACAGGCCGAAAGCGTTCTGGGCTGGCGTCCCTCGGTGGAGCTGCGCGAAGGGCTGGTTCAGACCATCGCCTATTTCGACGCGCTGCTGAGCGGTCAGGCGCGCTAGCGGCGCGGCCCATGAAACGCGCTTTCGATATCGCCGCGGCGGCCTGCGCCCTGATCGTGCTGGCGCCGGTTCTGGCGGTGATTGCCGTGATCGTGCGGCTGGAAACGCCGGGGCCGGCCATTCACTGGTCGCGCCGGGCGGGACGGAACGGCGCGCTGTTCGCCATGCCGAAATTCCGCACCATGCGGATCGACACGCCGGACGTCGCCACGCATTTGCTGGAGAACCCGGCGCAATGGGTGACGCCGGCGGGGCGGGTGCTGCGCAAGACCAGCCTGGATGAATTGCCCCAGCTCTGGCCGATCCTGATCGGCGCGATGAGCTTCGTGGGGCCGCGCCCGGCCCTTCATAACCAGCAGGACCTGATTGCCTTGCGCGCGGAGGCGGGCGTGGACCGGCTGCGCCCCGGCCTGACCGGCTGGGCACAGGTAAAGGGGCGCGACGGGTTATCGATTGAGGAAAAAGTGGCGCTGGACCGGGATTATCTGGCCCGGCGCAGCTTCGTCTTCGATATGAAAATATTGCTGATGACCGCCGCGGCCGTTTTCCGGTCCGACGGCGTCGCGCACTAGGCTCGGAATTCGGTGATCAGGGCGTCGAGGTCCGGGCGGGGACGCTCAAGCGGTGTTTCGGTGGCCGTGCCCATATAGACGAAACCGGCGATGCGTTCGTCCTGCGTCAGGCCCAGCGCGTCCAGAACGCGGCGGTCGAAGGCGTACCATTCGGTCAGCCATTGCGCGGCGAAGCCGCTTGCCGACGCCGCGATGATCATGTTCTGGCAGACCGCGCCGGAACACAGAACCTGCTCCCATTCCGGGGTCTTGCCGTCATCCTTTACAGAGGAAACGACCGCGACCACGACCGGGGCGCGGGTGAAGCGCGCGCCTTCGAAATCGATACGTTCCTGCGGGAAATCGGGATGGTCGGCGCGGCTGGCCCCGGCCAGCGCCTCGCCGGCTTTCGCGCGGGCCTCGCCCTGCAGGACGATGAAGCGGAACGGCGCCAGTTTGCGGTGGTCGGGCACGCGGGCGGCGGCGGTGAGGATCGTGCGCAGCTGGCCGGCGTCCGGTCCCGGCTCGCTCATTGACCCGGCGACGGTCGAGCGGCGGGTCAGCAACAGCTCCAGCGTCTCGTCGGAAGCGCGGCAGGGGGCCAGTTCCTGGCCCTGTTCAGGCGTCGCTACGGCGGTGTTCGGCATGCCCTCTTTTCTCCTCGAATTGCGTTGCGTGATGCAAATGGCTCGCAACAAGGAGAAAATAAAGGGGCGGCGGGCGGTTTGTCTGCGTCTAGTACACCGGGATGCGGCAATCATAGGCCGCGCCGCGGGTCGTCCAGATATTGTCGGAGCCGTAGGGCGCGGCGTAGGAGCGGTCCTGATTGCGCGCCCAGCCGGCCAGTTCGCCTTCGCTCCATAACAGGGCCGGACGGCGGCCATTATAGGTGATGCGGGCGCTGGATGAGAATTCGCACCGGCCGGACGGCGGCGCGCCGACATAAAGGCCCGCCACCCGGTTATTGGTGATCACATAGCTGGAGGCGCGGATATCGCCGGGATAGCTGGAGCGCAGCAGCAGGCCGACATCATTGAGCTGCAGCGTGCTGTCCAGCAGCACCACCCCGGGGGAGGCGGCGAAGCGGTCGCCGGTCTGTGCGATGTCCAGACCGACGCCGTTGCGCTGAAACAGCGTTTCCTCGACCACCGTATTGGACTTGGCGCGCAGGCCGACCGGGAAGCCGGCGATCTCGCTTTCCTTCACGCTGGCGTCGCCGCCCGCGACGCAGACGCCATATCCGCCCCAGTCGCAGGGCGAGCGTTCAATAATTTCTGACGGGCGGACGGGCAGGGTCTCCGGATAGGCGTAGCCCGTCTCCGCCGGACCGACCAGCACGGCGCCGGAAACTTCCAGATCGCCTTCGATCAGGCGCACACCGCCGCCATGAGAGGTGCGCAGATCCATCTCCACATTTTCCAGTCGCACGAAGCCCTGACGGATTTCGATGCACGGGCTGGTCGAGGTTCCGGGCGCGCTCTCGGACGAGGGCGTAATCAATCCGCCGGAAACAAAACCCGACGGGCCGCCGGCCAGAACCGGCTGCACAGGCTGCCCCCGGGGCCTTTCGGCGCCGCCGCGCGGGGCAAAACGGACATTGGAGATGAACAGCGCCGGGGCATTGGTGCGGGTCGGCGGATTGAAGGCCAGACACGCCGCGCCGCGCGGCTGGATAATGATGGAGCCGTAGGGGCCCAGACCCTCAATGGTCAGTGATTTGTCGATATCCAGAGGCTGGTCGAGATAATATGTACCCGGCTTGACCACGATGCGCCCGCCATCAATGGCGTAGGCGATGGCGGCCTGAAGATCGCCGAACGCGCCGATGCTCTGGGTTCCGCCGGGTTCGACCAGAACATGGTTGGGGTCGGAGATCACGACCGGGGCGGGCGGCGGCCGGTGACCATGGCCGTGCGGCTTTTTCCGGCGCGGCTCGCCATAGCCGTAGCGGTCGCGGTCCAGCGCCGCGTCATAGGCGCAATGCTCGTAATATTTGCCGTAGCGATGCTCGCCCGTGCACTTGGCGTCCGGCACGGCGTAATAGTCCAGCCGGTCCTGCGCGGCGGCGGGAGCGGGCGCGGCGGCGAGCGCGGCCAGAGCGGCCAGCGGCGCGGCAAGGGCGAAGATTGGGCGGGTCATCGGCGGATCGGACCTCTGCAGTCACCAGAACTCATATAGGGGTCGAGCGCGGTCCGGAGCCGGGCGATATCCTCCCGCAGATGGGCGAGCGGTTCGCCCGGATAGGAGTCGGCGCGCTTGAAATATTCGCAGGTCTCGGCCAGCAGGGCCTGTTGCTGTGGCTCGGTCGCCGCCTCCGGCAGCTTGTATTTGTAGGTGAGCAGGGCGAGGCCCAGATTGGCGCGCCCGGAAACCTTGAAACGGCGGTCCACTTCCGGCCCGGCCTGCCGCGCGGCGGCGCGCAGATAGTTCTCCGCCCGGTTCAGGTCCGGCGCAACGCCCACGCCCGACATGTACATCATGCCCAGCACCAGGGAGGAATGCGGACTGCCGCGGCTGAGATGGCAACTGGCGGCCCCGCGCGGCAGGAAATCGTCATCGGCCAGGCTGCCATGGGCGGCGGTCTGGATGATGCGCACCCGCAGATCGGGCGACAGCTCGCCATTGCCGGCCAGACCTTCGCATTCCTGGAAGCTGCGCACGGCGGCGCGGGTCTGCGGCCCGATTTTCCCGTCCACGGTCCCGCGCAGATGGCCCAGATCGATCAGGGCGATCTGCAGGTCATCGACGTCAATTTCGTCGGCGCGCAGCGCCGCCTCCAGAATGGGCAGGGAGCCGCCGCGCCGGGAAATCGAAAGCTGCTGGGCGTATTGCCGCGCCAGCGCCGCCTCGCGGGAGGAGAGACGGGGATAGAGTTCCTGCCACCGCGCCTCCGCGATATCGGACCCGAACCCGTCAAATTCGGCGGCCGCGATGAAATAGGCGCCCGCGCGGACAAGGTCGCGCTCCAGCGCGCAGCCGGCCATGTGCATGTCGCCGACGATGATATAGCCGGAAACCCCCAGCCCTTTGAACTGATCGGTCAGCCTGTGGCGCGCGGCGTCCAGCTGGCTGGAGGAAAGCTGCGGCGTGATGGCGTCCAGATAGGTGGCGGCGCGGTCGCGCTGGAAGCGGTGCTCGAAATCCAGCTCGCCGACGGTCACGGAGCATTTCCCGATGCCCGCCCAGACATAAGCCTCGGTCAAATCGCGCGTATCGGCGCCGCCGGGCGCGTTGCCCGTGTAGTAATCGACCAGCCGCAGCGTCGCCGTCAGGTCGCCGCCCATGGCGTTGCGGGCGGTTTGCAGGCGGCACTCGGCCTGTGACAGGGAACAGCCCAGCGCCGCGTCCAGCGGCGGATCGGACGGCCGCGGCCAGAGCCGGTCCCGTCCGTGCATCATCCAGTAAGCCGCCGCGGCCAGCAGGGTCACGATGAGAAGTACGGCAAAGATCGCGGCGGCGTTGCGCCACGCCGGATCCGTGTCGGGATAATCGCTGTCAGTCACACTTCCCCCTGGCGGCCCCCGCGCATCGCCGGCTTTCAGGGCGGGCAAGGCGGGATCAACTCTGAGCGGGACGTGAATTCTTCACCGTCTGCTAGAGTTAACGATCAGTTAAGATCAACTTTCAGGGGAAAATCAATCGCGGTTTCGCGACAATTTAGAGGTTATCCACGTTATTCTGGCTTCGGACTACCATCCGCCGCCCAGCGCCCGGTAAAGACTGACGGACGCTGTCAGGCGTTGCTGGCGCGCCTGGACGAGACTGTCCTGAGCCGTCAGCAGGTTCTGCTGCGCGTCGAGGACGGAGATCAGATCGTCCGCGCCCGCCTGATAGCGAACCTCGGCGATCTCGAACGCGCGTCCGGCTTCCTCGGCCGCCTGGCGCAGATCCTCTTCCTGCCGTTCCGCCGCCTCCAGCGAGACGAGGGAATCTTCCACGTCGCGCAGGGAGTTCAGGATGGTCTGGCGATAATTCGCCGCCAGTTCCAGATATTGCGCGCGAACCTGTTGCAGGCCGCCCTCAAGACGGCCGGCGGCAAAGATCGGCTGCAGGAGTCCCGCGGTCAGCTGGCTGACCAGGTCGGAGGAATTGGTCAGGTCCTGGGCGGTCAGGCTGGCGCCCAGATCAATGGTCGGGAAGAACGCGGCGCGGGCCGCGTCGATATTGGCTTCCGCGGCGGCCAGCTGGGCTTCGGCCGCCAGAAGGTCCGGCCGGCGCAGCAGCAGGTCGGACGGCAGGCCCGTTTCGATGGCCGGGGTGGTGATGGCGGTCAGATCGCCCTGCGGCGCGGCAAACGCTTCCGGCGTTTCGCCCAGCAGCACGGCGAGCGCGTGCTCGGTCTGGCGGGCGGACTGGACCAGCGGGCGCAGACGGGCGCGGGCGGAAGCCACGGCGCTGCGCTGACGCGCCAGGTCGAAGCCGGACACCGCGCCGGCGTCATATTGCGTCTCGACCAGCTCCAGTATCCGCTCGGTCGCGTCGATATTGGCCTGCGCCACTTCGATCCGGTCGCGCAGCGCCAGCAGGGTGAAATAGGACGCGGCGACATCGGACTGCACCGTCAGGGCCAGCGCCTGCTGGTTGAAGATGGTGGCGGCAAGCTGCGACTCGGCGGAGCGCGCCTGGGCGCGGTTGCGGCCGAACAGGTCCAGCTCATAGGACGCGGAGACGCCGGCGGAGACGCTTTCGCTGGGCTGGAAGCTGGAGACGCCCGAGCCCGAGCCATCACGCAGGCTGGCATTCACGGACCCGTTGATCGAGGGCAGCAGCGGCGCCCGCGCGATTTGCAGCGCGCCGCGCGCCTGCTCCACCCGTTGCAGGCTGGCCTCGATCGACTCGTTGGAGTTCATCGCCTCGCTGACAAGGCCATTCAGGGAGGGTTCGCCAAAGCCGGTCCACCAGGCCGGATCGGGCTTGGCCGCCTCGACGTCCGCCGCGTATTTGTAATCGGCGGGAATATTAACCTCGTCGGTGTCGACGGGCTGGAAAGTCGTGCAGGCCGACACGCTGAACGCGGCGGCAAGAACCAGAGGGACGGCTTTGGAAAACATGAATGCTACTCCGAGGCGAGAGCTATGACCGGATCGAGGCGGGCCGCCTTGCGAGCCGGCAGATAACCGAAAATCAGACCAGTAATCAGCGCGCTGGAAAACGCCAACAGGGCGGGAGGTAGGGTCAGAACCGTCGTAATGCCAGCCCCGTTTAACGCAATTGCGACACAAATTCCGATTCCGACCCCGATTACGCCCCCCAGGGCGCCCACGACAAGGGCCTCGGTGTTGAACTGGATCATAATGTCGGACATGCGCGCGCCGGTCGCCATGCGGATGCCGATTTCGCGCGTTCGCTCGGACACGCTGACCAGCATGATATTCATCACGCCAATGCCCCCGACCAGCAGCGAAATGGCGGCGACCGAGCCCAGAAGCATGGTGAAGCTGGCTTGCGAATCCTCGATCGAGGTGATCAGCGCGCCGGCGTTGAAGAAGCGGAAATCCTCCTGCCCGTGGCGCTGGATCAGCATTTGCCGGGCCGCTTCCTCCGTCTCGCTGATGGCGGAGGTGTCGGCGACCTGCAGCGTGATCCCGTTCAGGAATTGCTGACCGAACAGGCGCATGAAGCCTGTGGTTATGGGAATAATCGCGATGTCGTCCTGATCGGAGCCGAAACTGCTGGCGCCGCGGGCTTCCAGAACGCCTGTAATCTCGAACGGCGCGCCGCCGACCAGCACGAATTTTCCGATCGGGTTTTCATCGGGATAGAGCGTTTCGGCCACCGTGGAGCCGACCACCGCGACCGAGGCGTAGCGGCTGACATCGTCGTCGGTGAAGAAGGCGCCGTTCGCCACTGGCCAGTTGCGCGCCTCGTCATAGTCGGCGCTCGTCCCCAGAATGCTGGTCTGGTAGTCGGTGGCGCCGGCGCGCAGCGTGGCGCGGCTGTTCCGCTCCGGCACCGCGTAGGCAATGTTGCCGATTTCGGTCAGCGCTCCGGCGTCTTCAATCGTCAGGGTGGCGATATCGCTGCCGCGTCCGCGCGTATTGGGCGCGCCGGGACGAACGAAGAGAAGGTCGGGGCCAAGGGTCTCGAACCGCGCCAGCACGTCCTGACGGCTGCCTTCGCCAATCGCCAGCATCGCCACAACCGCCGCCACGCCGATCACCACTCCCAGCAGGGTCAGGGCCGTGCGGAACAGGTTCACGCGCAGCGAACGGAACGCCATCTTCACGGCTTCGCCAACCTGGGCCAGCGGCGTCGAGCCGCGGCTGAGCGCGACATCGCCGCCGACCGGGGCGGAGGGCGCGTCCGCCGCCCCGGTGTCGGAGACGATATGGCCGTCATGGATTTCGATCTGGCGGTGGGCGCGGGCGGCGACTTCCGGGTCGTGGGTGATCAGGATGACGGTGCGGCCCTGGCCGTGCAGATCTTCCAGCAGGCTCAGAAGATCGCCGCTGGAGCGGCTGTCCAGCGCGCCGGTCGGCTCGTCGGCAAGAATGACTTCCGGGTCGTTCATCAGGGCGCGGGCGACCGAAACCCGCTGCTGCTGGCCGCCCGATAGCTCCGACGGGCGGTGGTGCACGCGGTCTTCGAGGCCGAGGTCCGAGAGCAGGTCCAGCGCTCGCTCCTCGCGCTCCTCATATTTGCGGCCCGCATAGACGGCGGGAATTTCCACGTTCTCCAGCGCGCTGACCGTGGTCAGAAGATTGTAGCGCTGGAAGACAAAGCCGAACGTGTCGCGGCGCAGCGCGGCCAGTTCGTCCGCGTCCATGTCCGATACGTCCAGGCCGCGCACCCGGTACTGGCCGGCGGTGGGCCGGTCCAGACAGCCCAGAAGATTCATCAGGGTCGACTTGCCGGAGCCGGACTGGCCCATGATGGCGACGAACTCGCCCTCCCGTATGGTCAGGGAGACGCCGTCCAGCGCGCGGACCTCGTTCTCTCCCGCATTATAAACGCGGGAGACATCCGTGATTTCGATGAGGGGCGCGCTCACCGGCCGAACCGCCGCCCGCCGCCCGGCGGCCCTCCCTCGGGCCGCGCCGGCATGGCGCCGCCGATGACCACCTGCTCGCCCTCTGTCAGGCCGGATACGATTTCCGTCTCCGTGCGGGTGCTCAGGCCCACCTGAACGGGGCGGGGCCGGGGGCCGTCATCGGTCATCACCATGACCATCTTGCGCGCTGCGCCGCCGCTTCCCTGATCATCGCCGCCGCGCGCCGCCGCCGCGCCTTCGCCGCGGGCGGGCGCATCGCGCACCGCCATGGCGGGGACTTTCAACACGTCACTGGCCTCGCCCAGCAGGAAGAAGACCTGCGCGCTCATGTCCGGCAGCAGGGCCTGGCCTTCATTGGCGACATCCATCAGCGCCTTGTAGAGCACCACGTCATTGACGATTTCCGGCTGCGGCAGGACCTGACGCACCGTCGCCTCCCACCGCCGGTCCGGCTCGCCCAGCGTGTTGAAATAGGCGGGCATGCCGGCGCGCACGCGGCTGACATCGGCCTCTGAGACATCCGCCTCGACCGTCATCACGGACAGGTCCGCGATGCGCAGGATGGTCGGCGTGGTCTGGTTGGCGTTCAGCGTCTGGCCTTCCAGCGCCGTCAGGGACACCACCGTGCCGTCCATCGGGGCGTAGATGCGCGTGTAGTCCAGATTGGCGCGATCACCCTGCAGGGTGGATTCCACGCCGTCGATCTGGGCGGCCAGCTGGACCAGCTTGGCCTGCGCGACTTTCAGCGCGGCGGCGGTTGAATCCAGCTCCTGTCCGCTGATGGCGTTGGCCTCGAACAGCGATTGCGCGCGCGCTTCCTCGGACCGCGCCAGTTGGAGCTGGGCCTGTTGTTCCTCGTAGGAGGCGCGCAACTGCCTCAGCTGCGCCTCGCTGGCGTCGACGCGGGACTCCAGAACGGTCGGGTCGATCTCGGCCAGCAGATCACCCTTCGTCACTGAATCCCCGGCCTCGACGGCCAGGTTTTCCAGCTGGCCGGACACCTGCGCGCCGACATCGACATAGAATTTCGGCTGAATGGAGCCGAGCGCGGAGATCGACGATTCCATGTCGCCGCGCGTGACGTCCGCGGTGCGGTACTCCGGCGCTTCCTCGCCCCCGCGCAGCCAGAACCACCATACCGCGGCGGCCGCGATAACAACGGCGCCGGAAATCAGGGCCCAGCGGCGAATGCGGCGCGCGCGCCGTCTGGAGTTCGTGTTCGACATCAAGCGTAACCGTTTCCCAAAGCGTTTCGAATGCGTCTAACGGGCATGGCGGGCCATTCCGTCGCCGTAATAACAGTAGAACAGGCGAGAAATGAACGGGAACTGAGCGAATTGCCGCTCCGGTCCCGCGCGCTTGGCGCCGTTCGCGCGCTGATCTAGGACCATGGCATTCGGATCGGCAACGCGGACGGGAATATCGCATGGGCGGCGTGGTGATTATTGGCGGCGGGCAGGGCGGCTATCAA
The DNA here is from genome assembly GCF_000412185.1 of Euryhalocaulis caribicus. GTDB lineage: Bacteria > Pseudomonadota > Alphaproteobacteria > Caulobacterales > Maricaulaceae > Euryhalocaulis > Euryhalocaulis caribicus. The sequence goes on from NZ_ASJA01000001.1 coordinate 147,699, forward strand.
TGCGCGGCCAGCCTGCGCGCGGACGGTTATGAGGGCGCCGTCACGCTGGTGGGGGACGAGCCGTATCTGCCCTATCAGCGGCCGCCGCTTTCCAAGGAATATCTCTCCGGCGCCAAGGATGACGAAAGCCTGTGGTTCCGACCCGCCGCCTTCTATGAGCAGCAGAACATAGACATCATCACCGGCGTCCGGGCGCAGCGGATTGTTCGCGCGGAAAAGACCGTCGCGCTCAGCGACGGGCGGACATTGCCCTACGACCATCTGGTTCTGGCGACCGGCGCGCGCGTCCGCACCCTGCCCGTGGAGGGCGCGGATCTGGACGGGGTGGTCAGCCTGCGCGGACTGGACGACGCCCGGGACCTGAAGGACCGGTTCGAGCGCGCCTCCTCCTGCGCGGTGATTGGCGGCGGCTATATCGGGCTTGAGGTCGCGGCGGCGGCCTGCAAGGCCGGGCTGCCCGTGACGGTGATCGAGGCGGAGGACCGGGTCCTGTCCCGCGTCGCCCCGCCCGAAATCTCAAACTATTTCGAACGCCTGCACATGAATCGCGGCGTGGTGATGAATCTGGGAACCACGGTCACGCGGATCACGGGCGAGGGCGGCAAGGCCCGCGGAATGGAACTGGCGGATGGCCGCACGCGCGAGGCGGACCTGATCATCATCGGTATTGGCGTGACGCCGAACACGGACCTGGCGGAGGAAGCGGGGCTGGCGGTCGATGACGGCATCGTGGTGGACGCCATGCTGCAGACCGGAGACCGGGCGATCTTCGCCATTGGCGATTGCGCGAAATTCCCCTGCCGCGCGGCCGGGTGCGATGCGCGGCTGGAATCCGTGCAGAACGCCGCCGATCAGGGCCGCGCCGTGGCCCGGACGATCTGCGGCAAGGGCGCGCCCTATGCCGATATTCCGTGGTTCTGGACCATCCAGTTCGACGTGCGGCTACAGACGGCCGGAATACCGGCCGGCTTCGACCGCGCTGTCGAGCGCGGCGACCCGGAGGCCGACGCTTTTTCCATTTTCTATTACCGGGATGACGCTCTGATCGCCGTGGATTCGGTGAACCAGCCGGCCGATCACATGGCCGCGCGCATGATGCTGACCAAGGGCCTCACGCCGCCGCCGGCGCTGGCGGGGGATGAAAAATCCGATTTGCGCGGCTGGCTGAAGGAAGCGGGCTAGATTTTGGCCGGTTTGGCCGCGGAGGGCGTGCGGCCCTGCGTGACCATGCGAACCGCTTCGGGCTTGATGTTCAGGAAGCCAACGCCGTCGCAATCCTTGCAATCAAGATCCGCGCTTGCGCCGGCGCCATTGCATTGCGGACAGGGCATGGTGATGGGGGACATGTCGCGAGGCTCCTTACCCTCCGCTCCGGTTATAAGCGAGGGGTGGATTGCGGCAAGCGGAATTAACCGCGCCGCGAATGACGTTTTTGTGTTCAGGACTTCACGATCAGCCAGCGGTAAACGCCAATGATATTGATAACCGTCAGCACGGCGTTCTGCAGGATCAGCGGCGGCATGTCGTCCAGATAACCCGCCACCATCCAGCTGACCGAAGAGACCAGGAAAACCAGAAAGCCGATTCCGGTTATCTTCGGACCCAGCTTCATGGCCACGGCGATGGCCGCGCAAATCCCCGTGCCGGTCGCCAGCCAGCGTGCAATTTCAACCAGCTCCAATGGATAGTCTCCTTGATTGGGCGCTTGCCAGGAAGCCCTAACGTGCGGCGGGCCGTTTTTATCCCGGCGATCGGCGCCTATATGCCTCTGGAATTCAAGAAGAGGTCGCTGATGCCCGCCGAAACGAAAACCGAAACCTATGCCCGCCTGAAACGCGAAATCGATGCGGTTCTGGAGGGCGAGCGCAACCAGACGGCGCGCTACACGACCGCCGCCTGCCTGCTGAGCGAGGCGTTCGATCACTATTACTGGACCGGGTTTTACGTCGTCGATCCGGAGGATCCTGCGCAGCTGGTGGTCGGTCCCTATCAGGGCACGCTGGGCTGCCTGCGCATTCCGGTCGGCAAAGGCGTGTGCGGAACGGCGGCGGAGCGGCGCGAGACGGTGATTGTCGCCGATGTCGAGGCCTTTCCGGGCCATATCGCCTGCGACTCCCGCACGCGGTCGGAGATCGTCACCCCCGTCATGGACGCTGGAGGACGCGTGGCCGCGGTGCTGGATGTCGATTCCACGGACCCAGACGCCTTTGACGCGGAAGACCGCGCCGGACTGGAGGCGATCTGCGCGGGCCTGCTGAACGCCTGACTTTCGGGCTAGGCTTTCCGCGTGAGCGAGTCGCGAACCATAGTCCTGAACGGCCGGGAATTGCCCTATACGCTGAAGCGCAGCGCGCGGCGGCGGACCATAGGGTTCCAGATTGACCAGCATGGCCTGTCCGTCCGCGCGCCGGACCATGTCAGGGTCGGACGGATCGAACGCGCCCTGCGCCAGCGGGAAAGCTGGATCACAGAAAAGCTGACCGCCTGGCGGGCGCGTCCGCAGCGCCCCGCACCAGCCTTCGCGACTGGCGACGCCCTGCCCTTTCTGGGGCGGGAGCTGGGCCTGCGCGTGATTGATCTGGACAAGGGCGTGCGCACGCAGGTGGAGCGCGACGGCGATGTGCTGACCGTCCGCGTCGATCCGGATCTGGCCGGCGAATTGCGCGCCGCGACGGTCAAACGCGCCCTGACGCGTTGGTACAAACGCCAGGCCGAACAGGTCTATGCGCCGCTTCTGGCCGGGCACGCCCGCGCTCTTGGAAAGCCCGCGCCCAAGCTCATCGTCCGGCAGCAGGAGCGACGCTGGGGCAGTTGCGATTCCAGCGGCGTGATCCGCATGAACTGGCGGCTGATCGGGGCGGAAGAACGCCTGATAGACTATGTCTGCGCGCATGAGGCGGCGCATCTGGTCGAGTCCAATCACTCTGCGGCGTTCTGGCGCGTGGTGGCGGGACTGACCCCCGATTACCGCGACCGGGAAAAGCAGTTGCGGGAACAGCAATTTCTCATCGTGCCGTTTTGAAAAAGCCTTTAAGGCGGCGCAGGAATACGTCTGTGCCACCCCGCGATTGTAATTTTTTTGTCAAATTTTAGAAAAACCCCGGAATTCAGGCCGGTCATCAAGCATATGTTTACGCGCGCCCGTCATTCTCCCGCGCGGTTTGGGAGAGGAAAATGGTGCTTAAACGGACTCTGGTCGAGGCAGATCGGGCGGCGAAGCAGTGGTCGATTTCGACGACTCTGCAAAGCCAGCATCTCCGATATGTCTATATCACCGCATGGGCCTTGCCCGTTGCGGCGGCCGCCGGCTGGCTCCCTGCGCTGGTCTGGTTTGTTTTCACCATCCTGTTCGGCCTGTTTCGCGGCCATGTCGAAAAAGGCATAGGCCGGCGAAAGGACGGGCGAAACACGCAGGGCGTATTCGGCGAATGGTACACCGCCATCGCCGCCGCGACGAGCGCGGTCTGGGCGATATCGCCCATCATGGTCTGGTTGTCGGGCCATCCCGCGGGAAAGCCCGCAGCCCTGGCTCTGGTCGCCGCCGGTTTCTTCCTGGTCATCACGCAGTTTCGCGGATCGCCAAAACGCGCCATCTGGGTGTCCAGCCCTTACGCTCTGTCAGCCGTGGTCCTGGGGCTTCTGACGTTCCGCGGCATGGAGATGGTGTTGTATTTCGCCGCGCTGGCGGCGCTGGCGCTGACCATCGGTCATACAATCTTCCATCTGCATCTCTCTCATCGCCGGATCATCGAGTCGCAGCTTGAACAGGACCGGCTGATCGGCGAGTTGCGCAAGGCGCGCGACGCCGCGGAGTCGGCGAACCGCGCGAAGTCGTCCTTCCTGGCCATGGTCAGCCATGAAATCCGCACTCCGCTGAACGGCGTTCTGGGCGGCGCGCAATTGCTGGAAGCCAGCGAACTGGACGACTCCCAACACAAGCTTGTGAAAATGCTGAAGTCCTCCGGGTCTTCGCTTCTGGGCATCCTGAACGACGTGCTGGACCTGTCGAAGATCGAAGCGGAAGGCATGACGCTGGAATCGATCGAGATCGACCTGCCGGAGCTTCTGGCCGGCGCGTGCGAGATGTGGCGGCCGATGGCCGAAGAGAAGGCGCTGACTCTGACCCTCGAGGCGGGAGAACTGCCAACCCGCATTGTCGGCGATCCGACGCGCATCAATCAGGTTCTCAATAATCTGCTGTCCAACGCCATCAAGTTTACCGAAAGCGGCGGCGTGGTTATCCGGGCTGGTGCGGAGGCGCTGGACGGCGGCAAGGCCAAAGTCAGCCTGGCCATATCCGATAGCGGGCCGGGCATTACCACCGACGTGCAGCAGCGCCTGTTCCAGCCCTTCACCCAGGCCGATGACTCCATCACCCGCCGCTTTGGCGGCACGGGGCTGGGCCTGACTATTTGCCGCCGTCTGGCGCGCCTGATGAATGGCGAGATCGACGTGGAATCGACGCCGGGCGAGGGCGCGACCTTTACCCTCAGCATCGTTTCCGCGGTCGTGGAATGGGACGGCGAAACCCGGGCCGCGGGCGCCTGCGCGACGGCGGTGACGGATTCCGACGCCTCCCTCTCCGTTCTGGTGGCCGAGGACAACCCGGTGAACCAGCAAGTGATCGAGGCTTTCCTCAAAGGCGCCAATCATACGCTGTCCATCGCCCAGAACGGCGAAAAGGCGGTGGAGGCGGCCTCCGTCGAACGCTTTGACGTGATCCTGATGGATGTGCACATGCCGGTAATGGACGGCCTGCAGGCGGCGCGTGAAATCCGCAATGGCGGCGGCAGCAACGCGGCCACGCCGATTGTCATGCTGTCCGCCTCCGCCATGCCCGAGGAACAGCGCGCGGGCATGGAGGCGGGCGCCAACGCCTATCTGACCAAGCCGATCGAGCCGGAGAAACTGTTCGCCACGCTGGGCAAGGTCACGAACGGGGCGTCCCCGCTGGCCAAGGCGGGATAGATACCGGCGGGCCGCGCCGCCGCTAACCCTGATTGCTTCGGATCGTCCGGCTCGTTAGAAGGCGCTCTTTCCGCGCCTTTTCACGTGATCGGGACGATTCATGGCCTCCTACCAGTACATTTTCCAGATGCACCAGATGTCCAAGACCTACGGGTCCAAGAAGGTTCTTGACGGCATCTCGCTCAGCTTCTTCCCCGACGCCAAGATCGGCGTTGTCGGCACCAACGGTTCGGGTAAATCCACCCTGCTGCGCATCATGGCGGGCGTGGATACCGAGTTTAACGGCGAGGCGCGCATCGCGGAGGGCGCGACCGCCGGCTATCTGCCTCAGGAGCCCGAGCTCGACCCCTCCAAGACGGTCTGGGAGAATGTCATCGAGGGATCGGCCGACAAGCAGCTATTCGACGAATACAACGCCATCTCCATGCAGCTCGCCGAGGATTACACCGATGAGCTGATGGAGAAGATGACGGCGTTGCAGGAGGACATCGACGCCAAGGACGCCTGGGACATCGATTCCAAGATCGAGATGGCGATGGAGGCCCTGCGCTGCCCGGACCCGGACGCCGATGTGACGCGTCTGTCGGGCGGGGAGCGCCGCCGCGTGGCGCTGTGCCGGCTGCTGCTGGCCAAGCCGGACCTGATCCTGCTGGACGAACCGACCAACCATCTGGACGCTGAATCGGTGGCGTGGCTGGAGCATTTCCTGGTCGATTATCCGGGCTCGGTCATTCTGGTGACCCATGACCGCTATTTCCTGGACAATATTACGGGCTGGACGCTGGAGCTGGATCGCGGCCACGGCGTGCCTTACGAGGGCAATTATTCCGCCTGGCTGGAACAGAAACAGAAGCGCATGGTGCAGGAAGGGCGCGAGAAGGAAGCCCGCACCAAGCAGCTGGAGCGCGAACTGGACTGGATCCGGTCTTCGCCCAAGGCCCGCCAGACCAAATCCAAGGCGCGGATCAGCGCCTATGAGGAATTGCGCAACAAGGCGGACAAGGAAGCGGTCACAACCGCGCAGATCCAGATTCCGTCCGGGCCGCGCCTTGGCGATCTGGTGGTCGAGGCCGAGAACCTCAAAAAAGGCTTTGGCGACCGACTGCTGATCGACAATCTGGATTTCAAACTGCCGCCGGGCGGCATTGTCGGCGTGATCGGGCCGAACGGGGCGGGCAAGACGACGCTGTTCCGCATGATGACCGGGCAGGATGAGCCGGACGAGGGGTCGCTTCGCGTCGGTGAAACGGTGAAGCTGGGCTATGTGGACCAGTCGCGCGACGCGCTGGATCCGGCCAAGACGGTCTGGGAAGAGATCTCCGGCGGCAATGACATCATCGACTTGGCGGGCCGCGAAGTGCAGTCGCGCGGCTATGTTTCCTGGTTCAACTTCAAGGGCGGCGATCAGCAGAAGCCGGTCGGCAAGCTGTCCGGCGGGGAGCGCAACCGCGTGCACCTGGCCAAGACGCTGAAGTCCGGCGCCAACCTGCTGCTGCTTGACGAACCGACCAATGACCTGGACGTGGAAACGCTGAGCGCCCTGGAAACCGCGCTAGAAGACTATGCTGGCTGTGCCGTTATCATCAGCCATGACCGCTTCTTCCTGGACCGCATCGCCACCCATATCCTGGCCTTCGAGGGCGACAGCCATGTCGAGTGGTTCGAGGGCAATTTCCAGGACTATGAAGAAGACAAGAAGCGGCGCCTGGGCCCCGCGGCGGAAATCCCCAAGCGCCTGAAATTCCAGAAATTCAGCCGGTAAGGCGGCGCGCGCGATGATCCTCTACGGCGACTCTGGCAGCGGCAATTGCCTCAAGCCCAGATGGGTCGCCGATTATCTCGGCCGCGATTATGAATGGCGCGAGGTCGACGTCACGTCGGGCTACACGAAAAGCGCAGAGTTTCTGGCGATCAATCCGGCCGGGCAGGTTCCCTGCCTGGTCTTCGCGGACGGCGGCGGGCATCTGGCGCAGTCCAACGCCATCATGCTGTTCCTGGCGGAAGGCTCTGACCTGATCCCGGCCGATGCGTTCGCCCGCGCCAAGATGTTCGAATGGCTGTTCTGGGAACAATACAGCCACGAACCGGCCATTGCGGTGCGGCGCTTCCAGAAGAAATATCTCGGCAAGCCCGATAGCGAGATCGACTCCGCCCTGATGAAGAAGGGCGAGGCGGCGCTGAGCCTGATGGAAGGCCAGCTGGGCAAACACGATTATTTCGCGCCGGCCTCGCTCAGCCTCGCCGACATCGCGCTGGCCGCCTATACGCGGGTCGCGCCGGAGGGCGGGTTTGATCTTGAACCCTATCCGAAAATCCGCGACTGGCTGACCCGCGTGGAACGCAAGCTCGGCCTGGACCCGGCCTAGCCTGCCCGCTGCCCGCCGCCCGCCGCCCGGTGGGCGCTCAGCGGTCGTGCATGCCCTTGCCATCGAGGATGCGTGGCCGGTGTTTCTCGATCCGCGCCGTCCGCGTTTCGGATTTCCGGGCGCCGGAGAAATGCAGGATATAGCCGCGTTGGCGGCCGGGCGTCAGCGCCTCGAACGCGGCTCTGAAATCGGGATCCTCATCGAAGCAATCGACAAGCTCGTCAGGCAGTTCAGGCTCCGGCGCGGCGTCCAGCTCAAGGCCTGCTTTCTCGGCCTCGATCGCCGCTTTCACGAAGCCCTGGATCGCGCCTTTCCGTCCGGAGACGTCTTCGGTGCTGGTAAAGTGCAGGCGCCGCCCGTGGCGGGAATTGGGGCCGGGCGCATGCAGCAGGCCGCCGGGATCGTCCAGAAGCGCGCCCTTGAAGAACATAAGCGCCAGATGGTCTTTCATGCGCTGGATAATGGCGATGTTGCCGCCTTCGAAGCTGTAACAGGGCTTTCCCCATTTAAGCTCTTCGGTCAGCCCGCACTCGAGGAGGATTTGGCGCAGCGTGTCAGCCTCGCCTTTCCATCGCTCCGCCTGTTGAAAGGATTTGTCGAGCTGGGTGTTCCTGGCGGCCATGTTTCAAGTCCCTGGCAAATGGTGCTCCGGGCACCGCAGCACAGGGAAAAGGCGGCGGGCAAGGTCCGACTGCCGCGCCGAAGGATTCAGGGCCGCTCCGGCGTTTCCGGGCGGGCGCCGTAGCGGTGCTCGATCTCCACTTCGCGGCGCTCATGCGCGATGTGGTCGATATTCATGATCTCGTCGGACCGCGCCTGCTCATAGGCCCGCCGGTCCTTCATGTAACCGTCTTCATCCTCGGGCCGGGCGGCGACAGTCTGGGCTTCATCCATCGTGTCGACAGCGTTGACCCCCATCTTGGCGGCCGACAGCGCCCCGGGCAGGCGAACCGGGTTCATCAGCCCGTCTACCACGCCGCCTGAAAAGTCGCGGACATTGGTGGAGCCGCCCAGCGGCGCAACCATGTAGGGGCCGGGGGCTGTGCCCCATTTGCCCATGGTCTGGCCGAAATCCTCGCGCCGCTCATGCAGGTGGATGGCGTCGGCGACATCGAAAATGCCCAGCACGCCCACCGTGGAATTGATTGCAAAGCGCGAGGCCGCCACCCCGACCGTCGCCGGTTCGGCCTGCAACGCGCCGTTCAGGGCGTTGGTCGGTTCGCCCAGATTGGAAAACACGTTCTTGATGTGGTGCACGGTGTTGTTCGTGCCCGATTCCGCGTCATCGGACATGGTGCCGTCCACGCGATTGGCCACGGGCGCGACCACCCGCTCCGAAACGGTCTCGTTCAGGCCGTGAATCGGCCGGTTTACCCGCTCCAGCGGGTCGCCATAGGCGACGTCATGCTGTGTGGACGAGGCGCAAGCCGTCGCCCCGCACATGGCGGCGGCGCAGCATAACAGCGATATCGAACGGGACTGTCTCATGGCTCCATACTTCAAACGCGCCAACGGCGGGAAAGGCGCCGGAGACGACTGATATTGCAGATTATCACATGCAGATCGGGGCCGAAAAATGACCACTGAACAGGTGTTTTATCCCACGATCTGGGCTTGCGCGATAATCATATAAAGATATCTTTATATCCCTAGACGCAACAAGGACCGGAATGGACCGTTTGATCGCCACATTGCGCGCCGCCGGAGAGCCAACGCGCCTGCGCATCCTCGCCCTCCTGGGCCGGGGAGAGCTGACGGTGAGCGAAATCGTCCAGATTCTGGGCCAGAGCCAGCCGCGCGTCAGCCGCCATATCAAGCTGCTGTCGGAAGCCGGTCTGGTTCACCGCATCCCGGAAGGCGCCTGGGTTTTCTATCGCCTGTCCGACGCGGACAGCCCCTCCCGCCGCCTGGTGGATGCGGTTACCGCGAACCTGCCGGAAGAGGACGCCGTCCTGCGGCGGGATCTGGAGCGGCTGGAGATGGTCAAGGCGCATCGCGCCGAAAATGCCGACCGCTATTTCGAGCAGGTCGCCGACGACTGGGACCGCATTCGCGCGCTGCATCTTTCCGAAGACGCCGTAGAAGACGCCATGCGCGCCCTGACCGGCAACCGGAACTTCAATTACATGGTGGATATCGGCACCGGCACCGGCCGCGTGCTGGAGCTGTTCGCCAGCCAGATCAAGCGCGGCGTCGGCGTCGATATCAATCGCGACATGCTCAGCGTCGCGCGCGCGAACCTGAGCCGCGCCGAGGCGGGCCATGTCTCGATCCAGCAGGCCGACCTTTACGCCCTGCCGTTCGAGGACAATTCGGCCGACCTGGTGACCATTCACCAGGTGCTTCACTATCTTTACGACCCCGGTCACGCCCTGACCGAAGCGGCCCGCGTCATGACGCCGGGCGGCATCTTGCTGATCGTCGATTTCGCGCCGCATCAACTTGAATTCCTGCGCACCGAGCACCAGCACCGGCGTCTCGGCTTTTCCGATCAGGAAATCAGCGAATGGAGCAAGGCCGCGGGCCTTATTCCGATGAAGAAAAAGTCCCTGCGGCCGACGGGCTCGGGCGAACGCCTGACCGTCAAACTCTGGACATTCAAAGCCTCGGCCGACGCCGAGATGGAGACTGCTTAATGACTGACCTTGGACCTGTCGCCCTCGCCGCCGTCGAGGATCGCGGACGGCCCGACGTATCCTTCGAGTTCTTTCCGCCCAAGACCGACAAGGCGGAGGAGCGTCTGTGGGACGCGATCCGCAAGCTGGAAACGCTCAATCCGCGTTTCGTGTCGGTGACCTATGGCGCCGGCGGCTCCACCCGCGACCGCACGCACCGCACGGTGAAGCGGATCAAGGACGAGACAACGCTGACGCCCGCCGCCCATCTGACCTGCGTCGACGCCTCGAAAGACGAAGTGGACGCGGTGGTGAAGGATTACTGGGAGGCCGGTATCCGCCACATCGTCGCCCTGCGCGGCGACCCGGCGGGCGGCATCGACGACAAGTTCGTCGCCCATCCGGAAGGCTACAAGAACGCCACGGAGCTGGTGAAGGGAATCAAGGCGATTGGCGATTTCGAGGTCAGCGTCGCGGCCTATCCGGAAGTGCATCCGGAATCGCCGCACATGGATCACGAGATCGACGTCCTGAAGCAGAAGATCGACGCCGGGGCTGACCGGGCGATCACGCAGTTCTTCTTCGACGCCGAATGCTTCATCCAGTTCCATGACCGCTGCCGCAAGGCCGGTATCGAGATTCCCATCGTGCCGGGCGTGATGCTGCAGCCCAATTTCAACGGCCTGAAGAAGATGGCCGGCATGTGCGGGGCCAAGATCCCGGACTGGTACGACACGCTTTATGAGGGCCTCGACGAGGACAAGGACACGCGCCAGCTCCTGGCCGCCTCCATCGCGGCGGAGTTCTGCGCCACCCTGCAGGCCGAGGGCTTCAACGAATTTCACTTCTACACGCTGAACCGCGCTGACCTGGCCTACGCGACTTGCCGCGTGCTGGGGATGAAGCAGCAGGTCCAGCGGCGACCCATGAAGGAGGCCGCAGAATGAACCGCAAGGAACGCATCGAAAAATTCCGCGAAATCGCGAAAGAACGCATCCTGATCTTCGATGGCGCCTGGGGCACCATGATTCAGGATTACGGCTTCATTGAAGACGATTTCCGCAACGACAAGTTCGCCGATCACCCCTGCGACCTGAAGGGCAATAACGACATCCTGTCGATTTCCCGCCCCGAGGCGCTGAAGGAAATCGCGCGCGCCTATATGGAGGCCGGCGCCGATATCATCCTGACCAACACGTTCAGCGCGACCGAGATCAGCCAGGCTGACTATGAGTGCGAACCGCATGTTCACGAGATCAATCTGAACGCCGCGAAGATCAATCGCGAAGCGGCCGACAAGATGACCGAGGAAACCCCGGACAAGCCGCGTTTCGTCGCCGGCTCCATCGGGCCGACCAACAAGACGCTGTCCCTGTCGCCGGACGTGAACAAGCCGGAATATCGCGAAATTTCGTTCGACTATCTGAAAGACGTCTACAAGGCGCAGGCCCGGGCGCTGGCCGAGGGCGAGGTCGATTTCTTCGTTGTCGAGACGATCTTCGACACGCTGAACGCCAAGGCCGCCATCGCCGCGATCATGGAGCTGGAAGAGGAAACGGGCGATCACATCCCGACCGTCCTGTCCGGCACCATCACCGACAAGTCCGGCCGCACCCTGTCCGGTCAGACGGTGGAGGCGTTCTGGCATTCGATCCGTCACGTCAAACCGTTGATGGTCGGGCTGAACTGCGCGCTGGGCGCCGAGGACATGGAGCCCTTCCTGGCCGACCTGTCGCGCGCCGCGGACTGTCTGGTCCACGCCTATCCCAATGCTGGCCTGCCTAACGAAATGGGCGAGTATGACGAGTCGCCCGAGGCGATGTCCGAACAGCTTGGCCGCTGGGCCAAGCGCGGCCTGATCAACGCGATTGGCGGGTGCTGCGGCACAACGCCGGACCATATCCGCGCCATCGCGGAGGCGGTCGGCGGACACTCGACGCGCAGCCTTCCGGAGAAGGAAGTCGCCATGCGTCTGTCGGGGCTGGAGCCGTTCACGGCGGCGGCCTGATCGCGACGTTCGCGGGACGCCAAGGACTTTCACACGAGACCCTCAAAGGGGGCTTCGACCATGAGCCAATCGGCTTCGAGTTTCATCAATATCGGCGAGCGGACCAACGTCACCGGCTCCGCGCGCTTCCGCAAGCTTATCGAGAACGAGGACTATGACACGGCGCTGGAAGTCGCCCGCCAGCAGGTGGAGAACGGCGCACAGATCATCGATGTGAACATGGACGCCGGCCTTCTGGATTCAGAGGCCGCCATGGCGCATTTCCTCAAGCTGATCGCCTCCGAACCGGACATTGCCCGCGTTCCGATCATGATCGACTCGTCCAAATGGACAGTGATCGAGGCCGGCCTGAAATGCGTTCAGGGTAAGGCCATCGTGAACTCCATCTCCATGAAGGAGGGCGAGGAAGGCTTCATCGAGGAAGCCCGAAAATGCCTGCGCTACGGCGCGGCGGTCGTGGTCATGGCGTTTGACGAGGAAGGTCAGGCCGACACGAAGGAACGCAAGGTCGAGATCTGCCAGCGGGCCTACAAGATCCTGACCGAACAGGTCGGCTTCCCGCCCGAAGACATTATTTTCGACCCGAACATCTTCGCGGTCGCCACCGGGATCGAGGAGCATAACGACTACGCCAACGCCTTCATTCAGGCGGCCAAGGAGATCAAGCAAACCTGTCCGCACGCCCATATCTCGGGCGGCGTTTCCAATATCTCCTTCTCCTTCCGCGGCAACGAACCAGTGCGCCGGGCCATGCACTCGGTCTTCCTCAAGCACGCCATCGAGGCGGGCATGGATATGGGCATCGTCAATGCCGGCCAGCTCGACATCTATGACGATATCGATCCCAAGCTGCGGGAGCTTTGCGAGGACGTGATCCTCAACCGCCATGAGGACGCGACCGAAAACCTGCTGGAAGCGGCGGAGGAATATCGCGATGCCGGCGGCGGGCAGAAGGACGACAAGAAGAATCTGGAATGGCGCGAATGGCCGGTCGAAAAACGGCTGGAGCATGCGCTGGTCCGCGGCATCAATGAATATGTCGTCGAGGACACAGAGGAAGCGCGCCAGAACGCAGAGCGCCCCCTGCACGTCATCGAAGGACCGCTGATGGACGGCATGAACGTCGTCGGCGACCTGTTCGGCGCGGGCAAGATGTTCCTGCCGCAGGTCGTGAAATCGGCGCGCGTGATGAAACAGGCCGTCGCCCATCTGACGCCCTTCATGGAGAAGGAGCGCGAGGAGCTGGGCCTGGCCGAGGAGCCGAAGGGCCGCGTCGTGCTGGCTACGGTCAAAGGCGACGTGCACGATATCGGCAAGAATATCGTCGGCGTCGTGCTGCAATGTAACGGCTACGAAATCACCGATCTGGGCGTCATGGTGCCGTCCGAGAAAATCCTGAAAACGGCGAAGGAAATCGGCGCCGACATCATCGGCCTGTCCGGCCTGATTACGCCGAGTCTCGACGAGATGGTGAATGTCGCCGCGGACATGGAGCGGGAAGGCTATGACCTGCCGCTGCTGATCGGCGGGGCCACGACCTCCCGCACCCATACAGCGGTGAAGATCGAACCGGCCTACAAGGCGGGCCCGACCATTCACGTCATCGACGCCAGCCGCGCCGTGGGCGTCGTGTCCACGCTGCTGTCGCAAGACGACCGGCAGAAATATATCGACGACATCGCCGCCGATTACGACAAGACGCGCGAGGTTCATGCCCGCTCCAAAGGCAAGCGCAAGCGCCTCAGTCTTGAAGAGGCGCGCAACCGCAAATTCGATATCCAGTGGGATCACTATGATCCGCCCGCGCCGAAAAAGCCGGGCGTGCACGTGATCGACGACCTGAAGATCGCCGATCTGCGCCCCATCATCGACTGGACGCCCTTCTTCGCCGCCTGGGACATCAAGGGCCGCTATCCCGATATCCTGAAAGACGAGGACAAGGGCGAAGCCGCGCGCAACCTGATGAAGGACGCGGAGGAAATGCTCGACCGCATGGAGGAAGAGGAGTGGCTGAAGCTGAAAGGCGTCGCCGCCATCTGGCCCGCCAATGCGGACGAAAACGACGACATCCAGATCTACGCCAGCGACGACGAACGGGACGAGGCCATCGCCACGTTCCACGGTCTGCGCCAGCAGGCCGACAAGGGCGAGGGCAAGGCCTCCCGCTGCCTGTCGGACTATGTTGCGCCCAAATCCAGCGGCAAGACGGACTGGATTGGCGGCTTCTGCGTCACCGCCGGGCATGGCGAACTGGAGTCGGCGAAGAAATACGAAGACGCCAATGACGACTACAACGCCCTTCTGGTGAAGTCGCTGGCCGACCGTCTGGCCGAAGCCTTCGCGGAATACATGCATATGCGCATCCGCAAGGAGTTCTGGGGCTATGCCGCGGACGAGGACTTCGATGTCAGCGAGCTGATCAAGGAAGCCTATCAGGGCATCCGCCCCGCGCCGGGCTATCCCGCCCAGCCGGAGCACACGGAAAAGGGCACGCTGTTCGACCTGCTGGGCGCCACCGACAAGGTGGGCGTGGAGCTGACCGAAAGCTACGCCATGAACCCGCCGGCCAGCGTCTCGGGCCTGTATTTCTCGCACCCCGATGCGCGCTATTTCTCGGTCGGCAAGCTCAGCCGCGACCAGGTCGAGGATTACGCGAAGCGGAAAGGCTGGGAGCTTGAGAAAGCCGAGCGTTGGCTCGGCTCCAATCTCGACTATGATCCCCACGCCGACGAACAACCGGCGGCGCAAGCGGCGGAGTAGATTATGCGCTCATTCCTTCTCGCCATAACGCTTCTGGCTGCGCCCTCCGCGACGCTGGCCGGGTCGGCTGAAGATATCGAAGCGGTCATTACCGGGCAGCAGGCGGCATGGAATGAGGGCGATATCGACGCCTTCATGACCGGCTACTGGAACAGCGAGGATCTGCGCTTCGCCAGCGGCGGCGACGTGACGACGGGCTGGGCGGAAACGCTGGCCCGCTACCATGCCCGCTATGACACGCCGGAGAAGATGGGCCGGCTGGAATTTACCGATCTGGATATCGATCTGCTGGGCGAGGACGCGGCCACGGCCTTTGGCCGTTGGACCGTGGTGCGGGAGGGCGATGATCCGACCGGCCTTTTCACCCTGATTTTCCGCCGCATCGATGGCGACTGGGTGATCGTCCACGACCATACCAGCGCCGCCGACTGAGGCGGTGCGGCGTTTTGCGGCGGGGTCCTGGGCCGCAAAACGCGTCATACCGGCTTCCGAAAGCGCGCGGATGGCGGGGCTTCCCCTGCCTGTCTGGTTGACCCCTGTCAGCCGCGCCCGCGAATATCAGGATGAAAAAGGGCGATTCTGCTTCGATGTGGATGTTGGCCTGCCCGGGATCGGGCGGCTGGTTCACTATCAAGGCTGGCTGAGCCAGGTCTCGGAAGGCGGCAAATGAGCGCGACGAATTTTGTTTTTGGCTGGCTGGAATGGGGCGCGCTGCCCGATCTCCACATCCCGGCGATCCGCGCCAAGGTGGATACGGGCGCAAAAACCAGCGCCCTGCACGCCGACGAGGTCGAGGAATTCAAAAAGGACGGCAAGGACTGGGTGCGTTTTGTCACCCGTCCGGTCACCCGGCGGCCCAAGATTTTCATCCAGTGCGAAGCGCCGGTGTTCGATAAACGGGTCGTCATCAGCTCAAACGGCGTCGCCGAAGAGCGTGTCGTGATCCGCACCCGGGTGAATATCGGCAAGCATAGCTGGCTGGCGGACGTGACCCTGACCAATCGCGACACCATGCGCTACCGCATGTTGCTGGGGCGCCGGGCCATGGCGGGGCACGCCCTAGTCGATCCGGGTGAGAGTTTCGTCCAGAAACGGCTCAGCTATTCGGTCTATAAGGAGCTGCTGGAAGACCCGGCCCACCCGGCCACGTTCGAAGGATAGGGTCAGGCCGGGGCCGCCGGGACGGCGAATAACCGCACCTTAAGCGCGGAAATCAGTCCCCACGCGCTGCCCCAAAGGTCCCGCGGCAGCAGGAACAGTCCGCCCAGAACGCCCAAATAGACCATCGATTCCGCCATTTCGTCGACCACGAACAGCGCCAGATAGTCGTATCCGAATATGCGGGCGGCAAATTGGGTCATAACAGACGCCGCGAACAGGCCGTTAAAGGCCATCAGCGCGGGCAGGGCGCGGGGACGCGCGAAGGCGATCAGCGCATTGGCGGCCACGAAAAACGTCCCGAAAACCGCCATTCCGATCAGCTTTGAATAGCTGATCAGGATATCCAGATTGTGGATGCTCAACTCGTCATGGGCGTTGACCGCGGCAATGGATTCCGGGGTCTCGAACAGCAACAGTTCCTGTCCCCAGTTCAGTTCCTCGCCCAGCAGCAAAAGGAAAAACGCCGCGCCGGGCAGCCAAAGCCAGTGCTTTTTACGGAACGCCGTGACCAGGCACAGGATCGCGCAGACCAGAAGCGTGGCGTGCTGAATGTGCTCGAACCAGTTTTCGCTGAAATTCATGCCGTGAACGGCGTCCAGTCCGCCAATGCAGACCGCCGCGGCGGAAAGCAGTACAGCGCCGATCGAAGCCATCAAACCCGCGCTGCCAAGGGGCGTCATGCCGAGTGTCGTTTTCATAACGGATTTATGAAAGCACGCAGCGTGCCAAACGTGATTTACGAAGGGTTAGCGGGCCTTCCGCGATAAGGGCGGGTCATGACCGACGCCGTTCATCCATCGCGCCCCGCGCCATCTCCGCTGTTCGGCGATCCGCGCGACGCCGCGTTCAGCGCCATGCTGCGCACGCTGGAAATGGCGGCGTTGCTGACGATCATGCTGATCCTGTCGTCGGCGCCGATGGGCATGATTATCAAGCTGCAGGGCGGCGCCTCGCCGCTGCTGCCGCTCAGCTGGGCGGCGATCTGGGGTGCGGCGCTGGCGCTGGTGCTGCTGCGGCCGCAATCCACGCTGAACGGCGCGCTCGCCTCCTGGCCGCTGCTTCTGTTGCTGTTATGGGCCTATGCCAGCATCAGCTGGTCCGTTTCGGCGCAGGATTCCCTGATCCAGAGCGTCACGGTCACCGCCGGGGCGGTGGGCGCGTTCGCCGCCGCGGGCATCTATTCCTGGCGGCGCATGATTGAAATTGCCCTCTGGATGTATGCCGGGCTGGCGGTGTTCACCGTGTTGCTGGCGCTGGGCATGCCTTCGCTTGGCGTGATGCAGGAAACCCATATCGGGGCCTGGGCCGGCCCCTGGATTGAAAAGAACTCGACCGGCCGGCACATGGCCATTGCCATCACGTTTGCCATGGCGCGGTTCGCGCACGATCCGAAAACGCGGATCTCCAGCGGCGTGCTGGCCTTCCTTTTCCTGGCGGTGTTGCTGCTGTCCACGTCCAAGACCGCGCTTCTCACCGCCATTCTGGGCGTCGGGATGGTGATCGCGGTGTGGATTATCCGCCGCGGGGCGGCGCTGGCGCTGGTGGCGCTCTATGGCGGCCTGATCGCGGCGGTGGCCGCGGGGGCCGCCGCCTTCATATTCCGCGAACAGCTGGTCCAGCTGATGGGCCGTGACCTGACCCTGACGGGCCGCACCGATATCTGGGAGTCGGTCTGGTGGCGGATCAAGGAGCGCCCGATACTGGGCTACGGGTTCGAGGCGTTCTGGGAGGGGGATAACCCCACCGCGCCCTATAACTGGGTGGTGCAGCAGGCGGGTTTCCGGCCCAATAACGCGCACAGCTCCTGGCTGGAGCTATGGCTGATGCTGGGCCTGCCGGGGCTGATCCTGCAGGGCGCCTATATGCTGTGGGGCCTGATCGCGGCGGTGTTGACCCTGATGCGGTCCAACGGCGCTTATCTGGCGCTGCCCTATCTGCTGACCACGCTGCTGGCCTCCAATGTGGAGTCGCTGCTGTTCTCGCCCAGCGCGCTGGAATGGTTCTTCGTGGTGATGATCACCTCCAAATGCGTGATCGACTGGCGCAAATCAGGCTGAGCCGTAGCCGCCGCCGCCCGGCGTCTCGATGACCAGCCGGTCGCCTTGTGACACCTCGATCCGGAAGCGCCCTTCAAGCTCTTCCGTCTCGCCGCCGGCCCGGATAACGCGCTGCTTGCCCAGCGCTGCGTCCTTCCCGCCATCAAGCCCGCGCGGCGGCACCGCGCGATGCGAGGAGATCAGGGAAACGGTCATGTCCGCGCCGAATTCGATCTCCCGAACCGATCCGTCGCCGCCGCTCTGACGCCCTTGGCCGCCGGAGCCTCCACGCACGGCGTGGCGGACCAGGCGAACGGGGAAGCGGCGCTCGATCACTTCGGGGTCGGTCAGGCGGGAATTGGTCATGTGGGTGTGGACCGCGCTGGCGCCGTCGAAATCGGCCCCCGCGCCCGCGCCGCCGCAGATCGTCTCGTAATACTGCATACGGCCATCGCCGAAGGTCAGGTTGTTCATCGTGCCCTGGCTGCCGGCCAGCGCCCGCGTGGCGCCGAACAGGGCGTCCACGATCATCTGGCTGGTCTCCACATTCCCGGCCACCACGGCGGCGGGCGGGTTGGGATTGATCATGGACCCGTCCGGAATGCGGATATCCAGCGGCACGAGGCAGCCCTCGTTCAACGGAATGCCGCCGCCCGCCAGGCATCGGAAGACATAGAGGACAGCCGCCCGCGCCACGGATGCCGGGGCGTTGAAATTGTCGCCGCGCTGCGGGCTGGTTCCGGTGAAATCGATGACGGCGGAGCGGGAGTCCTGATCCACCGTGATGGCGACGCGGATCATGTCGCCATCATCCAGCCTGATCTCGAATTCGCCGTTTTCCAGCGCGCCCAGGGTCTGGCGCACCGCTTCCTCCGCATTGTCGCGGACATGGCGCATATAGGCTTTGACCACGTCCTTGCCGCGGTCGGCGATCAGGCGGTTCAGGGCCTGTTCGCCCCGGGCGCAGGCGGCCAGCTGGGCGCGGATATCGGCCATGTTGCGGTCCGGGTTGCGGGCCGGATGCGGGCCGCCGCCGAGGATTTCTCGAATCCGGTCCTCCAGCAGCTCGCCGCCGCGCCGGATCAGGACATTGTCGAAACTGACCCCTTCCTCGTCGATCGTCTTGGAGAAGGCGGGCATGGAGCCCGGCGTGATGCCGCCGATATCGGCGTGGTGGCCGCGGCTGGCCACGAAGAACAGGCGCTCGCCCGTGTCCGGGTCGTGAACGGGCGAGACGAGGGTGACGTCGGGTAGATGCGTGCCGCCCTGATAGGGCGCGTTCACGGCCACGGCATCGCCCGGCCCGATATCCGGGTTGGCTTCCAGCGCCGATTGCACGCTGGCGGACATGGAGCCCAGATGCACCGGCATGTGCGGGGCGTTGGCGACCAGAGAGCCGTCCGCGTCGAACACGGCGCAGGAGAAGTCCAGCCGCTCCTTGATGTTCACGCTGGAAGCCGTGCGCTCCAGCACCACGCCCATTTCCTCGGCTACCGACATGAAGCGGCGGTTGAACAGCTCCAGATCGACCGGGTTGGCGATGGTGGGGTCGCTCTCGCCCGCGGCCATTGCCTCGACATGCTCCAACGCCAGCATGCCGTCGGGCAGGCGTTTGGCGCGCCAGCCGGCGTTCAGGAAGACCTGCGTCTGGTCTGAGACGATCAGGGCGGGGCCGGCCGCCGGGCCGCCCGTTCCGAATTTCTCCAGCCGGTAGACCGGGATGTCGGTCCATTCGCCGTCCAGCCAGGCGCAGCTGGTATCGGCCTGTTCGGGTTCTCCCTCCGGCGGGGCCGGGGGATTGGCGGCACCCGCGCCGGGCGGATCGCCCACGGCGTAGGCGGCCACGGACTCGATCTCCACCGTGCGGCCATGCTCGGAAAAGCCGAACAAGCGCTGGTGGTCCGCTTCAAAACGCTCGCGGATCGGGGCAACGCCTTCGCCTTCGGTGAAGGAGACGGGCAGGGCGGTATCCGAGCCTTCCATGCGCAGGCGCAGCTCGAAACGGGTTCCCACGCTGTCGGCGTCGGCGCGCTGGTCGATGACGGAGGTCCTTGCGGCCTCCGCGAGGTCACGGGCGCGCCCGACCGCCGTCTTCAGCCCGTCATCGTCCAGTGCAATCTCAAGCGCGGCTTCCCGCGCCGCCTCGATCTGAGCCAGGCCAATGCCATAGGCGGAAAGGACGCTGCCGAACGGGTGGATCAGCACGGTTTCCATGGCCAGCGCCTCGGCCACGCGGCAGACGACCTGTCCGGCCGCGCCGCCGAATCCAGCCAGCGCATAGTCAGAGGGCTTCACGCCCTGCGCCAGCGAGACGTGCTTGATCGCCTGCGCCATGTTCTCCACGGCGACGGCGAGGAAGCCCTCGGCGGCCGCTTCCGGCCCGTCCGCTTCCATTTTCGCGGCAAGGTCTGCCAGCGCCTTGCGGGAGGCGTCGGCGTCAAAGGGCTGGTCCTCGTTCGGCCCGAAAACATTGGGGAAGAAGCGCGGCTCGATCCGGCCCAGCGCCGCGTTGGCGTCGGTGACGGTCGCCGGGCCGCCGCGGCCATAGGCGGCGGGGCCGGGGTCCGCGCCCGCGCTTTCCGGGCCGGCCAGCGCGCGGCCCTTGTCATAGGTCAGGATGGAGCCGCCGCCGGCGGCGACCGTGTGCACCGCCATCATCGGCGCGCGAATGGCGTATCCCTCGATATCGGTCTGGAAGCGGCGGTCGAATGTCTCGCCATCGAAGCGCGAGACGTCGGAGGAGGTGCCCCCCATGTCGAAGCCGATCACTTTGGGGTAACCGGCGCGCTTTGCGGTCATCGCCATGCCGACCACGCCTCCGGCCGGGCCGGAGAGAAGGGCGTCGCGGCCGCGGAACGTCTCGGCGGCGGCAAGGCCGCCCGAGGAGGTGAGAAAATAGAGCGGCGCGCCCTGAAGCGAGTGCGCGACCGCATCCACGCGTTCGGCCAGAACGGGGGAAAGATAGGCGTCGGTAACGGTAGTGGAGGCGCGCGGGACGAATTTCACCAGCGGGTCGACGTCGGAAGAGCGGGAGACGTGCTCGAAGCCCAGCTCGGCCGCCAGCGCGGCCAGTTTTTCTTCCTCTTCGGCCGCCCAGTCATAGGCGTGCATCAAGCAGATGGCGGCGGAGCGAGCGCCTTCATCCTTGGCCGCCTGAAGTGCGGATTTTGCTGCCTCCAGATCCAGCGGGCGCAGGACGGCGCCGTCCGAAAGGCGGCGCGTATCCAGCTCCGCCACGCTGGAATGCAGCGGGGCGGGCTTGTCGATTCGCAGGGCGAAGATGTCGGGTCTTGTCTGGTCGCCGATTTTCAGGGCGTCGCCGAAGCCTTCATTGGTGATGAAACAGGTGGGCCGCCCCTTGCGCTCCAGCAGGGCGTTGGTGGCGACGGTCGTGCCCATTTTTACCGCCGCGATGCGGTCCGCCGGGATCGCTTCGCCGTCGCGCAATCCCAGCAAACGGCGCACGCCTTCGGAGGCGCTGTCCGTATAGCGGTCGCTCTGGGACAGCAGCTTCTGCGTCTTCATTTCGCCGTCGGGGGCGCGGGCCACGAAGTCCGTGAACGTCCCCCCGCGGTCGATCCAGATTTCCCAGCGACCGTTTGTCATCTGCGCTCCGTCTTGATCTGCAGGCCAGTCGGGGCGATCAAGGCAGCTATGTCGGTGCGAAGCAAGCTCTCCGATGCGATACGGCAGATCCGCGCCATGTTCGGCCCGGAAACGCCCGAAGACATCCCCGGACAGACGGTCCGGGAGGGCGACATCGCAGCCGCCCTGATCGCGCTTGGCGCCAAGATGGCGAAGGCGGACGGGCAGGTGACTCCCGACGAGATCGAGGCGTTCTCCGAGGTCTTTCACGCTAATCGCCGGGCGCAGCCGGGCGTGGCGCGCCTGTTCAACCTGTTCCGCCGCACCACGCTGGGCTTTGAGGCCTATGCCGGCCGCGTGGCGCATCGCTGGCGCGCCTATCCAGCAGTGCTGGAAGACGTGCTGGACGGGCTGTTCCATATCGCCAAGGCGGACGGAGCGATCACCGGCGACGAAATCGAGTATCTTGAGCGGGTGTCGGAGATTTTCGGCCTGTCGGAGCGGGAATTTCGCCGCATCCGGGCGGGGCACGATCCGCTGGCGGCGGGCGACCCCTATCTGATACTGGGCGTTGATCCGGATATCTCTGACAGCGATCTCGTCCGCGCCTATCGCCGGGCGGCGGCGCAGAACCATCCGGACGCGCTGATCGCGCGCGGCGCCCCGGCGGAGCTGCAGCGCCTGGCGGTCGAGAAGATGGCCGCCATCAACGAGGCCTATGACCAGATCCGGGCCGAGCGCGGCGATTCCAGCGCAAAAGATTGACGCCGCGCCCTTCGCACCCGACATTACAAAGCGTGGTGGGGCTCGAAGACGGATAGAAACTGATGCAAAGATTCATCTCTTCAAGCCGTGAAGGCGTCCTGAAGTCCGGCGCGCGCCGTCTGGCGGCGGCCGTGATCATGGGCGGCCTGATGATCGTGGCGCTGGGCGCCGCGGCGCTGCTGACCGTCGCCGCGTTTGCGGTGGCCGCCGTGCTGATGACGCTGGGCGCGCTGATCTATCTGTTCGCGTGGCTGAAACGCGGCCGCAAGGACGGCGGCGATGACGAGTCGGGCGTTCTGGACGCCCGCAAGGGCCCCTCGGGCTGGACCGTCGACACCGCCGGACGCTTCGGCCACTAGCGGGATCAAGACATTGCCGCTGACCATCGCGGACGCGCCGTCGCCGAATTTCGACGAGCGGAACGGCGCGCCGATAGATATTCTTGTCCTGCATTATACCGGCATGGAAACCGGCGAGGCTTCCATGACGCGGATGCGCGACCCGGAGGCCAAGGTCGCGGCGCATTATTTCGTCGATGAAGACGGCGCGATCTCCCAGCTGGTGCCCGAGGAAAAGCGCGCCTGGCACGCGGGCGTGGGCTGCTGGAAAGGCGAGCGGGACGTGAACGCCCGCTCCATCGGCATCGAAATTCAAAATGGCGGGCATGATTTCGGCCTGCCGGACTTCGCCGAACCGCAGATCGTCGCCGTGATCGCGCTCTGCAAGGAAATCCTGAAACGCCACCCGATCCCGGCCAGCCACGTCATCGGCCATTCGGACCTGGCCCCCGCCCGCAAGCAGGACCCGGGGGAGAAATTCCCATGGGCGCGGCTGGCGGAGGAGGGGATCGGACTGTGGCCGGGCGAGCAGGGCGTCACCGGCGGCCTGCTGGGCCTTGGCGACGAGGGCGAGATGGTGGCCGAGTACCAGATGGACCTGGCCACGTACGGATATTGCCCGCCCGGGCACGGTGAGTTTGACGGCGAGACCGCAGACCTGACCCGCGCCTTCCAGCGCCATTTCTATCCCCAGGCCGTGACCGGCGCGGCGGACGCGGAAACGCGCGCGCGGCTTAAGACGCTCCTCACCCTGTCGCTAACCGCTTGACGCGGAAGCCCTTCGCGCCGACATAGGCTCCCGGTCAGACGGCCGGACGGTCGCTCCGCAGCTTGCTGCGGGGAGGAAAGTCCGGGCTCCACGGATGCGGGGCGCCGGGTAACGCCCGGCGGGAGCAATCCCAGGGAAAGCGCCGCAGAGAGCAGACCGCCGCGGATTCGTTCGCGGCAAGGGTGAAAGGGTGCGGTAAGAGCGCACCGCGCCCCTGGCAACAGGGGCGGCATGGCAAGCCACGCCTGGAGCAAGACCAAGTAGGGACGGCGGGCCTTGAGTGGCCGGGCGAGCATCCGCGCCGCTGTCCGGGTAGGTCGCGCGAGGCGCGCCGCGAGGCGCGTCCCAGATGAATGATCGTCCTCGACAGAACCCGGCTTACAGGCCGTCTGACCGCTTCTCTCTCAAATGTTCATCTAATGTTCTGCAGACCTGTGCACAAATTATCAACAGGTTGCTGTGAACATGTGCCTAGATTCAGTCTGTTAATACTTAAAAACTTGTATTCCCATAATTTCCCATGTTATCCCATTAGATGACAGAAGGGTGCCGAACTGCGCCCGGTCACGGGGATTTTCAAGGGCATGTTCCTTTCAACGGCGGAGACAGGGCTGGACGCCAAGAACCGGGTTTCGGTCCCGGCGGATTTCCGCGCCCAGCTTTCCACCGATCCCCAGGCCGCGATTTACACGTTCCCGCATTTCCACGGGCCGTATCTGGAAGGCGGCGGGCAGGCCTTCATTGACCGCTACGCCAGGGATATCCGCCGGCTGAAGCGGTTCGATCCCATGCGCCGCACGATGGAGGTTGCTGTGCTGGGCGCGACGAAGCGTCTGGACTTCGACGCCAATGGCCGCGTCACCCTGCCCAAGGACTTCATCGAGCATGCCGGCATCGACAAGCGCGTGATGTTTGTCGGCTGCGGCACGCGTTTCGAGATCTGGAGCGCCGAGGCGCACGAGAAGCGGATGGGCGAGGCGCGCGACCGCGCGGCCTCCCTGATCGACGATCCGGAAATGGCGGCGATGTTCGGCGGCGAGGAGGACGACGAATGAGTCACGCCCCCGTCATGCTTACCGAGGTTCTGGAGGCGCTGGAGCTGCGCGACGGCGGCGTCTATGTGGACGGCACATTCGGCGCGGGCGGCTATTCGCGCGGCATTCTGGGTGGCGCGGACTGCAAGGTTATCGCCTTCGACCGCGACCCGAGCGTTTCAAAACACGGCGACCTGCTGGCCGAGGCTTTTCCCGGCAAGTTCCAGCTTTTCATCGCCCCGTTCTCCGCCATGGACGAATTGCTGACCCGAGCCGGGTCGCAGGGCGTGGACGGCGTGGCGCTGGATCTGGGCGTCTCATCCATGCAGATCGACCAGGCCGAGCGCGGCTTCTCCTTCCGCTTCGACGGTCCGCTGGACATGCGCATGAGCGATGAAGGGCCGACCGCCGCGGACGTGGTGGCCGAACTGGACGCCCGCGCTCTGACAGCGATCTTCCGCGCCTATGGCGAGGAGAAGAAGGCCCGCCGCGCCGCCGAGGCGATCAAGCGCGAACAGGCCCAGGCGCCGATCACCACGACCGGGCGCCTGGCCGACATCGTGCGCGATGCGGTCGGCAAGAACCCGAAATCCAAGATCGACCCGGCCACGCGCGTTTTTCAGGCGCTGCGCATCTATGTGAATGACGAGCTGGGCGAGCTGCTGGCCGGCTTGCAGGCGGCCGAGCGCATTCTCAACCCCGCCGGACGGCTGGCCGTGGTCAGCTTTCACTCTCTGGAAGACCGCATCGTCAAGCGCTTCCTGCGCAACCGCTCCGGCGGCGACGCCCGCGTGTCCCGTCATGCCCCGATGCCGGACGCGGACGGCCCGGCGCCGTCCTTCAACCTGCTCTATCGCGGCGCGGAAGAGGCCGGCGAACGCGAGACGGATGAAAATCCGCGCGCACGGTCCGCCAAGCTGCGCGCCGCGATCCGCACCGACGCTCCCGCCTGGGAGGCCGACGATTCCGCATTCCTGCCGCGCGCGCCGCGCGTGTTTGAACTGGGAGGCGCGTCATGATCCGCGCGCTCAACACCATTGCGCTGGTTTTCGCCTGCGTGCTCGCCGTCGCGCTCTATCGCGCCAAGACCGAAGCCCAGGATGCGAGAGAGCGCGTGGAAATGCTGCAGGTCGAAATCATGGAAGAGCGGCGGGCCACCGCCGTTCTTCGCGCGGAGATCGCCTATCTGGAGCGCCCGGAGCGGCTGCGCGCGCTGGCGCGCAAATATCTGGGCCTGGAAACGCTGGGCCCGGAGCAGGAAGTCGATCTGGAGACCGTTCTGATGAAATTGCAGCCGGAGGCTGAAAGCCAGTCTCATCCTGTGGAGCCGAGTCTGCGCCCGGACGTGCGTCTGGCCGGAGGGCGCGGCGAATGATCGGCGGGTCGCGAGTCCGCCTGCTGCGGCGCGAGGACGCCCCGGCCCCGCTGACCGAGCGGACCGCGGTGCACACGGCGCGCCGGGTGGCGCTGCGGGACGAGGAAAAGACCGCCATCGAGGCCGGGCGCGGGCGCATCGCCGCCGTGGGCCTCGCCTTTGCGCTGGGTTTCGTGATGCTGGGCCTTCGCGCCGCCGACCTGGCGCTGCTGGACAAACCGGCGCAGGCGGTTGCGGCCGTGGCGGAGGCCGAAAGCGCCAAGCGCGGCGGCCGCGCCGATATTGTCGACCGGAACGGCGAAATCCTCGCCACCACGCTGGATACGCACTCTCTTTACGCCGATCCCCGCAAGGTCTGGGACGCCGGTGAAACCGCCAAGGCGCTGGTCACCGTGCTGCCCGAGCTGAACGAGGCGCGCACCGCCGAGCGGCTGCGAGAGCGCCGGGCGTTCGTCTGGATCGCCCGTAATCTCACCCCGACCCAGCGTCAGGCGGTGTTCTCTCTCGGCCTGCCGGGCGTTGGCTTCATACGTGAGCCCAAGCGCGTCTATCCGCGCACCCGGCTGGCCTCCCATGTTCTGGGTTTCACCGATATTGACGGCGAAGGCTCGTCCGGGCTGGAGCTGGGGCTGGAAAGCGATTTGCGTGAATATGGCGAGCGCGGACGCCCGATGCCGGTTTCCATCGACATGCGCGTGCAATTCGCGCTGGCCGATGAGCTGCGCGCCGCGCAGGCGGAGTTTTCCGCGCTGGCCGCGGCCGGCGTGGTGATGGACGTGAAAACCGGCGAAGTGCTGGCCATGGCCTCCCTGCCGGACTTTGACCCGAACCGGCCCACCGATTCCGATCCTGACGCCCGCCGCAACCGGGCCGCCAGTTCGCTTTACGAAATGGGCTCGACCTTCAAGGCGTTCACCGTGGCGATGGCGCTGGAAGACGGCGTGGCGGACCTTGAAAGCGGCTATGACGCGAGCAAGCCGATCAAGGTCGGCAATCACGTGATCCACGATTATCACGCCGAA
Organism: Euryhalocaulis caribicus; assembly: GCF_000412185.1. Lineage (GTDB taxonomy): Bacteria > Pseudomonadota > Alphaproteobacteria > Caulobacterales > Maricaulaceae > Euryhalocaulis > Euryhalocaulis caribicus. Next base: position 174,501 of record NZ_ASJA01000001.1, read on the forward strand.
AACCGCTGGCTGACCGTCTCGGAGATCTTCACTCATTCCTCGAATATCGGCTCTTCCAAGATGGCGCTGGAAGTCGGCGCCGACCGTCAGCGCGCCTTTCTGGAGGGGCTGGGCCTGCTGACCCGTCCGGCGGGCGAGTTGCCGGAAATCGCGGACCCGCTGGTGCCGCAGCACTGGGGCGAGGCGACCACCGCGACCGTATCCTTCGGCCATGGCGTGGCCGTGACGCCGCTGGCCACCGCCTCCGCGTTTGCCTCCATCGCCAATGGTGGGAAATATGTGCAGCCGACCTTCAAGGTGCATCCGCCGGGCCGTGAACTGCCCGAGGGCAAGCGCATCATGTCCGCGACCACGTCGCAGAATGTGCTCGACCTGATGCGCCAGGTCGTGACCGAGGGCACGGGCCGCAAGGCCGAGGCGCCGGGCTATCAGGTGGCGGGCAAGACCGGCACCGCCGAGAAGCCAAAGAACGGCGGATATTCCAGAAAAGACCTGATTTCTTCATTCGCCGCCATATTCCCGCACGACGAACCCCGCTATGTGGTGTTGGTGCTGCTCGACGAGCCCCGGGGCACGCCCGAGACCTTTGGCTATGCGACCGCCGGCTGGACCGCCGCGCCGACCGCAGGAAAGGTCGTCAGCCGTATCGCGCCCATGCTGGGCGTGGATCGCGCGAACCCGGACTCCGAACCGCAGCTGATCGCCGCGAACACGGGAGGTTAGGCGGGTTATGAAGCTGGGAGATCTGGTCGCGCCGGAAAGCGCGCCCGATGGCGCCGATTCCATTGAAATCACAGGCGTGACCGAAGACAGCCGGGATGTACGGAACGGATTTCTGTTCGCCGCCGTTCAGGGCCTGAAGCATGATGGCCGGGATTTTATTCCCGCTGCGAAAGAGGCCGGAGCCGCTGCCATTCTGGTCGATCCGGGTTCGCCCGATTTCGGCTTGCCGGCGGTGGAAACGCCCAATGTCCGCGCCGCGCTCTCCCGCGCCGCCGCGCGCCTGTATCCCGGGCAGCCGGAGACAGTCGCCGCGCTGACCGGCACCAACGGTAAAAGCTCCACGGCCGAATTCCTGCGTCAGCTCTGGACGCTGGCCGGGCATGAGACCGCGACGCTGGGAACGCTGGGCGTTCAGGGCGGCAAGGCCGCCGATCCGCTCAGTCACACCACGCCGGGCGCAGTGAAACTGCATCAGTCATTACAGAAGCTGGAACAGGGCGGCGTCACCCATCTCGCGATGGAGGCCTCCAGCCACGGCCTGAAACAGCATCGTCTGGACGGGGTGAAGCTGAGCGCGGTGGCCTTCACCAACCTGACTCAGGACCATTTCGACTATCACCCCAATTTCGAAGATTACTACGCCGCCAAGCGCCGCCTGTTCGATGAACTGGCGCCGCAGGGCGCGCCCGCCATCATCAATGTGGATGGCGAGTGGGGGCGGCGCATGGCCGAGGCCGCACGTCAGGCGGGACTGGATGTCCGCACCATCGGCTGGTCCGGCGAATCCCTGAAAATCGAGGAAATCCAGCCCAAGCCGGACCACCAGATCCTCACGCTCCGCCACGAGCACGACGACTACAAGGTGAACCTGCCGCTGGTCGGTGAGTTTCAGGCCCTGAACGCGGTCATGGCTGCGGCGCTGGCCATCGCCACGGGCGGCGGCGTTGCCGAGACGATTGCCAACCTGAAAGACCTGACAGGGGTGCGCGGCCGCATGGAAAACGCGGTTGCGACGCCGGAGGGCGCGCAGATTTTCGTCGATTACGCCCACACGCCGGACGGTCTGGACAAGCTGCTGCGGGCGCTGCGCCCGCATACGCGCCGCCATATCTGGCTGGTGTTCGGCGCGGGCGGCGATCGCGATCCGTCCAAGCGCGAAAAGATGGGCCTGGTCGGGGCGCGTCTGGCCGATCATGTCATCGTCACCGACGACAATCCCCGCAGCGAGGTTCCCGAGACCATCCGCGAGGCGGTTCTGAAGGGCGCGCCGCGCGCAGAGGAGATTGGCGACCGGCGCGAGGCTATCCGCTCCGCCGTTTCCCGCCTGCAGGAAGGCGATGCGCTGGTCATCGCCGGCAAGGGGCATGAGACCTATCAGATCTACGGCCCCGACACGCGTTCCTTCGACGATGTCGAGGAAGCGCGCGCCGCCGTCGCCGCGCTGGAACACGCCGATGACTGACCCGCTCTGGCGCGCCGAGGATGCAGCCGCCGCCACCGGCGGACGGCTGACCGGCGGGCCGTGGGTGGCAAACGGCGTCTCCATCGATACGCGGGAGATCAAGGCGGATGATCTGTTCGTGGCGCTGAAAGACCAGCGTGACGGGCATGAGTTCGTCGCCAGCGCGTTTGGAAATGGCGCCTCCGCGGCGCTGGTCGAGCGCGAAAGCGGCGCCGGGCCGGAGCTTGTCGTCGATGACACGCTGCAGGCGCTGCGTAATCTGGGCGCCGCGGCGCGCGAACGCTCTGACGCACGGCGCGTTGCGGTCACCGGAAGCGTTGGCAAGACCAGCGTGAAAGAGGCGCTGGCCGCGGTTTTCGCGAAGGCGGGCCGCGCGCACGCCTCCGCGCGCTCGTTCAATAATCACTGGGGCGCGCCCCTGACGCTGGCCCGCATGCCCGCTGACACCCGGCGCGCCGTGTTCGAGCTGGGGATGAACCACGCCGGCGAACTGACCGACCTTTCAGGTCTGGTGAAACCTCACATCGCGGCCATCACCCGCATTGGCGAGGCGCATATCGGCTTTTTCAAATCCATCGAGGCCATCGCCGACGCCAAGGCGGAGATTTTCTCCGGGCTTGAAGCGGACGGCGTCGCCGTCATCAATGCCGATGACCCGCAATCCGGCCGCCTGCGCGCCGCCGCCGGGGACCGGCGCATCGTCACGTTCGGCCGCGCGGCGGACGCCGATGCGCGCATTCTGGATTACAGCAGCGGCGATACAGGCGGGGAGGGCGAGATCGCCGTCTTTGGCGAGACGGTGAAGTTTCAGATTCCCATTCCGGGCGCGCACTGGGCCGAGAACGCGGCCTGCGTTTTCGCCTGCGCCGCCATGGCGGACATAGACGCGCGGACGACGGCGGCGGCCCTGTCGGCGTTTCAGGCCCCGGCCGGGCGCGGCGGGGTGATTCAGGCCAGCGCGGACGGCAAGTCATTCACCCTGATCGACGATTCCTACAACGCCAATCCGGTCTCCATGCGCGCCGCGCTGGCCGCGCTTGGCGGCCGTCAGCCGGAAGGCGAGGGGCGGCGTATCGCGGTTCTGGGCGAGATGCTGGAGCTGGGCGATGACGCCGCCGATTACCACGCCCGTTTGGCCGGCCCGATTGCGGCGGCGGGGGTGGACCTTGTCTTCGTTTCGGGCGAGTTGATGGGGGCGCTCTGGGATGCGCTGCCGGCCTCCGCCAGGGGCGGGCGCTATGCAAGCGGCGGCGAGGTTTCGGACGCGCTCCGGGGGGCGATCCGCCCCGGCGACGTGGTGCTTGTGAAGGGATCGAACGCGTCGGGCATGAGCCGTGTGGCCGCGGCGCTCAAGGGGGGCTGATGCTTTACGAATTTCTATTTCCGCTGGCGGACCAGTTCCCGCTTTTCAATGTCTTCCAGTACATCACCTTCCGCTCCGGCGGGGCGCTGATGACCGCGCTTCTGGTCGCGTTCCTGTTTGGCAAGCCGCTGATCGGCTTTCTGCGGATGCGGCAGGGCAAGGGGCAGCCGATCCGGCTGGACGGGCCGGAGGGACATATCGTCGCCAAGGCGGGCACGCCGACCATGGGCGGTTTCCTGATCCTGCTGGCGCTGTCGGTGTCCGTCATCCTCTGGGGCGACCTGCATAACCCCTATGTCTGGGTGGTCTTCATGGTCACGCTGGGCTTCGGCCTGGTCGGCTTCATCGATGACTACCGCAAGGTCACCAAACAGACGAGCGAGGGGCTGGGCGGCAAGTTGAAGCTTCTGGCGGAGTTTATTATCGCCGCCATCGCCGTTTACGTGCTGACCCAGATTGGCGGGGCGGAGGACGCGCCGGCCAATTTCGGCACCTCGCTGGCGCTGCCCTTCTTCAAGGATGTTCTGATCAATCTCGGGCCGTTCTTTATCGTCTTCGGCATGCTGGTGATCGTGTTCACCGGCAATGCGGTGAACCTGACGGACGGGCTGGATGGTCTGGCCATCGTGCCGGTGATGATCGCCGCGACCTCGTTCGCCTTCATCGCCTATCTCAGCGGCAACGCCATCTTCGCCGATTATCTGAACATTCACCTGACTCCCGGCACCGGTGAGCTGGCGGTTCTTCTGGGCGCGCTTCTGGGCGCGGGGCTGGGCTTCCTGTGGTGGAACGCCCCGCCTGCGATGGTCTTCATGGGCGATACCGGCTCGCTGGCGCTCGGCGGCATGCTGGGCGCGACGGCTGTGGCCGTGAAGCACGAGATCGTGCTGGGCGTCATTGGCGGGCTGTTCTTCCTGGAGGCGCTGTCGGTCATGGTGCAGGTCGCCAGCTATCGCCTCACCGGAAAGCGCGTGTTCCGCATGGCGCCGATCCACCACCATTTCGAGAAGCTGGGCTGGCAGGAGCCGACCATCGTGATCCGTTTCTGGATCATCGCGGTGGTGCTGGCGCTGATCGGCCTCGCCACGCTGAAACTCCGCTAGAATGATCCCCGTCGCCGCATATCGAGACCAGACGGTCGCGGTTATCGGCCTGGCCCGTTCGGGCCTGACGGCGGCCCGCGCGCTGCAGGCCGGCGGCGCGAGCGTGATCTGCTGGGACGACAATGAGGAAGCGCAGGCCCGGGCGAAGGCCGAAGGCCTGACGGTGACGGATCTGAACGCCCGCGACTGGTCGGATCTGGCCGCTGTTGTGCTCTCCCCCGGTTTTCCCCTGACCCATCCGGAGCCGCACCGCTATGTGAAAATGGCGGAGTCGGTGGACGTGCCGGTGATCGGGGATATCGAGCTGTTCGCGCTGGCCGTGAACGCCCTGCCGGAGAACCAGCGCCCGCGCGTCATCGGCATTACCGGCACCAATGGCAAATCCACCACCACGGCCCTGCTGGGCCATCTTTTCCACCATGCCGGGCTGGACGCGCAGGTCGGCGGCAATATCGGCCGCGGTGTTCTGGATCTCGACCCGCCGCATTCCGGGGCGGTCTATGTGCTGGAGCTCAGCTCCTACCAGCTGGACCTTGCCCATTCGCTGCGCTGTGACGCAGCCCTGCTGCTGAATGTCTCGCCCGATCATCTGGACCGTCATGGCGGGATGGAGGGCTATGTCCGCGCCAAGACCCGCATTTTCCAGAACCAGCGGCCCACGGACGCCGCCATTATCGGCGTCGATGACGAACATACGCGCAGGATCGCCACGGGCTGGCTGGCGAAGGGCGAGCGCAATGTGATCCCGGTCTCCTCCGGCCGCGCGCTCAGCCGCGGCGTCTATGCGCTGGGCGGCGCGCTTTATGACGCTACGGGAACCAGCGTGCGGCAGGTGGCCGAGCTGGACGCGGTGGAAACGCTGCCCGGCCGTCATAATCACCAGAACATTGCCGCCGCCTTCGCCGCCGCGCGCGCGGCGGGCCTCAGCGCCGACGCCATCCGCGACGGACTGAAAAGCTTTCCCGGCCTCGCGCACCGGCTGGAGAAGATCGCGGAAATCGACGGCGTCGCCTTCGTCAATGACTCCAAGGCGACCAATTTTGACGCCGTGCGTCAGGCGCTGGCGGTTTACGGCAATATCTACTGGATTGCCGGCGGGCGCGCGAAGGACGAGTCCCTGAAATCCCTCAGCGACCTGTTTCCCCGCATTTCCAAGGCCTACCTGATCGGCGAGGCGCAGGACGGTTTCGCCCGCGGTCTCAAGGACGTCATGCCGGTCGACAAGTCCGGCGACATGGAAACCGCCGTGGCGCGGGCGCTGGCCGATGCGCGGGCCAGCGGCGCCCCGGACCCGGTTGTCCTGCTGTCTCCCGGCTGCGCCTCTTTCGACCAGTTTAAGGATTTCGAAGATCGCGGCGATACATTCCGGCGAATCGTTGAGCGAATCACTCGTGATTCCGCGTCGATTCAGGGAGCCAGCGCATGATCGCCATTTCACGCACCGACCGGTCCGCCTTCGCCGAATGGTGGTGGAGCGTCGACCGCGTGCTGCTGGGCACGTTCGGCCTGCTGATCGCGATCGGTTTCCTGCTGTCGCTGGCGGCCAGCCCGGCCGCCGCGGATCGCCTGTCGATCACCGACCCGTTCCATTTCCTCTATCGCCACGGCTTCTATGCCGGCATCGGCGCGGCGGTGATGCTGGCGCTTTCCAGCCTTGATCCGCGCGGCGCCCGCCGCGTGGCGGCGCTGATCCTGCTGGGGGCGATGGCGCTGACCGCCGCCACGCTGGTCATGGGCGTGGAGGTGAAGGGCGCGACGCGGTGGCTGCGCTTTGCCGGGTTCTCGCTGCAGCCCTCGGAATTTCTCAAGCCCGCCCTGATCGTCATCGCGGGCTGGCTGTTCGCCGAACAGAGGCGCGGCACAGCCGCCCCCGCCGCGATCATCGCGTTCGTTCTTTATCTGGCCTGCGTCACGCTGCTTCTGCTTCAGCCCGATTTCGGCCAGACCGTGCTGCTGACCACCGCGTTCGGCGCGCTGTTCTTCCTCGCCGGCATGCCGTGGATATGGACCGCCGCGCTGGGCGCGATGGCGCTGATGGGATCGGCGGCGGCCTATTTCGTCTTCCCCCATGTCGCCAGCCGCGTGGACCGTTTCCTGAACCCGGAAAGCGGCGACACGTATCAGATCGACCGCGCGCTGGAGGCGGTGGGCCGCGGCGGCCTGTTCGGGCGCGGACCGGGCGAGGGCGAAGTGAAACATTTCCTGCCCGACGCCCACACCGATTTCATTTTTGCGGTCGCGGCGGAGGAATTCGGCCTTCTGGCGTGCCTGTTGATTACCGGCCTGTTCGGCGTCGTCATCTGGCGCGGCCTGCGTTCGGCCCTGCGCCTGAACGAGCCCTTCATGCAACTGGCCGCCGCCGGGCTGACCCTGCTTCTGGGCCTGCAGGCCTTCATCAATATCGCCGTGAACCTGCATCTTGTGCCGCCAAAGGGCATGACGCTGCCCTTCATCTCCTATGGCGGGTCGTCGATGCTGGCCACGTCCGTCACGGCGGGTTTGCTGCTGGCCATGACGCGGCGGCGCCCGGGCGTCTATGAACGCTCTTCATGACCGCGCGCCGCGCCGTTCTGGCCGCCGGGGGCACCGGCGGACATATGTTTCCGGCGCAGGCGCTGGCGGAAACGCTTAAAGCGCGCGGCTGGGCCATTTCGCTGCTCACCGATGCGCGCGGCATGCGCCATGCGGACGGAATTCCCGCCGATGACCGGCGCACGCTGAGCGCGGCTTCCATCATCAAGTCGAAGCCCTGGACCTGGCCGACGGCCAGTCTCGCCATCTGGCGCGGCTACCGGCAGGCCCGGCGCCTGATGAAAGAGCAGCGCCCCGATATCCTGATCGGCTTTGGCGGCTATCCGGCCTTCCCCGCCATGATGGCCGCCAAGTCGCTGAACATTCCGATCATCATCCATGAGCAAAACGCCGTTCTGGGCCGTGTAAACCGCGTGCGCGCCGGAACGGCGGCGGTGGTCGCCAGCGGCTTCGACCGGCTGGCGCGGCTTCCCGACAAGGCCCGCGACTGCTGGCAGGTGACAGGCAATCCGCTGCGCGCCCCGATCCTGAAAGCGGCCGGCGCGCCCTATGAAGCGCCGGGCGACCATCTCCGCTTGGTCGTGCTGGGCGGCAGCCTGGGCGCGCGCATCCTCAGCGAGACGGTTCCGGCGGCGGTGGCCCGCCTGCCGCAGGATATCCGCAGCCGGCTGGAGGTCGTGCAGCAGACGCGCGAGGAAAATCTGGACGCCGCGCGCGAGACCTATCGCGAGGCGGGCGTCGTCGCAGTTTGCGAACCGTTTTTCCGCGACGTGGCGGGTCATCTGCGCGGCGCGCATCTGGTGATTGCCCGCGCCGGTGCGTCCACGGTCTCGGAACTGGCGGCGGTAGGGCGGCCCGCCATTCTGATCCCCCTCAAAATCGCCATGGACGACCACCAGACTGAAAATGCGCGCAGCCTTTCCGATGTTGGCGCTGCAGATGTGGTCCCCGAGGATGAATTGAGCATTGAGGGACTGGCCGCACTGTTGCAAACCCGCCTCGGCGATAGCGAAGATCTGGCGCGCCGGGCGGCGGCGGCGAAAACCGCCGGCCGGCCGGACGCCACCGAACGCCTCGCCGCGCTGGCTGAAGCCGTCGCGGATCCCGGGGCCCCAGAGGAGCAGGAATGAAGAAGACGGACCCGGTCCCCTACGAGGTCGGCCCCATACATTTTGTCGGCATTGGCGGCATCGGCATGAGCGGCATCGCCGAGGTGATGCTCAATCTCGGCTATGAGGTTCACGGCTCGGACATCAAGGAAAACGCCAATGTGGAGCGCCTGAGAAAACTCGGCGCGACGATCCATATCGGCCACGCGGAAAGCAATGTCTCCGGCGCCGGCGCGGTGGTGGTCTCCACCGCCGTCAAGCCGGATAACCCGGAAGTCGTCGCCGCCCGCGAGCACAAGATTCCCGTGGTCCGCCGCGCCGAAATGCTGGCCGAGCTGATGCGCCTGCGCCACACCGTTGCGGTCGCCGGGACACATGGCAAGACGACGACCACCTCCATGGTCGCCGCGCTGATGGACGTGGCCGGGTTCGACCCCACCGTCATCAATGGCGGCATCATCAATGCCTATGGCGCCAACGCCAAGCTGGGCGAGGGCGACTGGATGGTGGTGGAGGCGGACGAGTCCGACGGCTCCTTCCTGCGCCTGCGCGGCACGGTGGCCATCGTCACCAATATCGATCCGGAGCACATGGACCACTATGGCAGCTTCGACAATCTGCGCGCCGCCTTCGACCGTTTCGTAGAGACGATCCCGTTCTATGGCTTTGCCGTGGTTTGTGTGGACCATCCGGAGGTCCAGAACCTCGCCAGCCGGGTCGAAAACCGCCGGCTGGTCACTTACGGTTTCAACCCGCAGGCCCAGGCCCGCATCGTGAACATGACCCCGCAGGGCGGCGTGACGGTATTCGACCTCGTTTTCCATGACGCCGACGGAGAGGTCGAGGAAACCTGGAAGGGGCTGCGCCTGCCCATGGCCGGGCGCCATAATGTCCAGAACGCTACTGCCGCCGCGACCGCGGTGCGCGGGCTGGGCGGTACGGAAGACCATGTGCGGGACGCCCTGAACGGGTTTGCCGGCGTGAAACGCCGCTTCACCGATGTTGGCGGCTGGAACGGCGCGCGCGTCATCGACGATTACGGGCACCATCCGGTGGAAATCTCCGCTGTCCTGAAGGCGGCGCGCGACGTGGCCGACGGCAAGGTGATCGCTGTCGTGCAGCCGCACCGTTATTCCCGTCTGCACGATCTGTTCGACCAGTTCTGCAACTGCTTCAACGACGCCGACGCGGTGCTGGTCGCCCCGGTCTATGAAGCGGGCGAAAAGCCGATCGAGGGCGCGGACCGGGACTCTCTGGTCAAGGGGCTGCGCAAGCACGGCCACCGCAAGGCGATGGGCGTCACGCGTGAGTCACTGGCCGAAGATGTCGCGAAACTGGCGGGCGAGGGCGACCTCGTCGTTTGCCTCGGCGCCGGAGACATCACCTATTGGGCCGCGGCGCTGCCCGGCGAGCTGAAGGCGCTGGACGCAAAGTGAGCCTGATCGATCGCCTCCCTGAAGTTCGCGGCGTTCTGAAAGCGGGCGAGACGCTGGCGCCGTTCACCTGGTTCCGTGTCGGCGGACCGGCGGAAGTTCTGTTTCTGCCGAAGGACGAGGCGGACCTTTCCCATTTCCTCGCCGAAACGCCGGAGGATGTTCCGGTGTTCGTCATGGGAGTGGGGTCGAATCTGCTGGTGCGCGATGGCGGCATTCCGGGCGTTGTCATTCGGCTTGGCCCGGCCTTCGGCAAGATCGCGCCGGAGGGTGATAACCGCCTGCGCGTGGGCGCGGCGGCGCTGGACAAGATGGCGGCGAAGCAGGCCGCCAGGGCCGGGGTGTCCGGGCTGGAGTTTTTCGTCGGCGTGCCGGGCTCCATTGGCGGGGCGCTGCGCATGAACGCGGGCTGCTATGGCCATGAGACCAAAGACGTGCTGGTCGAGGCGGTGGCGATTGACCGGCTGGGCCGCCGCATCGTCGCCCCGCTGGAGGAGCTGGGCTACAGCTACCGCCACTCCGAAGCGCCGGACGACTGGATCTTCGTTGAAGCCCTGTTCCAGGGGCAGGCCGGCGCGCCGGAAGAGATCGAGGCGCGCATGGCGGAGATTACCGCCCAGCGCGAATCCACCCAGCCGATCCGCGAAAAGACCGGCGGCTCCACCTTCGCCAACCCGGATCCGCCGGGCACGGAAAACCAGCGCCGCTCCTGGCAACTGATCGACGCCGCAGGCGGCCGCGGCCGCCGCGTGGGCGGCGCGCAGATGAGCGAGCAGCACTGCAACTTCATGATCAATACGGGCGATGCGACGGCCGCTGACATCGAAAATCTCGGCGAAGGCATCCGCGCCGACGTGAAGGCCCAATCCGGCGTCGACCTGCGCTGGGAGATCAGACGGGTGGGGGAAAAGGCATGACCAAGCGCGTCGCGGTTCTTCTTGGCGGTCCGTCGTCCGAGCGCGAGGTCAGCCTGGTGTCGGGCGCGGCTTGCGCGAAGGCGCTGCGCGAGGGCGCCTATGAAGTCGTCGAGATCGATCCGGGCGAGGCGCTGATGCAGCGTCTGGCCGAGGCCGATCCGGATATCGTGTTCAACGCCCTTCATGGGCCGTGGGGCGAGGACGGGCGCGTGCAGGGTCTGCTGGAATGGTTCGGCCGGCCCTACACCCACTCCGGCGTTCTGGCCTCCGCCCTGGCGATGGACAAGCAGCGCGCGAAAGCGGTTTTTGAGGCGGCGGGCATCGATTGTCCGAAAGGCGCGGTTCTGGACCGCAAGACAATTGCGGACGCGCATCCGATGGAGCCGCCCTACGTCATCAAGCCCGTAAACGAGGGGTCCAGCGTCGGCGTCTACATCATTCGCCCCGGCGACAATCGCCCGCCCGCCGATATCGGCTCCGACCAGTGGAAGCTGGGCGAGGACGTGCTGGTGGAGGAGTTCATCCCGGGGCGGGAGCTGACCGTCGCCGTGCTGGGCGATGAGCCGCTGGCCGTCACGGAAATTCTGCCGAAATCCGATTTCTACGATTTCGAGGCGAAATACGCCGCTGGCGGTTCGGCGCATGAGGTGCCGGCCCGCATTCCGCCCGAGATTGAAAAACGCTGCATGGAGGCCGCCGTGGCGGCGCATGAGGCCGTGGGCGCCAGAGGGTTAACGCGGTCGGACTTTCGCTATGACATGCATAACGATCGGTTAGCCTTACTCGAAATTAACACTCAGCCGGGCATGACTCCTACTTCGCTGGCGCCAGAACAGGCCGCCTACCGGGGGCGCGATTTCAAGGCCTTATGCGCCTGGATCGCTGAGGATGCTTCATGTCTAAGGTGAAGAAGACAGCACGGAAAACCAAAAAACGGCATTCGTCCGGCCGTCCGACCGTCTTCACGCGCATTCGCAATCATTTCGCCGCCCGCCTGCGCGGCGCGAAATACCGCGCCGGCGCCGCCGTGCGGCTGGCGACTGTCGCCATTACCGCCGTGATGCTTCTGGGCGTCGCCGTCCTGTGGGGCGGCGGCTGGCTGGCGGGCGCGGCCGGGGGCGCGGCGCAGTCCACGGACAAAGCCTTGGCCGGCGCCGGGTTCACTGTGCGCCATGTCGATATCATCGGCGCCGACCGGGCTGAGGCTGACGCCATCCATGCCGCGCTCGGCGATCTTGGCCCCAATTCCATTTTCACGCTGGACGCCGCCTCCGCGCGTCAGCGCGTGGAGTCGCTGGGCTGGGTGGACGAGGCCGTGGTCGCGCGCCTGCTGCCCAACCGCATCTCGGTCACCGTGACCGAGCGCCGCCCAGCCGCCGTCTGGCAGAATGACGGCGCGTTCTTCGTGGTGGATTCCGATGGCGGCGTGATCGATGGCGCCGATCCGGCGGAATATACGGCCCTGCCGGTGGTCGTCGGCGCCCGCGCGGACGAGGCCGCGCCGGAACTGCTGGACGCCTATCGCCAATTCCCCTCTGTCGCGGAGCGCGTGGAAGCGGCGCAGCGCGTGGGAGAGCGCCGGTGGACGCTGTGGATCGACAGCGGCATGAAGGTTCACCTGCCCGAGGATGAGGGCGCGGCCGCGCTGGCCATTCTCAATGATTTGCAGACGCGGCGTCATATTCTTGACGCGCCGGCCAGCTTGATTGACCTGCGGGATACGACCCGCATCGTGATCCGCCCGATGGAGGGTCACGATTCCATAGAATTGAAAGGGCGCGAGGCATGAGCGCTATGCCCCTCTTCGGGCGCAAGGGCGAGGATGGCGGCGAGGGACGCAAGCCCCAGACGCTGGCCGTTCTGGATATTGGCTCCTCCAAGGTCGCTTGTTTCATCGGCCGTTCCGAACCGGGCGGCGGCGTCCGCGTGACCGGCGTCGGGCATCAGTCCAGCCGCGGCGTGCGCTGCGGCTCCGTCGTGGATCTGGACGAGGCCGAAACCGCCGTCCGCGCCGCCGTCGAGCAGGCCGAACGCATGGCGGGCGAGGCGGTCAGCCGCGTCACCGTCAATCTCAGCGCCGCGCAGCCGCGCAGCCACCGCATCGCCGTGGAAGGCCCGCTCTCCGACCGCGAGGTCTCCGACCGCGACCTTCGACGGCTGCTCTCCGCCGCCCTCGACGAATTTCATGAGCCCGAGCGCGTCGTCGTCCACGCCATCCCGCTGACCTGGACGGTCGATGACAGCCGCGGCGTGCGCGATCCGCGCGGCATGTATGGCCGCACGCTGGCCGTTGAGATGCACCTTGTCACTGCCGCCTCCGGGCCGTTGCGCAATCTCGCCATTTGTGTGGAGCGTTGCCGCCTGGACATGAGCGCGGTGGTCGCCACGCCCTACGCCTCCGGCCTCTCGGCGCTGGTCGAGGACGAACAGGAGTTGGGCGGCCTGCTGATCGATATGGGCGGGGGCACCACCTCCGTCGCAGCTTTCGCCGAAGGCGCGCTGGCCTATGTCGACGTGATCCCGGTCGGCGGACAGCACGTCACCGCCGACGTCGCCCGCGGCCTGTCCACGCCCGTCGCTTCGGCCGAGCGGATCAAGACGGTCTATGGCTCCGTTTTGGAAAGCCCGGACGACGATCAGGACCTGATCATGACGCCGCAGATTGGCGAGGACGGCCAGAGCTCGATGAACCAGGTGCCGCGTTCGCTGCTGACCCAGATCATCAAGCCGCGCCTGGAAGAGACGTTCGAGATCGTCCGGGAGCGCCTGATGACCGCTGGCGTGGACAAGGCCTCGGGCCGCCGCGCCGTTCTGGTCGGCGGCGCGTGTCAGTTGCCCGGCGTGCGCGAACTGGCCGCGAAGATTCTGGAAAAACAGGTGCGCATCGCCCGCCCCGCCGGGGTCGTTGGTCTGGCTGACGCTGTCAGCGGTCCGGGCTTCACCGCCGCCGCCGGCATGCTGATCCATGCCGCGCAAGGTCCGCGCGAAGCCATCAGCGGTCCGCCGCGCATTACGGAAAAAGGCGCCGCGCGCCGCCGCAAGGAGGCCGTGGAGGCCGGCGGCATTGGCGGCGCGTGGTCCTGGCTGCGCGAGAATTTCTAGAGGCTGATCTTTTCGACCGTCTCGAAGCCGCGCGCCTGCAAGGCCGGGCGCATGGCGGCGTCGGCGTTCCCCGTGACATAGACCGCGACCGGCTCCAGCGCCCCGCCGCCTTCCTCCAGTTGCAGCAATCCGCCCGCGCGGCGCGCGATGGCTTCACCGGAATCGATCCATTTCAACCCGGCGGGGGAGGCGGCCTCGATCTCGGGCCGCAGCAGCGGGAAATGCGTACAGGCCAGCACCGCGACATCCATCCGGTCGGCGTGTTCCAGCGCGAAGAGCGGCGCCAGGGCCGTCTCGATGGCTTCGGGGCTGACGGCCTCGCCCGCCATCTTGCGTTCGGCCAGCGCCACAAGGCGCGAACTGCCAAAGCGCAGCACGCTGCGGTCTCCCGCGAATTCGGCGATCAGGCCGTCGCTATATTCCCTCTCAACCGTGCCCGGCGTGCCCAGGAATCCGATCACGCCGGTGCGGGTCAGGCTGGCCGCGGGCTTGATGGCCGGCACGGTTCCGACAATCGGGGTTTGCACCGCCTTGCGCGTCTCGTTCAGCGCCACCGTGGAGGCGGTGTTGCAGGCCATGACAAAAAGCTGCGGCGCGAATCTTTTTTCCAGCAGTGAAAAAAGCGCCGGCACGCGCTGTTTCAGCTCGGCCTCGCTGCGCAGTCCATAGGGCAGGAATGCGGTGTCGGCCGCGTAAATTGCCTTGGCGGCAAAGCCTTTCCGGGCCAGTTCGTCAAACACGGAAAGACCGCCGACGCCCGAATCGAACACGATGACCAGGGGCTTTTCACGCATGCTTTTTCCATTCTCCGGGCGCCTGTTCACATTTGTTGATCAGTAAGCTTAACCCTCAATTAAATGGTAAAGACGACATTTACCCCGAATCCTCGGATAATCCGTCGATTGTCGTATCTGGAGACCATTTCATGCCCCTGTCCCTTTCCGCCCCGGAAACCCCTGAGCTTCAGCCCCGCATTGTCGTGATCGGCGTCGGCGGCGCCGGTGGAAACGCGGTCAACAACATGATCGCCAAGGAGCTGGAAGGCGTTGAATTCATCGCCGCGAACACCGATGCGCAGGCTCTGGCGCGTTCGAAGGCCGAACGCCGCATCCAGATGGGCAGCGACGTGACGCTGGGTCTTGGCGCCGGCGCCCGCCCGGAAGTGGGCGAACAGGCGGCCGGCGAGTCGATGGAAGACATCCTCCAGCATCTCGAAGGCGCGAACATGGTGTTCGTGACTGCGGGCATGGGCGGCGGCACGGGCACCGGGGCGGCCCCTGTCATCGCGCAGGCCGCGCGGGAGCAGGGCATCCTGACGGTTGGCGTTGTCACCAAGCCGTTCCAGTTTGAAGGTCCGCGCCGCATGCGTCTGGCCGACGCCGGCGTCGAGGAGCTTGAGAAGAATGTCGATACGCTGATCGTCATTCCGAACCAGAATCTTTTCCGCGTCGCGACCGAAGCCACCAGCTTCGCCGACGCCTTCGTCATGGCCGACGATGTTCTCTATTCCGGCGTCCGCGCCATCACCGACCTGATCGTGCGTCCGGGCATCGTGAACCGCGACTTCGCGGACGTGCGCACAACGATGAGCGAGATGGGCCGCGCCATGATCGGCATGGGCGAGGCCGAAGGCGACCGCCGCGCCGCTGAGGCCGCCGAAGCCGCGATCAACAACCCGCTGCTGGACGACACCGCCATGAAGGGCGCCCAGCGCGTGCTGATCAGCTTCACCCACGGCCCGGACTTCACGCTGCACGAAATCGATGAAGCCGCGAACATCATCGCCCAGGAAGCGGACGAGGACGCCCAGATCAACTGGGGCTCGACGCTGGACGAGACGATGGAAGGCAAGCTGCGTCTGTCCGTGATCGCCACGGGCATCGGCGAGGGCGAGCGGGACCGCCGCCGCCCGGAACAGCCGGTCGCCCGCGCGCCGATCGCCCGCCCGGCCAAGCCGGCCGCGCAGCCGCAATCGGCCGCCATGCCCTGGCGCAGCGAGACCCCGGCCAAGCCGGTCGAGCCTTCCGTGCGTCCGGCGGGAAACGCCAAGACGGCTGAGCAGATCCGCGCGGAGATGCAACGCCGTGAGCGCGCCAAGCTGGAAGAGATCGCCGACGACGTGGAAGATGAGCTGGAAACCGCTTCCCCGGAAACGGCCGAAGACGAAACCATCGAAACCGCCAACGACTATCAGGGCGAAACCGCCCCGGAGCCGGAAGTGCGCCGCCTCGCCGAACGCGTGCAAGAACAGGCCCCGGCGATTCGCCGTCCGGCCGCCGACCAGCCGTCGGAAGAGAAGAAGTCCGGCGGATTCTCCCTGTTCGGCCTGCGCAAGCCGGCGGAGCAGGATTCCCGCGAGAAGCCGGAGCAGGAACAACAGCCGCAACAAACCCAGCGCCCCAATGTGCGCGTGGCCAGCGGCGACCTGTTCAACGGCATGGACGATGATGACCTTGAAATTCCGGCTTTCTTGCGCCGTCAGGCCAACTGATCGCCGGCGACAGGATCACAGCGTTGAAAGCCCGGGCCCTCGCGCCCGGGCTTTTGCATGTCCGGAGCGGTTAAGCGGGCGTAACAATGCGCAACCAAGCTTTATTTGATGGTCTGGCGCCCCGCGGCTAGGTCCAGCGTTGTAGATGTGCGCGTTTTGCGCGCATTCGCCATGAGCCGCATGAGGTCGCACGCCATCATGATGTGGGAAAACACAATCGCTTCTCCGGCCATGATCGCCGGGCGCGGTCTGCATGACGGCGCGCCGGTGCGCATGACGCTGAAGCCCGCCGATCCGGGCACCGGGATCGTGTTTGTCCGCCGCGACCTTGGCGGCGACAACCGCATCGCCGTGCGGGCCGAAGCGGTGGGCGCGACCAATCTGGGCACGGTTCTGGAAAATGCGGACGGCGCATCGGTCAGCACGGTCGAACACCTGATGGCCGCGCTCAGCGGTCTGTCCATCGACAATATCGTGATCGAGCTGGACAATCCGGAAGTGCCGTCTGTGGACGGATCCTCCGCGCCGTTCGTCTCGCTGCTTCAGCGCGCCGGCCTGCGCCGTCAGGGAACGCCGCGCCGCTATATCGAAGTGCGCAAGGAAATCGCCGTTGAACAGGACGGCAAGCGCGCGGTTCTCTCTCCCTGCGACCGGTTCGTGGTGGAAGTGGAGATCGAGTTCGATACCGACGCCATCGGCCGCCAGCGCGTGGTTTTCGATTCCGGCAAGCATCAGTTCGCCGACATGCTGGCCTCCGCCCGCACCTTCGGCTTCCTGCATGAGGTCGAGGCCCTGCACGCGGCAGGCCGGGCGCAGGGCGCCTCGCTGGAAAACAGCGTCGTGATCGACGGCGACCGCATCGTGAACGAGGACGGGCTTCGCTATGCCGATGAATTCGTTCGTCACAAGGCGCTGGACGCCATTGGCGATCTTTATCTGGCCGGCGCGCCGATTCTGGGCCGGTTCTCCGGCTTCAAGACGGGCCACGGCATGAATAACAAGGTTCTGCGCGCGCTTCTGGCCGACAAAACGGCCTGGCGCTGGCGTGAACTGGCGGCTGAAAACGCCACAGCGCGCGATAAAGCTGTCTAATTGATCGCGTGAATGCGGCTCAGCGCTTTCTCCTTGCCGATCATTTGGCTACAAACCTGTTTCGCGAAATGGATTTGACGCCCGCCATATGAACACGCAGGACTCACCGCGTATGACGCTCTACCGCAGATTCGCCGCCCTCTTTGCCCTTGTGACGCTCGCTGCGTGCGCTTCGGACGATCCCGAAATCGCCTATGTGGAGCGTCCGGTGGAGACGCTCTATCTGGAGGCGCACGATACGCTGGAGGAACGCCGCTACGACGAAGCCGCCGCGCGGTTCGACGAAGTGGAGCGTCAGCATCCCTATTCGGAATGGGCGCGCCGTTCGATGCTCATGGCCGCTTTCGCCAATTATCAGGCAAACCGGTACAATGAAGCCATCGCCGATGCGGAGCGTTTCATCAATCTGCACCCGGGCAACCAGTCCGCGCCCTACGCCTATTACCTGATCGCCCAGTGCCATTTTGAGCGCATCCTTGATGTCGGGCGGGATCAGGGCCACACCCAGCGCGCGCTGGACGCCCTGCAACAGGTCGTGCGTCGCTACCCGGACAGCGACTATGCCCGCGACGCCCGCCTGAAGATCGACATGACGCGCGATCAGCTGGCCGGCAAGGAAATGTCGATCGGCCGCTTTTATCTCAAGAACGGCCAGACGCTGGCCGCGATCAACCGCTTCAAGGCCGTGATCAATGATTACGAGACCACGACCCATACGCCGGAAGCCATGCACCGCCTGGTGGAATCCTATGTCAGCCTCGGCGTGAACGAGGAAGCGCGTCAGGTCGCCTCGGTGCTCGGCTATAACTATCCGGGCAGTCCCTGGTATGAAGACAGCTACGAGCTGCTGACCGATCGCGGCATCGCTGCGCCGGACGCCAATGCGCCGGACGGCGAGCGGGACGGGAATTTCCTGACCCGCGCTTTCGGGCGAATCTTCTAGTAAGCTTGCCGGCCTTTTCACCAGTGAGGGGCGGCGGTCGCAAATGCTGACCTCGCTTTCCATAAGAAACATCGTGCTGATCGACCGCGCGGACATAGAGTTCGACGCCGGTCTGGGCGCCCTGACGGGCGAAACCGGCGCGGGCAAATCCATCATTCTGGATGCGCTGGGCCTGGCGACCGGCCAGCGCGCCGACAAGGCGCTGGTCCGCGGCGATGACACCGCGACGGCGACCGCCATGTTCGCTCTGGCCGATGATCACCCCGCCCGCGCCATTCTGGACGAAGGCGGTTTCGCCCTGGATGGCGGCGAACTGATCCTGCGCCGCACCCTCAACGCCGATGGCCGCAGCCGCGCCTTCGTCAATGACGAACCGGCCAGCGTCGGCCTGCTCAAACAGATCGGCGAGTCGCTGGTGGAGGTTCACGGCCAGCATGACGGTCGCGGCCTGCTCGACCCCCGGACCCACCGGGGTCTGCTGGACGCCTATGGCGGCCATGACAAACAGATCGGGGCCGTGCGCGCCGCCTATGACACGCTGGCGGACGCCCGGAAGAAGGCGGAGGCGCTGGAGGAGTCGCGCGGCCGCGCCGAAGCCGAGCGCGACTATCTCGAACACGCCGCGGCGGAACTGGACCGGCTGGACCCGCAAACGGGTGAGGAGCAGAAGCTGGCGGACGAGCGCGCCTTTCTGGGCGCCGCCGAGAAATCGCTCAGCGACCTGCAGGAAGCCTCCGAGGCGCTGACCGGCGGGCAGGGCATGGAAGACCGCCTCAACCACGCTCTCGCTAGTCTGGAGCGCATTGTCGCCAAGCTTCCGGAGGGCGAAGAGGATGAAACCGGCCCCGGCGCCGCCATCCGCCGCGCCACGGCCGCGCTGGAGCGCGCGGTGATCGAGGCGGGCGAGGCGCGAAACGCCGTCGAAGACGCCGCCCGCACCTTTGAATTCGAGCCCGACCGTCTGGAAAAGGTGGAGGAACGTCTGTTCGCCCTGCGCGCCGCCGCGCGAAAGCATCAGGTGGAAGTCGACGACCTGCCGTCCCTGCGCAAGGACATCACCGAAAAACTGGCCCTGATCGAGGATTCCGGCGCTGCCGCCGCCAATGCGGAGAAGGCTCTGAAAGAAGCCGCCGAACGTTATGACGCCACCGCGGCCGCCCTGACCAGGGCGCGCGAGGCTGCGGCAAAAAAGCTGGACAAGGCTGTGGCGAAGGAACTGCCCCCGCTGAAGCTGGACAAGGCCACGTTCGCCACCCGTATCGACCCGGCGGAGCGGGATGGCGCGGACGGCCGCGACCGGATCCGGTTCGAGGCCTCGACCAATCCCGGCTCGAAACCCGGCCCGCTGGACCAGATCGCCTCGGGCGGCGAACTTTCCCGTTTTTCCCTCGCCATCAAGGCCGCGCTGGCCGAGACCAACGCTATCGCCACGATGATCTTTGACGAGGTGGACCAGGGCGTTGGCGGCGCCGTGGCGGACGCGGTGGG
This sequence comes from Euryhalocaulis caribicus, assembly GCF_000412185.1. Taxonomy (GTDB): domain Bacteria; phylum Pseudomonadota; class Alphaproteobacteria; order Caulobacterales; family Maricaulaceae; genus Euryhalocaulis; species Euryhalocaulis caribicus. The sequence continues at coordinate 194,259 of NZ_ASJA01000001.1, forward strand.
CCGCCGCCTGAAGGCGCTGTCGGAGACCGGTCAGGTGATCGTCGTCACCCATTCGCCGCAGGTCGCCGCCCGCGCCGATCATCACTGGCGGATCGAGAAGAAGGACGCGAAAGGCGCCACGCTCACCTCAGTCACCCCGCTGGATGACGCCGAGCGTGATGAGGAAGTCGCCCGCATGCTCGCCGGCGCCGAGATCACGGACGAGGCCCGCGCCGCCGCCCGCAAGCTGAGGGCCGCCGACGCATGAGCGTGGAAGACAAACCCGCCGGGGACCTGACCCCGCAGGAGGCGGAAGCCGAACTCAAACGGCTGACCGATGAAATCGCCGCCCATGACCGCGCCTATTACCAGAAAGACGCGCCCACCGTTTCCGACGCCGAGTACGACGCCTTGCGCCAGCGGAACGAGGCGATCGAGGCGCGCTTCCCGGACCTCGTCCGCCCCGACAGCCCGTCGCAAAAGGTCGGCGCCGCGCCGGCCAGCGGCTTCGCGGAGGCGAAACACCTCCAGCAGATGTATTCGCTCGGCAACGCCTTCAGCGAGGATGATCTGTTCGAGTTCGCGGCCCGCGTCCGCCGCTTCCTCGGCATGGAGGAGGGCGCGAAGCTGGACCTCACCGCCGAACCCAAGATCGACGGACTTTCGGCCAATCTCCGTTATCGCAACGGCAAGCTGGAGCTGGGCGCCACGCGCGGCGATGGCCGGGTGGGCGAGAACGTCACCGCCAATCTGAAAACGCTGGATGACATTCCTGAAACGCTCTCCGGCAAGGGCTGGCCGGACCTGATCGAGGTTCGCGGCGAAATCTATCTCAGCCACGCCGATTTCGCCGCTCTCAATGAGCGGCAGGAGAAAGCGGGCAAACAGATCTACGCCAATCCGCGCAACGCCGCCGCCGGCTCCCTGCGCCAGATCGACCCCGAAAAGACCGCCGGGCGCCCCTTGCGCTTCTTCGCCTATGGCTGGGGCGAGGTCAGCGAGGCTGTGGCGGGAACCCAGTTCGACGGCGTGGCGAAGCTGAAAGACTGGGGCTTCCCGGTGAACCGCGACATGCGCCGCGTCTCCACGCCGGAAGAGATGGTCGCCATCTATCGCGACCTTGAGGAGCAGCGCGCCGGTCTCGGCTATGACATTGACGGCGTGGTCTACAAGGTGGACGACCTCGCCCTGCAGGACCGCCTCGGCTATGTCAGCCGCGCCCCGCGCTGGGCGGTCGCCATGAAATTCCCGCCCGAACAGGCCACAACCGAGCTGGAGCGGATCGAGATTCAGGTCGGCCGCACCGGCGCGCTCACCCCTGTCGCCAAGCTGAAGCCTGTCACGGTCGGCGGCGTCGTGGTTTCGAACGCCACGCTTCACAATGAAGACGAGATCGCCCGCAAGGACGTACGCGAGGGCGACACGGTGATCGTCCAGCGCGCCGGCGACGTGATCCCGCAGGTCGTCCGCGTCACCAATCCGGACCGCAAGGGCCGCTCAAAGCCCTACAAGTTTCCCGACAAATGCCCGGTCTGCGACAGCCACGCCGTGCGCGAGGAGGGCGAAGCCGTCCGCCGCTGCACCGGCGGCCTGGTCTGCCGCGCGCAGGCGCTGGAGCGGCTGAAGCATTTCGTCTCGCGTCAGGCTTTCGATATCGAGGGGCTGGGCGCGAAACAGATCGAGGCGTTCTTCGACGAAGGCTGGGTGCGCGAACCGGCCGATATTTACCGTCTGCCGGAGCACAAGGGCGATCTGGAAGAGCGCGAGGGCTATGGCGAGACCTCCGTCCGCAATCTTATGCGCGCGGTGGAGGAGGCAAAGACCATCCAGCTTGCGCGCCTGATCTACGCTCTCGGCGTCCGCCATGTCGGCGAGGTGACAGCCCAGAAGCTGGCCGGCTACGCGGAGAGCTGGGACGCCTTCCACAAGGCCGTCAACGCCGCCGCCAAGGCCCGTCCCGGCAAGGCTTATATGGAAGTTCTGACGGTTGATCGCGTGGGTGAAATTACTGCCAACAAGCTGCTGGCCGCCTTCAAGGACGGCGCGCCGGAGCGTCCGGAGACCATCGGCGAACTGGATCAGGAAATCGCCGCCCTGCGTCTCAATATTTCCCAGCCTGCCCGCGCGGCGCTGGCCGCCCATTACGGCGCTTGGGACGCCTTCGCCGCCGCCATGACCGAGGCCGCCGCCCAGACGCCGGGCGAGGCCTTCCGCGAACTCGCCGATATCGACTCCGTCGGCCCGGTCGCCGTCGAGGCGCTGATCGAGTTTTTCACCGAACCGCGCAACGCCGATGCGGTGGAGCGCCTGCTCGATCACCTGACCGTGGAGGCCGCCGAGCGTCCGGCAGAGGATTCGCCCGTCGCCGGCAAGACGGTCGTTTTCACAGGCAGCCTTGAGCGTATGACGCGGGATGAGGCCAAGGCCCGGGCGCAGGCGCTGGGCGCGAAGGTCTCCGGCTCCGTCTCGAAGAAGACCGACATCCTCGTCGCCGGTCCGGGCGCAGGCTCCAAGCTGACCAAGGCCAAGGATCTGGGCGTCGAGGTGATGGACGAGGACGCCTGGCTGGCGCTGATCGGCGGGTGACCGCGCACCCGTATCCGCCGCCCAAACATGTCTCCGAAGATCGGGACGCAATGATCGATGTCGTCCGCCGCTTCCCTTTCGCGACGCTGGCGAGCGCGGGCGATCCGCCCGCCGTCGCCCACTTGCCCGTAATCTGGGCGCCGGACGGGGAGGGGCGCACCCTCTGGACGCATCTCGACCGCGCCAACCCGCAAACGCCGCTGCTGGACGACAAGCCGGTCACCGTCATGGTCCGCGGCCCTGACGCCTATATGTCGCCGGAGCTGTTCGAGGGCGATTATTTCCCGACCTGGAATTACGTGATCGTGGAGTGCGCAGGAACCGCGCGCCTGCTGCAGGACGACGCGCAGCAGCGCGCGATCCTGGACGCCATGGCGGCGGCGTTCGAAGGGCTCTACGGGAAGACTTTCTCCCTTGCCGGGAAAGAGAAAGCGGTGGCCCGCCTGCTGCCGCTTATCACGGGCGTCGAAATCACGGTCGAGCGGATGACCGGGCGTTTCAAGCTGTTGCAGGATCGCCCGGAATCCGAACGCGAAACCGCGCTGGCCGCCTTTGAGCGCCGTCCCGGACTGGATGCGGCCTTCCGCGAACAACTCCGCAAGCTGTCGGGCCTGTAAAGAGCGGCCTTTCGGCACCGATTGCTGAAGACCTGGTCCCGGCATAAATTCATGCCATGACGTCGCCCTCTGACGACATTATCGGCCTGTATGAACGAAACGCGGCGTCGTGGGATGCGGATCGGCGGCGCGCTCGCCCGCAGGGAGAGGCGGGCTGGATTCGTCGTTTCATGCGCTTGGCCGAGCACGGATCGCAATTGCTTGATCTGGGATGCGGCGCCGGAGAGCCAATCGTTCCCGATCTTCTCGCCGGCGGATATTCGGTTACAGGCATCGATTCATCGCCTTCGCTGATTGCGTTGTGCAAACAGCGTTTTCCGGATCAGAACTGGCTTGCCGCAGACATGCGCCAACTGGATCTTGAAGGCCGTTTTGGCGGGCTTCTCGCGTGGCACAGCCTGTTCCGCCTGACGCCTCTGGATCAGCAGAAGATGTTTCCGGTGTTCGCCAGACTGGCCGCGCCTGGCGCGCCCCTGATGTTCACGAGCGGGGACCGGCGGAATGTCAGCGTCGGAAATTTGGCGCGGCGAGGCGCTCTATCACGCCAGTCTGGATGCCGGAGAATACCAGCTTCTCCTTAAGGACAACGGCTTCGAGCTGGTTGAGCACAGGTTTGATGACCCCCGATGCGGCGGCGCGACTGTCTGGCTGGCCCAAAAACTGGCTGCCTGAATTAAAGACGCGCCAACGGATGCTAGTCCGCCCGCCGCCATTCCAGCATCGGCGAAGACCGCTCCACCACGATTTCCAGCGCCGCTTTCAGCTGGCTGAAGCTGTTCAGAACGCATTCCCGGTCATCCATGGTCAGGCCCAGATCGGACCGTTCCGCGTCGGTCAGAACCGTGCAGTCCCCGAACCAGAACAGCGCCCCGCCGCCGCGCTGCGGCCGCATCGCCAGATACATGTAGCTGTCATCGCCTTCTTCCCAGACCTGGGCGGCGTAAAGCCCGCGCCCGATCTGTTTCAGGCGCATGAAGGACCCTTCGTCATCGGGGTCCTCGGCGATCAGGTAGTCGCCATCCCGGATGACGACGACGGCGCGGCCGTCGAATTCCGGCTCGTCGCCGTCTTCCAGTTCATATTGTTCGTAATCGCCCGCGCGAAGGGGCGCCGCCCCTTCGCCGGACAGGATCAGCGGCGCTTCGCTGACCAGACAGGCGCTGACCAGCAGCGCCGCGATGCCGGCTAGACCGGCGCGCAAACCTCTTCGAGCCATGACCGGACCTCCCCGTCCAGAAGCGGGCCGATCTCGGCGGCGACGCGCGCGTGATAGGCGTTCAGCCACGCCCGCTCGTCGTCCGAAAGCAGCGCCGGTTCGATCAGGTTACGATCAATTGGGGCCAAAGTGAGGGTCTCGAAGCCCAGCATGGGCCGGTCGCCGCCCGGAATGGTCTCCGGTTCGGTGACATATTGCAGGTTCTCGATCCGGATGCCGAACTCGCCGGCCTTGTAGTAGCCCGGCTCGTTGGAAAGGATCATGCCCGCTTTCAGCGGCACGGGGCTGGACCCCTTGGCGATGCGCTGCGGCCCTTCATGGACGCCCAGATAGGCCCCGACGCCGTGGCCGGTGCCGTGGTCATAGTCCAGGCCCGCTTCCCAGATCGGCGCCCGCGCCAGCGCGTCCAGCGCCATGCCGGACGTGCCTTCCGGGAACCGGATGACGCTCAGCGCGATATGGCCCTTAAGCACCCGCGTAAAGCGGTTGCGCATCTCGTCGGTCGGCTCGCCGACCGGCATGGTGCGGGTGATATCGGTCGTGCCGTCCGGATATTGTCCGCCGGAATCGACCAGATAAAGCGTGCCTTTTTCGATCTTCAGGTTGGACGCTTCATTGACCCGGTAATGGGGCAGGGCACCGTGCTCGCCAAAGCCGGAAATCGTCTCGAAGCTGATGTCTTTCAGCCCCTCGGCGTTCTCGCGCCGGATCTCTTCCAGCTTCTGCGCGCAGGTGATTTCGTCCAGCTGGCCCTTCGGCGCTTCATGGGCGAACCAGTGCAGGAAACGGGTGACGGCCGCGCCGTCGCGGCGATGGGCCGCTTTCGACCCCTCGATCTCCGCCTTGTTCTTGCAGGCCTTGGGCAGTGCCACCGGGTCGTCGCCGCGCACAACGGCCGCGCCGGCGTTTTCCAGCGCCGTGAAGTGCCAGGCCGAGGCCGTCGCCGGGTCGACCAGCACCTTCTTGCCTTTCAGCGTGGAAAGCGTGGTTTCGAACGCCGATTCCTCGTGAATGGAAACCTGATTGCCCAGATGCGACCGCACCTCGTCCGTCACCTTGGCCGGATTGACGAACAGATCGGTCTCGCCGTCCTTGCGGATGATGACCGTGGCCAGCGGCAGCGGCGAATGCGCCACGTCGCCGCCGCGAATGTTCAGCAGCCACGCGATGGAGGGCGGGGCGGTCAGTACGGCCGCGTCCGCGCCCTCATCGGCGATCCCTTCGCCAATGCTCTCGCGCTTCTCGGCGTGGTCCACGCCCGCCTTGTCCAGCGGCTGGACGGTAATGGTCTCCGCCGGCTGGCCCGGGCGGTCTTCCCACACCGTATCCAGCGGGTTCGTGTCCTGCGCGACCAGTTCGATATTGCGGTGGCCGGCGGCTTTCTCCAGCGTTTTCAGCCCGTCCGGCGAATGCAGCCGGGGGTCATAGCCCAGCTTCGCGCCTTCCGGGGCCTTGCGGCGCAACCAGGTCGCGATGCCGTTATTGGCCAGATCCTCGTATCCGAACAGCTCCGGATCGGTCTGTTCGCGCACCTGCAGCGTATAGCGCCCGTCTGCGAACATGACCGCGGAATCGTTCAGGATGACGGCCGCGCCGGCGGAGCCGGTAAACCCGGTCAGCCAGGCCAGCCGGTCATTGGCGGCGGGCAGATACTCATTCTGGTACTCATCCTCGTGCGGGACGATGAAACCGTCGAGATTGCGGCGCGCCAGTTCCTCTCGGAGGGCTGGCACGTTCTGGCGGCCAAACGCCGGGCCGCCTTTAACTTCAAACTTCTGAAACATGCGCGAAATCTAGTGACGGCCCCGGCGCGAAGCAATGTTTGTGGGCGGCCATCCGGATGCATGCATTTATGCATGGCTGGATTCGAAACCTGTCACTTCAAGAACAGACGAAAGCGGCGCATATCCGCGCGTGTCACGACGGTGCCACCGTTTTGAAACAAAAATGAAAAGAAAGGTCGCTCCATGTCCACGCAAGACGTCCAGTTCCATATGGCCGCCCAGTCCATGCACGAAGCCGAACAGAAACGCCTGAAAACCGCCCGCCGCCGCGGTCTGCGCCGGTCCAAGCGTATTCTCGGCGTCGGCTGATTGGCCGTGCAACGCCGCGTACAAAAAGGGCGCTCCTGACCGGGAGCGCCCTTTTTGATTCCAGGGTCGGGCCTTACGCGCCTTGCGCCGGTTTCCGCATGACCAGCGTGGCCCAGTCATCAATGGATTCGCTGGCTTCCTGCGCCAGCCCGGCGTGCTCATAGGCTTCCCGGACCTGGTCCTCCTGTTGCACCAGCAAACCGGACAGGATCACCCGCCCGCCCGGTTTCAGCGCCTGCGCCACGTGACGGGCCAGTTCCGTCAACGGTCCGGCCAGTATATTGGCGAAGATCAGGTCATAGGGGGCGCGCGCGGCAATCTCCGGCGCGTCAAACCCTTCCGCCGTAACCGCCTCGATCCGGTCTTTCAGATTGTTCAGCTCGGCGTTTTCCAGCGTCACCTCGACCGCAACCGGGTCGATATCGCTGGCCACCACCACAGCGTCCGTTGTCTCGGCCGCCGCAATGGCCAGCGTTCCCGCGCCGCAGCCCAGATCCAGTATCCGCTCGAAGCTGTCTCCGGCGGTCAGCATCTCGTCGAACGCCATCAGGCAGCCGCGCGTCGTGCCGTGATGCCCGGTTCCAAACGCTTGCCCGGCTTCAATCAGGATCGGCGTCTGGCCTTGCGGGATCTTGTCCAGGTCATGACGCCCGTGCACCGTGAAGCGTCCGGCGGAAACCGGCGGCAGCCCCTCCAGCGACATGGCGATCCAGTCCTGCTCGGGCAGGGGGCCTAACATCACGTCCGCATCGCCCTGGCTAAGCCCCGCCTCTCCCAGGAAGGCGTTCGGGTCCGGCGCGTCCTCGAAAAGGGCCTCCAGCCGCGCCGTGCCGGCCGTTTCGTCCACGACAAAAAGGCTCAGCGACAGTGCGACCGGCGGATCGATAAGGTTCAGGCGCTGGTAGGCGGCGTCCAGCCTGCGCCGGTCGCCAAGCGCCTCCAGTTTCCAGATAGTCATTGTGCTTGAACGTCTTCCAGTTGTGAAAATCCTGCGCGGGCGCACAGATTGGGGCACAGCGCGCCGCGCGGGCAAAGGGTCTGGCTGAACTCGCCCGTCGCCACAACAGGCGCGCCCTCCAGCGTTTCATGAAGGGCGTACTGCTCGGGCGTCAGGCGGATGGCGATGGCGCGGCCGCGATCGGTCAGGCAGGCCTGCCCGCCCATCATGGAAAGCGCGCCCGGAACGGAAATCAGCCGCCCCGCAAAAACGCCCGGCTCGTCCGCCAGTTCGGCCAGCGTCACCGGGTCGCCCGCGAAGTCGACTTCGCCGGCCGCGATCATGTCCGCCATGCGGTTTCGCGTCTCGGCGCAGGCGGCCATCGCCAGAACCGTCAACAGGATAAGCGCCACGCGGATCATCCGGCGTCTTTCTCTTGCGCGCGCTTCATCGCCGGGCGGTCGGTGCAGCGCGCGCCATAGGCTTCGGCCGCCGGCCACATCTCGAACAGGCCGCTCTGCGAGAGGAAAACCAGCGTCCCGCCGACCAGCAAATCGGCCGCCGTGAAGTGGTCCGTCACCAGCCAGCCTTCTTCCGGGATTTCTTTTTTCAGCGTGTTCAGCATCCGGTCAAAATCACCCCAGCCGACCATGCCCTGCCGTTCCGCTTTCCAGCCCATGGCCTTCTGGATGAAGGCCGGCTCCATCACGCCCGCCATGAAGAACATCCAGCGGTAATAGGCGCCGCGTTTGGGGTCTCCGATGGCCGGCGCCAGCTTCTTCTCCGGGAACTTGTCGGCCAGATAGGCGCAGATCGCCGCCGATTCCGTAATGACAACGCCCTCATCGACCAGCGCCGGGACCTTGCCCATCGGATTGTCTTTCAGGAAATGGGCGGGCTTTTCGCCCTCCATGATCTTCACGATCTCCATTTCGTAATCGGCGCCGCATTCTTCCAGCATCCAGACCGCGCGGCTCGAACGCGTCTGCGGGCAATGATATAGCTTCATGGGCATCTCCTCCTGACCGGCAGACTAACGCGGCAGGTCCCGGTTCGCGACCGGTTTTCAGCCTGCATCGTTCAGGATTTCACGCGCATAGGGACTGTTTCCGGCGGCGTTTTCCAGCCATTTCAGGCCCTTTCCAATCTCGTCCGCCATGGTCCGGCGCGCCTCGTCCAGCCGCTGGCGGCGCAAATCGGCCGAATAGCCGTGCTCGGTCGCCTTGGAATAGCGGTTCATGACGGGGCCATTCACCGCCTCCCGGATCGCGTTTTCGCCCGGATTCATGTCGAAATGGGCCGCGATCCGGCCCAGAATTGCTTGCGGGTCGGCCAGAAACGCCTCGAAATCGACGTCCAGAGCACGGGTTTTCAGGTCATCGCCGTGCAATAATCTCCACTGGCTTTCCCGCTCGATCAGCCAGGCCATCGCCGCCAGTTCACCGACGCTCAGGGCGTGCATGGGCGGGGTCACATCGCCGAATGCGGCAATCGTCCGCCGCACCCGGTCCGGCCCGAAGCCGCGCAGATCGATTGGCGAATTTTCTCCGGCCAGCAGCGTCGCCAGATACGGCTCTGGCTTCAGGTTCAGGCACAGCGCCTTGGACGAAGCCCTTGATTTCAGAAGGTCTTCGCCGATCCGCCCGGCATGGCTGGTCGCCTTCACCACGGGCTGTTGACCGTCGCGCCAGCGCCGCGCCCAGACGCCCATCATCGCGTCCCGGATGCGTCCGTACTCCGCCTCGGAGACCAGCGAGTCCGGCTTGCCCACCTTGTCGTATAGCTCGGCCAGCGTCAGCAGCGCCCAGGGTTCGCGCAGGCCAAACCCGCCCACTTCGTCCAGCAAGCGGGAGATCAGGGTGGAGCCGGTATGCCCCTGGTGGATGATGAAATGAACGGGGCGGGTTTCCCCGGCGTTTTCAACCGCTTCCAGAACCCGGAACAGCGGGATCGGCGCGCCGAGGCGTTCGGGCGTGGCCAGCGCCTCGGTCAGGAAGCTGGCGTCTCGATAATCCGCCTCGCTCATCCCGATCACCACGGCGGCTTCGCGATACGGGTCCAGCTGCAGGACATGCAGCTCCGGGCTGGCCGCGAAATTCGGGAAGGCGGCGCGCAAATATTGCTGGCTCTGAAGGTCGCCGACCGCCATCAGCGAGCCTCGTCCGGGTCCAGTTCTTCCAGAATGATCGCCCTTATATCCGCCCATGCGGGGGACAACGGATCGATCAGTTCGAAATGCCCGGCGCCGCCCATCACCTCGCTGGTCACGGGGTCACCCGCGCCGTCCGCCGCCGCGCCGTATCCGTCGCCGAACGGGCTTGGAACGATGGGGTCCAGCGCGCCGGAAACGATCACCTGTTCCACCCCGATGGGCAGCATCTCCGCCGGGGACGTGTCGCCATAGCGCCCGCCCACCAGCTCATCCACGGTCTCCGGCTCGCCGCAGCGCCCCGGCCCGTCTTCGCGATAGGCGTTCAGATCATTGATCCCGGCCAGCGTCACCACCGCGTCCGGGACCAGCGGGTCTTCCGCATGCAGCGGGCTGTCATCCCCGATTCCGCCGCGCGCCGCCGCCCACAGCGCCAGGTGCCCGCCGGCCGAATGGCCAGCGAACACAAGCCGGTCGAGGTCGAGCGGATAATCTTCGGCTACCCCGCGCAGCGCGTCGACCGCCGCGGCGGTGTCCAGAAACGTCCCCGGAAACCCGCCGCCCTCATGGCCCAGCCGCCTGTACTCGATATTCCACACCGCTACGCCGTGATCGCGCAGGTCCGCGGCGACATAGTCCATCAGGATCGTGCCCGGAATCTCGGCCAGCCAGCAGCCGCCATGCACCATCATCACAGTGGGAAAGGGACCTTCGCCCTCCGGCAGCCACAGCTCACCGAACTGTTGCTCGCCCTCGCCATAGGCGATCTTTGCGTCCGCCTCCTCCCGTGGCCGGTCCAGCAACTGATCCCAGCTTATGGGGCGCTCGCCCGCATGCGGGTCTTCCGGCGCAGCGGTTTCTGCCTGCGCCGGCGCGGGTTCAGAGGGAGCAGGGGCGGGGGGCGCGTCCTGACAGGCGGTCAGGGCAAGAGCGGCCAAGGCGGCGAGTCGCAGGGTCATGCCGCCCAGCCTCACGCCCGGCGGCCAAAAATCAAGCCGCTTCCACGAAGCTGGCGATGACTTTCTTGCGGCCCGTATGGTCGAAATTCACGTCCAGCTTCGCGCCGTCCACCGACACCACGTCGCCATAGCCGAACTTGTCGTGGAAAACGCGCGTGCCCGGCCGAAAGCGCGCCTCGCCGGGGTCGGAGGACGCCATCAGCGTCGCTTCCGCCTCGATGGTCGGCGGCTTGGCGCGGTCGCGGCCCTTGGCGGCCTGCATGCGGCGCCAGCCCGGGCTGGAATAGCTGGAATCGAACGTCTCCACATTCTCCTTCAGCCCGCCGAAGCCGGGGCCGGAGTCGAAATAATTGGTCTGGCTTTCCGCGTCGACATGTTCGGGGGGCAACTCGTCGATGAAGCGGGACGGGATCACCGCCTGCCAACGGCCATAGATCTGCCGGTTCGCGGCGAACCAGATCATCGCCCGCTCCCGCGCCCGGGTGATGCCGACATAGGCGAGGCGCCGCTCTTCCTCCAGCGCGCTCATCCCGCCCTCGTCCAGCGAGCGCTGGGACGGGAACACGCCTTCTTCCCAGCCCGGCAGCATGACCAGCGGGAACTCCAGCCCCTTGGCGCTGTGCAGCGTCATCAGGGAGACCTCGTCTTCCTCCTCCTGCCGGTCCGCGTCGGTCAGTAGGGAGACGTGTTCCAGATAGGCTTCCAGCGTGTCATACTCGCCCATGGAGCGGACGAGTTCTTTCAGATTGTCCAGCCGCCCCGCCGCCTGCGGGCTCTTGTCCTCGCGCCACATCGCCGTGTAGCCGGACTCGTCCAGCACCGTCTCGGCCAGCTCGTCATGCTTGGCCGTCTCGACCAGCACGCGCCAGCGGTCGACGTCCTTCAGCAAGGCCGAAAGCCCGCCCCGCGCCGGGCCCCTGATCTCGTCGGTCTGGAGGAGAAGGCGTGTCGCCTCGGCCAGCGGGACGCGCATTTCCCGCGCCGTGCGTTGCAGCTTCTGAACTGTCGTCGCGCCGACGCCGCGCTTGGGCGTATTGACGATCCGCTCAAACGCCAGATCGTCCTCGTCCTGCCGCACCAGCCTTAAGTAAGCGTGCGCGTCGCGGATCTCCGCACGTTCGAAGAAGCGCGGGCCGCCCACCACGCGATAGGGCAGGCCGGTCATGATGAAGCGGTCCTCGAACGCCCGCATCTGCCAGGAAGCGCGGACCAGAACCGCCACGTCGCTATAGGGCCGCTTGTGGCTGACCCAGTTCTCGATCTCCTCGGCGATGGCGCGGGCCTCGGCCTCGCCGTCCCACACGCCGCGCACCTGCACCTTCTCGCCGCCCTGATCGTCGGTCCACAGCTCCTTGCCCAGCCGCGACTTGTTGGAGGCGATCAGACCCGACGCGGCGGACAATATATGCTGGGTGGAGCGGTAATTGCGCTCCAGCCGGATCACTTTCGCGCCCGGAAAATCTTTCTCGAAGCGCAGGATGTTATCCACCTCCGCCCCGCGCCAGCCATAGATGGACTGGTCGTCATCGCCCACCACGCAGAGATTCTTCGACCCCTGCGCCAGAAAGCGCAGCCACAGATACTGGGCGACGTTGGTGTCCTGATACTCGTCCACCAGCAGGTAGCGGAACCTGGCGTGATAATCTTTCAGGACATCCGGATTGTTCTGGAAGATCGTCAGATTGTGCAGCAGCAGGTCGCCGAAATCGGCGGCGTTCAGCACGCCCAGACGGTCCTGATAGATCTTGTAGAGGTCCTTGCCGCGCCCGTTGGCGAAGGCATAGGCGTCTTCCTCGCTCACGCGGTCCGGCGTCAGCCCGCGGTTCTTCCAGCCATCGACCAGCGAGGCGAAATAGCGGGGCGTCCAGCGTTTCTCGTCGATATTTTCCGCTTGCAGGATCTGCTTGATCAGGCGGATCTGGTCGTCGGTGTCCAGAATGGTGAAGCTGGGCTTCAAATCCACCAGCTCCGCATGCCGGCGCAATATCTGCGCGGCGATGGAATGGAAGGTGCCCAGCCAGGGCAGTCCCTCGACCGCCTCGCCGATCAGTTCGCCCACCCGGGCGCGCATCTCCCGCGCCGCCTTGTTGGTGAAGGTGACCGACAGAATCTCCCACGGCCGCGCGCGCCCGGTGTTGAGGATATGCGCCAGCCGCGTGGTCAGCGCCCGCGTCTTGCCCGTGCCCGCGCCCGCCAGCAGCAGCACCGGCCCGTCCAGCGCCTCCACGGCCTCCCGCTGCTCCGGGTTCAGCCCGTTCATATAGGGCGGCGCGGCGCTGGCCCGCTGTGAAATGGAAAGTGAATTCGTCACGACGCGTCATCATGTAGCGACTCGCACGAAACGTGAACAGTGAAGCGTGCAGGGATAAGCGGGGCAGTTTGCGGAGGAAGTTGCGTCAGGGTGGAGTTCGCCTTCGAGACGCTGCTCCGCAGCTCCTCAGGCTAAGGGTGGGGGAGGTGAAGCTCTGTTTTTTCTCGCGCTTCTATGACCCTTCCCCTGAGGAGCCGCGCCCATGGCGCGGCGTCTCGAAGGGCGGGGAAGGGGGACCAACCGGACTTTATCAGACCGGGTTCTCATTCAGGCCATACTCTCCGGCGCTCGTCATAGAAAACCGGAAATCATTGCCGCAGGGCCGGAACAGGCCCATCTTCAAAGGCGTTCAAGAGTTTAACTCTGACTGACAGGTGACACGCCATGCCCAACCCGATCACCAAATCCCTCTACAAGTTCGCTCGCAACGCGCTGCCCGAGATTTCCGAGACGGAACAGGCGGCGCTGGAGGCTGGCGGCCTGTGGTTCGACGCCGAGATTTTTTCCGGCAATCCGGACTGGAGCGTGCTGCGCGAAGCGCCCGGTTACACGCTGACCGAAGCCGAGCAGGCCTTCATCGACGGCCCCGTCGAGGAGCTGTGCAATATGCTCGACCCGTGGGAGATCGAGTACGAGCGCAAGGACCTGCCGCCGGAAGTCTGGGATTTCATTCGCCAGAACAAATTTTTCGGGATGATCATTCCGGAGGAATATGGCGGGCTGGGCTTTTCCGCGCTCTGTCATTCGGAGGTGATCCGCAAGCTGTCCTCGCGCAGCGGCACGGGCGCGGTCAGCGTCATGGTTCCGAACTCGCTCGGCCCGGGCGAACTGCTTATGCATTTCGGTACGGACGAGCAGAAGAATTACTGGCTGCCGCGGTTGGCGAAGGGCGAGGAAATCCCCTGTTTCGGCCTGACCGAAACCGCCGCCGGCTCCGACGCCGGGGCCATGGAATCGGTCGGCGTTGTCGAGAAAGCAACGGTGGACGGCAAGGAAACGCTGGGCATCCGTCTGAATTTCAACAAGCGCTATATCACGCTCGGCCCCATCGCGACCGTCATGGGCGTCGCCTTCAAGCTGGAGGACCCGGACGGCCTGCTGGGTGACCAGAAAGATATCGGCATCACGCTTGCCCTGATCCCCTCCGACACGCCGGGCGTCACGCACGGCAAGCGGCATTACGCCTCTCGTCAGGCGTTTCAGAACGGACCGCTGGAGGGCAAGGACGTCTTCGTGCCGCTGGACTGGATTATCGGCGGCCAGGAATATGCCGGACAGGGCTGGATGATGCTGATGTCGGCGCTGTCCGTCGGCCGCGGCATCTCGCTGCCGTCGCAATCGGCCGCCGGGGCCAGCCTGGCGCTTATGACCACCGGCGCCTATGCGCGCTGCCGTCATCAATTCAATATTTCCATCGCGGAATTCGAGGGGATTCAGGAGCGGATTGCCGCGCTGGCCGCGCACGCCTACCAGCTGGACGCCGCACGCCGCGTCACCGCCCGCGCGGTGGACGAGGGTCATGCGCCTTCCGTTCTCTCCGCCATCGTCAAGGCGCACGCCACCTATCGCCTGCGCGAGGCGACCAATGACGCGATGGACGTTCACGCCGGCAAGGCGGTGATCGATGGCCCGAAGAACTATCTGGGCGACCTTTACCGCGCCGTGCCGGTGGCTATCACGGTCGAAGGCGCGAACATCCTGACCCGCAACCTGATGATCTTCGGTCAGGGCGCGATCCGCGCGCACCCTTACCTGCTGGACGAGATTATGGCCGCCAGCGATGAGGATGAGGAAGCCGGTCTGGAGAAGTTCAGCCAGACCATCTGGAAACATGCAGGCCATCAGGCCGCGACCTTCTTCCGGGCGTTTGCGCGCTCCTGGACGGGCGGGGCCAGCGCGCCTTATCCGGATGGCGCGGACGATCTGAAGCACCATTACAAGCAGCTCGGCCGCTATTCCTCCGTACTGGCTTTCGTCAGTGAAATTGCGTTGGTGCATCTGGGCGGCGCGCTGAAGCGCAAGGAGTTCATCTCCGCCCGTCTCGGCGACATTCTCAGCGAGGTTTACCTGCTCTCCTGCGCCCTCAAACGGTTCGAGGAAGACGGCAAGCCGCGCGAGGACCGGCCGGTTCTCGGTTATGTCATGCAGGCCGGTTATCAGCGGATCGAGCAACGCCTGACCGAGGTGATCGACAACTATCCCTCGCGTCCGCTGGCGGCCCTCATGCGTTTCACCGCGCCGTCTTCGGGCAAGAATGGCCGCGCGCCGGACGACCAGCTGGCGCAGCGCGTCTCCGATCTGGTGACGACTGATACCGAAACGCGCACCCGCCTGATGCAGGGTCTCTATATCGGTTCGGTCGAATCCTCAGAGGTCGCGCGGCTGGAGCGCGCCTTCAAGGCGGTTACCGCCGCCGAGCCGCTTTATCGCAAGCGCCGTCATGACGAGGCGCTGACAGAAGCAGAGACCCGCCAGCTGGAGGAGGCGGAGAGCTTCGTCCGCGAGATTGTCGAGGTGGATTCTTTCGATCCGGAGGTGTTGACCGGCATTTCTGGCGCGCCCGCCGCGAAACACGCGGCGGAGTAGGCGGCTTCAAGCTATCGGCGTTTCGGCGCGGCAGGCCTCGATAAAGGCTTCGCCGTGCTGGCCCGGGGCCGGATACCATTTCAGCTCGCCCGCCGCGTTCACGCGCACCGGGTCAGCGGAAGTCATCAGTGCTTTAAAGGTTTCGCCTTTCGCGGTCGCTTCGGTCACGCAATCAGGTCCGATCTGGGCGTCTTCGCACTGTATGCGGCCGCCAATATCGGCCCGACCAGCTTCGCCCGACAGCCGGATCGGGCTTTTCGCCCCGTCCGTTTCGTTTTCAGCGTTGAAATAGGTGAAGTCATATTCGCCCGGCTGCTCCGCGCAGGTCAGCAGGATGATAATCCAGTCGGTATTCTCCATGCCGAACGCCAGCCGCTTGGGCGGCGCGTCCGCATCGGTCACCGCGACCCAGCCAAAGCCTTCCTCGACCCAGGCGAGGTCCGGCTGTAGCTCGGCGCCGCCAGGCGTGGTCTGAGCGCACGCAGTCAGGCCCAGAAGGGCGGCGGAAAGAGAGATGACGGATGATTTCATGACAGTCCCCCAGGATTGGACATGAGGGATAACGCGGAACTAGCGCGTTCGTTCGATATGCGCGTCGACCAGCGCCTTGTTATAGGCCAGCAGGGCGTCGGTGCGGCTGATATGCCCGGTCACAGGCTCCGCCCCGCCGCGGCGCTTCACGGCGGCGGAATCGATGTCCTCTGCTTCCATAAGGGCCAGCGCCCGGCCCAGCGAGTCATCCTCGTAAAGATGCGCGCCTTCGGAGCTTTTCTCCGCCTCGTTGCGGGAGACGGGATTCATCACCTCCCGCACGCGCACGGTCTGGAGAATGATCCGCTGCGGCCCTTCGGCCAGCTTGTAGCCGTGATTTTCGATCTGTTTCTGGAACACCGATCCGCCCATCACTGACTGCACGATCACCGTGGCGATGGAGACCGCGACCAGCATCGCGGCCCCGGCCTCGTAGGACTGCGTCAGTTCAAACACGATCAGCGTTGTCGATATCGGCGCGCCCAGAACCGCGCCCGCCACCGCGCCCATTCCGATGACGGCGAAGAAGGTCTCGCCCGCCGTCGCCAGCGGCGTCTGGTCGACAATGCCGCCAAAGGCCGCGCCGACCATCGCCCCGATGAAAATGGAAGGCGAGAACACGCCGCCGCCGAAGCGAAAGCCCAGCGTGATCGTGGTGGCGATCAGCTTGGCGGCAATCAGGGCCAGCAGGAAGCCGATGGAAAACTCGCCCGCGATGGCCTCCGTCGTCGCTTCGTACCCGACGCCAAGGATGTCCGGCATCCATATGCCCATCAGGCCGATCAGAACGCCGCCAAATGGCGGCAGCGCCCACAAAGGCAATGCCAGCCTGTCGGCGGTTCCGGAAAGCCAGGCCGGGACGGCCAGCGTCAGCCGCATGAAGGCCATGGCCGCGAGCGCGGCCAGAAAACCCAAAAGCGCGGCCAGCGGAAAATCGGTCAGCATGGTTTCCGGCAAGGGCGGGATGGAAAACGTGACCTGGTCGCTCAGATGCGCCCGCGTGGCGACGGAGGCGGCGAGTGAGGAAATCGCCACCGGCGCGATCACCCGCAGCGCGTAATGGCCCAGCACGACCTCCAGCGCGAACAGGACGCCGGCGATGGGCGCGTCGAACGAGGCGGCGATCGCCGCGGACACGCCGCAGGCCAGCAGGGTGCGCGCCGCGCGCGGCGGCAGGCCCAGACCTTCGGCCACCAGCGCGCCCAGACCGCCGCCAATATGCACGGCAGGGCCTTCACGCCCGGCGCTGGCGCCGCCGCCAAGCGAGACCGCGGCGATTACGGCGGACAGCATGGTGGTGCGCACGCCGATATGGCCGCCATGAACGGCCCGCGCCTCGATCACATCGGCGACGTTTTCAGCGCGGGTTTCCGGCAGCCAGTTGAATTCGCGGCCCAGATAAAGAAGGCCGGACACGACGATGCCGGCCATGATCGGCGCGACCAGAACCGTATGCCAGGGCAGGCCCTGCGCGGCATGGGCCAGATGTTCGTTGAACGCGCCATAGCCAAGGAACTGGATCGACTCGATGGCCAGCCGGAAACCGAGGATCGCGTAGGCCGCCACGATGCCGATCATCAGGCCCCAGAACCACACCGCGCCGTCGCCGCGCGTCCAGACCCGGTCAAAGAACTCGGCGGAGACCGCGCCGACGGGGCGAAGCAGGGCGCGGATGCGGCGGCCCGCCTGCCGCGTATCCTCGCGGGCGCGCTGGTCTTCAGCCTCTTGCTGTTGTTCGGAGCTGTCCGCCGCAGTCTGGGTCATCGGTTGCAGGACAAACGCCGATGCGCGCGCGAAATCAACCCTCGTCCGGCGCCGATTGCGCTTCGAACGCGCCGGCGAGTTCCGAATAGAAGGCGGCAAGGCGCTCTTCGTAGGGCGATCTGTCGGGCGGGGGCGGCGCGTTCAGGTTTTCGACGGGCAGGCCTTCATGCGCCGCTTCCATGAAACGCCGCCAGATTTCGGCGGGAAGGCCGCCGCCGGTGACGTTCTTCATCGGGCTGTCATCGTCATTGCCGACCCATACGCCCGCCGCCAGCTGCGCCGTATAACCGACGAACCACGCATCGCGGCTGGCCTGGCTGGTGCCTGTCTTGCCCGCCGCGGGACGCTTGCCCAGCGCGGCGCGCGCGCCGGTGCCGCCGACCACGACTTCCTGCATCATGCCGGTCATCGCCTCGGCATTTTCGGGATCATAGACTACCCGGCCGCGCGCGGATTTGTGCTCGTAAAGCGTCTGGCCGCGCGTATTGGCGATGGTCTGGATGAACCACGGCTCGATATATGCGCCGTCCCGCGCAAAGACGGCATAGGCGGCTGTCAGCTCGGCCAGCGTCACCTCGGAAGAGCCCAGAGCCAGGGAGGGATGCGGACGCAGCGGGGACTGGATGCCGAAGCGCTGGCCCAGCTGCGCGATATTCTCCGGCCCGACCTGCTCGCCCAGCTGCACGGCGACCGTATTGATCGAACGTTTGAAGGCGTCCCGCAGCGTCACCCAACCGCGATAATTGCCCCCGAAATTCTCCGGCGACCAGCCTTCCAGCTCCAGCGGCTGGTCCTCCCGCACCGTGGCGGGGGAGAGGCCGGACTCCAGCGCCGCGCCATAGACGAATGGCTTGAAGGCGGAGCCGGGCTGGCGGCGGGCCTGGACAGCGCGGTTGAACTGGCTTTCGGCATAGTCGCGCCCGCCGACCATGGCGCGCACTGCGCCGGAATAATCGATGGCGAACAGCGCGCCCTGTCCGGCGCGGCTGGCCGCGCCGGATTCATCCAGCACGGCGTCCAGCGCGGTTTCCGCCTTGCGCTGGATTTCCGGATCCAGCGTGACGGTGACCACCAGATCGGGCGCGTTTTCCGGCGCAAGCTGGCGGGCGTGTTTCTCGACAAGGTCCAGCGTGTAGCCCCAGTCCAGAGCGGACGCCTGCGCCGTTTCCGCGGCGATGTCCGGCGCCGCGCTGGCCGCCCCGGCCGCCTTTTCGGCGGTGATGAAGCCGTATTCCGTCATGCGGTCCAGCACCTCGCGGGCGCGGCTTTCAGCGGCGTCGAAATTCTCCACCAGCGACAGGCGGGAGGGCGCCTTGGGCAGGGCGGCGAGAAGAGCAGATTCGGCAAGGTTCACGTCCCGCGCCGACTTGCCGAAATAGCGTTGCGCGGCAGCTTCAACCCCGTAGGCGCGTTCGCCCAGATAGACGCGGTTGAGATAGAGATTGAGGATTTCCCGCTTGGTCAGCCGCCGCTCCAGCGCCATGGACAGGCGGATCTCCTGCGCCTTGCGGCGCAGCGTCTGATCCGGCGTCAGGACCAGATTCTTGACCAGCTGCTGGGTCAGGGTGGAGCCGCCCTGCCGCGTCTCCCCGGCGCGGGAATTCACCCAGGCGGCGCGCGCCAGCGCCTGAAGGTCGACGCCGGAATGGGAATAGAAACGGTGATCCTCCGCCGCCAGGAAGGCCATCACCAGATGATCGGGCAGATCATCGGCGGAAACGGAGCGCCCATAGAGCGGGCCGCGCGTGGCGATCAGCGAACCATCGCTGGCCCGCACCTCAATCGAAGGCTCGCGGTCCACCACCCACAGCTCGGCCGTAGGCGGCAGGGCGGGCATGTCGTGGAACAGACCGCGCCAGACGAGGCCGGCCGCGACCGCCGCGATCAGCACCACGGCGGCGATGGAGCCGGCAATGATCAGGCGGCGCGTGCGCGTCTGTTGTTCGCGGCGGATTTCGAGGTCTGCGCGATATGAATTCATGGCCGCAAGCCCTTGGCCGGAAAATATGGCCGCCGCAAGACCGGAACGGGCGCGCCGTTCACGTCAAAGTTGACTGAATCACAATGAATTGTTTGCACTTTTCCCTGAAACTCTATTTGCTGCGGCGCGTTAGAAGATGCAGCTGAACAAAAGGCGTGGGAACGCCGGAAACATTAATAGTTGGTAACAGGTAAGGAGTCATGGGCGAGCATAGCGCATATCATTTCTTGAAAGGCCTAGGTAAAGGCCTGGATGAGCGCTTGGCGTCGGACTCCAAGTCTACGCAGGAAGAGTTTGGCGACCTGCTGGACAAGCTCGGCCACATGAAATCGAACGAAGTTCAGTCTCGCTCATCAGACGCCTCTTCCTGAGGCGTGGCGGCCTGCGCGGTCGCCTGAGGGGCCATATATTCCCGTTGAACCGAATAGAGCGGGGCGCTTGAGCGCTCCGCTTTTCTTATGGCGGGCTGCACCGGCGCGGTTTCGATGGCTTTCGGCGCTTCTGTTTCATCCGCGGCGGGGCCGGCGTCGGCGTCCGCGGCTTCAGACTCACCGCTTGCCTGCCGGTTTTCTTCACCGGCTTCTTCAGTCTCCCCATCGCGCGCTGTCGGGTCGAAGTTCAGGCTGACCGCTTCAGCGTTCGAGGGGGACTGAGCGCGCCGCATTGCGGAGGAAACATAGGGTTGGGGCGCGGCCTGATAGGGCGCCGCCACAGGTTCGGGCTGCAGTGGAACGGGGCGGGGCTTGGTGCGCGCTTGTGCAGGAGCGCCTTCCAGGACCCGCGTCGGGGCGGAACTCATGCGCTGCTGCGGCGCCGGCGTTGATGCGGCCATGCGCACAGGCTCGCCGCCGGCGCGCGAAAGGCCGGAGATGCAGCACGTGTCGGTGCGCGTTTCGCCCGCATCGCTTTGCAGGCGGCAGACCGGAGAGGCAGATTCCACGCCCGGACGGACCCATGACCAGGCTTCGCATTGCCCGTCGAGATCACAGGCGGCGCGGCAGGCCAGCGCCGATGGCGTGCTGATCTCCTGCAGGACCGGTCCCTGCCGGATCATGTCTCTCTGGAAGAACTGTTGCGCGGAAGCCGGCGTGACGAGAAGCAGCAGTGCGGCGAGTATGAGGTCAGGACGCGGCATTGAATTCGTGAACATCCGCGACGCTGGTCACGGTGATCGCCACTTTTTCGCCCTGAATCAGGATTTCGCCGCGGGCGATGGGGTAGTTGTTCGCCAGGATCCAGACTTCGTCGTTTTCCGTCGCATCAAGCGGTATAACGGCGCCCCGGCCCATCCGCAGGAATTGCGAGATCGGCATCTTGGACCGGCCAAGAACCACTGAAATTTCGACTTCAACCGCGTTGAGCTGGTTCATTTCGCTGACAGACGCCGCTTGGCTTGTGATGCTTCGGACCCCATCTTCGCGCAATTCCAGTTACGCGGCCCTTAACGCCATGACACACAAAGCACCGGTCCAGTGGGCCGTTTCCAACAACCTGATTGGCTATGAAGCCGCCGTTTCGGCGATGGAGGCGCGTGCGGCGTCCATTGCAGCCGGGGAAGCGGGTGAATTGATCTGGCTGCTGGAACACCCGCCGCTCTATACAGCGGGGACCAGCGCAAAGGACGCGGATTTACGCGATGCGGACCGTTTTCCCGTTTACCGGACAGGGCGGGGCGGTGAATTCACCTATCACGGCCCCGGTCAGCGCGTGGCCTATGCGATGCTGGATCTGAAGGCGCGGGGACGCGACGTGCGCGCCTATGTGCAGGACCTTGAGCGCTGGATTATCGGCGCGCTGGATGCGTTCGGGATCGACGGAGAAATTCGTGACGGCCGCGTGGGCGTCTGGGTGGACCGGTCAAGGCCGGGGGCGCCGCGCGAAGACAAGATTGCGGCGATTGGCGTGCGCATCCGCAAATGGGTCAGTTTTCACGGCATCGCGCTGAACGTGGAGCCGGACCTGACACATTTCACTGGCATCACGCCCTGTGGCATCAGCGACCCCAATCTGGGCGTGACCAGCCTTGTGGATATGGGCCGCCCGGTCACGCTGCCCGAAGCGGACGCGGCGTTGCGCGCCGCTTTTGAAGACGTTTTCGGACGATCCACGGAGACGGCGGAGCCGCCAATCCTCTAGCGGAATAAAAAAGCCCCGGCGCGTGCGGGCGCGCCGGGGCTTTTCGTTGAAAGACGAACCCTTATGCCGCAGGCGGCGGGGTGTCGGCCGGCGGACGGGATTCGCCGTCCGGTCCCGGCGGCGGACCATATTGATTGGGGTTGGGGTCGCTTTTCAGGAGCATATTCGCCACATAAACAAAAGCGAAAGCGATCAGAGCGCTGATAATCGCGCTGGGCAGCGCAGTGGCGCGGCTGGCCGCTGTCATCGATTGCATCATGGATGAGAAATCACCGCCAGACGTGACGGCCGCGCCGCCGAAAACGCCCACGACGATCATGCCCGCGATCCAGCCGACGACCAGCCAGGCGACCAGAACGGCCAGGAAGAGCCAACCGGTCTTGTTGGCGTCATGAAGGCGTTTCACCCAGATACAGACCCAGGGATAGATAAGAAGAATGCCAAGGGCGCTCAGCGCCGTAAGCGCAAAACTGATCACGGGAAGAAGGTTTAGAACGAGACCGATGACGATCAGGATCAGAGCGGCTTTCTGGAAAGCCGCCGGGCCGAGCCGTCCCTGCGGATTAAAGAGAACGCTTCCGAGATTCATGTTTGTCCCTCCTGTTTGGTTTCGCGCGAGCTTCTTCCAGTCCAGAGCCGGCCGCGATCAGGTGACAAGCGTGTGCCCGCGCCTTTCTCTGTGTCAATCATGATCGCGAAAACGAAGGAATTTTCTGTGGACGCTCAGGCGCGCGCCCAGAAACGGGTCCAGTAGGCCGCGGCGGCAAAGAGGGCGGCGGAAATCAGGATGTTGGGGATCAGCGCCGCGCGCGCCAGGCGGCCGGGATCGAAGAGTTCGGGATTGGCGCCGGTCAGGAAGGCCGGCACGAAGAATGCCGATAAAAGCAGGTGGACGGTGAACAGGGCGAAGGCCGTCGCCACGCCCAGCCAGACGGAGCGCCCGACCGCCCGCGCGCGATTGGCGAACAGGCAGACGGCCGGATAAATCAGCCCGATCCAGAACAGCAACCATAGCCCGGCCAGGGCCAGTGGCGTGAAGGCCTGAGCCAGATGCAGCAGGACAGCCGCGACCGCCAGCGCGGCGGCGCCGCGATAAAGATCACGCGGCCCGGCGGAGGCGCCGGGATCGAAAAGCGCCGCGGCGACCGTCATGCTTAAGGAATGAACCGGACCTCGACCCGGCGGCGCATCGGCACGGTTTCGCCGTCCGCGGTCTTGGCGCCGGCTTCGCCAACGGGGGTGAGCTTGATCTGTTGCGGCTGCACGCCGCGCGCGGTCAGCCCGTCCAGCACCGCCTGCGCGCGTTCGCCTGCGATCCGCTGATTCAGCGTCTCGTTCCCGACCGCGTCCGTATAACCCACGACTTCCAGCGATCCGCCCGCGCAACCGGAAAGGCGTTCCGCCGCCACGTCCAGAAGTTCCTGCGCCGGGGCGCTGAGCCCTTTCTCGTCACGGGCAAAATAGACCGGGAAGGTTTCCGCCAGACAGGCGCTGACCTCATCGCCGCTGTCAGGCGCGGTGGCGCAGGCGGAGAGGATCAAGGCCGCGGCCGGAAAGAGAAAACGCTTCATAAATGCCCCCACATTCTTCGCCGTAAAATTGCGGCGGTTGACCCGAGCCTACTCCATTTCGGCCAGCGCGTCGTCCGCCGCCACGGTGTCGCCCGCTTTCACCGGTATTGACTTGATCACGCCATCGGCTTCAGCGCGAATAACATTTTCCATTTTCATCGCCTCGACGATGGCGATGGGCTCGCCCGCCTTCACTTCCTGACCTTCCTCGACCTCCAGAGAGACCACCAGGCCCGGCATCGGGCAAAGGACGGTCTTGGCGAGGTCGCCGGCGTCGGGTTCTGGCAGGATGGCGTGCAGCTCGGCCATGCGCGGCGAACAGACCAGCGCGCGGCCTTTCACGCCGCCAAGGCGCAGGACATATCCTTCCGCGCGGTCGTGCATCTCCACGCTGAAGGCTTCGCCGTCCAGCCTGCCCTCGAACAGGACATGACCGGGGATCCAGCCGGTTTCCAGCGTGGCGGACCGGTCCTCGATCGTCAGATCGGCGCCGGCATCTGTCAGGTCGATACGAACCGGAATCTGGTGCTCGCCGAACAGCACGACCCAGTCCTTGCGCTTCGCGACATGTTTGCCATTGATCCGGCCGGTGGCCTGCGCCGCGCGGCGGGTGAAGATGGCGTGAGCGTAGGCGGCGACGGCTGAAAGCAGGCGAACCTGAGCGGGATCGGGCGAGAGCCCCTGAAACCCGTCGGGAAATTCTTCCTCGATATATTTTGTGGTCAGGCGCCCCTCGCGGAAACGGTCCTGAGACAGCACGGCGGCGACGAAGGGAATATTCGTCTGCACGCCCTCGATCAGGTAGCGGTCCAGCGCGGCGGCCAGCGTATCGATGGAGTCGATGCGGGTCGGGCCATAGCCGATCAGCTTGGCGACCATCGGATCGTAGAACAGCGAAATCTCGTCTCCCTCACGCACGCCGGTATCGAGACGCACGCCGTCGCCTTCTTCCGGCGGCTGGCAGCGCGCCAGGCGGCCGATGCTGGGCAGGAAGCTGCGATAGGGATCCTCGGCATAGACGCGGGCTTCCATGGCCCAGCCGTCCAGCTTCAGCTCGTCCTGCTTGATGGGCAGCTCCTTGCCATCGGCCACGCGGATCATCTGCTCGACCAGATCCAGGCCGGTGATCAGCTCGGTCACCGGATGCTCCACCTGCAGACGGGTGTTCATTTCCAGGAAATAGAAGGATTTGTCCGGACCGGCGACGAATTCCACCGTGCCGGCGCTGTCATAGCCCACGGCCTCGGCGAGCGCGACGGCCTGCGCGCCCATTTTCGCGCGCGTTTCCTCGTCGATGAACGGGGAGGGGGCCTCCTCGATGACTTTCTGATTGCGGCGCTGGATGGAACATTCGCGCTCGCCCAGATGGATCACATGGCCGTGCTTGTCGCCGAGAACCTGAATTTCGATATGGCGCGGCTGTTCGATGAATTTCTCGATCAGGATGCGGTCGTCGCCGAAGGAGGATTTCGCTTCGTTGCGGGCGGACTTGAAGCTGTCGGCGAGGTCCTTGGGATCATGCACGATGCGCATGCCCTTGCCGCCGCCGCCGGCGGACGCCTTGACCATGACCGGGTAGCCGATCTTGTCAGCGGCGGTCTTCGCGTCTTCGGCGTTCTCGATCTCTCCGGGCGCGCCGGGGATCGTGCTGACGCCCGCTTCGCCGGCCAGCCGCTTGGATTCGATCTTGTCGCCCATGGCGCGGATGGCGTGCGCGTTGGGGCCGATCCAGATCAGGCCCTCTTTTTCCACGCGCTCCGCAAATCCGGCATTTTCCGACAGGAAGCCGAAGCCCGGATGGATGGCGTCCGCGCCGGTCTCTTTCGCGGCCGCGATGACCTTGTCGGCGTCCAGATAGGATTCGGCGGCGGGCGGCGGCCCGATGAATACGGCCTCGTCAGCCTGCTCAACGGCGAGGCTCGCCGCATCGGCTTCGGAGTAGACGACGACCGTTTTTACGCCGAGGCGCTTGCAGGTCTTGATAACGCGGCAGGCGATTTCGCCCCGGTTGGCAATAAGAATCTTCGAAATCATGGCATAGGTCTAGCATGTCAGGATGGCGTCGCGAGTCCGTCTTAATCACAAGCGCGGCGGCGGTGGAAGGGCAGGGAGGTCTCGCATGCGCTGGATGACTGGAATGGCGGCTCTTGCCGTGGCGGCCTGCGGCGCGGAATTCGCCCCGGATGTCAGCGAAGCGCCTGTCGCGCCCACGGCGTCCCGCGCGGAATTCCCGGTGCAGCGCTGCGTCAATCTGGCGAACGCCCTGAACGCGCCGGTGGAGGGCGACTGGGGCTATGCGATCACGCAGGGGGACCTGCAAACCATCGCCGACGGCGGGTTCGACACGGTGCGCGTCCTGATCGACTGGCACAGTCATGCGCTGGAGGCCGCGCCCTACACAGTGGATCCGGAGCGGTTTGCACGGATCGACGAGGTGATCGCTCAGGCGTTCGAGGCCGATCTGAATGTCATCATCGACATGCATTCCTATACGGACATGAAAGACCGTCCGGATTTTCATGCCCCGCGCGTCCTCGCCATCTGGCGGCAGATCGGCGAGCGATACCGGGATTACCCGGACAGCCTGATCTTCGAGCCGGTGAACGAGCCGATCCGGAAACTGTCAGGCGAGAAGTGGTTCGCGTTGGCGGAGGAACTGGTCGATGCGATCCGCGAGACCAATCCGGCCCGGACAATCATTCTGGGCGGGGACGACTGGTCGAGCGTCGAGGGGCTGATGCGGCTGCGCCTGCCGGATGACCCGTACCTGGTCGCAACTTTCCATTATTACGAACCTTTCGATTTCACCCACCAGGGGGCGAGCTGGTTCAAGAATGCGCCGCCTGTGGGGACGGGTTTTGGCGCCAGTCACGAAATCGAGGCGGTTCAACACGATATCGCCAAGGCGCAGGACTGGGCGGAGCGGAACCGGACGCCGGTTTTTCTGGGCGAGTTCGGGCCGATCCGGCACGGCGAAACAGCGGACCGGGCGGTATGGACGAAAACCGTGCGCGAGGCGGCGGAGGCCGGCGGCATGGGCTGGTGCTATTTCGATTTCACCGCCGGTTTCGACATTTATGACAGTGATGCCGGAGACTGGGTCGCGCCCGTTCACGCCGCGCTGATGGAAGACTAGCGGCAGGCCCGTTCGAGCAGCCAGACGCGCACGGCGCTGGCGAGGCCCTGTTCGGGATCACGGCCCTTGTCGATTTCGGTGATCAGGCCCGCCATGGAGCGGCCGTCCGCAGCTGCGGCGCTATCCAGCGCCGCCCAGAATTCCGGCTCAAGCGCAATGGAGGTGCGGTGACCGGCGATGGAGAGGGAGCGCTTCTCCACCGTGGTCAGCGCCGAAGAAGAGCGAACGTGAAATCGCTCCGGTCGCCATAGATCGTGGAAATCTCGATCCAGTGCCAGGCAAGGCGCTCTGTCGTGCGGGCGGCGGCCAGAGGGCCGGCGTCATACGGATCGAATCCAATGTCCCGGGCCAGCTTGAAGATGGTCTCCTTGGCCGCCTGATCGCCGCCGGCGACGGCCAGCGCGGCGCGCTGATCGCCATAGACCGGATTGGCCATGGCCTCGACGCCCACCGTGTTGAACGCCTTGATGACCTGCGCCTTGGGGATCAGTTCGGCGATAGTCTCGCCGCCCGAATGCTGGCTGGCGTGATCGACGTCCAGAAAGTCCTCGCCGATAGGGTTGGTGGCGTCGATGATCAGACGCCCGGGCAGTCCACCCAGCTTGCCGACAACGTCCGCTGCGACAGCCCAGGGCACGGCGAGCAGGACGATTTCAACCTCCTCGACCGCTTCTTCGGCCGAATATACGGCGCAACCGAGATCGCGCAGCGGGTCGTATTTCTCCAGCTCCGGCCGCGGAGCGCCGAACGTTACCTCGTGTCCGGCCTCCACGAAGCGCCGTCCCAGCGTCGCCCCGACTTTTCCCGGCCCGATGACGGCGATTTTCATGGCGTCAGCCCGGTTTCACCATCTTCGCCGGGTCGACGATTTCGTCGAACTCGGCCTCGGTGACGTAGCCGAGGGCGAGGGCGGATTCCTTGAGGGTCGTGCCCTCCTTGTGCGCTTTCTTGGCGACCTCGGTGGCCTTGTCATAGCCGATCTTGGGGTTCAGCGCGGTGACCAGCATGAGAGAGCGGTTCACCAGTTCCTCGATCCGGTCCTCGTTGGCGGTGATGCCCTCGACGCAGCGCTCTGCGAAGCTGTCGGCGGCGTCGGCCAGCAGGCGGATGGACTGCATCATGTTGTAGGCCATGACCGGCTTGAAGACGTTCAGCTCGAAATGGCCCTGGCTGCCGGCCATGCCCATGGCGGCGTTATTGCCCATGACCTGGGTGCAAACCATGGTCATGGCCTCGCATTGGGTCGGGTTCACCTTGCCGGGCATGATTGATGAGCCAGGCTCGTTTTCCGGCAGGCTGATCTCCGATATGCCGGAGCGCGGACCGGAGCCGAGCAGGCGGATATCGTTGGCGATCTTGAACAGGGACGCGGCGACCGTGTTCAGCGCGCCGTGAGCGAAGACATAGGCGTCATGCGCAGCCAGCGCCTCGAACTTGTTTTCGGCGGTTACGAAGGGAAGGCCGGTCATATCGGCGACTTCCTGCGCGAAAGCTTCGGCGAAGCCTTCTTTCGTATTGATGCCGGTGCCTACCGCCGTGCCGCCCTGCGCCAGCGGATAGAGATTTTCCAGTCCGTCCTGGAGGCGGGCGATGCCCAGCTCGATCTGGCGGACATAGCCGGAAAATTCCTGGCCCAGCGTCAGGGGCGTGGCGTCCTGAAGGTGGGTGCGGCCGATCTTCACGATGTCCTTGAACTGTTTGGCCTTCACGTCGATGGAGCCGTGCAGGCGCTCCAGCGCCGGGATCAGGCGGCCGGCGATTTCCTGCGCCGCGGCGATATGCATGGCGGTCGGGAACGTGTCGTTGGAGGATTGGCCGCGATTGACGTGATCGTTCGGGTGGACGGGGTTCTTCGTGCCGATCTTGCCGCCCATGATCTCGATCGCGCGGTTCGAGATGACCTCGTTCGCATTCATGTTAGACTGCGTGCCGGAGCCGGTCTGCCAGACCGATAGCGGGAAGTGGTCGTCCCAGCGGCCTTCGGCGACTTCGCCGGCGGCCTTCGCTATGGCGTCGGCGATTTCCGGCTCCAGAGCGCCCAGCTGTTTGTTGGCCAGCGCGGCGCAGCGCTTGATGACGCCCAGCGCATGAACAACCGGGACCGGCATGGTTTCATCGCCAATCGGGAAATTGATCAGCGAACGCGCAGACTGCGCGCCCCAGTATTTGTCGGCCGGAATTTCCAGCTCGCCGAAGGAATCGGATTCTTTGCGCGTGTCGGTCATGCTGTCCCTTTTAATCTGGGCGTGTCGGTTCGTTGCCGTTCTCATGCCCCGAGGGCGTGGGGTGATCAATCCCCGGCGCTGGAACTGCGTGGTTTCTCCAACGACATAAGGACGCGGCTTGGGATCGCCAGCCTTTGCGCTATCGTTTCTCGCCAGACAGCCGCGCCGACGGGCGGCCAGCAGGGATGGCGGGCATGGAGCCGGGCGAACTGGAAGAAACGGAACTAAAGGGGCGCGGCAAGGTGCGGGCTGGCCATGCGGGGGATTCGCTGGTCCTGCGCATTGACGCCCTGACCACCCAGACGCGGCGCTTCAAGCCGCTGGTCCGCGAATTTTTCCGGAAAGAGTTTCGCGCCGCCCGGCCTGTCTTCGGCGACTACCAGGTGGAAATCCTGATCATCCAGCCGGACGAAACGCGCGGCAAGCATGACGTGGACAATGTCGCAAAGGCAATCCTGGATGCGCTGACAGGCGCGGCGTTCCGGGACGATGTGCAGGTGACGAAGCTGACAGTCGAGAAAATCAGCGGCGACCGGCCGCGTCTGTGGGTGCGGGCCAGCCCGCGGGCCTAGCCTATTTGCGGCGGAAGGCGTCCAGCGACACGACATCGCCGCCATTGTCGCCGCCGGTATGTTCGGCGGTTTCCGCCTTGTCTTCGGCGGCTTTCTTCCTGTCGGATTTCGGCCCGGGGCCGCGCTTGATCGCGCCGGATTTCTTGGCGGCGTCGGCGGCGGGCGTATCCGCGTCGAATTGCAGCGCAAAGCGGACGCTGGGATCGTAGAACTTGGTGATGGCCGCATAGGGGACGCAGAGATATTTCGGCACGCCGCCGAATTTCAGCGTCACTTCGAAGGAATCCTCATTGGCTGACAGCTCCCAATACTGGTGCTCCAGCACGATGGTGATTTCTTCGGGGTAGGAGGCGACAAGCTCCGGATCGATATCGACGCCGGGCGCCTGGGTCTGGAAAGTGACATAGAAGTGGTGCTCGCCCGGAAGGCCGCCCTCGCGGGCGATCCGCTTCAAGGCTTTCTTCACAACGCCGCGGAGCGCCTCGCGCGCCATGACGTCATACCGCATGTGGTCCGTAGACAACCCGTCGATCCCCCCTGATCCAGACAGGTAGAAAACCTAACCGTGAGCGGGGCGCAGTCAATACGGATGCGCGGTGATTGGCTGATATCGTTAAGGGAGAAATGGGGGCTTCTGTTGCCAGGCGCCCCCGGGCCCCGCCTGATCCAGCTAACAGATCAGGGCTTAGATGCGAGATACTCGCGCCGCATTACGCAGCGAGAGCAACCTCTTCAGCATAGTTGTCATTCGCAACTATCAAAAACGGGCTTTTAACGGAGCACCGTCCGGGCAAAAGCAACACCTTTACACGTCTGTCGATCCTAATTCGGCCCCGTCAAAGGCCCTCCGGCAAAGGGTTCTTCACTCCGAAGGGTCTTTGGTGGAGCCGCCGGGAATCGCACCCGGGTCCAGACCGCTTATTGCGTGCGCGTTTATCGCCATAGTCCGCCGAAGCGAACAGCATGAATATAGGGGCGATAGAGGTTAATTTGAAGTGGGTTACTGGAACGCGGCCACGAACAGCAAACCCAGAGACGCGCCCACGGCAGCCAGAGAATAAGCTATTGCGATGGGAAGCACGCGCAGCGCCGCGCCTATTCGGCTGGAGTGATAAAACCCCCTGTCGAACGCATAGAGTCCATAAAGGAAAAACATCGCGGAAATCAGGGCCAGACCAATCGCCGTTGGCGGCCAGCGCCCGAGCCATACGCTCGCGGCAAAAGCCACGCCAAGGCCTATCAGGAAAGCGGAATGAAAATACAGGCTGTGAACGACGTGTTCGACGATTTTCCGGCGCGGATGCAGCGCCAAGTTAATCAGAGCAAAAGCGGCAAGCATGAGCACCATGGCCTGAGCCGCTGCCGCCGCTGCCGCCCTTTCAACGCTGGCAGGGTCGCGCAGCGCGGCTATCGCCATTCGCGCGCCCCATTCCGATTTGACCTGAGCGTGGATTTCCTCCGTGGCCTGCCGCCATTCTTCATCCGAAAGGGTCATGCCTTCTGCAGGCTGCCCCCGGCGGAAAACGGTAACTGTCACTGGAGAGTCCGTCGCCTCCTGCCCCGCCTCAGCGGAGAGGGACTCCGGGAACTGAACGGCCAGCACCCGAAAATCCAATGCTGACATCAGCAGGAAGAACAGGAGGCTGATAATGAGATAAAGCCGGATAGGAGAAGTGAACTTGGCGCGCTCCCCTTCCATATAAGCCCGCCCAAGGCCGCCAGTGCGGGTAAAAAGGGTCTTCAGGGTCACGAGAAAACGCCCGTCCCAGCTCAGGGCTCCGTCCAGCGCATCGCTCACAAGACCAAGGATCGGCCGCTTCAGTTCCTCGCGGGACTGGCCACATTCGGGGCAATAGCGCGAGGCCAGTTCAGCGCCGCAATTGGCGCATTTTTCAAGGCCGGTCGTTGGGGCGCTCATTCTGGGTCAGTCCGGCAAATTCTCGCGCATGAAGCGGATCACGTTTTCGCCGGCGATCAGGCGAATTTCGCGGGGGGTGAAGCCCTGGGCGAGGAGGGCGTCGGTGAGGGCGGCGCGTTCGCCGGAGTCCATGATCACGGTAACCGCGCCGTCATAGTCAGAACCATAAGCGACATGCTCCACGCCCAGCAGGTCGGCGGCGTAGCGGATGGATTGCGCAATGCCGTCCGGCGAGACATCGCAGACTGCCGCGTCCCAGTAGCCAATTCCGATCAACCCGCCGCGGCGGGCGATTTCCACCATCAGTTCGTCCCGGATGTTGCGGGGCGTGTCGCAGGCGCCTTTCAGCCCGGTGTGGGAGACGATCAGCGGCGCGTTGCTAATGGCCAGCACGTCCTCGACCACCGCTTCGGAGGAGTGGGCGAGGTCGATGATCAGGCCTTTTTCCTCGATGGCGCGGACGGCTTCCTGTCCGAAATCGGTCAGCCCGGCATTGGTGACGCCGTGAAGCGAGCCGCCCAGCGCGTTATCGAAGAAATGCTGGAGGCCGATGATGCGGTATCCGGCGGTCCACAGCCGGTCCAGATTGGCGATGTCGCCTTCCAGCGGATGCGCGCCCTCGGTGGCGAGAATGCCAGCCAGCGCGCCGGCGGAAAGAGCGGCGTCGAACTCGGCGGCGGTGCGGACCACGCGAAGCGCGCCATCAGAGTCTTCGGCGAAGTGATGAAGCTTCTCGGATTGATAGACCGCGCGCTCCAGCAGGCTGTTCCAGGTGCGCGGCGGCCAGAGCTGAACCTTCACCAGAAGGTCCAGGTCGTCGCTCTCAGCGGTGTTCTCTTCATAGTTCAGGCCGGAGGGACTCTTGGTCACCGCGGCGAAAACCTGCACGGCCGAATTGGAGTCCTGCAGCCGGGGCAGGTCCACATGACCGCGCTCGCCGCGCTTCAGAAAATCGCGCTTCCACAACATCGTATCGGTGTGCAGATCCGCCAGACGCAGCGAATCCTGGATCGCCGCCGCCTCATCCGAGATGACATAAGGTTCATGGTCTAACGTCTTGTTCTGGCTACGTTCCACCGCGGCGGGCAATATCGCGAAAGCGATGATGGCGGCGATTGCCAGCAGCACCAGAATGCCGATCAGGATTTTCAGAAGACGTGACATATGCTCCCCCCAAGCCCTTACTTATTCGGTAGGCTAGGCCGACTCGGCCATCATGCGACGAGGAAGGACAAGAGGCGAGAGGGCATGCGTCAGTATCTGGATCTGCTTGAGGACGTTCTGGAAAACGGCGTCGAGCGCGGCGACCGCACCGGCGTTGGCACGCGGGGGGTCTTCGGCCGTCAGATGCGGTTCGATTTGTCGGATGGCTTCCCGATGCTCACCACCAAGAAGCTTCACCTCAAATCGATCATCTATGAGCTGCTGTGGTTCCTGCGCGGCGATACCAATGTTCGCTGGCTGCAGGAGCGCGGCGTGAAAATCTGGGACGAGTGGGCCGCCGAGGATGGCGAGCTGGGCCCGGTCTATGGCAAGCAGTGGCGCAGCTGGGCCGCCCCGGATGGCAGCGTGATTGACCAGATTTCCAATGTAACCAGACAGATACGGGAAAATCCTAATTCACGGCGCCTGATCGTTTCGGCCTGGAACCCGGCGGACGTGGATGACATGGCTTTGCCGCCCTGTCACTGCCTGTTCCAGTTTCATGTCGCGGACGGGCGGCTGTCCTGCCAGCTTTATCAGCGCAGCGCGGACATCTTTCTGGGCGTGCCGTTCAATATCGCTTCCTACGCGCTGCTGACGATGATGATGGCGCAGGCGACCGGGAACCGGCCGGGCGATTTCGTGCACACATTCGGCGACGCCCATCTTTACCTGAACCATGTCGAGCAGGCCGAGCTGCAGCTGACGCGCGCGCCGCGTCCCTTGCCGCGCATGGAGATCAATCCGGACAAGCGCGACATCTTCGATTTCGAGTATGAGGATTTCACGCTGAAGGATTACGACCCCCATCCGCACATCAAGGCGCAGGTGGCGGTATGAGCGTCCGGCTCGCCCTGATCGCCGCCCGCGCTTCAAACGGCGTGATAGGTCGGGACGGGGAGTTGCCGTGGCGGCTGGCCTCGGACATGGCCTATTTCAAGCAAACCACGATGGGAAAACCCTGTCTGATGGGCCGCAAGACGTGGGACTCGCTGCCGCCGAAATTCCGGCCTTTGCCTGGCCGGCCTTGCCTCGTGCTGACCCGCGATGAGGGATACGAGGCGGAAGGCGCTGAAATATTCCATGATTTCGACGCCATGGCCTCGCGCGGCCGGATGCTGGCGGAGGAGACCGGCGCCGGAGAAGCAATGGTGATTGGCGGCGAGGCGCTTTACCGCCTCGCCCTGCCGCAAGCGGACCGGGTCTATCTGACCGAGGTCGCCGCCGAGATAGAGGGAGATGCGGTATTCCCTGAACTCGGCGAGGACTGGGTCGAGGTGGCGCGCGAACGCAGCGCGGCGGGGCCGCGCGACGATTACGCCTTCATCCTGCGGACGCTGGACCGCACGCGCTAGATTTTCTTGCGCAGCGACTTTGCGGTGTCGTTCAGCGAATCAAGCGTGTCGGAAAGGCTGTCCTCCAGCGCATGTAACGCGCCGCCCCAACTTTTTTCACCAATGGCTTTGGGGCCGAACAGCGCAATCGCCAGCCCGGCGCCGAACGCCCCGGCCAGGCCGAACGCGATGGCTGTGGTCTTGCCCGCGCGTTTACGGTAGGCGCGCTTGGTCTCGTCCGGCTTTGTCCGCACCCACGCGTAATCGGCGGTGAGGGCGGCCAGGACGAGCGCTCCGGCGGCGCCGGCCGCGAAAAGGGTGGTGTCGTCATATTCACGGAGCGGGTTTTTCATGAAATCATCCTGATCGGGTTTGAACAAAACAGTATCTGACCCCAACAACGCACAGGCCGCCCGCTTGATCCAAAGCGCTCAACCGGCCACATACCTTAATTGAAGAAGCTATGCCGGAAGGCGGAGGGAAGGTTCGCGCATGCCTTGGAATGACAACGCGAATAACGGGGGCGGCCCCTGGGGATCGAGCGGCGGCGGCAGCGGCGGCAAGAATCCGTGGGGGCAAGGCCCGCGCGGCGGCGGCTCCGGCGGCGGAGGCGGCGGTCAACGCCCGCCGGATTTTGACAAGGCGTTCCGCGATGCGCGCGAACGCTTCAAGGGCTTTGGCGGCGGCAAGGGCGGCGGCCTGGCCGTGGTTGTGTTCATTGTCGTGGCGCTGGTCGCCTGGGGTCTTACGGGCGTTTATTTCGTTCAGCCGCAGGAGCAGGGCGTGGAGCTTCGCTTCGGTAAATACTCCGATACGACCCAGCCCGGCATTCAGTATCACTTTCCCTGGCCCATCGAACGCGCCTTCACCCCCGAGGTCACGCGCGTGCAGCGCGTGAATATCGGCTATGAAGATGCGCGCGGTGAACCGCGCGACATCTCCGCCGAAAGCCTGATGCTGACGCAGGACGAGAATATCGTGGATATCGATTTCTCGGTTTTCTGGGTGATCAATGACGCGAGGGATTTCCTGTTCAATGTCGAGGACCCGGAAGGCACGGTAAAGGCCGTGGCCGAAAGCGCGATGCGCGAGGTCGTTGGCAACAACCAGCTTGAGCCGATCATCACGCGCGGCCGTCAGGTGGTGGAACAGGACGCCCGGCAGCTTATGCAGGCGACGCTGGATGAATATGGCGCGGGCATTCAGGTTCGTCAGGTGCAGCTGCAAAAGGCTGATCCGCCAGAGCGGGTGATCGAATCCTTCCGCGACGTCGTGAACGCGGCGCAGGACGCGGAGACGATCATCAACCGCGCCACGGCCTACCGGAACCAGATCGTTCCGGAAGCGCGGGGTACGGCGTCCCAGATCGTTCAGGAGGCCGAGGCCTATCGCGAGCAGGTGGTCGCCGACTCGAGCGGTCAGGCGCAGCGCTTCACCGCCGTCCTCTCAGAGTATCAGCAGGCCCCGGAAGTGACGCGCCAGCGCATGTATCTGGAGACCCTGGAGCGGGTGATGCAGAAAGCCGACAAGATCGTGATCGATGGCGAAACGGCGGAGGGCGTCGTGCCTTACCTGCCGCTGAACGAACTCAACCGTAACCGCGCCGATCAGGGAGGCCAGCAATGAGCCGTTTTATTTCGATAGCTCTGATTGTCGTCATCGCAGGCGGCCTTCTGCTGGTCGTTTCATCGATGTTCGTGGTGAACCAGTACAGCCAGGCGCTGGTGCTGCGCTTCGGTGAAACCGTTGGCGTTGAAAACGCCTGGACCGCCGAAGAGGAAGACCCGGGCCTGAAGTTCAAGGCGCCGTTCATCGACCGCGCGGTGATTTTCTCTCGCAAGCTGCTTGAGCTGGACATGCCTGAGCTGGAAGTCATCGCGAACGATCAGGAGCGGCTGGTGGTGGACGCATTCGCGCGCTACCGCATTACGGATCCGCTGTTGTTCTATCAGGCGGTGCAGAATGTCGACCGGGCGGAGTTGCAGCTTCAGGAATACATGGAAGCCAGTCTTCGCCGCGTTCTGGGTTCGGTTGAATCGGGCGACATCATCTCCGGCCAGCGCGCTGATCTGATGGAACAGATTCGCGCCGACATGAACGACCAGGCGACGGAAGACTCCCTTGGCGTTGCGATCACGGACGTGAAAATCCGTCAGGCGGATCTGCCGCAGCAGAACGCGGAGCGCGTCTATACGCGGATGCAGACCGAGCGCGAGCAGCGCGCGGCGGAAATCCGCGCCGAGGGCGAACAGCGTTCGCGAGAAATCCGCGCCGAGGCGGACAAGACCCGCACCGTCATCCTCGCCGAAGCGCGGGAACAGGCCGAGGTCATCAAGGGTGAGGGCGACGCCCAGAGGAACGCGATCTATGCCGACGCGTATAATCGCGACCCGGAGTTCTTCGCCTTCTACCGGTCTCTCCAGGCGTACGAGAAGTCGATCGAGGAGGGCACTCAGCTTGTCCTGTCGCCTCAATCTGACTTCTTCCGCTACTTCGGCGACCAGGGAGGCCGGCAATAGGCTGGACAGACATCGTCTTCGGGCTGGGTTTCGCGCTGGCGCTTGAGGGCGCCGCCTATGCGCTGTTTCCCGGCCCGATGACGCGCATGATCCGCGATATCGCGGAAAGTCCGGCGGAACGGTTACGGATCGCCGGAATCGTCGCGCTGGCGGCGGGAATCGGTATTATCTGGCTGGCGCGGCACGAAATGGTTCTTGAGGTTTTCAGGTGATGAAACGCATTGCAGCAGCGGCGGCCCTTGCGATTGCGGCCCTGGTTCCAGCCTTCGCCGGCGTACACCCTGCGCCGGACGGTTTCGCGGAACTGTCGCGTGAACTGTCGCCGGCCGTGGTCAATATTTCCACCGCCCAGACGGTCCAGTTCGAAGGCGGCCTGCCGGAATTTCCTCCGGGGTCTCCGCTTGAGCGGTTCAACGAATTCTTTGGCGGTCCGGGCGGCGACCGGATTTCCAATTCTCTTGGCTCCGGTTTCGTGATCGACGCGGACGGCGTGATCGTCACGAACAATCACGTGATCGAGGGCGCGGACGATGTCACCGTTAATTTCATCGACGGCAGCAGCCTGCACGCCGAGGTGATCGGCCGCGATCCGGCGACCGATCTGGCCGTGCTCCGCGTTGACCCGCCGTCTCCCCTGCCGACGGTCAAATGGGGCGACTCCAGTGACGCCGAAGTGGGCGACTGGGTGGTGGCGATCGGCAATCCGTTCGGTCTTGGCGGCACGGTGACGGCCGGCATCATTTCCGCGCGCAACCGTAACATCAACGCCGGCGCCTATGACGACTTCATCCAGACGGATGCGGCGATCAATCGGGGCAATTCCGGCGGTCCGCTGTTCGACATGAATGGCGACGTCATTGGCGTGAATACGGCGATCCTGTCGCCGACCGGCGCCAATGTCGGCATCAGTTTCTCCATCCCGGCGGCCCTGGCCGAGCCAGTGGTGGCGCAGCTTCTGGAATTTGGCGAGACCCGGCGCGGCTGGCTGGGCGTGCGCGTGCAGGCGGTGAATGAGGACGTGGCTGAGGCCTATGGTCTTGATACGCCGCGCGGCGCGCTGATCACCAGCATCACCGAAGACAGTCCGGCGGAGAAGGCGGGGCTGGAGCGCGGCGATCTGGTGCTGTCCTTTGACGGCCGCGCGGTTCGGGAATCGCGCCTGCTGTCGCGCATCGTCGCGGAAACCAAAATCGGCAAGAGCGCGCGCGTCGAATATATCCGCGAAGGCGAACGCCGCACTGCGCAGGTCAAGGTGGAGCGTCTGGAGTCAGAGGTCGCCACAGCGGGCGGTTCCAGCCGTCCCGCGGCGAGCGGTGAAAAGGTTCTGGGTCTGACGCTGGCGCCGCTGACCACGGCGGACCGCCGCAAATACAATATCGCCAATGACGTGAAGGGCGTGCTGATCGTTGACGTCGACAGCGATAGCGACGCCGCCGGCAAAATGCGCGCGGGCGACGTGATCGAGGAGGTGGCGTGGGAGCCGGTCGATACGATCAGCCAGGTGAAAGCCCGCGTTTCCGCCGCTGATGACGGGTCCGGGCGGCCCATCCCCATCCTGGTGAACCGCCGGGGCGATTTGTCCCTGAAAACGGTCAAGCCGCCGCAGAATAACGGCTAGTCATGGCCGCGCCGCGCGCGCTCCTGATCGCCGGCCCCACCGCCAGCGGCAAGACGCGTCTGGCGGTGTCTGTGGCCCGCCGTATCGGCGGAGAGATCGTCAACGCCGATTCAATGCAGGTCTATGCGGATCTGGCGGTTCTCAGCGCCCGCCCGCCGCCCGATGAACAAGAAGGCGTTCCCCATCACCTGTTTGGCCATGTGGGCGGGCCGGAAGCCTATTCGGCGGGCCGCTGGCTGGATGAGGCAATGCTGGTCATCCGCGACATTCAGGACCGGGGACGCGTCCCACTGGTGGTCGGCGGCACCGGACTTTATTTCAAAGCCCTGACGGATGGCCTGGCGGAGACGCCGGATCCGGGCGACGCGGCGCGAAGCGAGGCGCGGCAATATCTGGAAGATCATGGCGTCGAGGCTCTGGCCCGGCGGGCGCATGAACTGGACCCGGACGCGGTGGCAAAGGTCGAAG
This sequence comes from Euryhalocaulis caribicus, assembly GCF_000412185.1. Taxonomy (GTDB): domain Bacteria; phylum Pseudomonadota; class Alphaproteobacteria; order Caulobacterales; family Maricaulaceae; genus Euryhalocaulis; species Euryhalocaulis caribicus. Next base: position 232,668 of record NZ_ASJA01000001.1, read on the forward strand.
CGGCCGATACGCAACGGCTTCTGCGTATTGTCGAGGTGGCGGCCGGAACCGGCATGCCGCTTTCCCGGCTTCAGGCGGATACGACGCCGGCGCTGGCTCCTGATGGCTGGCGGGGCGCGGTGCTGATGCCCGACCGTGATGCGCTGAACGCGCGCATCGCCGCACGGTCGGAGGCGATGTTGCAATCGGGCGCGGTTGAGGAAGTCCGCGTATTGCGGGCGCGCGGCCTCGCCGATGACAGGCCGGTGATGAAGGCGCTGGGCGTGCGAACGATTTCAAGGCTGATTGACGCGGAAATTGATCGTGATCAAACGGCGGAAAGATTGACCATCGAAACGCGCCAATACGCCAAACGCCAGCGCACATGGTTTCGCAATCAGACCGGCGACTGGCCGCGGCTTGACCCGCTGGCCAGCAACGCCGAGGAGTCTCTGATCCGGGCGCTGGAGCAAGGAGAAGCCGAATGACAGGCGATGCGATGGCGGCCCTGCGGGAGAAGCGAATAACCCTGATTGGATTGGGAAATCAGGGGCGCGGGCAGGCGATGAACCTCAACGCGGCCGGGCTGCAGGTGGATGTCGCGCTGCGGGAAAATTCATCGAACCGCGCGTCCGCCGCCCGGATCGGCGCGCCGGTCGTGCCGCTGGATACAGCTGCGCAGAACGCCGATCTGCTGGTTTTTCTGGTCCCCGATGAGGTGCAGGGCGCGCTGTGGCGCGAGGTGATTGCGCCGCGTCTCAAACCCGGCGCCGGTCTGATTTTCGCGCACGGATTTTCCGTGCATTTCGGGCACGTAACGCCGCCCGCAGACAGCGACGTCATGTTGGTCTCGCCCAAAGGGGCGGGCGCGAATATGCGCTATCGCGAAGCCTGTAGCTGGGGCGTGCATCAGGATGCCTCTGGCCGCGCAACGCAAACCGCGCAAGCCTATGCGCGCGCCATTGTCGGCCCCGATGCGCGGCTGATCGGGACGAGCTTCGAGGAGGAAGCGGTCAGCGATCTGTTCGGCGAGCAGGTCTCGCTTTGCGGCGGCGTGCCCGCAATGATGCGCATGGCTTTCGAAACCCTGGTCGATGGCGGCGTGTCGCCGGAAATGGCCTATTTTGACGTGGTTCAGGAGATCAAGCTGATCAGCGACCTGATCGCCGCAAAAGGGCTGGCGGGCATGTATGAGGCCGTATCGGACACCGCTGAATTTGGCGCCTACCGTACGGGTCCGCGCCTGGCGAATGAGGCCATGCGCGCCGAGATGCAGGCGATTCTGAAAGACATAAAATCGGGCCGCTTTGCCGCTGACTGGGTGGAAGAGACGGAATCCGGACGCCCTGCGGTGATGGAGCGCCGCGCCGCCAATCAGGCGCATCCGATAGAGGCGGCGGGCCGCGCGGCGCGCAAAGAAGAGGCCGGGGAGACTTGATTTTGCCGCCCGCCCGCGCTTTCGGTGAGTATGGCCGCGCAATATTGCGGCGTGAGAAAGAATTTGCGGCGCAAGCCGTCTGACCGGGGAAGCGCCAACCGTCTATGTCCTATCGTCCATTCAAGCCGCGCGACTATGAAAACGTGAAAGCCGTCGTTTCGCGTCTGTTCGAACAGTCCGGCGGAGCCAAGTCCGTCATGGAGATGCTCGATCTGTCCAGCACGCGCGTCTACGCCTTCACGGACCCGGATTCGAAAAACGATCTGTCCTATGCCCGCGTCGCAAAGCTGACGCAGGAAACGGGCGCCCGCGCGGCGGCGGAACATCTGGCGGGGCTCGCCAGCGGGGCTTTCCTGCCCATCGAGATCGACAGCGATCACGACTGGTACGCAATCGCGGGCGAGGCCAGCCGGTCGAACGCACAAACCCTTTCCGCGCTGATCGAATCACTGAGCGAGTTGAGCGAAACCCCCGGCGAAGTCTCCGCGGCTGAAGCCCGGGTCTTGCTGGAACTGGTGGACCGGCAGATGGCTTTGCTGGCCCTGACGCGGACGCGGCTGATGAAGATCGCCGCCGAAGACGCCTGATCACCGGTGCAAAAGCTGCTCGCCTATATCAACAACATGGACGTGCGCGCCCAGCGCGCCGTCCTTGTTTCTCTGGGCCTGTTCGCGGCGGTGGCGGCGATTTTCGTCGCCGGCCGTTACGGGTTGAGCCTGGATAGCGAGCGGGCGCTGCAGGACTGGTTCGACGGCGTCGCACAAAGCCGCTGGGGCCTGCTGTGGACGATTCTGGCCTTTACCGGGCTCGCCTTTGCGGGCGTGCCTCAGTTTGTCCTGATTGCGGTAACCGTAGTGGCGTTCGGTCCATTGACCGGATTCTTCTACGCATGGATCGCCACGATGGTGTCGGCCAGCGTCGATTTCTGGCTGGGCAAGCTGGTCGGCGGGCGGGTCGTGCGGCGCTATGCCGGATCGGCGGTGAACCGGATATCGCGCTTTGTCGGCCGCAACGGCTTCTGGACCGCGCTGACCGTGCGTGTGGTGCCGTCGGCGCCGTTCATCGTGGTAAACATGGCGCTGGGCGTGACGCATTCGCTTTACTGGCGGTTCGCAGCGGGCACGGGAATCGGCATTATTCCGAAGACGGCGCTGGTCGCCTTCGCCGGGCGGGGGCTGATGGAATTGCTGTCTCAGGCGGACTGGCGCGCCGGCCTGATGGTGGTTCTGGCCGCGGCGTTATGGATCGCGCTGATGCTCTGGGGGCGAAATTTTCTCAAGCGTCGGGAGGCCCGGCATGCGAAAACCCATGACCCCAGCGCTTGAAATCCGCAGCTTGCCCGCGCAATAACGCTCAATTCCTCCTCACACGGACGATTCCATGTTTTCCAATCTTTTCGGTTTCATGTCGGCTGACATTGCGATCGACCTCGGCACGGCGAACACGCTGGTCTATGCCAAGGGACGGTCCATCGTGCTCAACGAGCCCTCGGTTGTAGCGTTTCAAACTGAGAATGGCCGCAAGCGCGTTCTCGCCGTGGGACAGGACGCCAAGATGATGCTGGGCCGCACGCCCGGCAATATTCAGGCGATCCGGCCGATGCGCGACGGCGTCATCGCCGACTTCGAAGTCGCCGAGGAAATGATCAAGCACTTCATCCAGAAAGTGCATAACCGGCGGACATTCGTCTCGCCGCAGATCGTGATCTGCGTGCCCTCCGGCGCCACCGCCGTCGAGCGCCGCGCGATCCACGAATCGGCGCTGGCCGCGGGCGCGCGCAAGGCGCACCTGATCGAGGAACCGGTCGCCGCGGCGCTGGGCGCCGGCCTGCCGATTGATGAGCCGTCGGGCTCCATGGTGGTCGATATCGGCGGCGGCACCACCGAAGTGGCCGTCCTGTCGCTGCAAGGCATTGTCTATGCGCGATCCGTGCGCGTGGGCGGGGATATGATGGATGAAGCCATCATCAACTATATCCGCCGCGCCGAGAATCTTCTGATCGGCGAGACGACCGCAGAGCGCATCAAGCACGAGATCGGCACGGCGACCGAGCCGGAGAAAGGCGATGGCCTGAGCCTGGACGTGAAGGGACGCGACCTGATGCAGGGCGTGCCGCGCGAGATCGACGTCACCGAACGCATGATCGCCGAGGCGCTGGCCGAGCCGGTGGAGCAGATCGTGGACGCCGTGAAGATCGCGCTGGAATCGACGCCGCCGGAGCTGGCGGCCGATATCGTCGACAAGGGCATCATGCTGACCGGCGGCGGGGCGCTTCTGCGCAATCTCGACACCGCGATCCGCGAGCGCACCGGCCTGCCGGTCGCCATCGCCGACGACCCGCTTTCCTGCGTGGTGATCGGTTGCGGCAAGGTTCTTGAAAACCCGAAACTGAGAGGGCTTCTCGCCTCGCCGGTCTAGGCCCTCTATCATGATTTAAGAGGGTGGAGGCCTGTGGTCGAAAGCAGCGAATGGAGAAGCCGGCGGGGCTGGACGACGGCGGTCTACGCGCTTGTCGCGGTGGCCGCGTTGCTGCTGCTTGTCCTGGACCGGCCCGGTAGCCGTCCTTCCGTTCTTGATGACATCCGTGCGCATACGGGCGATTGGGCCGCGCCGGTGATGAGCGCCGTGTCGGCGCCGATCCGGGGCCTGCGGTCGATCTTCGGCGGCGCGTCCGATTACTGGGCGGCCGTCGACGAAAACCGGGAGCTGCGGCAGGAGATCGCCCAACTCAATCAGTGGCGCGATCTGGCCCTGTCGCTGCGCGACAAGGTGCGCGCCTATGAATCCATTCTGGACATCCCCGGCGTGGACGCGGCCGATCCCATCGGCGCGTGGTCCGTCGCAGACGCCAGCGGCCCGTTCGTCCATGCCCGCCTGATTGATGCGGGCTGGGACCGGGGCGTCCGCGAAGGGCATCCGGTTCTGACCGAGCGCGGACTGGTGGGACGGGTGGTTGTCGTGGGCCATAACTCAGCGCGCGTGCTGCTGCTGACGGATTTGAACAGCCGGATTCCGGTGATGACCGAGGATGGCGAGGCGCGCGCCCTTCTGACGGGCGATAATTCGTCCGCCCCGCGCCTTGAGTTCGTTAATCGCGACGCGGTTCTGGAAGAGGACGAACGCATCGTCACCTCGGGCGATGGCGGATTGCTGCCCCGCGGGCTGCCGGTTGGACAAGCCGCGCCCGCGTCCGGCGACGCCTGGCGCGTGCGGCTCTACTCCTCCGGCGACCCGGTCGATATGGTCTGGGTCTATCCATATGACCCCATCATGACTCCTGAGGAAAACCCCGTACCGCAATCGGAACGGCTGATTGAGTCCGCCGAGCGCGAAGCCCGCGCCGAAGCGGCGCGTCTGGCCGGCGAGGCGGCGGCGGAAAGCGTGGAGGCCGAAGCGGCCGCCGAGGAGGAGCAGGGGGAAACCGCGGGAACCGGCGCCGCCAATGCTCAGCAGGCGGGGCAGGGCGGATGAAGAGCGCGCGCTTTGTCGAAGTTTCACGCGCGGGTCCCTCGGCTGTCGTCGCGGTTCTGATTACGCTTGGTCTGGCGATATTTCTGGCGGCGGCGCCGCGCCCCTTCGGACCGGTCGCCGAGCCCTGGCTGCACGCCTGCGTCATCTATTTCTGGACGCACAGACGCCCCAGCATGATGCCGCCGCTTCTCTGCTTCGGGGCGGGGCTTCTGGCGGATCTGATAACGGGCGGTCCGATTGGCCTCTGGGCGCTGTCGCTGACCGGCCTGTCGCTGGCCGCGCGCGTCACCCGGCCGATGGCGGACAGCCAGCCCTGGCCCAAGCGTCTGGGTTATTTTGCATTGTCTCTCGTGTTCATGATCCTGGTCGCGTCGATCGCGCTGGGCGCTGCCGGGGTTAGCGGCGGCGCGCCGCTGCCCGGCATGGCGCTTCATGCTTTGACCACCTTGATCATCTATATTCCTCTGGAGTCGCTTCTGGCCTTTATCGCCGGGCGCGTCGGACTGCGGAGGGGCGCTTTGTGAAACGCAATGATCGCGAAACGACGTTTTCACGCCGCTCCTTCATTCTGGCGGGCGGCGGCGGCCTGATTTTTACGGGCCTCGGTGCGCGTCTGGTCTCCCTGCAGATCAGCCAGACCGAGCGTTACCGGACCCTGTCCGAGGACAACCAGTTCAATTTCCGCCTTCTCACGCCCAGCCGCGGCCGGATTCTGGACCGGAACGGTGAAGTGCTGGCCGATAATCAGGACGCCTATAATGTCCTGATGGTCCCGGACCAGACAGGCGGCGTGGAAGAGGCGATAGATCGCCTGTCCGCGCATATCGAGATTTCGGACGGTCAGCGTCAGCGTATTCTGCGCGAAGTGCAGCGCAATCCGTCCTTCCGGCCCGTCACCATTGCCGAAAATCTGGATTGGGAGACATTCGCGCGCCTGAATGTCCATGCGCCGGACCTTCCCGGCATCCTGCCGGTGGTGGGGGAGGTCCGCTATTATCCCCACGGCCCGATCCTGGCTCATACGACCGGCTATGTCGGCAAGGCCAGCGAGGAAGTGGCCGGCAACGATCCCTTGCTGCGTCACCCCGGATTCCGCATCGGGCGGGATGGGCTGGAGCTCAGCCTGGACGAGCGGCTGCGCGGCGAAGCCGGCGCGCTGAAGGTGGAGGTGGACGCCTATGGCCGCGTGGTGCGCGAACTGCCAGACCCCAAGACCCAGCCCGCGCCGGGCGACGACATTCGCCTGACGCTGGACCTCAAGCTTCAACAATATGCGGCTCAGCGCATGGAGGACGAGGCGGCGAGCGCGGTCGCCATGGATGTGCGGAACGGCGACATTCTGGCGCTGGCTTCCGTGCCTAGCTACGACCCCAATTCGTTCGCCAAGGGCATGAGCCAGAAGGAATATGACGCGCTGCGGGCTGATGAGCGCCAGCCCTTGTTCAAGAAGGCCGTTGGCGGGCTTTATCCCCCGGCTTCCACCTTCAAGCTTCTGGTCGCGCTGGCCGCGCAAAGGCACGGCGTCATGGACCCCGGCGAGCGGGTGTTCTGTTCAGGCCGCATACGGCTTGGCAACCACCCCTTCCACTGCTGGAAACGCGGGGGGCACGGCGCGCTGGATATGGCGGGCGCCATCCAGCATTCCTGTGACATCTATTATTACGAGGCCGCGCGCAGGCTGGGCATCGAGAAGATTGCCGAGACCGCGCGCGAGTTCGGTCTGGGCGAGAAATTCGATATCTCGGTTCCCGGCGTGCAATCGGGCACGGTGCCGGACGAGGCCTGGAAGCTGGCCCGGTTCGGAGAGCGCTGGCAGGGCGGCGAAACCCTGATTGCAGGCATCGGACAGGGTTATCTTTCCACCTCGCCCCTGCAGCTGGCCGTCATGACCGCCAGGCTGGCGACGGGCCGCGCTGTCACGCCCCGGGTTGTGACGGATGGCTCCCCCGGTGCCTTTGCTCATCTCAACTATAACGATGAATCCTTTGCGCTGGTTCGCGAGGCGATGATGTCGGTTTGCGAACAGCCGGGCGGCACGGCCTATTACGCGCTGGGCGGCGGTTTTGAATATGGCGACATGCTGATGGCCGGTAAGTCCGGCACGGGTCAGGTTCGCCGTATCAGCCTGTCTGAACGCGCCACAGGCGTGCTGAAGGGCGATCAGGTGCCGTGGAAATACCGCGACCACGCGCTGTTTGTGTGCTTCGCGCCCTATGAAGACCCCCGTTACGCGGTTGCGGTCGTGGTCGAGCACGGCGTCGGCGGGTCCAGTAACGCCGGCCCGAGAGCCCGCGATATTTTGCGGGCCTGTTTTGAACGCGAGGCAGGACGCGACCCGACGGCTGTCGCCGCCGCGGATACGCCGGAGCGGGATACATGAGTTCGGTCTTCATGGGGTCATCCCGCCCGCGCGGCGTGCTGGCCTTTCTTCACAATTTCGACTGGACGCTGGTTGCGCTTCTGATGCTGCTGGGCGGCATCGGCGTCGGGATGCTCTATTCCGTCGCGGAGGGCGACTGGTCGCCCTGGGCGGTTCGCCACGCCATCCGCTTCTCGCTGGGCGTGGGTCTGATGATGATCGCGGCCCTGATCGATATCCGGATATGGATGGCGATTGCCTACCCGGCCTGGGCGGGCGTCATGGTGCTGTTGCTCGGGGTGGAGTTCTTCGGCTCCGCGGCCATGGGCGCCGAACGCTGGCTGGAGATCGGGCCGATCCGCGTGCAGCCTTCGGAATTGATGAAGATTGCGCTCGTTCTGGCTCTGGCGCGATATTATCACGGCCTTTCGTCGGACAGGGCCAGCGGGTTTCTGGGGCTGATACCGCCGGCCATCCTGATCGGCGCGCCAGTCCTGCTTATCCTGCGGCAACCTGATCTCGGCACGGCGGTGCTGCTGGCGCTTACCGGCGTGGTTATCGTGTTCATGGCCGGCCTGAACTGGTGGATCATCATTTTCGGGGCTGGCGCCGCGGCGGTCGGCGCGCCGCTATTCTATACGTTCGGCCTGCAGGACTATCAGCGGCAGCGCATCTTCACCTTCCTCAATCCGGAAGCCGACCCGATGGGGGAGGGCTACCAGATCCTCCAGTCCAAGATCGCGCTGGGTTCCGGCGGCGTATGGGGCAAGGGGTATATGGAGGGAACGCAAGCGCAGCTCGACTTCCTGCCCGAAAAGCACACCGACTTCATCTTCACCATGCTGGGTGAGGAGTTCGGCCTGATGGGCTGTCTGTTCGTGCTGATCCTTTACGCGCTGGTCTCGGCGCGTCTTATCATGATCGCCACGTCCTGCCGGAACCAGTTCTCGCGGCTCGCTGTGGCGGGTATTGCCGCGACGTTCGTCTCCTACGTCTTCATCAATATCGCGATGGTGACGGGCCTGGCGCCGGTGGTCGGAGTGCCGTTGCCGCTGATTTCCTACGGGGGCACGGTGATCATCACGGTCATGGCCGGCTTCGGCATCGCCCTGTCCGCGCACCTCAATCGCGGACGTGAGCTGGACCGTTCAAGGTCGTTTGTCTGAGCTTTTCAGGCGGCGTCCCGGACGAAGTCTTTCAAGGCCGGGCGGGTTTCCGCCATCGCTTCTTTCAACTCAGGCATCATCTGGGCGGCCTCGGCCGCCGGTTTGTGTTCCATGTCCGAGGCAATGGCGCTGACGCGGCCAGCCCCGACATTCGCCGCACAGCCTTTCAGTTCATGAGAGGTCTTGCGGATCTGATCCTGATCGGCCGATGAGACGGCGTTTTCGATCGCATCGACCAGCCCGTCCGCCTGTTCACAGAAAGCGTCGATGATCGAGCGCACCACATCCGGCCCGGCCGCTTTCAGGAGCGGCTCAAGCGTGGATTGATTGACCAGTGGGGCGGCGGCGTGATCGGACATGATAGAGGTTTCCCTGTGTTGGCTGTAGGCGTCTTCCGTTTCACCGGCGCCGGAAAGCTTCATCAGAAGCGCCGCCAGCGCAGTGGCAGAAAAAGGCTTGCTGAGCGCGTCGTCAAACCCGGCGCGGATCAATTCGCTGCGCCGCCCCGAATGGGCGGTCAGGGCCAGAATGGGCTTCCGGCTGTTCGGCCCTTGCCGCGACCGGATCTCGGCGACCGCGCCGATGCCGTCCAGATTGGGCATTTCGACATCGAGTATAAGAATGTCGAACGCTGTTCCGGCGGCGGCATCGGCCGCCTGGCGGCCATCCTCGACCACCGTGGCGTCGCATCCAAATTGATGGAGTATGGTTTCCAGGAGCAGGCGGTTCGCGGCGTTATCGTCGGCCGCAAGAATCCGCAGCCCGTCCGTGGCGGACGCGATATCATCGGCGTTGTCGGACCGATGATCCGATATTTCTTTCAGCGGCAGTTCGAACCAGAAAACGGATCCCGCGCCGGGCTGGCTTTCCACCCCGATTTCGCCGTCCATAAGGCCGACGAGACGGCGGCAGATCGACAGGCCCAGTCCCGTGCCGCCATAGCGCCGATTGATGCCTGCGTCGGCCTGGACAAAGTCGTCGAATAGACGCCGCTGGGCCTTTTCCGAAATGCCGATACCCGTGTCGGAGACCGAAATACGAATGCGGTCTTCCATGGTTTTCGCGGCCGCGATGCGGATCTCGCCCGCTTCGGTGAATTTCACCGCATTCCCGATGAGGTTCAGCAGGATCTGACGAAGGCGCGCGGGATCGCCCTCATAGGAACCCGCCAGACCGCCGCCGAGACTGAGCATCAGATCCAGGGATTTTTCCCGGGCGACCGGACGCATCATGGCGGCGACCCGGTGGATTTCCTCACAAAGATCGAATGCCGTGGAATCCAGCTCCACCCGGTCGGCTTCGAGTTTGGTGAGGTCCAGCACGTCATTGACGAGGCACAGCAGGTGTTCGCCGGCGGTGTTGGCGGTTTCCGCGTATTCGCGTTGCGAAGGCTGCAAGTCCGTCCGCATCAGAAGGCTGGTCATGCCGATTACGGCATTGAGCGGAGTCCGGATTTCGTGACTCATCGTGGCCAGGAAGCTCGCCTTTGCCGCCGCGGCCTCCTCCGCTGCGTCGCGCGCATGTTCAAGGGCAAGGGCCCGTTCCGCCTCATGCGTGACATCACGGAGCGAGCCGAAAATGGAGACGGGCCCGGTCTGGGCATGGGTCGCGCGGCCAATGGTTTCTAGCCAGAGAATTTCCCCGTCCGGCGCAACATAGCGGAATCGGCTGGTGAACGTGTCTTCGCCATTGAGCATGACGTTCTTGATGACCGCCCACGCCTGATCCTTGTCGTCCGGATGCGCATGATCCATGACGGTTTTTAGCTCGAACGCCGTTCCCGGCGGCAGTTTAAGCAGCTCAACGCATTCCGGGGACCAGATGGCCTCGTCGGTCTCCGCGTTCCAGCTCCACAGCCCCACGCGCGCTGCGGCGCGGGCCCAGTCGAACCGTTCGCTGAGCTCATTCAACTGAAGCTCGGCGCGTTTGCGGTCGTCGATATCCAGTATGGCCCCGACAATATGCGGCTTTTCCCCGGTTTCGCTGACATGAAGCGTCGTGCGGGCCTCGACCCAGATATAGCTTCCATCCTCGCGCCGGACGCGGTGGTCCAGCGTGACCTGCCCGTCGGTTTCTTCGCGCAGCCTGGCGTATTCGTCATAGGTCTGAAGGTCGTCGGGATGCACGCGCTCCCGCCACCATGATTTGGGCTGGATCAAATTCTTTTCAGGAAGTCCCAGAATCCGCGCGACAGAGGCGGAGTAAGCGGTTTTGCCCACGCCCAGATCGCCTTCATAGACGCCCACTTTGGCGGATTTCGCGGCGATATCGAACAGGGCTTCCAGGCGTTTAAGCGCCAGTTCCGTGGTCTTGCGCTCATCAATGGATATCAACGCGCCCTGCAACAGGACCGGTTTGCCATTCTTGTCCTTTTCGAAGGTCGAACGGGCTTCGACCCAGACATATTCTCCGTCGGACCGTTTCAGCCGGTATTCGATACAGAACGGCTCAGCCGCTTCATAGTGGCGGCGTCCGGACGCATGAACATGTTCGCGGTCATCGGGATGGATTTGCTCGATCCACCAGTCGATGGACTCCGTGAAGGCCTCGGCCGGCCTGCCAAGGATTTGCGCGATCTCTGTCGAGAAGTTCACCGCGCGGCTCTCGTGATCGATTTCGAAGAGGCCGATCCGGGCGGACCGCACGCCTACGTCCAGCTTCATTTGCAGGCGTCTGAACTCAATTTCCGCCTGGACGCGTTCATCGATATCAATGACCACGCCGCTAAACCCGGAAATCGCGCCATCGGGCGCAAGAGCATCCACCTCCATCCGGGATTCAATCCAGATATAGTCGCCGCTGTCGCGGCGCATCCGGTACTGCGTAGTGACCAGATCGCCGATGGACAGGCCGTCCTGTCCCCGGAATGGCGCCTTGGCCGTTTCCTGGTCGTCGGGGTGTATTCGCGCCCGCCAGATATTCTTGTCGACCTCGAAAGCCTCGTCGCCCATTTGCAGCATGATGGCGACTTCACGCGAGCACTGGCACACGCCGTCCGCCAGATGAACGATGCCGACCCCGGTTGCCGATATGGCCTTCTGGAACTGTGTCTGAAGCGCGTTGAGCGCGGTCTCGGTATTCTTGACGTGATCGATATTGGCAATGGTTCCCCGGGACAGCACGACCGAGCCGTCAGCTTCCAGCACACCGCGGGAGCGCACCGAGAACCAGCGATATTCGCCATCCTTGCCGCGAATCCTCACCTGGCTTTCCAGCGTCTCGTCAGACTTGCAGCGGCGGCGGAAATTCGCCTCCAGATCCGCAAGATCGTCAGCGTGAACCAGGGCCGAGAGCTCCGCGGTGGTCAGGAAACGCGATTCCTGATCGAGGCCGATGATTTCGGCGGCAAGCCGGTTGAGGCGCACGTCGCCCGTCTTGATCTCCCGCGTGAAGAGGCCAACCTCCACCAGTTCCATCGTATCACGGTGCTCGGCCTCCGCGTCCTCGCCTTTCTGACGCGCGCGCGAAACTTCGGTAGTGTCGAGAAGAACCCCGACCACGCCGGTCGATTGCTCCAGATAATAGGTATCGGGCTGACCGGAAATCCGCCCCGTGCGCTGTTCGCCGTCTTTCCGCTTGAAGTCGAAATCCAGTTCGAACGGAACGCCCTGATATTCGCACCGCCATGCCGCCCGCCAGATGCGTCTGAGCGTAGCGGGGGAAACGCAGCGCGGCGCCAGATTCTGGATATTGTCTTCCGGGGAAGCGCCGATCAGGGCCAGCAGGTTATCGGAGTAGGACAGTCCGCGATCGGCGACGGAAATTTTCCATGCGCCGGCATTGGTCACCTTTTCAGCCCGCGACAGCAGACCGTTATCATAAAGGGTCTTCTTGAAATCAAACTCGGGCGAGTCTGTCGGGCGGCAGAGATAGACCAGTGTCTGAACGCCGCCCGGCTCTGCCCGGGACATTATCTGCACGCTCATGGGAAGGGCGGGGCCTTCCGCCGAGCGTACGGAAAGAACGCCTTCGCAAACGCCGAACGTCTCCAGGCGGTGATTCAGGCTTTCCACCTGCTGGTAGTCATTTTCCGCCGGGCAAAGCAGGCTCCGCGGAGAACGGCCCTTGAGGTCCGGCAGCTCATAGCCCAGCAAATCGAGAAATACATCGTTGGCGTCGACGATATTCCGGTCCGCGCCCTTCTGTTCCGCGATCAGAATAGCCGGCGAAGCGTCCACCAGGACTTCACGGACAATTTCTCCGGCAAGTTCGTTCGGATCGGTCATGGGCCGCGTTATTCATTCAAATTGATGAAATTCCCCGCCAGTGTGGACACCGAGTGTTTCCACACAGTTAGCGCCGCACGTTTTATTGACCGGGCCTGAATCGTCAGCCAATCTGCGCGCCAAATTCATGGGATGGCGCGGGGAGCGCCATTACCGCCACTAACAATAGATGGGGGAGGGGTTATGGTTCAGCCCGGCGCCGGCGTACACGAACACTGGTCTTCAAGATTTGCATTCCTGATGGCGGCGATCGGATCGTCCGTCGGGTTGGGCAATTTCTGGCGTTTCCCTTTTACCGCCGGAGAGAATGGCGGCGGCGCCTTCATCATAATCTATCTTTTCTGTGTGGCCCTGGTCGCGTTCCCGGCGCTGGTTGCTGAATATGTTCTGGGCCGCCGCGGCGGATATTCTGCTGTCGGAACCATTGGCGCGCTGGCCCAGGAAAGCGGCCGCAGCCGCCGTTGGGAAGGCATGGGCTGGCTGGGCATCCTGACCTCCCTGTTCATTGTTACGTTCTACAGCGTGGTCGCTGGTTGGGTGATTGCTTACGCGCAATTTGCCTTCTCCGGGGACTTCGCATCTGGCGCTCCGGAGGAGATCCAGGCGAAGTTTTCCGAACTGACCAGCAATCCCGGCCGCCAGCTGCTCTATCATGCAGCCTTTGTGGCTCTGACGGTCTTCATTATTGCGCGCGGCATCAAGCGCGGCATCGAAGCCGCGGTGAAATTCCTGATGCCTGCTTTCTTCATCATGTTGCTGGGCGTTGTCGCCTACGCGCTGATTGAAGGCGATGTCGGGCAGGCCGCCAGCTTCCTTCTCCGCCCTGATTTCTCTCAGGTGACCTTCACGACCGTGCAGGTGGCTCTGGGGCAGGCGCTATTCTCGGTCGGCGTCGGTTCCGTCCTGATGATGACTTATGGCGCATATCTGAACCCGGACCAGAATATTGTGGGCTCTTCGGGCTTTATCGCTTTTTCCGACTCTCTGGTCGCCATCATCGCCGGTTTCGCGATCTTCCCGCTGGTTTTCGCCACCGGGCTGGATCCGGCGGGCGGACCGGGTCTGTTCTTCCAGACCTTGCCTGTCGCCTTTTCGCAGGTTCCGGGCGGCTCCATCGTTGCCGGTGTATTCTTCCTTCTGGCGCTTTTCGCCGCCGTGACTTCCTCCATCTCGCTGATGGAGACCGGCGCGTCCTGGGCTGAGGAGCAAACCGGCCTCAATCGCCGCGCCGCCGCCGTGGTGATCGGCGTCTGCGTCTTCATGATGGGCGCGGGTTCAGCCTATTCGCTGCAGTATCTGGACTTCGTCGACTTCGTCACGGGCTCCATCATGCTGCCGTTGGGCGCGATGCTGGTGGCGATTTTCGCCGGCTGGGTGGTGAAGCGCGAGCACCTGATGTCCGAGCTCAGCCACGCATCGCCCTCGATGCGCAACATCTGGTACATCTTGGTCAAGTTCGTGGTCCCGGTTGGCGTCGCGGTCATCCTTGTCGGCGGCCTGGCCAACAAGTTCTTCAGCTAGGCCCTATCTGGAAAGGCGGCCGGCGATTTCGTCGGTCGCCCGCACCAGCGCATCGATAATTCCGGGCTCGGACGATGCATGGCCGGCGTCCTGAATGTATTCGATCGTGGATCCGCGCACCGCTTTATGTAGGCGCGTCGCCATGTGAGGCGGCGTCAGGACGTCATAGCGGCCATTGACGATATGCAGCGGAATGCCGTCGAGCTTCGGCAGTTGCGTCAGCAGCCAACCGTCTTCCGGAAAGAACCCGCCATTGGTGAAATAATGCGTTTCGATGCGCGCAAAGGCGTCCGCGAACTCGCTGGAATCGAAATCCTCCGGGCGAACCTCCGGCCCCCCGATTGAAAGCAGATCGCCTTCCCAGCGCGTCCACGCCATGGCCGCTTCCATGCGCACGGCCTTGTCGTTGGCCATCAGTCTTTCGTGATAGGCGGCGACCGGCGTTTCCTGTTCCGCGTCCGTCAGCGGCGCCATCAAGCGCTCCCAAGCGTCCGGATAGAAACGGTTCGCGCCGTCGCGGTACAGCCAGTTCAGTTCGTCCTGCGTGTGAAGGAAGATGCCCCGCAGCGCCATGGCGTCCGTCCGGTCGGGATGTGTGACGGCATAAGCCAGCGCCAGCGTGGATCCCCAGGACCCGCCGAACAGGGTCCAGCTCTCCACGCCCGCCATTTCGCGGATCGCTTCCATGTCCTCGATCAGGCGCCAGGTGGTGTTTTCCTCAAGTTTGGAGAATGGACGGCTTTTGCCGCAGCCGCGCTGGTCGAACAGAAAAATGCGCCAGCGTTCGGGGTCGAAATAGCGGCGCAGGGCCGGCGTCACGCCGCCGCCCGGTCCGCCGTGAATGACAATGACCGGCAACCCGTCCGGCGCGCCGCATTCTTCCCAATAGATTTCATGGCCGTGAGAAACAGGAAGATGGCCTGTCTTGCGCGGTTCGAGTTCGGGGTAAAGCTCGCGGCGTTTTTGTTCGCTCAAGACGGGAATCCTCTGGCCAGATCGAATAGATATCAGCTTTCCTATGCTACGCTTGCTGGAATGCGCAATGCCGCCATGTCAAATAAACGGCGCGCCGGGGACAATACTGATGATGATGGAGATAGAATCCCCGTGAGCCTTTCAAGCGTCGCCCTGTTTCTCACCGCATTGTTTGCGCTTTTCACTCTGAGCGCATGCACCACTGTGGACCTCAGCCAGGGACAAAGTGACGCGGCCCCGGTGGAATTGACGGACGCGCAACAAAGCCTGCGCGACCTCGCGCTGGAGCTGGAAATCCTCTCCGAAGAGCGCGGCTGGGTTGAAGCGGACGGCATGGGCGAGCGGGCGCGGCGCTGGGCGGACATGTTGCTGCATGGCGTCTCGGGAAAGTCCGAAGAGGCGGCGTCCAATCCCTATCAATCCTATCTGGATAACGCCGGCGCCGGCGCGGCGGACCGGACGGCGGCGCTTCTCACCGATATTCGTGACGCCCAGACCCTCATGACGGCGCTGAACGACGCGGCCTCCAGCGTTGCCGCCGGGTCTGGGGACCCGGCGTCCCTGACCGAAGACCTGCGAATTCTCGAAGCCTCGGCCCAGCGCGCCATACGCATTGAAATGTTTTTCACGTCGGTGCTGGACCAGGCCGGACCGGACGGGCTGGGCAGCCGCAACACGCTGGACCGGGCCGTGTCTTCTCTGGGCGATACGGCGGAGCGGATGGCCGCGCTGGCCGATGCTCTGGCTGACCGCCGCCGGTCGCTGCAGCCCGCGCCTGCGGTCAGCTGACCGGCTCGTCTTGGACTTCGGCGGTTTCGATCCCCAAAGCGTAAAGGGCTTTCTGTCCAGCGGCGATGGCGCGCTTCTCTATCGCTACGGATTAAAGGCGGCCGCGGCGGGGCCGCTGCTGGAGGTTGGCGCCTATTGCGGCCGCTCCGCCTGCTATCTGGGCGCTGCCGCGCGCGATGCCGGAAGCCGGCTCTACTCCGTCGATCATCATCAAGGATCTGAAGAACACCAACCGGGCTGGGAGTGGCACGACGCGGAGCTGTGGAACGCCGCCGCGGGCCGTCTGGATACGCTTCCGGTCTTCCTGCGGACCATCCGCCATGCCGGACTGGAGGGGTGCGTGACGCCGGTTGTCGCACGCTCCCGCGACGCCGCGCGGAACTGGCGCACGCCTCTGGCGCTGGTCTTCATTGATGGCGGGCACAGCATGCAGGCGGCGCTGGCCGACTGGCGCGGCTGGGCCGGACATGTCGCGCCGGACGGTTATCTTCTGATCCATGACGTTCACCCGGTCCCGGGCGATGGCGGCCGCCCGCCCATGGAAATCTATCGCCGCGCAATCGCTTCCGGGCTTTTTGAGCCCGCCGAGCGTCAGGAGGCGCTTATAGCGCTTCGGCGGGTGACCTGACGCCGAACAGCCGCGCCGTTGCCGAGCGGGGCTGTAATGCGTGTTCAGCCAGGATCGCCGCCCCGGCGGTCCAGCTGGGCCGTTCTTCCGGCCAGATGACGTCCAGGGCGAACTGGCGTCCCATCCATACGCCGCCCGATTCATCCTGCAGCGCCGCGACTGGCTTCAGCAGCCCTCTGGCCGCCAGCGGCCGTCCGGCCTGCGCACAGGCGATGGACAGCTCCGCTGTCTCCGCCGCGGTCGCCCAGGGCTCCTCGGAAACGCAGCGGCAGCCCTCGCGCGGCTCGACAAACTCCATCCAGCGCGATTCCAGCCGGTCCACGGCGTCCTGGCCCGTCAGCACCCCGCACAGTACGGGATAGTACCAATCCATGGCGTAGCGGGCCTTTGAGGGCCAGGTGCGGTCAAAGCGGTCCGTGCGGGCGGTCAGCGCCGTCTTCAGCCGGCTTCGCCCCGCCGTCAGATCGTCATGGCCTTTGCCCAGAGACCGGGCGATTTCCACCGCGCAGCCCAGCGCCATATAGATTGCGCAATTGGCGGCGTAGAGGGCGTCAACCTGCTCGAACGCCTCGCCGGGGTCCGGCGTTCTCCAGGCGATCTCGCCATGTTCGGATTGCAGGACCAGCGCGAAGCGGCAGGCTCGCAAGCTCATTTCGCCAAACCGGTCCAGATCCCGTTTTTCGCCTGTGCAAAGATAGAGATGCCAGACGCCCGCGGCGGACCATGCGGCGAAATTGGTTTCTTTCAGCTTCGGCGCGCCATCGGTCACCAGACGGCGATTATCGGCGTCCATCGGCGCCGCCGCGCCCAGATCGCCGATCCAGCCGCCATCCTCTTCCTGGCTATCCAGAAGGTGCTCGAACGCCTTCCGGGCGGCGGCCAGACGTCCGGCTGCAGCCAGCGCCATGGCGCTTTCAACATGGTTCCAGGGATCGAACAGCCCGCGCTCGGTCCACCAGATGGCGCCATCGCCGTCCTGCAGGCGCTCTATCCAGTCCGCCGCCCGGTGAATTTTCAGTCCGCTCATTCCGGCGCCTCGAAATACAGCGCCAGGCTTTTTCCCATGATCGGGTTCAGCGCGGCGTCCAGCCACCGCGTCAGGCGCGGCTGTTCAAGAATGTCCCATTCCAGAAAGCGGCGATAGGCCGCGACGGCCGCATGGGTTTCCCGCCGCTCCCAGACCAGGCATTGCAACCACCAATAGGGCGCATGCAAACCATGCGCGTAATGGCTGCGCAGGAAGCGCCAGCCCAGCTCCTCGGCCTCTCCCGTCAACTGCGCCTTGCGGAAAATGCGAACATGTCCGCCCGGCGTGTTCGGGTAACCCTCGGACAGTTTCCAGCACACAGCTTCCGGCCAGAAACGCGGCACGGAAAGCGCGATACGCCCGCCGGGCTTCACCACGCGGGCGATTTCCGCCGCCGCCGCGCGCCAGTCCTGCAGATGCTCCAGAACTTCCGAGCAGATCACGGCGTCAAACGCGTCATCGGGGAAGGGCAGGCGCCCGGCATTGCCGCAAGCGATGCGCAGCGGCGCATCGGGGAACAGGCCGCGCCATGATTCACGGGATTTCAGCAGGTCCGCTTCGCTGAGGTCCAGACCCACCGCCGTCACCCCCGGCAGCACGGACAGCGCATGCAGATGCCGGCCCTCTCCCGAGCCAAGGTCCAGGACACGCGCGCCCGGCGTCAGGCGCAGGGCGTCAAGCGAAACTGTGAGCATGCGCGATTGCCTGACGGTAGAGCGTGACAGCGTCACGCGCGTGACGGTCCCAGCGAAACTGCGACCGCGCGCGCTTCAGGCCATATTCCGACAGCCGCCGCCGTTCTGCGTCATCGGTCAGAACATCGGCCAGCGCCGCCGCCAGCGCCGCCGGGTTCTTCGCGGGCACAATCCGCCCTTCCGGGCCGACCACTTCCGGCAGCGCGCCGCCATCGCTGGAAACCACGGCCGCGCCGCACGCCATCGCCTCTGCGGCCGGAAAGCCGAAACCTTCGAACAGGGACGGGGCGGCAACCACATGCGCCCTCCTGTACAGATCGGCGACCTCCGCTGTCTCCAGTCCGGAGACGAAATCGATCCTTTGCTCCAGTCCCAGAGCTTCCATGGCTTTTTTTGCCGGCCCTTCCCGCAGCCGGCCGATAACCGTCAGGCGCGCGTCCGGCCGGCGTTCCAGAACGTCAGGCAAGGCGCGGATCAGGTGCTCCAGGCCTTTCAACGGCGTGTCGGCGCTGGCCGCCGTCACGATCATGCCGGGCTCGAACGCCGTATCACGCGCCGGGCAAAACACGTCATGGTCCACGCCGTTATGGCTGACGTGAAGCTGATCGGCGCGTAACCCGAAATCCTCTATGGACGCGCGCTTCGACGCCTCCGAGACGGTCAATATATGCGGCAGGGCGCGCGCCACGCGCGTCTGCGTTTTCACAAAGGCGTGCCAGCGCTTCAGCAACAGGCGGGAGAACATGCCGGGCGCGCGGTCCAGCGCCAGTTGCAGATCGCGGGTGATGGGATGATGCAAGGTCGCCACGACCGGCGCATGCCGCCGCGCAATGGCCAGCAGGGGCTGAGAAAAGCTCTGATTGTCGTGGATCACGTCATAGCGGCCGGGATTGGCGTCCAGATAATGTTGCAGACGCAGTCCGAACGCATGCATCTCTCCGAAACCGCCCGTATTGTGCGAAACATATTCGGAAATATCGGCCAGCCGTCTCAAATGGCGTGGCCGCAACGCAAACAGCGCGTTTTTTTCCGAAAACAGGTCAAGCGAGGGCAGGCGGATCAAACGCACGCGCGGGTCCAGATGCGGGTAGGGCGGGCCGGAGGCGACGTGAACCTCGTGCCCGGCGTCGGCCAGCGCCTGCGACAGCTCACGCACATAAACACCCTGGCCGCCGACATAGGGGTGCGACCGATACCCGGCGATCAGGATGCGCAGCGGCGCGTCGCCGTCGAGTTTCGTGGACTGTTCGGCTGTTTCGGCGCGTTTGAGCATGATCCGGGGACTAACGGGAACGTGAACGTCAAAGCTAGCGGCCCGGCGGCGCGGTTCCAAGCGGCAGGGTCCGGATTTTGTACTCCGGGCTGCGTTTTTAGCCCCAGAGTTCTGACGGGCACGGCGCGATGACGCCGCCGTGATAGATCAGTCCGGGCTCCCGTTCCCGCGCCAGCAGGAGCGGCCCGTCCAGATCCACGAACTCCGCGCCACAGGCCTCCGCCAGACGGCAGGCCGGCGCCATCGCCAGGGACGTGCCGACCATGCAGCCGAGCATGACCTGCAGATTGCGCGCCCGCGCCGCCCGGATCAGCTCCAGCGCGGCGCTCACCCCGCCCGTCTTGTCCAGCTTCACATTGATCGCGCCATAGCGACCCGCAAGGCGGTCCAGATCGGCGGCGACATGCAGGGATTCATCGGCGCAGATCACGATGGGGCTGTCCCAGCCGGCCAGACCCTCATCCTCACCGGCCGGCAAGGGCTGCTCGATCAAGGCAACGTCCAGCGCCGCCAGCGCGGCCGCCGACCCTTTCAGAAAGTCCAGGCTCCAGCCCTCATTGGCGTCGGCGATCAGGCGCGCGTCCGGGCGCGACGCCCGGATGGCCTCCATGCGGGCCACATCAAGGCCGGGATCGCCCAGCTTCACCTTCAGCAAGGGCTGTTCCGCCGCCTCTGCGGCCGCGCGCGCCATGGCTTCCGGCGTATCCAGGCTGATCGTGAAAGCCGTCTCCAGCGATCCGCGCGGCGGCGGTTCTACCGCAAGCCGCGCAGCGAACGCCGCGCCTATGTCCAGCCCGTCCCGCTTCGCGGCCAGATCCCACAGCGCGCAGTCCAGCACAGAGCGCGCCGCCCCGGCGGGCAGGGAGTCCGGCAGGTCGCGGGCGGTCGCGCCCGCGCGCAATGCCCCTGCGGCTTCCCGGGCCAGCATCAGGCTTTCTTCGACTGTTTCGCCGTAGCGCGCATAGGGCACGGCCTCGCCGCGGCCCGTGGCGGCGCCATCCGAAATTTCGGCGACGATCACCTCGGCGGTGGTTTTCGATCCGCGCGAAATCCGGAATGCGCCGCGGATCGGCCAGCTCTCATGACGAATGCTAATATCCATGCGAAGTCTTTTACTTGACGATTCGGGCCGCCGCCGGTTCGTTGTGAGAGGAGCGCGAGGAGGCGCCTGACCTTGGGTGACGATACCGGCGTAAGCATCGAGTCGGAAGACGGGGTCCTGAGGGTGCGTCCCACGGGCGACTGGACCGTGCGCACAATCCGCGAGGTCATCGGGGATATCGACCATGCAGCCGAGCATGGCGAGGTCCGGGAATATGTAATCGACGTTTCCGAACTGGGCCGGATGGATACGTCCGGCGCGCTGATGCTCGGGCGGCCCTCCGAACATGCTGAAACTTACCGGGTCGAAGGGGACCATCCTTACGCCGAACGCCTGATCAATGAGGCGCTGGAGCACCATGGCGAGGGATGCGAAAAACCGCATTCCGGCCCGGGGCTGGTGGAACTGTTCGAGCGCACGGGTCAGGCGCTGGTCACCGCGTTTCGCGAGACCTACGACACGCTGGTTTTCTTTGGCCGCACCGTGGTCACGTTCGGCAAGCTGCTGGCCCATCCGGAAAAGATACGCTGGACCTCGACCGTTCACGTCATGGAGCAGGCGGGACTGAACGCCCTTCCCATCGTCGCGACCCTGGCCTTTTTTATCGGCGCGGTGGTGGCGTTTATCGGCGCCAACCAGTTGGCGCTCTTCGGGGCGTCGGTCTTCACGGTCGAGCTTGTTTCGATTTCCATTCTCCGCGAGTTCGGCGTCATCATCACCGCCATCCTGCTGGCCGGGCGATCGGATTCGGCCTTCACGGCGCAAATCGGCGCCATGCGTATGCAGCAGGAAATCGACGCCATGCGCGTCATGGGGCTGGACCCCTACATCGTTCTGGTCATCCCGCGCCTGATCGCCATCCTGATCATGATGCCGCTGCTGACCTTCGTGGCGATGCTGATGGGCATTTTCGGCGGCATGATGGTGGTCTGGTGGGATCTGGGATTTTCGCCCGGCTACTTCATCAGCCGGATGTACGACACCACGGCCATCGGCCATTTCTGGGCGGGCATCGCCAAGGCGCCGGTTTTTGCAATCGTCATCGCCGTGATCGGCTGCCGTCAGGGGCTGAATGTGGGCGGCAGCGTTGAATCGCTCGGGAAACGCACCACGGCTTCCGTCGTGCAATCCATCTTCGCGGTCGTGGTGATCGACGCAATTTTCGCGCTTCTGTACCTGGAGATGGGCGTGTGAGCGACGAACCGGTCATTGAAGTCCGCGGCGTGCGGACCGTGTTTGGCGATCATGTGGTGCATGACGGCGTCGACCTGTCGGTCGAGCGGGGGGAGATCATGGGACTGGTCGGGGGCTCGGGCTCCGGCAAGTCTGTGCTGCTGAATGAAATTCTGGATCTGGACCGGCCGACTTCGGGCAAAATTTCCGTATTCGGAAAGGACATTCATAATCTGAAAAGCGCCGACCGCACGCGCATCGAACGCAAGCGCGGCGTGCTCTTTCAGGCCGGCGCTCTATTTTCCCAACTCACGGTTCTCGAAAACGTGAAAGTGCCCCTGCGGGAGCACGCGGATCTGCCCGAAGATGTCATGGACGACCTGGCGATGATGAAGATTTCCATGGTCGGACTCAGCAGCGAGGCCTGCAACAAGCAGCCCTCCGACCTTTCCGGCGGCATGCGCAAACGCGCCGGGCTTGCCCGGGCGCTGGCGCTGGATCCCGATCTGATCTTTCTGGATGAACCGACAGCCGGACTGGACCCGATCGGGGCGACGGCGTTTGACGAACTGATCAATGACCTCAGCGATACGCTGGATCTTACGGTTCTGATGGTGACCCATGATCTGGACAGCCTTTTCGCGGTTTGTGACCGCGTTGCGGTTCTGGCCGACAAGAAAATCGTCGCCGTAGCGCCGCCCGGCGAGCTGGTTCATAACGACCATCCTTGGATCAATGAATATTTCAACGGTCCCCGCGGACGCGCTTCGCGTGCGTGACGGAACGAAATCGCGCGGCTAGTCTTGTAGACGGGACGATCAGGAGCGAACTAACCAGTGGAAACGAGAGCGCATTACGCCCTTGTCGGCGCCGTAGTGATTGTAATGTCACTCGCGGTGGCGCTGTTTGTCGTGTGGCTGGGCAAATATTCGTTCGATCAGGAAACCGTTGAATACGATGTCGTGTTCACCGGCCCGGTTCGCGGCCTGAGCGATTCCAGCGAAGTGCGCTTCAACGGCATCAAGGTGGGCGAAGTGACGCGTCTGGGGCTGGACCCCAGCAACCCCAACCGGGTCATCGCCCGCATCCGTGTCGACGCCCTGACCCCCGTGAAGGAAGATTCCGTCGCCCAGATCGAGCCGCAGGGCCTGACTGGCGTGGCGTATATCCAGATCACGGGCGGCACCCCAGACGAACCGACGCTCCATCGCAAGGCGGGACGCGGGCCGCCGCCGGTCATTTTCGCCAAGGAAAGTCCGCTGGAAGGCTTTGTCGCCAATGCCGAAGGCGTGATGAACGAGGCGGAGAAAACCCTGCAGCGCGTTCAGGACATTCTGAGCGAGGAGAATGTCGACGAATTCTCCCGCACGATGACCAATATTCGCGAAGTGACCGACGAGATCAGGGCGAACAAGGATCTGTTCGAGCGCACGGCCTCGGCCATCACCAAGCTGGAACAGGCCGCTGACAGCATCACGAAAATCGCCGAGTCCGGCGATGACGTGCTCAATAGCGACGTGCGCGACGCCATTGCCGATATTGAAGCCGCTGCTGCTGAAATTCAGAACACGGCCAAGGAAGTCGGCGATTTCGCCAATAGCGCGGACGCGACCCTGAATGAATTCACGGGCACAAGCACGGCCCAGGTCAGCCGTCTGATGTCCGACCTTCGGCGCTTGACGGAATCCCTTGACCGGATGGTCGGGGAGTTTGAGGAAAATCCGTCCAGCTTCATTGCCGGCTCGCCCAAGAAAGAGGTGGAAATCCCCCGATGAGAGTACTTCTGCCTTTCGCTTGCGCCGCGCTTCTTGGCGGTTGCTCGTCGCTGATTTTCCCTGAGGCGGAGCCTTCAGCTTTCTATCGGCTGGAGCCGGCCGGGTCGGCGCCGGCGGTCATGGTGAAAAATCACGAGACGCCGGTCGCGGTGCTGGTCTCGCGCCCTGACGCTCCGCGCGCACTGGGCGGGGACACGATTGCGATCCAGCAGAGCGACGCCACGCTGGCCTACGCCTCGGGCGTGCGCTGGGTAGAGGCGACGCCGGGGCTGATCCAGAACGCCGTGATCGAGGAATTACAGAATACGGACGGCGCTTTCCTGGCCGCGCGCCCCAGGGACGGCATCTCCGCCGATTATGAGCTTGCCCTGGAAATTCACCGTTTCGAGGCGGATTACCGCAACGGCATGGAGTCTGCGCCCGTGGCGGATGTTTCCATCACCGCGCGCCTTGTGAAGACCAAGGGACGCGACCTTCTGGCTTCGCGCCGCTTTGAGGCGGAAAGCCGCGCCTCGACCAATCGTGTCGGGGAAATCGTGCAGGCGTTTAACGCGGCGATGGGGCAGGTGAACGGAGAGTTGATCGCCTGGACGGCGGAGGAAATTTCTCAGGCGTCGCCCAACGCCGCAGAGGCCAGCAAGTAGGCGCGGCCACGCTCGTCGCTCAGCAAGGTTTCCAGCGCCGCGGCTTCATTCTGACGCGCTGCGCGTGAAATTTCGGGCTCCAGTTCATCCACCAGCCGCCGCGCCTCGGTCTTTAGCTCGGACTGACGCTCCATGCGCGCCTGCAACTCTTCAATCCGGCCCTCCATGGCGTTGCTGACGGCTTCCCGCATCGCCCCGATGCCGCTGGTGCGGCGGGCGGATACGGCTTTGCGGACCACCTCGTCGCGCACGTCGGAAGCGTCCAGCGGCCGCTGTTCCGACGGGGCCGCAGGGGCTTCACGCTCCCGCAGGTCGGACACCAGGTCCCGCCAGCGCCAGGCGCGGTCGCCCGCGGCGGGGTCCGGGCCGGGCGCGCCGCTTGGCGCACGGGAAAGCGGATCGGGCAGATTGTCGTCGCGCGCCTCCGGCGGCCGCGAACCGCCGGCAACGGAGCCCATGCGCAACACGAATTCGCTGAGAAGTTCGTAGTTCTGGCGCATGCGGGCCTGCAGAGCGAAGTCGATATCCTTGGCGTCTTCGGCTGACGCGCGGGCCGCCTTGTTGAGCGATTCAATACCGGCTTTGACCGTCTCTTCCAGTTCGGTGACGCGCTGACGGGCCGAATTGGGGAAGGCGTCCAGAGAGACCTGCATGGCGGCAAAGCGGTTTTCCAGCTCCTCCACGCGTCCGCGCCAGGCTTCCATGGACGCGTCGAACCGTTTGGCGAGCGCATGGTCCGCCTCATCCGACATGGATGAGACGCGTTCGACCGCCTTGGCGGCGTCATCGAGCTGACGTTGCAGCGCCGCGTCGGTGCGCGTGGCGGCCTCAAAGGTCGATTCGTTGAGCTTTTCGATCTGGGCGCGCAGATCATCGGCCTGCTGACGCAGCGCGTCGCGGGCTTCCTCGCTGGCCTGGCGGGCGCGATCCGCGGCGGAATTCAGCCTTTCCAGCTCTTCCTTGGAATAATCCGCGGCCTCCCGGGTGCGGCTGCGCACGATATCGGTAAATCGCTGGGCCTGTTCGATGGCGGTTTCGACCGCGCCCTGCATGGCGCCGCCGCCGGATTCTGTGGCGTCGCGCAATTCCTGGGCGCCTTTGCGGGCGATCCGGGTAAGGGAATCCAGCTCCGCGCGGTGGAAATCCAGCGACGCGGCGATCTTGTCCTGCTCCTTGCGCAGCGATTCCGATGCGGAATCGAGGTGTGAGCGGTGATCGGAATAGGTTTTATCGAGCGTTTCGCGCTGTTTCTGGAGCGATTCCGACAGGTCCAGCAGCCGCGAACGGCCGCTTTCAAGCGAATTTCCGGCCTCTGTCGTGCGTTTCAGCGTGGTTTCGGCGGCGTCCAGCAGGGATTTTGCCGCCTCGCTGAGCGTGGTTTCGCCTTCCGCCGCGGCGCTTTCCGCCAGTTCCGCGGCGCGTGCGACCATATTTGACTGTTCTGATATGGCGTCCGCGACCGCCTTCGCCTTCGCGTCCAGCGTATCGGCGAGTTCGGACAGGGCGGTCCGTTCCGCTTTCAGATCGCCAATCAGCACTTGCGAGCGTTCAGAGGCGTTGGTGGCGGCGTCCTGAATCGCATCGCTATGGTGGCGAAGCACTTCCTCGATCGCCCCCAATCGGGCCAGGGCGGACTCCATCGCCTTGTTGATGCGCCCAATTTCGCCGCTGACAGCGTCAGCCAGTGTGCGCGCCTGGCCCTCCGCCGCGTCCGCCGGGCTCAAAAGCCGGGCGGAAGCCAGCTCCACCGCGCGGGCCTGCGCGCCGAACCGGGCCATTTGCCGCGCCGCCAGCGCCGCCAGGATGATGAAAAGCGCCGGCGCGGCCAGTACAAACCCCAGCCCCGCCATCTGCACAGGGGACAGATCCGCAACGCCGGTGATCCCCGAAAAGCCGATAATGTAGGCGGAAGCGCCGCCGATCCACAGGATGGACAGGCAGAAACCCAGCATGAGGATCCATCCGCCGCCCGAAGGTTTGGGCGTATCCGGGGCGCTATCCTTGGCGGGTTCGGCGTCGACGCGCGTCAGAGAGCGGTCTTTCGCCGGCGATTCAAGCGGTTCGACGTCGATGACGTCCCGGGGCGCGTCTTTCGCAGCCATGCGGACCCTCCGAGAAATTCAAGGGGAGCTTTGTAACCGAAAACGCCCCCGCGGGGCGAGGGCGTTGCAGCAAGGTCCGAAAATGACTGTGGATTCTAGGACTGATATCCGGTCACGCCGATGAAAAGGGGCTTTTCGGCGTCATAGGACTTAACGGCGGCCGGGCGGCTGTCGCAGCCATTGACGACGAACTCGAATTCCGCGCTGCGGCCTTGCGGGATGGCATAGAGCGCAGGGGAAAGCATCACCGACGCTTCGACGCGGCGGGGTTCGTTTTCATCGCGCGAAGGCTCGTATTCCACGCCGATAATGCTCAGCGCGATCATTACGACCATGTGCAATATCTGGGTAAAGAGCTCGGCCATCTGACCTGTGTCCCTCTCTGAACTGTCCCGTTTATTGCTCCAATTCGGCCATCTTTCAAGTGACTTGCGGTCATTGGCCGATTACAAATGCGTAAGCAATGGCCTGAATTCCGGGCCGGTCAGGGGAGTGACCGTCATGCTTTCAGCGCCGCGCGCCAGCCGGATCGAGTCGATTGACGCCCTGCGGGGCGTCGCGGTTCTCGGTATTCTGATGATGAATATGCAGGCCTTTGCGATGGTGTCGCAGGCCTACATGAACCCCACGATCCAGCTGGATTTCACCGGCGCGAACCAGAGTGTCTGGTTTTTCGCGCACGTCTTCTTCGAAATGAAGTTCATCACCATTTTCTCCGCCCTTTTCGGGGCCGGAATCGTCCTGATGGTGGGGGAGGACAAGGACCCGCAGGCGGCCCGCGTGCATTACCGGCGGATGCTGTGGCTGCTGCTTTTCGGCATGCTCCACGCCTACATCATCTGGTTTGGCGACATTCTTGCGCCCTATGCCATCTGGGGCATGATCGCCGTGATGATGCGCGGCCTCAGCGCGCGGCGTCTGTTCGTGATCGGCGCGGGGCTTTTCGCCCTGGGCGCGCTGTTGTGGTGGGGTTTCCTGTTCTCGCTGGGCTACATGCCGGAAGACGCGTTGCAGTCCAGCTATGCGCCCACGCCTGAGATGGTGGCGGACATGGTCGCCGCCCATCAGGCCGGCGGGCTGGAGCGTCTGGGCGAAAACGCTCTGGTCGCATTGCAGGCGCAGATCGGCTCGATCCTGTTCCTCGGACCGCGCCTTCTGGGCGTCATGGTCTGGGGCATGGCCCTCTATAAATGGGGATTTTTCTCCAACCGCTGGAGCGCTCCGGCCTATATGGCGGGCGCATTAGTGACGCTGCCGGTCGGCATCGGGGCGGACTGGTGGGGCGGCATGCACCATATCGAGAGCGGTTTCGCGGCGGCGGAGTTTGCCCCCGGCGCCCTGGTCAATTTCCTAGTCAGCCCGCTGACCTCGTTCGGATATGCCTGCCTGGTGATGCTGGCCTGCCGGCCGGCGTTCCTTAAATGGGTGCGCGCGCCGTTCGCCGCTGTCGGAAAGATGGCCCTGACCAATTATCTGACCCATTCGCTCGTCGGGTTTTTTGTCTTTGCAGGCCCGCCGGGGCTTGGATTCTTCGGCGAGTGGGAGCGTGTGCAGCAGTTCCAGCTGGTCGTGGCGATCTGGATTTTCCAGTTGGCGTTCTCGGTTCTTTGGCTGTCGGCTTTCCGTTTCGGCCCGTTCGAGTGGCTTTGGCGGACCCTGACCTATGGAAAACTCCAGCCTATGCGCAAGGCGCCGGAGCCGGCCGCGGCCTAGTCTTCGTCCGGCGTGTCCGGCTGCCGCGAAGGGTGCGCGGCGGCGAAAGCCTCCACGTCCGCCGCGGCTGACTCGATGCCTGCGATCCGGGGATACGCTTCCATGTCCACGCCAAAGCGATGGGCGTTGTAGATCTGCGGCAGCAGATAGATATCCGCCATGCCGGGCGTCTCGCCGAACGCGAATGGCCCGACCGTGCCGGCAATCATCGGTTCAACCGCGTCAAAACCCTTCGCGATCCAGTGCCGCGCCCATTCCTGCACGGTCTCCTGCGGCTGACCCAGCTCATTCTTGAGGTAGAGCAGGATGCGCAGATTCTGGATGGGATGGGTGTCGCAGCCGATAATCGCAGCGATTGCGCGGACCTTTGCGCGCAGGAACGGATCTTCCGGCAGCAGCGCGGGCTCAGGCCAGGTTTCCTCGATCCATTCCAGTATCGCCGGTGACTGGGTCAGAACGCCGCCGGGCATTTCCAGCGCGGGCAGGAGGCCTTGCGGGTTCAGCCTGCGATAGGCCTCGCCATGCTGTTCCCCGTCTTTCAGGTTTACAGGCGCGTTCTCGTATTCTGCGCCCTTGTAATTCAGGGCCATGCGGACCCGGTAGGACGTGCCGGAGCGATAATAGGAATAGAGCTTCAACATAGGGAATTTCCCGCCGGGCCGATTGCAGAGTGGTTGAACCTAGGAAACGCGTTAGGGTCCGGCTTGTCGACTCGCCCAGGACAGGAGATGCAAGATGCCGTTGGTCGATCCCAAGCCGGAAGCCGCGACGCCGGAGCTCGACGAGCTCTATAAATTCTTCAACAAAACGCTGGGTTTCGCGCCCAACAGCGTCATGACGATGCAGCGCAAGCCGGGACTGGCCGAAGCCTTCGTCAATATGAACAAGGCGGCGATGGCCGGGCCGATCCCGTCCGACTTCAAGCGGTTGCTGGCGGTCATTTCCAGCCAGGCCGCGGGATGCCGCTATTGCCAGGCGCATACGGTTCTGGGCGCGAAGAATTTTGGCGCCGACGACGAACGCCTGCGGGAAATCTGGACCTACAAGACCAGCGACAAATTCACCGACAGGGAAAAGGCGGCGCTGGATTTTGCGCTGGCCGCATCCTCTGTTCCCAACGCGGTCGATGGCGAGATCGCGCAGGAACTGAAGGCGCACTGGACCGATGATGAAATCGTGGAATTGCTGGGCGTTATCGCTCTGTTCGGTTTCCTCAATCGCTGGAACGATACGATGGCGACCTCACTGGAAGGCCCGGCCAAAGATATTGCCAGTGAAATGCTGGGCGCGGTCTGGGAAGTGGGCAAGCACGGCGGCAGCTAGGCTTTGCCGGATTTGTCCGGTTCGGGGATCGCATCCATACGGTCATAGAGCTTGTCGATCAGCCGGGTGAGGGTTTCCCGTTCCTCGGCGGTCAGGCCTTCCATCAAATTGGCTTCGTAGGTCTTGGCCAGCGGCGTCACCTCGTCGAAGATTGACTGGCCGGTTTCCGACAGGCGCAGGAGGCGGCTTCGGCCGTCCTCGGGCGAGACTTCGGACCGGATCAATTCACGTTCGACCAGTTTGGCGGTGGCGCGGGAAACGGTGACCTTGTCCATCTCCGTCGCCTCGGCGATGTCGCGCGCCGTCATGGCGTGAATATCGCCCAGCACGGCCAGTATGCGCCATTCGGGAACCGTCAGGCCGAACCGCGCCTTGTAGGTGCGAGAGATCGCATTGCTGATCCGGTTCGACAGGATGGAAAGCCTGTAGGGCAGGAAGGCTGAAAGATTGAAGGCCGGCATGACGATCCAGTCATATAGCGGTTGGACGGCTTGAAACTAGTTTCATTTGAAACTAAATCGAGGCTTCCGCCAAGACAGGAGGTATCCCCCATGGCCGATCTGCACGAAAATTATCTCGGCACGCGCGGCTTCGCGTTTGTTGAATATACCGGTAACGCCGAAGAACTCAGCCAGCTGTTCAAGCGCCTCGGGTTTACCCCGGTCGGCCGCACCTCGGACGGCGCGGTGACGCGCTTCAAACAAAACCGGATCAGCTTCCTGATCAATTCCGGCGACGGCCAGGCGGCCGATTTCCGCGACGTCCACAAGGCCGGCGCGAACGCCATGGGCTTTCTGGTCGACGATGTTCAGGCGGCTTTTGACGGCGCGCTGGAGCGCGGCGCGGAAGCGGCCGAAGGCGGTCTGTGGACCAGCGCCGCGCCGGCCATCAAGGGCATTGGCGGTTCGCTGATCTATTTCATCGAGAACGGCAAGGAAGACGAATTCTTCGCCCAGGCATTCGAAGGCACGGGGGAAGAGGACAAGGGCGGCGCGGGCCTCACCTATATCGACCATCTGACGCACAATGTTCTGCGCGGCAACATGGATAAGTGGGCGTCCTTCTATGAGGACATCTTCAATTTCCGCGAAATCCGCTATTTCGACATTGAGGGCAAGCTGACCGGCCTGCTGTCCCGCGCCATGACGTCTCCGGACGGGAATATCCGCATTCCGCTGAACGAGAGCCGGGACGACAAATCCCAGATCGAGGAATTCCTCAAGGAATATAACGGCGAAGGCATCCAGCACATCGCGCTGGGCACGGACGACATCTATCAGACCGTGGAGGATCTGCGCGGCGCCGATACGCCGTTCCAGTCCACCCCGGACACCTATTACGAGCAGCTTCCGACGCGTATCCCGAACCATGGCGAGGATACCGAGCGCCTGATGAAAAACCATATCCTGGTGGATGGCGCGCCGACCGACGATCAGGGCCTGCTGCTGCAGATATTCACCCAGAACGCGATTGGTCCGATCTTCTTCGAGATCATCCAGCGCAAGGGCAATGAAGGCTTCGGCGAGGGCAACTTCAAGGCGCTGTTCGAATCCATCGAGCTGGACCAGATTCGCCGCGGCGTTCTGGATGAGGCCGACGCGAAACACGTGGACGCGTAGTTACCGCGAACACGGTCTGTTTAAAGGAAAGCCCCGGCGTTTCGCCGGGGCTTTTTCTTTGGGTGTATCAGGCTGTCGGGACCGGTTTGCCGCTTCGCGCGTTGTTTACGGCGAGAATAACGCCACCCAAAAAGGATACTCTCATGGCTACTCGCACAGGTTCTGCTGTCTGGTCCGGCACGCTTAAAGAAGGCTCGGGCCGTATTTCAACCGAAAGCGGCGTCCTGGACGCCTCGCCTTACGGATTCAATACGCGGTTCGAGGACGAGCCGGGCACGAACCCGGAAGAACTGATCGGCGCCGCCCATGCAGGCTGCTTCTCCATGGCGCTGGCTAACGAGCTGGAGCAGGCGGGCATTGCCGCCAGCAACATCTCCGCCGCGGCGTCGGTGAAGCTGATCAGCGATGATGGCGGGTTCACCATTACCGCCGTTGATCTGAATGTGTCGGTTTTCGCCTCCGGCGCGGAAGATGACGCCGTCGAAAAGGCGGCCAACACGGCCAAGGAAAATTGCCCGGTTTCGAAGCTGCTGAACGCTGAAATCACGATGGACCTGCATATCAATCCGTCCTGATCGGGCACTGACCCCAGACAGGAAAAGCCCCGGCAATGCGCCGGGGCTTTTCTTTAGCTGTTTCGGAACAATCGGCTAGCGGGACAGTTTCTGTCGCCAAATAGCCAAACAAGGATCGCCCAATGTCGACTTTCGGACTTTACCTCATCGGTTACATCATCTTCGTCGCGGGCGTCGCGATCGGCGCCCATCTGCTGGGCGTGCCCCCTGTCTGGATCGGCGTTGCCGTTCTGATTCTAGTGGGGCTTGGCATCGCGACCGGGGTCGGGAAAACCCGCGGCCGCGATGAAGGCGGAGAAAACGAAGCCTAGAGGACTTCGAACAGGCCCGCAGCGCCCATGCCGCCGCCCACGCACATCGTGGAGACGACATATTTGGCGCCGCGGCGCTTCCCTTCGATCAGGGCGTGCGCAACCATGCGCGCGCCTGACATGCCGTAAGGGTGGCCGACCGAGATGGCGCCGCCGTTCACGTTCAGGAGTTCGTCCGGGATGCCCAGCTTGTCGCGGCAATAAATGACCTGGACAGCAAACGCCTCATTCAGCTCCCACAGGCCGATATCGTCCATCTTCAGGCCGTTCTTCTCCAGGAGCTTCGGGATGGCGTAGACCGGGCCGATGCCCATTTCATCCGGGTCCAGCCCGGCGACCGCCATGCCGCGATAGGCGCCCAGCGGCTCCAGTCCGCGGCGTTCGGCCTCCTTCGCCTCCATGAGAACCGAGGCGGAGGCGCCGTCGGAGAGCTGAGAGGCGTTGCCGGCGGTGATGTACTGGCCTTCCTTGACGCTCTGGCCGCCGGCGAAGACCGGCTTGAGGCCCTCCAGGCCTTCCAGCGTCGTCTCCGGGCGATTGCCCTCGTCCTTTTTCAGAACAACGTCCTTGTCGCTGGTTTCGCCGGTTTCCTTGTCCTTGACCTTCATCGTGGAGGGCAGGGGCACAATCTCGTCGTCAAACTTGCCCGCTTCCTGCGCCGCGGCGGTGCGCTGCTGACTGCGCAGGGAATACGCATCCTGCGCTTCGCGGCTGATATTGTAGCGGTCGGCCACAATCTCGGCGGTTTCGATCATCGCCATGTAGATGGACGGCATGTTCTCCAGCAGCCACGGATCGGGGATGAAGAACATGTCCTTGGTCTGGTTCATGGAGATAGACTCCAGACCGCCGCCGACCGCGATGGCCATGTTGTCCTCAACAACCTGTTTCGCGGCGGTGGCGATGGCCATCATGCCGCTGGCGCACTGGCGGTCCACCGACATGCCGGGGACGGAGGTGGGCAGGCCGGCGCGGACCAGCGCCTGACGCGCGACATTCTGGAAGGCGCTGCCTTGCTGCAGGGCCGCGCCGATGACCACGTCCTCGACCTCGGCCGGGTCGATGCCGGCGCGCTCGACCGCGTGCTGGATGGCATGCCCGCCCAGGGTCTGGGCGGTCGTGTTGTTGAAAGCGCCGCGATAGGCCTTGCCGATCGGCGTACGCGCTGTGGAAACGATGACGGCTTCACGCATGGGAAGTCTCCTTGGCTCGGGTCGAGCGGATAATGCTTGTCTAACAGATAGGAAGGCGCGGGCGCGGCGTCAGGAGCCGCCGCCCAGATCCACCCCTTTGTCCCTGGCGGCGGCCTGCAGGAATTTCACGGACTGTTCGCCGCCTTGCTCATAGGCTTTCTGGCCGGACTCGTCGGAAATTTTCTTCCACGCCTCGGCCACGCCATCACCGTCCAGCTTGTCTTCAGGCAGGTAGACGCCTTCCGTTTCGTGGATGTAGGCGCGCGAGAAACCGCCCGCGCCGGCGGCGATGATGGCGCCATTCGGCGCATCGTCGGAGGCGAGGAACACCACGGCCGGGGAGACGGACTCGGGCTGCAGCAGGTCCAGAATGTTCTCCGGCATCAGGTCTTCGGTCATGCGCGTTCCCGCGACCGGGGATAGCGAGTTGACCCGGATATCGTATTTCTGGCCTTCCAGTTTCAGCGTGTTCATCAGGCCGACCAGGCCCAGCTTCGCCGCGCCGTAATTGGACTGTCCGAAGTTGCCGTAGAGACCGGAGGACGAGGTCGTCATGACGATACGGCCGAAGGCCTGTTCGCGCATGATCTCCCACACCGCCTTGGTGCAGTTGACCGAGCCCATGAGATGCACCTCGATCACCTTGCGGAAATCGTCCAGCTCCATCTTCACGAACGTCTTGTCGCGCAGGATGCCGGCATTGTTCACCAGAATGTCGACGCGGCCCCATTTATCCATTGCCGCGGCGACCATCTTTTCGACGGCGGCATAGTCGGTGACATCGGCGCCGTTGGAAATGGCCTCGCCGCCGGCTTTGCGGATTTCTTCGGCCACGTCCTCGGCCGGTCCGGAGGAGCCGCCGGTGCCGTCGCGCGCGCCGCCGAAATCATTGACCACCACCTTCGCGCCGCGTTCGGCCAGCGCCAGGGCGTGCGCGCGGCCAAGCCCGGCGCCCGCGCCGGTGACGATGGCGACGCGGTCATCAAAACGAATACTCATAATCTATTCTCCAAGAACCATCATGGTGACCCAGTCGGCGACCAGCGCCGGCTTGTCCGATCCCTCGATCTCTACAGAGACGGAATAGACAAGGCGCGCCTGGCCGGGCTTCGACCGGTCAAGGGATTTCAGGGTGAAGCGTCCGCGTATTTTCCCGCCCGCCGGAACCGGCTGCAGGAAGCGCAGGTAATCGAACCCGTAATTGACGCCAAAGGTCACGCCCTCGACCGCGGGAAGCGCCTGACCGCCCATCTGGCTGAGCAGGGACAGGGTCAGGAAGCCGTGCGCAATGGTCCCGCCGAAGGGCGTTTCCGCTTTCGCGCGTTCGGGATCGAGATGGATGAACTGGTGGTCGCCGGTATTCTCGGCGAAGGCGTTGATGCGCGCCTGGTCGACCGTGATCCAGTCCGAAACGCCGACTTCCTCGCCGACCTTGGCTTCAACTTCGTCAATCGTGGGCATTTGAATTCTCCCTAGTATCCGCGGAGCATGGCGATGCGCCCGGCGTGGAAATCGGCGTCGCCGAACAACTCGTCCGCCGCGCGGGCGCGCTTCATGTAGAAACCGATATCGTGCTCGTCCGTCATGCCGATGCCGCCATGCATCTGGATCGCTTCCTGTGTGGCCAGACGCGCTACCGAACCCGCCTTGGCCTTGGCCAGCGCGGCGATTGCGCCGGCGCCGTCGAAATTTTCGTCCAGCGTCTGAAGCGCCTTCAGCACAGCGGATTCGACCAGCTCCAGCTCCGTCCACAGATGCGCGGCGCGATGCTGCAGCCCCTGGAACGTGCCAATGATCTTGCCGAACTGCTTGCGCGTTTTCAGATAGTCCACCGTCATGTCGAAGGACTCTTTGGCCAGCCCCTCCATTTCGGCGGCCAGCACGCTTCGGCCCGCATTCAGGACCGATTCCAGCAGGACAAAGCCGTTATCGACCTCGCCCAGCACGGCGTCGCCATCGACTTCCACGCCATCCAGCGTGATGTCGGCATAGTTGCGGTTATCGACCGTGGGGGTGGTGTTGATCGTCACGCCCGTGGCGTCCGCGGGGACCAGGAACAGGGTGACGCCCTGCTGGTCCTCGTCCGCGCCCGCTGTGCGTGCCGAGACAATCAGCAAATCCGCGGCCCCGCCATCGGCGACGAAAGTTTTGGCGCCGGTGAGCTTGAAGCCATTTCCGGATTTTTCGGCTTTCAGGGTCACATGTTCGGGCTTGTGCTTGTCCCCCTCATCGACCGCCATCGCGGTGATCAGTTCTCCGCCCGCGATGCCGGGCAGATATTCGCCCTTCTGGCCGTCCGTTCCGGCCCGCCCCAGCGCCGCGGCGCCCAGAACGGCGGAGGACAGGAACGGGGAGGGGGCGAGCGTGCGGCCCATTTCATTGGCAATCAGGCCTGCGGCGACATGGCCGAAGCCGGAGCCGCCATATTCCTCTGACACCAGCACCCCGGCGAAACCCTGCTCGGCCATTTCCCGCCAGATGTCGCGGGAGAAACCGCCCTCGACCTGCTCGTCGCGCACGCGGCGCAGCTCGGAAACGGGCGAGCGTCTGCGAAGGAAACCCCGCGCGGCGTCGCGCAGCATTTCCTGATCTTCATTCAGTACAAGAGCCATGTCTTAAGCGTCCGGAAGTTCGAGAATACGTTTGGAAATGATGTTGAGCTGCACTTCGGACGTGCCGCCTTCGATGGAGTTGGCCTTGGTGCGCAACCACCGTCGCGCCATTTCGCCCTCTTCCGAGTCGATGCCGTCGCCGATCTTCAAGGCGTTAAAGCCGGAGGCGGACATGGACAGCTCATAACGGCGCTTGTTCAGCTCCGTGCCGTAATATTTCAGGCCCGATGACGCCGCGCCGACGCCCTCGCCGGCTTTCGATTTGTCTCGGTAGCGCTCCATGGTCAGCATGAAGGCCCAACCATCCACGTCCGAGCGCGCAATGTCAGAGCGCAGGAAGGAATCGGCCAGCTCGCCCTCGCTGTTGCGGCCAACCGTGTCGGCGGCGATTTCGCCGGGGGAGCGGCCCAGAACCTGCGAGGAATCCATGCCGCCGATCATCGCGCGCTCATGGGTCAGCAGATATTTGGCGATGGTCCAGCCCTTGTTGAGTTCGCCGACAAGGTTTTCCTTCGGCGCGGTCGCATCGTCGAAGAAAGTCTCGCAGAACGGAGATTTGCCGGAGATCAGGCGGATCGGCTTGGTGGTGACGCCCGGCTGATCCATGTCGATCAGCAGGAAGCTGATCCCCTCATGCTTGGGGGCCGATGGATCGGTCCGCACCAGGCAGAAAATCTTGTCGCACTCGTCGGCGTATGAGGTCCAGACCTTCTGGCCATTGACGATATAGTGGTCGCCCTTGTCGTCTGCGCGGGTCTGCAGCGCGGCGAGGTCGGAGCCGGCGCCCGGTTCGGAATAACCCTGCGCCCAGCGGATTTCGCCGCGGCAGATCGGGGGCAGATGTTCCCGCTTCTGTTCCTCGGAGCCGAATTTCAGAAGCGCCGGACCCAGCATCCAGATGCCGAAGGAGTTGACCGGAGGCGGCGCCTTGATGCGCGCCATTTCCTGTTTCAGGACCTTGGCTTCTTCCTTGGAAAGACCGCCGCCGCCATATTCTTTCGGCCATTCGGGCACGGTCCAGCCGCGCTCGGCCATGCGGTCCAGCCAGATTTTCTGATCGTCGGATTTAAAGACCCAGTTGCGGCCGCCCCAGACGATATCGTCTTCGCCGCTGACGGGTTTGCGAATGCTTTCGGGGCAGTTCGCCTCCAGCCATTCGCGGGCTTCCTCGCGGAATTTTTCGAGATCCGGCACGTCTCCCATCCCTTCTTTCGTGTTTTGCCCGAGACTACATCATTGTGCAGCGCGAAGAGCAACTTGACGCTAACGGGAAGGGCAGGATGAGGCGGTTCCCGCCCTATCCAGCGCGGGTCAGGCCGATGCGGTCGCCATCCTTGATATGGTCCGACCACCACCACTGATTATCGAGATACCACGCAATGGTCTTCTCAAGCCCGGTATCGATCGTTTCCTGCGGTCCCCAGCCCAGCTCGGACGAGATCTTGGAAGCGTCGATGGCGTAACGGAAATCATGACCCGGCCGGTCTTCGACAAAGGTGATCTGGTCGGCATAGGGTTTGCCGTCGTCGCGCGGGGCCAATTTATCAAGCAGCGCGCAGACCGTGCGCGCGATCTGGATATTCTGCGCCTCGGCATTGCCGCCAATGTTATATTTCTCGCCCAGACGGCCCGATTTCGCCGCCGCAATCAGCCCGGTCACGTGGTCGTCGACATAGAGCCAGTCGCGGACATTCTCGCCTTTGCCGTAAATGGGCAGAGGCTGGTCCGTCACGGCCTTGCGGATCAGGGTCGGCAAGAGTTTCTCGGCGTTCTGATAGGGGCCGTAATTATTGGAACAGTTGGTAATGACCACAGGCAGCCCATAGGTCTGCCGCCAGGCGCGCGCGAGATGATCAGCCCCGGCCTTGGTGGCGGAATAGGGAGAGTTCGGGGCGTAGGGCGTTTCCTCGCTGAAAGCGCCTTCATCGCCGAGTTCGCCATAGACTTCGTCAGTCGAGACATGGACGAAGCGGAAATCTTCCGGCTTGCCTGCGCGGCTCCACTGCTCCAGCGCCGCTTCCAGCATCACGAAGGAGCCGACCAGATTGGTGTGAATGAACTCCGCCGGCCCGTCGATGGACCGGTCGACATGGCTTTCAGCCGCCAGGTGAAAAACTGCGTCGGGTTCGAACTCGGCGAAGACGCGCTTTACCGCGTCCGGGTCAGCGATATCGGCCTGCACGAAGCGGTGATTGCCCGCATCCAGCGCGTCGCCCAGCGCGCGCTTGTCGCCGGCATAGGTCAGCTTGTCGAGGGTCAGGACGTCATGGCCGTCAGAGACCAGCTTGCGGACCAGCGCGGAGCCAATAAATCCGGCGCCGCCGGTCACGATAACGCGGTCGAGTTTTGTCATTGCCCTCTGTGTCTTCATTCGGAGAGTGATTGTTTGCAACGTTCTTAGGGGATCGCCCCATGGGCCGCCACCCTGCCGGGCGGCTGAACATCGCGTCGGTGCTTGCCACAAACCTTAACGCTTTGTAACATTTCCATCATAGTCGATGGGGATCGAACTTATGATGGGGCTGGTTGCAGCGTCCGCCTTGGTAATGATGCAGGGCGGATCAGCTTGCGGAAGCGAGAATCACGAAGACACGTCTTTCTATATGGAGGTCGTGGAAATGCTGGACGCGCGATTCTGCGCGATGCGGCAAAGCCAGAAGACATCCCTTGCGCTGCGCCTGGAGGCGAACCCGCCGCGGCAAACCGGATTGTCGGAACAGGACCGGGCGGAGCGATATAAGCGCTACTTGCTGGACGCCTACCTAACCTCCGCGGAACGGGATCGCGCGGTGGTGCAGCGCATCGAGAGCGCGCAGGAAGAATCAGGTTTCTGATACTGGCCGGTTAGCGGCATTTCATTCCCGCAAGACCGCTGGCATAGTCCGCCCAAATTTCTCCCACGGTCCTTACGGCTCGCCGGATATTCTTCCGCGCGCGCCGGGCGGCCAATGTGAACGCGGACAATCCCATGAAGACATACGAAGATATCCTGCACGCCATCGGCCGGACCCCGCTGGTGAAGCTGAACAAGGTCGCGCCGGAGGGCGGGGCCACGATCTACGCCAAGTGCGAATACATGAATCCGTCGGGCTCAATCAAAGACCGGATGGCCCCTTACATCATTGAACGCGCGGAACAGGAAGGCCTGCTGAAGCCCGGCGGGGTGATTGTCGAGAACACGTCCGGCAATACGGGCCAGTCGCTGGCCATGGCCGCCGCGGTTAAGGGCTATCGCTGCGTCTTCACGATGCCGGACAAGATGAGCCGCGAGAAGATCAATTCCATGAAGGCCTACGGCGCGGAAGTGATCATCACGCCGACCGACGTGCCGGGCGATTCGCCGGATCACTATGTGAACCGCGCCAAGAAGATCGCCGAGGAAACGCCGGGCGCGTTTTACGTCAATCAGTATCACTCGCCGTGGAATATCGAGGGCCATTGCCGCAATCTTGGCCAGGAGCTGTTCGAGGACACCGACGGCGGCAAATTCGATGTTTTCATGGGCGGCACCGGAACGGGCGGCACGGTCTCCGGCGTCGGGCGCTACATGAAAGAGCACGCGCCGAACGTGAAGATTGTCGGCGTCGATCCGCTCGGCTCGGTCCATTATGGCCTGTTCAAGTCCGGCTCCCTGCCGACCGCCTATGTCTACGCCGTGGAGGGGATTGGCGAGGATATCGAGTGCCAGGCGATGGACTTCACGGTCGTCGACGACATGGTGCAGGTCAATGACCGGCAATCCTTCCAGATGGCGCGCCGGCTGGTGCGGGAAGAGGGGCTGTTCTGTGGCGGTTCTTCCGGCTCCATCGTTCATGCGGCCGTTGAACTGGCCAAAACGATGAGCCCGGATCAATCCATCATCGTGACCCTCTGCGACCATGGCTCGCGCTATATTTCCAAGTATCTGGACGATGAGTGGATGGCCGATCACGGCTTCCTTGAGGAAGGCGAGGAGCTGGGCCTGGTCGAGGACTTGCTGACCGAAGGCTTCGCGACGCCGGTCACGGCCGATGCCGATACGCCCATTTCGGAAATTGTACGCTTAATGAAGGAAAAGGGCGTCTCGCAAATTCCGCTGATGGATAGCGGCAAGTGCTCTTACATCACGCACGAAGCCGACATCCTGCGCGGTTTGAGGTCCGGTGAGATTACCGTCGACGCGCCGGCCACAGAGGCGGCCAGCCCGATTGCCGGCCTGATCTATCCCAAGGCGCGGCTGGAAGAGCTGTTCCATATCTTCGAGTCGGATCACGTCGCTGTGGTCGTGGATGCAGCCAAGGTGGTCGGCATCGTTTCGCAGATCGACCTGATTGACTATCTGG
Source organism: Euryhalocaulis caribicus (assembly GCF_000412185.1). Taxonomy (GTDB): domain Bacteria; phylum Pseudomonadota; class Alphaproteobacteria; order Caulobacterales; family Maricaulaceae; genus Euryhalocaulis; species Euryhalocaulis caribicus. The sequence continues at coordinate 272,679 of NZ_ASJA01000001.1, forward strand.
CCAAAAAGAAAGCGGCCTGATCCGCGCGAACCGCACAGATTTTACCGGAGATATTTTCATGCATGACAACAAGCGCATCGCGACCCGTTGCATCCACGCCGGCCAGTCGCCGGACCCGACGACGGGCGCGATCATGACGCCGATCTATCAGACCTCCACCTATGCGCAGCCGAGCCCCGGCGTGTTCAAGGGCGAGTATGATTATTCGCGCTCGGCGAACCCGACGCGGACGGCGCTGGAGGCCAATCTGGCCTCGCTGGAAGGCGGCAAGCACGGGATCACTTTCTCTTCCGGCCTGGCGGCGCTGGACGCAGTGATGCATCTGCTATCCTCCGGCGACCATGTGGTGCTGTGCGATGACGTTTATGGCGGCACCTATCGCCAGTTGAACACGATTTTCCGCCAGTTCGGCATCGACTTCACCCGTGTCGACATGACGGATCTGGACGCCACGCGTGACGCTTTCACGGACAAGACAAAGCTGGTCTGGATGGAAACGCCGACCAACCCGATGTTGAAGGTTATCGACATCGAGGCTGTGGCCGCGCTGGGCAAGGAAAAGGGCGCGCTGGTCGCGGTCGATAACACCTTCGCCACGCCGCTGCTGCAATCGCCGCTGAAGCTGGGCGCTGATATCGTCAGCCATTCCTGCACAAAATATATCGGCGGCCACTCGGACGTCGTCGGCGGCGCGCTGATTGTCAGCGATGATGAGCTGGGCCAGCGCCTGCGCTATATCCAGAATTCGGTCGGCGCGGTGCCGGCGCCGATGGATTGCTTCCTGCTGCTGCGTTCCACCAAGACGCTGCATGTGCGGGTCGAGCGCCATTGCCAGAACGCCCGGAAAATCGCCGACTGGCTGGCCGATAACGGCAAGGTCGAGCGGGTCTTCTATCCGGGCCGTGAGGATCATCCGCAACACGCGGTGGCCGCGAAACAGATGAGCGATTTCGGCGGCATGATCACCGCGCACCTGAAAGGCGGCATCGAGCAGTCCCGAAAATTCCTGGAGTCGCTGGAAGTGATCTCGCTGGCCGAGTCGCTCGGCGGCGTGGAGTCACTGATCGAGCACCCGGCGATCATGACCCATTCCTCGGTCGACAAGGATGCGCGCGAGGCGCTGGGCATTACCGACGGGCTGATCCGCCTGTCGGTCGGCATCGAGGACGTCGACGATCTGATCGGCGATCTGGATCAGGCGCTGGGCCGGATCTGATTTCAGACAGAAGGGGAGGCCGCATGCGTCCGCGAAATACCGTCTGGATGCTTGCGGCCTGCCTGACCGGCCTCGCCCCCGCCGCGCTGGCGCAGGACGAGGTGGTCATTACCGCCTCCCGCATTGCAGAGCCGCAGGCGCTGGGCGCGACCCCCGTCGCCGTTCTGGACGCGGACGAGCTGGCGCGGATCGGCGCGCATCACGTGGCGGAGACGCTCAACCGCGCCCCTGGCGTATTCATCAATCGCGGAAACGGGGCGGAGCATTTGACCGCCATCCGTTCGCCGGTCCTGACAGGCGGGGCGGGGGCGGGGTCATTCCTTTATCTGGAAGACGGCATCCCGCTGCGCGCGCCGGGCTTTGCCAATGTCAACGGATTGTTCGAGGCGGTCGATGACCTCGCGGCCCGGGTGGAAGTGGTGCGCGGGCCGGGCGGCGCGGCCTATGGCTCCAACGCGCTGCATGGCCTGATCAATTTCATAAGCCGCGATCCCGAGACGCCGGAAGCCCTGGCGGAGCTGGAATATGGCTCCTTTGGCCGTGCGCGGGCGCGGGCGTTTGCGCAGGGACCGTTGGACACCGGCGCAGGATTCATCGGGCTGAGCGCGCGGCATGAGGATGGCTGGCGTGACGACGCGGGTCTTGACCGTGTTGCGCTTCAGGCGCGGCTGGACGGCAGTCTTGGCGCAACGAACTGGAGCCTGCGCGGCGCGGCGGTGGACCTCAATCAGGAGACGGCGACCTATATCCGCGGATTCCGGGCGTTTGAGGACAAGGCTGTCGCGCGCTCCAACCCGGACCCGGAAGCATTCCGCGACGCTACGGCGCTGCGCGCGGCGCTGCACCTGGACCGCCGCCTGAACGATCTGTGGCGCGTGCAGGGCGCGGTCTATGGCCGCTCCAACGACATGACCTTCCGCCTCCACTTCCTTCCCTCGGAGGCGCTTGAGCGAACCGGGCATGACAGCATCGGCGCGCAGAGCGCAGTGGTGCGCGAATGGGGCGAAGGCAATCGCCTGATGCTGGGCGCCGACGCGGAATGGAGCCATGGCTACCTTACAGAGAACCAGACCCTTCCGGGGTTTGGCGATTTCCCGCAAGGTCTGCATTACGACTACGAGGTCGACGCGCTGGTCGGCGCGGTTTTCGCGCAAGGGCGCTATTTCCTGACGGATGCGCTGAGCCTGGAGGCAGGCGCGCGTGTTGAAAACACGCGCTACGACTACGCCACCAATATCCCGGCGGGGCAGGAGGGACGCTTCCTGCGGCCGGAAGACCGCACGGACGAGTTTACGACATTCGCCCCCAGCGCCGGCTTGACCTGGCGCGTTTCGCCGGGCGTGCAGTTGTTCACCCGCGCCGCCCGGGGCGTGCGCGCCCCGCAGACGGCGGAGCTGTATCGCCTCCAGCCGGGGCAACAGATCGCAGGCATATCGCCCGAGGAACTCGACAGCCTGGAAGGCGGAGCGCGGCTGGATTTATGGGGCCGCGGTCAGGCCGAAATCACCGCCTTCGCGATGCGCAAGCAGAACGTGTTCTTCCGCGATGCCGACGGCTTCAATGTCACCGATGGCGAGACCCGCCACGCAGGCATCGAACTGGACGGCGCATTCGACGTGACGAACCGCCTGTCTCTGGCCGTATCGGGAACATGGGCCGATCATGAATATGCGTTCGACCGCGCGGTTCAGTCGTCATCGGAGACGATCCGCGACGGCGCGCAGGTCGATACCGCCCCGGAATGGTTGTGGAATGCGCGGCTGGTCTGGCGCCCGGTCGACAAGGCGGTGATTGAAACGGAATGGGTCCATGTCGGGAAATATTTCGCGGATGCGGCCAATACCGCCGCCTATGACGGCCATGACCTCCTGAACCTGCGCGCCAGCTATGAGCTGGGATCGGGCTGGCAGGTCTTCGGCGGCCTGCGCAATCTCACTGACGAACGCTACGCCGAGCGCGCAGACTTCGCCTTCGGCTCCTACCGCTATTTCCCGGGCGAGCCGCGCAGCGTGTTCGCCGGGGTGCGCGTCAGGTCCTAGCGGGCTGAATTCGCGAAACGCGCAAACAAATATGGCCGGCGGTTATGCCGCCGGCCATAGCGCCCCCCCAAGCCCCGGCCGCGCGAGCCTGCCCGCGCGGTGGAGTGTCAGTACCTCACATAGAGGCGTCCGTAGCGGTCGAAACAGACCTGCTCGCGTTCCCACCGGTACTGGGTTCGCACATAGCGATAGCGGCAATTATTGGCGTAGTTCCAGTAACCGTCGCCATAATAATCGTTATAGCTGTAGTGCGTGTAGCCGTAGTTCGGCTGGTAGCTGTACGAGGAATAATAACCCTCGTGATAGAAGCCGTGCAGCGGGCACCAGTAGCGCACCGGCCAGAAATAGCCGTAGCTGGAATTATAGTAGTTCGCCCGCGGCCACGCGATGTTCAGCGAGAAGCTGCTATAGGTGTTGCGGTGCCCGTAATAGGGATAGCCGTATGCGTAGCGCTTATGGCTGTTGTTGTAGCTGTAGCGATGCCGGCGGTTGCGGTCATCCCAGTCACGGTCATGGTCGTGGCGGCCGTTCCAGTCGCGGTCGCGGTCGTGATCGCGCCGGTCATCCCAGTCGCGATCGCGGCGATCATCCCGGTCGCGATCATATCGACCGTCATTACCGCGATTATTGTCCCAGCGGCGATCGCCGTCCCAGGCGCGGTCCCGCGGATCGGGCCGTCCGGCCAGCCGGTTGTCGGAACCGGTCCGGTTCCGGAAGTCATTCGCCCGTTCTCGCATGTCGCGATCACCCGCCTGATAGCGGTTCAGAACGGCGGGGCGGCTGGACGTTCCCGGCCGGTTATCCCCGACCAGGCGCCGCTCCGGCGTATTGCGCGGCGCAGAAACACGGTTGTTGTTTTGCGGCGGGCGCGGATTGAAATCGCGCTGCGGGGTTGAGGGACGGCTGCTGAAATCGCGCTGCGGCGGGGAGGGGCGCGAACGCGGAGCCGGGTTAGAGCGCGGGCTGGGCGCGGAGCGCTGAATGGCGGGATTGGAGCGCGGACGCGCGCCGGCGCGGGATTCGCGGTTCATGCCGCCGCGTACATTGGGGCGGTCTTGAATCTGACGGTCGCCGCGGCGCGGCTGGTCGTCCATAACGGCGGCAAGGGCGGGCAGGCTGCTTCCGGCGAACAGGACGCTCGCCGCGGCCGCAAGAATGAACGGACGGGCGGTTTTCATGTGTTCCTCCTGACGGAGTTGATCGTGTTTGCCCTCGCTGGCGTTGCAATGAACGTGGTTTATCCTTCCTGAAGGCAGGATGAACCGGGCGTTCACAAACGGAACCGGCGGACCCCTGGATGGTTCCCGGAAGGCCCGCCTGTAACCGTTGTTTCAACCGCCTGACTTAGTGGCGGTAGCCGCGATAGCCCGCATCATAGCCATATTGGCGGCCGCGGTCATATCCGGTGTAGCGCACGACCTGCTGCGATCCGCGCACCGTGTAGCTGCGGCCATAGCGGTCATAACACACCAGGGATTTCACCAGCGCGTTGCGGCGGTGGTAGTTTTCCTGGCTGACGCGCCAGTAACAGGCATTGCCGTGATAGTTGTAGTTGCGCCGGACGTGCTCATAGCCCGGGAATGTCTTGTAGCCGTATCCGTATGACGGATAGCGTCCCCAATAATCCTGGCGCGGGCTGTTATAGTAATGCCCGTTATGGCGATACCGGTTGTGATACCGGCTGTCGTAATCGCTGGCGCCAAACGAAATGCTGAAGGAAACGCCGGAATTGTCGTACCGGTGATCCAGCGCGGCGGCCTGTGCAGGCACGGCAATGGCGGAAGCCAGGGCGATACCTGTCACGACGGCGGCCGTTTTCATGATCGAGCGCATTGTTAGCTCTCCCGTAATTTTCTGTCCGCCCTCGCATGACGGACATTAGGGAGCGTTGGCTGAAGCCAGAATGAACCGTGTGTTCAGTGATTAACCGGCTGGAAAGCGCCGTGCTTCTAGGATTTACGCATGGAAACGGCCATCGATTATGAACATCTGGCGCAATATACCGGCGGAGACGCCGCGCTGGAGGCCGAGATTTTCTCACTTTTCCAGAATCAAATCGAAAGCTGGCTTCGCGTTCTGGAGCCTGATTCGGCGGATGAGGACTGGGCCGCCGCATCGCATTCCCTGAAGGGATCGGCGAAGGGCGTGGGTGCCAATCACCTCGCCGAGGTCTGCGCGCGCGCCGAAAAACTGGTGGGAGAGGCCGGCGACCCGGCGGGCCGCGAGGTTGCCCGCAACCGCATTCTGGACGCGGTCAATACCGTCAATGACGAGATTGCGCGGCAGGATTACCGGCGCACCGTGTCGGACTTGCGCAGCGCGTCATAAGCCTCGAACTCGTGCGCGATGCACGCTTCCATCATGGCGCGCCAGACAGGCTCGGCGATTTCCGCCGACAGACCGTGTTTTGCGGCTTCGGCCAGAACCTTCTCCAGAACATCCCGGATACGCGCCTCGTCCCGCACCACGCTGCGGTCAGGCTTGATGCGCGCCGCGGCCTCCATATAGGTCTGCCGTTCGGCGATCAGCCGGACCAGCAGGCGGTCCAGACGGTCGACCTCGTGGCGGACCTCCGGCATGGACTGGCATTCATTGGCGGTGTTCTGGCGCGGGTCGGATTTATATTCGGTCACGATATGGCGGAGCTTTGATGGAAGATGCGTTTCAGGGCACCCTTATATGCCCCGCGCATCGAAACAAGACCCGTGGCGCGCAGCCGCGCCGCAGTTTGCGCAATGGCGCGGAATACGCGCTTTTCATAAGCTGATCAGAGTCCATCCCGGGCAGGATTCGCCCGGACCGGGCCTTGATCTTCAGGAGGCGGTTACTTGCCCGATTCCAGAGACCGGAAAGCAAGAAAACGCGATCTAACGCCGGAACAGCGCGAAAAGCGTCAGGCGCGGCGGCGTGAAAAGCGCCACGCCTCGCCAGAAGTGCGCTTCATTCTGGATAATAATACGCGCGTTCCGGTCGATCTGCGGCCCTATTCGCTTAACTGGGATGCCGCGCGCATCGGCGACCCGTCCTATTATGTGATCGGTCTTGCCAAGGGCGGCAGCACGCTGATGCATGAGCTGGTCCGGGCGCTCTGCGAGGCGGCCGGGCGGACCTATATCGACGTGCCGGCCGCGCTGTTCGATCAGGGGGTGGAGCCGGCGCGGGCCGTTCTGGACCCGGACTGGCTGCGCAGCCGGGACGGATCGGTGTTCGGCGGGTTTCGCTGGCTGCATCCCTGGATGGATAATCTCGCCCTGCATGAGCGCCGCAAGATCGTGATGGTCCGCGATCCGCGCGATATCCTCACCTCACTGTATTTTTCCCACGCTTATAGCCACGTTGTGCCGGAGACCGGGCGGCTTGCTGACACATTTGACGAACAGCGGACCCAGGCGCGCGCGCAGTCGATTGACGACTATGTCGCCGGGCCCGTCTCGCTGCGCGTTTTCCGCAATTACTGCCACCTTCTGGCGCTCACCCGGATGCCGGATTTCCGGAGCTATCGCTATGAGGACGTGATTTTCGAAAAGCGGCAATGGATCCGCGATCTTGCCGCCGATCTGGATATCAAGTGTCCGGAGGACCGGCTGGATGCGATTGCCGACGCGCATGACCGGCAGCCGGAGGCGGAAGACGCCTCAAACCATGTCCGGCAGGTGGCGCCGGGGGACCATGTCCGGAAGCTCAAGCCAGAGACGATAGATCTGCTCAATCGCCGCTTCGCGCCCGTCCTGGCCGAGTTTGGTTATGGGACAGCAAGTTGAGCGACGCGCCGGAACACCAGTTCGGGACGCCCCGCGAAGGGTTGCGCTACAAGCCGCGGCAGTGCGCCTATGGCCTTGTTTGTTCTGACGGAAAGATTGCCGTTGCCCGCATAAAAAAGGGACCGCTCGGCCATAACTACGACCTGCCCGGCGGCGCGTTGGACGGCGATGAAAGCGAAGCCGAAGCCATGGTGCGCGAGGTGAGGGAGGAGACGGGCCTTGAAGTGCGCGCCGGAATGAAGCTGGGCGTTGCCGGGCAGTACTGGCGCAAGCGCTCGCTGGGGCCGACGAATAATATCTGCCACTTCTACCGTGCTGAATGGACCGGGGAGGCGGGGCGCCCGGAGGAGCCCGATCATGAACTGGTCTGGATGACGCCCGGGGAAGCGGAAAAGAAAATGCGCCACGGGGCGCACGTCTGGGCGATCCACAACTGGGCCATCGCCCGCAAGGACGTCTAGCGCGTCAGCGTCTTCATGGCGTTGTCGAGACCCGGCAGGGTCAGCGGGAACATGCGGTCTTCACCGATAATTTCCTGCACCATCCCGATGGATGCCGTGTAGTCCCAGTATCGCTCCGGCACGGGATTGAGCCAGACCAGCGAAGGCCAGGTTTCGGCCATCCGCTTGAGCCAGATTGCACCGGCCTCCTCATTATAATGTTCGACCGAACCGCCCGGCATCGCGATCTCGTACGGGCTCATGGAGGCGTCGCCTACCAGCACCAGCTTGTAGTCGGACGGGAAGCGGCGAAGCACGTCCCATGTGTCGACGCTTTCGGTTCGCCGCCTCAGATTATTCTGCCACAGACCCTCATAGGGGCAGTTGTGGAAGTAATAATATTCCAGGTGCTTGAACTCGGCCCGCGCAGCGGAAAACAGCGCCTCGACCTGTGAAATATGCGGATCCATTGATCCGCCGACATCGAACAGGGTCAGAACCTTCACCGCGTTGCGCCGTTCGGGGCGCATTTGCAGATCCAGATAGCCCTGTTTGGCGGTGCCGCGGATCGTGCCGTCCAGATCCAGCTCGTCCCGCGCGCCTTCGCGGGCGAATTTCCGCAGGCGGCGCAGCGCAACCTTCATGTTGCGCGTGCCCAGTTCGCGCTCGCCGTCGAGGTTCTTGTACTGGCGTTTTTCCCAGACCTTCACAGCCTTTTTGTGCCGCGACTGGCCGCCAATCCGGACGCCTTCGGGGTTGTAGCCGGAATTTCCGAACGGGCTGGTGCCGCCCGTGCCGATCATCTTGTTGCCGCCCTCGTGGCGTTTTTCCTGTTCCTTCAGGCGCTCGGCGAGGGTTTCCATCAGCTTGTCCCAGCCGCCGAGAGATTCGATCTCCGCCATCTCTTCGGGCGAAAGATTCTTTTCGGCAAAGGCTTTCAGCCAGTCTTCCGGAATGTCGGTCAGGTCCAGATCGCCAAAAGCGTCTTCGACGCCCTTGAAAACGTGTGAGAAGACGCGATCGAATTTATCGAGATTACGCTCGTCCTTCACCAGCGTGGCGCGGGACAGGTAGTAGAAATCCTCGATATTCCGCTCCGCCGCGCCTTTCTCCAACCCTTCCAGAAGGGTCAGATATTCGCGGATGGAGGCCGGAATGCGGGCCTGTCTCAATTCGGTGAAGAAGCGGTGGAAGATCGGCGCGGTCACGCTTGCGGTTCTGCCTGCTCGTAGCCTCGTATGGGAAAGTCGACCATGACCGTCAGGCCGCCGCCTTCGGCTTCCTTCGCGGTCATTTCCCCATGTATGCGCCGCACGGAGCTTTGCAGCAACCGCATGCCCAGTGAATCGTGGCTGGACATGTTGTCGGCAAATTCCTGATTGCCGACCCCGTCATCCGAAACGCTGATACAGGCGCGCTCGCCGTCCACCGTTCCGCCGAGCGTGATCTTGCCGCTCTCGCCGCCGGGGAAGGCGTGCTTGATCGCGTTGGTCACCAGCTCGTTCACGACAAGGCCGATATTCAGCGCCATGTCCTGCCCCAGCGTGGTGTCGCCTGTGACCGCGCAATCGATCTTGATCGATTGGCCGGGGGAGACGAAAGCCGCCTCCAGCGAACCGCAAAGCGACGACAGGAATTCCCGGAAACTCACCCGGGTAATATCCTCGAACCGGTAGAGCTGCTCATGCGCAAGGCCCAGCGCGCGAATACGCATGGCCAGCGATTCCAGCAGAACTTTCGCTTCCTGCCCGTGCGCGCGCCCGGCCTGCAGCCGGGCGAGGCTGGAGATGAGCTGGAAGTTATTCTTCACCCGATGGTGGATCTCGCGGATCAGAAAATCCTGCTCGCTGAGGCTCTCCATAAGGGCGAGGTTCTGGTTCACCATTTCCTCGTGCGGATCGTCCGCCACGGTCTGGGTGACGGCGTCCATCGCCCGGCTGGCGAGCGTTTCCATGGTCTCGCCGTCTTCCAGCGCCGGCAGGTTCATGCTCAGGCGGATGACCAGTTCATTCGGGTCGCCCTCCATCTCGAAGTCATGCACCAGCCGCCGCGCGGTGGACCGTTCCAGATTGCCGAGGATTTCGTCGCCGTGGATTTCGCCCTGTCCGTCTGTGCGAAGCGTGGCCAGCAGCGAATAGCCGTCGCCGTTTTCCCGTATGTGGAAGTCGGTCAGCGCGCCGCCGCCCGCCTGGACGTAGTTACGGGCCACTTCGCTGACCGCAGTCACCAGACGCGTCTGGTCGGGCGCGCTGAGATTGACGGTTTCCGCGATCACGCGTGCGCTGTGGCGCAGACGCATGATGTCTGCGCCGGACTCCAGCGTCAGGCGGGTAACAGGAAGCCTCATGGAATAATTCTTCTAAACAATGACAACCATAGCGTATTTCTGCGTCCCCTGCGGCGACAACCGTCTTTCGCCGAAAATCCTGGCGAGCTAGCCTTGATGAAACACAAAAGGTCTCTAAGGGTTCTCCATGCACCGGGTTTTAATTGCAGTCGTTCTGGGACTGGCCGCGCCGGCGGTCGCTCAGGAGGGCGATACTTACGACATTGATGCTCCGATTCGCGATCAGGCGCGCGCCGCGGCCGATTCCGCGCTGGACAGTGATCTTGCCTATGAGATCACCCGCTCCCTGACAACGGAAGTCGGGCCGCGGCTTGGCGGATCGCCCGCGGAAGCGCGGGCGCGCGAATGGGCGGTGGAAAAAATGCAGGCTCTGGGCTTCGAGAATGTCCGCATTGAGCCTTTTGAAATCGATTACTGGACCCGCGGCGATATCGAAGTCGATGTGGTCTCGCCCTATCCCCAGCCGTTGATCGCAACGGCGCTGGGCGGTTCTGTCGCCACGGAAGACGAGGGCGTGACCGGCGAGATCGCTTATTTTGAGAGCGTGACTGCGCTTCGCCGCGCCCCCGAAGGCGGCCTGAACGGCAAGATCGTCTTTATCGATCAGGAAATGACGCGGACGCAGGACGGATCAGGCTACGGCGCGGCCGTGCAAATGCGCTATGCCGGCGCGATCGAGGCCGGCAAACGCGGCGCCAGCGCGGTGCTTATCCGTTCGGTCGGGACGGATTCGCACCGTTTCCCGCACGCGGGCGGCATGGCCTATGAGGAAAACATCCCGAAAATCCCTGGCGCGGCCCTGTCTTCGCCCGATGCCGACCAGTTAAGACGGCTGATGGAGGGGGGCGAAGCGATCACGGTGCGGCTGAAAATGACGCCTGAAGATCGCGGAAAATCGGAATCCGGCAATGTGATCGGGGAGATTGTCGGCTCCGAACGCCCTGAAGAGATCGTGCTTCTTGGCGCTCATCTGGACTCCTGGGACCTTGGAACAGGGGCGGTGGATGACGGCGCGGGCGTCGGCATCGTCACTGCGGCGGCCAAACATCTCATGGATCTTTACGGCGCGCCGGAAAGAACGATCCGCGTCGTGCTGTTCGGGTCTGAGGAAGTGGGCCTGTTTGGCGCGAAAGCTTATGCCGAACAGCATCAGGATACGCTGGAAAACCACGTCATTGCCGCCGAATCTGATTTCGGCGCAGGCCGGATCTGGCGCATTTCGCCCGGAATCGCGGAAGAAAAACTGCCCATAACGGACGCAATCGCGAAGGAACTGGTCGTCTTTGGAGTCGGGCCGGGCCCCAATAACGGCAGCGGCGGACCGGATCTCAGCTATATCCGGCGCGATGGCGTGCCGGTGGTGTCTCTGAACCAGGACGGCAGCGACTATTTCGATCTGCATCACACGCCCGACGATACGTTCGACAAGATCGATCCGGACGCCATGGCGCAAAACGTGGCGGTTTATGCGTCGTTTGCGTGGATTGCAGCGAATATCGGTGAGACGTTCCGTGCGGAACCCGCGGAAGAAAGCCCCGCCACGCCATAAGGAAACAGGCCAGGCGCGGTTCGGTTTCAGCTAAACCGGATAAGGATGCGGCGACGAACCGCGCCGCCAGGAACAGGTCCGCCGCCGCTCTTACCGGACGCAATGCCGGCAAGCTGTGGCGCGCCGGGCGGAAACTCGTCTCCGCCAGCGCGTCTGCTCAGCTTGCTAGGAGGAAGCCGCGGGCCTGTCGTTAACATCCATCAATGCCGCGCCGCTCATGCGCAGACCAAAAAAAACGCCGCAGGTCCAATACCCTGCGGCGTTTTTTGCGATTTAATCCGGCTGTGGGTGTCAGGCGGCTTTGCCGTCAGTGAGCGAAAGCGCCTTCATGAAGACCTCGGCGGCGTCGTCGCGCGCCTCGTCGGTTTCCGCCGGATATACTTCGCCATTCACGGCGACGGCTGCGCGCGCATCGCGGATGGCGTCGGGCGTGCGGGAAAAGGCGGCCAGAAAACGCGCCGCATCGGCCCAGGCCAGTACAGGCTTCTTGGCGTCGATGAAGCTGCGGACGGCTTTTTCCACGTTTTCGTTGTCGTCCAGCGTACTCAGATGGCGTTGTCCGCCAGGAATGACCAGGCCGAAATAATTCGCCGGATCAATGTCCGCCAGGCCGCTATCGACCACGAAAGAGAGGGTGTCGCCCTTATCGCCTTCGCCTTCGACCAGGCTTTCGACCGTGCTGGCTATTTTCACGGCAAATCCGTTCTTCTGCACCCGCCCGGTGGCGGAATGCAGGTCGCCGGCCTTAAAGCCCGGCGCAACGATTGCCAGTATGCTGCCGGCGTCTCCGACCTGATTTACGTCAACTCGCGATTGTCTGGGCGTCACGTGGCCTCCTTATAAATTTAAAATGTTCGGGTTCGCCCCTGACCTAGGGGGCGATCAACACTGTTTCAATACGTGTTAACCGCCAAAGGTTCCGGCGTTTCAGGCCACGCGTATGTTTTCGCCGTCGGTATCGCGTGCTTTTGCGCGGGCGATAGCGGCCAGCAAGCTGTCCGGTTCGATGGGCTTGGCGACGAAATCATCCATGCCGGCATCCAGATAGGCCTCCCGGTCGCCGCGCATCGCGTTGGCGGTCAGGGCAATGACGGGAAGGCGGCTGGCGCGGCCCGTCTGACGCCGCAAATGTTTGACCGCCTCGACGCCGTCCATTTCGGGCATCTGGATGTCCATCAGAACCACGTCATAGGGCGTATTCTTGATCATCTGCAGGGCCTCTGCGCCATTCGACGCAAAATCCGGGGCGCAGCCATAATTTTCCAGGATCGCCCCCAGCACGCGCTGATTGATGGGGTTATCCTCCGCGGCCAGAATCCGCAGGCCGCTCAGGTCGGCGGACTGGGGCTCGCGTTCCTCACGGTCGTCCTGACGGCGGTCCCGGCAATACTGGAACGGCGCCTCGAACCAGAAGACCGATCCCTTGCCGGGTTCGGAGCTGCAGCCGACCGAACCGCCCATAAGCTGGGCAAATTCCTGACAGATCGCCAATCCGAGCCCGGTTCCGCTGGCCTGTCTGCTGGAATCGCGAACCTGATGAAACTTGTCGAATACCTGATGGCATTGTGTTTCGGGCATTCCCGCGCCGGTATCGGCGACCTCGAACCGGAGACGCGCGCAGCCGCCGTCCGGGCGCGCCTTTAAGCGGAGCGTGATCGAGCCCTGATCGGTGAACTTCAGAGCGTTGGACAGATAGTTCCACAAAATCTGACGAATCCGCCGTCCGTCGCCGCGCAGGAGAGGGGGCAAATTCTCTCCCAGCTCTATGTTCAGATCGACCGCGCTATCGCTGACCATCGGCCGCCAGTGAACCAGGGCCTCTTCGACAAGGCGCTGCGGCTCGAAAGGTTCGATTTCCAGCTCCAGCCGTCCGGCCTCGACTTTGGCCAGGTCGAGAATGTCGTTGAGAATAGCCAGCAGGCCTTCTCCCGACTTCACGATCAAGCTGGAGAGTTCGCGCTCCTTGTCGCGCTGGGCTGCGCGGTTCAGGGCGTGCGCGGCCCCGATAACGCCGTTCAGCGGCGTGCGCAGCTCATGACTCATTGCGGCCAGAAAATCGGATTTCAGGCGGTTGGCTTCGTCGGCCTCGTGAGCCTTGCGGCGCAGCGAGTCGGCTTCGCGCCGCGCCGTAATGTCCTCTATCGTGCCCTCGAAATAGGCGACCTCGCCTGTTTCATCCCTGATCACGCGCCCGCTTTCGGATATCCACCGCGTGCCCAGCCCATCCTCGCTATTGCAGAAAATTCTGGATTCGAAACCGGTGACCTCGCCCGTATCCAGAAGTTTGCGGACGAAGGCGTCCCGTTGACGCGGATCAACATAGAGCCGGGTTGCGTGGAATGACCGCTTCAGGTCCGCTTCATCCTGATAGCCGAGCAGCTTGAGCAAAGCCGTGTTTGCGCTGACCGGCTCACCGTCAGGGCGGGTCCGGTAAATGCCGATCGTCGCATTTTCGTAGATGTCCCGATAATGCGTTTCGGCCAGGCGCGCTTTTTCCTTGGCCTCGACCAGTTCAGTCACATCGGCCATCGAGCCGACGTAAAGAATTGTCCCGTCAGATTCGCTGATGCGGCGGCAGGTTTCGGAGACCCAGACGGCTTCGCCGTTTCTGCGCCGCAGCATATGGACGAACTGTTTTATTTCGCCGTCCCGCTCCAGAATCTGGCTCAGGCGTTCGCGATCGCCCGGGTCGAAATAGACGTCACGGGCATCGGTCAAACCATCCTGAAGATCCTCTACGCTCTCATAGCCCAGTATGCGGGCCAGAGCCGGATTCGCGCGACGCACTTCGCCCGCGTCGGACGTTTCAAAAAGCCCGACGTCGGATTGTTCAAAAATGCGTTCCAGGGTTTGGCGTTCAGATGACATGGCTCAAGCTTTCTCGCCCACACCCTATTCGCCCTTCGCTTACAAAAGGTTTCGCGGCTACCCGGAACCTCGCAGCCGGGCGTGTATGGACTCGGCCGTCAGATGGGACGGCGCCGCGGGAAGATCGCTGACAGGGGCAATGGCCTCGCCCGAGAGATAGCGATAGCCGGATTGAGCCAGCAGAAAGAAATCGTCCGCCCGCTCAACCCCGGTGGCGAGTGCATGCGCTTTGCCCCGGCGCGCCGCAGTAAGGAGGTGCTCAAAGTCGCGCTTACGGGCCGAGCCGGAGGCGGGCAGAGTTCTGACATCGACGCAAAAACCATCAGCCTCGCATTCGCCATATCGTTCCCACGGAAAACCCGGTCCGCTGGCGCTGAGCGTGATCATTTTCACGTAGGGACGAAAGACGTGGACGGTTTCGTAAAGGTGAGAAACCGGAACGCCCGCCTTCAGCCCCTCAAACATGATCAGAAGATACTGTCGGAGCTCGGAAGGAATTTCGCTGATGCGCGAGACGATCTGGGAGCGATGCCAGGGATCCTCAAGGCTGAGGAATTGCAACGGAAGCGTCAGGGAGAAAGGCCCTGATTTAAACGCGTCGGTGCGAAAGGGCGCGAGGCCGTCTCCGGTGAGATCGTTATTAAGCCGTACGCTTAGCGATTTGCGGCTGTCCTCCGGGAGCAGCAGGACGCCTTCCTGCCGCTCGCCATCATTCCCGGGCGCGGATTGGGCGCAGCACTTGTTACTGACAAGCGCTTCGGACCGTGCATCCCACACCGGGCGATAGACAATACGCTCCCACGGGGCCGGCGACGTATCCCCGGACGGGGCTGCGTGTTCATCGTCTTTGCTCCGCTCCGCAATGGACTGAACGCCGCTGGCCTCGGCCAGCTTGCGCAACTGACTGGCGTCGATCGTGTCGTGGGAAATTGTGATCTGGACTTCGCGCAGCTCTTCGCGTCCCAGAAAGAACGTGTTCATTTCCTTGCTGATGCTGGCGCATTTTTTCTTCGCGGCGCTAGCGGTCAGTTCCGCGAACACGATTATAAATCCGTCCCGGCAACGGATAATCAGGTCCTCAGGATTGGTCCGTTTTTCTATGAAGAACTGACCGGTCTGGAAAATCTTCTCCTGAAAACTCTCCCATCGTTCGCCTGTCCGGCGTTTGACCGCGCCCAGATTGATGAACTGAAGCTGCCCGATATCCAGACCGCCTGTCCGGTTGAACAGCTCCTGAAGCTCCGGGATGGTCTCGCCATTGTCATCAGCCCACATGACGTGTCTTTCCTGCGACGCGGCCATTGTGGCCGTGCCTCTTGCTCCCAATTCCCATGCGCGGCGCTAAGGATCGGTTACCGCCGTATGTGACGCCAATCGTGGCCTGTGCGCCACACACCGCAACAAATACGTCATCAAAACGGGGAAATCGGCCGGGAGTTCTTTGGTTGCAGCGCGGCATGCTGCATTTTGAGCATAGCTGCTATGCGCGAGATTCGACCGTGAAAAGAGTCGACAGGCGCATGGTCCCGGCCTTGGCCGATCTTTGGGAGGAATTAATGACCAATCGCTTCTATCGCGCGAGCCTGCTCGCCGCCGCTTCGACTATTGTTATCTCTTCAGCCGCATACGCGCAGGGACAGGCCGACGACGCCCCGGTCCAGACGCGGCGCGGCGTTGATGAGATTACCGTTACCGCACAAAAGCGCGAACAGAGCCTTCAGGACGTGCCGCTGGCCGTCGCCGCCTATGACGAGGACCTGCTTGAGAAAGCCAGCGTTCGCGACATCAAGGACCTGATCATCCTGTCGCCGAGCCTGAACGTGACCTCCACGTCCAACGAGACCGTTACCACGGCCCGTATCCGCGGCGTCGGCACGGTGGGGGACAATCCGGGTCTGGAATCCTCGGTCGGCATCGTGATCGACGGCGTCATCCGTAACCGCAACGGCGTCGGTTTTGGCGATCTGGGCGAAATCGAGCGGATTGAAGTTCTGCGCGGCCCGCAAGGCACGCTGTTCGGCAAGAATACCTCCGCCGGCCTTATCAATGTCGTGACCAAGAAGCCGGAATTTGAATTCTCCGGCTATGGCGAGGTCGAATACGGCAATTACGACAATATCGGCGTGGCGGGCAGCGTAACCGGCCCGCTGGGTGAAAACGTCGCCGGACGCCTCTATGTGGCGCATCGCGAACGCGACGGCTTCTATGATGTCGATACCGGCGCGGGGCCGCGCACGGCGGGTTCTGACTATGACCGCGACTACACCACGGTTCGCGGACAGCTGCTGTTCGAGCCGAGCGAAACGTTCAGCGTGCGCCTTGTCGGCGATTACACCGACCGGGACGAAAATTGCTGCCTTGGCGTCACTATCAACAGCCAGGGCACGGCGGGAATCGTCAACGCGCTTGGCGCCAGCATCCCGACCAACGGGAACGAGGATCCGTTCTCCTTTGACGCCAACGCCAACCGCAGCACCGACCAGCTGGTCGAAGAGTGGGGCGTTTCTGCGGAAGCGAACTGGGATCTCGGTTTCGGGACCCTGACCTCGATCACGTCATGGCGGGACTGGGACGCGCAAACGGCTCAGGATACCGACTTCACCGGAGCCGATATTTTCTATCGGACCACGGATGCCGGTTACACGTTCGAAACGTTCACGCAGGAATTCAGGCTGGCTGGTCAAGCCGGCGCTGTGGACTGGCTGATCGGCGGTTTCTACGCCAACGAGGATTTGCAGCGCCGCGACCAGCTGATCAATGGCGCCGCGTATGAGACCTATATCAGCCTGCTGCTTTCCGGCGGAACGGATCCGCTGTTCGTCGCCAATCTGACCAACGGGTTCGGAACGGGGGCTTTCGCGCCGTTCGGTTTCCCGGCGCTGCCCGGCTTCACGCCGGTCGCTCCGGGGCAGGCCCTGCCAGCCGGCGGCGCCAATGCCGCGGGCGATGTTTACGAGCAGAACTCGGAAAGCTTCGCGGTTTTCACGCATAATGTGTGGAGCGTGACCGATCGCCTGGATCTTACGGGCGGCCTGCGCTTCACCATGGAAGACAAGTCCGCGGAAGCCGATTTCGTTACGCCGGTTTCGCCGGCCTGTAGCGTGCTGGAGCAACAGTTCGGATCGGCGCTGGCCTATACCGCGCCGCAGAATATCAGCCGCATCGTGCCGCTGGCCGGCGCGCTTGGCGTGACGCCGACAGACGCAATCACCGCGTTCAGCGTGATGTGCCTGGGCGCGCAACGCTCGGTGTTCAACGAGATCGGCTTTGATCAGGATCGTGAGGAAGATGAAGTGACCGGCGTTGTCGCCGCGAACTATCGCTTCAGCGACGACCTGATGGGCTATGCCAGCTACTCTCGCGGTTACAAGGCGGGCGGCTTCAATCTTGACCGCTTTAACCAGGCCGGCGCGAACGCAGTCGATTTCCAGGCGATCCTGGACGGCAACGCTGAATATCCCGCGCAGTTCGAGGAAGAGGTGGTCGACGCCTATGAGGCGGGCGTGAAGTCCGAATGGTTCGACAACGCCCTTCGCCTGAACCTGTCGCTCTTCTATCAGGATTTCAGCGACTTCCAGCTGAACACCTTCAATGGTCTGGCCTTCTTCGTGACCTCGGTCGACGAAGTGACGTCCAAGGGTTTCGAACTTGAAGCCCTGTTCCTGCCGCCGGATATCGAAGGCCTGACGCTGCAAGGCTCCGTTGCCTATAACGACGCCCGCTATGGCGACTTTGCGCCGACCGGAACGGCCGACGTGGACGCGCTGAGCGGCAAGCAGCTTTCGCTGGCGCCGAACTGGTATGTCAACTCGTCCATCGACTACGAGACGCCGGTCAGCGCGAACCTGATGGCGCTGTTCCATCTCGATGGCCGCTGGGTGTCCGAGTACAATACCGGCTCCGACCTCGACCAGCCGAAGCAGCAGGAGGGCTTCTTCCTGTTCAATGCGCGCGTTGGCGTGCAGACGGCGGACGAGCGCTGGTCTCTCGAAGGCTGGGTGCAGAACCTGGCGGACGAGGAATATTACCAGGTCGGCTTTGACGCTCCGCTTCAGCCGGGCTCGCAGAACGCCTTCCTTGGCGCGCCGCGCACCTATGGCGTGACGCTGCGTAGCCGCTTCTAGAAACGCCGGGGGGCGCAGGGGGCGGACAGAGAGGCCGGGCGGCAACGCCCGGCCTCATGTCTTTTGGGGTATCCACCGGCCGATTCCGGCGCCGCTTTATTGTCAAATTTCGCGCTGGAACTTCCCGCAAGGCGCTCCCGTTGGCTCGCGTTGAGCAATCTGGAGGCAAGA
Organism: Euryhalocaulis caribicus; assembly: GCF_000412185.1. GTDB lineage: Bacteria > Pseudomonadota > Alphaproteobacteria > Caulobacterales > Maricaulaceae > Euryhalocaulis > Euryhalocaulis caribicus. The sequence goes on from NZ_ASJA01000001.1 coordinate 291,194, forward strand.
GCCATGAAGAAACTGGCCTTTATCACTGCGGCAGGCGTTGCGGCGTTCGCACTCGCCGCCTGTCAGAATGGGCGTTTGAGCCAGGAAGACGTTGAAGACACCGCCGTTGGCGCGGGCGTTGGCGCCGCGGTCGGCGCGGCGGGCGCTGCGGCCGCGGGTGAAGACGCCGCCACAGGCGCGGCTGTCGGCGCCGGCGTTGGCGCGGCGGCTGGCGCGGCCGAAGGCGAATATTACGACGTGGGCGACAATGATGACCGCTACGACCCCGATGACCGGGGCGAGAAGGACGACTGATCCCTGATCACTCAGTCTGAAAGCAAAGGGCCGGAGCGGATGCTCCGGCCCTTTTCATGTCCGGACGGCTCAATCCAGGCGCGGATAGGCGGGCAGGGTGAGGAATTCCTCGAACGTATCGCTGAAGACCAGATCCTTGAAGATCGCGGCCGCTTCCTCAATTCGCGCGGAGGCGTATGTCTCTTCGCCCAGTTCTTCGCGCAGGTCTGAAAGGACGCTGGCGAACCAGTCCTCCAGAAGCGGCGTGTCGATGACCCGGCCATCCTCGAGCCACACCTTGTGAACGCGCCATTGCCATAGCTGCGCGCGGGAAATTTCGGCCGTTGCGGCGTCCTCCATCAAGTTGTGGATTGGCGCGGCGCCCCGGCCAGACAGCCAGGCGCTGAGATAGCGGATCGCGACATCAATATTTCCGCGCGCGCCGTCCTCTGTAACCGCGCCGGGGGCGGGCCGCGTCAGCTCTGCGGCGCTCGTCTCGTATCCGTTGAGCTTGTCCAGCTGGTTGGGGCCGGGCATCCGGGCGTCGAATGCCTCTTCCGCGGCGGCGACCAGCGCCGGGTGTGCGACCCAGGTGCCGTCATGCCCATCCTCGGCCTCGCGCTCCTTGTCCGCTTTCACCTGCTCGAATGCGCGGGCATTGGCGGCTTCGTCATTCTTGACCGGGATGAAGGCGCTCATGCCGCCCATGGCGTGCGCGCCGCGGCGGTGACAGACCTCGATCACGCGCAAGGAGTAGGCGCGCATGAAGGGCGCGGTCATCGTGACCATGGCGCGGTCGGGCAGCACTTTGTCGGCGCGCGCCTTGAACCGCTTGATATAGCTGAAGATGTAGTCCCAGCGGCCGCAGTTCAGGCCGACAATCCAGTCCCGCAGAACATACAGGATTTCGTCCAGTTCAAACGCGGCGGTGATGGTTTCGATCAGGACCGTGACGCGCACCGTGCCGGTTTCAAGGCCCAGCGCCTTCTCCGCGTGCCCGATGACCAGCGCCCAGAGCCGGGCCTCCTCCATGCTCTCCAGCTTGGGCAGATAGTAGTAAGGGCCCGTGCCATTCGCCTTGAGGGCCTGATGGTTGTGGAACAGATAAAGACCGAAATCGAACAGGCCGCCGGACACCGGCGCGCCATCCACTTTCAGGTGCGCTTCAGGAAGGTGCCAGCCGCGCGGCCGCACGATCAGCGTCGCGATCCTGTCGTTGAGCGAATAGGACTTGCCGTTCGTCTCATCCGTAAAATCAATCTGGCGGGCATTGGCGTCGCGCAGATTGATCTGCCCTTCCACCATGTTCGCCCATGTCGGGGAGGAGGCGTCCTCGAAATCGGCCATGAAGCAGCGCGCACCGCTGTTCAGCGCGTTGATGACCATCTTGCGGTCCACGGGCCCGGTAATCTCCACCCGCCGGTCCTGAAGGTCCTGCGGCGCCGGGCGCACCTTCCAGTCAGCCTTGCGGATTTCTGCGGTATCTGCGCGGAAATCCAGGTCCTCCCCGCCGTCCAGGGACGCCTGGCGGGTCTGGCGGGCGGCCAGAAGGCGCTGACGCGCGCCGTCAAAACGGCGATGCAGATCCGCGACAAATTCCAGCGCCTCGCCGGTCAGGATGGTCTCATAGCCGGGCGCGAAGTCACCGTTGATCTCAATTCCCTTTGATTTCAGATCATCAGTTATCGGGGCGTGCTGGTTCATGTCGGGCCTGTTGAATTGCGAAAAAGAAAAATGGGCCGCGCGCGTGTTTCAGCGACGCGGCCCCAGTCGAGCGCGAGGGTGCGCCTATTCAGCCGCGTTCGCGGCAGCCTGGAATTGCGCGGTCTCGGTGGATTCCGACATCGCCGTGGTGGAGGACAGGCCCCCCGTCACGGCCTGGCTGACCATGTCGAAATAGCCCGTGCCGACTTCACGCTGGTGACGCGTGGCGGTGTAGCCGTTCTTCTCGGCGCTAAATTCGGCTTGCTGAAGCTCCGAATAGGCCGCCATGCCACGGTCGCGGTAACCGCGCGCGAGCTCGAACATGCCGTAATTCAGGGCATGGAAACCGGCCAGCGTGACGAACTGGAACTTGTAGCCCATCGCGCCCAGCTCTTTCTGGTATTTCGCGATGGTTTCCTGATCCAGATTGGCCTCCCAGTTGAAGCTGGGCGAGCAGTTATAGGCCATCATCTTGCCCGGATAGGCTTTCTGGATCGCCTCGGCGAAGCGGCGCGCCTCGTCCAGATTCGGCTTGGAGGTCTCCCACCACAGCAGATCGGCGTGCTTGGCATAGGCGAGACCGCGCGCGATGCAGTGATCGACCCCGACGCCGTCTTTCAGGCGATAGAAGCCTTCCGGCGTACGGCCCGCATCATAGTCAATGAATTCATGGTCGCGCGGGTCGGCGTCCGAAGTGATGAGCCTGGCGCTCTCCGCATCCGTGCGCGCCACCAGAACCGTGGAGGTTCCGCAGACATCGGCCGCCAGACGCGCCGAGTTCAGGTTACGCTCATGCGCGGAGGTCGGGATCAGCACCTTGCCGCCCAGATGGCCGCATTTCTTTTCGGAAGCCAGCTGGTCCTCGAAATGCACGCCGGAGGCGCCGGCCTCGATATAGGCCTTCATGATCTCGAAGCAGTTCAGCGGGCCGCCAAAGCCGGCTTCGGCGTCGGCCACGATGGGGGCGAACCAGTCATGCTGGACATTGCCTTCTGCGGCCTCGACCTGATCGGCGCGCTGCAGGGCGCGATTGATCTTCTTGCACAGCTCCGGCCCGGAATTGGCCGGATAGAGCGACTGGTCCGGATACATGGCCCCGGCGATATTGGCGTCCGCCGCCACCTGCCAGCCGGACAGGTAGATGGCTTTCAGGCCGGCGCGCACCTGTTGCATGGCCTGGTTGCCGCTCATCGCGCCGAGCGCATTGATGTAGGGTTTTTCCTTGAGAAGCTTCCAGAGCTTCTTGGCGCCTTCCTCGGCCAGCGTGTGGCGAACTTGAAGCGAACCGCGAAGCCGCTTTACGTCCTCGACGCCATAGGGCCGCTCGATGCCGTCAAAGCGGCCGTTTCCGCCGCCACCCACGAGGCTGTTGATATCCTGAGCCATAAGAATTCCCCTTCAAGGCAATGTGCGCCGATAACCACCGGCTGTTGTTGCAGACAGAGTTGACAGGCTCGGCGTAAAAGTCACGAAACCTAGACATTAAAAAGGGTTTTGACGTATGTGTATGTTGTGAAAATATTTGTCAGTTTGTAATGATTGTAAATCATGAGCGACCGAAAACTGTTTGCCGGCCCCAAGCTGAGACGCCTCCGGAAATCCATGTCGCTGCCGCAGGCGCGCATGGCGGAGGAGCTGGGCATTTCGGCCAGCTATCTGAACCTTATGGAGCGCAACCAGCGGCCGATCACGGCACAGGTTCTCCTCAAGCTTGCCGAAACCTATGACGTTGACCTCAAGGAGCTGGGGCAGGAGCCGGACGGGCGCCTGGTCGTCAATCTGCGGGAGGCGGCGGGCGATCCCCTGCTGGATACGCTGGCGCTGGACCGGCAGGATCTGAACGAGTTGCTGGAGGGCCATCCGCGCGCCGCCGAGGCGTTGATCCGGATGCATGGTGCCTACCGGGATTCGGTCCGGCACGCTGCGGACCTGGCCGAACAGATCACCGAACGGGGCGGCGCAATCGAGACCGCGATTGCTGCATCCCCGATGGAGGAAGTGCGCGAGACGCTCCATAAGCGGAACAATCATTTTCCGGCTCTGGAAGATGCAGCTGATGCGTTAGTGAAATCCCTTAAAGCCGACTCGCGGGAGCTTGAGGGGCCGCTGCGGGAACGGCTGTCCAGACAGCACAAGGTTGCGACCAAGATATTGCCGCTGGAGGTCATGCGCGGCGCGCTGGCGCGGTTCGACCGTCACTCGCGGCGCCTGTTCCTCAACGAGGCGCTGACGCCTTCCACACGTGTTTTCCAGCTTGCCTATCAACTGGCCCTGCTGGAGCTTTCCGGCGTGCTCGACACTGTGGAGGAAGAAGCGCAGCTTTCGTCGAAAGAGGCGCGCAAGCTCTACCGCATCAGTCTGGCAAACTATATCGCCGGCGCGGTGATGATGCCCTACGCGCCTTTCCTGAAAGCGGCGGAGGAAAACCGCTATGACCTGGAAATTCTTGGCCGGCGTTTCGGGGCGGGGTTCGAGCAGGTCTGTCATCGCCTCACCACGCTGAACCGGCCCGGCCATCGCGGCGTGCCGTTTTTCATGATCCGCGTGGACCACGCCGGGAATGTCTCGAAACGCTTTGGCGGGCGGGTCTTCCATTTCGCGCGCAGCGGCGGCGCGTGCCCGCGCTGGCGGCTGTACGAGGCGTTCCGGCAACCGGGACGCGTTCTGGCCCAGCCGGTCGAACTGCCGGACGGCGCGCGTTATTTCACCATGTCCCGAACCGTGGAGCGCCCGGGCGGCGGCTGGCGCAATCCGGGCCAGATGCTGGCGATCGGTCTGGGCTGCGAAGCGTCCCAGGCGCAGCGGCTGGTCTATGGCGACGGGCTGGATCTGGAGCAGGCGGAGGCGTTCACGCCCATCGGGGTCAATTGCCGGCTTTGCGAACGGGCCGATTGTAACCAGCGCGCGTTTCCGCCCGTGCAGCGTCAACTGTTCGTGGATGAACATTACCGCGGCGCATCGCCCTTCAGCTTCCGCGAGGATTGACGGGCGCGCTTCGAGCCCTCACCAAGACGCGTCTTTCAAATTCCGGTGAGACCGTTTCAGGACAGGTGATCAATGGGTGAGTTCGGAGCGTATTTTGGCGGGGTGGTCTTTCTGCTCGCCATCGTGACGGTTCTGGTGGGCTGGTGGCTGTTCGCGCGCCAGGGCGATACGTTCGAATACAAGCCTAATCGCGGCGACTATCCGCTCAAAACCTCGCCGACGCTGGGCGATGCCGTTGAACCGGACGAAGCTGGCGCCGGAAACGAAGAGGTCGCCGAAAATGAAGGCGACCGGCCCATGCTGTACGAGTCTCCAATGGAAGGGCCGCCTGACGACCTCAAGAAGCTTAAAGGCGTGGGGCCGAAGCTGGAGGCTCAACTCCACGCGCTGGGCGTTTATTATTTCGATCAAATCGCCGGCTGGTCTGACAGCGAAGCCGACTGGGCCGACGCGCAAATCAAGGGCCGCGGCCGCATCCGGCGCGATGACTGGGTCGGTCAGGCGCGCGCTCTGGAAAGGGACCCGTCATGAAACTCTATCACGCCCGCTTTGCGCCCAATCCGGAACGCGTGCTGATGTTCCTGAAAGAGAAGGGCAAGGCCGACCAGCTCGACATGGAAGAGCTGAACATCATCGAGAACGAACACAAGACGGACGCTTTCCGTGAAGTCAGCCCGCTCTCGCAACTTCCCGCGTTAAAGCTGGATGACGGCCGTTGCCTCACTGAAAGCCGCGCCATCTGCCGCTATCTTGAAGGCCTGTACCCGGATCCGAACCTGATGGGCGCGGATGACGAAGAGGCGGCCTTTATCGAGATGTGGGACCGCCGGGTGGAGATGATGTGGTTGTTGCCCATGGCCTGGTGGGCGCGGCACGGCCATCCGGCCTTCACCGCCATCGAGAGCCAGATTCCAGACCTCTCCGCGCGGGGCGAGAAGGGTTTTCTCAAGACGGCCAAATGGCTGGATGGCGAACTGGCCGGGCGCGACTGGGTCGCGGGCGAAAGGTTCACCATCGCCGACATCACAGCATTCGCGACACTGGGCTTTGCGCGCGTGATGAAATGGAAACCGGGCGAGGATCTGCCGAATCTGCGCGCCTGGCGGGACCGGGTGATGGAACGGCCCTGCGCGGCCTAGCCGCCGACCCGTTTCAGCACGGCTGAAAAGCTGCCCACCGTCTTGTCGCCGGCGCGGATAATGCCGCGCGTGAAGACCAGCGACTTTCCGGCCCGCGGGGTGTCGCCCGTACAGGTGACCAGGTCGCCCTCGCGGGCGGCGTCCAGAAAATCGATGTTCAATGAGGCGGTGACCGCGCCGGTTTCGACCGTTGGCCCGGCGATGCAGAAAGCCGCGAAATCGGCGAAGCTGGCCAGGCATCCGCCGTGCAGCGCGCCGAACCCGTTCATGTGGCGTTTCTCGGCGCGGAAGGCCGCGATCGGCTCTCCATCATCGCCGCGCTTGTAATAGAAGGGGCCGGCCGCGCCTTCATACGGATCCATGTTCTTCCACGTTTTCCAGCCGGCGAATTCGCCTTCGGTTTCCTTGTCGGGCGTCATAATCGTCCTTGTCTGTGGTCAGTCGTTCTGATTGGGGGCGAGCCTGACGCGAAGCCAGGAAAGAAGCGTATTGCCGGAGAGGCGGTCTTTCTGAAGACTAGTGAAATAGCGGTCCAGCGCCAGAGGGTCGGCGAGCAAATCCACCCGCGTGCGGCGCGGCGCGTCCGGATCCAGTGTCTTCACGACGCGCGCCGGATTGCCGACCGCAACCGCGCCTTCCGGAATATCGTTCACCACCACGGCACGCGCGCCGATCACCGCGTTCTCGCCAATGGTCACGCCCTTGCCGACAAAAGCGCCGTCGCCAATCCAGACATTATCGCCGATGGCGACCGGCGCGGCGCTGGGCGGACCGACGCGGTCATACAGGCCATGCCAGTCGGAATCGGTGATCGTCGTATTGGCGGCCAGCATGACGCCCGCGCCTATCGTGATCCGCTCCGCCGCCATCAGGCGCGTGCCGGCGATCAGAAGCACGGCGTCGCCCAGCGTGATCGCCGCTTCACTGTCCGGCGCTGGCCATGTGGTCAGCCGCACCGGCGCGGCGCGGTCCGCCAGAACATGCAGGGCCCGGCCCGCGCGAATATTGCGGCCCGTGACTTCCACGCGCCACGGATTCTCGATACGCGCGAAATCGCCCAGCGCATCGAAATGCGGGGCCAGGAAGCGGCGGGTCCACCAGCGGTCATAAGCCTTGCGGAGGCGGAACATCCAGTAAGGGCGGGGGTCTTTGCGGATGGCGGCGCTCCTTGACGAAGCGACGAACGCTACCGAGTTTCACCGAACCTGCAAGCGGCGCCCCGCGTTGGCTTGGCGGAGACCGGATTTCTTGGACGAAACGCTTGATCAACTTCTGACCCGGATACGGGCGTGCCGCATTTGCGCGGACAAGCTGGGGCATCAGCCCCGGCCAGTCGTGCGGGCGCGCGAGACCGCGCGCATCGCCATTGTGGGGCAGGCGCCGGGCACGCGGGTTCATGCTTCCGGCGCGCCCTTTACCGATCCCTCGGGAAACCGCCTCAGGGACTGGATGGGCGTATCCTCCGAAGAATTTTATGACGAGTCGCGCATCGCCATCGCGCCGATGGGGTTCTGTTTTCCCGGTCTGGACGCGAAGGGCGGCGACAAGCCGCCGCGAAAGGAATGCGCGCCGGAGTGGCAGGCGCAGTTGTTCGGCAAATTGCCGCACATACGGACCACGCTGCTGGTCGGCGCCCACGCGCAGCGATTTCATCTGGGCGCCCGGGCGGCGCGCAACATGACCGAAACGGTGCGCAACTGGCGGGAATACTGGCCGGAATTCGTGCCGACCCCGCACCCGTCCTGGCGCAATAATGCATGGCTGAAACGCAACCCGTGGTTCGCCGATGAGGTGCTGCCAGCATTGCGTTTACGCGTGCGTGAACTTCTCGGCTGACATTGAGCGGTTGCAGCATGTTTCGCTGCTTGAGATTGGCGCAGCGACAGAGTAGCAGGGGCCACGGAAACGCCCGACGCGGCCATCTATAAGAACAATCCGCCGCAACCGCTAAAACAAAAGAGACGTCATGAGCGCCTTCGAACATCCTTCATTCGATGAGCACGAATATGTGCTTTTCGCCACCGATCCCGAAACCCAGCTGAAAGCCCTCATCGCCGTTCATTCAACGGCCCGCGGCCCGGCGACCGGCGGTTGCCGCCTGTGGAAATATCCCGACTCCACGGCCGCCATGGAAGATGTGCTGCGTCTGTCCAAGGGCATGAGCTACAAGAACGCCATGGCGGACCTGCCGCTGGGCGGCGGCAAGTCGGTAATCATGCGCCCCGAGGGGGACTGGGACCGCGACGCCTTGTTCCAGGCGTTCGGACGCGCGATCGAGGCGCTCAACGGCCTCTACATCACGGCCGAGGATGTGGGCGTCAGCCCGGACGACATGATGAACATCCACAAAGAGACCGATTACGTGGTCGGCTTGCCCGAGGGCGAGGCCGCCAGCGGCGATCCGTCCCCGCTGACCGCCGAGGGCGTCTTCAAGGGCATTGGCGTTTGCGTGAAGCACGCCTATGGCCGTGACGACCTTGAAGGCGTGCGCGTCGCCGTGCAGGGCGTCGGCCATGTCGGAGAATATACTTGCGGCCACCTGCACAAGGCGGGCGCCGAACTGATCATCACGGACGTCAATGAAGAGGCGCTGGAGCGCGTGTCTTCCAAATATGGCGCGAAGGTCGTGAAGCCGGACGCCATCTATGACCAGGATGTCGATGTCTTCGCGCCGTGCGCGCTGGGCGGCGTCGTCAACCCGGATACGATCGACCGCCTGAAGGGCAAGGTTGTCGCGGGCGCGGCCAATAATGTGCTGGCGACCCCGGATATGGGCGAAGCCCTGCGCAAGCGCGGCATCCTCTACGCGCCCGATTACGTCATCAATGCCGGCGGCATCATCAATGTCGCGGGCGAGGTGAAGGGCGCCTATGACCTGAACTGGGTGCGCGGCAAGCTGGAAACGCTGGCTGAAACCGTCGCCGAAGTGATCCGCCGCTCCGAGAGCGAGGATCGCCCGACCAACCAGGTCGCAGACGATATGGCGCGCGAAATTCTCGCCGCCGCGGCTGCGAAGAAAAAAGGCTAGAGGGAGACGACCCGGGCCAGCGCCGGGTCGATCCCGACCTTCACGGTCTCACCTTTGGCGAGGGCGTGGGCCAGCGGTGCCCGCGCCCGCCATTTGCCGCCTTCAGGGTCCTCGACCAGCATCAGCGCCTCCGCGCCTGACGCCCGCCGGCGGATAACGCGGCATGGTCCGTTTTCCGCACGGGAAAGCTGTAGCCCTTCAGGCCGCACCAGCGCCACGGCGTGGCGGCCCTCCAGCGACTCGTGAGCCGCGATTTCACCGATTGGCGTTGCCAGGCGGCCGCCTGAAACCACGCCGGTCCACTCATTCACTTCGCCCAGCAAGCGCGCGGCGGCGGGCGAAACGGGGTTAAGATAGACCTCGTCCGGTGGACCGCTCTGTATGATGCGGCCATTGGTCATCAAGGCCAGATCGTCCGCCATGAACATGGCTTCTTCAGCGTCGTGCGTAACGATCAGCACCGCCGCGCCGGAATCCTTCAGGGCGTTCAGCGTCGTCTCGCGCATGTCGTCGCGAAGGCGCGCGTCCAGACCGGAAAACGCCTCGTCCATCAGCACCAGCTTGGGATTGGGGGCCAGTGCGCGCGCCAGCGCCACGCGCTGTTGCTCGCCGCCCGACAGTGCATGCGGATAGGATTTCGCCTTGTGTCCCAGCCGCGCGGTCTCCAACAGCGCCTGAGCGCGCTCCTGACGGCGCTGGGATTTCATGCCGCGCAGGCCGAACATCACATTCTGCAGGGCGGTCAGGTGCGGAAACAGCGCGTAATCCTGAAACACCAGCCCGATGCCGCGTTCCTCCGGCGGCACATGAACCATGGCGGAGGACAAGGTCTGGTCGCCGGCCTGTATCAGGCCGCGATCAATCTTCTCCAGGCCCGCAATTGCGCGAAGCAAGGTGCTTTTGCCTGCGCCGGACGGCCCCAGAATGGCGGTAACCCGGCCGAGCTTCAGCGACAGGTTCGCCTTGTCCAGAACCCTGTGGTCCTTCCAGGCCTTCTCCACGTCGCGCGCATAAAGAACCGTCTCACTCACCGGGCGGTTCTCCGCTTGCGGTTATGGGTGGCCAGCCAGGACACGGCGATCATGGCGGGCAGGCCCAGCCCGATCAGCATCAGCGAGGGCAGGGCGGCCTGAGCCAGCCTTTCATCGGCGGCATAGTTGTGCGCCATGATGGCCAGTGTCTCGAAATCAAAGGGGCGAAGAATCATGGTGGCGGGCAATTCCTTCATCACCTCCACGAACACGATCAGGCCCGCGGCGCCAAGACCCCCGGATATCAGCGGCAGGTGAATCCGGCGGATTATGCGCCCCGGACCCGCGCCCAGCGTCTGGGCGGCGGCGTCCAGGCTGGCCGAGACATTGGTCAGCGCCGCTTCGGCCGGGCCAATAGCCGCCGCGGCAAAGCGGGACTGATAGGCGAACAACAGGGCGATCAGACTGCCGCCCGTAACCACCGGCGCCGCAGAGCCGAGGCCGCCATCCAGCACCCTTTGCAAAAACCCCAGCAAGGCCAGCACGCCGACGGCGGCCACGGCGCCGGGAATGGCGTATCCGGTCTGCGCTGCGCGCGCGGCGGTTACCGACAGCCAGCCCCCGGTGCGAATGGCGTAGGCCGAGCCAAGGCCGATCAGGACGGCGATCACCGCCGACATGCTGGCGAGCTGGATTGTGTTGAGCAGAGCCGGTACGGGCGAGCGCACGCCCGGTGTGTCGAAAGCCAGCCAGATCAGCCGCCCGGCTGGTACGATCAGGGCCAGCCCCAGAAGCAGGGAACAGAACAGGATTGCGATGCCCGCGCCGCGCAGCGAAAGCGGCACGCGTTCATTCGGGCGATCCCGGCCGCTGCTTTGTGCAAAGCCGCGCCCCTGCCTCACGCCTCGCTCGAACGCAAAGGCAAAACAGGTCGCCAGCAACAGGATCAGGGACAGGCGCGCCGCAGTTTCGGCTTCGCCAAAGGATGTCCAGGCACGGATAATTCCTGCGGTCAGGGTCGGGGCGCCCAGAAACTCGACCGCGCCGTAATCGGCCAGCGTTTCCATGACGGCCAGCGCAACCCCCGCCGCGATGGCCGGCCGGGCAAGAGGCAGGCCGATGCGCCAGAAACTCTCCATGGGGCCCGCGCCCAGCGTCCGCGCCGCGTCAAAGGCGTGCGCAGCCTGCGAGACAAAAGCCTGCCGGGCCAGAAGATAGACATATGGATAGAGGGCGAGGGTGAAAATAAAGGCCGCGCCGCCCATCCCGCGCACGGCGGGCACAAGGCCGTTACTCGCCTCATAGACTGGCCCGCCCGCCGTGGTCAGGGAGGCATATGCGTATGCGGTGACATAGGCCGGTGCGGCCAGTGGAAGGGCCAGCGCCCAGGAAAAGAAAGCCCGGCCGGGAAAACGGTAACGCGCCGTCAGCCATGCGGCGGGAACGGCGGTCAGACAGGTCCCGGCGGTCACAAGAACGCCCAGCGTGACCGAGTTGCGGACATAGGCCAGCAAACGCGTATCGGCGAGATGGCGCAGATAAGCGAAATCGCCGCTGCCGGCCAGAACGACCAAAGCGGCGATGGGCAGAATGATGATGATCGCAGCGGCCAGCGCGACCGGGCGGGGCCCGGCCGCGGTTACGCGTCTGGCGCTGCGGCCAAGTCTGGATGAAACGGCTGCGCTCAAGGCCAGCCGACGCGGTCGAACATGCGCTGCGCTTCCGCCTGGTTTTCACCCAGCGTGTTCACATTGACGGGGTCGGCCTCGAATTCCCCGAACCCGTCGAGAACATCATTCTCGTAAGGCGCGGAGGCCACGACCGGATATTCATTGGTCAGCTCGGCAAACATGCGCTGGGCCTCGTCCGACAGCAGGAACTCCAGGAATTGGTGGGCTGCATCGACATTGTCCGCGTTGGCGGCAACCCCGGCGCCCGAAATATTCACGTGAACGCCCCCATTGTCTTCCGGGAAATTGAGCGCCACGGCGTCGGCGACTTCCTGATCCGCGGCGTCCTCGGAATTGGCGATCCGCGCATAGTAATAATGGTTCACCAGCGCCAGGTCGCATTCGCCTGCGGCGATGGCCCGGATCTGCTCGATGTCGCCGCCAGAAGGGACGCGCGCGAAATTGCGCACCACGCCCTGCGCCCAGTCCTGGGCCACATTATCGCCCCAGCGCTCGATCAGCGCGGCCAGCAGCGAGATATTATAGATATTGCCCGAAGAGCGGACGCAGACCCGATTGTCCCACTTGGGGTCGGCCAGTGTTTCGTAGCCCGTGATTTCATCGGGCGACACGCGCTCTTGGGAATAGGCGATCACACGCGCGCGCTTGGCGAAACCGAACCATTTGCCTTCCGGATGCCGAAGGCTCTCCGGCACGCGTTCTTCGATGATTTCGGAATCATAGGGCTGGAACAGGCCGTCCTGTTCCGCGCGCCAGAGCCGGCCTGCGTCTACCGTAATCACGACATCGGCGCCGCTGCGCTCGCCATCGGCTTTCATGCGTTCGATAAGCAGATCGCCGCCAGCCTCGATCGTTTCGATCTGGATGCCCGTCTGGTCCTCGAACGCCTGATAGACGGCGCGATCGGAATCGTAATGCCGCGCCGAATAGATGGTCAGCGTTTCTGTGGAGTCCTCGTCCACGGACTGCCCGCACGCCGCCGCTGCAAGGCAGGCTCCCGCCGCCGCCAACGATTTAATGGAAATTCTCATCGCACCCTCAATCCTTTTCGATATCTCGAAGGGAAGGGCTACTCTCATTGAGAATGGTTCGCAAGTGCAGCGTTCCGACGCAGGGTGAAGAGATGGTGGGCGATACTGGGATTGAACCAGTGACCTCCTCGGTGTGAACGAGGCGCTCTCCCGCTGAGCTAATCGCCCATCTCCGCGAACGGAAGGCCGCTTCACTATGTCCGCCCGTCCGACCCGTCAAGCGCGCGGGGCCGCCGATTACAGCGGGCGCACGTTGAAGATGGCGCGTCCGAAGCTCTTGGGCGTCTCTTCCACGAAGACAGTGTCATAGTCGCCATTGACCGCGGCCGATTGAAGGCGTTGCGGCGAGGAACGATAGCGCCGCAGGCAATATTTCCCGTCAATGTTGAACAGGTGGAAATCGCCGTCCGCCAGCTGCCCCGGCGTTGCGTCCAGAATTGCGATGGACCCTTCCGGAAATACAGACGATACGGCGGGGTCGTGAACGGTGAGGGCGTAGCAATCCTCGGCGCGCGTCGACACGGCGAAATAGTCCCGCGGTTCCTGGCGGGTCGGCTCGAACCCGTTATCGGCCGCCGGCCAGTCGAAAAGCGGCGCGTGGCGGATGGGCAGCGAGAGGAAAGAGCCGGCGGAATGGCCATTGCGTCCGCCGCCGCCATTCATCAGCCAGAATGGCTCTACGCCCAGGATTTTGGCGACCCGATCCAGCGTTGCGGTGCGCGGCGCGTGGCTGTCCTGTTCCCAGTTCGCGATGGTCGGCTGGCTTACCTTTACGCGGGTGGCCAGTTCGGATTGGGAAAGGCCCTGACGCATGCGCGCGCGCCTTATCCTTTGCCCGATTGTTTCGCTCTGTATCATGGTCCCGTCCCGATTTCTCAGGATCGAATATCAAAATATTTCCTATATCGCAAATATTGGCCACATATTTGCCTTATTCTGATTGCCGGACCCGCCTTCCCGTTTTGGTTGAAGGCTCGATGGCTTGAAACTGCCAAACCCGGTCTGAAATCAGGAAAAGAGAGACTTTCATAAGGGGTAGAGAGTGCGTCCGCTTGTCGCAGTCGGGCTCTGTTACGCTTTCGTTTTATAAGATCATCCTATATAGGAAACTCAATCACGGAACGTCGGGGGCCGAGGGGCGTTGATAGAACACGCTCTAAACGGCCCTTTTTTTACGCAGAAAGATGCAGGAGAAGGTCATGAACGATCATTGCACGGAAGAAGGCGCACGCCGTCTCAAGCAACGTATTGAACAATATTGGGAAGAACGCGGCTACGATGTCTCTATCGACCTCGTGGAAGCGGGCTTCATGCCGGCCATGCGCTCGGCCCGCACCGATGTGCGCTCGAACATGGTGAACGGTCTGCCCCGCAAGGCCGCGAACAATAACGAGGACCCGCGCGGCGTCATCCGCCGGTCCGCGTAAAGCTTACAGAAGCGACTCGATCGCTTCGGGCAGGGCGTCGAAACGGTCCAGCACCCGATCGGCTCCCAGCTTTTCTGGCTCGGTATCGGTATATCCGTAAGACATGACGATAGCGGCGGCCCCCGCATTGCGCGCCGCTTCGACGTCAACGCTACTGTCGCCGACCATGATCATATTTGACGCATCTGGCCCGGCCGCCGCTCTTAGATGAGCGGGGTCGGGCTTTTTGTTTGGAACAGCATCTGCCCCGACGATCCGGTCAAAGCGGTCCGCCAGCGCCAGCCGCTCCAACAGCAACACCGCCAGAGCATTTGGCTTGTTCGTAGCGACGGAAAGCCTCGCGCCGCGCCGCGCCAGCAGGTCCAGGGTCGGCTCCACCCCCTCAAAAGGGCGGCTGAACCGGTCGATATTCTCGCCGTAAATTTCGATGAATTTCGCCGTGAGGGGTTCCAGCGCCTCGTGAGGCAGGGTGAATCCCTGTTCCTCGTGCGCGCGGACAATCAATCGCCGGGCGCCGTGCCCGACCATGTGCCGGACCGTTTCCAGCGGAACCGGCGCCAGTCCTTCCGGCTCGATGGTCCGGTTCAACGCGGCCACCAGGTCCGGCGCAGTGTCGACCAGCGTCCCGTCCAGATCGAAGATCAGGCTCGTCTTGTGCAAAAGGTCTGTCATCTGCGGCGGATTTCTCCTCATTGCCCCGTGCGCGGTTCCACGCTTTTGGCTAAGAACGGCGTTGATTCCTAGCCCTTCGCCGGAGGATTCATGAGCCGATCCCGCGCTGCCGTCATACTCGCTGCTGGTCACGGGACCCGTATGCGGTCCGAAACCTCCAAGGTGCTTCATTCCGTCGGCGGCCGGCCGATGCTGGACTGGGCGATTGATCTGGCCCGTTCCAGCGGATGCGAACGCATCGCGGTGGTCTATGGCGCGCACGCCCCGCAAGTCGGCGAACGCGCCCTGAAACTTGGCTGCGTCACGGCGGTTCAGGACCCGCCGCAGGGCACGGGGCACGCCGTCCTTTGCGCGAAGGATGCGATGGCCGGTTTCGATGGCGATATCGCTGTCCTCTATGCCGATACCCCGCTGATCAACGCCGAAACCGTGGAACGCGCCTATGAGGCGATCACCGGCGAAGCCGATATCGTTGCGCTGGGATTTGAACCGGATGATCCCGGGGCCTATGGCCGGTTGATCCTGAACGAGACCGGAGGGCTGGAGCGGATCGTCGAAGCCAAGGACGCCAGCACGGACGAACTTTCGGTCCGTCTCTGCAATTCCGGCGTGATGGCCGCGGACGCCAGCCTGATGTTCGATCTTCTGGGCGAGGTCGGCAATGACAACGCCAAGGGCGAATATTATCTCACCGATATTGTCGGCATCGCCCGTGAGCGCGGCCTCAAGGCGGCGGCGGTCAGCGGCGCGGCCGATGAATTTCTCGGCGTCAATTCACGTATCGATCTGGCGGCGGCGGAGGCGGCGTTCCAATCCCGCATGCGGCTGGACGCCATGACGCGCGGCGTCACCCTGACCGCCCCGGAAACCGTTTTCTTTTCCCATGACACGCAGATCGAGAACGACGTGACGGTGGAGCCGCATGTCGTTTTCGGCCCTGGCGTTCAAATCGGCCGCGGCGCCGCCATTCGCGCGTTCTCTCATCTGGAGGACGCGCGCGTGGGCGAGGGCGCTCAAATCGGCCCCTATGCGCGTTTGCGGCCGGGGGCCGACATCGGAGCCGGGGCGCGCGTGGGCAATTTTGTCGAGGTGAAGAAGGCCACCCTTGGCGACGGCGCCAAGGTGAACCATCTGACCTATATCGGAGACGCCGATATCGGCGCCGGCGCGAATATCGGGGCTGGAACCATCACCTGCAATTATGACGGTTTCGGCAAATATAGAACGGTGATAGGCGAGAACGCCTTTATCGGCTCGAACAGCGCCCTGGTGGCGCCAATCAATATCGGATCTGGCTCTTATGTCGGATCGGGATCCGTGGTGACGAAGGACGTGCCGGAAGACGCCCTGGCGGTCGGCCGGGCGCGGCAATCGAACAAGGAAGGCTGGGCAAAGCGCTTCCGCGACAAGAAGACGAGGGACAAGGAATGAGCTTGGCGGATCGCATCAAGGACAAGAGCCTGTTTCGGGAAGAGGCGCTGATCGGCGGTGAATGGGTCGGCGGCGAGGGCGGCAAGACCTTCGCGGTAACCAACCCGGCCAATGGCCAGACCATCGCCAATATCGCCGACGTCGGAGAGAAGGGCGCGTTGGAGGCCGTTAGCGCGGCGACAGAGGCGTTTGAACGCTGGAAGAAAACGCGCGCCAATGACCGCGCCGCGATCCTGCGCAAATGGTATGATTTGATCCTCGCCAATCAGGATGATCTGGCGAGCCTCATCACCGCCGAAATGGGCAAGCCGTTCGCGCAGGCGAAAGGCGAGGTGGTCTATGCGGCGGATTTTGTCGAATGGTATGCCGAGGAAGCCAAGCGCAGCCACGGTGAAACCCTGTCTTCCCCGTGGCCGGACGCGCGCGTCATGACGCTGCAGCAGCCGATCGGCGTTGTCGCGGCGATTACGCCGTGGAATTTCCCCGCCGGCATGATCACCCGCAAGGTTGCGCCGGCTCTGGCGGCGGGCTGTTGCGCCGTGGTGAAGCCGGCGCCGGAAACACCGCTGACCGCGCTGGCGCTCGCCAAGCTGGCCGAAGACGCCGGTCTGCCGCCGGGCGTGATGAACGTGGTGACGGGCGAAGCGGCCAATATCGGCCCGGTGCTGACGGGCGATCCGCGGATCCGCATGCTCGGCTTCACCGGTTCGACGGAGATCGGCAAACTGCTGATGCGTCAGTCCGCCGACACGGTGAAAAAGGTGGCGCTGGAGCTGGGTGGAAACGCCCCCTTCATCGTGATGGACGACGCCGATCTGGAATCGGCCGCCGCCGGCGCCATTCTGGCCAAGTATCGCGTATCCGGTCAGGTCTGCGTGGCCGCAAACCGCCTGCTGGTGCAGCGCGGCGTCGCCGACAAGTTTGTCGAGGTCCTGAAAGCGAAGGTCGAGGCCATCAAGGTCGGCGACGGGTTCGAGGACGGCATCGATATGGGCCCGCTGGTGCATGAGGAAGCGGTTGGCCGCGTCGAAGGCCTGGTCCGCGAAGCCTCTGACGCCGGAGCCAGCATCGCGGCGGGCGGCGCGCGGCTGGACCGGGAAGGGGCCTTTTTCGCGCCGACCCTGATCGACAACGCCACGCCTGACATGTCCATCGTGAAGAACGAGATTTTCGGCCCCGTGCTCAGCGTCATGCGCTTCGATGACGAGGAAGAGGCGATTCGCATCGCCAACGACACCCCCTACGGACTGGCGGGCTATATCTATACGCGCGATGTCGGGCGGGTTCACCGTCTGGCCGAGGCGCTGGAATATGGCATGGTCGGCGTGAATGTGCCGCTTGTCGGGTCTTCCTCCACCCCGTTCGGCGGCGTGAAACAATCCGGCATCGGCCGCGAAGGCGGGCGCTGGGGCATGGAAGAGTTTCAGGAAACCAAGCTGATAGTACTGGGCGGGATTGGTTCGTGAGCCGCGATCAACAGAAACATAACGCCGCGCTGGCGGCTCTGGATTTCGTCGACGACAACATGATCATCGGCCTGGGCTCCGGCTCGACCGCCGAGATCCTGATTGATCTGATTGGCGAGCGCGTCGCGGAAGGCCTGCATATCGCCGGCATCCCGACATCCGAGCGGACCCGCCGCTGCGCGGAGCGCGCCGGCATCGACATCATCCCGGTCGAGCATGCCGACCGCGTCGACCTCACCATTGACGGCGCGGACGAGGTCGACCCGAATTTTCGCCTGATGAAGGGCGGCGGCGGCTGCCTGTTGCGCGAGAAGATCGTCGCGCACGCCTCCGACGTGATGGTGGTGATTATCGACGAGTCGAAAATGGTCGAGCAGCTGGGCGCGTTTCCGCTGCCTGTGGAGGTCGACCGGTTCGGGTTCACCATTACGGCGAAGAAAGTGTTCGACGCTCTGCGCGATTCCGGCTGCAAGGGCGCCGATGTGTCTTTGCGCGAGCGGTCCGGTCCGCGCGATCCGTTCGTTTCCGACGGCGGACATTTCATTCTGGACTGTCAGTGCAAATCGATTCCCGATCCGGAATTGACCGCCCGGATGCTCACCTCGATTCCGGGCGTGGTCGAGCACGGCATGTTCCTCGACATCGCGCGCTTCATTGTCGTTGGCGGCGATGAATCGGCGGAGATCATCGAGCGGCAATAGCTAGCCGCAACGCTCCAGCACGGTTTTTGCCCGGAAATCGACCTCCATCCGGTCTTCGCCCAGCGGCGTCAGCGTGAAGCCGTAATCGGGCTGCGCCGCGCCTTCCGCCATGCAGTTTTCCGTCAGCAGATTGATCTGACCCGGGCCGTTGCGGATTTCGGCAATGTCACAGGCCATCTCTCCGGCCGTATAGACATGGTCCACGGCGAACTCCCATGTCATCGGCGTTCCGCAATCGCCCGCCGCCGCCCATTCCCCGGTGTAGTCGGCGGCATAGTCGGTGAATTCCGGCGCGTCAGCCGGCGGCGTTTCAACCGTGTCAGGGGCGTCGCCTCGCAGATCGCCTGAAGCGGGAGCCTCGGCGCTTTCCTGATCTCCCGCCTCCATCTGACAGGCGGCAAGGACAAAAACAGTCAGCAGAGCGAATGACTTGGTCATCATGGCGTGTCTCCAGGGTTGGATAGGTCGGGGCGCGGGGTTATCTCCCGTCTGGCGATTTTTCCGGTCTGGCCGGGACAGACATAGAGCAAGGGCGGACATTTCATGAGTGACTATGATTACGATCTTTTTGTGATCGGGGCCGGTTCCGGCGGCGTCCGCGCCGCGCGCGTCGCCGCCATGGCGGGCGGCCGCGTGGCGATTGCGGAGGAGGACCGGATCGGCGGCACCTGCGTGATCCGCGGCTGCGTGCCCAAGAAATTCATGGTCTATGCCAGCGAATTCAAACAGCATTTCGAAGACGCCAAGGGCTATGGCTGGTCTTTCCCCGAGCCCCCGAAATTCGAGATGACGCCCTTCATGAACGCCCTCCATGCCGAGGTGGACCGTCTATCCGGCATCTATCGCCGCAATCTGGATAATTCGGGCGTGGACGTGATCGAGGACCGGGCGGAGTTGAAGGACCGGCACACAATCCATCTCGTGAACGAAGATCGCACCGTCACCGCGGAGAAGATTCTTGTCGCCGTCGGCGGATGGCCCGTGAGGCCGGATATTGAGGGCGCGGATCTCGGCATCGTCTCCAATGACGTTTTCCATCTGGACAAGGTCCCCGAGCATATCGTGATCGTCGGGGGCGGGTATATCGCCTGTGAATTTGCCGATATCTTCCGCGGCCTGGGTTCCGAGGTTTGTCTGGTCTATCGCCGCGACGTGGTCCTGCGCGGTTTCGATGACGATATTCGCACCCATGTCACCGAAGGCATGAAGCGGAACGGCGTCCGGATCATCACCCACGCCAACGTGGATTCCCTCAAGAAAACCGGCGATGGCCGCATTCGGGTCAATGTGTCGGACGATTCGGAAATCGAGGCCGATCAGGTTCTGTTCGCTATCGGACGCAAGCCGAAAACGGAAACGCTGGGGCTGGAGAGCGCAGGCGTGGATCTGGATGAAACGGGCGCGATCAAGGTCGACGAATATGCAAAATCCAATGTCGATAATATCTGGGCCGTGGGCGACGTGACCAACCGGATGAATTTGACGCCGGTCGCGATTCGCGAAGGCCAGGCCTTCGCGGAAACCGAATTCAATGAAAGCCCGATGACCTTCGATCACGACAAGATCGCGACGGGCGTTTTCACGCAACCGCCCGTGGGCACTGTAGGGCTGAGCGAGGCGGAGGCCCGCAAGCAGTTCAAGGTCGATGTTTACAAGGCGCGCTTCTTCCCGATGAAGGAGATGCTGACTGGCGATTCTCACCGCATGATGATGAAGCTGATCGTGCGGCAAGAGGACCAGGTGGTGGTCGGTTGTCATATCGTGGGGCCGGACGCGCCGGAAGTTATTCAGGCTGTGGGTATTGCCGTGAAAGCGGGCCTTACGAAGAAAGACTTCGACAGGACGTGCGCTGTCCATCCGACTGCTGCTGAAGAGCTGGTTACAATGAAAGAAAAATTCAACCCGGTCGGCATTAATACAAGTTGATATTTAGTTTAATTACACGCGTTTTCCAAAATCAGGAATTTGCTATTCCCGACGACTGCTATTGACCGTCAAGATGCTGCATCCGATGGTGGCGGCTATGGTTGTTAGGGAGTTAGTAAGGCCAACAGCATAAACCTGAATCATACCTCACCTTGCGCATTAAGGCGTGAGCAAATTTGAACGAAAAGTCGCGGACGGCGCGCCGAAAAGAATGTCCACGGGTTGGAATGGGTAAAACAGACCGGAACCTCCGAGTTCTCGTTGTCGAGGATAATCTGATTAACCAGATCGTGATGGAGGGGCTCCTGAAGACCTTCGGTCATGACGCTGTGCTGGTCGATAACGGCCGTGAGGCTGTACAGCTTTCCTCCGATAGCGCTTTCGACCTGATTCTGATGGACCTCCACATGCCCGAAATGGACGGGTATGAGACCACCGAGGAAATCCGTAACCGCGAATCGAACGGTCAGACGCCGATCATCGCCGTCACCGCGGACGCGCTGTCCGGCACCAAGGAACGTTGTTTCGAGGCCGGCATGGACGGTTATGTCACAAAGCCTGTGGACCCGGACCGGCTGGTCGCTGAAATCCTTCGTCTCACATCGGCCTGATCGTGAGGCTTCACAAGCGCGCGGGGAGTTGCTAACTCCCCCGCTCTTCGCAACGAAATGTGCGGTCGTGGCGGAACTGGTAGACGCGCAGCGTTGAGGGCGCTGTGGCCGAGAGGCCGTGGAGGTTCGATTCCTCTCGACCGCACCATTCTTTCTCAGACATAGCCGTGAATCACGCTGAACCGGCGCTCGCCAAGCGGGCGTCGAGGTTTTAAATCTGGTCTCGACCGGACAGACCCTGGAAGAGCGGAGATACGGCGTGAGCGACACCCTGATTGAGCCCGAAGACGAATCCGCCGAGCTCTCCCAGGCGGATGTCGATGCGGACGATGTGGCCCGCATCGCCCAGGCTGTCGATCTCAGTGATCCTGACCTTCTGACGTCCATTCTGCGCGAACGGCACCCCGCCGATATTGCCGACCTGTTCGAGCAGCTGGCGAACGAACAGCTGCGCGCGGTCGTGCGCCTGATCCCGCGCGAAATTACCGGCGACATCCTCACGGAGCTGGAAGACGACAGCCGGGAGCTGGTTCTGGACGAACTTCATCCGGTTGAAGTTGCGCGGGCCATTCTCGACCTCGAGACCGATGACGCCATCGAAGTTGTCGAGGACATGGAGGAGGAGGCCCGGGCCGAGGTTCTGGCGGCTGTCCCCGCGCGGGACCGCAAAATCCTCGAGCAAAGCCTGGCCTTTGACGAAGAGACCGCCGGCCGCCTTATGCAGCGGGAATTCGTGGCGGCGCCGGAATTCTGGACCGTCGGGGACGCAATCGATCACATGCGCGCGGCGGGTGATGATCTGCCGGAGCTGTTCTTCGAGATCTATGTTGTCTCGCCGGATTTCAAGCCGGTGGGGGAAGTCCCGGTCTCGCACCTCATGCGTTCGCCCCGCGACACCAGTCTCAGCGACATCATGCTTGCGCCGCGCGCCCTGATCCGCCCCGAAATGGATCAGGAAGAGGCCGCCTATCTTTTCGAGAAATACCACCTCATTTCCGCGCCGGTGGTCGATGAATCCGGCCGTCTATCCGGGATGATCACGGTCGATGACATGGTCGATGTCATCCAGGAGGAGAACAAGGAAGACATGCTGGCCCTGGCCGGCGTGACCGAAGCCGGCCTTTCCGACACGGTCCTGTCCTCTGTCCGCGCGCGGGCGCCCTGGCTGTTCGTGAACCTCCTGACGGCGGTCGCCGCCTCCGCCGTGATCGCGCTGTTCGAGGCGGCGATTGCGCAGCTGGTCGCGCTGGCCGTGCTGATGCCGATTGTCGCCTCGATGGGCGGCAACGCCGGCACCCAGTCTCTGGCCGTGGCCGTGCGCGCCCTGGCTTCCCGCGACCTGACCTCCGCCAATGCCCGCCGCATCATCGTGCGGGAGATGCTGACCGGCGTCGTCAATGGTCTCATTTTCGCCGTCGTCATGGCCATCGTGGCCGCGGTCTGGTTTGGCCGCGCCGATCTGGGCCTTGTCATCGCCATTGCGATGGTCGTGAATTTGGCCAGCGCCGGCCTGTCGGGCATTGTCATACCGCTGGCCCTGAAACGGTTTGGCGCCGACCCGGCCGTCGCATCGTCGGTTTTCGTGACCACGGTGACCGACATGGTCGGCTTTTTCGTGTTTCTTGGACTCGCAGCCTGGATGCTCCTGTAATGATTTCGACTCTTGTCTCGCTTGGCGCTGTCGTGATGGCGCAATCGCCTGATGCGGCCGCGGCCAGCGACTGGCGCGCCGCCGCTTCGCTGGAATCGCCGCGGGCGGGCGTCGCCGCCACCGTCTCCGACGATCTGATCTATGCCGCGGGCGGCTCGGGCCTTCTCGCGCCGATCGAAGACTTCGATGAATACGACCCCGCCGCCGATTCCTGGCGCGGGCTGCAGCCCCTGCCCATGGCTCTGGAGCGCATGGGTCTGGCGGCGCTGGACGGCCGAATCTATGTGGCTGGCGGCTACACCAAGGATTCTCCGACCGACCCCATCGACGATGTCTGGATCTATGATCCGTCCGAAGAAACATGGACGGATTCCCCGGCCATGCCCGCGGCGCGCGCCAATTTCACGCTGGTGGAAACCGGCGGCAAGCTCTACGCGGTCGGCGGCTCGGGCGCGGGCGCGGGCGTGGTCAGCGTTTACGACCCGGCGAAGAATGGCTGGCGCGAAGCCGGGGAGGAGCCCGTCGCCGATCGCCGCGGCGCGGCCGCCGTGGCCCTCAACGGCGACATCTATGTCATTGGCGGCGTCGGTGAGCCCGGCGGCCTGTCGCGTGTCGACATTTTCGACACGGAAAGCGAGACATGGCGCGAAGGCCCAGCCCTTCCGGGAGCGCGCTATGGACACGCCGCGGCGATTGTCGGCGGCCGTATTCATGTCGCCGGCGGGCGCGCGTCCTCGGACGCCACGCTGAGGGATCATCTCATCCTGGACGCTGCGACGGGACAGTGGGCGGAAGGCGCGCCGCTTCCCACGCCCCGCTCCGCGGCGGCCGGGGCGGCGCATGACGGCGAGTTCTATGTCATTGGTGGCGGCGCTGGCGGCGGATTCTTCGCGCCGTTCACCGCCATCGACTCCGTGGACGTGTTCAAAAGCGGCGACTGATACGCCTCGCGGCGCGTGAGTTGCAGAGACCGGTTCGAACAAGAAACCGAACCGTGCCGTTTTAGGACATGCAATGACGCCGCGTTTGCGCACATCACCTAAGGGCCGCCAGCTTATCATGGCCTTCGAAGGCTTCCGCGAGGTCGCCGCGCCGCTGGATGAAGGCGGCTGGGTGGTCGGCTATGGCCACGTCAAAAGCGCCCGTGAGGGCGCCCGCGTCACCCGGGACGATGCGCAAAAGCTGCTGATCTACGATCTTCAGCCGGTCGAGGACGCCATCACCGAACACGTCTTCGCGCCCCTGACCCAGAATGAGTTCGATGCGCTCGCCTCGCTGGCCTTCAATATCGGCCCGGAGCGGTTCCTGCGCTCCGACGTGCTGCTCAATATCAATGAAGGACGCCCCATCGACGCCGCCGAGGCGTTCGACGACTGGCGCATGACGGAGTTCGACGGCCGGGTCGTCGTGGTGGATGCGCTGGCGCGCCGCCGCGCTGCGGAGAAGGCGCTCTTCCTGACACCTGAAGAGGGTTATGTCGTCGCGCCGACGCCCCAGGTCCGCGTGGCCAGCGCCAATCCCGGCGGCTCGCGCGGCAGCGAAGCGGTCAGCGTCAGCGTCGATCTGCAAAGCGGCTCCAGCGCCCCGGAATTTGCGCCGCTGTCGCCCGCGCTTGAACAGCCGGAGGCCGCGCCTGAACCCGCGCCGGCCATGAAAGAGGGCGGAACCCAGCCGCTTGAGGTGCATGTGGGGACCTTCGCGGACATGCCCGCCCCGGCCGCCGCTTCGCCTGAACCTGTAGAAGCCGAAGCCGCGCCGGACCAGGATGCCGAAGAGCCGGAAATGCTCGAATTCGATATCGCCATGCCTGAGCCGCAGGCGGCGCCCGAAGACGAGGCCGAGGCGCCGGACAGGGTTGAAGACGCCGCTGCGGAGCCAGAGGCGGACAAGCCCGCCGGCCCGCCCTCGCCGGAACCGGTCGAGGACGTGATAGCTCGCATCGCCCGGGGCATGGACGAGGAAGCCGAAGAAGATATCGCCAGCTTCGACGATGACGGCGAAGACGACGAGCACACAGAGAATTTCAGACCTTACGGAACGGCGAAAGCCACGGCCCTATCGGGGGATAACGGGCCTGTGGCTTCAGCCGGGCCGGTGACGGGCGACGCGCCCGAGCCGCCCAGCGAGGAAGAACTCTGGATATCCGAGGAGAAATCGGAGATCGAGAGATGGCGGGACCTCGCTGCGACGACGGAATCGGATGACGAGGGATCCAGCGCGCTCTGGTATGCGCTGTTCCTTGTCATTGGCGTCGGCCTCACCGGCTTCGGGCTTTTCGACTCCTATCTGCGCTGGAGCGGCGGGCGGGAGACTGCGCTCTACGGCCCGCTGATTGCCGCGGTGGGGGCAGTCGTGATGATCGGGTCGATGTGGTTTCTGGTGCGGCAGCTCGTCCGCGAGCGAACGTAGCTGGCGGCTAGGCAGGACTTCAAAGCGCGTGGTAAGACCCGCGCATGATTTCAAATTCCTATCCCGTTCTGAACTTCGACCTCGGCGACACCGCCGAGATGATTCGCGACACCGTGCAGAGCTTCGCCTCTGACAAGATCGCGCCCATCGCCGCAGAGATCGACGAAACCAACAAGTTTCCCAAGCATCTCTGGCCTCAGCTGGGCGAGCTGGGCCTTCTTGGCATCACCGTGGAGGAGGAGCTGGGCGGCACCGGCCTTGGCTATCTCGAACACGTGATCGCGATGGAGGAAATCTCCCGCGCCTCGGCGTCGGTGGGCCTCTCCTACGGCGCGCACTCCAATCTCTGCGTCAACCAGATCCGCCGCTGGGGCAATGACGAGCAGAAGCAGAAATACCTGCCGGGCCTCATCTCGGGCGAGCATGTCGGCTCCCTGGCGATGAGCGAGCCGGGCGCCGGGTCCGATGTCGTCTCCATGAAGACGCGCGCGGTGAAGAAGGGCGATCATTACGTCCTGAACGGCAACAAGATGTGGATCACCAACGCCCCGGAAGCCGAGACGCTGGTCGTCTACGCCAAGACCGACCCCGAGGGCGGATCGAAGGGCATGACGGCCTTCCTGATCGAGAAGGGCATGAAGGGGTTCTCCGTCGCCCAGAAGCTGGACAAGCTGGGCATGCGCGGCTCCGACACCGCCGAGCTGGTGTTCGAGGATTGCGAAGTGCCCGAAGAGAACGTCATGGGCCCGGTGGGCGGCGGCGCTCAGGTGCTGATGTCGGGCCTGGATTATGAGCGCGCGGTTCTGGCCGCCGGCCCCATCGGCATCATGCAGGCCTGCCTCGACGTGGTGATCCCGTATGTTCACGAGCGCAAGCAGTTCGGCAAATCCATCGGCGAGTTCCAGCTGATGCAGGGCAAGCTGGCGGACATGTATGTCACGCTGGGCGCGGCGCGGTCCTATATCTACGCCGTGGCGCAGGCCTGCGACCGGGGCGAGACCACCCGCAAGGACGCCGCGGGCGCGATCCTGTTCGCCTCGGAAAAGGCCACGTGGATGGCCTTGGAAGCGATCCAGTGTCTGGGCGGCAACGGCTATATCAACGAATACCCGACGGGCCGCCTGCTGCGCGACGCCAAGCTCTATGAGATCGGCGCCGGCACGCAGGAAATCCGCCGCTGGCTGATCGGCCGGGAGCTGTTCGGCGAGACCGGGTAGGGCGCCGGCGAGGGGGCCGTAAATGATCGGTATCGTTACAGCCGCCCTGGCAATGTATGCCGGCCAGGCGCAATCCCTCCAGGCTAGGCCTGATTGCTCCCACGACCGCGCCGCCATGCTGGCGATGGATCTGGACGCTTTCGACCAGACTTATGAGTCCGGATGGCGAACGCTGGCCAATATCAAGGGCTGCGAAGCCGCCGCGGCCGACCTGATCGCTGACTGGCGCGCCAGAAATGCGCCGGACAATCCATCCTTGATGCGCTGGCATGAAGGCCAGCTGCGCGCCGCGGCGGGCGATGCCGAAGGCGCTATCCAGTCGATGCGCCTCTCCGCCGCGGAGGAGGAGGCCGCGGGAGACATGGCGGACCTGGCCTATAAGCAGGCGACAATTGCTTTTCTGGAGCGGGACTGGGATTCCCTGATCCAATGGCGCGACAGACTGGCGAAAACGCCCAGGCCTGAAGGGTTCGATGAGGCCGCCGACAAGTTTGAGGCGGAATATGGCTGGCGGCCTGTCTGGCCGTCCAATCTGAATGTTGTCGATGGTTTGATCGCCTGCTTCGACCAGCCCTACGCGGTCGCATACACGACAGAATGTCAGCCGGGTTCTGGGCCTTCCGTCGCGGAAGAATAGGCATCCAATTCAAAGGAATGACCCGACGGGTCAGGCGTTGATTCTCTCGCCGTTTTCCTGTCCGGCCAGCGGCGTGTGAGCGATCCGGAAACGGCTGACAGCGCGGCTGTTGGTCCACTCAACGATATCCTCGATCCGGATGGCAGTATCCGGCCACCCTGTCCGCGGATCGACGATGAAAGCCACCCCGACATTGCGTCCGGCGGACTGGTACAGCGCCTGCCAGACCGTATCGCTTTCCTTGACCGGGAAGGCCAGCAGGGGGGCGCAAGCTTGCGTTTCTTCCTGTCGGTACAGGCTGCGGTCCACATAATCGCGGAAGAAATCATTGCCGTGTTTCATCTGGGCATAGAGTCGGCGCTTGTCCTCATCCGGCAGCTCGCGCCAATAGGTCAGGAACGTCTTCCGCGGGGCATAGGCAAACAGCCCGATATAATCGCGGCTCTCACGCACGAAGAATATCAGATCGGGTTTGTCTCCCTCGATATGCTCCGCCTCCAGAAAGCGCGTGAACCGGTCTTCAATCGGCAGGCTGGTCATATCGAGGACCAGCACTTTACGCCGGTAAAATTCACTTTCCCGGATCTCGCGCAGCGCCTTCTCCAGCTTGCTCAGCTCGGCCTGGTCGGCGGCCGGTTTGATCAAAACTTCGTCATGCGTCCAGGCGGGCAGGGTCTTCAGCACCGGTTTGCTTTTCTTGCTGATGGCGTCGCTCAGCCCGGTCGAGGCGACGCTGGAATAATAGCGTATGCCCTCGAGATCGCTCGTCGCGACCCTTTGCAAAACCTCGATTTGCCGTCCGGTGGACTCCAGCAGGACCTGCAGGGTCCGGCCCAGCAGAACCACGATCACGCCGCTGCCAAAGATCAGGCCGAAACCGGCCAGAATCGCAGAAGCGGAAATCAGGTATGGCGCGGCGTCTCCCGCCGTATCCAGCAGGCCGGAAAAGACCGGCACGCGGCTTCCATTCCGTATGCTGATTGTGATCAGCATGTGCGCGAAGGGGGCAAGGATCGCCGCCGTCGCCACGCCAATCAGAAGATAGACTTTCCACAGCACGGGCTTCGAATAGGCGTATTCCTGACCCAGAACGCGCCGCTCCTTCTCCCAGATCGCCAGCCAGGCCGCGATGAAGACAAGTATGATGATGATTACGGCTCCGATCCCGACGCGCAGGAGACTGGATTGCGCGTGCAGCAACGCTGCGGCCGCCAGCGCGAACACGCTGAAAATCGCGCCCCCCAGCATGCTCACAGCTACCCGGCCCCAGACGCGGGCGTCGGTTTTGAAGCGTTTTTTCATCCCACCACCCCGGCGAACCGGTTTATGGTTAATTCAGTGATGCGTAGTTTCCAAGAAAGATGAGTTTAATGCCGTTTTGCAGGCTGTGGATGCATTTACAGGGACTTGGTCCAAATGATTGAAATACTGGCGCTTGTTCTTCTGATCGGCGGGGAAAGTCAGAGCGGTTACGACACGCTCAAAACCCCTTCCGGGGCTGACCGCGCCGCGCTTGCCGACTGCCTGTCTGCGGCCAGGGAGGAGGGCGATGCCTGGCAATCCTGCGCCGGCGTCGTCAGCGATCCCTGTATGGACAAGCCGGAAGGCTACACCACGGTCGGCATGGTTGCGTGTCAGGCGCGGGAGACCGCGTTGTGGGACGGCTATCTCAACGCCTGGTACCGGGACGCCCGCGCCGCCTTGCCGGGAAAGGCGGCCGATGATTTGCGGGATGTGCAGCGCTACTGGATCGAATACCGGGACGCCAAATGCGCGCTCCCCTACGCGGTTTTCGAGGGCGGAACCATGGCGCAACCGGTCGCCGCCGGGTGCATGCTGGAAGAGACCGCCAGCCGCGCTCTGGACCTCGCCGGGATTATCGAAATGGCTGGCGGAGACGTTGAATTTTAATACGCGAAGAACTCTGGCGAGGCTGATGCGTTAGGTTGGTAACGCCAATTGCGGAGCCATCATGAAAACCAGGTCAATTTGCGCCGCCATAATGCTGGCTTCCGCGTCGTTTCTGGCCGCTTGCGGAAACGACAGTCCTGTCGTCGACGCAGACACGACAGAAGCCGACACGGCTGAACCGGGCGATCCGCGGACAGGCGGCCGCGATGCGCCGGAGCCGGAGTCAGGCGCGGAGTCCGGAAACGGGGAAGGCTAAAAAATTCGATTTCCGGCTTTGCCTCGGCGTTTCACCGCCTATGTTAAAAATACGGATGGCTGACCGCGCTGCGCCATCCATTCCATGCCGGAACGGATCAGGCCCGCGCACTCGACGCATCCGCTGGAAACGGAAGGCCTGATCATGACTTTCAAGACTCTTCTTGGCGCCGGCGCCGCAACCGTCTTTGTCGCCGCGGCCGCATTTGCGCAGGACGACGCCCGTTCTGCCGGCGAACAGACCGCTGAAACAGTTGAATCCGCCGATGAAACCACGGACGAAGTGGTGGTGCGCGGCATCCGGATAGAACCGGTTTACTGGGAACGCTACAAACCGGTCCCGCTGGAATATCAGGGTCCGGCCATGCGGTCCGATGGCGAAGTTGAACGCGCCTCGACTGAGGTCGGCGGCGCCTCCTTTGGTCTGGTCGCCGATTACGGCGCACAGCCCGCGGACGCCGCGTCTCCTTCAGACACGATGAGCGTGCTGGATGAAGACAACACCGCGCTTAACGTAACGGTTCGGCCCGCGCCGGAAGGCCAATAGGCTCAAGGCCCGATAATATCGGACATCGGCGATTGCGTGGCGGTCAGGGCTTCCGGCCCTCCGTCCAGATCCCCCAGTACCGCCTTGGCGGTGTCATATCCTTCCTGGACGGCCTGGTCGTAGGACCGCCAGTTGCGGATATCGATATTCTGCAGACCCGGATGGATCAGGACATCCGCCTCGTCGCGGCGAATCATCATCTCGCCTTCCCTTCCGGCCGTGGCGGACCGCAGCAGCAGCGAGGCGATGGGCGGCGTATCCCTGAATCCGTGCTGTAACACCCAGGAGAAGAAATTCGGCGCGTCGACGAAATCGTCAGCGTCGATGGCGTTGGTCCGGCCCACATCCAGCCCGACAATCGGCCCGCGGTGAAAGTTTCGCATCTCGTCGGCCGGGAAATTCTTCATCACCGCGCCATCGACCAGAAGCTGATCGTCCTGAACCACGGGCGGCAACAGGCCGGGAATGGCGATGGACGCGCGCAGAGCTTCACGCAGCATGCCCTGCTTGTGCACCATGGGTTCGCCCTTGGTCAGGTTGGTGGAGATACAGAAGAAAGGATGCTGCAGATCGGTGATATCGACGTCGCCGAAATGCCGTTTCAGGCGGGCGTCGACTTTCTTGCCCCGTGTCAGGGACACAACCGGAAGAACGTAATCGTCCAGCGGATTGGTCTCCACGAAGGCCTGTCTTAGGCGGCGGTCCAGCTCCTCGTCGTCCCA
The DNA here is from genome assembly GCF_000412185.1 of Euryhalocaulis caribicus. Lineage (GTDB taxonomy): Bacteria > Pseudomonadota > Alphaproteobacteria > Caulobacterales > Maricaulaceae > Euryhalocaulis > Euryhalocaulis caribicus. The sequence goes on from NZ_ASJA01000001.1 coordinate 321,599, forward strand.
GCCCATGGCAACGCCTGCAGCGATGATCGCGCCCATGCTGGTGCCGCCCAGAAAGTCAAAATGAAAGCCGGCCTCCCGCAGCGCCCGAATCGCCCCGACATGGGCATAGGCGCGCGCCCCGCCGCCGGACAGGACCAGCCCGATCGACTTGCCGCAGGCGGTGCGGGCCAGCGCGTCGACATCGTGGTCATTGCCGATGCGCCAGTGGAAAATCCGCGTCGCCCGCGCCGCATTCATCCATTCTCTCGGCGCGGCCTGTGGCGGCGCGCCCTGCGGGTGGATCAGAACCATGTCGACCAGCCGCAGCCGCGCCAGCGGCGTCATTTCACCCGGCAACAGCGGATCGCTTGGACGCGCGTCAGAGCGCCCCAGCAGCCAGATCCGGTCGGCCTGCCGCAGCACGGCGCGGGTCCATGATCCCTCCCGCAGCGGCGCGGCCAGAAGCACCTGATCGTATTTGTCTTCCAGCTGGGCGAGGCGGTCCATATCGCCCGCTTCCTCCCCGTCCATATACGCGACCTTCGACCCGGTGCGCTCCATCGCTTCGGCCAGTTGCAGCCCGTATGCGCGCAGGTCGATGGAAGGGGAGGAGGAAATAAGGGCGAAAACGCGCGGCGCGGAGCTGCGCGGATTGGCGCGCCGCATCCGGGTAATCATCATGCGCGCCAGATCGCCCATAAACTCCGGACGCCGCCCGACAATTTCCAGAAATTCGTCTTTCGGCAGCGCAATCAGCTCTGAGTCGCGCAAAGCATAAACGGAAGCGGAATGCGGCTGGTCGGCAAACAGTGCGATTTCGCCGGCCGGTTCTCCGGGCCGGATATGGCCCAGCAGCTCCAGTTGACCGTCGCGTTCCCGGAATGCGCCCACGGAGCCGGAAACCACGAAATACAGGGCATCCGCCGGGTCGCCCTTGTGGAATAGCGGTTGCCCTCCGGGCAGGCTGAACCATCTCGCCTCGCGCCGCACGGCGCGTCGCGCCAGGAAGCCCAGCTTGTCGAGGATCGGAAGGTCGATTGTATCCTTGGGGACCATGTATCCAGAGTGTCCGGCCTTGAACCTTGCCGTCAATCAGTGATCTTGAAGGCTGCGGCGGCTTGCCCAACCGGCCCGGATCGGTGAGGGTCGCCGCAAATTGGATTTCTACGGGTTGAAGACGGTTTTTCCTGACATGTTCAAGTCTCTTCTGATCGCGAACCGGGGCGAAATCGCCCGCCGTATCGCGCGCACCGCGCGCAGCATGGGGGTGCGCGTTATCGCGGTTTATTCCGATGAGGACGCCGATGCGCCGCACGTGCTGGAGGCCGACGAGGCCGTGCGGATCGGCCCCGCCGCGCCGCGCGAAAGCTATCTGAACGTGGAGGTCATTCTGGACGCCGCCCGCCAGACAGGCGCGGAGGCCATCCATCCGGGATACGGGTTCCTGTCGGAAAACGCCGAATTTGCGGAAGCTTGCCAGAAGGCCGGGATCGTCTTCGTGGGGCCGCCGCCCTCCGCTATCCGCGCCATGGGGCGGAAAGACGAAGCCAAGAAAATCATGGACGAGGCCGGGGTGCCGATCACGCCCGGCTATATGGGCGATGACCAGTCCGATGACCGTCTGGCGAAGGAAGCGGAATCAATCGGTTATCCGCTGCTGATCAAGGCGGTCTCCGGCGGCGGCGGCAAGGGGATGCGCCGGGTCAATGAAACGTCGGAATTCCAGCCTGCGCTGGAAGCGGCGCGGCGCGAAGCCTCGTCCGCCTTTGGCGATGACCGCGTGCTGCTGGAGAAATTCATCGAGAATCCGCGCCATGTGGAAGTGCAGATTTTCGGCGACGGACAAGGCAATGCGATCCATCTGTTCGAGCGCGATTGCTCCCTGCAGCGCCGCCATCAGAAAGTGATCGAGGAAGCGCCGGCGCCGGCCATGCCGCCGCATGTGCGCACGGCCATCTGCGCGGCCGCCGTCGATGCCGCCAAGGCGGTGGGTTACGAAAACGCCGGAACCGTTGAATTCATTGCCGATGGCTCCGGCGATCTGCGCGAAGACGGCTTCTGGTTCATGGAGATGAATACCCGGCTGCAAGTGGAGCATCCGGTGACCGAAATGGTCACGGGAATGGACCTTGTAGAGCTGCAATTGCAGGTCGCGGCCGGCGGCTCAGTGGCCCCGCAGGATGAAATCCGCCTGAACGGCCACGCCATGGAAGCGCGGCTTTATGCCGAGGATCCGTCCACCGGATTCCTGCCCTCCACGGGCGATCTGGACTGGCTGCGCCTGCCGGAAGCCGGCGACGTGCGTGTTGATAGCGGGGTCGAAGAGGGCGGCAAGGTCTCCATCCATTACGATCCGATGATCGCTAAAATCATCGTCCACGGGCCCAATCGCGAGGCGGCCGTTGCCCGTCTGACCGAGGCGGTCGAGGCCGTGGAAGTCCTTGGCGTCAAGACAAATGCGGGCTTCCTGGCGCGCACGTTGCGGCGGCCCGAGTTCATGCGCGGGGCGGTGGATACCGGCTTCATCGCCCAGCATATCGACGCGCTATCCGACACCGCGCGCCAAGTCGAGGCGGCGGCCCCCATCGCCGCGGCGCTATCGCTGGATATCCGTGAGGAGAAGGCGCTGGGCCGCGCCGTCGCGGCGGGGGAGGATAACTCCCCCTGGTCCAGAATGGACGGTTTCCGGGTCAATCTCCGCCCCCGTCTGGGCGTGTCTTTCCTTATCGATGGCGAACGCCGGGAAATCCCTGTCACGGCGAGCGAAGACGGGTATTTCTGGCGTCACGGAGAGGACGAAACCCCGATCTGGATCGACCGTGACGAGGAGTGGTTCGAGGGGCAGGTCGGCGACGAGCCCGTGCAGGGCCGTGTTCTGGAGACCGAGGAAGGCCTGATCCTGCTTTATCGCGGCGAATCCCTGCGCTTTGTATCGCCGCGCGCGAAGGTGGAAGACGCCGCCGAAGCGGAAGGCCAGATCGAGGCGCCGATGCCCGGAAAAGTTCTGGAAGTTCGGGTGAAAGAGGGCGATTCCGTCACCAAGGGGCAAACCCTGGTGATCCTGGAAGCCATGAAGATGGAGCAATCCCTGACCGCGCCGCGCGACGGAGTGGTGGAATCGGTCTCGGCGGAGGCCGGAGAACAGGTTTCCGAGGGGCAGATCCTGGTTGCCCTGGCGGAGGAAACGGAAGAAGCCGCGTAGCGCGCGAACTGGCCCGGCTTTTGCTCTCCTGACAGGCGAAACCTATCAGGAGCTGCTCATGACCGGGTCTTTGTTTCAAACTGCGACGGCGGATTTCTCCGAAACCTTCTCCCGCGCCCCGATTCGGGCCCGGCACAGCCTGCATGAGACACCGCTTTTTGACGACGAGGCGCTGGCCCGGCTGATCGAATCCCACCCGCGGGAGCTGACCGACATCCATGCGCCGCGCGGCGAAAGCCGGGATGCGAAGGATTTTCCGGTTATTGACGTGGAACAAACGTCCGGCGCCGCCTTGCTAAACGAAGTGCGCAACGGCCGTATCTGGATCAATCTGCGCCGGGCGATGAATGAAACGCCCGAATACAAGGCCGTTCTGGACACGATTGTCGCTGAATTGAAGGCCGCCTCGACCAATTTTCAGCCCCGCCAGGTCAGCGCGGGGATACTGATCTCATCGCCCACGGCCAGCGTTCCCTATCATTGTGACAAGACAGACGTGCTGTTGTGGCATGTCCGGGGCCGTAAACGGCTGTTCCTTTACCCGCCGGAAGCGCCGTATCTGGACCCGGTCGAGTATGAAGACCGCATTGTCGATCTGACAAATGACGACCTGCCGTATGATTCCCGGTTCGAAAACGGCGTTCTGACGTTCGATATGGAGCCGGGAGACATGGTGAGCTGGCCGCTCCACAGTCCGCACCGGGTCGAGAATCTGGAAGGCCTGAACGTGTCGGTGACGATGGAATATTCCAGTTGGCGGTCAGCGATCATCAACGGCGCCTATGCCGCAAACGGCGTTTTGCGGCGCCGTTTCGGCCTCAGCCCGTTGAACCCGCAAGAGGCGCCGCGCGCCCTGAACATGGCAAAACTGCTTCTGGCGCGCGCTTTCAGGGCCGCCGGAATGGCCGGAAAGCGGCCCTTGAAGGCCGCGTGAGAGCGTTGACCGGGACGCCGGATTGAATAAACCGGACTCCATGAAAGCGCTTTACAGCCTGTGCCTGCTTTTGCTGGTCCCGCAAGCCGCCCATTCCAACGATATTGCCGCCCTGGAAGCAGCAATTTCCGATGCGGAAGCGCGGCTGGAAGGCCATGAATCCACCCGTTTTTCGTTCCGTAAAACCATAGAACAGCCCGATGTTCGGGTGGTTTTGCGTTACGATCCGTCCCAGAAACCGCCCTGGAGCGTGATCGGAGAGGAGACTGACGCAGCCGAAGCCGCGGCCCGGTCCCAGAATGAATCGCTTGCCGGCGCGGAAGAACCGCCGGACCGGGACGCGCTGATCACCGATCCGCGCCGCCTCCTGACCGCAGGCGAAACGGACTTTCTTCGGGAGGAAGACGGCGCATGGGTCTATAATTTTGACCTGAAAGAGGGCGTTGAAATGGCCGGCGGAGGCGAGAGAGCGGACATTACGCGCTATCTGAATGGCGAAGTTTTCGTCGACAAGAAGAGCGGCCGGTTGAGCGGCATGCGCTTTTTTGCTCCCGAACCCTTCAAGCCGGCCCCGGTGGCGAAAGTGAAAGAGATGAATGTGCGCATCGATTTCGCGCCGGTTGATGGCGGGGAGGGACCTCTGGTTTCTGTCCGGGAGGAAACGAAAGTGTCCGGAAGCGCCATGTTCCAGAGCTTCTCCGAGCAGAGCACCACGACCTATAGCGGCTTTGAAAAGGTTGAAACGGCGCCCGAGTAACGGTTGCAACGCTTTGCATAGGGCGGCCGCGCGCCATATTTTAACGGTGAATCATGGCGCTTCACCTCATCAAACTCTGCGTCGGCGTGGATACGCCGGACCAGCTTGAGCAAATTCGCAAGCGGCGCATGGCCGGTTCCGATGCGCCGCCGGTTCACGTCACGCGCCAGCGGCCGCGCCGGGCGGCTGAAATTCTGGATGGCGGGTCGCTTTACTGGGTCATGAAGGGCGTCGTCATGGCGCGTTCGCCCATCACGGCGCTGGAAGAGGCGGAGCGAAACGGCAAATCCGCTTGCCGTATCGTATTCGCGCCGGAGCTGATCCGTACCGAGCCCATGCTGAAACGCCCGTTCCAGGGCTGGCGATATTTGCGTGACGAAGACGCGCCCCGGGATCTGGAAAGCGCGTCAGGCGGCGATGATCTGCCGCCGGAACTTCGCCGCAAACTGATGGAAATGGGCGCCTGGTGAGTTTTTGACGCCTTGCGGAGCGGTTTGTGGCCCGCCAGAGTGCCGCCCATGAAAAAATCACTCCGCACCGTTTCCGCCTCCGCCCTTTCCGTATTCCTTCTCTGCGCCGCACCGGCCGCGTTCGCCGTTCAGGATGACGCCACGCCCGCCGCCGAAGCGCAGGAGAAAAGCGAACTGGTCAGTTTTCTGGACCAGGCTTTCGAGGAACAGCTGGCGCTAAGCCCGCAGAGCCAGACCTATCTGGGCCGCACGACAAACTATGGACAGCTGGATGACTATACGGCGGAAGCCGACGCCCGCTCCCTCGCGCTGGCCGAGCAGCAGCTGGCCGAGATGCGGGAGCGTTTTGATCCGGAATCTCTGAGCGAAAGCGACCGTATCTCCTTCGAATTGTTCGAGGACGATGTGCGCCGCCAGCGTATTGGCCAGGAGTGGCGCGACCACGGATTCATCTTCCGCGCCAATGGCGGGCCGACCGGCAGCCTGCCGGTCTTCATGATCAATGCCCATCGCGTGGGGTCGGTTGAGGATGCCGAAGCCTATGTCTCCCGCCTGCGCGAGGTGGAGCGCGTGGGGAACGAGATCGCGTCGGATTTCCGCGCCCGCGCCGAGGCGGGCGTCGTGCCGCCGGCCTTCGTGTTCGAGCCAACCATTGCCGACGCCCGCGCCGTTATCACCGGCGCCCCGTTTGGAGAGGGCGAGGACACTCCGCTCTGGGCCGATATCAAGGAAAAGGTCGCCGGGCTGGACGCGGATGAAGAGACGAAACAGCGCCTGCTGGACGAGGCGAAAACCGCGCTGACCGGAGAATTCCAGGCCGGCTATGACGCCATGATTGCGGCGCTGGAAGAGGTTCAGCCGATGGCCGACAGCAATGACGGCGTCTGGCGGCTGCCGGACGGGAAGGCCTATTACGACGCGCGGGTGGCGCTCTCCACCACGACCGAGCTGACAGCGGACGAGATCCACCAGATCGGACTGGAACAGATCGACCGCCTGCGCGGCGAGATGGATGCGATCCGGCAGGAAGTCGGCTTTGAGGGCACGCTGAATGAATTCATTCAGCACGTGAAGACCGATGAGAGCTTCAATTACCCGAACACCGAAGCGGGCCGGGAAGAGTATCTGGAGGATGCGCGCGCCTATATCGACCAGATGATGGAAGCTGCGCCGGACTGGTTCGGCCGCCTGCCGAAAGCGCCGCTGGAAGTGCGCGCGGTGGAGGAATGGCGCGAGGCGACGGCTTCTGTCGCTTTCTATAACCGGGCCACGCCGGACGGCTCCCGCCCCGGCATCTTCTATGTGAATCTGGCCGACATGACCGAGGTGCTGAAGCCGCAGGTCGAAGGCATCGCCTATCACGAGGGCGCGCCGGGCCATCATTTCCAGGTCTCCATCGCGCAGGAGCAGGACGGTCTGCCCATGTTCCGCCGGTTCGGCGGATACGGCGCCTATTCCGAAGGCTGGGGCCTTTATTCGGAGCGCCTGGGCAAGGAGATGGGTTTTTATGAAGATCCGTATTCCGATTTCGGGCGGCTGGGCCTGGAAATCTGGCGCGCGGCGCGGCTGGTGACCGATACGGGTCTGCACGCCAAGGAATGGAGCCGCGAAGAGGCCATCGATTATTTCAAGGAAAACACGCTGGTTGCGGACCTTGATATCGTCAAGGAGGTCGAGCGCTACATCACCAATCCCGGGCAGGCGACCAGCTATATGATCGGCCAGCGCAAAATCCTGGATCTTCGCGAGGAAGCGCGGAACGAACTGGGCGATGACTTCGATATCGCCCAGTTCCACGACACGATCCTGAGCCAGGGCGGCCTGCCGCTGAGCGTGCTGGAAGAACAGGTTCGCGGCTGGATTGCGGAAGAGAAAGCCGAAGGCGAGGGGGCGGAATAACCCCCTAGCCCACCGGCCAGTTGTCGATCAGCCGGGTCTTGCCAAGGAACGCCGCGGCGAAAACGCGGGAAGGCTCCGTGACAGGGCCGGGGCCTTGCAGGGCAAGACCTTCGCTGCTGCGCGCCTCCAGATAATCGATACGGTCGAATCCGGCCCCGGCCAGCGCCTGTCTGGCCGCATCCAGCGTCTCGTCCGCGCGCGCGCCGCGTGAAAGCGCGCCTGCGGCATTGTTCAGGATGACGTTCAGTTTTCCGGCGGAAAGGCGTTGCGCCTCCGACAAATAGGCGTTGCGGGAGGACATGGCGAGGCCGTCTTCCTCCCGCACGGTGGGGGCGCCGATGATGCGCGCGCCAAGGTCCAGATCGGCGTTCACGCGTTTGATGACCTGAAGCTGCTGGTAGTCCTTCTCGCCGAACACGGCGATGTCCGGGCGGGCCTGCCCCAGAAGCTTGGACACCACCGTCGCCACGCCGTCGAAATGACCGGGACGGCTGGCCCCGCACAGGCAGTCTGTGAGGCCGGATACCCGGACGGAGGTGGCGAAGCCGTCCGGATACATTTCCCCGACAGCGGGCGCGAAAAGAAGATCGCATCCGGCGCCGGCCAGTTTTGCCGCGTCGCCCGCCTCGTCGCGGGGATAGGCATCCAGATCCTCGCCGGGGCCGAACTGGGTCGGGTTGACGAACACCGAGGCGATTACCCGGTCGGCTTCGGCTTTTGCCCGCTTCACCAGCGACAAATGGCCTTCATGCAGCGCGCCCATGGTCGGCGTGAAGCCAACGGTCAGGCTGTCGCCGCGCCAGCGTGCGACCTGACGGCGTAAATCTGTGACGGTGCGGACCATGGGAAGTTCTGACATGGCCGCAGACTTAGAGAGGACGCAGCGATTTCGGAAGCTTTTTACGGACAAAAACCGCCGAATCCCGGCATGCTGCGCGAATGAATCGCTTTCACTGGATTATAGCGGGGGCGGCCATTGTTCTTGCCGGCTGTGAATCGGCCCCGGAACAGATGGCCATGGCCAGCGGCCCGGTATCGGATGCGGAACTGGCGCGGCTGGCCGGAGACGTCGGCGACAAGCTGTCGGGCATCGACGAATCTGAAGCCGCGCGGCTGCGGCCTTACGAGCTTGAATTGCGGCGCTTGTCCGACCTGCTGGGCGTGCCCGCGACGCGTTCAGGACCCATGGACGCTTCCACAGATGTGGCGGCCGGCGAGCCGGAGCCCGCGCCGTTCAACCCGCCCGCGCCGCCGGCGCTGGAAGGCGGGCGCAGCGTATTCCATGCGGTGCGGCTGGGCGTTTACCCGAGCCGTCAGGCCGCCGAGGCTGGCTGGCTGGCGCTGGCCATGATTCACGGTCAGGCGCTGTCCGGACGGACGGCGCGGATCGAGGAACAGGAAGACGGATTTATCCTGAAGGCCGGCCCCTTCGCCGACAGCGCCGCCGCGACCGCGGTGTGTGATGAATTGAAAGCGACAGACATGCGCTGCGCGGTCAGCGACTTCACCGGAGAGGATTTCTAGGCATGGAAGACGGGGGCTGGGGCGGCCGCGATACGGCTGACGATGGCGGGTCTGCCCGGACAGAGCGCGCCGGTTCGCCGGACGGGCCGCATCTGCTGGTGGTGGGCAATGAGAAGGGCGGGGCGGGCAAATCCACCCTGGCCGTGCATCTTGCTTTTGCGCTGATGAAGATGGGTCTGACGGTCGGCGTGCTGGATCTGGACGTGCGCCAGCGCTCCACGGACCGGTATCTGGATAACCGCGCGCGCTGGGCGGATCGCTGCGGCGAACCGCTGCCCATGCCGCAGCGCTTTACGCTGTCGGCTTCCAGCGCCCGAAATCTCGACACCGCGGACGCGGAAGAGGCCGAGGCCTGGCAGGGTTTCCGGGACTCCGTGAAGGGGCTGGACATTGTTGTGATCGATACGCCGGGCGGGGTGACGCATTTGTCGAACCTGGCGCATGGCTCGGCCGATACCGTGGTCACGCCGATCAATGATTCCTTTGTCGATTTCGACCTGCTGGGCACGATCAATCCCGCCACCATGAAGGTGGAGCGGCCCAGCCTTTACGGCGAAATGATCTGGGATGCCCGCAAGCGCCGCGCTGCGCGCGACAAGAAGCCCATCGACTGGGTGGTGGTGCGCAACCGCATGTCCATGCTGGACGCGCGCAACAAGCGCCGCGTGGGCGAGGGGCTGAAGGAACTGTCCCAGCGTATCGGGTTCCGCATTGCGCCGGGCGTCTGCGAGCGCGTGATCTATCGCGAGCTGTTTCCGCGCGGCCTGACCCTGCTGGATATGGGGCAATTCCCCGATGACACCCCGGCCTCTATGAGCCATGTCGCCGCGCGGCAGGAGCTGCGGGATCTGCTGATCGTGCTGAAGCTGCCGGCGCTGGCCGGCGAGGCTTTGCGCTTCTAGCGCGTCAGCTCGCTTACGACTTCGGAGAAATCGGGAAGCAGCCGTCGCCGCGCTTGGTCAGATCGGCGCACAGGCTGGCTGCGGCGATCTGCGACAGGCCGGTAAAGCGCGCGCGATACATCGGCTTGTCGCCCGGCGTCGTCTCGACCCGCGTGCTGGCCGCGGTCAGGGCCGCAAAACTCAGCCCCTCGATTTCCTTCAGCCGCTCGGCCGCCTTGGTTTCAGAGCCGAAGGCGCCGACCTGGATTTCCCATTCGCCCTGGAAGACCGGCGAAGCCTTGCGTGCAGCAACGGCAATGTCCGCAACTTCCTTGGGCTCGGCGTCGGCCACAGGCGTGGCTTCAACCGGCGCGGGAGCGGCCGTGACGCCTTGAGGCTGCTTGTCGAAGACCAGCTTGGCCATCTGGACGGCCGCGGGCTTTTCGTCTTCCGCGGCTTCGTCGGTTTGGGTTTCCACGGGCGTTTCGGCGGCCAGCTGAACCGGACCGTCCGTCTGTTCCGGCATCGCCACCACAACAGGTTCGGGGCGCGCGGGCGCAGGCTCAGGCTTTTCCTCGACCGGGGCCGGGGCGGCCTCTTCCTCTGTCGGTTCCCCGGCGTCGTCGGCAAAGACGATCTTGACGCCGCGGCGCTCGGAAGAGCCTTGCGCGGCGGGCTTGCTGAGCTCCAGCGAGGCCAGCGCCAGTTCCTGTTCGTCCTTCTCGACGGCCGGCGCGGTGGCGACCTGCGGGCCGCGCGGCGCGGCCGTGACAAAGCCGGAGCTGGGCGCGGTGCCGCTGTCGTTCAGAGCCACGAAGGTCGGATTGACCACGCCTTCGTCGATCGCCTCATAGGAGCGCTCGATCAGGTCTTCCATGTGGGCGTCGCGGATGCGGCTGGTGGAGCCGCCCAGGACAACGGCGATCAGGCGATGGCCGTCGCGCTCGACGCTGGCGGCCAGGTTGTAGCCGGAGGCGCGCGTATAGCCGGTCTTGATGCCGTTCACGCCGGTGACGCGGCCCAGAAGATTATTGTGGTTGCCGTAGCCGCGGCCTTTGAACTCGAAGCGCTCGGTATTGAAATAGCCAAAATAGCCGGGATGGTTTTCCATCAGGGCGCGGGACAGCAGATACATGTCCGTGGCCGTGGTGACCTGTTCCTCGTCCGGCAGGCCGGAGGCGTTGCGGAAGCGCGTGCGGGTCATCCCCAGTTCCTTGGCCTTGGCCGTCATCATGCGGGCAAAGCGCCATTCGGAACCGCCGATGCGCTCGCCAAGAGCAGCGGCGACGTCATTGGCGCTCTTGGTGACGAGAGCGTAGATCGCTTCCTCGACGGTCAGGCTGTCGCCGGGTTTGATGTAAAGCTTCGAGGGCGGCTGGCCGGCGGAGTGCTTGGACATCACAACCTTGTCGGTCAGGCCCAGCTCGCCCGCTTCCAGGGCGTCGAACGCCATGTAGAGCGTCATCATCTTGGTGAGGGACGCCGGATATCGCAATTCATCGGCGTTGCGCGCATGAATGATTGTGTCGCTTTCCAGATCCACCACCAGAGAGGCATAGCGCTCTGTTTCCGCATGGGCTGCGGTTGCGGTGATAATGATCGTCAGAAAGGTCGCCAGAGCCGTTGCAATAGCCTGCATGCGCGGCATGTGTTCCCCCATCCTGTGTCGGGTTGCCGGATTCGTATCCGTGCACCCTACCCGTCCCATCGTTTATCTATCGTAAACCGAAATGACAGGCGACGGCTATGGCGTTTCGTGCGATTCACCTGACAGGCGAACATAAATTGTGCGGTGCACAATAAAACTTGACGCACCTGCGAACTGTCCCTATATCACAGCCTGTGAGGAAAAGGGCTTCGGGCCCGGCCTCGGCGCCGAACAGGCGCGCTGCGTGACGCCAACACGAACAGATGCTTGCAGGGCCTGGATTTCCCGCGTTCCGGCCCCGCCAAATTACCGGACCCACGAAAGGAATTACAGATGGCTACGACCAAAACCACGACCGCCAAGAAAACCGCTGAAAAAGCCACGGAAACCGCCGAGCGCAACGCCGAGGCGTTTGCCGAAGCCGGCCAGCAGGCTTTCCGCGAAGGCATCGAGCGCACGACCGCTACGATTGGCGATTTCTCCGCCTATGGCAAAGAGAACATGGACGCCATGATCGAGTCGCTGACGATCACGACCAAAGGCGTCGAAGATCTGAACACGAGCGCCGCAGCCTACGCCAAGGACTCTGTCGAAGGCAGCGTCGAAGCGGCGAAGAGCATGGCCTCCGCGAAGAGCGTTCAGGAAGTGATCGAGATCCAGAGCGAGTACGCCAAGTCCTCCATGGACCGCTATGTTTCCGAAATGACCAAGACGACCGATCTGTTGACCGGCCTGGTCAAGAACGCCTGGCGTCCGCTGAACGACCGCGCCGCCAAAACGATGGAACAGGTTCAGGCCCAGCGCTAGCCGCAGCCAGCCTGACTGCTTCAAAAAGGCCCGGCGGAGACGCCGGGCCTTTTCATTTTTATGCAAGTCGCAGGCGTTACGCCTTTTCAAGTGCGCGACTCGTCATATTTAATTCAGTCTGAGCAGGCAGAGTCGAATTCGACCAAGATGACAGAGCCGAACAAAAACAAGCCCGGGCAGGGGGATGACGGCCAGACCGGAGTCGTCACGGAGACGCGCGTCAAAACCAAACGTCCGTCCATGTACCGGGTCTTGCTGCTCAATGACGACTACACGCCGATGGAATTTGTCATCGCCGTCCTGCAGCAGATTTTCAACAAGTCCTCAGACGAGGCGACGACGATCATGCTGCACGTTCACCAGAACGGCGTCGGCGTATGCGGCGTGTTCACGTACGAGGTTGCTGAGACGAAAGTTGTCCAGGTAGTGGACGCGGCCCGTCGCGCGCAGCATCCTCTTCAATGCACGATGGAGAAAGTTTAGGACCCAAATGCCCTCATTCTCGTCAGGTCTGGAAGAAACCCTGCACCGCGCCATCGCCTATGCGAATGAACGCGATCATGAATATGCCACGCTCGAGCATCTTCTTCTGGCGCTAATTGACGACGCGGACGCCGCAGCCGTTATGCGGGCCTGCGAAGTGGATATGAGCGAACTTCGCGACGATCTGGCCGGCTACGTCGATAACGAGCTGAGCAACCTTTCCATCGACAGCGAGGAAGACGCCAAGCCGACGACGGGTTTCCAGCGCGTCGTGCAGAGGGCGGTCATTCATGTGCAGTCCTCGGGCCGCGAGGAGGTGACTGGAGCCAATGTGCTGGTCGCCCTGTTCGCCGAGCGCGAGAGCCACGCCGTCTATTTCCTCCAGGAACAGGAAATGAGCCGCTATGACGCGGTGAATTATATTTCCCACGGCATCGCCAAGAGCGCGGCCGAAAGCGAGGCGCGCCCGGTGCGCGGCGCCGCCGAGGGCGAGGACGAGCCGGTGAAATCCGGCGCCGAGGCGCTGGACGCCTATTGCGTGAACCTGAACCAGAAGGCGAAGGACGGCGATGTCGATCCGCTGATCGGCCGCGGGCCGGAAGTGGAGCGCTGCATCCAGATTCTCTGCCGCCGCCGCAAGAACAATCCGCTTCTGGTGGGCGATCCGGGCGTCGGCAAGACCGCCATCGCCGAAGGCCTTGCGCGCAAGATTGTGGAAGGCGAAGTGCCGGACGTTCTGGGCGAGGCGACCATCTTCGCGCTGGACATGGGCGCCTTGCTGGCCGGAACGCGCTATCGCGGCGATTTCGAGGAACGGCTGAAGGCGGTCGTCAAGGAGCTGGAGGAATTCGACGGCGCGATCCTGTTCATTGATGAAATCCATACCGTGATCGGCGCCGGGGCGACCTCCGGCGGCGCGATGGACGCGTCGAACCTTCTCAAGCCGGCGCTGCAATCAGGCGCGCTGCGCTGCATGGGCTCGACCACCTACAAGGAGTTCCGTCAGCATTTCGAGCGCGACCGCGCGCTGGCCCGGCGATTCCAGAAGATTGACGTGAACGAGCCGGACGAGGCGGACGCCATCAAGATCCTGATGGGGCTGAAGCCGTATTTCGAAGACTTCCACGGCATCAAATACACCAGCGAGGCCATCAAGCAGGCGGTCAAGCTGTCCGCCCGCTACATGTCCGACCGCAAGCTGCCGGACAAGGCGATCGACGTGATTGACGAGGTCGGGGCCAGTCAGATGCTTAAACCCGCCTCCCGCCGGAAGAAGCAGATCGGCGTGAAGGATGTTGAAGACATCATCGCCAAGATGGCGCGCATTCCGGCCAAACAGGTCAACCAGTCCGACGAGAAGGCGCTGAAGGCGCTGGACGAGGATCTCAAGCGCGTCGTGTTCGGACAGGACGCGGCCATCGAGCAGCTGTCCGCGGCGATCAAGCTGGCCCGCGCCGGCCTGCGCGAACCGGACAAACCGATCGGCAACTATCTGTTCTCCGGCCCCACGGGCGTCGGCAAGACGGAGGTCGCGCGTCAGCTCGCCTCGATCATGGGGGTGGAGCTGATCCGCTTCGACATGTCGGAATATATGGAGCGCCATACGGTTTCCCGCCTTATCGGCGCGCCGCCGGGCTATGTCGGCTATGACCAGGGCGGCCTGCTGACCGACACGGTCGACCAGCACCCGCATTCGGTGCTGCTGCTCGACGAGATCGAGAAGGCGCACCCGGATCTGTTCAACGTGCTGCTGCAGGTCATGGACCACGGCACGCTGACCGACACCAACGGCAAGAAGATCGATTTCCGGAATGTCGTGGTGATCATGACGACCAATGCCGGGGCATCCGATGCGGCCAAGAACGCCATCGGGTTCGGACGCGACAAGCGGGAGGGCGAGGATCAGGCCGCCATCGAGCGCCTGTTCAGCCCGGAATTCCGCAACCGTCTGGACGCGACTATCGCCTTCGGCAATCTGACGCCGGAAATCATCGAGCGCGTGGTCGAGAAGTTCGTGCTGCAGCTGGAAGGCCAGTTGGCCGATCGGAACATCACGTTCGAGCTGACGGACGCGGCGATCCGCTGGCTGGCCAAGCGCGGCTATGACGACAAGTTTGGTGCCCGCCCGCTGGCGCGCGTCATTCAGGACGCCATCAAGAAGCCGCTGGCCGACGAGATCCTGTTTGGCAAGCTGAAGAAGGGCGGCGTGGTCGAGGTCGATATCGACCCGAAAGACGACGAAAAGCTGAGCTTCAACTTGCTGGACGCGGACACGCTGAAGAGCCGGAAGGCGTCCAAGAAGCCCAAGGCGGCGCCAAAAAAACGCAAAAAGACAGAGACCGTCAGCTAGGTTGCGACGGTTCCATCTAGGCAATTACGGGCCGCCTTGCTAAGGCGGCCCGTATGACTCTGCCCCTCCAGAATATCCGCGTTCTCGATCTCTCCCGCGTTCTGGCCGGCCCTTTCGCCGCACAGACTCTGGGCGATCTGGGCGCTGACGTGATCAAGGTGGAGCGTCCCGGCGCCGGCGACGATACGCGCAGCTGGGGCCCGCCTTTTCTGACCAGCGTCGAAGGCGAAGAAGGCGACGCGGCCTATTTCCTGTCCGCCAACCGCAACAAACGCTCCATCGCGGTGGATATCGCCACTGATGAGGGACAAGCGATCATTCGCGCGCTGGCGGCGGAAAGCGATGTCGTGCTGGAGAATTTCAAGAGCGGCGGCCTGGCAAAGTACGGGCTGGATTACGATTCCCTGAAAGCGCTCAATCCGAAGCTGATCTATTGTTCGATTACCGGGTTCGGGCAGACCGGCCCGGAAGCGGCGCGCGCCGGATATGACTTCATGATCCAGGGCATGTCCGGTCTGATGTCGGTGACTGGCGAGGCCGAGGAGGAGGGCGGGCAGCCGACAAAGGTGGGCGTCGCGGTGTCGGACCTTTTCACCGGCCTGTATGCCTCCACCAGCATCTGTGCGGCGCTGCAGCGCCGCAATCAGACAGGCGAGGGGGCTTATATCGACCTGGCGCTGTTCGACTGCCAGCTGGCGGCGATGGCCAATCAGGCGATGAATTATCTGGTCTCCGGCCGGTCGCCGGCGCGCGTCGGGGCGCAGCATCCCAATATCGTGCCTTACGCCCGGATGCCGAGCGCCGATGGCTATTTCATCCTGGCGGTCGGGAATAACCATCAGTTCGAAAAATTCTGCGCCATCGCCGGCCATCCGGAATGGGCGGAAGACGCGCGCTTCGGGCGCAACCGCGACCGCGTGGACAATCGGAAGGCGTTGCACGCCCTGATCGAACCGGTGACCCGGACGCGGACCTCCGCCGACTGGCTGGCGGCGCTGGATGAGGCGGGCGTGCCGTGCGGTCCCATCAACAGCGTGGGCGATGCGTTCGAAGAGCCGCAGGCGGCGGCCCGTCAGATGCGCCGGCCTGTCGACCATGCGCAGGCCGGTCCCGTGGAGATTACCGGATCGCCGATCTGGATGGATGGCGCGCCGATGGATGTGCGGCGCTCGCCGCCGACGCTGGGCCAGCAAACCGACGAGGTTTTGCGCGAGGCGCTTGGCAAATCGGCAGAGGATATTGCCCGCCTGCGCGATTCCGGGATCATCGGCTAGATCACCCTTAGCAAAGGGTTAAGGGGAGTTGGGCGATTCTGTCCGTCATGATGCGCGCATTCGCCCGAACGCCTGTGAAATACAGCCTGCTGGCCGGTCTTGGTCTGAGCCTGGGCGCGTGCGCCAGCACGCCATCGGTCGCGCCGGTGGAGCATCGGCGCGCGAATTCGGAGCGGCCCGCGCCGACCCGGCCGGAGCCGGTTGTGCAGAACGAGCCTGATCTGCCGCAAGCCGTTCCCAGCCGCTCCAGCGAGATTTCCGCCGCGCCTCTATCGCCGTCCTCCGCCAGTCCGGAGCCGCTTCAACCTGCGCCTGAGGTTTCCAGTCCCAAGGATACGCCCAGCCGGATCACGGTTCAGAAGGGCGATACGCTGTTCTCTCTGTCCGAGCGTTATTCCGTACCGTTGCATTCCATGATTTCCGCGAACGGGCTGGAGCCGCCTTACACGTTGAGCGTCGGACAGGCCCTCACCGTGCCGCAGCCGGAAATGCATGTGGTGAAGGCGGGAGAGACGCTGAACGAAATCGCGGCGAAATATAATATCGATCCGCCATCCCTGTTGCTGTTGAATCGTCTGCATTCGGCCGGCGGCCTGCAGCCGGGTCAGGCTCTGATGCTGCCGGCCGATGAGCCGATGCGGCGGGTGGCGTCCGTGTCGCGCCCCGCCAGCACGACGACCTCGTCTTCAGCGGCGAGTTCCTCGTCTTCAACCGCATCCACCGCCACATCCACGCCAACGCCGGAGCGCACCACCCCGCCAGCGCGCGGCGTGCAGATTCGGCAGGCGAAATTCGACTGGCCGATTCAGGGCCGCATCCTGTCCGCCTTCGGTCCGAAATCTCAGGGGCTGCAGAATGACGGCGTGAATATCGCCGCGAAAGCCGGCGATCCGGTGCGGGCGGCTGGCGACGGGGTGATCGTATATGCCGGCAATGAACTGGCCGGATATGGCGAGCTTCTTCTGGTTGAGCACGATGGCGGATGGATCACGGCATACGCCCATAACCGCGCGTTGAACGTGAAAGAGGGCGACCGCGTGTCGCGGGGACAGGTTATCGCCGAGGCCGGTCAGACCGGGTCGGTTGATACGCCGCAAGTGCATTTTGAGGTGCGTCAGGGCGTCAGCCCGGTGGACCCGATGCAATATCTTCCCACCGCATAACCGTTCGCGCCTCTTTCGCGAACCGTTCAAGCCTCTATATAGTCCGCCATCATTGCAGCGCCGCGCATTCGCGCAGCGCGCGTCAACAACACGTTTCTCGGGGATTTTCATGTTCTCTACGCCCGCTTACGCCGCGGCCGGCGCCGCTGGAGGGTCCGGCAGCTTTCTGATCCAGATCCTGCCGCTGGTCCTGATCTTCGTCATTTTCTGGTTTCTTCTCATTCGTCCGCAGCAGAAGCGGATGAAAGAGCACAAGGAAATGATTGGCAATCTGCGCCGTGGCGACGTCGTCGTGACGTCCGGCGGGGTGATCGGCAAGGTCACCAAGGTGGATGACGCCGAAGTCACCGTTGAGATTGCGGAAAATACGCGTGTGAAGGTCGTGCGCGGCATGATCTCCGAAGTGCGCAGCAAGCCGGAGCCGGCGTCCAAGCCCGCCGCGGCCAACGAAGACGAAAAATCCTGATCGGCGGTTTTTCGCCCCGTTCCCGCCCTTCCTGAGGTCGCCTCATGCTTTATTTCGCGCGCTGGAAAGTCACGCTGATTCTCGCCGTTCTGGTCATTGGGCTGCTCTATGCGCTGCCCAATGCCCTGCCTGAGAATGTCCGCCAGTCCTGGCCGGGCTTCCTGCCTGACAAGACGATGAATCTTGGTCTCGACCTGCGCGGCGGGTCGCACCTCCTGTTCGAGGTCGATATCGACGCGGTGCGCGAAGAGCGCATGGAAGCGCTGGTTGATGACGCCAAGCAGGTGCTGCGTGAGGATCCGCTGATCCCTCATCGCGTGACGGTCCAGAACGGCGCTGTCGAAGTGCGCATTCTGGGCGATGGCGACATGGAAGAGGTGGCCGACCGTCTGGAAGACCTGGCGCGGCCGGTCAGCGGCATTCTGGTTCCGGGGCAGGCCAATCCGCGCAGCGTTTCCATCGAGCAGGTGGACGACACGACCTTCCGCATGGTCCAGACCGAAGATGCGCTGGAAAAGCTGTCCCGCGACATCGTCCAGCAATCCATCGAGGTTATCCGCAAGCGGATTGACGAATACGGGACGACCGAACCCAATATCCAGCGTCAGGGCGACAACCGGATTCTGGTGCAGGTTCCCGGTCTGGATGACCCGGAGCGCCTGAAGGAGCTGATCGGCCAGACCGCCCAGATGACTTTCCATCTGGTCTATTCCGACAACCCGGGCGATCTGACATCGGCGATGCAGGGACGGGTGCCCCCTGGCGCGCGTCTGGTGCCCAGCGACGAGGCGGGCCAGCCGGACATCCTTGTACGCCGCCGCGCGGTGCTGTCCGGCGAAGACCTGAAGAACGCCTATCAGGGGTCTCACCCCCAGACCGGCGCGCCGGTGGTGAACTTCTCCTTCAACCTGTCCGGGGCCAAGATTTTTGGCGACATCACGACCGATAATGTCGGCCGGCGCTTCGCCATCGTTCTGGACGACAAGGTGATTACCGCGCCCCGCATCAACAGCCCCATTACCGGCGGCAG
Organism: Euryhalocaulis caribicus; assembly: GCF_000412185.1. Taxonomy (GTDB): domain Bacteria; phylum Pseudomonadota; class Alphaproteobacteria; order Caulobacterales; family Maricaulaceae; genus Euryhalocaulis; species Euryhalocaulis caribicus. Next base: position 340,466 of record NZ_ASJA01000001.1, read on the forward strand.
CGGCTATATCGAAGGCAATTTCACGATTGAAAGCGCCACGGATCTGGCGACGCTTCTGAACGCCGGCGCGCTGCCCGCACCGCTGACCGTGGTTGAAGAGCGCACGGTCGGCGCGGGACTGGGCGCGGACTCGATCAAGGCCGGTGAATTTGCCGCCGTGGTCGGTTTCCTGGCGGTCGTCGTGTTCGTTCTGATTGCCTATGGCGTTTTCGGCGTTTTCGCCAATATCGCCCTGTTCGCCAATGTCATGCTGATCGCCGGCGTGCTTTCCATGCTTCAGGCGACGCTGACGCTGCCGGGCATCGCGGGCATCATCCTGACCATCGGCATGGCGGTGGACGCCAACGTGCTGATCTTCGAACGGATACGCGAGGAATCGCGCGCGGGCCGGTCGCCGGTCAATTCGGTCGAGACGGGCTATACCCGTGCGCTGTCCACCATCTTGGACGCCAATATCACCACGCTGATCGCGGCGGTGTTGCTGTTCCAGTTCGGCTCCGGCCCGGTTCGCGGTTTCGCCGTGACGCTGGGCATCGGCATCCTGACCTCGGTGTTCACCGCTTTCGTCCTGTCGCGGCTTATCGCCTCGCTCTGGCTGCGCATGGCGCGCCCCAAGACACTCCCGATCTAAGGTAAGCGTCCATGCGTTTTTCCCTCATTCATATCGTTCCCGAAACCACCAAGGTTCCCTTCATCAAGGGCCGTTTCGTCGCGATGCTGTTCTCCGCGGTGCTGATGATCGCCTCTATCGGGGCGTTCGCGACCATGGGCCTGAATCTTGGCATCGATTTCGTCGGCGGCACGCTGATCGAGATCGAGACCCAGGAAGACGCCAATCTGACCGAGATCCGCGAGAGCCTGAACGGACTCGGATTTGGCGAGGTCCAGGTTCAGACCTTCGGCGCGGCGAACGATGTCCTGATCAAGATGCGGCAGCAGGAGCCGGAAAACCCGGAAGTCGAAATGGCGGCCGAACGGGCGCAGCAACAGGCCGCGAACACGGTTCAGGAAACGCTGGTCGAAATGCTGCCCGGCGTTGAATTCCGCCGGGTCGAGGTGGTCGGCCCCGCCGTTTCGGGAGAGCTGGTGCGGGCGGGGATTCTGGCGGTCGGCCTCGCGCTGGGCGCCATGCTGATCTATATCTGGTTCCGGTTTGAGTGGCAGTTTTCGCTGGGCGCGGTCATCGCGTTGACCCATGACGTGATCGCCACGATGGGCATGTTCGCCGTCACGCAATTCGAGTTCAATCTCGCCTCCATTGCGGCGATCCTGACCATTGTCGGTTATTCGATGAACGACACCGTCGTGGTCTATGACCGCATCCGGGAGAATTTGCGGAAGTTCAAGCGCATGCCGTTGGCCGAACTTCTGAACCTGTCGATCAACCAGACCCTGTCGCGCACATTGATCACCTCCATCACGACGCTGATCGCGCTTTTCGCCCTGTTCTTCCTGGGCGGCGCGGTGCTTCGCGGTTTCTCTTTCGCGATGATCTGGGGCGTCCTGATCGGCACCTATTCCTCCATCTTTGTCGCTTCGCCGCTGCTATTGCTGACCGGCGTGAAACGCGGGACATCCGAACAGGACTCGTGAGGTTCGAGACGCCGCCTTTCGCTGCGCCGCCCATCGATTCATACGGCCCGGGCGGATTTCGGGTGGGCGGCGCCTGGCGTGAAGGCCCGCTGTTTCTGCGCGGTGAATCCGTAAGCTCTTGGACGCCGCCCGAATCCGGGCCTTTTACCGTCGATATGTTCGCCCCGGTTCTGGAAGGCGAGCGGGAGGCGGAAATCCTGCTTCTGGGCCTGGGCGACGAAATGCGGCACATCCCGTGGAAACTGAACAAGGCGCTGCTGGACCGTGGCATCGGTCTGGAAGCCGCGCCGACGCCCGCGGCGTGCCGAACCTATAATGTATTGTTGGGGCAGGGCCGCGATATCGCCGCGGCGTTGGTTCCTGTGACGGCTGAACAATAGAAATTCAATAATTGGGTCTAGCTTGCGCGCCATGTGGCAGGAGCTTGATAATCGTCTGATGCGCGCCGATCCGGACCGGCGCATGGCCACGCTGTTTGCGCCGCGCACGATCCGCCGCCGGTTGATCGCGCTCTACGCCTTCAATGATGAGCTGGCGCGAATCCGTGACCGTGTGACCGAGCCGATGCTGGGCGATTTGCGGCTGGCCTGGTGGCGCGAGGTTGTCGAGGAAATCTACGATCCCGATGCCGAGGTCCGCGGACACGAAACGGCGCTCGGCCTCAGCCACGCCTTTTCCAGCGGCGCGCCGCCGCGCGTCTGGATTGATCGCATGATCAATGTCCGCGCCCGCGATCTGGACGCGGAACCGTTCCAGACTATCGCGGACCTGAAACAATATGCGGACCGGTCCGCCGCGACGCTGATGCGCGCGGCGGTCTGGCTGACCGTGCCGGGCGAGGACATTTCCGCCGCGGGGGAGGCGGCCATCAAGCACGCGGGAATCGCATGGGCCATGACCGGCATGCTGCGCGGGTTCGCGGCCGATCTGGCGCATAACCGGCGATGGTTGCCGCAGCAGGCCTATGACGAGGCGGGCGTCAGCGTGGCCGAGATGACCCGGGATCAGGATCCCGAAGCCGCCCGCGCGCTGTTCAAGCCTGTCATCGCCTCCATCCGCCGCGAACATCGGGAGGCGCGCGCCCGCTTTGCGGACCTGCCCTCGGAGGCAGCCCCGGCGCTGCTCTATGCTTCGCTTATCCCGGCCTATCTCGATCGCATGTCACGGCCGGATTACGACGCATTTGCCGGGAAGGGGGAGCCGCCGCTGATCCTGAGGCAGGCGCGCATGGTGTGGGCCAGCGCGACCGGACGCCTCTAGCCGTCCAGGCTTTGCGCCATTTCTTCGAGTTTCAGCATGGTTCGCCAGTTGCGCGTGGTCGCGGGCGTCTTGAAGTTGGCGGCCGCAACGCGCACCGCCAGTTTGGATCGACCCGCGCCCTGTGGCAGGCGCAAATACAGGGCCCGTCCGTCCAGGTGAAACGCTTCATCGCCGCTGACCACGCCGGATAGCTTTTCCAACTGACTTTCCGCCGGCTTTCCATCCAGCAGGGTAACCAGAACCTTCGCCGGGTCCTCGGCCGCCAGCGCGCCATAGGGGCATGCAGACAGTACCCGCCCCCATTCATCGGCATCGAAGACCATGACCGGAATGTCGAAGCCAAAGCGTTCGGCGATCCCGGCATGGATGGATGCCGCGATATCTGACGGCGGGATGCTGGAGCGGAACACGATATTGCCGCTCTGGATATAAGTCCGCGCGTCTTCCAAACCGCGCCTGGCGCAGAGTTCCGTCAGCTCTTTCATCGGCAGCTTGTTGTGCCCGCCTACATTCACCCCGCGAAGGAGGGCGATATAGACGGTCACTCCGCCGCTTCTGCGGCGGCGCTGGCGTTCAGCCAGTCATTAACGTCGTTCAGCGCGCGGGCGGACAGGGCGCGTTTGCGGGCGCGGCCTTTTTCCTTGCCCTTGATCTTGTTGCCATCAGCGTCGTGCGTGGGCTTTTCGATATCCGGGAACAGGCCAAAATTCACGTTCATCGGCTGGAAGGTCTGCTTGCCCTCCAGATGGCCGCCCGTGATGTGGGTCAGCAAGGCTCCCAACGCCGTGGTGGCGGGCGGCGCCGTGACATCCCGGCCCAGCCGCTCGGCGGCTGCAAAACGGCCCGCCAGAAGGCCAATCGCCGCGGACTCCACATAGCCCTCCACGCCTGTCACCTGTCCTGCGAAGCGCAGACGCGGCATGGCGCGCAGGCGCAAGGCCCCGTCCAGAACCTTGGGCGAGTTGATGAATGTATTGCGGTGGATGCCGCCCAACCGCGCAAACTCCGCGTTTTCCAGACCCGGAATCATGCGGAAAATATCGGTCTGCGCGCCGTATTTCAGCTTGGTCTGGAAGCCGACCATGTTCCACAGCGTGGCGAGCGCATTGTCCTGCCGCAGCTGCACGACCGCGTAGGCTTTCACGTCCGGCTGGTGGGCATTGGTCAGGCCAATCGGCTTCATCGGGCCATAGCGCAGCGTCTCGCGCCCGCGCTCGGCCATCACTTCGATGGGCAGGCAGCCCTCGAAATAGGGCGTGTCTTTTTCCCAGTCCTTGAATTCGGTCTTGGGCGCATCTAGCAAGGCGTCGATGAAGGCGTAGTACTGGTCCCTGTCCATGGGGCAATTGATATAGGCGGCCTTGTCGGCCTCTTCCTCGCCCTTGTCGTAGCGCGATTGCGCCCAGGCCACGTCCATATTGATGGATTCGTGGTGGATGATGGGCGCGATGGCGTCGAAGAAGGCCAGTTCGTCCTCGCCGGTCAGGCCTTTCACCGCCTCGGCGAGAGCGGGCGAGGTGAGGGGGCCTGTGGCGATAATCACGCTGTCCCAGTCTTCCGGCGGAATTCCTGCGACCTCGCCGCGTTCGATGGTCACATTGGGGTGGCTTTCCAGCGCTTCCGTCACGCCTTGGGAGAACCGGTCGCGATCCACGGCCAGCGCGCCGCCGGCGGGCACGTGATGGGCGTCGCCATTGGCCATGATGACGGAGCCGCAGCGCCGCATTTCCTCGTGCAGCAGCCCGACCGCGTTGTTTTCCGCGTCGTCGGAGCGGAAGGAATTGGAGCAGACAAGCTCCGCCAGACCATCGGTCTGGTGGGCTTCCGTTCCGCGCTCGGGCCGCATCTCGTGGAGGATGACCGGAACGCCGGCCTCGGCGATTTGCCAGGCCGCTTCGGAACCGGCCATTCCGCCGCCAATCACATGTATGGGTTTCATCGACATGGCGGGCATATCGAACCCCTGCGCCGCGCGGTCAAGGGCGAGTCACTTTCCCTGTGATGCCTGTTGCAGCGCGCCGGTTTTGAGTCATCCTGTCTCCAGCGTGCATTTGAAGAGGGACGCGCCCATGTTCCTGCCAGGCAAGTTGCTGAAGCATCTGATCCGTGAAGGCCGTTTGACGGTGATCGACGCGGGCGGCCAGCGCCATGTCTATGCAGGCGCGTCGCCCGGTCCCTCCGTCACCATCCGCATCCGCGACAGGGCCGCCCAGCGCCGTCTGTTTCTGGACCCCGAGCTGCGGCTGGGCGAGGCCTATATGGATGGCGCGCTGACGGTGGAGGAGGGGAGCGTCTATGATTTCCTCGACCTCGTTACCCGCGCAAAACTTGATTTCCCGCTGAAGAAATTCCTCAAGCGCGTCCGCCGGACCATGCGGCCTTTCCAGACGCGGAACAGAACCAAGAGCGCGCGTCAGAATGTTGCCCACCACTATGATCTGGACGCGGGATTATATGATCTGTTTCTCGACTCCGACCGGCAATATAGCTGTGCCTATTTCGGCGCGCCCGGGGACGATCTGGAAACGGCCCAGTTGAAAAAGAAACGGCATCTGGCGTCCAAGCTGATGCTGGAGGCGGATCAGAGCGTTCTGGATATCGGGTGCGGCTGGGGCGGGCTGGCGCTGTATCTGGCGCAAGCGTGCGGCGTTCGGGTGGACGGGATCACCTTGTCGGAGGAGCAGATCAAGATTGCCCGTCAGCGCGCCGACAGGGCCGGTCTGGAGAGTCAGGTCAATTTCCGGCTGGAGGATTACCGCCAGACTCGCGCCGGTTATGACCGGATTGTCTCGGTCGGCATGTTCGAACATGTCGGGCCGGGCAATTACGATGAGTATTTCGAACAGGTCGCGCGCCTGATGAAGGATGACGGAGTCGCCCTCATCCATTCCATCGGGCGCGGCAACGGGCCGGGCTCGACCAGCCCGTGGCTGCGCAAATATATCTTTCCCGGCGGCTATATCCCGGCGCTGTCAGAGGTCATCCCGTCCATCGAGCGGGCCGGTCTATGGGTTACCGATGTCGAGATCCTGCGCCTTCACTATGCGGAAACGTGCCGCGCCTGGCGCGAGCGATTTATGGCCAATCGGGACAAGGCGCTGGAGATCTACGACGAACGCTTCTGCCGGATGTGGGAATTCTATCTGGCCGGCGCGGAGGTGGCGTTCCGCAATGGCGGCCAGATGGTGTTCCAGATCCAGCTGGCCAAGCGCGGCAACGCCCTGCCCATCACCCGCGACTATATGTTCGAGGCGGAACGCCGGCTGGCGGGTTCTGGTGAAGCCGAAACGATGGACGGCGGCGGTTAGGCCGTCGATGCCCCGCCGTGTTCGGGGTTCGCCACGTCACGTTGCTGCGCCCAGTGGCGATAGACATAAGCGCCCACGCCCATCGTAGGCAGCATCGTCACCAGATAGAGCGCGCCAAAAAGGATCAGGCCGGCAACCAGAAGGGCGACGCCCGCCGGAGCGAACACGGTCTCCGAACTGGTGAGCGTGTCTGCAAGGCCCTCCATGGAGATCGCCAGGCTGACCATGAGGATGAAGGCGGCGATCCAGATGGCGAATGCGAACGCAATCGTCAGGAGAAACGCCAGAACATAAGCGCCGAAAATTTCCCAGAACCGGCCGCGCGTCATGCGCCATGCCTCGGCGATGGCAAATCGCCTTTCGCCAACTGCGGCGGCGAAGATCGGCGACAGTCTCACGGAAAAATAGAGCAGGGCGCACAGGGCTGAAATTGTGACAAGGATGATTGCGGCGATGCTCAGGACGCCGCCGGTTTCGGTGGCTTGGCCAATCAATCCCGCAGCAAGGCCCAGCACCATGCCGACAATAAAGATCGCCAGATAGATGGCCATTAAACCGGCGGCGAATAACAGCGAAAGGAGGAACAGCCGCAATTCATCCATGCCGATCTTCAGGCCCAGGTTTCCGCCATTACCGCCTTCTCTTGTCAGCGGCCGCAGAATGGCGCCCTGAACCATGTAGCTGGCGACATAGGAAAAGAGCACACCAAGAACGCCAAGCAGGGCCCATCCCCCGACGGATGTCATGCCGATGCGGTCAAGCAAATCAATGCCGCCCTCTTGCCAGCCGGTCAGGTAGGGCCAGAGTGAAAAGGCGGTCTGAAAAACCAGAATAACCGGCAAAATAATTAGAATGCCGATGACCGCCTCAGGGGCGCGCTTGAAAAGCGTAAAACCGTAAATTGCGGCGTCCCCGCTGGAAAATTTCGACATGAATGGCCTTTCGTCTCCGCCCGTATTTAATCAGGGCCGATCGCAACGCTGCGCGCAAGGGTGGAAAAGACGTTTTTTGCGTGAGCCCGCGGCTTTGGCGGCGCGGTCAAGTGATGCTAAGCGATCTGCTGAATTCAAGGCTGGAAGGAACGGGCAGACGAATGAACGAACCGCAGGGCAGCGTCCCCATTATCCAGACGGTTCAGGCCGCCTATGGTTTCTTCGTCAGCCACTGGCTGCGCGCTGTTCCGGCGGCCCTGATCGCCGGCCTGGCGGGGGCGGTTCTGGCCTATCCGTCCATGGCTGCGCCGGGTTCGATCACGCCGGGGCTGGCCTTCCTCAGCCTTGTCGCCGGTCTGGCCGGGTTCGTTGTCTATCAGGCTGCGCTCTACAGGCTGGCCTTGCGCCCCGAAGACGCCGGGCAGTTCGGCGTCAGCTTCGGGTCGGATGAATTGCGGCTGGCGGGCGTGATCGCCGCCCTTGGCCTGTTCGTCATCCTGGTCGCGATAGTCGCAATCTTCCCGCTGATGCTGGTGGTCATGAGCGTTGCAGCGTCCGATGTCGGGCTGGAGGCGATCGAGTCTGCCTCGATCGGCGCCGACACGAATTTTATTTCGCTTCTGGGGCCGGCCGCGGGGACGATATATATCATCGGCATGATCGCCATTGTGGCGCTTGTCGTCTGGGTCAATGTCCGGCTTTCCCTGGCGATGGCCGCGACAATCGCCGAGCGCCGGTTCGTCCTGCTAGCGGCTTGGGGGTGGACCAAGGGCTCCGCCTTGCGGATTTTCGCGGCGCTGGTTCTGGCGCTTTTGCCGCTATTCCTTCCGCTGGTCCTGGTCCAGAGCCTTCTGGCTCCACAGATCGCCGCCGCCGGAACCGGGGCGGTGATCGTCTCCTTTGTCATCCAGTTCATATCGTCGGCGACCATGGGCGTGGTCGGGGCCGGGCTTTACGCCTATCTTTATAAAGGTCTTCGCCCGCCACGAGAGACCGCTTGATTTCGTTAAAAATTCAAGCTCTTGCTTCCTGCAATAGAGTTTAATGCGATAGGTTTCGCATGAACGGCGGCCCGCAAGAGAGGCAGGCCGCGCGGTTGCGCGAGTTGGGGAGATAGCACGATGACACAGGGCGCCGACGCCGTGGAGCGCGATTTCGATCTGGGAGACGCTGCTTTCCACGTATTCAAATATGCCGGATCGGGCCGCATGGGCGGACTGGTTCTGATATTCGCGGTTTATGCCATCCTGCACATCCTGTTCGCCGCCGGGCTGATCTGGGCCGTTCTGCCTTTCTTTGAAAATTTCTACGCCCTTGCAGGCAATGAACCGGAGACGCCGGCAGAGTTTTTCGCGGCGACCAGCCGTATCTGGCTGATGAGCGCGGCGGCCTTCCTTTTCTACTGGATTGTCTACGCCGTGTTCGACGCCGCGCTTCTGCGCTGGTTTTTACGGGCGCAGCGCCATGCCGCGCTTTGGCGGCGGCGAATTCCAGCTGATGATCATCTCGGTCTTCTGGGTGATCCTGATGTTGCTGGTCTGGGTGCCCAATATGGTGCTGCTGTCGGCAGGGGCGGCGCTGGAAAGCACTGCGCTGATGGCCGGGGCGGTCCTGTTCATACTTGTCAGCCTGTGGCTGATGATCTGGGTCGGCGTAAAGTTCGCCCCGGCGGCGGCGCTGACCATCCATGACCGCCGCTTCAGCTTCTTCAGGGCATTTGGCGCCACGAAAGATGTTTTCTGGACGATGCTGGGCGCGTTCGTCATCGCCTATCTGATCTATTTCGCGATCTCATTCGCCGTATCCACCATTGGCCAGGTCGTGCTGGTCGTCGTGGCCGGAATGAATTTCGGCGAGATGATGTTCGTCGATCCCGACACGGTGAGCGATGAAGACATCATGGCGATGTTCGAGCAGTTTCTGAGCCGGGACGCGCTGATCATCATCGGCGTTCTGACCTTCGTTTCCCTGATCCCGCAATTCCTGCTGCAGGCGTCATTCGCCGGCATCAACGCCTATCGCGTCAAGCAGCGCGCATTGCTGGATACGCCGCCCCCTGAGGCGGAAGCGGAAATTCCGGCGCCGGTCCAGCCCGGCCCGGCCGGGTCATCGGCCGAGCCGGAGTCCGAAGAAGACGCCGGGACGATCCCGGTTGCGGCGACGGCCGCCGCGGCGCCGGTTGCAATGGCTGCGGCCGATCAGGCGCCGCCGCATGATCCAGCCCCTGATGAAGCCGAAAGCGCTCAAGAGCAGGCGGAGCCGGAATCCGGCGCCCCGGAGGAGGAAGAACATCCTGACCCTGTCACGGGCGCGATCGCCGCGCTGGAGGCGTCTCAACATGAGGCCGCCGAAGTCCGGGATGACGAGGCCGCCGCGACCGAGGCCGATGAGGATGAGTCTCAGGATCTCACGGATACGGAAACTCGGACTGAAGACGCGGAGCGTGACGAAGCACCGGCGCCCTCCAGCCCGGACAGCGAGCCGACCGAAACCGATGACGAGGATGGAAACCGCACGTGAGCGGCCAGCGCGCGGTTTTCCCCCCGCCGCCTGACACGGCGCGTCTGACCTATGTCTGGGCCGCGCCGCTGGTGGCGCTGGGCTTTGTCGCCCTGATCCAGCTTCCGGTTCTGTTGATCGTGTTCGTGGGGATTGCCGCCGGCGGCGTCCTGACAGGCGGCGAGGCGACGCCGGATCTGATGTTCTGGCCTCTGGCGGCGGGGATCGCCGTGGGCTTCGGGTTCCTCATACTGGTCACGGTCTTCTGGCTACGCGGCTTCGAAAGGCGTTCGGTCAGAACCGCAGGATGGACGGGCCCCAACAGCTTTGGCCGCTATGTGAGAGGGCTGGCGGCCGGTCTGATGATTGCCGCCGTTATGATCGGCGTGGACGCGGCGATGGCGCCTGACGAGGCGGGCGCGCTGATCGAAGGTTTGAGCCTGATGGCCGGCTCCCCCGGCTGGCTTGTCATCCTTGCCGCTCTGGCGGTCATGTTCGCGATCCAGTCCGGCGCCGAGGAGTTCACGTTTCGCGGCTGGATGCTGTCCGCCATCGCGGCGCGCCGCGGCGCGGCCATGGCGATCATCATCAGCTCCATAACCTTCGCGCTGGCGCATGTTCATTACGTGTTGCTGGCGCCCATGGCGGGGCTGGTGGCGATAGCAGGGGTAGGGTTTGTCGGGACAGCCTTCGCTTTCTACGCAATCCGGGAGGGCTCGGTGATAGGCGTCGCCGGCGCCCACGCCGCGTATAATTTCTCGCTGGTGGTTGCGGTCATCGCCGGTCTGGCGGCGCGCAGCGAAGGGAGCAATCCGGCGGCGGTCTCCGTGGAAGCGTTCATGGAAGCAACGCAAGTCGAGGCTTTCGAACCATCCATGGCGATCAGTGCGGGATTGCTGGCGCTGATTGCTCTGGGTATTGCCCTGATTGGCAGGCGCAAGGCCCCGGCGGGGTGAACCATCAAACCCCGATTGCGTTCTGATCAGCAGATTAAGGCGGATCAGATGGCAAACAATGGCGACGATAAGCGTCCCATGACGCTTGTTCAGGTGCTGGAGAAAATCCAGTCCCGCGAAGACGACGATGACGATGAGCTGGACGTCGGCGAAGTCCTGTCCGCTTTCGGACCGCGCTCCTACGGGCCGCTCCTGCTGGTCCCGGCCCTGATCTCCGTGCTTCCCGGCATCGGCGCCCTGCCGGGCGTCAGTTGGGGCGCTGCGCTTCTGGTGGTGCTGATTTCCGTTCAGTTCGTCTTCAATCGCAGGGAGCTCTGGTTGCCCGGCCCATTGCGCAGGGCGGCCATACCGCGCGATTCCTTCGACAAAATGGTCAACCGGTTCAAACCCTGGCTCGCACGGGTGGACCGTCTATTCAAGCCGCGCCTGGAACAGCTCCTGAACCCGGCCTCGGCGTGGCTCGTGTCGCTGGTCTGCCTTGCGATGGGGTTCGCCATGTTCGCGTTTTCCGTCATTCCGGGCGGCATCGTCATCCCCGGGATGGCGGTCGTGCTGTTGTCTCTCGGCTTGACCAGCCATGACGGATTCGTGGTTCTTCTGGGTCTGGCCGCGTCTTTGGCGTCGGGCGGAGTGCTGGTCTGGCTGTTCGTGCTCTAGGCGCTTTTTTTCTGTTCTTTCGCCCGTTCGGCATGACGGTCCAGCACAGGCTTGAGGAAACGCCCGGTCCAGCTCCGCTCGACCTTGGCCACGTCCTCCGGAGAGCCCGCAGCGACAATCTCGCCGCCGCCGTCGCCGCCTTCCGGGCCGATATCCACCAGCCAGTCCGCCTGCTTGATGACGTCCAGATTATGCTCGATCACCACGACGGTATTGCCGGTGTCCACCAGCGCCTGAAGCACCTCCAGCAGCTTACGCACGTCCTCGAAGTGCAGACCGGTCGTCGGTTCGTCGAGAATATAGAGCGTGCGTCCCGTCGCACGCTTGGACAGCTCCCGCGCCAGCTTGACCCGTTGGGCCTCGCCCCCGGAGAGAGTCGTCGCCTGCTGGCCGATCTTCACATAACCGAGGCCCACACGCTCCAGCGTCACCAGCTTGTCCCGGATGGACGGGACGGCTTTGAAGAAGGCGGCGCCTTCCTCCACCGTCATATCGAGAACTTCGGCTATCGACTTGTTTTTATATTTGATTTCCAGCGTTTCGCGATTGTATCGCGCGCCGTCGCAGACATCGCAGGTGACATAGACGTCGGGCAGGAAATGCATCTCGATCTTGATGACGCCGTCGCCCTTGCACGCCTCGCAGCGGCCGCCTTTCACATTGAAGCTGAAGCGTCCGGGCTTGAAGCCGCGCGCCTTGGACTCCGGCAGGTTCGCGAACCAGTCCCGGATCGGGGTGAAGGCGCCGGTATAGGTCGCCGGGTTGGAGCGCGGGGTGCGGCCAATCGGCGACTGGTCGATATCGATAACCTTGTCCAGCTGCTCCAGGCCCAGCACGTCGTCATGGGGCAGCGGCGGCATGGACGCCCCGTTCAGGTGGCGCGCGGCCGCCTTGTAGAGCGTCTCGATGGTCAGGGTGGACTTGCCGCCGCCCGACACGCCCGTCACGCACACGAACAGCCCCAGCGGAAACTCCGCATCGACGTCCTTTAGGTTATTGCCCGTCGCGCCTTTCACGGTGACCACGCGCTTGGCCTTACATTTGCGCCGTTGATCGGGCAGGGGCACTTCCGCTTCGCCGGACAGGTATTTGCCCGTCAGGCTTTTCGGATTGGCCATGATCTCGGCCGGCTTGCCCTCGGCCACCACATGGCCGCCATGCACGCCCGCCGCCGGACCCATATCGATGACATGGTCGGCGGTCAGGATGGCTTCCTCGTCGTGCTCCACCACGATCACGGTATTGCCCAGATCGCGCAGCCCCTGCAGGCTTTCCAGCAGGCGCTCATTGTCGCGCTGGTGCAGGCCGATGGAGGGTTCATCCAGCACATAAAGAACCCCGGTGAGGCCGGAGCCGATCTGGCTGGCCAGCCGGATGCGCTGGCTTTCACCGCCGGAAAGCGTTCCGGAAGAACGGCTTAGCGTGAGATACTCAAGCCCGACATCGACCAGAAACTTTAACCGCTCGCGGATTTCCTTGAGGATCCGGTAGGCGATGGCCTTGTCCTTTTCGGACAGCGTCGCCTCCACCGTGTCAAACCATTCCCGGGCGTGCTGGATCGATTTCTCGGCGGCCGCGGATATATCGATACCGTCAATCTTTACCGCCAACGCCTCGTCTTTCAGGCGCTTGCCGCCGCAACGCTCACAAGGCGCGGCGGACTGAAAGCGGGACAGCTCCTCGCGCATCCAGGCGGACTCGGTTTCCTTCCACCGGCGCTCCAGATTGGGGATGACGCCTTCGAACGGCTTGGTCGTCTCGAACTTTCGGACCTCGTCGTCATAGGTGAAGCGGACCTTGTCGCCGCCCGTGCCATAGAGCACGACCTGACGGAAATCCTCATCCAGCTCCCGCCAAGGCTTGGTCATCGGCGCCTTGTAGTGCTTGGCCAGTGCGCGGAGCGTCTGCAGATAGAGTTTCGAGGTTGTCCGGGTCCATGGCTTGATCGCGCCGGCGTCCAGACTCTTGGACGGATCGGGCACGACCAGCGCCGGGTCGAACTGAAGCTCCAGCCCCAGCCCGTCGCATTCCGGGCAGGCCCCGAACGGGTTGTTGAACGAGAACAGGCGCGGCTCGATCTCCGGGATCGTGAAGCCCGAAACCGGACAGGCAAACTTTTCCGAGAAGATGATCCGCTCGGCGTTGCCCTTCTTGTCGGTTTCGTCGGCCAGCTCCGCCACGGCGATGCCATCGGCAAGCTCCAGCGCGGTTTCCAGCGAATCCGCCAGCCGCGTTTCCAGACCTTCGCGTACGACCAGCCGGTCCACGACCACGTCGATGTCGTGCTTGAATTTCTTGTCCAGCTCCGGCGCGTCTTCAATCGGATAGAATTCGCCATCCACCTTCACGCGCTGGAAACCGCGCTTCATCAGCTCCGCGAATTCCTTGCGGTATTCGCCCTTACGGCCCCGCACGATGGGGGCCAGCAGGTAAAGCCGCGTGCCCTCGTCCATGGCCAGAATGCGGTCGGCCATTTGGCTCACCGTCTGGCTGGTGATCGGCTCGCCCGTGGCGGGGGAGTAGGGCACGCCCACCCGCGCCCAGAGCAGGCGCATATAGTCGTAAATCTCGGTGACGGTGCCGACCGTGGAACGCGGATTCTTGGACGTCGTTTTCTGCTCGATGGAGATCGCCGGCGACAGACCCTCGATCGAATCCACGTCCGGCTTCTGCATCAGCTCCAGGAACTGGCGCGCATAGGCCGACAGCGACTCCACATAGCGCCGCTGTCCCTCGGCATAGATGGTGTCGAACGCCAGCGACGACTTGCCGGACCCGGACAGGCCGGTGATCACCACCAGCTCGTCCCGAGGGATCTCGACCGTGACGTCGCGCAGATTGTGTTCGCGCGCGCCCTGCACGCGAATGGATTTCAAGCTTTCAGCCATAGGACCGTCTTAAACGTCTCGAGCCGGCGAATCGAACTTCGCCGTATTTTTACGACAGGATGTTTGACGATGCGAACATAATGTGAACATCTTATGCGCCGCCCGCGCCGTCATCCACAGGCCAGATGGGGCGGACGCTTTAGATGGCAAGCCGCTCGCGGCATAAGCAACACAGCGAATTCGAAGAATCGGTATGGAGAGGTCTCATGGCCGGCAGCGTCAATAAAGTCATTCTGGTGGGCAATCTGGGGCGCGACCCGGAAATCCGCTCGCTGAATTCCGGCGATCGCGTCGCCAATCTGCGTCTCGCAACCTCGGAAAACTGGCGTGACAAGGCCAGCGGCGAGCGGCGCGAGAAGACGGAATGGCACTCCATCGCCATCTTCAATGAGAACCTCGTGAAGGTCGCGGAGAATTATCTGCGCAAGGGCTCCAAGGTTTATATCGAGGGTCAACTCCAGACCCGTAAATGGCAGGACCAGCAGGGGCAGGACAAATACACGACCGAGATCGTGCTGCAGAAATTCCGCGGCGAGCTTCAGATGCTCGACTCCAAGGGCGAGGGCGGCGGCTCCTATGGCGGCGGCTCCAGCGACCAGGGCGGTTATTCGTCTGGCGGCGGCTCCGGCGGCGGTCAGAAGGAAGATTTCGAACTCGACGACGAAATCCCGTTCTAGGGGCTGACGCCAGACCATGCGCGTCCTGATACTCGGCGGTTACGGGTTTGTCGGCGCGCAACTGATGGCGGCCCTCTCACAACGCGGCCATGATGTATGCGGCGCCGGGCGGGACATTGATTTCGCCCGGCGCCGTTATGCGTTCTGGGACTGGGCCGAGATCGATTTCGCCGATCCGCCGGCACCGCCCCGCTGGGCGGAAATTCTGAACGGCGTCGACGCTGTCATAAATTGCGTCGGCGTGCTGCAGGACGGCGGCGGGGATTCCACCCGCACGGCGCACATATCCGGCGCGGAGAGCGTGTTCCGGGCGTGCGAGGCGAATGGCGTCCGCCGGTTCATACAGATCTCGGCCGTCTCGGATGGCCCGCTTTCGCGGGAGTTCTTGCGATTTTCGCCCTCATGGTGACCCGGCCCGTTTTTTCCTGATCGCTGACATGCGGGAACGCATGGGGATCAGGGGTCGACTTCCCGCCGCCTTGGCTTAGGAACGCCCGGCAAGGCTATTGAACGGCGCGGCGCGAGACATGAGCAACCGGAACGCAATTTCAGTCAGCTGGCGCGACGAATTCCGCGCCACGTTCCGGCTCGCCTGGCCGCTGATCATCGCGCAGATGGCGCAGATGGCGCTGACCACGACCGACGTCATCATGATGGGCTGGCTGGGGCCGGAGCCGCTGGCCGCGGGCACGATCGCCATGACGCTGGTCCACCCGGTGATGATCGGGGGCATCGGTTTGCTGACAGCCACCGCGCCGATGATTTCGCAGGCGATCGGCGCGGGCCGCTACCGGCTGGTGCGGCGCACGGTGCGGCCGGGGCTGTGGATCTCCGTTCTGCTCAGCCTGATCGGCGTGCCGCTCTTGCTGAACGGCGGCCCGCTTCTGCGGCTGCTGGGGCAGGAGCCGCACCTGACAGTGATGGCGGGCGACTATCTGTTGTTCGCCGCCTGGGCCGTTCCGGCCGCGATTCTCCTCACGCCGCCCAAATCGCTGATTTCCGCGCGGGGGGATACGCCGGTGATCCTGGGTGTCACGCTGTTCGGCGTCGTCCTGAACGCGTTAAGCAATTACGCGCTGATGTTCGGCAATTTCGGATTTCCGCGGATGGAGCTTCAGGGCGCGGGCGTCAGCACCACGCTGACCGCCTGGGCGATGTTCGCGATGTTGCTGGTCTATATCACGCGTCATCGCCGCTACCGGCGCTACATGGTGCTGGCGCGGATATGGAAGCCCGACTGGCCGCAGTTCCGTGAAATTTTCCGTATCGGAACGCCGATCGCCATGACCATGGTGGCGGAGGTCGGCATCTTTGCCGCCGCGGCCATTATGATGGGCTGGCTGGGCGTGAATGAACTCGCCGCCCACGCCGTGGCGGTGCAATGCGCGGCCATCGCCTTCATGGTGCCGTTCGGCCTCAGCCAGGCGACAACCATCCGGGTAGGGCTGGCCCACGGGGCAGGCAGCCCGGAGCGGGTCCGCAAGGCGGGCTACGCATCGCTGGCGCTGGCGGCGGGGTTCGCGGCCACGACCTGCACGCTATTCCTGATCGCGCCGGTTGCGCTGGTCTCGCTCTATCTGGATCCCGGTGATCCGGCCAATCAGGCCAGCGTGGCCCTCGCGGCCTCCTATCTTGTCGTCGCGGGCCTGTTTCAGTTCGTGGACGCGGGGCAGGTGGTCTCCGCCGCCGCTTTGCGCGGGCTGAGCGATACCCGAATTCCGATGATGGTGGCGATCGCCGGTTACTGGCTGGTCGGCGCGCCGCTTGGCTATGTCTGCGCCTTCACGTTCGGCATGCGCGGGGTCGGAATATGGCTGGGGCTTGCCGCGGGGCTGGCCTTTGTGGCGGTCGTGCTGACCACCCGGTTTTCGCTTCGCGACCGCCTGGCGGCAAGGCGGACCGTTCAGGCTTCTCCATAAAGCAAAGCCCCCGGTTTTGGGGAAACCGGGGGCTTCTATTCCGTCTCGCGGGCCGCTGCGTGGGGCTGCTCGATGGGGTTTTCGACGATGCGGACCGCCGAGACGGTGTTCGGTTGGGCGGTTAGATGACGGTCGGGGTAAAGGCCGACACGAAGACCGCCGCGACGCACACGGTCAGCAGCGTGTAGCTGGCGCCGACCATAGCGGAGGTGATTTTGTCGAGACTGAGCATTTTGTTTCTTCCTTGGTTTAACGACTTCTCTTTTCACTTTTGGAGCTCTTGGCGGCTCCGTTGCGGGGCTTGTTTTCCCGTCTTGTTGATTATCGATAAATCCATATCGAATAACGGTCAAGTGGTTTTTATCGTTTTTCGATGAAGTTTTTTTCATAAACGATAAAAAATGCGACGTAAAAAGGCCCGCCAGCGACGCTGACGGGCCATTAAGTTGCTGAATTTAAATAAACTCTAGTCTCTGAACAGGCTCAGAACGATGGCTGCGGCAACCCAGCCCACCAGAAGGTGCGAGGCATCGATCAGCAACAGCGTTGTCGAGTGGGCGGGGCTGTAGACCCAGCCATACATGCAAAATGACAGGCCGAAGAACAGCCACAGCACCCCCGCGCGGCGTGCGGCGCCAGCAGGAGAGGCAATGGCGTTCCAGCGCAGGGCGACGGCCAGGCCGATTGCGGTCAGCAGCGAAATGATAAAGCCGACAGCCATCCAGGCGGGGCTTCCCTCCTGCAGCTCGGCTTCCGTGTAGCCCATGGCGCTGACCCAGGCCTCGGAGAACAGTACGCCGTACCAAAGGAAGCCGACGGCATAGATGACGATGGCTGCTACAATCACGGCAACCACATTGATTCCTGCAATCTTAGGCATGATGTTTCCTCCCCAGGGCGGGCGCGTTATGACCCGCCCGTTATTTTTGCGGCGACTCATGGCCGCTGACGCCTGATTTTACGTCCCTTCACAAAGAAAGCCGACAAGAAAACAAATGGCCCGTATCCTGATCACGTCCGCCTTGCCCTATATCAACGGCATCAAGCATCTGGGGAATCTGGCCGGTTCCATGCTGCCGGCGGACGTCTATGCGCGGGTCAAGCGGCTGGAAGGACACGAGGTCCTTTATCTGTGCGCGACCGACGAACACGGCACCCCGGCGGAGCTGGCGGCGGCCGAAGCCGGGATGGACGTGCGGAGCTATTGCGACGAACAGCACGCGCTGCAAAAGCGGGTAGGGGAGGAGTTCGGCCTGTCTTGGGACTGGTTCGGCCGCTCCTCCAATCCTCAGAACTCCGAACTGACCCAGCATTTCGCGCAGGTTCTGGAGGACAAGGGCCTGATCGCCGAGAGCGTCGACGAGCAGGTCTATTCCAACGCCGACAAACGCTTCCTGCCCGATCGCTATGTCGAGGGGGAGTGTCCGGTTTGCGGATTTGAGCGCGCCCGGGGAGACCAGTGCGATAATTGCGGGTCGCTTCTGGATCCGGTTGACCTGAAAAACCCGCGTTCCACGATTTCCGGCTCCACGGATCTGGAAGTCCGCAAGACCCGTCACCTCCACCTCCTGCAGTCGAAGATGGAAGACCGTCTGCGCGACTGGGTGGATGCAGCCGATAACTGGCCTTCGCTGGCCAAGTCCATCGCCTATAAATGGCTGGATGAAGGGCTGAAGGACCGCGCGATCACCCGCGATCTGGACTGGGGCGTGCCGGTGCTGAAGGACGGCGAACCGCGTGAGGGGTTCGAGGAAAAAGTCTTCTATGTCTGGTTCGACGCACCCATCGAATATATCGCCGCCGCTGCCGAATGGGCCGAGGCGACCGGCGGGGAGTGGGCGCGCTGGTGGCGCACCGACAAGGGCGCGGACGATGTTTCCTATGTCCAGTTCATGGGCAAGGACAATGTCGCCTTCCACGCCGTCTCTTTTCCCGTGACGATACTGGGCTCCGAGGAGCCGTGGAAAACGGTGGACCGGCTGAAAGCCTTCAACTGGGTCACCTGGTATGGCGGCAAGTTTTCCACGTCGAACAAGCGCGGCGTCTTCATGGACCAGGCGCTGTCGTTGCTGCCCGCCGATTACTGGCGCTGGTACCTGATGGCGAACGCGCCGGAGGGTTCGGACGCTGCCTTTACCTGGGAAGGGTTCCAGGTGGCGGTGAACGCCGACCTCGCCAACACGCTCGGCAATTTCATCAACCGGATCACCAAATATACGGCCTCGAAATTCGACGGTGCGGTCCCCGCGGCGGGAGAGCCGGGCGAAGCGGAGGCCTGGATCGCGGCGGAGCTGGAACAGCGCCTGCCACAGCTTGTGGCCCACTACGACGCCATGGATTTCCGCAAGGCGGCGGCGGAAACCCGCGCCATCTGGGCGGCCGGCAACGAATATCTCACCCGCGCCGAACCCTGGGTGAAATACAAGGAGGATGTGGATGCCGCGGCCATCGGCGTGCGCACGGGCCTGAACCTGGCGGTCCTGTTCGGCCTCATCGCCCAGCCGCTCGTGCCATTCGCGGCGAAGAAAATTCTCGACGCGCTGGACGTGCCGGAAGATCAGCGAAACTGGGATTTCAGCGATCCGAAAGCCCTGCTGGACCGGCTGCCTCACGGCCATGCCATCCAGCCGCCGGACGTGCTGTTCGCCAAGATCGAGGACGAACAGATCGAGGAATGGTCCGCCCGCTTCGGTGGCGGCGAATAATGTTTTCCCCGTCGCATTGACGGCGCGCCGCGGCCACGGTCGAATGCGCGCAATCGAAATCAATAATGCGATGGGAAAATCATATGCGCCGCATGCTCCTGGCCGCCACGGCCACATTCGTCATGGCCGCTCCGGCCCTTGCTCAGGATGATCTGAAGTCCGCGATCCAGAGCGATTACGACGCCTATCTGGGCGATCTCTACAAGCATTTTCACGCCAATCCCGAACTCTCCCTGATGGAGAATGAGACCGCGGCGCGTCTGGCTGAAGAGCTGCGCACGGCAGGGTTCGAGGTGACGGAGAATGTTGGCGGCACAGGTCTTGTCGCGACGATGGAGAACGGCGAGGGGCCGACCGTTATGCTGCGCGCGGACATGGACGGCCTGCCGGTGGAAGAAAAAACCGGCGTGGATTACGCCTCCACCGCGACACAGGAAGATCGCCGGGGCCAGATGCAGCCTGTCATGCACGCCTGCGCCCACGACACCCACATGACCGCGCTGGTCGGCGCCGCGCGCCAGCTGGCGGAGCGCAAGGATGAATGGTCCGGCACCCTGGTCCTGATCGGCCAGCCGGCCGAAGAGATCGGCCTCGGCGCCCGCGACATGCTGGAGGACGGTCTATATGAGCGTTTCCCCCAGCCGGATTCGGTCGTCTCCTTCCACACATTTTCCTACATCCCGGCCGGCAAGATCGGCTATGTGCCGGGCTATGCTATGGCAAATGTCGACTCCGTCGACGTCCATGTGAAAGGCATTGGCGGTCATGGCTCCGCGCCGCATACGGCCAAGGACCCCATTGCGCTGTCGGCCTACATCATCACCGGCCTGCAGACGCTGGTCTCCCGCGACATCAATCCGCTGGACACCGGCGTGGTGACGGTCGGGGCGATCAATGCCGGCACCAAGCACAACATCATCCCCGAGGAGGCGCACCTCCAGATCACGGTCCGCTCCTTCAAGGACGAGGTCCGTCAGGATCTGCTTGAAGGTATTGAGCGCGTGGCCGTGGGACAGGCGCAGGCCTTCGGCGTCCCCGATGATCTGATGCCTGTCGTTGAAGTGGAGGAGCCCTATACGCCCGCCACCTATAACGACCCGGAGCTGACCGCGCAGGGCGTCGAAGTCCTGAAAGCGCGCTTCGGCGAGGAAGCCATCGTGCAGATGGACCCGATCACCGGCGGCGAGGATTTCTCCCGTTACAGCCGCACCGACGAGGATATCCCCGCCTTCATGTTCTGGGTGGGCGGCACGCCGCAATCGGTGATCGACGAATACGCCGCGAAGGATCAGGGCCCGCCCCCGAACCATTCGGCCTATTTCGCGCCGGACCCGGAAGCGTCCGTCACGATGGGCGCGGAAAGCATGGCCGCCATCGCCATGGACCTGATGAAGCCGCAGGGCTGATGGGGATCATTCCTCGCTTTTAATTGCTTCTGGCAATTATCCGGCCGTGATATCCTCCCCGGGCTTCATCGCCTGGGGAGGCATCCATGAAAATTCGGGTTCTTTTTGGAACGGCGCTGGCGTTTGCGGCGGTCGGGGGCGTTCATGTCGCCTCCGCGCCGCAGCAAACGGCTGGCACTCGGCTTGATCCCACGGATCCGCTCTCGGTAGCGCGTACGCTGTGCGGCGGCCCTGACGGCAATGGTTTTCTGAAACGCCGTTCGGCCTTCCTGACGGCGGCCTCGGCCTATGCACAGGATGCCGGTCTGGGCGAGGGCGCGGCGACGGATCCCGTCACCGGCCTCGGCCCGTCCTATCTGGAGGTCACGACCGGCAGCGGCGAAGCGCGTCAGCAATTCCTGCAAGGTCTGCGCTGGGCAAACGCCTTCAACCATGCCGCCGCCATCCAGTCCTTCCGCGCCGCGCAGGCGGCTGATCCTGATTGCGCCATGTGCCTGTGGGGCGAGTCCTGGGCGCTGGGGCCAAACATCAACGCGCCCATGAACCCGGACGACAATGCGCGCGCCCTGGAGACGGCCCGCGCCGCTCTAGCCCGCAGCGATAGCGCCGGTCCGACGGAGCAAGCCCTCATAAATGCGCTTCAGACACGCTATTCCGATGCGCCGGACGCGGACCGCGCGGCGCTGGACGCCGCCTTCGCCGACGCCATGGCCGGGGCGGCGGACGCCTATCCGGACAATGACGAAATTCAGTCGCTGGCGGTTGAAGCGGCAATGGACACGCAAGCCTGGGACTACTGGGAAGCGGACCAGCTGACCCCCAAGGGGCGCATGGAGGCCGCGTTGCAACGGCTGGAGCGCGTGTTAACGCGCAATCCGGACCATGCGCCGTCCATCCATCTCTATATCCACGCCACGGAAGCCTCGGCCAATCCATGGCGCGCGGAGCCCTATGCGGAGCGTCTGGCGGCGCTGGCCCCCAGGGCGGGCCATCTGGTGCATATGCCGTCCCACACCTATTACCGGATCGGCCGCTTTGCCGATTCCATCGAAACCAATATCGATGCGGTGGTGGCCGATGAGGCGTATCTGGACGCTGCGGGCGAGGACGCCAGCCCGGTCTATCGCTACGGCTATTATCCGCACAATGTCCATTTCGTGCTGACTTCCGCCCAGCGCGCCGGCGATGCGCAAACCGTCGCCGCCTTCGGCCCGAAACTGGCCGAGGCGCTGCCGCCGGAAATGGCGAAGACCGCCGCCTGGGTGACGCCCATCGCCGCAGCGCCCACGCTGGCCGCGGTTCAGTTTGAGGCCCCCGAAACCATTCTGGCCCGTTCGGCCCCGCCTGACGGCGCGCATGATTTCCTGAAAGCCGCTGCGCTTTATGCGCGGGGGGAGGCGCAGGCCCGTTCAGGCGACGCACCCGCCGCGCGTGAAACGGCCGAAGAGATTTCCGCCCTGAAAGCGGAGGGAGATTTTCAGGACCTGATAGACGGCTTCGTTCCTGCGCTGGAAGTCGTGGAAATCATGCATCAGGTGGTGCTGGGCCGCGCGGCGGTCGCCGATGAGGATTACGCCGCCGCCATTGATCATTTTGGCGCGGCGGCCGCGATACAGGACGCTTTGCCCTATACGGAGCCGCCATACTGGTATTATCCAGTGCGGCAGAGCTACGCGGCGGCGCTCCTGATGGACCGCCAGATTCCCCGGGCCGAGCAGGAATTCTATCGCACGCTGGTGCAGAACCCCGATAATGCCTGGGCTTATTGGGGATTGGCCATGGCCCGCGAGGCCCGGGGCGATGTCGACGGCGCCGCGCTGGCGCGTCAGCAGGCTGGGCGCGGCTGGTTGGGCGAAGAAGGCGGCCCATCGCTGGACCAGCTGTAAAGGCCGGTCAGCCCGCCGCGACAGTCCAGAGCATGATCAGGCCCACCTCTGTCGAATTGCCCGCGCCGTGGGCGATGATCGGGGCAAGCAGGCTGCGCGACCGCTCCATCAGCCAGACATAGATCAGCCCCCAGGCGAAGGCGTAGCTCTGCTGCGCGAGGGCCATGTGAAGCGGATCGACGATAAAGGCCTGCCAGTGCGCCACGCCGAACATCAGCGCAACCGCCACCCCGGCCAGCGGAATCTCGAACGCGCCGGCCCGCACGCGCCCCGGCAGGAACAAGACCAGCCCGCCCACCAGCAGCCCGCGGAAGATGGTTTCCTCCGCCAGTCCAGTGATCGCCAGCGCCGCCAGCCAGCCGGGGGAGTCCAACGGATCGACAGGATAGGTTTCGTTCAGAGGTCCGCCGGAGAGCATCTGTGGCCAGTAATCGGCGACCAGCATGATCAGCCCCATCGTTACACCGATCAGCAGCGCGAGCCCGGCATAGCTGCGCCCCGGCGGCCAGCGCAGATGCGCGTCGGCTCGCGGCAGGGCGAACCGCATCACGATAATCCCGAGAAGCCCCAATAGCGCCTGAAACAGGATGGCCAGTCCGACATAGATCCAGATACGGCCGTCAAAAAACTCCGGCCCGTTCAGGTAAAGCCATTTGGCGGGAATTCGGCCCAGCCGCAGCATTCCCTCCATCAGGAGGCCGGCGGCAATGAGAGCGATCAGCGAGGAAAGGCGGAACCGGAAACCGGTGACCTGAAAAAACGGACGGGCGGGGCGCGCGGCGGGGAGCGTGTCAGTCATGCCCTCATTTGAAGGCGGCGCGGCGTCAGGTCTTGAACCTATGTGACGCGGCGCTGCGCCAGCGGCGCCATTGCCCCGGCGTGTATCCGGTGAGGGCTTTGACACCGCGATTCATGTGTGGCTGATCGGCGAACCCCGCTTGCGCCGCGATGTCCGCCAGGCTGTCTTCCGCGCCGACAATTTGCCGCCAGGCCGCGCGGGCGCGCGCCTCGGCCCGGTAGCGCGCGGGCGCGCGCCTCGGCCCGGTAGCGCGCGGGCGGCAGGCCATAGAGCCGGCTGAACTGCCGGGTCAATGTTTCCCGCGTCAGGCCCGCTTCCGACGCCCAGTCCGCTATTCCCGCCGCGCCGTCATGCGTCAGCGCCCGCGCCAGCAGGTCCGGCGCGTCACCCTGCGCGGCGGCGTCTTCCGTCATCATCTCGATCAGTAAATCCGCCGCTTCCGCCCGGTCATTCGCGGCCGCCGCGATGATGGCGTCGGGATCGCGAACCCTGCCGCAGCAGGGGCCGAATTCGGCGCTGAAGGGCAGGGGAAGGTCCAGCACCATGGATGGCCGCCGCGCCAGCCCGTCTCTGTGAGCGGAAAACGCGCCATGAATCAGAACATCGCCCGCTTCCACGCGCCACCGTCCCGAATCCCCGGCCTCCTCGTATGCGCCGCTCAGGATCAGCGTGGCATACGGGCGGTCATGCCGGTGATGGGCGATTTCGCGCGTCATCGGCAATTGGTAAGGATAGGCGGCATGGGGCGCGGGCTGCGTCGGCATATCGCATGTCTAGATCAGGATTCAGCGCCCGTCAGCCTAAGGTTTTTTAATGTTGGAGGAGTGCCGCCCATGACCGAATTCACACCCCGCCGCGCCTTCGCCGGCGCGCCCTGGGAAGCCAGGGTCGGGTATTGCCGGGCCGTGCGGTGCGGGCCGCATATCTGGGTCACGGGCTGCGCCCCGGTGGCGGAGGACGGATCGGTCGTCGCGCCCGGCGACGCCAACGCCCAGACTGTCCGCTGCCTGCAGGTGATCGACAAGGCGCTGCGCGATGTCGGCGCGGATATGAGCCACGTCGTGCGCACCCGCATGTTCGTGACCGATATCAGCCGGTGGGAAGCGGTCGGCGATGCGCACCGCGCCGTTTTCGCGGACCATCCCCCGGCGACGACGATGGTCGAGGTCAGCGCCCTGATCGATCCGGCCATGCTGGTGGAAATCGAGGCCGAGGCCTTCGTTCCGCCTGATGGATAGCCGTTTGACGCCGCATGTTTCGCCGCGTCATATCACTAACGTGAAATTCGATCCCCGAACCTTTTTCAGCCACGGCGATGCGTGGCGCTATGGCCGCCGCGTGATCGACTATGCGCGGCGCGAAATCGTCGTTCTGGTCCTGCTTGTGCTGATCGCCGGGGCGGCCTTCATCTTCGTCGAGCTGGCAAGCGAGGTGCTGGAAGGCGATACGGCCGCATTCGACCGCGCCGTCCTGAACGCGCTGCGCGTGGAGGGGCAGCCGGGCAACCCGGTTGGTCCGCACTGGCTGGAAGACATGGCGCGGGACATCACCAGCCTTGGCGGAATCGCCATCCTGACCCTGGTGACCCTTATCAGCGCGGTTTACCTGTTGCTCACCCGGAAGGCGGGCGCGGCCCTGTTTATCGTGACCGCGGTGATTGGCGGGTCGCTGCTCTCCTCCGGGCTCAAAGCCGTTTTCGAACGCGCCCGTCCGGACGCGATCTATCAGGCCGTCCCGGTTTTCTCGGCCAGCTTCCCCAGCGGACACGCCACATTGTCGGCCGTCACATACCTGACTCTGGGCGCCTTGCTGATGCGGGTGCAGGAGCGCCGCCGCGCCAAGGTTTTCGTTATGGGAACGGCTGTGACGCTGACCATGCTGGTCGGCCTGACGCGAGTCTATTTCGGCGTTCACTGGACGACGGACGTATTGGCCGGATGGACGCTGGGCGCGGCCTGGGCGGCGGGGGCCTGGCTGGTTCTGTTGCTGCTTCAGCGCCGCGCGGGGGAGGCGGATGGTCCGCCGGCGGACCCGCAATAGGGTTTTCTGGCCCGCGCGCACTGGCGCGCCCGTCTGTGACCGCTACATTGCGGATCAAACGGTCAGGGGATTCTTGATTCATGGGTGAGCTTTTCAACGGCGGATCGCTGATTCCGGCTGAAGCCAGTGTCGCTGTCTTTGCCGCGCTTTTCGTTATCGCCGCCGCCGGCTTCCTTCTGGAAAAGACCAATTGGGGCAAGGCCGTCACCGGCGCCGTCTGGGCCATCCTGATCGCGATTGTCCTGTCCAATCTCCATATTATTCCCCGCGACGCTCCGGCCTATGGCGTGGTGTTCGATTACCTCGTCCCGGTTCTCGTCCCGCTATTCCTGTTCGACGCCGATTTACGGCGCATCGTGCGGGAGACGGGGCGCACGCTGGGCGCGTTCGGGCTGGCTTGCGCGGGCACCGTTCTGGGCGCGCTGATCGGCGTCGCCGTGCTGGATCTGGGCGCGCGGGAGCCTGCGCTCGCCGGCATCTTCACCGCCACCTATGTCGGCGGATCGGTGAACTATGCCGCGCTGATTGAATCCACCGGCTTCGACAACGCCAATGTCGTCTCCGCCGCCACCGCCATCGATAATCTGATGAGCGCGCTGTTCCTCGCCATGCTGGCCCTTATGCCCGGCTGGGCGTGGTTGGCGCGCCGTTTCCCGCAACATGATTTCACCGACGACGCGCCCGATGACGGGCAGGAAACCGCCATGGCGCAGACCGATGCGGCCTGGGTCACGTCCGGCTCCATGGCGCTGGCGCTGGCGGCGTCCATCCTGATCGTTGCGGTTTCGAACGGCATCGTGGACTGGCTGAATATCGAACCCTATCGCTACCTGATCATCACCGTTCTGGCGGTGGTTCCGGCCACGGCTTTCCCCAACACGATGAAGAAACTGCAAGGCGGGTTCGAACTGGGCCTGATCCTCGCCTTCGTCTTCTTCGCCGCCATCGCGGCGGGCGCCGATATCCCGAACCTGATCTCGGTCGCGCCGATTCTGGCCGTGTTCGTTCTGATCATCCTCGCCGTCCACGCCCTCGTCGTGTTCGGGCTCGGATCCCTGTTCAAGATATCGCTGCCCGAACTCATCATCGCTTCCAACGCCGCCGTCCTCGGCGCAACCACGGCTCCGGCGCTGGCCGCCGTAAAAGGCTGGCGCAAGCTGATCACGCCCGGCGTTCTGGTGGGCGTCCTCGGCTATGCGGTGGGCACGTTCCTGGGCGTGGGCGTGTTCGAGTTCTGGAAGGCTGCGGGCGGTTAAGCCGTTGTGACGGCTGCCCGCTCGATCAGAACGTCCTGCTTCACATTCGCAGTCCCCGCGCCATAGGCGAGGAAGGAGTCCGCGATACGCGCCTCGATAAAGGCGTCTGCGACGTCCTGCGGCGCGCGTTCTATCAGCACGGCCGCCTGAAGGCACAGCGCGGCGCGTTCGACCCATGCCCGCGCCGACGCTTCGCCCTGCGCCAGCGAGTCTGACGGATCGGCCAGCCACGCGGCCCATTCGGCTAGTTTCGGGTGCGCCTCGGCGGCCGGGCGCAGGGCCGTTTTCAGCGCCTCCGCTGCTGCATCTTCCCGGTTCAGGGCGCGCAGGACGTCCAGCGCGATGACATTGCCCGAGCCTTCCCAGATGGCGTTCAGCGGCGATTGCCGGAACAGGCGCGGAAGGCCCGATTCCTCGACATATCCGGCCCCGCCCAGCGCCTCCATCGCCTCATAGGCCGCGCCCGGCGCGCGTTTGCAGATCCAGTATTTGGCGATCGGCGTGATGATCCGGCTTAGCGCCGCGGCCTCATCGTCGCGCGCCAGCGTCTTGTCGAAACTTTCGGCGACCAGGAAGGCGAGGGCGGTGGCCGCCTCCGCCTCAAGACTCAGGTCGGAAAGCACGGCCCGCATAAGGGGCTGATCGACCAGTTTCTTCTGGAAAGCGGCCCGCCCCTGCGCGTGATGGACGGCAAAAGCGGCCCCGCGCCGTATCTGGGCGGCCGATCCGGCGATGCAGTCCAGCCGCGTATGGTGCACCATCTCGATAATGGTGCGCACGCCGCGCCCCGGCTCGCCGACCCGCCGCGCCCATGCGCCGCGATATTCGATCTCGCTTGAGGCGTTGGAGCGGTCGCCCAGCTTGTCCTTCAGGCGCTGTATTTCCATGGCATTGCGCTGACCGTCGGGCGTCCAGCGCGGGACCAGGAAACAGGACAGCCCCGCTTCCTCATAGGCCAGGGTCAGGAAGGCGTCGCACATCGGCGCCGAACAGAACCATTTATGGCCCGTCAGGCTGACCTCGTCGTCCGACCCGTCCAGCGGTTCGGCGCGCGTGGTGTTCGCCCGTACGTCCGATCCGCCCTGTTTTTCGGTCATCGCCATGCCCATGGTCGCGCCGATCTTGTCCGGGGCGGGGAGGGTTCGCGGGTCATACGCGGCGCTGGTCACGCGCGGCGCCCATTCTTCCGCCGACCATCGGGCGCGTTTCAGCGCCGGAACCACGGCATAAGTCATCGACATGGGGCAGCAGACCCCGTCATCGGACCAGCCCATCAGCATCATCAGCGCCGAATGCGCGACATGCCCGCCCGCAGGGTGCGTCCATGCGCGCGCTGAAACGCCGCCGGAAAGCCCGGTTTCCATCAGCGCATGATAGGCGGGATGGAACTCAACCTCGTCGATACGCTGTCCGTAGCGGTCGAAAGCTTTCAGCGCCGGCGGGTTTTCATTCGCCACGCGCCCCAGCTCCCGCAACGCCTGCGCCCCCGTTTCGCGGCCGAACGCGGTCAGATGCGCGGCCTGGCCGTCCGGGTCGCCGCCGGGCAGGGCGCGTTCAACATGGGTTTTCAGGATGGAATCGCCGGCAAACGCGTCCAGATCGCCCATCGGATCGGCCTGATTGGCGACTTCATGGGTGGCGAGATCGGCGCGCGGGCGGAAATTTGTCATTGGTTTGCCTCGGGCCGGACTTCAAGAACAGGCTCCTCTACGGCGTCATCCCGGAAGCGAACCGCGCAAAAGGGAATGTCTGTTGCGGTCTCGTAGCCATGCAAAGTCACGCCCTCGATGAACAAAAGCAGGGCGTCATTGGGGAAATCCTGCGTATCGGGGCCCTTCTCGACCCCCTCCAGCATGGCCGCCAGAAGGTTTTTTCGATAGCGAAGGTTCTCCGACGCCGTGTCCTCGGCCTGCCGCGCCCGGGTCATATCCAGCGCCTGCGCCATGTGTTCCTGCGTCGTGGCGGCCAGAAACTCGCCATTCACCAGCAGGGGAATCAGCCCCCGCCGGCGCAGACCGGCTGCAAATTCGCTGTCTTCGGCGGGGTGGGAATACTGGATTGTGACCTGTTTCAAGGCGCTATCGCTCCTCAATCAATGTAACCCATGGCAATTTTTCGGCGGCGAATGCATCGCCCGTGGGCGTGAATTGGTCAGGATTGTCGAAGGTTCCGATCAGGAAATGCGTCTCTCCGGCCCATTTTTCGCTGGAAAATGACACCGGCGTTCCGCAAACGGCGCAGAATCCGCGCGCGGTTGCGGGCGAACTCTCATGAAGATCGGGCGGATTCGGCCATGAAACCTGACCGGTTTCGAATCCGATCCATGTGGAAAACGCCCCGCCGGTGGAGCGGCGGCAGTCTTCGCAATGGCAATTGGCGACGAATTTCGGGTCTCCGGCGGCCTTGAAGCGCACCTTTCCACACCGGCATCCGCCTTCGAACTCACTCATGCCCGGCCTCTGGCCCACTCATAAAGCGCGACCGCGGCCGCGACGGAAACGTTCAGGCTTTCCACCTTATCGCTGATCGGGATGCGCGCCAGCGAATCACAGGCCTCGGCGACGGACGGGCGCAGCCCTTTTTTCCTCGGCGCCCATGACCAGAACCACGGCGTCTTTGCCGGAAACCGCCTCGGACAGCGCGATCTCCGCTTCTCCGGCCAGTCCCACGGCCCGCCATCCGCGCTTTGTCAGCTCGTTCAGGGCACGGGAAAGATTGACCACGCGCGCGGTCGGTACGGTTTCCGCCGCGCCCACGGCGGTTTTCGCCAGTCCGCCGGACAGGGGCGGGGCCTTGCGGTCCTGCATGATGATTCCCCTGGCGCCAAATGCGGCGGCCGAACGGTAGATCGCCCCGGCGTTCCGCGGGTCGGTCACGCCGTCCAGCATCACGATCAGACCTTGCGGCGGCGAAATCAGATCTTCCAGCGATACGCCGTCAGGCTGTTTCGTCTTCAGCGCTACGCCCTGATGCACCGCGCCATCGGGCAGCATGGCGTTCAGCGCCTTGGGGTCGACGATCTCCGCGCGATCGGCGAAGGCGCTGAAGCCCTCGGTGGCGGCGTTCCGCGTCAGATAGAGGCCCAGAATCTTCCGGGCCGGGTTGTTCAGCGCCGCCAGCGCGGCGTGCGATCCCCATATCCAGGCGATATTATCGGCATTGTTCTGCGTTCCCTGACGCCGGGGCGCCTTTGAGCGGTTGCGTGGGTTTTGGGCCATCGTTATATCTCCCCGCTCCGATCTGGACGGAGCCGGTAAAATTGCTTCGCTAAAGGGGTCGCGTATCACGCCCCTTTGCGGTTTGCACGGTCCCGGAGCCGAGTCTGGATTCGGAACGCGCCTCGCGCGGCGGCGAACGCCGGAGTTGGAGGGGTGGGAGAGTGGTTAAATCCAGCAGACTGTAAATCTGCCCGCTATGCGTACGCTGGTTCGAATCCAGCCCCCTCCACCATTTCCGTTCGCCGTCCGGGCCATTATTGAAGGCGTGGCGACACGGGCGGGCATAGCTCAATGGTAGAGCCACAGCCTTCCAAGCTGAAGATGCGGGTTCGATTCCCGCTGCCCGCTCCAACGCCTCAAAGGCGTTGCAATTATCGCCCAATCGATTAGATAGCGGCGCAAACGCGCGCGTCCCGCGCATTATCATCATCCACTCAACGATAGACGTAAGA
>NZ_ASJA01000002.1 GCF_000412185.1 Euryhalocaulis caribicus
AGGGGCGGCGCGAACGTCAAACTGCCCCCATCGTCCGAACGCTACGCGCCCGACACTTCCCCCCGCGTGCGGGGGAAGAACACACGCCGCCTTCCCCAACACCCAACCCCATGCTAGGCGAGCCGCCAATCTCGCATCGTCATTGAAGAAGAGGCCTTACCGCCATGTCCGCGTCCGATTCCGTCCGCGTATGCCGCGCCCTGATTTCCGTTTCCGACAAGGACAAGCTGGTCGAGCGGGCCACCGCCCTGAACGAGATGGGGGTCGAGCTGGTCTCCACCGGGGGCACGGCGAAGGCGCTGAAAGAGGCCGGGCTGCCGGTCCGCGATGTCTCGGAACTGACCAACTATCCGGAGATGATGGACGGGCGCGTGAAGACGCTGCACCCCGGCGTGCATGGCGGCCTGTTGGCCCGCCGCGACCTGGACGCCCATACCGCCGCGATGGAGGAGCACGGCATCTCCGGCATCGAACTGCTGTGGGTCAATCTCTACCCGTTCGAGGCGACGATCGCGGGCGGGGCGGACTATGACGACGCCATCGAGAACATCGATATTGGCGGCCCGGCAATGATCCGCGCCGCCGCCAAGAACCATGCCCATGTCGCGGTCTGCGTCGATACCGAGGCCATCGAGGCGACGCTGGCCGAGATGAAGGAACAGGACGGCGCGACCACCTATGAAACGCGCCAGAAGCTGGCCGCCCGCGCCTATGCCCGCACGGCGGCTTATGACGCCGCAATCTCCAACTGGTTCGCGAAAGAGCTGGGCGACGACGCCCCGGCCTATCGCGCCTTCGGCGGCTCCCTGAAGCAGACGATGCGCTATGGCGAGAACCCGCATCAGTCGGCGGCCTTCTACACCGACGGCTCGGGCCGCCCGGGCGTGGCGACGGCCGAACAGGTTCAGGGCAAGGAACTCAGCTACAACAACATCAACGACACGGACGCGGCGTTCGAGCTGGCCGCGGAATTCGATCCTGCGGACGGCCCGGCTATCGCCATCATCAAGCACGCCAATCCGTGCGGCGTGGCGGTCGGCAAGAGCCAGATCGAGGCCTATCGCCGGGCGCTGGAATGCGACCCCGTCTCCGCCTTTGGCGGCATCGTGGCGGCCAACATGCCGCTGGACGGCGAGACGGCGGCGGAAATCGTGAAGGTGTTTACCGAGGTTGTCATCGCGCCGGGCGCGGATGAAGCGGCGATGAAAATCTTCGCCGGCAAGAAAAACCTGCGCCTGCTGCTGACCGGCGGCATGCCGGACCCGCGCAGCGACGGGCTCTCCTTCCGCAATGTCGCCGGCGGCATGCTGGTCCAGGGCCGCGACGCGCGGCGGATCACGGCGGACGACCTGAACATCGTCACCAGGCGCCAGCCGACCGATCAGGAAGTGGCCGACATGCTGTTCGCCTTCACCGTCGGCAAGCACGTCAAATCCAACGCCATCGTCTATGCGAAGGACGGCCAGACGGCGGGCATCGGCGCGGGCCAGATGAACCGCAAGGATTCCGCGCGCATCGCCGCCATGCGGGCCGCCGAAGCCGCGGAGATGGCTGAAAAGCCGGAGTCGCTGGCCAAAGGTTCGGCCTGCGCCTCCGACGCCTTCTTCCCCTTCGCGGACGGCCTGTTGCAGGCCGCCGAAGCAGGGGCGACGGCGATCATCCAGCCGGGCGGCTCCATCCGTGACGAGGAAGTCATCGCCGCCGCGGACGAGCACGACCTGACCATGGCCTTCACCGGCGTCCGGCACTTCCGGCACTAGGCCGTCATGGCGCGCCGCGTCCTCTTCCCCGTCATCGTCGTCGCGCTGATCGCCCTGCTGACATGGGCGGCCGCGCCGCCGGAGCGGGTGGACTGGGCCGCGCTTCAGGACGGCGTCACGGTCCATTACCCGGAGGGGGAAGGCCCGTTCCCGGTCGCGGTGCTGATGCATGGCTGCGGCGGGCCGCGCCCCTTCATGGAAGACTATGCCGAGGCCGCAAATCACGCCGGCGTGGCGGCGGTGGTGATGGACAGTTTCGCCCCGCGCGGCATCGGCCGCCTGCGCGCGGTCACAACGGTCTGCACCGGCTTCCGCCTGCATGGCGACCAGCGCGCCCATGACATCGCCGTGCTGCTCGATAATCTCCCGGATGCGCGGCTGGATACGTCCCGTGTGGCGCTGGCCGGCTGGTCGCACGGCGCCTGGGCGGCGGCCGAGGCGCTGACCCGGCGCCCGGTGGAGGCCGAGGGCGTGGACGCCGCCTTTCTGGTCTATCCCTATTGCCGCTTTCCCGCGCGCTGGCCGGGCAAGCACGCGGCGAACGGCGCGCCCATCCTCGCCGTCGTGCCGGAGGACGATTATGTCGGGGACAGCGCCGCATGCCGCGACGCCCTGACGGCCAGCGGCGCGGACATCGTCTCCGTACCCGGCGCCACTCACGCCTTCGACGATCCCGAACCGACCGGCATCGGGTTCGAATACAATGCGGAAGCCACGGCGGAGAACCGCGCGCGATTTACAGATTTTCTGGAAGAGACGCTGACGCGCTAGTTCGCGGCTAGTCCGCTTTCGGCGTGATCAGGCCCAGCATGTTCCCGTCCGGGTCCTTGAACCAGGCAAAGCTGCGGCCATCGCCGGGGATTTCCAGCGGCCCGATATGCGCCGCGCCGCCCTCGGCCGTCACCTTTTCCAGCGCGGCCGCGATATCCTCGACCTCGATATAGAAAAGCACATAATTGTGGGGTTCATGGCCGAGCGCGGTGACATGGCCGTCAATGCTGTCCCCGCCCGGAGTCAGGGACTTGGCGAGGTCGTGATAGGGGCCGGCCTCCCACCCGAAACAATCGGAAAAGAACTTCGCCGAGCGATCCTTGTCGCGGCAGCCGACCTCGAAATGAACAACCGGATTTCCCATGCGCGCCATTCTAGGCGCCGCAAACACGCGCCGGGAAGCCAATTTCGACTCCCCGGCCCGATTTTCTTACGGTTTCACGACTTCCGAGAACTCGCGGAGATAGGTGTTGGCGATGGCCAGCTTGGACAATGTCCAGTTGGATCCGGCCTTCAGCTCCTTCAGCGCCAGATCCGCCCGCGCCGACTCGTGGCCGTTTTCGGCCAGCCACGCATCGACCAGAGACTTGGTCCAGTCCGCGTCCGGCGTCTCGGCCTTGCGGTCCGCGCCATAGGTCAGGATGGAGGCCACCAGCTTCTGGTGCGCGCTGTATAGCTCCTCCACCAGACGCCGCGCCGCCAGCCGGTCCCAGTGCTGCGGGCTGGTCAGTTTCAGGGCAGAGACGCGCAGGCGGTCGAAATCGAACCGGCCCGCCACGCGGTGATAGACCCAGGCGACATTTTCCAGCGGCCAGCCCGCGTCATGGGCCAGGTCGATGATGTCGCTGGCCGAGGTCAGCGGCGCCAGTTGCGCCACGTCATGGGCCAGTTCGCGCGGCGCGCCCTGTTTCACCCAGGCGTCCTCGCGGTCGTTCAGGCGTTTGCGCTGAAACGGGGACAGCATGTCGCTGGTCGCCGACTTCAGCGCGTCCACGCCCGGCTGGTAGGCCGCGATCATTTCCTGCACGGGCCGCGCATCGCCGCCGCCCACGCCCCGCACCCGGCGGGTCAGCCAGTAGGTCTGGCGGCGCAGCAGCTGCATCGTCTCGCGGTGCAGTTCGATCTGCATCGCCGCCGGGGCCTTGTTGTCCAGCGCGTTGATATCGGCGCTCAGCTCCGTATAGCGGAAGATGCGGCGGGCGCATTCGAACGCCCGCGCGATATCGCCGACGCTGGCGCCGGTCGTTTCCCGCGCCCGGTTCAGGAAGGTCGGCCCGCCCAGATCGCACATCTGGTTCGCCAGCACGGTCGAGATGATCTCCCGCTTCAGGCGATGGCCGTGCATTTCCTCGTCGAACTTGTCCA
This sequence comes from Euryhalocaulis caribicus, assembly GCF_000412185.1. Classification (GTDB taxonomy): domain Bacteria; phylum Pseudomonadota; class Alphaproteobacteria; order Caulobacterales; family Maricaulaceae; genus Euryhalocaulis; species Euryhalocaulis caribicus. The sequence goes on from NZ_ASJA01000002.1 coordinate 3,897, forward strand.
GCTGGTGCGGGAAATAGCCTTCCAGCAGCATGTCGAAATGCGGGTCGTCCGGCACGGACGAAGCCACCAGATCGTCAAACAGGGTCAGCTTGGCATAGGCCAGCAGCACCGCGATCTCGGGCCGCGTCAGACCGCGATTATCCTCGCGCAGCTCCTTGAGGATTTCGGTGGAGGGCAGGTTCTCGACCACGCGGTCCAGACGGCCTTCCTCCTCCAGCCGCACCATCATGCGCTCATGCGCGTCCAGATCCTCATAGGCCGTCGCCTCGGCGATCGAGATGGCCAGAGTCTGATGATAATTATGCGCCAGAACGTGCCGGGAGACGTCATCGGTCATCTTCGCCAGCAGCGCATTGCGGTCTTCGGCCTTCAGGCTGCCGCCGCGCATCGCGCCGTTCAGCAGGATCTTGATGTTCACCTCGTGGTCGGAGCAATCCACCCCGGCGGAGTTATCCACCGCGTCGGTGTTGATCTTGCCGCCCGCGCGGGCGAACTCGATCCGGCCCAGCTGCGTCACGCCCAGATTGGCGCCCTCGCCGATCACCTTGGCGCCGACCTCGCTTCCATTCACGCGGATCGCGTCATTGGCCTTGTCGCCGACTTCCCAGTTCTGCTGCGAATCCGCTTTCACATAGGTGCCGATGCCGCCGAACCACATCAGCTCGCACTGCGCCTTCAAAAGCGCGTGCATCAGTTCGTTCGGCGTGACGGTCTCGTCTTTCAGCCCGGTGATCGCCTGAATTTCCGGGGTCAGCGTCACCGACTTGGCGCCGCGGGAGAAAATTCCCCCGCCCTTCGAGATCAGGGAAGCGTCATAGTCCTGCCAGGAGCTGCGGGCCTGTTCGAACAGGCGCTTGCGCTCCGCGTGGGACTTCGCCGGATCGGGGTCCGGGTCGATGAAGATGTCGCGATGGTCGAAGGCGGCGATCAGGCGAATCTGGTCGGACAGCAACATGCCGTTGCCGAACACGTCGCCCGACATGTCGCCAATGCCGATGACCGTGAACGGCTCGCTCTGGATATCCTTGCCCAGCTCGCGGAAATGCCGCTTCACCGCCTCCCAGCCGCCGCGGGCGGTAATGCCCATGGCCTTGTGGTCGTAACCGACCGAGCCGCCGGAGGCGAAAGCGTCGCCCAGCCAGAAATCGTAATCGGCCGCCACCCCGTTCGCCATGTCGGAGAAGGTCGCCGTGCCCTTGTCGGCGGCGACGACCAGATACGGGTCCTCGCCGTCCCAGATGACGGTCTGTTTCGGGTGCACCACGCGGTCGTCGACAATATTGTCGGTGATGTCGAGAAGACCGCGGATGAAGGATCTATAGGCCCGCTTGCCTTCCTCGAAGATCGCATCGCGCCCGGCGTCGAACGGCAGGCGTTTGGGATAGAACCCGCCCTTGGAGCCGACCGGCACGATCACCGCGTTCTTTACCTGCTGCGCCTTCACAAGGCCCAGCACCTCGGTGCGGAAATCGTCGCGGCGGTCGGACCAGCGCAGCCCGCCGCGCGCCACCGGGCCAAAGCGCAGATGCACGCCTTCGACATGCGGCGCCCAGACGAAAATCTCGCGATAGGGCTTGGGATCGGGCAGGCCGCCGGCGGCCTTGGAGTCGATCTTCAGGGAGATCTGGGTCAGCGGATTTCCGTCTTCGTCCCGCTGGTAGAAATTGGTCCGCAATGTCGCTTTCAGAAGGTCGCGCAGACGGCGCGACACGCGGTCATGGTCCAGGCTGGAGACATTGACCAGCGCGGCCTCGATCTCCGCGTCGATTTCCTGCGCCCGCGCGGCGCGGACATCCATATCGCCCTCGAAATCGGGATCGAAGCGCGCATTGCGCAGCTTCAGCAGCAGGCGTGCAATGTCCGGGTTCTGGACCAGCGTCTGTTCCTGCACCGCTTGCGAGACATCGGCGCCCGTCTGGCGGCGGAAGCGCGCGCAGGCGCGCAGGAAGGCCGCATCGCGCCACGGCACGCCCAGCTTCAGGATCAGCGGATTGAAACCGTCGGATTCGTTCTGGCCCGTCCATGCGGCGACAAAGGCGTCCTCGAACAGGGCGCGGGTGTCGAAATCCTCCGGATCGGCCCCGGCCGGGGCGCGCATCTCGAAATCATGGATCCAGACCGTCTCATCCGCGGCGTCCTCGCCGCGCCGGTTGGCGCGGTATCCGGCCTCCCAGATCACGTCGACGCCCAGATGCTCCAGAATCGGCATCACCTTGGACAGCGGCAGCGGATCGGCCGCGTGATACAGCTTGAAGCGCAGGACGTCCGGCTCGTCGCCCGCCCGCCGCCAGGCGCGCACCTGGATATCGGGCCTGGGGCCCAGCGCCTCGATCTTCTCCACATCGTCCAGCGCCTCTTCCGGCGTGAACCGCTCGCGGTATCCGGCCGTGAAGCCTTCGGTATAGAGGTCGGCGACGGCACGCACGTCATCAATGGCGTGCTCGCGCGCATGCGCCTCGAAATCGTCTTCCCAGGTTCGCGCCAGCTCGGAAATCTTGCGCTCAAGGTCGCGCACGTCCGGCTCGGGATGCTCGAACGGGTTCAGGCCGATGATGAAATGCACCCGCGCCAGCGCGCTGTCGCCGAACTGCGGGTAGAAGGCCGAAAGCCGCCCGTCATATTCGGCGCGCAGCATCTCTCCCACCTGTTCGCGCAGGCGGGTATTGTAGCGTTCGCGCGGAATGAAGACGAGGGCGGAGATGAACCGGTCGAACCGGTCGCGGCGCAGGAACAGGCGCGGGCGCGGGCGGTCGTCCAGATGCAGGATGCCGAGGCTGATCTCCATGAGATCGTCCTCGTCCGTCTGGAACAGCTCGTCCCGCGGATAATTCTCGACGATGTTCTGAAGCTTCTTGGCGTTGTGGCTGCCCGGCAGCTTGCCCGCGCGCTCCAGCACCCGGCGCACCTTGCGGCGGATCAGCGGCACGTCGCGTGCCATACGGTTATAGGCTTCCGCCGTGAACAGGCCGACAAAGCGCGTCTCGCCCGTTACCTCGCCATTCTCGCCGAAGCGTTTGACCCCGATATAATCCATATAGACCCGGCGATGGACACGGGACCGCATATTGGATTTGGCCACGATCAGCGGCGCGGGCTCTTTCAGGAATTGCCGCACCTGCGGGCTCAGCACGGTCGGCTCCGACCCCCGGCGCAGCACGTTGCGCGTCTGGTCGCGCAGAATGCCGTACTCGCTGCCCTCGACCGTGTCGGGCTCCTCGTTCAGCAGGTTTCCATCGCCATCCCGCAGGAAGGCGACCTGCCGGCAGCCCAGAAACGCGAAATTATCGTCCCGCAGCCAGCGCAGGAACGCCACGCATTCCGATTGCTCCTCCTCGCTGGCCTCGGTCTTGGCCGCGTCCAGCTCGTCAATCGCCGCGTCCATGGATCCCAGCATGTCGGGCCAGTCCTCGACCGCCAGTCGCACGTCCTCCAGCGTGGCGTGCAGGCTTTCGATGACGGCCTTGCGCTCGGCCGCGCCCATCGGCTCCAGATGCACCTGGATCATGGATTCGGCGCGCGCCTCCGCGCCGTTCATGCGTTCGCCGGAATCGGACCGGCTGACCACCACGATGGGGTGGAACATGGCCAGCACGTCGCGCCCCTCTGCGGCGATGTCCGACATCACCGAGTCGACGATGAAGGGCCGGTCATTGGAAACGATCTCAAGGATGTCGCGCCGGATCGGCTGACCGTCCGCGCCCTTGCCGGGCCGGATGCGGATCAGGGCTTCGCCCGGCTTGCGCATCTGGCCGAAGCTCCAGAACTCGGCCGCCAGATGCAGCACGTCCTCCATCGAGAGGGTTTCGAGGTCCTCCGCGATGGCGTCTTCGTGAATCTGTTTGAGAAAGGCTTCGGCGAGCTTGTCGAGCCCGTCCGGGCCCTTGAGCTGTTGAAGATCGCTGTTACGGGCGGCCTCCAGGAAATCGGATTCCTTGAAGGCGTGCGTTGCGCTGACGACCGCTTCCATCTTAAACGGCGTCCTCCCTGATCAAGTTCTGTTCTTGGCGCGGATGCTAGCCTTCGTGCGCGGCGGCGCAAGGGGCGAGACATCCCGATTTTTCAGGTCTCTGGCGAAAATCTCAGCGCCTCTTACGTCTCTGGCGCGTTATTCATTCCAGTTAATCGTAGAAAATCACGGAGACCGCCATGACCACCGTCCTGATTACCGGCGCCAATCGCGGCATCGGCCTTGAGCATGTCCGGCAATATGCGGACAAGGGCGCGCGCGTGCACGCCTGCTGCCGCGACCCCGAGAGCGCCAATGAACTCAAGGCCCTCGCCAATGCGTCCGGCGGCAAGATCGTCGTTCACAAATTCGACCAGTCCAGGCCCGAAGACGCCGCGCGCCTGGCGGGCGAGATCGACGAGCCGATCGACATCCTCTGGAATAACGCCGGCACGGCGGGCGACCGCTCCAACCAGGTGTTCGGCACGGCGGCGGACACGATGAACGCGGTGTTCGATGTCAATGTCACCGGCCCGCTGCGTCTGTCGGAGGCCCTGATCGGCCATGTCGAGAAATCGGACCGCAAAATCATCGCCATGCAGTCCAGCCAGATGGGCTCTATCGCCGATAACGGATCGGGCGGGGTTTACGCTTATCGCGCATCCAAGGCGGCGCTGAACATGGTGACCCGTTCCATGGCCACCGATCTGGCCGACAAGGGCGTGACCGTCGTGGCGTTCCACCCCGGCTGGGTCCAGACCGATATGGGCGGCCCCAACGCCAAGATCAGCACGGAGGAATCGGTGCAGGGCGAACAGGAAGTCGTGGACAACCTGACCATCGACCGGTCCGGCGAATTCATCCGCTATTCCGGCGAAAAACTGCCCTGGTAGATTCTGATACCCTCAAAAGGAAACGCCGCCGGCTCTAGGGGGAGGGCGAGCCGGCGGCGTCATGAACAGACCTCAGTCTGCTGTGGGGTAGGGGGACATGGGATTGAGGTCTGTGTTCCTTGAATTCGTCCGGCTAAAAACTTCAGGCTCTTAGACCGTCTGGGCGACGGCGGTTTCGCCCTGATCGAAGAACAGCGGCCGTTCGCCCGCCTGCGCGACGAACACCGCCGACACCAGCAAGGCTGCGGCGGCGAATGCGATGGCGAAAAGACGGGCCATGTAGGTCTCCATGTCTGCGGCGAACAACGCCGCGAAAGACGAATATGGGACCGGACGGAAAAAATGCTCCTTCGCGCCGGTCACAACTGTGTGAACGTGCGGCCAGGTCAGTCGGTTCATTTGTTTTGACAGCGGCGCGGCGCGCTACATGGACGGCCTTGGCGGTATGGCCACGCCCTCGGCCGGCTTGCCGTCTCCCGACAGCAGGATGGCGACGGGCCGGGTCGAGGGGAACTGCGCCAGTATGATCATCACCATGACGGTCAGCGGCGCGGCCAGGAACATTCCCGCAATTCCCCAGATCGCCCCCCAGATCGCCAGCGACAGCAACACGACGAGCGTGGAGAGGTTCAGCGACTCTCCCTGCATTCGCGGCTGCAGGAAATTGCCGATGACGAACTGCCACACGCCGACCCCGCCAAACACCGCCGCCACCATCCACAGCGATTCAAACTGCACCAGCGCGAACAGGGTCGGCAGGACCGTCGCCACGATGGAGCCGATGGTCGGCACGTAATTCAGCAGGAAGATCACGAAAGACCAGAACAGCGCATTGTCCAGCCCGATGAATTTCAGCGTGGCGTAGGACAGCACGCTGGTGATCACGCTGACGATGGTCTGGACCCAGAGATATTTCTCGATGCTCTCGCGGATCGACTCCATCACGCTGGCCGCGCGCATCCGACCCTCGGCGTCCGGGAACAAGGCGTCCAGCTTTTGCGGGAAGCCCGCCTGCGCGGCGAACAGGAAGCCCACGAAAATCAGCACGAAAACCGCGTTGGAGATGACGCTCTGCAGGGCGGAGGCAACCTCGGCGAAGAAGCGGCCCGGCCCCGCGCGCTCGAAAAGCTGCGCCAGGGTCGGCGGATCGGTCAGCCCCAGCAGGGCATAGGTTTCCGATATCGCCTGCGCGATGCGCGCGTCATAGGCGCTGGCGTTGCCGGCAAATTGCGCGGCGCTGTCCACGATCACCATGACCACCGCCACCATGCCCGCCAGAACCAGCAGGATGGCAATGGGCAGGGCCAGCCAGCGCGGCATGAAACGGATGCTTTCGTGCAGCCGCCGCGCAAAGGCGTCCATGACCAGCCACAGGAACACCGCCAGCGCGAACGGGGCCAGGATCTCCCGGAACCAGAACAGCCCGGTGATCACCACGCCCGCCGCAATGATGGAAAGTGAGATTTTCCCCGCCTGGTCCATGGTCCCTATTCGCGAATGCTTCGCCGGCCGCGTCAAGCCGCGTTGAAGCCGGGCGGGGCGGGGGCTATCGTCTTTTCTCTTCTTCCATTTACCGGGATGCGCGCACGTGAGCGATAGCGTTTTTGTCGGCGGGTCGCCGAACGGCCCCCAGAGCCTTCTTCTCAACCGCGCCAACCGTCACGGCCTGATCGCCGGCGCGACCGGCACGGGCAAGACCATCACCCTGCAAATTCTGGCGCAAGCCTTCTCCGAGGCCGGCGTTCCTGTCTTCGCCGCAGACATAAAGGGCGATCTTTCCGGCCTCGCCGCGCCGGGGGCGGATACGCACAAACTGCATGACAAGCTGCATGAGCGCGCCCGGTCCATCGGCCTGGACCCGTATGATTACGCCGCCGCCCCCACCGTCTTCTGGGATTTGCTGGGCGAGAAAGGCCACCCGATCCGCACCACGGTATCGGAAATGGGGCCGTTGCTGCTCTCCCGCCTTCTGGACCTGAACGAGACGCAGGAAGGCGTGCTGACCGTCGCTTTCGCGCTGGCCGATGACCAGAAGCTTCTGGTGCTGGACCTGAAGGATCTGCGCGCCCTGTTGACCTATGTGGCCGAGAACCGCGCGGAGATCAGCGCCGAATACGGTCAGGTCTCCACCGCCTCCGTCGGGGCCATTCAGCGCCGGCTTCTGGTGCTGGAGCGTGCGGGCGCGGACCGCTTCTTCGGCGAACCGGCCCTGTCGCTGGCCGATCTGATCCGCACGGACCTGTCGGGCCGCGGCTATGTGAACGTGCTGGACGCCACCGGCCTGATCGCCGAACCGCGGCTCTATTCCACCTTCCTGCTCTGGCTGCTGTCGGAACTGTTCGAGGAACTGCCAGAGGTCGGAGATCCCGAGAAGCCGCGCATGGTCTTCTTTTTCGACGAGGCGCACCTTCTGTTCGAAGATGCGCCCAGGGCGCTGCTGGACAAGATCGAACAGGTCGCCAAGCTGATCCGCTCCAAGGGCGTGGGCATCTATTTCGTCACCCAGAACCCGCGCGACGTGCCCGATGACGTTCTGGCCCAGCTGGGAACGCGCATCCAGCACGCCCTGCGCGCCTATACCCCGGCCGAGCGCAAGGCCGTGAAAGCCGCGGCCCAGAGCTTCCGGCCCAATCCGGAGCTGGACTCCGAGGCGGTGATCACAGAGCTGGGCGTTGGCGAGGCGCTGGTCTCCACGCTGGACGCCAAGGGCCGCCCGACCGTGGTCGAACGCACGCTCATCCGCCCGCCATCCTCGCAGATCGGCCCGATCACGGATGAAGAGCGCAGCCGCATCATCGCCGGCAGCCCGGCCGCGGGGCGCTATGACACGCCGCAGGATCGCGAGTCCGCCTATGAAATTCTGGCCGAGCGCGCCGAGCAGAAACTCGCCGCCGCTGAAAAGGCCGGCAAGGACAAGGCGAAGGCGTCGACATCCCGCCGCTCCTCGTCCCGCAAATCCTCCGGCCGGCAATCCTATTTCGAGGCCTCGATGAAATCCTTCCTGCGCACCGCATCCACCGAGCTGTCGCGGCAGGTGATCCGGGGCATCATGAAAAACCTCGCCCGGTAGGCCATGCCCGAACTCCCCGAGGTCGAAACGGTGCGGCGCGGCCTGACCCCGGCGCTGGAGGGCGCGCGCCTGGAAACCGTCACGCTGGGCCGCCCCGATCTGCGCTTTCCCTTTCCGCCGCGCTTCCGGGAAAGACTGGAGGGCGCGCGCCTGATCCGTCTGGGCCGCCGCGCCAAATACCTGCTGGGGGAAATGGACACCGGCGAGTCCCTGCTGATGCATCTGGGCATGTCCGGTTCCTTCCGCGTGGACGGGACAGCGCCCGGCGATTTCGCCCATCCCAGAAACCTCGACTCGAAGCACGACCACGTGATTTTCGAGACCGGGGAAGGCCGCCGCGTCACCTTCAACGATCCCCGCCGGTTCGGCTTCATGACCCTGATCGCGCCCGGCGAGACCTCGCCCTATCTGGACGGGCTGGGGCCGGAACCACTTTCCAACGCCTTCAACGGCCCCGTTCTGCACGCCGCGTTCAAGGGGCGGCGAACGCCGGCGAAGGCGGCGCTGCTGGATCAGCGCATCGTGGCGGGCCTTGGCAATATCTATGTCTGCGAGGCCCTGTTCCGCGCGAAGATCTCTCCCCGCCGCCTGGCGGCCAATGTGGGCGCGGCGCGATGCGAAAAACTGGCCGCCGCGGTCAAAGCCGTGCTGTCGGAGGCGATCGCGGCGGGCGGATCAAGCTTGCGTGATCACGCCCTGACGGACGGAACCCTGGGCTATTTCCAGCATTCCTTTTCCGTTTACGGGCGTGAAGGCGAGCCTTGCCGGGCCTGCGCCGCGCCCGTGACGCGGATTGTGCAAGCAGGGCGGTCCAGCTTTTTCTGCTCGTCCTGCCAGCGCTGAACGCGTTTGAAGGCGCCCCCTCGCCACAGGGCGCGGGTTGCGTTATGAGGCCCGGCTTTCGCGCGCGGGACCGGCTCGTCGGTCCGCAAGACGCGCAGCCGCCACACTCAAGGATGATGGTCCGGATATGGCTTTTGAGACGATCGAAGTGAAAACCGACGGCGCGGTCGGCGTCATCACGCTGAACCGCCCCAAGGCGATGAACGCGCTGAACGACCAGCTGACCACCGAACTCGCCCAGGCGCTCGCCGATTTCGAAACCAATGACGACATTGGCTGCGTGGTCCTGACCGGCTCCAAGAAGGCTTTCGCCGCCGGCGCCGACATCAAGGAATTGCAGGGCCGCGATTTCGTTGATCTCTACAAGAACGACCCCTTCGCGAAGACGTGGGAGTCGGTGGACCGCTTTCGCAAGCCGGTCATCGCCGCGGTGTCCGGCTATGCGCTGGGCGGCGGCTGCGAGATCGCCATGATGTGCGACTTCATCATCGCCTCCGAAAACGCCAGGTTCGGCCAGCCGGAAATCACCATCGGCGTCATGCCCGGCTCCGGCGGCACCCAGCGCCTGCCGCGCTTTATCGGCAAGGCCAAGGCGATGGATCTCTGCCTCACCGGCCGCACCATGGACGCGCAGGAAGCCGAGCGCTGCGGCCTCGTCTCCCGTCTGGTCAGCGATGACGACCTGATGGAGGAGGCCATGGAGGCCGCCCGCAAGATCGCCGGCTTCTCCCGCCCCATCACCATGATGGCGAAAGAGACGGTGAACCAGGCCTATGAGACCACGCTCAGCCAGGGCGTGCGGTTCGAGCGCCGCGTCTTCCATTCCATGTTCTCGACCGAGGACCAGAAGGAAGGCATGGCCGCCTTCGCAGAGAAGCGGGCGCCGCATTTCAAGAATCGCTGAGCTTGCGCGGCGCCGCGCGCTTGACGCGGCCCGCCTATCCTTATATCTCGCCTGCCTTCGCCGCAGCGGCGCGAAATGCGCGCGCGGCCCGATGAATTTACGACGACCCTGAACACGGAAGTATAAGGCTCATGGCCAATACGCGTTCTGCGAAAAAGATGGTCCGCAAGATTGCGCGCCGCACCGAAGTCAACACCGTCCGCCGTTCGCGCATGCGCGGCTATGTCCGCAAGGTCGAGGAAGCGATTGCTTCCGGCGATCAGGCGGCGGCCCGCGAGGCGCTCGGCAAGGCCCAGTCCGAACTGGACAAGGCGGCCGGCCACGGCGTGGTTCATAAGAAGATGGCGTCCCGCAAGGTTTCGCGCCTGAATTCGCGCATCAAGGCGATGAGCGCCTGAACACGGCGCGCTGGTTTCCGGCCTGTCGCCGGGCCGTCATGAATCCGCAATAAATTTCAAAACGCTCCGGCCAGAACCTGCGCCGGAGCGTTTTTTTATGGGCCCCGTTTGCGCGCTTTTTCGCGCTGTCACCCCGCTGAAAAAAAATGTTAAGAAAGGTAAACCTAAGTCCCCTCCGGGGTTCCGGTTTTTTCTTGTCAAGTGACTCGTTTCCCTCCAGCGGCGAATTTTGGGGTTTGATTCGCAGTGCCGTCTAAGTATCCTCCTCCTTGCTGATCGACGTACCAATCTTAAGACGGATTGAACTCGATAACCGCCTCCCGTGAGGAGCGCGGAGGGGGAATTTTTGTCTTTAAAAACAATATGCTGGCGTGCCGTCCAAGGCGCGCCGGGCAAGGGGGAATTCAATGGGCGGGCAGTCAAAGGGAGCCGATATATCAATGGCGGTAGAGAGCGTCTGGGAGGCGATCAAGGGTCGCCTGAAGAGCGAACTTGGCGAGCAGACTTACCTGTCCTGGATCGCCAACCTTCAGGCTTCTGAAATTGATGGCCGCACCGTGCGCATCTCCGCTCCCAACCGTTTTTGCTGCGAGTATGTGGAGCAGAATTTCGGCTTCCGCATTCGCGAGTACTGGGCCGGTCTGGATTCGCAGAACCGCATGGTCCGGTTCGAGGTCACCGACGGCATGGCGCATCCGCCCGCCCTGCGGGTCGCCGCTTCCCGTCCCGCCGCCGCCGCGGGCGGCGCGTCCGGCGGAGGATCGGGCGCGGGCCTGTCCGAGCCGCGCCCCCCGGCCCGCATTGACCGCACCTTCGAGAATTTCGTGGTCGGCCCGGCCAATGAAGTCGCCGCCGCCGTGGCGCGCCAGATTTCCGGCGACGCCGCCGCGCGCTTCAACCCGGTCTATATCCATGGCGGCTACGGCATGGGCAAAACCCACTTGCTGCGCGCCATCCAGAATGAAAGCCGCGAGCGCGATCCGGAGCGCCGCATCACCTATCTGACGGGCGAACGCTTCACGAGCGACTTCCTGTCGGCGATGAAGAACCGCGACACCAGCGCCTTCAAGGAAACGGTGCGCAACACCGACCTTCTGCTGGTCGACGACCTGCACATCATGGCCGGCAAGACGGTCACGCAGGAGGAATTCTACCATACCCTGGCCGATCTCATTCAGGACGGCCGCCAGGTGGTCATCACCGGCGACCGCAAGCCGGGCGAGCTGGACGGCATTGACGAGCGCGTGCGCTCCCTGCTGGTCGGCGGCCTGCGCTGCGATGTCGAATGCCCGGATCTGGATCTGCGCCGCCGCATCCTGGACCGCGCCGTGCTGGACCTTCAGCGCACCTATCCCGGCTTCGCCCTGCCGGATCAGGCGTGCGATTTCATCGCCGCCCGCGTCACCGGCTCTCCGCGCGAACTGATCGGCGCCCTGAACACGGTGGTTTCCCGCACCCTGCTGATCGGGCGCGAGGCGACGACCGAAACCGTCACCGCCGCCCTGTCGGATTACGCCGTGGCCGCCACGCGCCGCATCACGGTGGACCGCATCCAGAAACAGGTGGCGTCCTATTATAATCTGAAAGTGCCGGAGCTTCTGTCGCCGCGCCGCGCCCGCGCCATCGCCCGTCCGCGCCAGATCGCCATGTATCTGTCCAAGCAGATGACCCAGCGCTCCCTGCCCGATATCGGGCGGCGTTTCGGCGGCAAGGATCACACCACGGTGCTGCACGCGGTGCGCCGCATCAGCGATCTGATGGAGAACGATCCGGCCGTGCATGACGACGTCAACGCGCTGATCCGCCTGCTGGAGCGCTAGGGCGGCGCGCCTTGCCGCCCCGCGTCCGCACAGGCCGGGCGCGGGAGGAAATGCGGAAAAAGGGCTTCGCGCGGCGGTGATTTTCGTTATTCTCCCGCCCCCGCGCCTGTCTTGCGCGGGGGCGATTCGCCTTTAACCCGTCAACCAAGAACCAAGCGCAGAACCCTTCATGAAGCTGACGATCGACCGCGCCGCGCTTATCCGCACACTGGGCCACGTCCAGAATGTGGTGGAGCGCCGCAACACCATTCCGATACTGGGCAATGTGCTGCTGTCCGCTGAAGACGGCGCGCTGAAATTCGCCGCCACGGACCTGGATCTGGAGATCACGGAGACGGTTTCCGCGGACATCGAGTCCGGCGGATCTGCCACCGCCCCCGCCCACACGCTTTATGAAATCGTGCGCAAGCTGCCCGAGGGCGCGGAGGTGGAAATCTCCATGACCTCCGGCGATCCCCGCCTGCAGATCAAGGCCGGGCGCTCGCAATTCTCGCTGCCCTCGCTGTCGCCGTCCGACTTCCCGGTCCTGAGCGCCGAGGGGCTGAGCCATGACTTCAAGGTCGAGGCGAGCGAGCTGGCGCGCCTGATCGACAAGACGCGCTTCGCCATCTCCACCGAGGAGACGCGCTACTATCTCAACGGCATCCATCTGCACGCCATGGAGGCGGAGGGCGCGTCGCTGTTGCGCGCGGTGGCGACTGACGGCCACCGTCTGGCCCTGTCGGAGACCGCCATGCCGGACGGCGCGTCCGGAATGCCGGCGGTCATCGTGCCCCGCAAGACGGTGCAGGAGGTCCGCCGCCTGGTCGACGACGCCGATGACGAGGTCGAGGTCTCGGTCTCCGAATCCAAGATCCGCTTCCAGATCGGCGGCGCGACGCTGACCTCCAAGCTGATCGACGGCTCCTTCCCCGATTACGAGCGCGTGATCCCGCGCGAGAACGACAAGCGCATGACCATCGAGAACAAAGTCTTCGCCAACGCCGTGGACCGCGTGGCGACGATCTCTGTCGAGAAATCGCGCTCCATCAAGCTCTCGCTGGCCGAGGATACGCTGACCCTGGCGGTCAATAACCCCGAAAGCGGGCAGGCGACCGAGGAACTGATGGTCACTTACGGCTTTGACGCCATCGATATCGGCTTCAATGCCCGTTACCTGCTGGACGTCGCCGGCCAGATCGAGGGCGATACGGTCGATATCCTCTTCCAGGACTCGGCCTCTCCCGCACTGGTCAAGGATTCCGCGGACGAACACGCCCTCTATGTCCTGATGCCGCTGCGGGTCTGAGTTTTTCTGTCCCGATGAAACTCCGTCTCCTCGCCCGCGCGAGGGGATAGAAGGGGCGCCAGCATGACCCGCTCCCTTGCCATCACCCGGCTGCGGCTGACCGATTTCCGCAACTATACCCGCGCCGAACTGGCGCTGGACGCGCGCCCCGTGGCGCTGGCCGGGCCCAATGGCGCGGGCAAGACCAATCTCCTCGAAGCGGTTTCCATGCTCTCCCCCGGCCGCGGCCTGCGCCGGGCGAAACTGGACTCGCTCCGCCGCGCCGGGAATGGCGAGACCGCCCCCGCCTGGGGCGTCGCCGCGACGATCGCGCGCGCAGGCGAGACGCATGAGATCACCACCGGCGTCGCGCCCGAGGCCCCCAATCGCCGCATCGTCAAGATTGACGGAACCAACGCCCCCGCCGCCGATCTCACCGCCCTGATCCCGATGGTCTGGCTGACTCCGGCGCAGGACCGCCTGTTCATGGGGCCGCCGGGCGACCGCCGCCGCTTTCTCGACCGCCTGACTCTGGCCGCCGCGCCCGATCACGCCCGCAACGCCAGCACTTACGAAAAAGCGATGCGGGAGCGCCAGCGCCTGCTGGACGACAATGTTTTCGACCCTTCATGGCTCGGCGCGCTGGAGGCCCGCATGGCCGAGTCCGGCGCCGCCATGGCGGCCGCCCGCGCCCGCACGCTTTCCCGCCTCGCCGAACAGATCGCCGCCTCGCCCGACACCGCCTTCCCCACCGCCGCGCTGGCGCTGGACGGCGCGCTGGAAGAGGCCGCGCTGGCGGGCGAAACGCCGGAAACGATCGCGGAGTCCTTCACCCGCAAGCTGGCCGAGGCCCGCAACCGCGACGCCGCGGCGGGCCGCGCCCTGTCCGGCCCGCACCGCAGCGATCTGCGCGTCACCCACCGGGAAAAAGACGCCCCCGCCGCGCAATGCTCCACCGGGGAACAGAAAGCCCTTCTCACCGGCCTGATCCTCGCCCAGGCCCGCGCCCTGGCCGCCGATCACGGCATCGGCCCGATCGTCCTGCTCGACGAGGCCGCGGCCCATCTCGACCCCGACCGCCGCGCCGCCCTGATCGCCGAACTGAACGATCTTGGCGCCCAGGCCTGGCTCACCGGCGTCGAATCCCGCCTGTTCGAAGCCTTCACGACCGACGCTCAGATGTTCCGCGTCGAAACCGGCGAAATCACGCCGGGCTAGGAAGCGCCCCGAACAGCCATTCCGGTCTGGCCCTCTCCCACAGGCTGCACTAACCTGCGTGCGCAATCTTTGAGGGGCGGGACAGGCAGGGATTTCACATGGCGCTTTTGATGGGCGACGCCGATAACAACACTCTGGTCGGCTCGGAAGACGACGACCTCATTTATGGCGAAAGCGGAAATGACGACCTTTCCGGTCTCGGCGGCGACGATTTCATCGTCGGCGGCCATGATAACGACCAGATAGACGGCGGCGCGGGCGGCGACGAACTCGTTGGCGGCGGCGGCATGGATACCATTGAGGGCGGCGCGGGCGACGATACGATCAAGGGCGGCGCCGGCGACGATTATCTTCTGGGTGACGCCGGGAACGACAAGATCCGCGGCGGGAACGGCTATGACTTCATCGTCGGCGGGGCGGATAATGACTTGCTGTTCGGGGAAAGCGGCCGCGACCAGATTTATGGCGGAACCGGCTCCGACACGCTGAATGGCGGCGAGGATAATGACGACCTGTTCGGCGGCGAGGGCAACGACCTCCTGATCGGCTTCACCGGCTGGGATGATCTGTTCGGCGGCGCCGGCGCGGACCGCCTGCTCGGCGGCGCGGATCGCGATAACCTGTTCGGCGGCGATGGCGGCGACACCCTGAAGGGCGGCGCGGACGCCGACAGTCTCTATGGCGACAGCGGCGCGGACCGCCTTTTTGGACAGGACGGCGACGACCGCGCTTTTGGCGGCATCGGCAATGACCAGCTGATCGGCGGGGCCGGCGCAGACCGTCTGCTCGGCGATGAGGGCGACGACGTGCTGCGCGGGGGCACTGGAAACGACAAGCTGTTTGGCGGGACCGGCCAGGATGTGCTGCAGGGCGGCGCGGGCGGCGACACGCTCTATGGCGGCGCCGATAGCGACCTCCTGCGTGGCGGGTCCGGGGCGGACACGCTCTATGGCAATGGCGGCAATGATACATTGCGGGGCGAAGCCGGGGGCGATGTTGTCAGGGGCGGCGCGGGCGACGACGTGCTCCTCGGCGAAACCGGCAGCGACAGGCTCTATGGCGAAGCCGGGGCGGACAACCTCGTCGGCGGCGCGGACAATGACCAGCTCCATGGCGGCGATGACGGCGACATCCTGACCGGCGGCGCAGGCGATGACGCGCTGGACGGCGGCGCGGGTGGCGACAATCTGTTCGGCGGCGCTGGCGCAGACCGCTTCATCTTCTCCAGCGCAGCGGATACCGCGCCCTTTGGCTCGGGGCGCGACACCATCAAGGATTTCACCAGCGGCGAAGACAGCATCGACCTCTCCCGCATCGACGCCATCGCCGCTACCGGCGCGAATGACGCCTTCACGATCGTCGGCGCCTTCTCCGGGACGGCGGGCGAGCTCACCATCTCCGCCCTCGCAGGCGGCAACCTCGTGGCGGGCGACACGGACGGCGACGGCAACGCCGATTTCGCAATCTACGTCCTCGGCGACGCGCCGGTGGAGGATGACCTAAATCTCGGCGGGCCCGCCCCGGTGATAGACCTCACCCTGTTACGGCAGGATCTGGGTTTTATTATTCAGGGAGACGCGGCGTTCGACGCGGCCGGTATGGATGTTGCGGCGGCGGGAGACGTCAATGGCGATGGATTTGAAGACATTATTATCGGCGCGCCGGGCGCCGAGTCGAATGATCCCGACTATACCGGCGAAGCCTATGTGATTTTCGGAACCGATCAGGGCTTCGGAGCAATCGACGCCTCCAATCGTAACGTCATCGACCTGACAAGCCTTTCCGCAAGCGAAGGCTTCGTGCTGCAAGACAGTTTTGCACGCACTTTCCAGTTTAACGGCTTGTCCGCCGCGGGCGATATCAATGGCGACGGGCTCGGCGATCTCGTAATCGCGGGGGCCGCCAGCGAAGGCGTCTATGTCGTCTTCGGGTCTGACAGTGGTTTCGGCGCATTGGTCGACCATGAGGGGCACGACCGCCAAACGCTCGACCTCTCCGCGATGTCTTCGGAAGAAGGTTTCCTGATCGCCACTGAAGGCCGGTCCGTTTCAAGCGCCGGCGATCTGAACGGTGATGGCTTCGACGATCTCGTCATTGGCTCGCCGGATGAGGGCGGCGGAAGCGATTCCGTTGGCGCGGCCATCGTTATTTTCGGGACTGACCAGGGTTTTGGCTCTCCGGACGCTGACGCGGGGACTCCCGATCTGGTGCTCGACGACGATACGCTGACAGCCGGGGAAGGGTTCGTCATTATAGGCGAGGCTGGCTCTGCCTACAGCCCCGAGACCGGACTCACCGTTTCGGGAGCCGGCGATCTGAACGGCGATGGCTTTGATGACCTTGTGATCGGCGCCCCGAACGCTTCATCAGCCATCGATGACGGGGCCCTTACTGGCAACGCCTATGTAATTTTCGGAACGGATCAGGGCTTCGGCGCGCCCGGCGGCGATGGGCGTCAGACGCTGGATCTGGCGAATCTGGCGCCTGAGGAGGGATTCACGATCTCCTCACAGGAAGCGGCGCGGCACGCATGGAGCGTGTCGTCTGCAGGCGATATCAATAATGACGGTTTCGATGACCTTCTGATCGCTACCCCTTACGCCGACATCTACGTCGAGCCGGACGTGATCCGGAATCTTGGCGACACCTACGTTATTTACGGCTCGGAATCCGGATTTGGCTATCTGGATAGCGATGGCCGTCAGTACATGGATCTTTCGGCGCTTGCGCCATCAGAGGGCTTCATCATTCGCGGCGCGTCCGGGGACGACTTCGCCGGATACCGGGTATCGAACGCTGGCGACGTCAATGGCGACGGTCTCGGCGATATCCTTGTCGGCGCGCCACTGTCAGGGGCCGCAGGCGCAGAGGCGGGTTCGGCCTATATCGTGTTCGGGTCCAATGGCGGTTTCGGCTCGCTTGACGAACAGGGCCGCCGGGTTCTGGATCTGGGCGGCCTGTCATCGAGCGAGGGCGTCGTCATTCACGGCGACGGACGCACAGACCGCGCCGGGTTCGATGTCTCCGCCGCTGGAGACATAAATGGCGACGGCTTTGACGATGTTCTGATCGGCGCCTATCAGGGCGATGATGGCGGGACCAACGCCGGCGAAGCTTATGTCCTCTTCGGCCGGGCTGATTTCACGGATATCTACCAGGGGCCCAACACGCCGCCCGCCTTCACCTCTTCCGCGTCAGTCTCGACCCCTGAACATTACGTCCAGACCGGCTATTTCGTCACCGCATCCGATCCAGATAATCACCCGCTTGACTATTTCGTCTCCGGCGGCGCGGACGCTTCCCTTTTCAAACTTGTTCACGGCAGCTGGGCGCTGGATTTCAAGACGGCGCCGGATTTTGAAAACCCTGCGGACGCTGACGGCGATAATGTCTACGAGGTGGAGATCAGTGTCACGGACGGCCAATCCACGGTCGCCCGTACAATCGAGTTCACCGTCACCGACCAAGTGGAAGCGCCCGTTATCGACCTTACAACGCTCTCCGCCGCCGACGGCTTTATCGTTCAGGGCGACCCGGCTTTCGGACAGCTCGGCGTGAACGTGGCTGCCGGGGGCGACTTGAATTTCGATGGCGTCGATGACCTGCTGCTCGCCGCGAGTGGCGAGGCCTATGCCATATATGGCTCGGATTCAGGTTTTGGCTCTCCCGATGCCTCAGCGCGTCAGGTTATTGACCTGGTCACGCTCCCCGCAGCAGAGGGACTGATTGTTCAGGACGGCGGCGAGGCGCAGCTTGGCGGCGACGTCTCCGTGCTTGGCGACATCAATGGCGACGGTCTGGCCGACCTGGCGTTCGGCGCGCCGAACGCCGATGTCAGCGGCTCCCGTGACGGCAAGGTCTATATCCTGTTTGGCGGCGAAACCGCCCCCGGACAACCGGATGCCGGCCGCCAGGTTCTGGATGTCTCCAATATGTCGTCATCTGAGGGCTTCACGATCACTGGCGCGCCCGGGGGCGAGGAGCCCGGTTATAGCGTGTCCGGCGCGGGCGATATCAATGGCGACGGAATCGATGATCTGATTATCGGCGCGCGATGGGCTGAACATGGCAACAGCATTCCCCGCCCGGGAGCGGCCTATGTCATTTTCGGCTCCGATGAAGGCTTCGGACAGGTTTCCGGCGGACAGTCCTCTCTGGACCTGTCCGCTCTGGGGTCGGACGAGGGCTTCGTGATAGAAGGCGCGTCATGGTTTGACGACGCCGGAACAAGCGTTTCTGGCGGCGGCGATTTCAATAATGACGGATTCGATGATCTCATCGTAGGCGCGCCGGGCGCCGAAGTGGATGGCGTCTCCGGCGCTGGAGCCGCCTACCTGATATTCGGCAGCGACCAGGGGTATGGCGCGCCGGATTCTCTCGGGCGGCAATCCATCAATGTCGGCGATCTGGGTGCGGACGACGGATTCCTGATTGTTTCAGGACCAAGCGGTGTCGGGCAAAGCGTCTCCATTACCGGCGATGTGAATGGCGATGGATTCGATGATCTCCTTGTTGGTTCAAGCGAATCCTATGTGATTTACGGAACCAGCCAGCCTTTCACTGATACGGACAATTATGGACGTATTCAGGTCGACGGCCGTTATCTGGAAGCGTCGGAAGGTTTTGTCATAAAAGGCGCGGCGAGCGGAGACGACGCCGGTTTCAGCGTTTCCGGGGCCGGAGATGTAAACGGTGACGGTTTCGCCGATATGGTGATTGGCGCGCCCCATGCTGATGAAGGCGGCGACTCCGCCGGCGCCGCTTATATTATATTCGGATCTGACGCAGGGTTTGGCCAGCCTGACGATGCGGGCCGGCAAGTCATTGACCTTGCACTGCTCACGGCATCCGAAGGCGTGATCATTCAGGGCGATATGACCGGGGATCTCGCCGGGTGGAGCGTCTCCGGAGCTGGCGACCTCGACGATGATGGTTTTGACGATGTTGTGATCGGCGCGCGCAATGGCGATGACGGCGGCAACATCGCCGGTGAAGCTTACATTATCTATGGCCGGTCAGATTTCTCCTCGGAGGAAGCTTTCCTTGCGGAACAAAAGGATCTGGCCGCCTTCGAGGACGGGCAGGCTGCATCCGGCACAGAACCGGATCACCCCCTCCCCTCCAACGGCACCTCCGCCCCGCCGCCCGAGCCGCCGCTCGCCAATTTCTCCGAAGCCATGGACGCGGCGCTGGCCGGACAGATGTCGGAGATTGCCGGGCGGTTCGGGCTGGGCCTTGGCGGGGAAGACGCGCCGTTCGCCAGCTGGGCGCCAGATACGGACTGGTTCTGATCGCTTGCGGCGGTTTGCGGCTTTTCCAGCCGCGCATGTCCGTTAGGATGCGCCGATGACCGGGACGAAAACCGCCGAAAAGCCTGCGCTTGAAATCGACGCCTCGCGCGGTTTCCCCTCATGGCTGGCCGATTTCGGGGCCTCGCTGGCCTTCACCACCTATCAGGTGGGCAAGCTGCTGTTTATCGGGGTGAAGCCCGACGGCTCTCTGTGGGTTCACAACCGCAATTTCGGCCGCTGCCTTGGCATGGCCGCGGACGGGGATGCGTTGTGGGTGTCCAGCGATGTCCAGATTTACCGTTTGAATGACGCCATGGCCGGCAACGCCGCGCCCGCCGGGGTGGAGGGGGACGCCTTCTATATCCCCCAGATGAGCTATTTTACGGGCGATCTGGACGTGCACGACCTGATCGCCGCCGATGGAAAACCGCCCGTCTTCGTCAACACGCTGTTCAACTGCCTGGCGACGGTCAGCGAGACGGCCAGTTTCAAGCCGCTCTGGCGTCCGCCCTTCATCACCGAAATGAAGGCGGAGGATCGCTGTCACCTGAACGGCGTGGCGATGGAAGACGGCGCGCCGCGCTATGTCACGGCCATATCCGAGAGCGACACGTTCGACGGCTGGCGCGATCACCGGCGCGATGGCGGCGTGGTGATTGACGTTAAAACCGGCGAGGTCATCGCCCGGGGCCTGTCCATGCCGCACTCCCCGCGCCTGCATGAGGGCAGGATATGGCTGTGCAATTCCGGCCAGGGCGAGCTGGGCTTTGTCGACCCTGACACCGGCCGGTTCGAGCCCGTCGCCTTCTGCCCCGGCTATATGCGCGGCCTGTCGATCCATAACGGCGTGGCGGCGGTCGGCCTGTCCCTGCCGCGCGAGAACAAGACCTTTTCCGGCCTGCCCCTTCAGGGCGAGCTGGAGCGGCGCAAGGTGGAGCCGCGCTGTGGCGTCTATTTCATCGAACTGGCGACCGGCACGGTCCTCCATTCGGTGACCATAAGGGGCGTGATCAGCGAACTTTACGACGTTCTCTTCCTGCCCGGCCGTCTCCAGCCCGGCGCGCTGGGCCCCGGTAACGAGGCACTGAAACGCACCGTTTCAATCGCGGGCGGCTGACCGTACCGGCGACAATCTTCGCCTCCCCGCTCTGGCCCCGCGCCGCTGGCTGCACTAACCTGCGTTTGCAATCAAAAGTACGGGCGGGGGGATATTCCGTATGTCGGTTATCAATGGCACAGACGGCAATGACCGGCTGGTGGGGGACACCGGCGCGGATCAGCTTTACGGCGCGGCGGGCGACGATGATCTGTATGGCGGGGCCGGAAACGATTCGCTGTACGGCAATGCCGGCGCGGACACCCTGCACGGCCAGGCGGGGTCGGACCTGCTGGTGGGCGGCGCGGGCCGCGACTATCTCTATGGCGGCGATGATAACGACATGCTGTTCGGCGGCGATGGCGATGACGTGCATCGCGCCGGCGCCGGCGCGGATCTGGCGCGCGGCGACGCGGGCCAGGACCTCATCTATGGCGGCGAAGGCGACGATAATCTCAAGGGCGGCGCCGGGGCCGACACGCTGTTCGGCGAGACCGGCGCGGATCGTTTGTTCGGCGAAGGCGGGCTCGACACGCTTTTCGGGGGCGACGGCGACGACAAGCTGTTCGGCAACGGCAACGCCGACATTCTCTACGGCGGAGCCGGTTCGGACCTGATCGAGGGCGGCGTCGGCGACGACCGGCTCTTTGGCGGCGCGCAGAATGACACCCTCGTCGCCGGGCCCGGCAATGACAGCGCCTATGGCGGCGACGGCAATGACCAGCTTCTCGGCGCCAGCGGCGCGGACCGCTTCTTCGGCGGCGCGGGCGATGACGTCCTCAAAGGAAAAACAGGTTCAGACAGCCTCTATGGCGGCTCCGGCGCCGACAAGCTCAAGGGCGGAGACGGGGATGACACGCTGCTGGGCGGCCGGGCGCGAGACGTGCTGTTCGGAGGAAGCGGCGCTGACAGCTTTGTCTATCTGACCGCGGCGGAAAGCGCCGCGGGGGGCGGCGGCCGCGACATCATTGTCGACTTCGAAAGCGGCGCCGATGTTATCGACCTTCTCGGGGTGGATGCGGACAGCAATCGCGTCGGCAATCAGGGCTTCGATTTCATCGCCACCGCCTTTTCCGGAAGCGGCGCCGAATTACGCATCATCGACCAGGTCGGCCGCTCCCTCCTGCAGGCCGATATCGATGGCGACGCCAACGCCGATTTCGAAATTCTCATCTATGGCGATGCGCCGCTTGAAAGCGATTTCGTCTTGAAAGAAGCGGCGCCGGTTCTGGATTTGGCGACGCTGCCGCCGGATCTCGGCTTCATCATTCAGGGCGATACGGAAGGCAACGGCGCAGGTTATGACGTATCAGACGCGGGAGATCTGAACGCCGACGGATTTGCCGATCTTGTTGTCGGCGCGCCCGGCGCAGGCGATGGCGGCGCGGCCTACGTGATTTTCGGAACGGACCAGGGATTCGGCGCGCCGGACGGTGGGCGTCAGGTTCTGGACCTGACAGGGTTGTCGGCCGGCGCGGGCCTGATCATCCAGGCCCATGAAGCCAATGACAGCACGGGTTTCAGCGTCTCCTCGGCAAAGGACGTGAACGGCGACGGAATCAACGACCTGGTGGTCGCCGCAGCGGGGGAGGGTCAGGACTCTCTGGAAGGCAGCGAGGTCTACGTCATCTTTGGCGCGGCGGATGGGCCGGGCGAAACACAAGGCGGCCAGCGAATCCTTGATCTGACGGACCTGTCCCCGTCCGAAGGTTTCTTGATCAGGGGCGATGCGCCCTATCAGGACGCGGGGCACAGCGTGGCCGGTCTCGGCGATATCAATGGCGACGGCCTGGGCGATATCGCCTTTGGCGCGCCGGGGGTCGGGCCGCGCAGCGGCGAAGCCTATGTCATCTATGGCTCGGACAGCGGCTTTGGGTCGCCCGATGAATATGGGCGCTCACTCATAGACGTGACGAATTTCACGCCCGATGAAGGCTTTGTCATTCGTGGTGACGATAACGGGGCCGAAGTCGGCTTCGATATCTCCACGGCGGGCGATATCAACGGGGACGGGTTCGCCGACCTCATGGTCAGCGCGCCGGAAAGCGATGTCCCGGGACCGGCGACGGGCGAAGTCTATGTGCTCTTTGGCGGCGATGATGGATTCGGCGCGCCAGAAGACGGCCGGCAGGTGGTCGATGTTTCGGCGCTGTCCTGGCCGGATGGATTTGTCATCGAAGGCGCCGATGAACGCGACAAGGTCGGGTACGACATATCGGCGGCAGGCGACGTCAATGGCGACGGGTTCGATGACCTGATCGTGGGTTCGCATCTGGGCGATGATGGCGGGTCCGGCGCAGGCGAAGCCTATGTGGTCTTTGGCGATGACGGACTGATCGGCGATCCGACCCGCGGCCGCCGTGTTCTAGATCTCTCGGACCTGACCTCCGACAAGGGCATCGTCATCCGGGGTGAAGTCGCAGGCGACAATCTCGGATACAGCGTGTCGGGCGCCGGGGATGTCAACGGCGATGGATTTGCCGATCTGATTGTCGCCGCCCACAAGGCCAGCCCCTCCGGCGAAAAATCGGGACAGGCCTATCTGGTTTTTGGCTCGTCCCGTGCTTTCGAACTTGATGAAGACGGCCGGCAGGTTCTGGACCTGTCCGAGATGTCTGCCGGGCAAGGCGTTGAGATCCTGGGCGACGCGCCCTTTGATCGTCTGGGATGGAGCGCTTCAGCCGCGGGCGATATCAATAATGACGGTTATGACGACATCGTCATAGGCGCTCAGCATGGGGATGACGGCGGCGTCAACGCCGGCGAGGCCTATGTCATTTATGGCGGGCTGCATTTCGCCGCCGGCGACGCGCCCGTGATCAGTCTGGAGAGCCTTGCCCCTGAAGCCGGATTCGTCGTGCAGACGCCCGGCGCGGGGAACAGCCTGGCCGGGGGCGGAGACTTCAATGATGACGGCGTTGCCGACTTCATCATTGGCGGCGTTGCCGGTGAGCCGGGCGGCGGCGCGCCCGGCGGCTCCTATGTAATCTTTGGCGGCAATACCTCGCTGGGCGCCATTCAGGACGGCAGACAGGTCTTCGATCCGTCAATGATCGACGCCAGCGAAGGGTTTTTCATTCGCGGCGAAACCAGCTCCGACTCCCCGGGCGAATCCGTCGCCAGCCTGGGCGATGTAAACGGGGACGGCATTGACGATATCCTCATGGGCGCGCCGAACGCCCGTGTCGAAGGCGGCCAAAGCAGCGGCGAAGCTTATGTCGTTTTCGGCTCCGACAGCGGCTTCGGGTCTGATCTGGATGGCCGCCAGACGCTCGATCTTCTGAATCTCGATGCCTCTGAAGGCTTCATCATCGAAAGCAACGGCTATTTTCACGGCCTGGGCCTGTCCACCGCCAATGCGGGCGATATCAATGGCGATGGTTTCGACGACATAATCATTGGCTCCAGGGGGGATTATTTTCGGGAATCCTATGCTGGCGAATCCTATGTCGTTTTCGGCACAGATCAGGGATTCGGCGTCGATAGTGACGGGCGCCAGATCCTCAACACCGCGTCTCTGGACGGCGAAACCGGCTTTGCCATCCACGGCGAGGATTCCTACGACTCCGCAGGCCAGAGCGTATCCGGGGGCGGCGACGTCAATGGCGACGGGTTTGACGACCTTGTCGTGGGCGCGCGCGGGCTGGATGCGGAAGGCCCGACGACGGGCGGCGCCTATGTCATCTTCGGCAAGAGCGCGGTTTTCGGCTCCAACGTGGACGGTCAGCAGATCTTCGACCTTGGCGGTTTCTCTGCCTCCGATGGATTTCTGATCCAGGGCGACGCCCAGGGCGATCAGGCCGGCTACAAGGTTTCCATTACCGGCGACATCAATCAGGACGGTTTCGACGACATCCTGCTCAGCGCCTGGTTCGGCGACGATAACGGCGAGGATGTGGGCGAGGCCTATATTGTCTACGGTGCCGATCAGGGCTTTGGCCAACCGGACGGGAACGGCCAGCAGGTCGTCGACCTTTCCACCCTGAGCCAGGACGAAGGCCTGATCATACGCGGGCGGGAGGGCGAGATGCGCACCGGGCAAAGCCTTTCGAACGCGGGCGATGTCAATGGCGACGGATACGGCGACCTGCTTATTGGCGCGCCCCGGCCGGACGATAGCGGCGACCTGCCCGGCGTCGCCTTCCTTGTCTTCGGATCGGAAGCCGGGCTCGGCGCCGTCATCGACGGCCAGCGCATTCTGGACCTGTCGGACCTACAGGCGGACGAAGGCGTCGTCTTTACCGGCCCTGACGGCGGCCGGGCGGGCGAGAGCGTGGCCGCGGCCGGCGATATCAATCAGGACGGTTTCGATGACATCCTGATTGGCGCGCAGGGCGCGGGCGAGGCTTATGTCATCTATGGCCGCGCGGACTTCACGCCCGTCGCGGCCCCGGAAACCGCCCCGCTGACCGAGGATATGCTGGCGCGAATGGCCGCCCAGAAGGCCGGAGCGCCGGAGGGTGGAGCGTCCTCCTCCGCCCCGCCTCCGCCGGAACGACCGCTGACGGACCATTCGCGGGACTTTTCCGCCGCTCTCGACGCGCAAATGGCGGAGATCGCGGCCCGGTTCGGCGATGGACCGGACGATGCGGCGGCCTTCGATTCCCTTGCGCCGGACGGATTCGACTGGTTCTGATTTTTCGCGCCGATATCGGATAATACTGGCCCGATCCGCCGTATTTGAGTAAAATCCCGCCAGAAAAAGGGTCAGGCGGGAGGGCGGGATCATGGCGCTAATCACGGGCGGAGCGGCTGGGGAGAGGCTCCTTGGCTCCACGGGGCCGGACACCATCTATGGCGCCGGCGGCAATGACTACATCATCGGCCTGGACGGCGACGACATCCTGTTCGGCGAGACCGGCAATGACCGGCTGTTCGGCAGGGAGGGCGATGACCGGCTCTATGGCGGGACGGGGGCGGACTATATCGCGGCGGCGTCCGGCGACGATCTTCTGTTCGGCGGCGGCGGAGACGACAATCTGCTGGCCGCGGTGGGGGACGACCTGGTCGATGGCGGCGACGGCGATGACCGCCTTGTCGGCGGCGGCGGCGACGATGCCCTGACCGGCGGCGACGGCGATGACCGCCTGCTGGGCAATGGCGGGCTGGACACGCTCTATGGCGGCGAGGGGGCGGACGTGCTGGTCGGCTCCGGCGGCACGGATCTGCTGTTCGGCGGCGCGGGCGGCGACCGCATGCGCGGCGGCGGCGGCGATGATCTTATCTTTGGCGGCTCGGGCGATGACCGGCTCTCCGGCGAGAGCGGCGACGACACCCTCGCGCCCGGCGGCGGATCCGATCTGCTGCTCGGCGGGGCCGGCGCGGACCGGGCCTCCTATGAGGAGGGTCAGGCGGACCTTTATATCGCGCTGGAAGATGACGGCGATGTCAGCGTCACGGGCCTCGCCGGCGACGCGGACGACACGCTGCGCGAGGTCGAATTCCTCAGCAACGCGGATTTCCTGATCGACCTGGCCGGCGGCGCTGAATCGTCCGACCTCGGCAATTCCGCCGCCTCCGCCGGCGCGGCCATGGCGGTGGGAACCCGGTTCACCGGCGAGATCGGCTCGGCCGGCGACGAGGACTGGATCGCGGTCACCCTGCTGGCCGGCGTCACCTACCAGATCGAGCTGCTGGGCGCGGATTCGGAAAATGGCACGCTGCGCGACCCGTATCTGACCATCTTCGACGCGGACGGCCTGCTGATCGCGGAGAATGACGACAGCGGGCTGGGCGTCGACTCCAACTATATCTTCCGCCCGGACGAGAGCGGGCTCTACTATGTCTCCGCCTCCTCTTTCTTCGCCAGCGATACGGGGACCTACACGCTTTCGGTGACCGCGCCGGAGGATGATTTCCCGGGCACGCTTCCCACCGACAACACGCTGGCCATCGGCGAATCCGCCACCGGCGAAATCCAGTTCGATGACGACCTGGACCTGTTCGCGGTCGAGCTGGTCGCCGGGGCGCGCTACACGATCCAGGTGCGCGGGGCGGACGCCTATGGCGGCACGCTGGACGATCCCTTCGTTTCCCTGCTGGACGCCAAGGGGAACACGGTCGCCGCCGATGATGACGGCGGAATCGGCTCCACCTCCCGCATCAGCTACACGGCCACCGAAACCGGGACCTTCTATATCGAGGTCGATACCGACGACGAGCGGGAATACGGCACCTATACCGTCTCCATCGTCCAGAACACCGCCGCCTCGACCGCGGCGGACCTGATGGCGCTGGCCGGCGGCGACCAGCCCGAGCCGCAGGACGGCCCCGGCCTGCCCGCCATGCCCGGCTGGGCCGGGCTGCAGGCCAGCATCGTTCACGCCCATCTGGACGCCGACCTCAATCCCGTCGCCGCCGCCATCCATAGCGAGCCGGCGGACTGGTTCTAGGCGCGGCCCCACCGCGCCTCGGCCTTTCTATTCAAGGATTTGCGGCCTAAAATGGCGGCTGAATCACCCCGCCGCCAGACATGGCGGTCCGCCCCCTCATCGGCTACAACAAATCTATGACGGCAGAAGCGAATCAGGCGCCTGAATACGGCGCGGAATCCATCAAGGTTCTCAAGGGTCTGGACGCGGTGCGAAAGCGCCCGGGCATGTATATCGGCGACACCGATGACGGCTCCGGCCTGCACCACATGGTCTATGAGGTGGTGGACAACGCGATCGACGAGGCGCTGGCCGGCCATGCGTCCAGGGTCACGGTGGTCCTGCACGCCGACGGCTCGGCCTCTGTCGAGGATGACGGCCGCGGCGTTCCGGTCGAAATGCACGCCGAGGAAGGCGTCTCCGCGGCCGAGGTCATCATGACCCAGCTGCACGCGGGCGGTAAGTTCGACCAGAATTCCTACAAGGTGTCCGGCGGCCTGCACGGCGTCGGCGTGTCCGTCGTGAACGCCCTTTCCGAGTGGCTGGACATGACGATCTGGCGCAACGGCAAGGAGCATTTCGTCAAGTTCCGCATGGGCGACACGGTGGAATCCCTGACCGTGGTCGGCGATGCGGAGGGGCGCACCGGCACCCGCGTTCGCTTCATGCCGTCCGACCAGACCTTCACGGGGATCGAGTTCGACCGGAACACGCTGGAGCACCGCCTGCGGGAGCTGGCCTTCCTGAATTCCGGCGTCGCCATCCGGTTTGCCGATGAACGCGGCGCCGAGCCGTGGGAGATCGAGCTGAAATATGAGGGCGGCGTCTCCGCCTTCGTGAAGCATCTGGACCGCGCCAAGTCGCCGCTGACCGAGGAGCCGATCCTGATCCACGGCGTGCGCGACAATATCGAGGCCGAAGTCGCCCTGCGCTGGAATGACGGCTATCACGAGAATGTCCTGGCCTTCACCAACAATATTCCCCAACGCGACGGCGGCGCCCATCTGGCCGGTTTCCGCGCCGCGCTGACCCGCGTGGTCACGCGCTACGCCAATGAAGTCGGCGCGGCCCGCAAGGAGAAAGTCTCCCTGACCGGCGACGACGCCCGCGAAGGCCTGACCGCCGTCATCTCCATCAAGGCGCCGGACCCGAAATTCTCCTCTCAGACCAAGGACAAGCTAGTCTCCTCCGAGGTCCGCCCCGTGGTGGAAAACCTCGTCGGCGAGGCGCTGAACGACTGGTTCGAGGAAAACCCGGCGCTGGCCAAGGAGGTGCTGGCCAAGATCGTCGAGGCCGCCGCCGCCCGCGACGCCGCCCGCAAGGCGCGGGAGCTGACCCGCCGCAAGTCCGCGCTGGAGGTCGCCAACCTGCCCGGCAAGCTGGCCGATTGTCAGGAACGCGACCCCGCCAAGTCCGAACTCTTCATCGTGGAGGGCGACTCCGCCGGCGGCTCCGCCAAGTCGGGCCGCAACCGCAAGAATCAGGCGGTGCTTCCTCTGCGCGGCAAGATCCTGAACGTGGAGCGCGCGCGCTTCGACCGCATGCTGTCTTCGGACCAGGTCGGCGCGCTGATCACCGCGCTGGGCGCGGGCATCGGGCGGGACGAATTCAACCCGGACAAGCTGCGCTACCACAAGATCATCATCATGACGGACGCCGATGTCGACGGCGCCCATATCCGCACCCTGCTCCTGACCTTTTTCTACCGCCAGATGCCGGAACTGATCGAACGCGGCTATCTCTATATCGCCCAGCCGCCGCTGTTTAAGGTCGCGCGCGGCAAGTCCTCCCGCTACCTGAAGGATCAGGCGGAGATGGATTCCTTCCTGATTTCGGAGGGCGTCAGCGACGCCTCCCTGACGCTCTGGAATGGCGAGGTTCTGGCCGGTAACGATCTGGCCGAGGCGACCGAGGAAGCCCGTCAGGTCGTGCTGCTGCTCGACCGCCTGTCACAGCTCGCCCCGCCCAATATCGTGGAACAGGCCGCCATCGCCGGCGCGCTGGAGCCCGAGGCCGGGGAGAAAGAAGCGCAGGAAACCGCCCGCCGTCTCGACAAGATCGCCGATGAGGGCGAAGAGGGCTGGAGCGGAACCTTCGAGGACAATTCCCTCATCCTCACCCGCGAGGTCCGCGGGGTGGAGGAGCGCCGCGTGCTGGACGCCAAGTTCCGCGACAGCGCCGACGCCCTGAAACTCGCCAAACGCGCCGCCAAGATGGAAGTGATGTGGCGCGAGGTCGCCGTCCTGCGCCAGAAGGAAACCGAAACCTTCATCCACGGCCCGTCATGGCTGATGGAGGCCATCATCAAGGCCGGCTCGAAGGGCCTGACGCTGCAGCGCTACAAGGGCCTCGGCGAAATGAACCCCGACCAGCTCTGGGAAACCACGCTGGACGAAAACGCCCGCACCCTCCTCCAGGTCAAGGTCAAGGAAGCCGACACCGCCGACGACCTCTTCACCAAGCTGATGGGGGATGTGGTCGAGCCCCGGCGCGATTTCATCACGGAACACGCGCTGGAAGCCGAGGTGGACGTTTAGGGCGGGGGCGCACTGAAGTTCGCCTTCGAGACGCCCTCCCGGGCTCCTCAGGCTAAGGGAATAGAATTTAAAACGACCTCACCCTGAGGAGCGGCCCGAAGGGCCGCGTCTCGAAGGGTCGAAGGGTCGTCACAGAACCCCGCGCTCCCCCTTCCGCCACGCCAGCTGCGAAATCCGCGCATAATCCCGTTCGATCAGCGCCTCCTTCTTCGCCCGGCTCCACCCCTTGATGCGGCGCTCGGACGCGAACGCATCGTCATAACGCTCAAACCACTCCGCCCAGACCAGCTCCACCGGCAACCGCTTCGACGTATAGGCCGTCCCCGGCGCGCTTTCCGCATGCTGGTTCACCCGCACGCCCACGTCTTCATGCCGCGTCAGCCCCGTATAAAAACTCCCGTCCGCACACCGCAACATATAACCCAAGCGCCCATGCCCCGAGCCTACCGGCGGGGACGGGAGAGGGGAAATCCGGAGGAAACTCGCGTTCTCTGGAGTTCGCCTTCGAGACGCCCTCACGGGCTCCTCAGGCTAAGGGATTGGGGTTGTAGGTTATTGTTTCTCCACCCCTTCCTATCACCCTTCCCCTGAGGAGCCGCGCCAAGGCGCGGCGTCTCGAAGGGCTCTGAAAACAGGGACGAACCCAGAAATATCAGACCGCGTATAAGACTGATCCATAATCTCCGGTGTTCGCCGTCATGCGAGGGGCTTCGGATCCGGTCGCCCGAGGGACGGAGTTGAACGCGGTTCCCGGGATACGGCAGGGTCTGACCAGACCGTGCGCGTCCCGGCGCACCGCCAGGCGCCAGTCTGAGGCTGAAATGCCCTGGCTATTAAGACTCTGGCGGCAGCGGATGGAGAGGCCGGTCGAGGCGACTCCCGCCCTCCGCAAAAGAACCGCGCGGCGCGTCTCAAGGACGCGAAACATACAAACACACGGTAACCGGCGTCCCGAAAGACGCGCCGCGCCACCCTCGTGTTTCTCTTCTCCAACCTCTGCGGCCAGCGGGCCGTGGAGCCAAACGCGTAACGAAGACACCAACCAACTCCGTCATCCTCCGACGGAGCGAAGCGGAGATCGGAGGACCCAGTTGAAATCTTTGCGCCCCACGTTCCCTGGGTCCTCCGGTCAAGCCGGAGGGTGACGATGAAGAGAGGAGTAAGGCGAGAGAAAAAGACCCCTCACCCCTTAAGAAGGGGAGAGGGCAAAAACGCCCCAAAGCCCGCAAGGGCTTTGGATGACGGAATGGGAGAGGGGTGGTCAGGCGGTTACACGCAATCCGGCAACGTCCCCCTCTCCCTTTCGCGCAAAAGAAAACGCCGTCCCCGGAGTGCGGGAACGGCGTTGTCAGGCGTGTCGGCGAAAGGGCCTAGTTGCGGCCGCCCTGCTGGGCGTTCTGGCGTTGGCCGCCATGGGCGCCCTTGTTGCCGGGCTTGCCGCCGCGGAAGCGGCGGTTGCGGCCGCCGCGTTTGGGGGCGCCGCCCTTGCCTTTGCCGCCGCCCTGATGGCGCGGCTTGTTGTTGTACTGGCGGGGCCGTTCTTCGGTCTCCAGCTCCACCACCGCCGGGGTTTCGGCGGCCTGCGCCTCGGCCGGGGACTTGCCGGTATGCTCGCGGCGGTCTTCAGCCGGGATTTTCTGGCGGGTGATCTTTTCGATCTGCTTGAGATAGGCCCGCTCGTCATTGGCGCAGAAGGCGATAGCCGACCCTTCCGCCCCGGCGCGCGCGGTGCGGCCGATGCGGTGGACGTAAGACTCGGGCACGTTCGGCAGCTCGTAATTGATGACGTGGGTGACCTCGTCGATATCGATGCCGCGCGCGGCGACATCGGTCGCCACCAGGATCGGCGTCTTTCCGCGCTTGAACGATTCCAGCGCGCGGGTGCGGGCGTTCTGGCTCTTGTTGCCGTGGATCGCCGCGGCCGGGACGCCGGTCTTGATCAGGTGCTTCACCAGCCGGTCCGCGCCGTGCTTGGTGCGCGTGAAAATCAGGGTGCGGCCCATGCCTTCCGTCTCCAGAAGCTCGGTCAGCATGTCGCGCTTCTTGCCCTGCTCGATATAGATGACGCGCTGGCTCACCCGCTCGGCGGTGGTCGATTGCGGGGCGACGGTCACGCGGGCCGGATCGGTCAGCATCTCGCCGGCCAGCTTTTCCATCTCCTTGGGCATGGTGGCCGAGAAGAACAGGGTCTGGCGATTTTTGGGGAGGGCGGCGACGATTTTACGGATCGGGCGGACAAAGCCCATGTCCAGCATCTGGTCGGCCTCGTCCAGAACGAAGATCTCGGTCTGGTTCAGCATCAGATTGCCCTGCTCGATATGGTCGATCAGGCGGCCCGGAGTGGCGATCAGAATATCCGCGCCATTGCGCAGGCCGCGCGTCTGCGGGCCATAGCCGGCACCGCCGAACAGCACCTGGACGTCCAGCTTCAGGAAACGGCCATAGGTGCGGAAGCTCTCGGCGATCTGGTTGGCCAGTTCGCGCGTCGGCGACAGGATCAGCGCCCGCGCCGTGCACGGCTTGGCGCGCTGGCCCTGATAGAGCTGGTTCAGGATCGGCAGGGCGAAGGCCGCCGTCTTGCCGGTGCCGGTCTGCGCCACGCCCAGAAGGTCGCGGCCTTTGAGAAGCTGCGGAATGGCCTGGGCCTGGATCGGGGTGGGCTTGTCGTAATTCTCGGCGGCGAGCGCTTTCAGGATGGGCTCAGCCAGGCCGAGATCGGTAAATTTGGTCATGAAGTCTTCTTGTTCTTTCGCATGCGGCGAAAACCGTGGACGCGCAGACATGCGCGCACGGGTCAGGCCGCGGGGGTCAGGGAACGCCCCGCGTGATTTGGGCAATTCAAGGAGGTTATCGGGCCCGGCGAGACGGCTCTTCTTTGAAGATCAGGCCACTCACGCAGCCGGGCATATGGGCCGCTCTATTTATGCGGCAGTGCAGCAAGTGGCCTTCGCGGGGCCGGAAGTCAAGCGCAATGCGCGGCGCCTAGACGCCGGTGGAGCCAAATCCCCCGCCGCCGCGCTGCGTTTCGGGCAGGGCCTCGGCCACCATCCAGTCGATCTGGGTGACGGGCGCGACCACCATCTGGGCGATGCGCATGCCGCGCTCCACCGTGAACCGCTCGGCGGCGTGATTGATCAGGATGACCTTCACCTCGCCGCGATAATCCGCGTCGATCGTGCCGGGCGTGTTGAGGCAGGTAACGCCGTTCTTGATGGCGAGGCCCGAGCGCGGACGCACCTGCGCCTCGAACCCTGGGGGCAGCGCGATGGCCAGCCCCGTGGGGATCAGGGCGCGGCCGCCCGGCGGAATATCCACTGGATCGCCCTCCGGCACGGCCGCGCGCAGATCCATCCCCGCCGATTCGGCGGTTTCATAGGCAGGCAACGGAAGGTCGCCAAAATGGTCGAGTTTGCGGACCGAGACCAGCGGCCGTTCGTCGCCCATGAAGCCTCTAGCCCTCGGTCTGGGCGTTATACGCCGCGATGCGGGCGTCGGCGGTCGCGCGTTCGGCGTCCGTCAGCTCGCCCAGCAGGACTTCATAGCCATAGACGCCGTCTTCCAGGACCAGCTTGGAAACGCCGGTCTTTTCCTCGCCGTCATAGGTCTCGACATAGAGCGGATAGCCGCTTTTCGGGGCCTTGTAGTCGTCTGGCGCGGGCACGATGGAATTGCGCTCGCACAGTATGCCTTCGGTCTCGAACCCCTCGGCGGTGTCCAGCTTCAGGCCGTCATGGTCGCGCGTCATCGCCAGCACGGAAAGATCCGGCGCGGCATAGACATTGGACTTCTCGGCGCCGGCTTCCTTGCCGACAATGGCGCAGCTCATCTCCACCAGCTCGGCCTCGGCGGCCGGGGCGGTGCTCATCGGCGCCGCCGCGTCATCCTGCGCAAGGGCGGGCATGGCGGCAAAGGTCAGGCTGGCGGCGGCTGCCGCGGTCAGAAAATGTTTCATCGTTTCACGTTCCCATCGAGTGTTTCCGCGATGCGCGCCGCCAGACGGGCGGCCACTTCGCGCTTGGTCAGGCGCGGCCAGCGGTCTGTCCCATCCCCGCTCACCAGCGCAATCTCGTTATCGTCGCCGCCCATCGCATCCCCGGACACGTCATTGGCGACGATCCAGTCCGCGCCCTTTTTATCAAGCTTGGCGCGGGCATTCTGTTCCACGTCGCAGGTCTCTGCGGCAAAGCCGATGACCAGCGCCGGGCGGGGATCGGATCCCGCTACGCCTAGCAGGATGTCCGGATTCTCCGCAAGGGCAAGCGAAGGCGGCGCGCCGCCCGTCTTTTTCTGCTTCTTCTCTGCGGCGGTTTCAGGGCGCCAGTCGGCCACCGCCGCCACGCTGACGAAGACATCGGCGGGCAGCGCGTCATGCACGGCGCGCTCCATCTCCCGCGCGGTCTCGACCTCGACGCGTCGCACGCCCGCCGGGGCGGGAAGCGCGGTCGGGCCGGAGACCAGCGTCACCTCGGCGCCCAGCGCGGCCAAGGCGGAGGCGATGGCGTATCCCTGCTTGCCGGAGGAGCGATTGGCGAGATACCGCACCGGGTCCACCGGCTCATGCGTCGGCCCCGCGGTCACCACCGCTTTTCTGCCCGCTAAAGGGCGGGCGCCGCCCTCCAGCAGCGACAGGATTTCATCGGCGATGGCGTCCGGCTCGGCCATGCGGCCCGGGCCGTATTCGCCGCAGGCCATGTCGCCCTCGTCCGGGCCGATAAAGCGCACGCCGTCGGATTTGAGGGTCTCCAGATTGCGCCGGACGGCCGGATGCTCCCACATGCGCACATTCATCGCCGGGGCCATCAGCACCGGCTTGTCGGTCGCCAGCAGCGTTGTCGAGGCCAGATCATTGGCCAGGCCATTGGCGCATTTGCCCATCAGGTCGGCCGTGGCCGGGGCGACGACGACCAGATCGGCGCTGCGCGACAGCTCGATATGGCCCATCTCCGCCTCGTCAGTCAGGTCAAAGAGATCGCCATAGACGGTGTCGCCGGTCAGGGCGGAGACCGAGAGCGGGGTGACGAATTCCGCGCCCGCGGCGGTCAGGATGGCGCGCGTCTTCACGCCCCGCTCGGCCAGGCGGCGGATCAGGAACAGGCTCTTATAGGCCGCGATGCCGCCGCCGATGATCAGCAGGATGCGCTTGCTCTCGCTCATAGAGGCTCCTGATTAGCAGGGCGCGGCGGGGCTTGGAAGCACAGTCAGGCGTCAGGCCAGCCACAGCGCCAGCGCCCCGGCGATGCTGGCCGCGGCGATCAGCCAGATAGCGAGCGTCGCGGTGGAGCGCGCCTGCCCGATTTCACGCGACAGCTCGTGAACGGTCGGCCCGTCCAGAGCTACGCCGCCGTCCTTCCAGTGCGCCGCGGCGTCGGCCAGATCCTCGATCGCCTGCGGCATGCGGCGCATGGCGGAGCGCAGGCGGCGGAGATCGTCCAGCGCGTCCAGCGCGACGCCCTCCGGTCCCAGCTCGGCGCGCAGGAACCTCTCGACGATGGGCCGTGAGGCGGCCCACATATCCAGCGACGGGTCCAGCCGCCGGGCCACGCCCTCCGC
Source organism: Euryhalocaulis caribicus (assembly GCF_000412185.1). GTDB lineage: Bacteria > Pseudomonadota > Alphaproteobacteria > Caulobacterales > Maricaulaceae > Euryhalocaulis > Euryhalocaulis caribicus. The sequence goes on from NZ_ASJA01000002.1 coordinate 39,101, forward strand.
CTGCACCATGGTTTTCTGCAAGAGGACCAGTTCGGGCCGCAGGCGCATATTGAACAGGTCCGTGATTTCCAGCAGCTGCAGGAGCACCCGGCTCATCGAGACCTCTTCGGCCTTGCGGCCATAGATCGGCTCGCCCACCGCGCGCAGGGCGGCGGCGAAATCGGCGTGATCGTAATCGTCCTCGACATAGCCGGCGTCGAAATGGGCGCGGGCGGCGCGATCATAATCGCGCTCCAGGAAGCCATAGATGATCTCGGCCAGGTAGCGCCGCTCGGCCCGGCCCAGCCGACCCATGATCCCGAAATCGACCGCGATCAGCCGGCCGTCATGATCGGCGAACAGATTGCCCTCATGCATGTCCGCGTGGAACACGCCGAACTCCAGCGCGCTGCCGAGGAAAGTCTGGATGACGGTTTCGGCGAGCGCGCGCTGGTCGATCCCCGAAGCCTCGATCGCCGCCATGTCGCTGAGCTTGATGCCGTCCACCCAGTTGGTGGTCAGCACCCGCTTGCCGCAGCGCCGCCAGTCCGGCGAGGGCACGCCGAAATTGTCCAGCCCCGGCGCAAGGTCCGCGAGGTTCGAGGCGGCGGCGGCCTCCAGACGCAAATCCATCTCCAGTTGCAGGGAGCGGGCCAGCGTGTCGACCAGGTCCAGCGGGCGGAAGCGGCGCGTGTCCGGCAGGAAGCGATGGGTCAGGCGGGCGGCCAGCTTCATCGCCTCGATATCGCGCACCACGCGTTGTTCGATGCCCGGGCGCAGGACCTTCACGGCCACGGACTCGCCCTCCGTCGTCACGGCCGGATGCACCTGGGCGACCGACGCGGCGGCGACGGACTGGCCCAGTTCAGCGAAAAGCGATTCCAGCGGCGCGCCGAACTCCGCCTCGATGGACTCGACAGCCTTGGCGTGCGGGAAAGGCGGAACGCTGTCCTTCAGCCGGGCGAGGCCGCGCGCGAAGCGTGGGTCGAGAATATCGGCGCGGGTGGAGAGGAACTGACCGAGCTTCACATAGGAAGGCCCGAGCGCCTCCAGCGCCTGCGCGAAACGCTCGCCGGGATTGTCGGCGCGCTCCGGCTTGGCGAACAGGCGGGTGAATTTGGAGAACAGGCGGGCGAAAAGCGGCAGGCGCTGGTGATATTCGCGCGGCAGCAGCGCATCGCGGCGGGCGAGCACGAATACAGCGCGCGAAAGCCGCCAGGCCGACCCGAGACGGCTCATCTAGATGGCCCAGCCGATATGCAGCGCCGCGACGCCGCCGGCAAAGTTCGTATACGAAACATTCCGGAAGCCGGCCTGGCGGATTTCGCCAGCGAAGGTTTCCTGATCGGGAAAACGGCGGATGCTTTCAACAAAATAGCGATAGGGCGCGTCATCGCCGGCCACCAGCTTGCCCATCGCCGGGATCATGTGATCGGAATAGAGATCATAAAAACGCTGGAAGGCGTCGAAAGTCGGCCGTGACATTTCCAGGCACAGGAACCGGCCGCCGGGTTTCAGCACGCGTCGCATCTCCGCCAGCGCGGCCGGGCGGTCGGTCATGTTGCGGATGCCAAAGCCCGCCATCACGCAATGGGCGCTGCGGTCCGCAAAGGGGAGCTTTTCCGCATCGCCCTGCGCCCAGTCGACCTTTCCCGCGTCCTTGCGCGTCAATCCGGCCTGCAGCATGGCGGCATTGATATCGACGACCACGGCGCGGCCCGGATCGCCGCCACGGCGGCCGCGCGCCTTTTCCGCCATCCGGACCCAGCGCAGGGCCAGGTCGCCCGTGCCGCCGGCGATGTCATAGAGCATTTCGCCGGGCTGCGGATTGGCGCGCGCCACGACGATGTCCTTCCAGACACGGTGCGCGCCGCCGGACATGACATCGTTCATCGCGTCATAGCGATCGGCCACGCGATCGAACACGCCGCGCACGAGGGAGGATTTCTCCCCCCGCGGCACGTCGCGTTCACCGAAAGGAACCGTGTCTTGAGCGCGCTCTGTCATGACGGGCGGCACCTTAGACGAGGCCTCCGCCACGCGCTATGCGTCGGCGCCGCGCAGCGGCGGCGGGCTTCAGTCCGCCTTGCCGCGGGACAGGATGGGGCAGACGACGCCGGTGCCGCCAATGCCGCAATAACCGTCCGGATTCTTTTCCAGATATTGCTGATGATAATCCTCGGCGAAGAAGAAATCGGGGGCCGGGGCGATTTCCGTGGTGATGCGGCTTTCGCCCCTGGCGTCCAGCGCGTCCTGATACATGGCGCGGCTATACTCGGCCGCTTCGGCCTGCGCCGAGCCGTGCGTGTAGATGGCGGAGCGGTATTGCGTGCCGATATCATTGCCCTGACGCATGCCCTGCGTCGGGTCGTGCGCCTCCCAGAAGGCGCGCAGCAGATCCTCATAGGCGACGATGGACGGATCATAGACCACGCGCACCGCCTCCGTATGGCCGGTGCGCCCTGAACACACTTCCTGATAGGTCGGGTTGGGAGTCATGCCGCCCTGATAACCGACGGCCGTGATCCATACGCCTTCCATCTGCCAGAAAATGCGCTCCGCGCCCCAGAAACATCCCAGACCGAAATCGGCGATTTCCAGATGCTCCGGATAGGGCCCCTTCAAAGGGTTTCCGGTGATGGCGTGATGGTCAGCCGTGCGGATCGGCTCATCCCGGCCGGGCAGAACACGGCGCGGGTCTGGCGAGGCGGTTTTTTCGGAGTTGCCGAACAGCATGGGCGCGACTTTCGCAGATCAGTCAATAAAACCGGTTTCGATCACATAAACCCGTTATTGCGAAATGAAAGTGCGCCGCTGCTCACAATTGCGTGTCAGTGGTGAAAAATCTTGCGCTCTCTCCGCACCCGTCCGGCCATGGCGATCAGAGTCGCGCCCATCACCATGCTGAGCGCCCAGACCCAGAACTGGTCCAGCGGGCGGACGCCGAAGCGGTGAATGTCCGAAATTGTAAGAAAGTCCGGCGCTGCCGCACGCGTGGAATGGGCGATGTCCGAGCCGAAAAGAATGATCGCGCCAAGGATCAGAAAAAGCCCGGCCCAGCGGACAAGACGGCGGGGCCCCGATATGCGCTTCGACATTTAGCGTCCCTCGCTACTGGCAATGGCGGCGGGCCGTTCCGGCTGAGAAAACCATAACCCGTCCTGCAAAAAAATTTAAGACACGCGGCAAACAGTGCGCGTAGGCGCTTGTCGCAGCCAATCATGACATGATAAGGGCGGCGCCTTCGCGACATGCAAAGCGCGGGTGAGGTGGCCGAGTGGTCGAAGGCGCACGCCTGGAACGCGTGTAGGCGGTGCTCCCGTCTCGTGGGTTCGAATCCCACCCTCACCGCCACTTTGCATGTCAGGCGAGTCTCTCCGCCAAGCCTATTCCGTCTCGACCCTCACATCCCGCCAGACCATGCGGTGGTCCGAACTTTCGATCGGGTAGCCGGGGCCGACGAGGCTGTAATGCGGGTGACCGGGAGCGGGCCAGACGACGCCCGTGCGGACGGTTTCCAGGCAGGCGCGTGAAGGGATCACGTAGTCGAGGCGCAGATTGCCGACGCCGGATTCGGCATCGTCCCCGAAATCGGCGGTTTGCTGCGCCGGCGGCCCGGATTTGCCGATATTGGCGCCGCCCTGCCGCACCGCCGCCGCGGCCCCGCCCCGGCTTTCCGGCGCATCCCGGTCAGCGGTTTCAGGCTGATCCAGCAGACGGTTGATCGCCCGGCGGGCCAGATCATCGCCGTCATGCGGGTCGGCGTTGAGATCCCCCAGAATTACGAAACAGGCGCCGGGCGCCAGGCCGCCTTCGACGCCCGTGTCGTCATAGATGTATTCCCCCGCACCGCCGACATAGTCCGACCAGAAACGGATTTCGTCGTGATTGCGCTTGCCGTTGCGGTCCTCCGGCCCGTCAAAGCTGGGCGGGGTCGGGTGGCTGGCGAGGATATGAACGCTCTTGCCGCCGATGAGGACGGGAACATCCCAGTGGCTTTTCGAGGACAGGCGGAAATCGGCCAGCGCGGCCGCGTCATACCAGTCCGCGGGCAGCAGCGCGCCGGGCATATCCTTCCACAGGAATGTCTGGAAGGTGCGCCCCGCGCTTTCGGCCAGCGGGTATTTCGACAGCAGGACCATGGCGTACTGGCCGGGAAACTCGCCATAGCCGAACGCGTCGCCGCCATAGGCGCGGGAGCCGGGCTGCGGGCTGACCGCGCCGTCGCGGTCGAGATCATGGCCGGAGGGCAGGCCGGTATTGGAGGGAGCCAGGAAGACATAGGGATAATCGATGGGCGCGGCGCCGTTCTGGCTGACGCCCAGATAATTTTGCCGGAAGAGCGCGATGGCCTCGCCCGCCGCGTCATAGTCGAACTCATTGAGGAGAAGGACGTCAGGCGCGGCGCGCTGGATGATCTCGGCGACCTTGCGGGCCTGCGCGTCGCCGCTCCTGAGGTCTGCAATCAGTGCGCCTTCGGCCGGACGATTGAGATAGGCGTTGAAGGTGACGATGCGCACCGCCCCCTCCGTCCGGGCCGGGAAAATATCCGGTTCGGGTCCGGGGGCGGTCATACAGGCGGACAGAGGCGAAACCAGTATCAGAGCCGCAAAACCAAGCCAGTGAAAACCACGCATCGGGACCGCCTCCCAGTCATCGCACAAGGCCACCTTTAGGGACGGTCTGAAACAGTTTTGTAAAGCCGCGCTGCGGCGCGTCCAGACGGCATGCCAGCCGAATTCGGTCCCGCCGCCATCGACACCGTTCCAAGCCATTGGCCGGCGTGATAATTTTCCGCGAGGCGGCCTTCATTCCCGGCGCGCCTCACAGATGGGAGGACAGGCGATGGACAGCGCGCAGACGGAGTCGCCGCAGGACCAAGCCTTGCGGCGTTATCACGAAAGGCGCGAAGCCTTTGACCGCGACGGCTATGTCATCTTCGAAAATATCCTTTCCGAAGAGGAGACGGCGGCGATCCGTGCGGCGCTGGCGCCGTGGATGAACCGCACCGGGCGCAATGATTTCGAGGGGCTGAGCACCAATCGCGTCTACGCCCTTCTGGCCAAGTCACCCGTGTTCGCTGATCTGGCGGCCCATCCGCTCGCCATGGCTTTTGTGGAGGGGGAGCTGGGGACCAGCTGCCTGTTATCGGCCTGTCTGGCGATCAATCTCCATCCCGGCGAAAGCGTGCAGCCCTGGCATCACGATGACAGCCATATCGACATGCCGCGTCCCCGAAAGGCCTGCGGGGTCAGCGCCTTCTGGGCGATTGACGCCATGACCGAAACCAATGGCGCGACGGAAATCCTGCCCGGCAGCCATCTGTGGCCGGAAGACGACATCCCCGGCGCCGTGGCGGCGGAGCACTTCGCCGATCGCAACAGGCGGGATGCGGGGGACGATCCGGGGGCGCGGCCGGACGCCATGAAAGTCGTGATGCCGGCCGGGTCCCTGATGCTGGCCAAGGGCACGTTGTGGCATCGCGGCGGAGCCAACCGTTCCGACGCGCCGCGCCTTATCATCACGCCGCAATACTGCGCCGGCTGGGCGCGCCCGCTGGAGAATATGTCGCTGGCCGTGCCGCCCGCCATCGCCCGCGGGCTGCCCGCGCGCGCCCGCGAGCTCCTGGGCTATTCCATCCATGAACCCTTCATGGGTTATGTCGATGGCGCGCATCCGCGGCGGGTTCTGGAAAATTGAGGCCGGGCTGAGGCCGCCCTGCAGAGGACGGGAACGCAAGTTGAGGCCTGCGGGTTGCTGTGTCTGAAAATTCCTTTGAGATCAGCAAGGACGACGCCTCCATGAGCAAGCCCATCGTGACGATCAATCCGGCCACCGAAGAGACGCTGGATCGCTATCCCCTTATGAGCGACGCGGAGGCAGGCGATGCGGTAAGCCAGTGCCATGAGGCGTTCCGTAGCTGGCGCCTGGAGCCCGCGGCTGAGCGCGCGAAAATCATCAAGGCGATTGGCAAGGCGCTGCGCGACAACAAGGAAGAGCTGGCCGAACTGATGACGAAGGAAGTCGGCAAGCTGAAATCCCATAGCGTTCAGGAAATCGAGCTATGCGCCGGGATCTGTGACTGGACGGCGGAGAACGGCCCCGGCTTCCTGGAGGATGAAGAGCGCGAGGTCGAGAACGGAACGCGCGGCATCATCACCTATTCGCCCATCGGCGTGATCTACGGCATCCAGCCGTGGAATTTCCCGGCCTATCAGGTGATCCGCTATTCCATCGCCAATCTGATGGCGGGCAATGGCGTATTGCTGAAGCACGCGGCGAACTGCACCGGCTCCGGCAAGATGCTGGAGCGGATCTATCGCGAGGCGGGTTTGCCGGAAAACCTGTTCACGGTGCTGACCATCGATCACGACCAGTCCGACAGGATCATCGAGAATGATCTGGTGCGCGGCGTCACCCTGACCGGCAGCCCCGTCGCGGGGAAAATTATCGGTGAAAAAGCCGGCGCCAAGCTGAAGAAAACCGTGCTGGAGCTGGGTTCCAACGACGCCTATGTCGTGCTGGAGGACGCCGATCTGGAGCAGGCGGTGAAGATGTGCGTGATGGGCCGGGTCTATAATAATGGCGAGACCTGCGTGGCCGCGAAACGCTTCATCGTCGTCGACGCCCTTTATGACGCGTTCAAGGACGCCTTTGTCGAAGCCATGAAGGCGGTCAAGACCGGCGACCCGTTCGATGAGGAATCCGGGCTTGGCCCCATGGCGCGCGAGGATCTGCGGTCTGATCTGCACGAACAGGTGGAGGAGAGCGTCAAGAAGGGCGCGAAAATTCTCTGCGGCGGCGAAATACCGGACGGCAAGGGCTATTATTACCCCGCCACGGTGCTGGGCGATGTCGAGCCCGGCCAGCCCGCCTATGACGACGAACTGTTCGGCCCCGTCGCTTCGCTGATCCACGCCAAGGATCAGGACGACGCCATGCGCATCGCCAATGACAGCCGTTTCGGCCTTGGCGGCGCGATCTTCTCGAAAGACGTGAAAAAGGCCACCGAACTGGCGTCGAAGCATTTCGACACCGGCATGGTGTTCATAAACGGCTTTGGTCTGGCGACGCCCAACATGCCCTTCGGCGGGGTGAAGGATTCCGGCTATGGCCGCGAACATGGCGGCTTCGGCATCCGTGAATTCGTGAACGCCAAGGCGATTGTGGTGGTCAGCGAATAGGTCGCGGCGCGCTCAGGAGAGATAGCCGGGAAGCTGGCGCTCGAATTCCGGGAAGTAGCGGGCAATGACCCTGATGTCGAAGGCGGCGAGGATCGCCTCTTTCGGCTCCCGGTCCAGCAGAAAGCGGAAGGCGGCGTCAATCACCCGGTCGGGCGCCGCGCCCGCGCCCGCGCCCAGACGCTGATAATCGGCGCGGGCCAGGGTGACAGAGTGGCGCGTTTGCCCGCCGCCTTCAGCAACCGTGACATCAAACGCCATCGGGTCCCCGGACCCGGTCTGTGTGACCGAAATCATGACCGGACGCCTAGCATGAAACCCGCCCGCGCCGCCAGAATGCGCGCGTGGCGGTAGGACTTTATTCACCATCATTAGCGCAGTCTTGTCAGGCACTTATGCTGTCAGTCTCTGATGATGGCGCTTTATCGCGCCGCAAACCGTCATACATATGGCTGACGCCGACGAAGGATATTTGATGCTCGAAACCGTGAAACAACTCTGGCCCACGCGGGAAAAACTGACCGGCCCGGCGATTACGCAGGCCGGGGTGATCCCCTATGCCGTGAAGGACGGAGTCGCGGTTTATCTGCTGGTCACCTCGCGCCGCACGGGGCGGTGGATCTTTCCCAAGGGGGGCTGCGATGCGGGCGAATCCGCCCCGGAATGCGCCGCGCGGGAAGCCCGCGAGGAAGCGGGCGTGAAGGGCGAAGTCACCGGACCGGCCGTGGGATTCTATCGCGACCGCAAGGTGCATCCCATGCGGCGCAAGCTGATTGAGGTGGCGATGTATCCCCTGCGCGTATCGGAACAGCTTGAGGACTGGCCGGAAAAGGACGAGCGCCAGCGCCACTGGGCGACGCTGGAGGAAGCCCGCAAGCTTCTGACCACGCCGGGGCTGTTCGAACTGGTTGAGCGCGCCGAGGAACATATCCTGGCCGCGCACGAGGCGTCAGGCGCGGGACATCAGGCTTAGGCCCAGATAGAGCACGGCGGCCAGACCGCCCGCCGCCGGAACGGTGATCACCCAGGCCGCGGCGATGGTCCAGCCATGCTGACGGCGCACCAGACGCCGCCGCTCCTGTTTCTTCAGCTTCTTGACCGCGTCTTCCGGGGTTTCGTTGATCTGGTCTTCGGTCAGCGGCACGGGTTCCCTGTCCTGACGGCGGCGAAGGCCGCGATTGGTCAGGATCTCCCGCAACAACCCGACGCCGAAAACCCCGCCAATCGCAATATGGGTGGAGGAAACCGGCAGGCCCAGATGCGAGGCGATCAGCACCGTGATCGCCGCCGAAAGCGCCACGCAATAGGCGCGCATCGGGTCCATCTTTGTAATCTGCTGGCCCACGGTGCGGATCAGGCGCGGTCCGAACAGGGCCAGGCCCAGCGAAATCCCCGCCGCGCCGATCAGCAGAACCCAGATCGGCAGCTCCACTGCGGTCGGCGCGGCCATCTGGGTTTTTGCCGCCGCGACGATGGCGGCCAGCGGCCCGACCGCATTGGCGACATCGTTTGCGCCATGGGCGAAGGACAAAAGCGCCGCCGCGCCGATCAGCGGCGCCACGAACAGGCGGCTGACTTCCTTGCGGCGATTGTCCATGTCGCGGCAGCGCCGGTTTACCCAGGGGCGGGCGACGGCCCACATGGCGAGCGCCGCGAGGACAGCCAGCACCAGAGAGGCCGGATCGGAAACGTCCACGACCTTTTTCAGCCCCTTGCCGAGCATATAGAGCACGAAAACCCCGGCCATGAGGGCAATCAGAACCGGCACCCATCGCCGCGCCGCGGAGACCCGGTCCTCGCGGAACAGGATCGACCATTTCACGAACGCCAGAAACGCCGCGGCGATAACGCCGCCCATGACCGGGCTGATCACCCAGCTGGCGGCGATCGCGGCCATGGTTCCCCAACTCACCACGCTGGCCCCCGCGGCCGCCAGACCGGCGCCCAGAACGCCGCCCACGACGGAATGGGTGGTTGAGACCGGCGCGTTCAGCACAGTGGCGAGATTGATCCAGATGGCGGCCGACAGGAAAGCGGACATCATCAGCAGGATGAAATTGACCGCCGGCATGTCCGCCGGAGGCGTAACGATGGACTTTGAGATGGTGGAGACGACATCCCCGCCCGCCAGCATCGCGCCTGCGCCCTCGCAAACCGCGGCGATGACCAGCGCGGCGGTCATGGGCAAGGCCTTGCTGCCCACCGCCGGGCCCATATTGTTGGCGACATCATTGGCGCCGATATTCAGCGCCAGATAGCCCCCGATCAGCGCGCCGACGACCACATAGATGGCCAGCGGCCCTTCGCTGAGAAACGCCGCGACGAAAATGGCGACCGCCGCCAGAAAGACCCCCGCCATGCCCGGCAGAGCCATGCCGCGCGCCAGATCGGTCGTGGCGGTTTCAAGCCGCCCGACCTTTTTCAGGTCCTTGTCGAGACTTGTCTTTGCCAAACCGGAAACTCTCGACGAACGCTTGATGGGGAATGACGGGGCCGCCGGGTTATTCGGCGGCGGAGATCATGAGCCGCACGGCCCGGGCGGCCGCCCGTCCATGACAGTTTTGTGACGGTGCGCACAATGCGGTGGAGGGTTTGAAGTTTCAAGCCGCCTGACGGCAAGAAACACCGCCGTCAGTGAGAAAAGAACGCGCCCTTCAGGCCAGGAACAACCACCAGCCGCCCAGAGCGATCAGGGCGAGGCCGGCGGCGAGCGCGATCAGACGGGTTTTCATGACGCATGGCTCCTGAAAGCGTTTTTTTACGTTGATGCGATATTAGCGTGTCTCATGAAAGTCGCGCTTCGCATCCTGACGGTCCTCGCGGCCGTGACATTCGCCGCCACGCCCGCCCTGGCCGCGGGCGCCGCGCCCGCCAAGAAACGGGTGACGGCGTCCGAGGAATTCATGGAGATGCCGGGGCTGACCGCCACCATCACCCAGGATTACCGCATTACCGGCCTGTTGCAGGTCGAGGCGGGTCTGGACATCCATGACGACAAGCTGCGGCGCAAGGCCGAAGCCCTGATGCCCCGCCTGAGGGACGCCTACGCCACGGCGCTGACCGCCTATGCCGGGGGCTTCTACATCCCCGGCAATGTGCCGGACGCGGACCGCATCGCCAATATGCTGCAGGCCGCGACCGACCGGGTTCTGGGCGAAGAAGGCGCGCATCTTCTGCTGGGCATGGTCGTGGTGCACGAACAGCCCTGATGCTTCACCAGGCCGAAAGGCCGCCGTCGATTTTCAGCTCTGTCCCCGTGACGAACTTGGATTCGTCTGACGCCAGATAGACGCAGGCATACGCCACGTCGTCCGGCTCTCCGATGCATTTCAGCGGGATGCCGCGGGCGAGATTCTTGTGCAGCTCCTCGTCCGTCTCGATGCCCAGCGCCTCCTTCATGCCGTCCAGGATCGGCGTCTTGATGAAGGCCGGATGCACGGAATTGGCGCGGATGTCATAGCGCCGCTTGGCGCAGTGTAGCGCCACCGACTTGGTCAGCAGCCAGACGCCGGCCTTGGCGGCGTTATAGGAGGCCAGCTCCGCCTGACCCAGCAAGCCCGCGATGGACGAGATATTGATGATGGAGCCGGGCGCGTGGCCCTTCATCACGCCCAGCGCGTATTTGCAGCCCAGAAAAACCGAGTCGAGATCGACGGCGACGACTTTCTTGTAGCTTTCGAAACTGTCGTCCTCGACCGAGCCGAACGCGCCGATGCCGGCGTTATTGACCAACACATTGAACCCGCCGAGCGCTTCGTCGGCGCGCTTGATCGCCGCCTTCCAGTCTTCCTCGGAGGTGACATCATGCTTCATCGCCTTGGCGCCCAGCGTTTCGGCGTTGGCGCGCGCGCCGTCCTCGTTCAGGTCGGTCAGGAAGACCTCCCCGCCCTCATCGACAAATTTCTGCGCGATGGCGAAACCCAGGCCGCTGGCCGCGCCGGTGATCAGGGCGCGCTTGCCCGTCATCCGGCTCATGCGAGCGAATCCATGAATGAGGCCAGCGTCACGTCCTTGTCCGTCACCCCGCCGGCGTCATGCGTAGCCAGGGTGACCTCGACCCGGTTATAGACATTGAACCATTCGGGATGGTGATCCATCTGGTCGGCCTTGATGGCGACCCGGGTCATGAAGCCGAAGGCTTCATTGAAGTCCTTGAATTCAAAAGTCTTCTCTATGGCGTCGCGGCCATCGGCGGCATTCCAGCCATCCAGCTTCGAAACCGCGTCCTTCGCGCCGATCTTCCCGGTCATTTCGATCTCTCTCCCGTATTCTTGTTGCGTCCTCATTATCGCGCCGGGCGCGGCGGCGAAAGGCGCGGGAAAGCAATTCTTTACCGCCGCCAGGGTAAGTTTGGCACCTGTTGAGCATGGAAGGGGGCGGGTATGACCCGGTTTCTGGTTTCCGAAGAAAATCCCGGCGGGCACAAGCTGGAGGATATCCTCAGCCTGATCCGCGGCGACGTGCTGAAACGCTCGATCAAGATCGACGCCGATCCGCGGCCCGAGGCGCTGCACGTCATGGGCAACAACATGAAGATCCTGCAGCACCTGACCGCAGCCATCGAACTGGCGCAGGATTCGACTCATGTTCTGGATCGCGCCTTCGGGCCGTCCAAGGCGTCCCAGGGCGGCCAGCCGCGCATCGGCGCGGCTTAAGGGCCGGCGGCGTCCGCCGCCTCCCGATTCAGGCCCAGCTCCGCCAGCAGGGCGGAATCCGCGTCGTCGCCCGCGTTCGGCGCGGTCAGCAAGGCCTCGCCCATGAAGATCGAATTGGCGCCGGCGAGGAAGCAGAGCGCCTGCATGGTTTCAGACATCGTCTCCCGGCCGGCCGAGAGGCGCACTACGGATTTCGGCATCATCAGGCGCGCCAGCGCGACCGTGCGGATGAAATCCAGATCCTTGACGCTTTTGGCCTCCGCCAGCGGCGTGCCTTTGACCGGCACAAGGCGGTTGACCGGCACGCTTTCCGGGTGCGGGTCCAGCCGCGATAGCTCCAGCAGCAGGCCGACGCGGTCTTCCTGATCCTCGCCCAGTCCCAGAATGCCTCCGACGCACAGCTTCACGCCCGCCTTGCGCGCGCGGCCGAGCGTTTCCAGCCGGTCGTCATAGGTCCGGGTGGTGATGACCTTGTCGTAATATTCGCGGGAGGTATCGAGATTGTGGTTGTAGAAGTCGAGCCCGGCGTCGGCGAGGCGTTCCGCCTGCCCCTCCTCCAGCATGCCCAGCGTCATGCAGGTTTCCAGTCCCTCCGCCTTCACTGACGTGACGATGTCGCAGATCTTCTCGACATCGCGATCCTTGAGCGAGCGCCACGCCGCGCCCATGCAGAACCGGTCCGCGCCCTTGGCCTTGGCCGCGCGGGCGACCTGCATCACCGAATCCTTGTCCATCAGCTTGGAGGCTTTGACGCCGGTGTCGAACTTGGCTGACTGGCTGCAATAGCCGCAATCCTCGGCGCAGCCCCCGGTCTTGATGGAAAGAAGCTGTGCGCGCTCGATTTTGCCCGGATCGTGAAAGGCGCGATGCACGCTGGCGGCGCGGAACACCAGATCGGAAAATGGCAGGCGGTACAGCGCCTCGGCTTCCGCGCGGGTCCAGTCGGTGCGAATGTCGGTGTCGGAATAGGCAGGTTGCGGCGCGTCCACGGCAGGCGGGCTCCTTGAGAGAGTCACTGATTGGCGGTCAACCTAGGGCAGGGGAGCGGCGCGCGGCAACGCGCGGAAGACAAGATTGACCAGTTTTTTTCCAGACAGGCCGCCATACCGGCCCTTTCTGTCCGGCCCGCCGAAATTCAAGGTCGGACTGAAGAAGATAGAGGCCGCGGAGTGGCTGCGGCCTGACCCGGAGCTTCAGGCCGGACGCGCGCATGGCGCGGCGATGCTGGACCAGCGATTCAGCGAGGTATTCCGGGAAATCCACGGCTCCGCTGCCGCGCAGGCGGAGGCGCGGGCAATGGTGGAGTCCGCGCTTGCTGAAGCAGCGCCGGAGACCGGCGAGCCCGATCTGGCGCGCGCCCGGCGCATGGTCTCCGACGATCTCGTCGTGATGACGGCCGAGGACGGCGAATGGCGAACCGCCGCGCTGGCCCTGTGCCAGCCAACCTTCTTTTCCGCCGGCCACGCCATCGGGAAGGCCCTGGACGGTTTGCACGTCCCGGTGCCGGACGGCGCGCCCCGGCTGGCCGGCGCCATCGCCCATGTCTTCAACAGCCTTGCCGCGGACGCGGTGTTCGAACGTTTCAACTGGACAGTCCAGTTCGGCGGAGACCGCTATACGCCGGACGGCGGCCCCTTGCGGGCACAGGCGGCGGCGCTGGGACCGGAAGCGGCGGCGGACCAGCTGCATCTTCGCGTGGAGCGCCAGACCATACGGCGCCTGCCGGAAACCGGGGGAGTCCTGTTCACCATCCGCATCGCACTGGACCCTTTGGTTCCCGTTCTGCGCAACCCGGAAACCGGCGCTGCGCTGGCCGCCGGCTGGCGCGGCGCGGCGGATAACGCCCGGCGCTACAAATGCTGGGACGCGCTGGAAGCCGCCATGGAACATCTCCTGAAACGCGAAAATCTCTGAATTTTTCGCGTTATCGGGGAATTATGGGCTTTTTTATTCGCTCATTTCGGGCAAGCGCTTGACCTCCCTGACCAAAAGCCGGGTTAATAATCGTTAACCATTCTCAAACCTTGGGGAGGACCGGGAATGATGAAGCGAGTTCTGATGAGTTCCGGCGCGCTGTCATTGTGCGCCGGCGCGGCTTTTGCCGGGGGGCAGGGCGTTCCGCTTCCCAATGACCCGCCGGCCTATGCCGAGCCGGGCCAGTGCTATCAGCGCATTCTCGTCCGCGCGGAATATGACCGCTATGTCGACGAATATCTGTCGCGCGAGGCCTATGACCGCATCGAGGTTACCGAGCCGGCGCTGGAAACGCGGTCGCGCGATTATCTGCGCAAGGAGGCAGGGGTCCGCTATGTCGTGCGCCAGCCCGTCTATGAAACCGTGACCGAGCAGGTTCTGGTGCAGCCGGAATATGAACGCCTTGTCGTCGAGCCGGCGCGTCTGGAAACGGTGACCGAGCGCGTCATGGTGCGCGAACCGCAAATGGTGTGGAAACGCGGCCGCCTGCCCGGCGCCAAGCCCTATCGCTATGACGAGGAAACCGGCGATGTCTGGTGCCTGATCGAGGAAGCGGGCGAATACCGCACGATCGAGCGGCAGGTCGTGGTGCAGCCCGAGGAAGTGCGCTCCATCCCGGTTCCGCCACAATACGCGACCATCGAGAAGGAAGTTCTGGTGCAGCCCGGCGGCGTGGAGGAAATCCCCATCCCGGCGGAATACGCCTCCTATAATTATCAGGAAGTGGTGCAGACCGCCGGGCACAGCCGCTATCGCGTCGAGGCGCAGATGGCCTCCATCGAGAAGCATCAGCTGGTTTCGCCGCAGCGCTATGAGTGGCGGCTGGTCGAGTGCGACCAGATCCCGGTTCTGGAACAGCCGCATCATCCCCGGAAACATGATGACGGATGGCGGGACTATCAGGAAAAGGACGGGGTTCCGGCCTCGGGCTTCAAGGACGCCGAGGGCATGGAGCTGAGCTATTACCAGCCCGCCGACAATCGCGTTCTCAACTGGAACGGCAAGCGCTAAGGGGACGAGCGCGCCGTGGCGTGAAGGAAAAAGGGCGGTCCGGAGGGAGCCGCCCTTTTTCCTTGCCTATTCGGCAGGCTCCTTCGCCGCCGGGTCGTTCAACGCCCCGGCCCTGATCTGGCCCGTTCCGGCTTTCGACATGGCCAGGACCACGCCGGACAGCGCCAGCAGCGCGATGACATTGGGGAACAGCATCGAGGCGTTGGCGACATCGCCCAGCCGCCACAGGCCGTCCACATTCACGATCATCGTGCCGGCGAAGATCATCATGACCCACAGGAAGCGGAACGGCCGCGCCGCCCAGTCGCCGGTGATGAAGGTCAGGGCCTGTTCGGCGTAATAGGACCAGCCGATCATGGTGGTGAAGGCAAACAGGAACTGCGCCGCCAGCACGATCCATTGCCCGCCATAAATTCCCTGCGCGAAGGCCGCCGTGGTGATGGCGGAGGCCTGAAGGTCCGCCGACTGCCAGGCGTATTCCACCGTGCCCCCGGCGCTGGGGAAATCCCCGGCCACGGTCAGGATGACCAGCGCGGTCATGGTGCAGATGACGATGGTGTCGATGAAAACGCCCAGCATCGCGATCTCGCCCTGACGAACGGGGTCGCTGGTCTGCGCCGCGGCGTGGGCGATGGGGGCCGAGCCCTGTCCGGCCTCGTTGGAGAACAGGCCGCGCGCCACCCCGGCGCGGATCGCCGCCAGAACGCCGTACCCGGCCAGACCGCCCGCCGCTTCCTGAAATCCGAAAGCGGAGCTGAAAATCAACGCGAAGGCGTGCGGCACTTCCGAGGCGTGCAGGATGATTACCGCCAGTGACGCGATGACATAGGCCGCGGCCATCAGCGGCACCAGCTTGCCCGCGACAGACCCGATGGACTTGATGCCGCCAATGATGACCGCGAAGACCAGCCCCGCGATCACCAGCCCCGCCGCCCAGTTCGGAATGGAAACACCCAGAGAGCGCGCGGTTTCCTGCGTGGACTGCGTGACCGAGTTCGCCTGGATCATCCCGCCCGTGGCGACAGCCGAGAACAGCGTTCCGATGCAGAACAGGAAGGCCAGCACGATCCACGGCCTGGGCAGGGCGTTCTTGATGTAATACATCGGCCCGCCATGAACCCGGCCATCCGGGTGCTGTTCGCGATAGCGCACGGCCAGCGAGGATTCGGCGAAGGCCAGCGCCATTCCGAACAGCGCGGTTACCCACATCCAGAATATCGCGCCCGGCCCGCCCAGCGTGATGGCGGTAGCCACCCCGGCCAGATTGCCCGTTCCGACCTGCCCGGATAGCGCGGTGGAGAGCGCCTGCCAGGGCGTGATCTCCCCCGCGCCGAGCGCCTTGCGCCCTGTCCAGAGCTGGGCAAAAGCCGGGCCCAGCCGCGTCACCGGCCGGAACCGCATGGCAATCATGAAAAAGACGCCCGTCCCGATCAGGGCGATGGTGACGATCCCGACCGGCAGGACCCGCGTCTCGCCCCATGTTCCGCCCCACAGAAAATCGCTGAAGAACTGAACGGGTCCGAAGAAGTTTTCCATTGGCGCATCGCTGAGAAGTGAAATCCCGATACGCACTAGAAGCGCAAATTTCACCCCCGGCAAGCGAAATGAGAAAACGCGCTATCCCTTGCCATGACTGAAAAAGAAACGGGTCCGCCAGTCACCCGGCGGACCCGTTATTTCAGGCCGGAAGCCTCAGGCGCGTTACGCCTTTCCGCTCTCGCCGTCCTCTTCGCCCGCGGACGGAGCGGGCATGGGCGTGTTCTGGTCGCCCAGCTTGTGATCGCCATCATCGCCCGGCCGCGCGCCATGGCGCTTGGCGATGGCGAACACCGTGCCGGAAAGCGCCAGAAGCGCGATCAGGTTGGGCGCGGCCATCATCCCGTTGCCGATGGAGGCGACCGTCCAGGCCAAATCGTTCGTCCATATGGCGCCGACAAACACGACGAGGCACCAGAAGACGCGATAGGGGAAGATCAGCTTCGTCCCTGTCATGAATTCCAGCGATCGTTCGCCGTAAAGCGCCCAGCCCAGGATCGTCGTGAAGGCGAACACGGTCAGGCCGATCACCACGATCCACTCACCCCCCGGCAGCGCCGCGCCGAAGGCTTGCGCCGTCACATCCGCCGCCGAAGCGATGCCCGAGAGCCAGGAATGATCGGTCTGGGCCACCACGGACGCATCCGTCGCCGCCGCCAGAGCGTCAGACGGAACTTCCACGCCCGCCGCCTGGCAGGCCTGAAGCGCGCCATAAACGGCGTCGCCGCCCTGCGCCACGCTCTGCGCGCGGTTCTCGACATCGGTCTGGGGCGCAGCGGCGAACAGCGCCGTGCGGCTCATGCCGTCGGGTATGGTCAGCGCACCTTGCGTCTCGCACTGGCCCAGCGCGGCCCGCGCCGGATTGTAGTTGAAATTGCCCGTGGCGGTCAGGATCACCAGCGCGGTCAGGGTGCAGACCACGATGGTGTCGATGAACGGGCTGAGCATCGCGATCGAGCCCTGACGGTGCGGATTGCGCGTCTTGGCCGAAGCGTGCGCGATAGCCGCCGATCCCAGACCCGCCTCGTTCGAGAACGAGCCGCGATTGGCGCCTTCCCGGATCGCGGCGGCGAAGGCCGCGCCGAAGAAGCCGCCGACAGCCGCGGTGCCGGAGAAGGCGTCGGTGAAGATCGACAGGAAAGCGGCCGGAACATCGCCCGCATTCACCAGAAGCACGGCAACCGCGCCGACCACATAGGCGATGGCCATGAAGGGCACCAGGACCGAGGCGACACGGGCGATCGACTTCACGCCGCCCACAATCACCGCGAACACCAGAACGGCCATGACGCCGCCGCAGATGATCGCCGGAACGCCCAGATTGGATTCCACCAGCGCGGCGACGGAGTTCGCCTGCACCAGATTGCCCGTGCCGAATGCCGCCACAGCCGTGCAGATGGCGAACAGCCAGGCCAGCCACAGCCATTTTTTCGAGAGGCCGTTCTTGATATAGTACATCGGGCCGCCGACATGTTCGCCCCGGTCATCGACCTCGCGGTAGGTGACGGCCAGCACGGCTTCGGAATATTTCGTGGCCGAGCCGACAAGCGCCGTCATCCACATCCAGAAGACCGCCCCCGGACCGCCCAGCGTGATGGCGGTGGCGACGCCGGCGATATTGCCAGTGCCGATCGTGGCGGAAAGCGCGGTGAAGAGAGCGGCGAGCGGGGAGATTTCCCCATCGCCTTCATCTTCGGGCTTGGATTTCTTGAACATCATGCCCAAAGCCGCCGGAAGGCGGTAAATGGTCATGAATTTCAGGCCGATAGTCAGATAGAGACCGGTGCCGAACAGGAGCGCCACAAGAACGGGGCTCCACACCCAGCCATCGATCTGGGTGAGCACGGATTGCAGTGCTTGCATGATTGTTTTTCAGCGTGTTGCGAATTGTTGCAGGCAATCTAGCCCGAGGCCCGGCGCGGCCTCAAGCGAAAGCCGGTCATTTATCCGCCATAATCGGCCAGGACCTCGCCGGCCAGCCTGAGAGAGCCCGCGATGACGATGCGCGCCGCGCCGTGCCGCTCCAGCGCCTCGGAAAGCGCGGCGTCGAGCGAAGGCGCGATGGAGGCGCTGATTCCGGCCTCCGCCGCGGCCATGGCGATCAGGCCGGGATCGGCGCTGGCGGCCTCGTCTTTCAGCGGCACCGCGATCAGTTCGGTGGCCAGCCCGGCGAACGGCGCGGTGATGCCGTCCAGATCCTTGTTCGCCATGGCGCCCATGATCATGATCAGGTCCGACGGACTGCGCGTCTCCAGGTCTGCCAGAACGGCGGCAAGGCTCGCCGCGCCGCCCGGATTATGCGCCGCGTCCAGCCACAGTTCCGCATTGCCGGCGCGGGCGCGTTCGGCGAACCGGCCCTGTGTCAGGCGCTGCATGCGGGCGGGCCAGCGCGCGCCGGCCACACCGGCGGAGATAGCCTCCGCCCCGAGGCCCAGATGCAGCGCGAGGGCGACCGCCAGACCCGCATTCTGAACCTGATGCGAACCCAGCAATCCCGGCTGCGGCAGGTCCAGCACGCGTTCGCCGTCCTGATAGACCATGCCGCCGCGCTCGACATGCGCCATGAAGTCCACGCCGGACTGGCGGAACGGCGCTTCAACCGCCTCCGCCGCGCGGGCCAGGGCGCCGCGCACGGTTTCGGTCTGGCCCGCGGAAAAGGCCGGGACGCCGGATTTGAAAATACCGGCTTTCTCGCGGGCGATATCGGCCAGATCGCTGCCCAGGAATTCCCGGTGATCCAGTGAAATCGGCGTGATCGCCGTGGCGGCCGGGCGGTCCACCACATTGGTGGCGTCATATTTGCCGCCCAGCCCGGTCTCCAGAAGCAGGTAATCGGCCGGCGTCTCTGAGAACAGCAGGAAGGCGGCCGCCGTGGTCACCTCGAAAAAAGTGATGGCGCGGCCGTCATTGGCTTTCTCGACGCGGTCCAGCGCGTCCGCCAGCCGGGCGTCATCGACGGAGGCGCCGTTCAGCGCAATGCGTTCATTGAAGCGCACCAGATGAGGAGAGCTGTAGACGTGTGCGCTCCGGCCCGACGCCTCGATCATCGCTTTCAGGAAGGCTAGGGTCGACCCCTTGCCATTGGTCCCCGCGACATGGACGACAGGCGGCAGGCGCCGTTGCGGATGATCCAGCGCCGCCAGCAGGCGCTCTATCCGGTCCAGCGAAAGATCGATCTTTTTCGGGTGAAGGCGCGTCAGGCGCTCCAGCGCCGCATCCAGCGCCCCGGCCTCAGGAATTGACGGGCTCCGGCGCCGGCAGGCGCTTGCGGCGCGAGGGCGGCTTGGTCTTCATCAGGACAGACAGGACATCGGCCAGCTTCTCGGCCAGTTCGCGCCGGTCCACCACTGCGTCCACCATGCCCTTTTCGTGCAGATATTCGGCGCGCTGGAAGCCCTCGGGCAGTTTTTCGCGGATCGTCTGCTCGATGACGCGGGGGCCGGCGAAGCCGATCAGGGCGCCCGGCTCGGCGAAATGCACGTCGCCCAGCATGGCGTAGGACGCCGTGACCCCGCCTGTCGTCGGGTCTGTCAGAACCACGACATAGGGCAGGCCCGCCTCTTTCAGCATCTGGATGGCCAGGGTGGTGCGCGGCATCTGCATCAGGCTGAGCGCGCCTTCCTGCATCCGCGCCCCGCCCGCGGCGGCAAAGCAGATCAGCGGGGCCTCCCGCTCCACCGCTTCCTCGGCGGCCTTGATGAAGGCCTCGCCCACGGCCATGCCCATGGAGCCGCCCATGAAGGAGAAGTCCTGAACCACGGCCACGGACTTGATCCCGCCGATCTTGCCCACGGCGATGCCGATTGCATCCTCGCGGCCGGTCTTGTTGCGGGCGTCCTTGATACGGTCGGTATATTTCTTGTCGTCGCGGAAGCGCAGGGGATCCTTGGGAACGGCCGGGATCTCGATCTCTTCAAAGCGCCCGTGATCGAACGTATAGGCGAAGCGGCTTACCGGGCCGATCCGCATGTGATGGCCGGACGGGGTGACATGGAGCGAATTTTCCAGGTCCTTGTGAAAGACCATCTCGCCCGATTTGGGATCTTTCACCCAGAGATTCTCCGGCGTGTCGCGCTTGGAGAAGATTTTCTTCACGCCGGGCGGGGTGAGTTTGTCCAGCCAGTTCATATCGTTTCAGCTTTGCTCTGTTTCCCGGGCGGAGGCTACAGCCTGCGAGAGGCGTCGGGTCAAGTCCAGCGCTGCCTCCGGTCCGTCTTTGGCCAGCCGCTCCACGATGGCCGACCCGACGACCACCGCGTCGGCGCTGCGGGCGATTTCCGCCGCGGTTTCCGGCGTCTTCACGCCAAACCCGACCGCCACGGGAAGGCCGCTGGCCTCTTTCAGGCGCGACACCGCGGTTTCAATCGCGCCGCGCTCGCCGCGTCCCGCGCCGGTCACGCCGGCAACCGAGACATAATAGACAAACCCCTTGGTGCCCTCGACGACCCTGGGGAGCCGCGCATCGTCGGTCGTGGGCGTCGCCAGCCGGATCAGGGAGAGGTCATGGCGGTCGAAGGCCGCGCGCAGTTCCTCGTCCTCTTCCGGCGGCAGATCGACCAGGATGACGCCGTCCGCGCCCGCCGCCGCCATATCGGCGGCAAACTTCTCGAATCCGCGGATATAGGGCGGGTTGGCGTATCCCATCAGGATGACCGGCGTATCCGCATCGGCTTTCCGGAAATCGCGGACAAGGCCCAGAACGTCATCCAGCTTCGTGCCGTTTTGCAGCGACCGTTCGGCGGCGGACTGGATGGTCGGGCCGTCCGCCATCGGATCGGTGAAGGGAAAACCCAGCTCAATGACGTCCGCGCCCGCGCCGGGAAGCTTTTCCAGGAGGGCGGCTGTGGTCTTCAGGTCGGGATCGCCGGCCATGACGTACGGGATGAACCCGGCCCGGCCCTCTTTGGCGAGGGCGGCGAAACGTGTCTGGAGGCGGTTCAAAGCTCCACCCCCAACGCATCGGCGACGGAGAAGACGTCCTTGTCGCCGCGGCCGCACATATTCATCAGCACGACGCCGTCCGGGCCCAGTTCCTTGCAAAGATCACGGGCGCGGGCCAGCGCGTGGGCGGGCTCCAGCGCCGGGATGATGCCTTCCTGACGGGCGCAGAGCTGGAACATCTCCAGCGCCTCCTGGTCGGTGGCGGAGACATATTCGGCGCGGCCCGCATCCTTCAGGAAGGCGTGCTCCGGCCCGATGCCCGGATAGTCGAGTCCGGCGGAAATGGAATGCGCGTCGGCGATCTGGCCGTCATCGTCCATCAGCAGATAGGTGCGGTTGCCGTGCAGGATGCCGGGCTTGCCGCCATTGAGGGAAGCTGCGTGGCGGTTGGTGTCCACGCCCTCGCCCGCCGCCTCGACGCCAATCAGGCGCACGTCCTCGTCTTCGAGGAAGGGGTGGAACAGGCCCATGGCGTTGGAGCCGCCGCCGATACAGGCGACGCACGCATCGGGCAGGCGGCCCAGCCGGTCCTGCATCTGGGCGCGGGCCTCCTTGCCGATGACCGACTGGAAGTCGCGCACCATGGCCGGATAAGGGTGCGGTCCGGCGACCGTGCCGATCACGTAGAATGTGTCGTCCACATTGGTGACCCAGTCGCGCAGCGCCTCGTTCATGGCGTCTTTCAGCGTCGCGGTGCCCGATTCCACGGCCCGGACCTCAGCGCCCAGCAGCTTCATGCGGAAGACATTGGGTTTCTGACGCTCGATATCGGTCTTGCCCATATAGACGATGCAGGGCAGGCCGAAGCGCGCCGCCACGGTGGCCGTCGCCACGCCGTGCTGACCCGCGCCGGTTTCCGCGATGATGCGTTTTTTGCCCATGCGCCGGGCCAGCAGCACCTGGCCGAGGCAATTATTGATCTTGTGCGCGCCGGTATGGTTCAGCTCGTCGCGCTTGAACCAGAGCTGCGCGCCGCCGAACTTTTCGGTCAGCCGCTCGGCAAAATAAAGCGGCGAGGGGCGGCCCACGAAGTCGCGCAGAAGCGCGTCAAATTCCTCGCGGAACGCGGGATCTTCCTTGGCGGCCTCATAGGCGCGCTCAAGCTCCAGCGTCAGCGGCATCAGCGTTTCGGCGACGAAACGGCCGCCATATTCGCCAAAGCGGCCGCGCGCGTCCGGCCATGCGGAATAGGTGTTGGGCGTGGTCATAATGAGGCTATCTAGCTTTCCTGCCGGGCCGCATCCACGAACCAGCGCATCAGATCGGCGTTTTTCACGCCCGGCGCGTCCTCAACCCCGCTGGAAACATCCACCGCCGGGGCGCCGGTGCGGGAAATCGCCTCGGCCACATTGTCGGGATTCAGTCCGCCCGCGAGGAACCACGGTTTGTCGACGCCGCTTGTGTCCAGCGCGTCCCAGTCAAAGGCGCGGCCATGCCCGCCGCGGCGCTCGCCCGGCTTCACCGGGGCATCGAACAGGAAGCCGTCAACGCTGGCATAGGCTTCGGCCGCCGCGGAGCCGCCGGTGAGAACCTTGATCACGGCCGTTCCGGTCAGGCGGCCCGCCTGTAGCGCGCGGGAGGGCGGTTCATCGCCGTGCAGCTGGATGGCGTCGAAAGCGTCCGCTGCCGCGATGGCGGTCAGGGCAGCGTCGTTCGGATTGACCAGCACGGCGACGGTTTTCAACCCCTCGTCACGCGCCTGCCGGGCCAGTTCCGCGCCGCGCTCCAGGCTGACGCGCCGCGGGCTTTCCGCCAGCAGGAAGCCGCAAAATTCCGCGCCGGCGCGCGCCGCGCCGCGCACGTCTTCCTCTCGCGTCAAACCGCATATCTTCACCCGGGCCATGGGCGCTGACTTAAGGCCGCACGGCCCGGGTGGAAAGGGGCGGTATTAGCCGCGCGCCTTCAGGGCGTCGCGGATTTCCTCCAGAAGCTCCTCCTGGCGCGGCTTCGCGGGGGGCTCTTCCGGCACGGTGTCGTCCTTCTTGCGCTGCATGGAATTCATGCCCTTGATCAGGAAGAACAGGGCCAGCGCCAGAATGACGAACGCGATGACGTTATTGATAAACAGGCCGTAATTGATCGTCGCCGCGCCCGCTTCCTGCGCCGCCGCCAGGGATTCGTATTGGGCGCCGTCCAGCGGCACGAAGAGATTGGTGAAGTCCACGCCGCCCAGCAGCAGACCCAGCGGCGGCATGATGACATCGTTCACCAGCGATTTGACGATGGTCGAGAACGCGCCGCCAAGAATGAAGCCGACCGCCAGGTCGACCACATTGCCGCGCATCGCGAATTCCTTGAACTCATTGAACATCTGTGTCGGACCCTCCGTTTCTTGATTGCGGAAGATGAGTTTAGCCCCCGCCGGGCCGGGGGAAAGCAGAAATAGGGGAACCCGCCGCGCCGCCCTCCCATTCCTCACCGGATCACGCAGTCAGGACGGAGCCATCCAATGCCGATGAATCTTAAGGGCGGATGCCGGTGCGGGGCGGTGGAATTCCGCCTCGATAGCCATACGCCGCACCCCTATCAGCGCTGTTATTGCCGGATCTGCCGCAAGACGGCGGGCGGGGGCGGCTATGCCATCAATATCATGGGACTGGCCGGCACGCTGGAGATCACCGGCGAGGATGCGATCTCCATCTATCGCGCGGAGATCGAGCGGGACGGCGCGTGCAAGACCAGTTCGGGCCGGCGGCATTTCTGTTCGAAATGCGCCAGCGCGCTATGGCTGAGCGATCCCAACTGGCCGGACCTGGTTCACCCCTTCGCCTCCGCCATGGACACGGACCTGCCGGTTCCGCCGGAGAGCGTTCACTTGATGCTGAAATACAAGGCGAGCTGGGTGACGCCGCAGCTCGGCGACAACGATCAGTGTTTTGAAATTTACCCGGACGAATCCATCGAGGACTGGCACAGAAGCCGCGGCCTCTGGGTGGATTAGGGTTCGGACGCCGGGGAAAAGGCCGGGCGGTTAGGCTTCGCGGGAGGCGTTGACGCGCTCGCGCAGCTCCTTGCCGGTCTTGAAGAACGGAACGTGTTTTTCCTTCACCGGCACGGATTCGCCGGTGCGGGGATTGCGGCCCACGCGGGCCGGGCGGTGACGCACGGAAAAGGCGCCGAAACCGCGAAGCTCAACCCGTCCGCCCTCTTCAAGGGCGCTGGCGATCGTATCCAGAATGACATTGGCCGCCCGCTCCACATCGCGTTGCGGCAGATGCGGATGTTTCTCGGCGAGTTGCTCGACAAGCTCGGATTTGATCATGCGGACCCAGCTCCGGGGTTGATCGAAAAAGCGGTAAAGCGCCCGGGAGCGCGCCCGCCGATGTCGTTCCTAACATCGATGTTTGCGCTCCCGAGTCAATTGCTTTGCGAAATCGGGCTTACTTGCCGCCCGCTTTCACCTGGTCGCGAACTTCCGCAACCTTGGCGCTCTTGGTGATCTCGATGCCGTTTTCCTCGGCATACTCGACCAGTTGAGCCTTGGTCATGGAGTCGAAGTCAGGCGCATCGCCGTCGGCCTTCTTCTCTTCGACCTTTTTCTCGACCTTGGCGTCGGCTTCCTGGGATTTCGGCGGCGTGTCGCGGTCAGATTCGACTTTCGACTTGGCCTGCTGCTCGCGCAGCGCCGTGCCCAGGATATCGCCCAGCGAAGCGCCGGAGTCGGAGGAGCCATACTGTTGCACGGCTTCGTTTTCCTCGGCGATTTCCAGCGCCTTGATCGACATGGACATGCGGCGCGTGGCCTTGTCGATATTGGTCACCTTGGCGTCCATCTTGTCGCCCACGGCGAAACGCTCGGGGCGCTGGTCGCTGCGGTCGCGCGCAAGGTCGGACTTGCGGATGAAGGACTTCAGGGAGTTTTCCGGACCGAAGGTCACCTCGATGCCGCCGGACGTGATCTCCGACACCGTGACGGTGACCGTGTCGCCGCGGCCATAGCCGGCTTCGCTCATCGGATCGGCGGCCAGTTGCTTGACGCCCAGCGAGATGCGCTCCTTCTCGGAGTCGATATCCAGGACCTTGGCTTTGACCATGTCGCCCTTGGAATATTCCTTGAGCGCTTCCTCGCCCGGCTTGTCCCAGCTGAGGTCGGACAGGTGCGCCATGCCGTCGATTTCCTCGTCCAGACCGATGAACAGGCCGAACTCGGTGATGGAGCGGACTTCGCCTTCGATCTCGGTGCCGACCGGATGCTTGGCGGCAAACGCTTCCCACGGATTTCCGCCGGTCTGCTTGATGCCGAGGCTGATGCGGCGCTTCTCCGGATCGACGTCCAGGATCATGATTTCCACTTCCTGGGAGGTGGAGACGATCTTGCCCGGGTCGATATTCTTCTTGGTCCAGCTCATCTCGGAAACATGGACCAGGCCCTCGACGCCCGGCTCCAGCTCCACGAAGGCGCCGTAGTCGGTGATGTTGGTCACGCGGCCCATGAAGGTGGCGTTGACCGGATACTTGGCTTCGACGCCTTCCCACGGATCGGCCTGCAGCTGCTTCATGCCGAGGCTGATGCGCTGGGTGTCGGAATTGATCTTGATGATCTGGACCTTGACCGTCTCGCCCACGGAAACGACCTGGCTCGGGTGATTGACCCGGCTCCAGGACATGTCGGTGACGTGCAGCAGGCCGTCAATGCCGCCCAGATCAACGAACGCGCCGTAATCGGTGATGTTCTTGACCACGCCCTCGCGGACTTCGCCTTCCTGCAGCTGGCCGACAAGCTCGGCGCGCTGTTCGGCGCGGGATTCTTCCAGCACGGCGCGGCGCGAGACCACGATATTGCCGCGCGGACGGTCCATCTTCAGAAGCTGGAACGGCTGCTCGCGGTTCATCAGCGGGGCGACGTCGCGCACCGGGCGGATATCGACCTGCGAACCGGGCAGGAACGCCGAGGCGCCGCCCAGATCGACCGTGAAACCGCCTTTGACGCGGCCAACGATCGCGCCGTTGACCGGCTCTTCCTTCTCGAAGGATTCTTCCAGACGGTCCCAGGCGGCCTCGCGGCGGGCCTTCTCACGGGACAGCATGGCGTCGCCCAGCGCGTTCTCGATACGCTCCAGATAGACTTTGACTTCGCCGCCAACGGCCGGCTTTTCCTCGTCGGTCGCAAATTCCCGCATCGGGATGCGCCCTTCGGTCTTCAGACCGACATCGACGATGACAAATTCGTTTTCGATCGCAGTGACCTTGCCGATGATGACCGCGCCTTCCTCGACATCGCGTCCGGCAAAGCTCGCCTGCAGCATTTCCGCGAAATCATCGCGGCTGGGGTTCATGGTTTCAGTGTCAGCCATGTGTCTTCATGCGCTCCTAAGGGTTCAAATCTTCATATCCTGGCCGGCCGGTTGTCTCCGGCGGTCTTCGATGACGCGCGCAGGAAGAGGCACAGCATCCCCCGCCTCGCGCTTGTCCCGCTTTTTTGCTTGTCCGCGTCGGCGATACTGGCGCGCTTTCAACGCCCCGGTTTCGTCCTCCCGTGAGCCCGCGGTCCGTCGTTGGGATTTCAGGCGCGGCGCTGGGCCATGACCTGATCGACGATGCGGCGGGCTTCCTCGAACGCCGCGTCTATACTCATCTTGCTCGTATCCAGCAAGTGCGCATCGCTGGCGCGCTTCATCGGCGCGTCCGGACGGCCCGAGTCCCGTTCGTCGCGCTCACGCAACTGGGCGAGGACTTCCTCATAGGAAATATCCTCGCCGCGCCCTTCCAGCTCGGCATGCCGCCGCCGGGCGCGTTCGGCCGGATCGGCGTCGACCCAGATCTTCACATCCGCGTCCGGGCAGATCACCGTGCCGATATCTCGCCCGTCCAGCACGGCCCCGCCTTCCTGCGCCGCAAAATCGCGCTGCAAGTCTTTCAGGGCCGCGCGCACGCGCGGCATGGCCGCCACGACGGACGCCGCCGCGCCGGCCCGCGCCGAGCGCAATTCGCTTTCATCCATTCCCTTCAGTTTCAGGCTTCGCGCCGCACGCTCCGCCGCGTCTTCGTCACCGGGGGCGTCGCCCTCGCGGATCAGACGCGCGGCGACGCCGCGATAGAGAAGCCCGGTGTCCAGGCACGGCAGGCCATAATGCGCCGCCAGCCGGCGCGCCACAGTTCCCTTGCCGGAAGCGGTCGGACCGTCGATGGCGATAATCATGGCGTTTCCAGCGCCGCGCCCAAGGCGGCGAGGTCGGCCTGGAAGGCGGGATAGGAGGTGGCGATCATGGAGGCGTCGTCTATCGCCATGCCTTTGCGGCTGGCCAGACCCAGTATCAGCGTGCTCATGGCGATGCGGTGATCGCCGCGCGCGGCGGCCGCGCCGCCGCCGGTCACCCCGCCCGTTCCGCGTCCGGCGACCGTCAGCCAGTCCTCGCCCGTCTCTGTCTCCACCCCTGCGGCGCGCAGAAGGTCCGACACGGCGGTCAGGCGGTCGCTTTCCTTCACGCGCAGCTCGGCCAGCCCCTCGAACCGGCTTTCGCCTTCCGCAAAGGCGGCGGTGACGGCCAGGATGGGGATTTCATCGATCATGGCGGGAATTTCGTCTTCCCTCACATGGATCGGGGCCAGATCCGAACAAGCCGCGATCAGGTCGCCCACCGGCTCGCCGTCATTTTTCGTGACCTCAATGGTCAGATCGGCGCCCATCCTTTTCCAGGCCTCGAACAGCCCGGCGCGGCGCGGGTTCAGCAACACCCCGCGCGCCGTAACGCGCGATCCGGGCGTGATCAGCGCGGCGGCCAGCGCAAAGGCGGCGGAGGACGGGTCAGCGGGGGCGGCGTAATTCGCCGGACTGAGCCTCTGGCCGCCCGTCACTTCTGCGGTCAGCCCGCTCACCCGCACTTCGCCGCCAAAAGCGGGCAGCATTCGTTCGGTGTGGTCGCGGGACGGGGCGGGCTCGGTCACGCGCGTCACGCCCTCCGCCCCCAGACCGGCCAGCAGGACCGCGCTCTTGATCTGGGCGCTGGCGACCGGGGTTTCATAATCGACGCCCCGCAGGCGCGCGCCCCGGATCGTCATGGGCAGACGCCCGTCCGTGGTTTCCAGCGCCGCGCCCATCAGGCGCAACGGCGCCGCCACGCGCTCCATGGGGCGGGCGCGCAGGGAGTCATCGCCCGTCAGGCGCGCCTGCACCCCCATGCCCGCGATGGCCCCGGCCAGCAAACGGGCGGAGGTGCCTGAATTGCCCAGATCAATATCCTGCGCCGGGCCGCGCCAGGGCGGCGCGCCGGTCACGCGCCAGGCGCCGTCGCCTGTTCGTTCGGTCTCCGCCCCCATGGCCTGCACCGCCTTCAACGTGGCGAGAACGTCCTCGCCTTCCAGCAGACCCGTGAGATCGGAACGGCCCGAAGCCATGGCGGCGAACATCACGGCGCGGTGGGAAACCGACTTGTCGCCCGGCGGCGAGAACACGCCCCGCAACGCCCCGGAAGGGGGCGCGGAGAGGGGGGACGGCGTGTGGTTTGTCACAGATCAAATGTCCCGGGCGGGTTGATCGAAATTAACGATGCTGCAATCAGATCGAATCAAGCTTTTGACAGGGGCGAAACTTCGTGGCAAGCGACCCGCCCTTCGTCAGGACCATTGCACATGAGGAACCGAACGCATGGCTCGTGCCGACCTTGGAGAAAAGCGCGTCTGCCCCGAATGCGAGGCCAAATTCTATGATTTGGGCCGCAATCCGGCTGTCTGTCCGAAATGCGGAACGAATTTCGACCCCGCGGAACTGGACGAGACTCTGAAAAAGCCGAAGCCGGCGGACGAGGAAAAGCCGAAATCGCCCAAGAAGTCGTCGGCGGACGACGATGACGAGGATGATGACGACGCGTCCGACGACAAGGACGATGACGAAGACGACGAAGAAGAAGACGACGGTTACGGCGACGAGGAAGACGATACGCCGGAGATCGACGAGGAAGGCGAGAAGATCGTTGTCGCCGATGACGAGGATGATGACGGCGATATCGACGTCGATTCCAAATATGACGACGATGACGATCTCGACGACGACGATCTGGACGATGATGACGACGATCTGGACATCGATCTGGACGATGACGACGAGGATGTGGACCTTGATGCCGACCTCGACGGCGACGAGGAAGACGAGGACGAAGACAAGAACTGAGAGTGATGGGCGTTTCGGCGCCCTTTCCTCTTGATCGCGGAAACGTTCGCGCATAGCTTCCGCGACCGCTCAAGCGCCCTTCCCAATGGCGCGGTTTTTTTGAGCGTTGCATGACTTTGACGGTTCGGGGCCATAGCTCAGTTGGGAGAGCGCTTGAATGGCATTCAAGAGGTCGGCGGTTCGATTCCGCCTGGCTCCACCATCACTCCCCCGTCAATGCGCTGATAATGCGCCCCGCCGCTTGATCGGCCCGGCGCCCCTCCCCAAATAAAGACTCAACCAAACGCGCCGGAACAGCGCCGCGTGAAGGGCTGTTCAAAAAAAGCAGGTTCAGGCCCGGTTCATGCCGGAAATGCGAAGCTTGCCGGCGATATAGCTGCTCTTGAGGAGGGCTAAAACATGATCACTTTCGACCACACCCAGCCCGAAAAACTGGATCCGCAGGCCTTTGCCGAATTCGGCGCGGAAGACGTTGTCTATGCGCGCCCCGTAGGCGGCCAGGAGTTGCTGGAGGAGCTGCCCGAATCGCGCAGCGAGATTGACGTCTCGAACGTGTATTACGCGGTTTATTCCGCCAGCGGCGCGCGGCTTGCCGTGGCGCAGAACCACCAGGCCGCGATTGCAATCGCCCGGGCCAATGACGTTGAACTGGTCAGCGTCCACTAGGGACGGACCGGGACTCTAAAAAAATCGAATTTGCAGACGCGCGGCCCGGCCTTCCGGTCAGGCCGCGTTTCTGTCTTTGCTTTCCGTCAGCAGCGCATACATCGCCGCGGCTGAATCCGCCTCTCTCAGGCGGTTGCGCTGGTTTTCGCGGCGGAAGAAGCGGGAAACCCGCGCCAGCGCCTTCAGATGCTCCGCATTGGCCGCGTCCGGGGCCAGCAGCAGGAACATCATGTCTACCGGCTCATCGTCGACGGCGTCATAATCGACGGCGCTGTCCAGCCGGGCGAACCATCCGCTGACCTTGTCCAGTCCCTCAAGCCGCGCATGCGGGATGGCAACGCCATATCCAACGCCCGTGGAGCCCAGCTTTTCCCGCTCCATCACCGCATCGAAAATCGCGCGGGCGTCGAGGCCGGTATCGACGGCGGCGCGCTCGCACAGCTTCTGCAGCGCGGCTTTCTTGCCGGTCACCCGCATGGCCGGAATGATCGCCTCGACGTTCAACAGATCGGATAAGTCCATTGGTTTTCCGGCCCTGCAAGGGGACGGTCTCCCTGTAAAAGAATACTGTTAGACCGTCCTCAGGACGATTTTGCGGCGGCCCGCTGCGGGTCCAGCCAGCCGATATTCCCGTCCGGCCGGCGATAGACGATGTTCACCGCGTCATGCGCGGCGTTGCGGAACAGCAGGAACGGCGCATCGCTCAGCTCCATCTCCAGCACCGCCATGCCAACCGGCATGACGCGCAGCTCACGCGTCGATTCAGCCACGATGACCGGTTCGCTGGTTTCATTCTGGTCGGAAGCGGCGTCCGCGGCGTTGCGCCCCTCCAGAACCATCAGCGGCACATCTTCGATCGGCGGTTCGGCTTTCATGCCGGGGCCGTGATCCTTGAGGCGGCGTTTGTAGCGCCGCAGACGCTTGTCCATGCGCCCCATCGAGTCGTCGCAGGCGGCATAGGCGTCGCCGCCTTCGCCGCTGGTCTGGAACATCACGCCGGAAGGCAGGTGCAATGACGCCTTAACGCGGAACTGTCCGCCATTCTTGGTGATCGTGACCAGCGCTTCCGCCGGGCGGTTGAAATATTTCTCAACGCTTTCATTGATGCGGTCGGAAACGCGCTCTCTGAGAGCGTCGGAGAGATCAACGCCTTTGGCGACGAATTGTGTTTGCATAGTTGTCAGGACTGCCTTTCGCGTCTGTCGAAAGCGCGCGGCGGGGCCCGCGGTAAAAATCGGGCCGGACCCTAGACGCGCGCGCCCCCGAGTCAATTACCGAGAGTCAGGCGGTGCGCTTCAATAGCCTGCGACGCTGCACCGATGAAGGGATGCGCATCGCCTCACGGTATTTCGCAACCGTCCGGCGGGCAATCTTGATGTCCTGTTCGCCGAGCATTTCGACGATGCGGTCGTCGGAAAGCACCGCATCAGGAGTTTCCGCGTCGATCATCGCCTTGATGCGGTGACGCACCGCTTCGGCCGAGTGGCCCTCGCCGCCATCGGAGGCGGGAATGGAGGAGGTGAAGAAATATTTCAGCTCGAACAGACCGCGCGGCGTATGCGCGTATTTGTTCGAGGTAACCCGGCTGACGGTGGATTCGTGCATCTCGATCGCGTCGGCGACGGTCTTCAGGTTCAGCGGCCGCAGATGCTCCACACCGTGCACGAAAAAGGCGTCCTGCTGGCGAACAATCTCGGAGGCGACCTTCAATATTGTGCGCGCGCGCTGGTCCAGGCTTTTGACCAGCCAGGAGGCATTGGCGTGGCACTCGCTGATGAAGGCCTTGTCCTCGTCCTTCATCTGGGCGCCGGAAATCTCCGCGTAATAGCGTGAATTGACCAGGACGCGGGGCAGGGTGTCGCTGTTCAGCTCTACCGCCCAGCCGCCGCCGGCCTTTTCGCGGATCATCACGTCCGGTTCGATCGCCGCCGCGCCTTCCGCGCCAAAAGCGTGGCCGGGCTTGGGCGTCAGCGCCCGCAACTCGGCAATCATCTCGTTCATGTCTTCGGAATCGACCCCGCAGGCCTCGCGCAGCCCGTCATAATCATGGCGCGCCAGAAGCGGCAGATTCTCAATCAGCGCCTCCATGGCCGGGTCAAAACGGTTGCGGTCCTTGAGCTGCAGCGCCAGGCATTCCTGCAGCGAACGGGCCATCACCCCGGTCGGCTCGAAGCCCTGCATCAGCCGTATCACGCCCTCTATGCGGTCCTCGGACACGCCCAGCTGCTCAGCCGCGGCGTCCATTTCCAGACGCAGATAGCCGTCTTCTTCCACCATTTCGGCCAGCCATGACCCGATCAGACGGGTCTTGGCGTCAGTAACCGCCATGGAAAGCTGGGACAGCAGGTGATCTTTCAGCGTGACCGGCGTGGCGCCGGCTGCGTCTTCCATGCCGGAATCGTCAAACCCGCCCTTGCCGGAGCCCGCACGCGACCAGTCCGTGTCGCCGCCGACGCTGTGCTTGTCGGCCACGCTCTCATCGGGATGAAGACTGTCGGAATCGGCGTCCAGAGAGGATTCGGCGGCGGCGCTGACGCGGTCGTCGCTGATCTCGACTTCCTGAATGCGGTCGCTCTCTTCGCGTTGACCGGCCACTTCGGGTTCTTCAGACCGCTCCTCGCGGTCATCGCGCTCCAGAAGGGGATTCTTTTCCAGTTCGGTCTCGACGAATTCCGCAAGCTCGATATTCGACAGCTGCAGCAGTTTGATCGCCTGCTGCAGTTGCGGCGTCATGACCAGGGACTGGCCCTGTCTGATCTCAAGTCGTTGCGAGATCGCCATAATTCGTTAGCGGTTCAGTCGGTTTTCTAATCAAACTGAACCAAACCTATGCGAAAGCCCTTAATGAAAGCTGTCGCCGAGGTACAATCGTTTGACTTCAGGGTTCGCGCGCACCTCGGTGGGCGAGCCTTCGAACAGCACTTCGCCGTCATAGATGATCGAGGCGCGGTCCGTAATTTCCAGCGTTTCGCGGACATTGTGATCGGTGATCAGAATGCCGATGCCGCGATTGCGCAGGAACATGATCAGTTCCCGGATATCGGCGATGGCCAGCGGGTCGATGCCCGCGAACGGCTCGTCCAGAAGGATGAAGCTGGGGCGCGTGGCCAGCGCCCGGGCAATCTCCACCCGGCGCCGTTCGCCGCCCGACAGCGCCATCGCGGACGCATCGCGCAAATGTTCGATGTGCAGTTCTGACAACAGGGAATCCACGATCTCCCTCTGCACCGTCTTGTCGCGCTCGACCAGTTCGACCACGCCCAGAATATTGTCCTGCACCGACAGGCCCCGGAAGATCGAGGCTTCCTGCGGCAGATAGCCGATGCCCAGACGCGCGCGCTGATACATGGGCAGGGAGATGATATCCTCGCCATCCATGCAGATCGCGCCGCTATCGGCGGAGACCAGGCCGGTGATCATGTAAAAGCAGGTCGTCTTGCCGGCCCCGTTCGGACCCAGCAGTCCCACGACTTCGCCGCGCTTGAGGCTGAGATCGACGCCCTTCACCACCATGCGGCGGCCATAGGACTTCTTCAGCTCACGAATCTGCAGCCCGTCCGAGGGAAGATCCTCGGGCCGGATCTCTTCGGCTTCGTCAGATCGCTCCAGATCACTCGCAGTTGTCACGCTGCTCCGCCTCTCCGTCCGGATAGAGAACCACGCGCACGCGGTCATTGCCGCCCGTGCTTTGCTTGCCGTCCATGGTCGAATTGCCTGTCACCAGATCAACCGTCAGCTTGTCGCCGGTGGAGACGTCGCAACCCTGCTTGACCACCACGTCGCCGGTCATGACCAGCGTCTCGGTCGTAATGTCGTAAACCGCGCGCTGGCCGCGCGCGGTCTCCTCCGGCGTAATATAGAAAACATCGCCGGTGGCGATCACGGTTTCCATCGCGCCCATGGAGCCGGGGCCGCCGGTCTGGCCGGCCTTCTCGAACTCGACTTCCAGGCGGTTGGACAACAGACGCGCCTGTCCCTGCGTCGCTTCGACATTGCCTTCGAAGATGGCCCGGCCTTCGTCATTGCGAAGCTCGGAACGGTCCGAGTCGATCAGGATCGGGCCTTCGGCCTTGCCGATCTGGGCGGCGGCGGGCGTGGCGGCGGCAGCCGCCAAGGCCAAGGCCAGGATGAAACCCTTCATTCTTGCGTCTCCGTCTGTTCGGCGCGCGCCGGGCGCTCCTTGTCCTGTTCCAGCACCGTTTTCACGTCGCCTTCAAAATGCAGCACGCGGCCGTCTTCTTCAAACCGCCAGCGTTTGGCCTGGACCGTTCCCATCGGGCCGCGGGCCTCGACAGGCTGGTCGCCTTCCGCGTCCTTGGTGGTCAGATTCACCGTGGCGCGGCTGGTCGTGAACGCGTAGCCCGAACGGGTCGTCAGGTCCACGTCCGCAATCAATTCCAGCATCTTGTTCCTGGAATCATAGTTTCCGCGCGCCGCGGCGGCGTTCGTCGGGTCCGTGTCCGGATTCTCGTTATCCGGGTCGATCAGCAGGCGCGGCAATTCCAGTTCGGTGATATCGGGCGAATCCTCAGGCCGGCGCAGAGCCTGCTGCGCGGTTACGATCACCGCGTTGCCGACGGCGTCGCGCCCGGTAAAGCGCGGATTTTCCATGCGCACCGCGCCGTCATCGGCGCGGAATTCGATCTCCGGCGCGGGCGTGCCCCCGCTCATCAGGATGACCGCCAGAATCACAACGCCGAGCGCCGCGGCGGCCGCCCACAGCGCCCAGCGGATCTTATGGACAAAGGCTGAGCGCCGGCGCGCCGCGGCCAGCGACGTGGCGCGGCGGGGCTGTTCGCCCAGATGGCTGCCATGCATGGCGTCGCTCATCCGTCCTTAAATCCTGTTCTTCCGGGGAATATGCATCAGCCTCAATATATTCGCGAATGCGGCGTTTGCACGACTATCCGCTATGAGAAAACACATCGCTGTCGCCCCAGCCCGCCAGATCCAGCGCCGCGCGCACGCCCAAAGCGGCGAATACGCCCCGCGCCAGCTCCATCCGGCCTTCGCGCTCCAGCATCACGGTCAGGCGGTCGCGCAGCTGATGAAGATGCAGCACGTCGCTGGCCGCGTATTGCTGCTGTTCGGGCGTCAGCTCCGCCGCGCCCCAGTCGGAACTTTGCTGCTGCTTGCTGATCTCGATGCCCAACAGCTCTCGCGACACGTCTTTCAGGCCGTGCCGGTCCGTATAGGTCCGCGCCAGCTTGGACGCCATCTTGGTGCAGAAAACCGGATTCAGGTCGACGCCCAGCCGGTGACGGATCACCGCAACGTCAAAACGCGCGAAATGCAGAATTTTCTCGATGCCCTCATCGGCCAGCAGGGCCTTGAGGTTCGGGCAGTCATAGGTTTCCCGGTCCAGCTGGACCAGGTGCGCCTCGCCGTCGCCTGCGGAGAGCTGAACCACGCATAGCGGATCGCGCTGCACGTTCAGGCCCATCGTCTCGGAATCGACGGCGATCGCGCTGGCCTTATCCAGGCCATGTCCGGCGGGCAGGTCGCCCCTGTGCAGGTGAATGGTCATGCCCCGCTTTAGAGCGCGAAACGCCCCGCCGCGGCAAGCCCCGAATGCCCGCCGGTTTCAACTATGGCTGGCCCACCGTGAATTCGACCGTTTCATCCTCGGCCGTCTCGAAATCCAGCGTCACGGACACCGTGTCGCCGGCCTCGACCGCCTCGAGACCGAAAATCATCAAGTGATTGCCGCCCTGTTCCAGCCGCGCCTCGCCGCCGGCCGGGATCTCCACGGCCTCCACGCGCCGCATCCGCATCACGCCCTCCTCCATCGTATTCTGATGCAGTTCGATGCGGTCGGCGGCTTCGGCCGACGCGCCGATCAGACGGTCCGCGCCGCCTGCATTGGTCATTGTCGCATAGCCCGCCGTGATGTCGCGCCCCTGCGGCGGGGTGCGGATCAACGCGTCTGAAACAGAAATGTCCGGCGCAGCGGATTCGCCGCCGCCGGAACAGGCGGCCAGAAGCGCGGCAGCGGCAAGGATTGAAGTTCTCATCATCATTATGACCCCCAGCTATATTGCCAACCGGCCGTGACGATCACGTCGGTTTCCATTTGCGGCCCGTTCAGGTCCTGATGCACGGGCGCGCCGACCTCGAAAGCGAAGCGATGGCCGCGCAAGGCGCCTGTCTGCGCCGCCCAGTTCACGCCTGCAAATATATCAATGCGTTCGCCGCCATAATTGGCGGGGTCGGCGGTCTGGACCGGCGCGGCGATGCGCGTGTCCCGGCCCTCGATATCGCCCCGGCTTTTCGCGTCGGCGCGAAGCGACAAGCTGAGCGTCGGCGCGGGAGAATAACTGGCCCAGGCCGTCGCGGCGATCTCGTCGCCCAGCCGGTAATCGGCATCGTTGTCATGCAGGCGAACCAGCGCGGAAGCCTGCGCGCCCCAGCCCCATGCGCCGTAGTTCCGGGCGTGGGTGATGGAGGCAAACGGATCGAAGGTGCCCGATCCCAGTTGCATGGCGTAGGGCAGGGTAAGGACGGGGCGCGTATCCATCGGCGTCAGCACGTCGTCCGACTTGTCGATTGACCCTGTAGGCAGCGACACGCCCAGCGCCGCCACCGTGCGCGACCCGGCGTTCTGGTCGCCATCGCCCGCCAGCTTGTACAGCGCGGAAACCTTGGTGTCGCCAAACCCTTCCGACTTCGTCGAGAACTCGCCAAGGCGCGTGGCGCCCATCATGCCGGCGAAGGTGACGTGGTCCATTTCCTTGATGTGGTATCCGGTCATCGCCATCAGCGTGATGCGGTCAGTGGGCGCCCACATCGCGCCCAGCATGTGCATGTCCATCGTCATCTCTGTGGGAACGACGCGCAGATTGGCCGGCATTCCGGCCGGATTTGCGATATTGGAGACAATGAATTCGGGCGACACGGAATCGGTCCCGATCCGGTTGCCCGCCATGTCCATCCGCATGAAGCGGTAGGAAAGCATGAATTCCCCGGCGTCGTGGGTGTGTTCGCCCATGACCCCGATGGGGGCGTGTTCGTCGGCGTGCGGCCCGTCATGCGCCACCGCGCGCGCGGGAAGGAACGCGGCCAGCGCGGCCGCGGAGAGAAGCGCTTTCATAGTTTGAATCCTGATTTTTCGAGACTTGAGAATCGAAGAAATCAGGCTGCAGGCGGCGCCCTCGGACCATTTGCGCGGTCGAACTTGCGCGAAAGCCCTGATTGCTCACGCAGCGATGCCCGTCTCTCCGGATCCATGCGGCCAGGCGCAAGCGCGGCCGGGACCGGAGACGCAGGAATGGCCGCCACGCAACCAATACAGCAGCTCTTGCACTCGGACGGATGATCTTGCGGCGCTTCGGGCTGGCCGGTCAGTTCGGCGGCCAGCTCCAACGACTGGCGCTGCGCGGGCGTAAGGGCGGAAATATCTCCGCCGCACCAGATATTCGCCGTCTGCAGGCCGCCGGGCGCCGCCGCAGAAGGCAGCGCCGGTCCCAGGCTGAGCGCCAATGCCAGCAGGATAGAGACAATGCGGGTCACGCGCGGGGAATAGACGCAATTAACCCGCCGCGGAAGCGGGGCGAAACATCGCAGGCGGCGCAAATGAAAAGGGCGGCCCGACAGGACCGCCCTTCTTCGCATCGGGAACCCAAACCCTTCTATTCGGCCGCTTCGATGCCGAGCTGGCCGGCAAGGTCCAGATCGAAGGCCGGCGGCTCGCCGCCATCGCCCTGCAGGTAGTGATCCATCCAGCGCATCAGGCGCAGCGCGTAGTCATATTGCGCCGCCGCCTTGCGGTTGCCGTGCCCCTCGCCCGGATAGAAGACCAGCCGCACCGGCGCTTCGCTGCGCAGTTTGAGGTGCCGGTAAAGCTCCATGGACTGGCTGGGATGCACGCGCGTGTCGTCTTCGCCGTGAAGGATCAGCGTCGGCGTCCTCGACTCGCCGGCATAATAGATCGGCGAAACTTCCAGCATGCTCTGCCAGTCTTCCCACGGCCATTTGCGGGCGTGCACATTGTACATCTCGTCAGGGATGTCGGTGGTGCCGAACTTGGAAATCTGGTCGGAAATGCCCACGAACATCACGCTGGCGGCGAAGTGCTCGCTCAGCGCCGTCGCGCCCCAGGCGGACGCATAGCCGCCATAGGAGCCGCCGGTGATCCCGGCGCGGTCCGGATCGACAATCCCGGCTTCCGCCAGAGCGCCGATCGCGTCCACAAGATCGTTGAATTCCTTGCCGGCGTAATCGTTCTGATGCTGCTTGGCATAGGCGACGCCGCGGCCTGTGGAGCCGCGATAGTTCGGCCAGAAAGCGGCATAGCCCTGGCCGGCGGCGACCTGCCCCGGTTCGGAATAGCGCGTGTGCCAGCCATTGGAACGGTGCGCCTCGGGGCCGCCATGGACCAGCATCATCAATGGCCAGCCGCCCGCCGGCGCCTCGCCATTCGGGGTGACCAGCACGCCCTGCACCATCTGGCCGTCGCGCGCTTCGTATTCAAACACGCGCTGATCGGCCAGCTGGCGGTTTTCCAGCCAGCCATTGTGATCGGCCCAGAGCGCAAACGCGCCGTCCGGCGCGGCCGCATACAGGTTTTTCGGATGATCCGGCGCGTCGGCGATCAGGCCGATGCGGTTCCGCTCCGCGCCCAGCGCCACGTCGCGGGCGATCAGCTCTTCCGGCTGGTCCAGATTGCGCAGCGCCTCGCCGTCCGAGGAATAGACGGTCAAACGGCTCTGCACGCCCTCATGGATAATGGCCAGGATTTCCCCGCCCGACAGCCATTCCACGTCCATGACATGATGTTCCGCCTCCGGTTCGACCGGCTGGTAAGCCCCGGTTTCGGCATTGGCGATCATCATGACGCCCGCCGAAGGATCGTTGATGTCGATCCCGGCGGTCATGGCGATGGCCTCGCCCGAAGGGGAGAACTTGTAGAGGCCCAGCTTGCCGGGGGTCTCGATGACCGAAACCGGCTCGCCATTCGCGTCCAGCACATGGACCTGACGCTTCATGTAGTAATCGTCGATCAGCGGCGTCGGGGCGACCGAAACCGCCAGACGCTGCCCGTCATCGGAAATCACCAGATTGGAAAGATCGCCCTCCGGTCCGATCCGCTCGGCCTGCGGGGGCGTGTCGGCGGTGTTCAGACGGACGCGCCAGAGATGGGAGAATTCGTGGTCTTCTTCATAGACCCAGGCCTTGAAGCCCTTGTCCTTCAGCTTCTCCTCGGTCTTGTCCCCGGGTTCCTTGGCAATGAAATAGATCGTGTCGCCGTTCGGACCCCAGACATAATCCTCGATATTCGCATCCATGCCGAAGACGCGCTGCGCCTCGCCGCCATCCACGGCGATCGACCAGATGGCGTCATGTTCGTCATCGCCGCGTTTGGAAACGAAGCTGACCGCGCCGCCATCAGGGCGCCAGGCGATATCCGATACGCCCTCACCGCCGGTGACATAGGCGCGATTGGAGCTCTCGCCCCATGCGACATAAAGCTGGCTGTCCGGCGCGCCGTCTTCGTCGCCGGCCAGCACGTTGCGCGGCGCGTCGATCACATAGGCGATGCGCGATCCGTCAGGCGAAACGGCCTGACCGTCGACATGCGTGACCTTCGCCAGATCCTCCACGCCCATGGGCTGGGCGAGCGCCGCCGTGGCCGCCAGCGCGGCCCCGGGCGTCAAAAGCATGAATTTCATTTTCGATATTCCCCGTCGAGTGCGTCGTGTCTCGACAGGGGAAGCTAGAGCCGGGCGTCCGGCCCGGCAAGGCGGGCGGCGGGGATCAGCCTTTCCAGAACCCCACCATGGCGCGCACTTCGTCCATCACCGGCTCGGCGACGGCGCGGGCGCGCTCCGCCCCGTCCGTCAGGACACGGTCGATCTCTCCGGTCTCGGTCAGCAGGCGGCGCAGTTCGGCGGTGACCGGGGCCAGGTGCTCCACCGCCACCTCGGCCAGCGCCGGTTTGAACGCGCCAAAGCCCTGTCCGGCGTATTCCGCCAGCACCGCCTCGTCGCTGCGCCCGGACAGCGCGGCGAAAATGCTGACGAGGTTCTTCGCCTCGGGGCGCGCCTTCAGCTCTTCCAGAGTGTCGGGCAGCGGCTCGGGATCGGTTTTCGCCTTCTTGATCTTGCGCGCGATGGCGTCGGCGTCATCGGTCAGATTGATGCGCGAGAGATCCGACGGGTCGGACTTGGACATTTTCTTGGAACCGTCCTTCAGGCTCATGATGCGCGCGCCCGGCCCCTGGATCAGCGGTTCGGGCAGCGGGAAGAAGCCCGGCGCGTCATAATCGCGGTTGAACCGGTCGGCGATGTCGCGACTGAGCTCCAGATGCTGTTTCTGGTCCTCGCCCACCGGCACGTCGGTGGCCTTGTAGAGAAGGATGTCCGCGGCCTGCAGCACCGGATAGGTGTAAAGACCAACGCTGGCGCGTTCCTTGTTATCGCCGGATTTTTCCTTGAATTGCGTCATGCGGTCCAGCCAGCCCAGACGCGCCGTGCAATTGAAAACCCAGGCCAGCTCCGCATGTTGCGGCACGCCCGATTGCGGGAAGATCGTCGCCTTCTTGGGGTCCAGCCCGGCGGCCAGATACGCCGCCGCGATGCCGCGGCGCTGTTCGACCAGCTGTTTGGGGTCCTGCCAAACCGTGATGGCGTGCATGTCGGCCACAAACAGGAACGGATTCTCCTCCTGCATGGCGACGAATTTCTTCAGCGCGCCGAGATAATTGCCCAGATGCAGGGACCCGGAGGCCTGAATGCCGGAAAGAATGCGCTTGGGACCGCGATAGTCGGATTTTTCATGCTGGCTCATGGGCGCGGTTTATGGCGGTGCGGGCGGTGGCGCGCAAGACACCCGTCAGCGCCGCACAAACACGCCTTTCAGGTCCGCCGTGCGCGTCGCCCGCACAGCCAGCGCCGTGACCAGATAGACAATTCCCCCTGCCGCGCTCAAACCGACCGCCAGCAATATATCCAGGGCGATAGACTGATTGAGCCAGGGGGACAGCGCCCGCCCGCCGAACCACAGCGCCGCGCCCATCAGGCCCGCCGCGATCAGAATGCGCGGCAAGCGGGCGAACAGGCGCCTGTCGGGCGCATAGAGCCCGTCCCGCACCAGCCGTTGCAGAAGCAGCAGCGTATTGATCCAGCCAGAGGCCAGCGTGCCGATGGCAAGGCCGACAAAATCCATTCCGCCAAAGAAAAGGCCCGCGCCGATCGCCACATTGGCGACCATTGCGATCACGGCATAGATCATCGGCGTCTTGGTGTTCTCCCGCGCATAGAAGCCCGGCTGGAAAACCTTCACCAGCACGAAGGCCGGCAGGCCGAGTGCGAAAATAAACACCGCAATCGCCGTATTGCGGGCGTCGGTCTCGGTAAACGCGCCGTGCTGATAGAGCGCGCCGATCAGGAAGTCCGGGATCACCGCCAGCGCGACCGCCGCGGGCAGGGTCAGCAGCATGGACAGTTCGAACGCCCGGTTCATGGTCTGGTTGGCGCCGGCGGCATCGTCCGCGCCCAGCCGCTTGGAGAGCGCGGGCAGCAGCGCCACGCCCATGGCGATTCCCACCATGCCCAGCGGCAGCTGATACAGCCGGTCGGCGTAATAGAGCCAGGATACGGCCCCCGGCTGGATGGAGGCGATGGCCGAGGACACCACGATATTGATCTGGATCGCCCCGGCTGAAAGCACGCCCGGCACGCCTAGCATGACCAGGCGTTTCACGCCCGGCGTCCAGCGCGGCCGGGGAAAGCGCAGCTTCACCCCCATGCGGCGGCAGGACCAGTAGACCAGCGCGACCTGCAGAATACCCGACAAGGCCACACCGATGGAAAGCCGCAGGGCGGTCTCTGTCTGGCTCTCGCCCTGTGAAAACCACAGGATCGCGACCAGCACGATATTCAGGAAGATCGGCGCGGCGGCGGCGGCGGCGAATTTGTCGCGCGCATTCAGAATGCCGCTGAACATCGCGGTCAGCGACATGAACAGCAGATAGGGCATGGTGATCTGGGTGTAGAGCACCAGCAGGCCGAACAGTTCCGGATCGTCCGCCTTGCCGAAACCGAAACTATAGGCCAGCCAGGGCATGGCGATGATCGCCAGAACCGTCAGCGCCCCCACCACCAGCGTCAGCCCGCTCAAAACATCGGAGGCGAACCGGTCCGCCGCCTCCTGTCCCTCCGCGGCGATGCGGCGGGAATAGAGCGGCACGAAGGCGGCGTTGAACGCGCCCTCGGCAAAGACGCGGCGGAACAGGTTGGGGAAGCGGAAGGCCAGAAGAAAAATGTCCGCCACCGGCCCGGCGCCCAGCACGCCCGCCAGCAGCATCTCCCGCACGAAGCCGAGAATCCGGCTGATCAGCGTATAGCCGCCGATGACGAAGGTGGACCGCAGCAGCCTCATCGCGCGGGCGAGGAGGGGGCGCGGCGCAGGCCGCGCGCGCTGGTCGAATCTTCCATGGCGGCTTCCTGCCTCCCCATCGCGTTCAAGAGCCGCGCGCCCAGATCGGCGCGAATCGCTTCGCCGGTAATCTTATTCCCGTTCGCGTCGGCGACGTAGAACACATCGACGGCCCGCTCCCCCCGGCTTTCGATATGCGCCGATCCCACCGTCATGCCGCAATCGGCCAGAACCCGGGCGAGGTCGCGCAACAGGCCGGCGCGGTCACGGCCCGAAACCTCGATCACCGTATGGCGCTCGGACGCCTCATCGTCGAAATCCACCTCCGGTTCGACCGCGAAGACGGCCTCGCGGGCGCGGGCCTGCGGCTCGATCTCACGGGTCTCCGGCGGGCGGCCCTCGGCGGCCGCCACCACCACCGCCTCCAGATGATCCAGCGCGTCCGGCGCCTGATCGGCGAAGGGCGCGCCTTGCGGGGTCTGCAGATAGAAGACGTCGAAAGCCCGCCCCGACTCGGTCGTGAAAATGCGCGCATCCACCACGTCCGCGCCTTCGGCCGCCACGGCTGCAGCCAGATCGGCAAACAGGCCGGGACGGTCAGGGGCGGTGACCAGCAACTCCACCGCGCCGCGCTGGCGGATCGTTTCGGCGCGGCTGGCGGCCTTGTTCTGCAGCCAGACGGCATCGGCGAACCCGGCATGCCGGTTCAGCGCGTCGCGGCTGAAGGCCAGCCAGTAGGCGTCCTCCAGATCGTCCAGCCAAGCGCGCACCGCCTCGCTTTCGCTCGCCTGGCGGATGCGGTCGCGCCGCATCTCCGCGCGGGCGGAAAGACTATGCTCGGCGCGCTGGGCCGATTCACCGCTGCGGCTTTTCAGCGCCGAATGGGTGAGGCGGTAGAGCTCGCGCAGCAGCTCCGCCTTGAAATCATTCCACACGCCCGGCGCCACGGCGCGGATATCGGCGACCGTCAGGCAGAGCAGTAGGCCCAGCCGCTCCGGCGTTTCCACCAGATCGGCGAAATCGGCGATTGTCTTGGGGTCGCCCAGATCCCGGCGCTGCGCCGCATCGCTCATGTCCAGATGATGTTTGATCAGCCAGACGATGAGGTCCGCCTCCTTCGCCGCCAGCCCCCAGCGCTCGCAGGCCGCGCGCGCCGCCTTGGCGCCCTCCTCGCACTGGTCGCCGCCGGCCTTGCCCGTGTCGTGCAGCAGCATGGCCAGATACAGCGCCCGGCGGTTTTTCAGCGTCGGCATGACTTCCGAGGAAACCGGGTGACGCTCGCTCTCGCGCCCGCGCTCGATGGCGGCCAGCGTGCCGATGGCCCGCATCGTGTGCTCGTCCACCGTGAAGGCGTGATACATATTGAATTGGGTGCGCCCGACCACCCGCCCGAACTCCGGCAGATAGACGCCCAGAACCCCGGCATCGATCATCACCCGCAGGATGGCCGCGGGCGCGTCCGTATCGGTCAGGATCGCAAAAAAGATATCCCGCGCCCTGGGATCGGCGCGCAGCGTCTCGCCGATCAGGTTCAGCGAATCCCGCGCCGTGGCGATGGCGTCCGGGTGGATATCGACGCCCAGCCGGTCGGCCTGAAGAAAGATATCCAGCAACAGGCGGGGCCGGGCCTCCACAACCGCATCATCCGAAAACGCCAGCCGCCCGTCGACGATGCGATAGGCGTCGTCCTCAAGCGGTTTGCGGGCGTGGCGCGGCGTGGTCCGGGCGACGCCCTCCGGCGCGCGCTTGGCGTGCAGCGCCTCCAGCCGCGCGCTCGCCACCCGCACTAGCGCGCCGACATCGGTGGCGACGCGGAAATAGGCGCGCATGAACAGTTCCACCGCCGGCTCGAACGTGGCGTCGGAATAGCCCATTCGCGCCGCCAGCTCCGGCTGATAGTCGAAGCTCAG
This sequence comes from Euryhalocaulis caribicus, assembly GCF_000412185.1. Classification (GTDB taxonomy): domain Bacteria; phylum Pseudomonadota; class Alphaproteobacteria; order Caulobacterales; family Maricaulaceae; genus Euryhalocaulis; species Euryhalocaulis caribicus. Next base: position 83,436 of record NZ_ASJA01000002.1, read on the forward strand.
CACCTCCTGCGCCCGGCCCGCCGCGTCATGCAGATGCAGGCGCACGGTCCACAGGAACTCTATCGCCGCTTCATAACGCTCGGCGTCGGCCTCGCTGAGCAGGCCGCGCACCGGTAGGCCCGCCAGCCCCTCCTCAGGGAACAGGGCCTGCGCGATCCAGCTCAGCGTATTCAGGTCGCGCAGCCCGCCCTTGCCGTCCTTGATGTCCGGCTCGACCATGAAGCGCGAAGCCCCGGCGCGGGCCAGCCGCGCGTCGCGCTCGCCCAGCTTGGAAGCGACGAAGCGCGCCTGACGCCCGATAATCGCTTCATCCTTCAAGCGCTTTCGGAATGTCTCGAACAGGGCGGCGTCCCCGGCCAGCAGCCGCGAATCCAGCATGGAGGTCAGCACCACGTGATCGGCGCGCGCCCGCGACATGCACTCGTCCAGCAACCGCGCCGAATGGCCCACCTTCAGGCGCAGATCCCACAGCGCGTAGAGCATCGTCTCGATGATCTTCTCTTCCCGCCCGGTCTTGTGGGTGGAGCGCAGAAAGAGAAGGTCGATGTCCGAATGCTGAGCCAGCACGCCGCGCCCGTAACCGCCCACCGCGATCACCGCGAAACCCGCCTCGTCCCCCGGCGCGTCGGGCGGATGCAGCGCCTCCCCGGCATAGCGATAGAGACCCTTCACCAGCGTATCGGCGCCCGCGGCCATCGCGCGCGCCACGTCCAGCGACGATCTGGAGCCGGAATTGAGGCTGGCCAGCGCCGCGTCGCGGTCCATCTGGAACCGCGTTTTCAGAAGCTCGTGGATTTCCGTTTGCGGCTCGTCCGGGGACTTCGCCGCCGCGATCAGCGTATCGCCGAAATCGCCCATTTCAGGTCTCTCCCCCGCCCAGCCGCTTGAGCCGGTAGAGAATTTCCAGCGCCTCTTTCGGAGAAACCGCGTCCGGGTCGATTTCCTTCAGGGCGTTTTCCACCTCGCTCTCGCGTTCCGGCTCGGGCGCGGCGGCGGCGAATAGCGGCAGCTCGCGCAGCGCCTCGCCGGGCCCGTCCGACTCCAGCCGTTTCAGCACCGCCTCGGCCCGGCGCGTGGCGGCGGAGGGCAAGCCCGCCAGCTTGGCGACCTGAACGCCGTAGGAGCGGTCCGCCGCGCCGGGCCCGACCTCGTGCAGGAACACCAGATCGCCCTGCCATTCCCGCGCTTTCAGGGAAACATTGGCGACCTCGCCGCCGCTTTCGGCCAGCGAAGTCAGTTCGTGATAATGGGTCGCGAACAGGGCGCGGGACTTGTTCACCTGCAGCAAATGCTCCGCGCAGGCCCAGGCGATGGCGAGGCCGTCGAACGTCGCCGTGCCGCGGCCGATCTCGTCCAGGATCACGAAGCTGCGGGGCGAGGCCTGGTTCAGGATCGCCGCGGTCTCAATCATCTCCGCCATGAAGGTGGAGCGCCCGCGCGCCAGATCGTCCGCCGCGCCAACGCGGGAGAACAGCCGGTCCACCACCCCGATCCGGGCTGTGCGCGCCGGTATGAAGGCCCCGGCCTGCGCCAGGATCACGAACAGCGCGTTCTGCCGCAGATAGGTCGATTTGCCGGCCATGTTGGGCCCGGTCACAAAGGTCAGGCGCGGGCAGTCCTTGGCATCGCCGTCCAGCTTGCAGTCATTGGGCGTGAAGGGTTCGCCCTCGCGCTTCAGCGCCGCCTCGACCACCGGGTGCCGTCCGCCATCGACCTCGAAACAGAGCGAGGAATCCACCGTGGGACGCACCGCGTCCGTGCGCGCGGCCTCCTCGGCCAGCGCGGCGAACACATCCAGCTCGGCCAACCCTTCCGCTGCGGCGCGCAGGGCATTCGCCTCGCCGTCGGCGCGGCCGCAAAACTCGCGGAAAATCTCTTCCTCGATCCGCTGGGCGCGATCCGCCGCCCCGGCGATCTTCGATTCCAGCTCCGACAGCTCGACCGTGGAAAAGCGCACTGCGTTCGCCATGGTCTGACGATGGATGAAGGTCTCCGAGAGCGGCGTGCTCATCATGGCGTCGGCGTTCTTGGCGGACACCTCCACGAAATAGCCCAGCACATTGTTGTGCTTGACCTTAAGCGCCTTGATCCCGGCCTTGTCCGCATAGTCGGCCTGCAGGGAGGCGATCACCCGGCGGCTCTCGTCTTTCAGCTTGCGCGCCTCATCCAGCGGCGCGGCCCAGCCCTCGGCGATGAACCCGCCATCCGACAAGCGCAGCGGCGGTTCGGGACGGAACGCCTTGCCGAGATCGCGCGCCAGCTCGGCCAGTTGCGGCTTGTCGGCGATGGAGATGCGCGACAGCGCCGCCTCGACCGAGTCCGGCGGCCGCGCCAGACGCGCCTCCGCGAACAGCGCGCAGATTTCCTCGCACTGCCGAAGCGCGGTTCCGATGGCGAGCAGATCGCGCGGCCCGCCGCGCTGCAATTGCAGGCGGGACAGCGCCCGCGCCAGATCGGCCGAGGCTTTCAGCGCGGCGCGCAGATCGGCGCGGATTTCCGACTGGTCGAGGAAAAACTCCACCCCGTCATGGCGCGCCGAAATCGCCGCCGGGTCGACCAGCGGGCGCGACAGCCAGTTATGCAGACAGCGCGCGCCGGGCCCCGTCACCGTCCGGTCGATGGCGTGCAGCAGCGATCCTGCCTTGTCGCCGCGCATCGTGCGCTCGATCTCCAGGCTGGCGCGCGTGGCCGGGTCGATGCGCAAATAGGCCGCCGAGGCCGCCCGGCGCGGCGCGGCCAGGGCCGGCGCGCCGCCCGCCTGGGTCAGGCTCATATAATCCAGCAGCGCCCCCGCCGCCGCCAGTTCGGACCGGGTGAAATCGCCGAACGCCTCCAGCGACGCGACCGCGAAATGATCCTTCAGCCGCCGCTCCCCGGCGGCGGCGGAGAAATTGGCGTCCGGCAGTGGCGTCAGGGACGCCCCGCCCAGATTGCTCATCGCCACTTTCATCCAGCGCGCCTCGCAGGCGCTCTCCGATGCGATGACCTCGCTCGGCCCCAGCGCGGCCAGTTCGGCCGGCAGCGCGCCGGTCTCCAGCGGCGCGGCGCAGAACTCCCCCGTCGATACATCCGCCCAGGCCATCGCCATTTCGCCCGAGCCCAGCCGCGCGACGCAGGCGAGATAATTGGCGCTGCGCGCGTCCAGCAGCGAATCCTCGGTCAGCGTGCCCGGCGTCACGACCCGCACAATCTCCCGCCGCACCACGGCCTTTGAGCCGCGCTTCTTCGCCTCCTTCGGGTCCTCGGTCTGCTCGCACACCGCCACGCGGAAACCCTTGCGGATGAGGCGGGAGAGATAGGTCTCCGCCGTCGCCGCGGGCACGCCGCACATCGGAATGTCCTCGCCCAGATGCTTGCCGCGCTTGGTCAGCGCGATGTCCAGCGCTTCGGCGGCTTTCACCGCGTCCTCGAAGAACAGCTCGTAGAAGTCGCCCATCCGGTAGAACAGCAGTGCCTCCCCGGCCTGTTCCTTCACGTCCAGGAACTGGGCCATCATCGGCGTCATGCCCTCACGGGAAGGCGGGGTCTTGGCGGGGCGGTCTGCGTCCATGAGCGCGAGCCTAAGACGCCGCGTGCATCGCGCAAGAGCGGCCTGCTTGTCGCGCTGTCAGGGCCTCACTAGGCTTGCCGTGAATGCGGCGCGCTGAGGCGCAATGCGATGTGAGGGAAAACCAAGTCCATGGCCGATGACTCGCGCGCCTTTTCCGACGAGGAAGCGCTGAATTTCCACAAACAGCCCCAGCCCGGAAAGCTGGCGGTCACGCCCACCAAGCCGATGTCGACCCAGCGCGACCTGAGTCTGGCCTATTCGCCGGGCGTCGCGGTCCCGGTGAAGGCCATCGCGCAGGACAGGGACCTCGCCTACGACTACACCTCCAAGGGCAATATGGTGGCGGTCGTCTCCAACGGCACGGCGATTCTGGGCCTCGGCAATCTGGGGGCCATGGCCTCCAAGCCGGTGATGGAAGGCAAGTCGGTCCTGTTCAAACGCTTCGCCGACGTCGATTCCATCGACCTTGAGATCGAGGCCGAGGAAATCGACGAATTCGTCCAGTGCGTGGAGAAATTCGGCCACAGCTTCGGCGGCATCAATCTGGAGGACATCAAGGGCCCGGAATGCTTCATCATCGAGCAGCGCCTGCGCGAGGCCCTCGATATCCCGGTCTTCCATGACGACCAGCACGGCACGGCCATCATCTCCGCCGCCGGCATCCTGAACGCCTGCGAACTGACGGGGCGCGAAATCAAGGACCTCAAGGTCGTGGTCAATGGCGCGGGCGCGGCCGGCATCGCAGTGCTGGAACTGCTGCAGGGCATGGGCCTGCGCAGCGAGAACGCGCTGCTGTGCGACTCCAAGGGCGTGATCTTCCAGGGCCGCGAGGAGGGCATGAACCAGTGGAAGGCCGCTCACGCGACCGACACGGACGCCCGCAGCCTGGAAGACGCCCTGAAAGACGCGGACTGCTTCATCGGCCTTTCCGTCGCCGGAGCCGTGACCAAAGAGATGGTGCGGGACATGGCCGACAACCCGATCATCTTCGCCATGGCCAATCCCGATCCCGAGATCCGGCCCGAGGAAGTGGCCGAGGTGCGCAATGACGCCATCATGGCGACCGGGCGGTCCGACTATCCCAACCAGGTCAATAATGTCCTCGGTTTCCCTTACATCTTCCGCGGCGCGCTGGACGTGCGCGCCCGGACGATCAACGAGGACATGAAAATCGCCGCCGCCCGCGCGCTGGCGGAACTCGCCAAGCAGGACGTGCCGGACGAGGTCGCCGCCGCCTATCACGGCAAACGCCCCAGTTTCGGACGGGATTACATCATCCCGACCCCGTTCGATCCGCGCCTGATCTCCTTCGTGCCGCCCTATGTGGCGCAGGCCGCGATGGATACGGGCGTAGCCCGCAAGCCGATCGAGAACATGGACGCCTATCGCCGCGCGCTGGCCCGCCGGCTGGACCCGTCCGCGGCGCTGCTGCAGCGCGTGCAGAGCGCGGTCCGCAGCGAGAACAAGACCATCGTCTTTTCCGAGGGCGAAGAGCCCAGCGTCATCCGCGCCGCTTTCGCGTTCCAGAAGGACGGGCTGGGCAAGGCCATTCTGATCGGGCGCGAGGACCAGGTGAAGAAGAATATGCGCCTGGTCGGCGTGGACGCCGATTGCGGACTGGAAATCTGGAATGCGCGCCTGTCGGACCGCAATCCGGAATTCACCGACTTCCTTTATGACCGGCTGAAGCGCGACGGCTTCCTGCGCCGCGACGTCCAGCGCCTGGTCAATAATGATCGCAACGTGTTTTCGGCCTGCATGCTGGCGCTGGGCGCGGCCGACGGCATGGTGACGGGCGTAACCCGAAACTATGACGTGGCGCTGAACGATGTGCGTCTGGTGCTGGACCCGGCCCCCGGCGAAACCGTGATCGGCCTTTCCGTGGCGCTCCTCAAAGGGCGCACCCTTTTGATCGCCGACACCAATATCATCGAGCTGCCGACCCCGGGCGAAATGGCTGATATCGCCATAGAGGCCGCCGCCGCGGCGCGGCGTCTGGGCCTGCCGCCGCGCGTGGCGTTTCTCTCGTACTCCTCCTTCGGAAATCCGGCGAGCGAGCGGTCATGGAAGATCCGCGAGGCCGCGGGAATCCTCGATGAGCGGGGCGTGGATTTCGAGTATGAGGGGGACATGTCCGCCGATATCGCGCTGGACCCCAATCATCGCCAGACCTATCCGTTCTCCCGCCTGTCGGAGCCGGCGAACGTGCTGGTGATGCCGGCCATCCACTCGGCGTCCATCTCCACCAAGCTTCTGGCCACCGCCGGCGGGGCGCAGGTTCTGGGGCCGCTTCTGATCGGGCTGGAAAAACCGGTTCAGATCTGCCGGCTGGGCGCGACGGTGAGCGATATCGTGATGATGGCGACCATGGCCGCCTACGACATCTCCGCCCGCGAAGGCGCGCTGGACGGCGAGGACCCGGAAGAGGCGGCGCTGGCCGGCGCGCGCTAGGTCGGCTTGGGCGCGACGTCCTCGTCTTCGGCTAGCCGCCGTTCATCGAACTTGAAGCGGCCCTGCGCGGCCACAGATCCGCGCATGACTATAACCGCCAGCAAGAGTGCGGCGGGGAACGTCCATGCGGCCGTGATCAGGAAGAAGTTCACGTAGCCGACCGCGTCCGCCAGCACGCCGGAGAACCCGGACAGGAACTTGGCGAAGAAACCGTAGAATGAGCTGAGCAGCGCGTATTGCGTGGCCGCGTTCGCCGGATCCACAAGGCTGGAGAGATAGGCGATGAAGACCGTGGTCACGAAGCCGCCCGCGATATTGTCCCCGACGATCGCCATCGTCAGTTTCCAGATATCCTCCGACCCCGCCGTGGCTGCCAGCCAGGCATAGGCGCCATTGGTCACGAAGGTGATGATCAGGCCAATCACCAGCGCCCGCATCAGCCCGAAGCGATAAGCAGCGACGCCCCCCAGAAACAGGCCGAAAATGGTCGCGGCCAGGCCCGGCCCGCCCTGAACGCTGCCGACAATCACCTTGTCGAACCCGATATCGGAATAGAGCGGGCTGGCCATCACCCCCATGGTGAAATCGCTGAGGCGGTAGATGGCGACCAGCAGGATCACCGGCACGAACCACAGCCCCAGCCGGCCGAGAATCTGCTTGAACGGCTCCACCACGGCGCGCACCACTTTCACGCCGAAACTGCCCTCCAGCGCGCGCTTGGCGACGCCCGCCGCCGGCTCCTTCATGAAGAAGACCAGCCCGGCGGAAATCGCCATCGCCGCGGCCATGGCGAGGAAAGAAATATCCCAGTCGGCCAGACCCGCGATGGCGAGCCCCAGACCGGAGGTCAGATAGGCCACGCGGTAGCCCAGCGAATAGGCCGCCGCCATGTTGGCCTGCATTTCCGTAGGCGCGGATTCGATGCGCCAGGCGTCGATGGCGACGTCCAGCGTCGCGCCCGAATAGGCCAGAAGCAGCGCCGCAATAGCGACCGGCAGCAGGCTGGCCGTCGGGTCGGTTTGCGAAATGATGATCAGGCCGATCACCGTCCCGGTGATCGCGGTGACGATCCAGGACCGTCGCGGGCCCAGCAGGCTGTAGAGGAACGGCACCCGCACCCGGTCCACGACCGGCGCCCAGAGGAATTTCAGCGTGTAGGACAGGGTGACCCAGTAGAAGAAGCCAATGGTCGAGCGGTCGATCCCCGCATCGCGCAGCCAGAAGGACAGTTTCTGGAACACCATGTAGAGCGGCAGGCCGGAGGCGAAGCCCAGCACCAGCATGGAGAGCATGACCGGCGTCAGATAGACGCGGACCGCGTCGCGCATTGACCGCTGTTCTTCGGCGGCTCTGTCAGTCATCGAGGCATTTTCCGCAAAACGTTGGAGGGGTCAGCCCACCTTCGCCTGCTTCGGCTTTTCCGTCCAGCGTTTGGCGAGACGGCGCAGACGCGCCTGTTCCATCGGCTTGGTGAAGAAGGCGTCCATGCCGGCGTCCAGGCAGGCCTGCCGGTCCTGCGCGTCGTCATTGGCAGTCAGCGCGATGATCGGGGTCTCGGAAACCGGCGGGCCCAGCGCGCGGATGCGGCGCGCGGCCTCCATCCCGTCCAAGCCCGGCATGCGCATATCCATCAGGATCAGGTCGAACCGCTCGGCTTGCGCGGCCTCCACCGCCGCCGCGCCGTCGCCCACGACCTCCACCTCGTAACCCGCGTCGGTCAGGGTGGTGCGGGCCAGAAGCGCATTGATCTGGTTATCCTCGGCCATCAGGATTTTCAGCTTGTCCGGCGGGGCGTCCGCCACCGGGACCGCCGGGGACGGAGCCGCTACGGGCGCGGCGGGTTCGGCCTGCGGCGCTTGCGGGGCGGCGGGCGTCTGCGCCGGCGGTGACTGCCGGCGGCGTTTGGAAAGCGCGCCCCGGATGATGGAATCCAGAGATTCCGGGCGCACCGGCTTGATCAGATAGCCCGCGAAGCCGCGATCGGTCAGTCCGGAAATCTGCTCGCGCTCTGCGGGCGAGAGCAGCGCCACGGCGCGGCGCGCCCGCCCCACCGCTTCCTCGCCATCCCCGGCCCAGGACGCATCGATCAGCAGCGTCGCGCCGCGGTCCTCCTGTACCGCCTTGCGCGCCTCCACCCGCGTCATCACCGTGCGCACGCGGCCGCCCAGATGGCGAATCTGTTCGCCCAGCGCCTCGCGCACGATGGCCGAGCGCGAGGCCACGATCAGATTGGTCGGGACGGGCGGTTCGAAACTCTTCCGGCGGATCGCCCCGGCGACGGGCAGGCGGGCGCGGAACGTGGCGCCGCCCAGCGCGCCGTCCTCCAGCGTCAGTTCGCCGCCCATGGCCGCGATCAGGCGGCGCGCGATGGCAAGGCCAAGGCTTGGCGCGGCGTCGCCCGCCGTGGCCCCGGAACCCGGCGTCGAATAGCCGTCGAATATGGATTCCCGGATAGCTTCGGATGCGCCCGCCCCGGTGTCCGAAACGATGAACTCCAGCACTGTCCGGCCTTCGGACTGTTCGGCGGAGGCGCGCAGCAGGGCGCCGCCGCGCTCGGTGAATTTCACCGCATTGCCCAGAATATTCAGCAGGACCTGCCGCAGCCGCCCCTCATCGGCGGTGACGACAGCCGGAAGACCGGGATCGATGATCACCGCCAGCTCCAGCCCCTTTTCCGCGGCTTGCGGCGCGAGAAGCTCCACGGCGGACCGGGCCAGCCGCGCCGGGTCGAAATCCGTGGTCTCCAGCGCCACGCCTTCGGCCTCCAGCTTGGAGATGTCCAGAATATCATTGACCAGATTGAGCAGGTGCTTGCCGGATTCGCGTATCGCGGCGGCGTATTCCTGCTGGTCCGGCTTCAGGCCGCTGCCTTCCAGCAGCTCCGTCATGCCCAGTATGCCGTTCAGCGGCGTGCGCAGCTCATGCGTGACGGCCGACAGGAACAGGCGCGTGGCGCGCCGGGCGTCCGCGTCCCTGATTTTCTGATCCTGATCCCGGTCCGCCAACGCCGTTCCGTCCCTTGAGCCGCAGATTTGCGCGAAATCGCGGTGGAAGGTGACGGCGGGAAGTTAAAATATCGCTCCCATCCGCCCCCTCGCGTCTTGAACCCGGCGCGCCGGCGTGACGATATCGGCGGCGGGCGGGCGCCGCCGCGCCGCTGGAGGAGGACCGGCAAACATGGCCGACCATGACGATATCCTGATCGCGCTCAGACGGATCACGCGCGCCATCGATCTCCGCTCCCGCCAGCTTCTCAAGGAAACCGGGCTCACCGCGCCCCAGCTTGTTGTCATCCAGACCCTGCGCCGCCAGGGCCCCATGCCGGCCAGCGCGCTGGCGCGTCAGGTCTCGCTCAGCCAGGCGACGGTGACCACGATTCTCGACCGTCTGGGAAAGGCGGAGCTGGTCACGCGCTCCCGCACGGGAAGCGACCGCCGCGTGGTCACGGTGGCGCTGACGGAGAGCGGCGCCGCCTGCGCCGCCGAGGCGCCGGAACTGCTTCAGGCGGGTTTCCTGTCGCGTCTCAATACGCTGGAGAGCTGGGAGCGCCACATGCTGGTCGCATCCCTGCAACGCATCGCCGCCATGATGGACGCGGAAGATCTGGACGCCGCACCGTTCCTGGAGGTCGGCGATATCGCCCGCAAATAGCGGCACCTTGATTGACGCGCGCGTCAACTGCGCCCGCAGCGTTTAGAAATGAAAACATCAAACGGTGTTGCAATATTGCACCAACGCAAGGCGCATGACGCGGCGCTTTTATCCTTTTGATATATAAAGCCTTGATCATAAACAATTAATTTATGATAAGCCGCGCCCGTGGCGGGAATGCCCCCTGCACGCCCGCGCCGGCTTCGCGTGATAAACGCCTGCGCACCGGCGCGCACACCGTTTGAGTTCAAAGGGTTTTGCCGTATACCGCGCCGCGTTGGCCGAGAGGTCGACGCGATGTCCGGACTCCTGATTTTCCGAGTGATCCGGACCTCGTTCAAACGCGCGGGCCCCGGCCAGAACCGCCCCGCGCCACGCCGTCCTGAGGCAGCGTCAATTCAAAATCCAGAACCGCGAAAAGGGGGCTGATCAAACGCTCATGCTGAAGCAACGCGCACTTGCAACCACAATTCTTTCGGCCACCGCCGTCGCCATGACGGCCGGCGCCGCCCACGCCCAGATTGACGAGATTACCGTCACGGCGACCAAGCGGACCGCCACCGCCCAGTCCATCCCGGTCACGGTTCAGGCCGTCGACGAGGAGGCGCTCGACGAACTGAATATCGGCAATTTCACCGATTATGTCCGCCAGCTGCCGAACGTGACGTTCGCGGGCCGCGGCCCGGGCCAGAACACCGTCTATATCCGCGGCATGGCCGTGCAACCGATCGGCGTTCAGCTGTCCGGCGCGCAGGGCTCCCCGCCCAACGTCGCCCTTTATCTGGACGAACAGCCGGTCACCGCGCCGGGCCGGAATCTGGACGTTTACGCCACCGACCTTGAGCGGATCGAAGTCCTGCCCGGACCGCAGGGCACGCTCTATGGCGCGTCCTCGCAGGCCGGCACGATCCGCCTGATCACCAACAAGCCGCAATTCGACGAATTCGGCGCCGGTTTCGACGCCTCCATGTCCTTCACCAAGGACGGCGAGATGTCGAACGGCATCGAGGCCTATGTGAACATCCCGGTCGTCGAGGACAAGCTGGCCTTCCGCGCCGCGTTCTACGACATCAACCAGGGCGGCTATATCGACAACGTGCCCGGCACGTTCACCACCGATCCCTCGATCAACCCGCTGTCCACCGCCACGCCGGACGCGGTTTATTACGAGACCGCGGTCAACACCGACCTGGCCGAAGAAGACTTCAATGACAGCTTCTATCAGGGCGCGCGGCTGAGCCTGGCCTGGAACATCAATCCGGACTGGGACCTGCTGGTCCAGCACACCCGCCAGAAGCTGGGCGCGGACGGCGTGTTCGACTACGACCCCGATGTCGGCGATCTGGACGTGACCCGCTTCTTCCCGGACGAGCTGGACGACAAGTTCAACCAGACGTCCTGGACGCTGAACGGCCGTCTGGGCATGCTGGATCTGGTCTATACCGGCGCGTATCTGGACCGTGAGGTCAATCAGTCGATCGACTATACCGGCTACAATAATTCCGGCGCCTTCGTTTCCTACTACACCTGCACCTATTCGAATCCCGACTATGTCGTGAATTACGGGATCGATCCGCGCTTCATCACGCCGGGCGGCCGCGAATGCCTGGACCCGGTCAAGGGCGCGAAAGTGTTTCAGGAGCACTCCCGGAATACGCATGAATTCCGCTTCAACACGCCGGAAGAGAATCGCTGGCGCGTGACGGCGGGCGTTTTCTATGACGATTTCGAAATCGAGACCCAGGACGACTTCCTGTACCTGGCCACCCCTGATCTCGGCTTCGTCCGCAACGGTCCGATCGAGGCGGCGAACAACATCAACGACCAGACCCGGGCGCCGGGCGTGGCGTTCTTCAACGACATCACGCGCACGGAAGAACAGCTGGCCTTCTTTGGCGAATTCTCGTTCGACCTGATCCCGAACACGCTGACCGCCTCTGTCGGGGCGCGCCGGTATAATTTCGATCTGGACTATACCGGCTCGTCCAACTTCGCGACCGGCATCTTCCAGGGCGATCCGGCCAATGGCGTGACCGATCTGGATCTGGGCCGCGACTATGACGTCTCCGGCGGCCACACCCCGGAACCGCGCGAGCTGAATGGCGAAATCTACCGCCTGAACCTCGCCTGGACGCCGACGCAGGACCTGCTGTTCTACGGCACCTATTCGGAAGGCTTCCGTCCGGGCGGCTTCAACCGCGGCGGCGGTCTGGCCTCGGTCAATCCCACCTTCCCGACCGTGGACACCTTCTACACCACCGACGATGTCGTGAATTACGAGCTGGGCTGGAAAACCCGGTTCCTGGACAACACGGTGCAGTTCAACGGCAGCGCCTATTTCATCGAATGGTCGGACATGCAGGTTTCGCGGTTTGACCCGCAGAACGTGTCGATCCTGACCTTCATCGAAAACGCCGCCGACTCCGAAATCTTCGGCGTCGAGGGCGACATCACCTGGATGCCGACGGCGAACCTGACCCTGAACGGCGCGTTCTCGTACAACGATACGGAACTGACCAACGTCAAGGCGCAGATCGCCGAACTGGCCCCGGTCGGCAGCCAGCTGCCGCTGGTGCCAGAGTTCCAGGGCACGCTCCGGGCGCGTTACGAGTGGATGATGGGCGATTACGACCTGTTCGCGCAGGGCGCGGTCCAGTACGCCGGGGACAGCTTCTCCTCCCTGCTCGCGGATGTCCGCGAGAAACAGGACAGCTACTCCACGGGTGATCTCTCCGCGGGCATCGGCAAGGATAACTGGCAGGCCCAGATCTTTGTCGAGAATGTCTGGGACGAACGCGCCGAGCTGTTCATCAACACGCAGGACGATATTCGCCGGATCACGACGAACCGTCCGCGCACCGTCGGACTGCGCGTCTCCTACGACTACTAGGAGCCGCAACGGCCGAAGGGCTTAACCTCGGGAGGGGCGATCCGCTAGGGTCGCCCCTTCTTTTATGAGCACACTTTTTCCAGCGCAGACGAGGATTTGACCGCCCATGGCAACCGACGCCGCCAATGACGCCGAAAGCGCGGTGATCCAGGCCAAGGCCCTGCTGCAACAGGGCCGGCCGGAACAGGCCGCTCAGGCGGCGGAAACAGCCCTTGCCCGCGAAGCCGATCACGCAGAGGCGCTTTATATCCTTGCCGTCTGCCGGCGTTACCTGAAACAGCCCGGCGCGGCGCAGGAAACGCTGGACCGTCTGAAAAACGCCCGCCCCGGCTATGGCCGCGCCTTTCAGGAAGAAGGCCATATGCGGCGCGAGGCCGGCGAGACAGAAGCGGCCCTCGCCGCCTATGAACAGGCGGTGCAGGGCAATCCGGGCCTCGGGGCCAGCTGGAAGGCGCTCGCCGAACTCTACCGTGAAACCGGACAAGGCGATGCGGCGGAACGCGCACAAGCCCAGTTCCAGCGCCTCTCCGCCTTGCCGCCGGAGCTGGTCTCGGTCACCAGCTTCATGCACGAAGGCAGGCTGATGAAGGCCGAGCAGCTGTGCCGCGCCTTCCTGCAGAAGCATCCGCACCATCTGGAAGCCATGCGCCTGCTGGCCCAGCTGGGGCTGAGACTGGGCGTTCTGGACGACGCCGAATTCCTGCTGGAAAGCGCGCTGGACTTCGATCCGGATTTCGTTCTCGCCCGCATCGATTATGTCGAGGCGCTGCACAAGCGGCAGAAATACGCCGAGGCTCTGGAGCAGGCGAAAATCCTTCTGCGCACCGACCCGGACAATCCGGCCTTCAAGTCTCTCTACGCCAATCAGGCGATGGCGGTGGGCGATTATGACGCCGCGCTGGGGACCTATGACGCGGTGCTGACCGCCATGCCGGACAATCCGCAAATCCACCTCGCCCGTGGCCACGCCCTGAAAACGGTCGGGCGGCAGGACGAGGCCATCGAGGCCTATCGCGGCGCCCACACAGCCAAGCCGGACTTTGGCGACGCCTATTGGAGCCTTGCCAATCTCAAGACCTATCGCTTCGGCGATGACGAACTGGCCGCGATGCAGGCGCAGGAAGACGCCGCCGGGATCGCGCTGGAAGACCGCTTTCATCTCTGCTTTGCGCTGGGCAAGGCTTACGAGGACCGCGGCGATTACGAACAATCCTTCAAATTCTACGAGCGCGGCAACGCGCTGAAGAAACGCCAGACCCGCTACAAGGCCGAGGATACCGAGGCCGAGTTCGCCCGCCAAAAGGCCGCATGCCCGGCGGAGCTGTTTGCAGACAAGGCCGGCATGGGCGCGGACGCGCCGGACCCGATCTTCATCGTCGGCCTGCCGCGCGCCGGATCGACGCTACTGGAGCAAATTTTGGCCTCCCACTCTCAGGTGGACGGGACGCTGGAGCTGCCCAACATCCTGGCGCTGGCGCACCGACTGAACGGACGCCGGAAAGTGACGGATGAGCCGCGCTATCCGGGCATCCTAGCCGAGCTGTCAGCCGAACAACTGGAAGAGCTGGGCCAGAAATATATCGAGGACACGCGCATCTACCGCGAAGGCGCGCCCTTCTTCACCGACAAGATGCCCAATAATTTCCGGCATATCGGCCTGATCCGCCTGATCCTGCCGAACGCCAGGATCATCGACGCGCGCCGCGACCCGATGGCGTGCTGCTTCTCCGGCTTCAAACAGCTCTTCGCGGAAGGGCAGGAATTCACCTACGGCCTCGACGAGATCGGCCGCTATTATCGCGGCTATGTCGAGCTGATGGACCACTGGGACGAAGCCGCGCCCGGCGAAATCCTGCGCGTGCGTTACGAGGACGTGGTCGACGATCTGGAAGGCCAGGTCCGCCGCATCCTCGATTTCTGCGGCCTGGAGTTCGAGGAGGCTTGCGTCAATTTCCACGAGACCGACCGCGCGGTCCGCACCGCCAGCTCCGAACAGGTGCGCCAGCCGATCAACCGCAAGGGCATGGAACAATGGCGCCATTTCGAACCCTGGCTGGACCCGCTGAAAGCGGCGCTGGGGCCGGTTCTAGAGCGGGAAACGCGCAGCAGGTGATCAATACATCTGATAATGAGATCCACAGTCGTTCATCAGGAAGCTTATCTCTGTTGCCAGACAGACCATCGGCCTTGGAATGCCTGCGTTGCACAGTCCGGGACGGCAAAAGGAATGTCACTTAGATCGGCCCAAATTTTTAGTTCATTTATAAGGTATTGATACTGCTTCACATCTTCTCCGACCTTTATTGCCGGTTTCGATTCGGGCTCTTCTTTAACAATCTGGATTGTATCCTCGAATTGAGCGAACCGAATCATACGAATGAAGAAACTCCCCTTCGAGCTATACTGATCGAACGCAGCCCAATCCCCGCTCTGTGAATTCCAAATCACATCGATTTCAGCACGCTTCGCGGAGCATTTGACCTTACTTACATTCAAATATTTCGATAGATCATCAACAATGATGGGTGACCACACGCCGCGATCGTCTTGTCCGAAGCTATAAGCTTCATGGGCTAGGGCTTTTGCAAAACACGCAGATTGTAGCGCACCTAACCCCAGGAAAGAGATGATCAGATTTCGTGAGAATGTCATTTGCCCGTTCTCCGCTACACAAATCGCCGCTTGCGCATAACCTATTAGTATTCATCCGGGGAATGAGTTGAAAATTAGGGCTGGCTACGCTGCGTGAATTTCCACGAAACCGACCGCGCGGTGCGCACCGCCAGCTCCGAACAGGTACGCCAGCCGATCAACCGCAAGGGCGTCGAACAATGGCGCCATTTCGAACCCTGGCTGGACCCGCTGAAAGCGGCGCTCGGACCGGTTCTGGAGCGGGAAACGCGCTAAAGCTTGCAAGAATTCGTCATCAGCGCGTTATAGTTTCCGATACAAGCGTTCGACGTTTGGAAATGACGGAGCCGGTCCTGATGAAACTCTTCCTCGCCACCCTCACCGCATTGATGCTTCACACCGGCTCCGCCGCCGCGGCGCCGGGCGATCAGATCAGCCTGATGCTTGAAGTCACGCTGGCCTATGACCTGTCGGGCGAGACGAAAGCCTCGCGGAGCTGGGAGACGCAGGTGCGGCTGACCGAGGGCGAAACGTCCATGCTGGATGTCAGCCTGGCCGAGGGACCGCCGCAGACGCTGCTGATTACCGGCAGCCGTGACGAAGACACCGCCAATCTGGAATTCGAGCTGAAGCGCGGCGAGGGGCAGGCCGAACAGACCCTCGCCAAACCCGTCCTGACCGTGGGCGAAGCGAAAAAGGCGAGCGTGAAAATCACCGAAATCCAACACTACGAGTCACTGGAAATCGCCGCCACGCCCTTCTGGAAAACCGGCGCCGACTAGCGGGCAGACGCGGCGCGGCTGTTCACTTGCCCCGCGTAGCTTTCCGGCGGGGTGCGCGAAGAACATAAACGTATGAGGACTTATTCACCGTCCTTTACATACGGGTTGTCGTATATGTCGACGACCTCGTCAGTGCCGTTCCTTTTCCAGATTATATCCTTCGGGGCATATGCCTCTGGATAGCGGATAATCTCATGATAGTGCTCTTCCCATGCATCCCATAAGGGTCGCGGTTTTCCGTTATCGTCAAATTCTTCAACAACGAACTGCCATCCGCTTACAACATTTGGCTTGCCTGTTAAGGGGCCTTCCCTTTCTTCACAAATGTACATCCTTCTTTTTAATGAAGGCGCTTCTGCAACGTAATAATCATCCATGCTTCGCGCCCTCAAAGCGGCTTCCCGTCTGCCCCGCATAGCTTTCGGGCGGGGTGCGGCGGTGGCTGAGGGCTTCGGCGATGTGGACGCGGCGGACCGAATCCGCGCCATCGAGATCGGCGATGGTGCGGGCCACGCGCAGGGTGCGGTGATAGGCGCGGGCGCTGAGCTTCATCTTCTCGGCGGCCTTGGCCAGGAGCGCGCGGCCCGCCTCGTCCGGGGCGGCGACCTGTTCGACCATGGCGGTGGTGATATCCGCATTGGTGTGTCCGCCTTCCTCGCCCTCTCCGCGTGAAAGCTGGGCGGAGCGGGCGGCGGCCACGCGGGCGGCGACCTCGGCCGAGCCCTCGGCGGGCGGGGGCAGGGCGAGGTCGGCGGCGCTGACCGCCGGGACATCAATCTGCAAATCGATGCGGTCCATCATCGGGCCGGAAATCCGCGCCTGGTAATCGATGGCGCAGCGCGGCCCGCGCTTGCAAGCGATGCCGGACACGCCGCCATCGCCGCAGCGGCACACGCACGTTGCCTTCTTTCCAAATTTCATTTGGTCAATAAAAACAATAAGAAAACTTCCATGCTTGAGCGAGTCCGCCTCCTTGGGAGAGCAGATTAAGTGGCGGCGGCGACAGCTTGGAATGCGCCAGAAGGATGTCGCGGAGCTGCTTGGCGTGAACGTCTGGACGGTCGGAAACTGGGAGAAAGGCGTCTGCGGACCCCAGATAGAGCATTGGCCGCGGGTGATTGAGTTTCTGGGCCGGGATCCGTTTCGAAAGCCGCGGTCGCTGGGAGAACATATCCTCCGCGAAATGCGTGCGCGGGGGCTCTCATATAAAGCGTTCGCGAAAGAGATCGGCATGAGTCCAAAGACTCTCGCGAAAATCGCCAAGGACGAGTATGGCGTTATCGATCCGCGCGTTAGGTTCGCGTGTCACGCATTATGCCGAAAATATGAGATCCAAAAGATATAGTTTCAGGACTTTCTAGGCTGCGTGAAAAAATTTGAACCCGTATCGAGCCGAGGCGATATGCAGCTTAAACAGGAAGCTCTGCGAGTTGATGGTAGCGCATGGTGATGGAGCGATTGATTTTTAGATGGGCGAATGCAGACTCAATGTGATCGCGCTAGGAGTGGCGTTCGGTGTCAGGGAATTGCGTTCTTTCGGTTCGAGCACGAGTGATGAGGAGTTTGACGAGGCGCTGTTCGAGATCGATGCAAATCCGGTCGATGTCATACGCTTTGTCGGTCAACAGCGCTGTCGACATCTGTTCGGGCAGATTGATTAAGATTCATAGGTTGATGTCGGCCGTCTCGCCGAACGCCATGTGGAAGGCGATGCGGCGGCCGAAGGCGGCGGCGACACAATGAACCTTACTTGGTGAACCTGTCCTGCATTTCAGTTGCCGTATTTCTCTGGAACGTCGCGCCATGGCGCGCGCGTTTTCAGCCGCCAAAGAATGCCGTTGATGATATTGCGGTTGTCCGCGGACGGACGGACGCCTCGCCCGCGCTCGCCGGGCGTTCGTTCGAGGAGCGGGAGTTCCACAACCCCACCATTCCGTTTCGCTTAGATCACCATGACTAAAACTCCGCCTTCAAATGTCGATTCAAGGGGCGATCGCCTGAAGATGAGGATGATCAATATGCCTACCACCGCCGCTTATATCGGTGCAGCCATCGCTGAAATCTCGGGATGCTTCGCATTCTGGGCGTGGCTCCGCCTCGACAAGCCGGTTTGGTGGGTTCTTCCGGGAATGGCGTCACTGGCCTTGTTCGCCTTCCTACTCACGCTGGTCGATAGTCCCGCCGCCGGACGCGCATTTGCAGCCTACGGAGGGGTTTATATCGCAAGTTCGCTCGCCTGGTTGCGGCTGATCGAGGGGGTTAAACCGGACCGCTGGGACTTAATCGGCGCTGCCGTCTGCCTCATCGGAGCCGCTATCATTATCGCTGCGCCCCGGCCGCCCAACTGATTTGTCCACGCCGCCTAGACAGGACGGTCGCCCGCCAGAGCGTCAATAACCGGGCAGTCTTTGGCCTCTCCGCCCTCGCAATTCCTGACCAATCGCGTCAGACTCTTCTCAAGCTTCCTGAGATCGCGGATCTTGGCCTTGATCGAGGCCAGATGGCTGCTCGCCATGTCCAAGACCTCTCCGCAGGTAAATTCGCTCGAGTTCATCAGCGACAGCAAGGCGCGAATTTCTGCGACAGAAAAGCCCAGCTCACGGCCCCGCATGACAAATCCCAACTGGGCCTGATCTTCGGGCGAATAGAGCCGGTGGCCGCTATCTGTCCGGTCAGGTTCCGGCAAAAGGCCGATCCTCTCGTAATAGCGGATCGTCTCGATATTGCAGCCGCTGCGCCGGCCCAGTTCTCCCCGCTTCATCGCCTCTCGCGGCTTCGTGATCGCCATCGCTGATTCTCCCGCTTGAACCTGTAGTTGCTACAGACCTTAGAAGTGAGATGGAATCGATGGAAGCGCAAGGCTGAGTACATGAACGGACGGAAGACAGGGGATGTCTGGTTTGCCTTTGGCGGCGCGGCGGGCGCGGCGCTGGCTTCGACCTGCTGCATCGTGCCGCTGGCTTTGGTTCTGACCGGCGTCAGCGGGGCCTGGATTGGCAGCCTGACGGCTCTCGAACCCTATAAACCCTATTTCATTACCGCCGCTCTGGCGCTCATCGGCCTTGGATTCTGGCGGGTCTATTTCGTTCAGAAAAACGACTGCCCAGAGGATGGTCGCTGCGCGCGGCCGGCGGCCCGCCGCATAACGAAAATCGTTCTATGGCTATCAGCTTTTCTCGTCAGCCTCTCGGCCACGATTGGCTGGTGGGCTCCGTTCTTTTACTGAGAAAGGAAACCCGATGATCAAAACGCTCATTCTTTCACTTGCGCTGGCCGCTCCGGCTCTGGCAGCCGCGCCGCCTCCAGCCAGCGCTGCGGGCCTTGAGGCGAGCGCAGCCGTTCAAACTCAAAGGGTCAAATTCGCGATTGAAAACATGACATGCGCCACCTGTCCGATCACGGTTAAAACCGCCATGAAACGGGTGCGCGGCGTGCAATCTGTCGAAATCGATTTCAACCAGAAGACCGCCATTGTCCTTTTCGACCCGTCTGTCGCGACCGTTTCAGATATCGCCAGCGCCTCCACGAAGGCCGGGTATCCGGCGCAGGCGATCGAAACCTGATGATGCGCCTGTCGACCATCACCTGCCCTGAGTGTGGTCATTCCGAGCAGGAAACCATGCCTCTTGATGCGTGCCAGTTCTTCTATGACTGCAAGGGGTGCGGCGCGCTTCTTCGGCCCGAGAATGGCGATTGCTGCGTATTTTGTTCCTACGGAACGGTCCCCTGCCCGCCGATCCAGGCCGCGCGGGCGGGAGGGGAACCGGCATGCTGCCCCGCGGAGGGAAATTCATGACTCGGGAATTCGATCTTGTCGTCATCGGCGTCGGTATGGCCTCGGTGAATGCGGCGCGTAAATGCGCTTCAGCCGGATGGTCGGTGGCTGTCATTGATGAACTTCCCTATGGGGGAACCTGCGCGCTTCGGGGCTGTGATCCGAAGAAAATGCTGCGGCGGGGCGCCGAAATCATCGACGGGGCCGCGCGCATGGAAGGCAACGGCGTAACGCCATCGGGCCTGAAAATCGATTGGCGGGAACTTGTCGCCTTCAAAAATTCCTTCACCGCCAAAATGCCGGACCGCATCGAAACCGGGCTGGAATCTCAGGGAATAACAACGTTCCATGGCCGGGCGCGCTTTTGCGCCGAAGACGCTCTGGAGCTTGAGGACGGTTCGGTTATCAGAGGCGGCAAAATTCTCATTGCGTCTGGAGCCAAACCACGCTCCCTCGACTTTGAGGGCGCCGGGCACCTTACCGACAGCACGGCGTTCATGGAGCTCGATACCTTGCCTGACCGGATAGTTTTTGTAGGCGGCGGGTTTGTTTCATTTGAGTTCGCCCATATCGCGGCCCGCGCTGGATCGGAGGCGCTAATAATCGATCATGGCGACCGCCCCTTGAAGGCCTTTGACCCCGATCTGGTGGATCGCTTGGTTCAGCGCGGGCGTAAAGCGGGCGTTGGTTTTCAGTCACAAACCGAAATCTGCTCTGTCGAAGCGTCGGGAAGGGATTTCCGGGTCACGCTGTCAAAGGACGGGCATGAAGAAACCGTCAGCGCCAACCTTGTCGTGCACGGCGCGGGCAGGGTTCCCATGCTCGACGCCTTGGATCTGGAAAAGGGCGGTGTGGAATGGACCGAAAGCGGCGTATCGGTGACTGAACATCTGCAAAGCGTTTCAAATCCCGGAGTCTATGCGGCGGGCGACGCGGCGGATACGGCGGGCGCGCCCTTGACTCCGGTCGCGGTGATTGAGGGCAAAGTCGCGGCCTCGAACATGTTGAAGGGCAATAAGACCAAACCGGATTATCACGGCGTTCCGTCTGCCGTATTCACGATCCCCGAGCTTGCCAGAGTGGGTTTGTCGGAAAAGAAAGCGCAGGCGCGCGGTAACGCCCGGACCGAGTTCAACGATACGTCTGGTTGGTATTCAAATCTCCGGGTCGGAGAAACCTGCGCGGCGGCCAAAGTGATCATTGATGATGACACCGATGAAATCCTTGGCGCCCATCTATTGGGTCCCGGCTACAGCGAACTCATCAATATTTTTGCGCTCGCGATGCAAACGGGATTGAAATCGGCCGGTCTGAAAAGATTGACCACGGCTTATCCCTCCATCGCCTCGGACTTGGGATCAATGCTCTAGACGTCTCCCTCTACCCCAATCCAGCGGACACGAACGTAAAAAGCACGAACCCGCTGACAAACGCGATGATGGAGACTTTGCTGTCACGATCGCTCTGGTGGGCCTCTTCCAGCATATCCTCGACGGCAGCGACCGTGAGCAATCCGGCCACGGCCGCCAACGCGAACATTTGGTAGCCATCCGGTGCTGGACGCAGCAGAAGATAAGAAGCCGCAGCCGCCCCCAGCACGGGGACGGCGAAAGAGGCGGAAAGCAGCAGCCGCCGGCGTCGCGGAATGTTCTTGTCCCGGAAATTTGCCACTGTCGCGTAGCCTTCCGGCAAGTCCGCCAAGACTTGACCCAAAGCCAGGATCAAAGCGAGCGATGGCGCCACGGCGGCGCCGGCCCCGATCATGATTCCATCGCTGAACAGATCGGCGCTGACAGCAAAATAAATCATCCACATGCGCTGACGGTCTTCTTCGCCCCCGCGAGCTAAGAGGCCGCTCAACCGGTCTATCAACAGATAGGCCCCGCCCCCGAGCGCAACGGCAAGACCGATCCACCAGCCAGAAAGTCCCTCCAGCACGCGGGGCATGAGCTCAATGGCGACAATTGCGATTGCTACGCCCGCAGCGGCATGGAGCGCCCAGTTAAGCCGCCTTGGAGAGGGTTTGCCCCACTCTGCCGCGACTCCTCCCGCAAAATTGCCGAAAGCCGGCAATAGGGCGAGGCCTATGACAATCAGGAACTGGGTGTCCATATCACGCTCTGATCAGCCTGGCTCTTCGCCATGGAAACGATGGAACGCTTCCGGTTGCGGTTTCGGTTCCGTCTGCCGGATCGGACGCGGCGCAAACCACCGGTGCAAGGCCGGCAAAACCAGCAGAGTCAGAACCGTTGAGGTGACAAGCCCGCCGATAACCACAGTCGCCAGCGGGCGTTGCACCTCGGCGCCGACTCCGCTTGCCAACAGGAGCGGACCCAGTCCCAGCGCAGTGGTCATCGCGGTCATAAGAACGGGTCTCGCCCGCAGCGTCGCCCCCTCGATCGCCAGCGCATCGGGATCACGCCCCTCCTGCGCGAAGCGATCAAGATAGCTGACCAGCACCATGCCATTGCCGAGAGCAATGCCAAACAGGGCGATAAAGCCCACGGTGGCCGGAACCGAGATGGGCAACCCGGCGATCCAGAGCGCCATGGCTCCACCGGTCAGCGCCAGCGGAATGTTGAGCAGAATCAGCAACGCTGATTTCAGTCGTCCGAACGCCAGCAACAAGATCAGCATGACGATGCCAAGCGTGATCGGAATGACCACAGCAAAGCGCTTGTTCGCCTGTTGCTGAAGCTCGAACTGACCGCCCCAGATCACGCGATATCCGGCAGGCAGGTCGAGCTCTTCGGCGATGCGCGCCTGACCGTCTTCCACGAAGGAACCGATATCGCGGCCTCGCACATTGGCTTGCACGGTGATGAAGCGTTCGCCGTTTTCCCGCGTCACCTGACGCGGGCCGACAACCGCTTCGATATCGGCGATCATGTCGAGGGTGATGCGCGCGCCGCCCGGCGTCTTAAGGACGAGATTGCGGATCGATTCCGGCGTGGCGCGCGCGCCTTCCTCATAGCGGACGATCACCGGGAACTGACGTACGCCTTCGAACACCGCCCCAGCTTCCGCGCCACCGACAGCGGCGCGGACGGAGGAAAGGGCGGCGTCCACAGTGACTCCGTAACGGGCGAGCGCGGCCCGGTCGAGGTCTATGCGGAGCTGCGGCGCACCGGTAATCTGGTCCGCCTGTACGTCCGTTGCGCCCTCGATAGAGCGGAGAAGGCCGGCAAGGTCTTGGGACGCGGCGAGCAGGCGGTCCATGTCGGGACCAAAAATCTTCACCGCCAGCTCGGCCTTGGTTCCGGTCACCAGCTCGTCCACCGACATGGCGATGGGCTGGCTGACATTGACCAAGACGCCCGGAAAGTCGGAAAGCTCCCGAGATATCTCGGTGCGCAGTTCCTCCGCGGTCAATCCTTCGCGCCATTGATTTTCCGGTTTCAGGGCCAGGAAAGATTCGGCGCTATTGGTCGGGTCGGCATGGGCGCCGATTTCACCTCGTCCGATGCGTGTCACCATTCGCTCGACTTCCGGAAAACTGGCGAGCACATAGTCCTCCACCCGCGTCATTGTTTCTTCCGCCTCGGTGAGGGAAATGGACGGCGCCATGGTGGTGCGCATCAGGATGTCGCCTTCTTCCAGCGTCGGAGTGAATTCCGAGCCCAGCTGCGGCAAGGCGAGACCGCCCATCGCCAGCAGCAGAACCGCCGTTCCCACCGCCAGCATGCGGCGGCGGATGAAGAAACCGGCGAGCGGCTGAACCATGTGTCCGATCCGTCCAACATCGCCCTCTTTCGAGAACTTGCGTCCGGGCCGCATCAGACCGCTGGCGATCGCCGGCGCGATCAACGCGGCATAGATTAGAGAACCTGTCATGGAGAGAGCGGCGGAGGCGGCCAACGGGCTGAACGTCTTGCCCGCCGGGCCCTGCAGGGCGAAGAGCGGCAAAAACACGACGATGACGACAGCCACGGCGGCGATCAGCGGGCCGATCACCTCGGTCGCCGCTTCGGCGACGGCGGTGCGCCGGTCCTCGTTTGGCCGATCCTTCAGCACGCGATCGACATTTTCAGCGATGACGATAGCGCCATCCACCATCATGCCAATGGCGATCGCCACTCCGCCCAACGACATGAGATTCGCAGAGATGCCGAGCACGTTCATCGCGATGAAGGCGAAGCCGACCGAGAACGGAATGGACAGCGCCACCACCAGGCTGGGCCGCCAGCCTCCGAGGAAGGCAAAGATGATCACGGCCACGAGAAGCGCGCCCTGCCAGAGCGCGGTGGTCACAGTCGACGAGGCCTTATTCACCAGCGCGCCCTGATCGTAATAGGGCACGGCTTTCACGCCTTCGGGCAGGTTGGAATTGATCTCCTCGAACCGCTCGCGGACATTGGCGATCACCTCTGAGGTGTTGGAGCCATAAAGCTTCAGCACCAGTCCCGCGACGACTTCGCCCTCGCCGTCGGCTGTCGCCAAGCCCTGACGGACGCCGCCGCCAATGGCGAGCTGGGCGACGTCCCGGACCCGGACCGGCGTGCCTTCCACGGTCTTGAGAACCACATTGCCGAGATCATCCAGCGAGCGGGCGAGGCCGATGCCGCGCACCACATATTGCTCGGAATCGACCTCGATAAATTGCGCGCCAGTGGTGCGATTGCCTTGGGTTAGCGCGGTCTCGACGTCGCCGATGGAAAGATCGTAGCGCAGCAGCGCCTCTGGATTGATGCGCACCTGGTATTGCTTCTCATAGCCGCCGAGCGACAGCACTTCGGTGACGCCAGGCACGCTCTGAAGCTGGTATTTCACCATCCAGTCCTGAATTTCTCGCATCTCGACAAGACTGCGTTCGTCCGTCTCGTCCACGAGATTGTAATAGAGGATGATGCCAAGACCGGTTGAAATCGGCCCCATCTGCGGATCGCCGAAACCTTCTGGAATCGCTTCACGCGCCTGGGCGAGGCGTTCGCCGACAATCTGGCGAGCGAAATAGATGTCGGTCCCGTCCTCGAAATAGATGTTCAGAACAGAAAGGCCGAAATTGGAGACCGAGCGGATTTCTTCCAGCCTTGGCAGACCAAACATCGCCCGCTCAAGCGGAAATGTGACATAGCGTTCGACCTCTTCAGGCGCGAGGCCCTCGGTCGGGGTGAAAACCTGCACGAGCGAAGGCGAGGTGTCGGGGAAGGCGTCGACGGGCAGCGCGCGAAACGCCCAGGCTCCGCCAATCGTCATGGCGAGCGCAGCCAGAATGGCGAGCATGCGCCCGCCAGCCACGCGATACATCAATCGAAACATGAGACTATTTCCTTTTAGTGCGCGTGACCGGACTCGAAGCCGCCTTTTTCAAGCTGGGCTTTCAGGGTGAAAGCGCCTTCGGCGACATAATTCTGGCCTGGCTGAAGACCGGAAAGGATTTCCACCCATCCGCCGGATTCCTTTCCGGTCATGACCGGCCGTGGAGCGAATCCGCCCTGTACGGGAACGAATACGACGCTGTCATCCTCGTAGTTTTGCACCGCTCCGGTCGGCACAGCGATCGCCTCGCCCCCTTCCAGTCCGCCAATCCGGGCGGAGACGAAGAGTCCAGGCCGGATGCTGCCATCCGGATTGTCGAGGATGACCCGCGCGGTCGCGGTCCGCGACCGTTCCTGGAGCTGCGGCGTTACAAAGGCGATCTCGCCTTGCGCAATCTGGTCTCCGGCATCGTTATGGAATGTCACCGAAGCGTCTTTTTCGACATCGGCCAAGGCTTCGCGGTAGATATCGATATCGGCCCATACGGTTGCGTCGTCGGCAACGACAAAGACCGGCTCTCCGCCGGCGGCGACCGATTGGCCGAGCGAGATGCGCCGCTCGATCACGGCGCCGGCGATTGGCGTGGTTATCGTATAACGGCCCAGAGCGCCGTCGGGGGTATTTTCAATACCGGCAAGCGCGGCATGACTGACGCCGACAGCGTGAAGCTTGGTTTCTGCGCTTTCTCTCTGCGCGCGCGCAGTCGATAGCGCTTCACGCGCGGCGGCGTGTTCGGCCTCGGACGTCACGCCTTGTTGCAACAAACGATCTTCGCGGGCGAAGGTCGTTTGCGCCAGACGTTCCCCGGCTAGCGCGCTCAGATAATCGGCCTTCATTGTGGCGAGCTCCCGGCTGTCCAGCACCGCCAGGGGCTCTCCCGCGGCGACATGATCGCCTTCTGTTGCGTTCAGTGAATGGACTACGCCTGCAACGCGAGGCGTTACATTGGCCAGCTTATTGGCGTCGAAATGAATTTCGGCTGGCAGTTCCACTGCGCCTGGCAAGGCGCGCTTCTCCGCGGACAGAGTCTGAATTCCGTATTGTTCAGCCTCTTCCGGGCTTAGCCGCACCAGGTCCGAATCCTGACCGTCTTCTTCATGATTATCTTCGGCCGGTTCGCCGTTTTCGTGTCGTTCTTCTGTCTGGGCTGATATGTCATGTGAATCCGTCTCGCTTGCGCGGTCAGAGCCGCATGCCGCTGTCAGGACGGCCAGCGCGAGCGCCGCCGCCGGTATTTTGAGTCGCAATGTCATTGGTCGTATCCGGTAATTTGAATGGGGGCGTAGGGGGGATAACCGCCGAGAGAAAGAAGCTCCGCGCGCGCGCTGCGGGCTGCTCGGGCGGCCTCCACTCGCGTAGTCTCGATTTCGACAAGGCTCCGCCGGGCATCGAGCAGGGCGGTCAGGTCGAATTTGCCGGCCCGATAGCCGATGCGCGCAGCTTCAAACGCTTCCCGCGCGGCGGGCACGGCTTCGTCCGTCAGCGCCGATTCCCGGGCTTGCGCCGCCACCGCCTCGGCGTGGGCGCGGCGTATCTCGCTCGCCAATCTGTTCCGGACGGCGTGGGCTTCCAGATCGGCGCGGACAGCGCGGCGCGAAGCCGCTTCAACTGCGCCCTGATTCCGGTCGAAAATCGGAAGCGGAAGGCTGATGCCTGCGACGAGCGCCTGTTCGTCCGTGTCCCGAAAGCTCTTGACCCCTAGACGCGCCGTTACATCGGGCATCGCCAGCGATCGTTGGTAGGTCAGCTCGCGGCGTCTTGCGTCCAGCCCTAGACGCGATGCCCGCAGGCGCGGATGAGTTTCCGCGCGCTCCATCACTTCGCCTGGTTGTGGAAGGGCCTGTTCAGCCGCATCGGAAACGGCCTCGCCAAATGGGGCGTTTTCCGCGCCCCACAGCGCGGCAAGTGAAAGGCGGAGACGGGCGACGTCAGCAGCCACTGCGGCGGCCTCGGCGCGGGCGCGGGCGCTGTCCGCTTCAGCACGGATGGCTTCCACGGACGCTGCGGCGCCGGCCTCCACCCGCCGCTGAACCGCATCCGAAACCTCGGCGGCAAGCAGGGCGGCCTGTTGGGCGAGCCGCGCGCGTTCCTCGGCGGCCACCAGCGCGTAGAAATAATCCGCCGCTTGAAGCGTCAGGTCTCTCATTTGACGCGCGCAGTCCGCTTCCGAAGCTCTGGCGCGGGCAAGGCCGGCGACTTCCGCCTTGCGGCGTTTGCCGCCCAGCATGAAGGTTTGAGACACTGACGCGGTGGA
Source organism: Euryhalocaulis caribicus (assembly GCF_000412185.1). Classification (GTDB taxonomy): domain Bacteria; phylum Pseudomonadota; class Alphaproteobacteria; order Caulobacterales; family Maricaulaceae; genus Euryhalocaulis; species Euryhalocaulis caribicus. Next base: position 110,679 of record NZ_ASJA01000002.1, read on the forward strand.
TTCTCCGGCTCCAAGCGTCTGGATGCCCGCGCCGTCAAAATCTTCAACTTCAATTCCGAGAACCGGATTGGGCCTTAGTCCAGCCTGACGGGCGTCTGCGCGTTGAGCCAGTGCTTCCAGCGCAGCGGCCCGAAGTTCCGGAGCAGCCGTCTGGACAGCCAGCAGCGCCGCGGAAAGCGTCAAAGGGTCGTCCCGGGAAGGGATTGCTGTGTTTTGTGCGAGGTCGTTTGCCGCACCATCGCACAGGCTGGGCGCGGCTTGAGCGCCGCCGCCAGCCAGCGCAGCGGCCAGCAGACCGCTGCACAGTAATTTCATATGCATGTTGTTCTCCGATGATGATCGTCACGAAGCCGCCCACACCGGGCGGCGCGGCGCGATCAGCTCATCGGAGGCCGAAGATCGGGAGAGATAATCTGACTGACGTAGTCGAAATGCGCGATCGTCATGCTCAGGCTGGCGTCAGTCTTGATGCCTGCGTTCGCAATGCTGCGCGCGCCATGCCAGTGCACATGGCAGCTGGCCGCATGGCAAAAATGATCCTGGTCCGGCTCGGATTGAGCAGGGGATTGCGATTGGCCGTCGATTACTTCAACGGCGCTTGGGTCATTATGGGCGTGCAGATCGTCGGTTGCGGCATGCGCCGGGGCCGTGATGGACAGCGCCAGCCAAACAATTGTCAGCAGACGTCCAGCCCAGAGACGAAAACTTTGGTTTCGCTTCTGTCTCATGACGTTTCGCAACCCGTTTCGCGGCGCTTGGCTTCATTCAATTCAGCGCGCGCCAACCGAAAGATAGTGATGGATGAGCGAAGGAAAAGGCCGGCCAGCAGCGCGGCGATGACAAGGTCGGGCCAGATCGATCCTGTCATCGCGACCAGACCAGCGGCAATGAGCACTCCGACATTACCGATCATATCATTGCGGGAACACACCCACACTGACCGCACGTTCGCATCGCCGTCGCGCCAGCGTAACAGAATGAGAACGCTCGCCGCATTCGCGAGAAGCGCCGCCAGTCCCATCGGGGCCATGATGTCAAATGCCGGCGTCTCTCCCGAGAAAGTCCTGACCAGGGTCATGACGAGAATCACACCCGCCATGACGGCGAGGCTTCCCCCTTTGATTAAAGCCGCGCGCGCCCGTGTCGTCGCAGGGCGTCCGATCACTAGAAACGTCATGGCGTAGGTCGCCGTGTCTGCCGCGAAATCGAGCGCATCTGCTTTCAAGGCCATTGATCCGGCGACGAAGCCGGCGGCCATTTCGACAACGAACATGAGCCCATTGATTGCAATCACAACCGTCAGGGCCGTGCGATAGGCCTTGGAGGCCCCTTCGAAAACCGGCGCCTCGCAACAACCGGCCGCAGCATCGGGGATCTCTTGCGTCATTGGAAACACGCTACAATCTATAGCGGCTATAGATTCAAGGGGCTTTCCACATGACCGGATACAGCATCGGCCAACTCGCCGCCCGGACGGGCGCCAAGGTCGTAACCATCCGCTATTATGAAAAGATAGAACTGCTTGAGGCTCCGCGCCGAAGCCGGGGCGGTCATCGTCTATATGATGGGCAAGCAATTACGAGGCTGAATTTCATTCGTCGTTCCCGCAAGCTTGGCCTGTCGCTAGAGGCGATCGCCGACCTGCTCCGATTGGCGGAGACCCCTGACTCGCCATGCGATAACGCCGATAGAATTGCGAAGTCACAACTCCGGGACATCCGGACGCGGATGCGTGAGCTCAGAGCGATGGAGCGCGCGTTGTCGCGCATCCTTGAAGAGCCATGTGGAGGCCGGGCGAGAGATTGCGGAATCCTGGGGATCTTGTCCCCGGAGCAAACGAATTGACCGTGAGCGGCAGACAATGACTGAATCGATGACAATTGGCGGCGCGGCTAAAAAGGTTGGCGTCAGCGTCGAAACTATCCGGTTCTATGAACGCAAAGGCCTGATTGAACAGCCGCTCAAACCTTCAAGTGGCGGCCATCGCGCCTATACCGCTGACCTGGTCCGTAAATTGAGATTCATAAAACAGGCTCAGGGGCTCGGATTCTCTCTCCATGAAATTGGCGAACTTCTGGCGCTGAGAACTGATCCCGCGGCAGAGTGCGACGAGGTGCGAGATCGTACAATTGTAAAACTCGAGGATGTGGACCGTAAAATATCGAGGCTTCGGACTATGAGAAGCGCGCTCATCCGGATGATCGACGCCTGCCCGCGCGAGGGTCCGGCCTCGGAATCCTGCACGATCTTGAAATCGCTCGATTCCGAAGATTTTTCAGGCGCGGCTTGACTCCGTACCATGGTACGGCGGCTATATTCGCATCGTTCTGATTTAAACGGAGACGAAGCATGCGCAAATTCACACTGGTTGCAGGCGCCTTGGTTGCGCTCGCCATTCCGGCCGCGGCGTTCGCCGCGCCAATGCTGGCCAACTGTCCGCTTTGCCCCTGAGCAAACTCTCGTATGAAGATGGCGCTTCGTTGAGCGGCGCGCCATCTTCCTCGCGACCCTTAAAGCTTTACACAATGATTTCTGGTACTGTGCGCGCATGATCCGGCTCGTTCTCTCCCTGTTTCTGGCGATGGTTTTCGCCAGCGCGCCTGTTTTCCAGGCGCAGGCGGAGTTGATGCCGGCTCCCTCAAGCCCCGACCGCGCCGCGAACGTTTCTGACCACGCCATGGAATCCATGGCGGAGTGCGGCCATTGCGATGAGTGCAATGACAAGGCCTCAATGCCGGATTGCGCAACGCCCTGCCTGATGAGCTGCACTGGCGGCTTCAACTCTCTCGCGCTTCTTTCCGGGTCGCAGCATGACATTCGTATTGCGTCGAGCGCGCTGATTTTGCCTTTTGCCTCGCGCCGCGCAGACGCGCTGTTCGACGCCGATCCCCCGCCTCCTCGACTCCAGACGACGTGATCTTTGTCCGCGAGCCGCGAGCCTTCGTCTCGCCTCCCGGATTCACTCGACTTTCTGGAAACTGAAATTTGCTCCCGGGACGGAGCATGAGGAGACGAACCATGAACACCACAATCACGCTGGCCGCGGCCGCGGCCCTGACCATGACTCTCGCAGTCCATGCGGCGGCGCAGGACGCCTCGTCCGGCAACGCGCCGACTGGACAAATTACGGAGCGCGCGCCGGAAACCGGCGACACGCCTCCCTCTGCGATGATGCAGGACGAAGACACCCGCATGATGGGGCGGATGATGGATGGCGGGATGATGGACGGGCCGGGCATGATGATGGACCCGGATTCCATGACCGAGGAGCAGCGTCAGGCCATGTCCGACATGATGAAGAGCTGTCATCGCATGATGATGGCGATGTCGGAGCCCGGCCCTGACGGCCGCATAAACGCGGACTCTCAATAGGCGTCCCCGCAGATTCCAGAAGATCTGACGAATCTCTGGATCTGATTGACGGCCGCGGGGCCGCCTTCAGGGCGCGTCTCGCGGCCTGCCGCCCATCAGTGCAGGACACCATCATGAATATGTTTTCTGGAGCAGCGCTCGCCTGGGCGCTCGCCGGCGCCGCGCCCGCGGCGGAACCCGCCCCGCCCTTGCGTCTTGAGGATGCGGTGGCCATGGCCCTGAGCGCGCGCGATCCCGCGGCTGAACGATTTGAGGCGAAGGCCGAGGCGCTGGAGGACCGCGCCGTCGCCGAAGCGCAGCTTCCCGATCCGACCGCGCGCGTCGGTCTGGCCAATTTTCCGGTCGACACGCTGGCTTTCGAGCAGGAGCCAATGACGCAAATCCAGGCTGGTTTGCGCCAAGAGTTTCCCAAGGGCGACACGCTGACGTTCAAAGGCGAACGCCGTCGCGCTGAAGCCGGCGGCGAGCGGGCGCGCAAAGCCCTGGCTCTTCGCAAGATCGAGCGGGAGACCCGGCTGGCCTGGCTGGACCGCTATTACTGGACGCAGTCGCAGGATTATATCCGCCAGAGCCGTGAAGCGGTGGATGAGCTGATTGATTCTCTCAGCGCAGCGTTCGCGTCCGGTTTGATGACCAGCCAGGACGTGTTGCGCGCCGAGCTGGAACTCGCCCTGCTCGATGATCGTCTGGCGGAATTGCGCCGGCAGGAGGCGGCGGCGCAAGCCGTGCTCGCCCGCTATGTCGGCGAGGCATCAGCGCGGCCCATGCCCGCCGCGCTGCCCGCGTTTGCGGATCCGCCATCTCTGGAAATCATGGAAACCGCGTTGGCCGATCATCCCGCTGCACGCGTGAAAGATGCGGAAGTCCTGGCGCAGAGCATCGATACCGAGATCGCCGAGGAAGCTTATAAGCCGTCCTGGGCGCTGGAAGGCGGCTACGGCCTGCGCGGCGGCGGGCGGGCCGATTTTGCCAGTGTCGGCGTCAGCGTCTCAATTCCGTTATTTACAGGCAAACGACAGGACAAAAGGCTTTCCGCGGAGATCAAGGAACGCAGCGCGGCCGAACTGGCCCGCTCGGCGGAACTGCTTGATCTGCGGCGCGATCTGGGACGCGCCTATGCGGACTGGACCGGCCTGCAGGCGCGTATCGATCTTTATGATCAGGCGGTGAGGGTTCGCGCCGGGGAAACCGCCGAGGCCTCGATCGCCGCGTATGGCGGCGGCAATGCCGATTTCCCTGAACTGATCCGCAGCCAGCTCGCCGAGCTCGATGCGGAACTCAATCGACTGAAACTCCGCGTCGACCAGGCCAAAGCCTGGGCTGAGCTCGATTATCTTACAGGAGGCGCGCCATGAGCCCGTCACGCATCGCCCTTATTTCAAGTCTGCTGACCGCCGCGGCGGCGAGCGGGTATTTCGCCGCCCGTCTGACAGGCGCGCCTCAGCCGTCCGGCATGGGAATGGGCGAACAGTCGGACGGGGGCGATAGCGGCCCCGGCGAGGGAACACAAGACCGTGAGATTCTTTACTGGAAAGCGCCGATGGACCCGAGCTACCAGCGCGATGAGCCGGGCAAGTCGCCCATGGGGATGGATCTGGTTCCCGTCTATGCCAAGACGGGCGCGGCGGACGATGAAGAGCCAGCCCTGCGTATTAATCCGGCCGTGGTCAACAATATCGGCGTGCGCACCGCGGCCGCCGCGCGCGCGGATCTGTCAGAGCGCATTGAGACAGTGGGCTATGTAACCGCCGACGAAGAACAGGAATCGGTCGTTACTGTGCGGTCTGAAGGCTGGGTGGAGCGGCTGGCCGTGGAGTCGATGGGCGCGCGCGTCCAGCGCGGCGACCTGCTGTTTCAGTTCTATTCGCCGATGCTGTTCAGTGCGCAATCGGAATATCTCCAGGCGCGCCGCTTGGGCAGGCCGGCGTTGACCGAAGCGGCCACCGAGCGGTTGCGGTCCCTCGGGATGAGGCAATCTCAGATCGAAGGCCTGGCCTCTTCAGGGGTGACGCGCCGGTTAATCCCGGTCCATGCGCCGCAAAACGGCGTGGTCACCGAGATGAATGTCCGTGAAGGCGCGCAGTTGACGCCGGGGCAGGCCGCAATGCGCCTGGCCGACCTTTCCACGGTCTGGGTGATAGCCGATGTCTTCGAAAGCGCGGCGGGAACCGTCGCCCAAGGACAGCGCGCAACCATGACCTTGGCTTCATTTCCTGGCGAGCGCTGGTCCGGCGAGGTCGATTATGTTTACCCCACGGCCGACGCCGACGCGCGGACCGTACGCGTCCGCCTGCGTTTTCCAAATTCTGACGGCCGTCTGAAGCCGAATATGTACGCCAATATCAGGCTGGAGAGCGGCGACGCGCCGATAGGCGGCGGAGTGACCATTCCGCAGGCGGCTTTGATCCGCGGCGCTGACGGCGACCGGGTTATCCTGGCGCTGGGCGAGGGCCGCTTCCGGCCAGCGCAAGTCACAGCCGGCGTCAGCGCCGGAGATCGCGTGGAAATCCTCTCCGGCCTCGCTGAGGGCGAGAGGGTCGTCGTATCGGGCCAGTTCCTGATCGACTCCGAAGCCAGCCTGGACGCCGCCCTGATGCGGCTTGATACGCCGGGTTTCGAGAAACCCGGGGAGAAGTCCGGTCTTCCGGGAGAGATGTCCATGGAAAAGATGGACATGGATCAACCGGAGTCAGGCCGCATGCGGACGGACGTCTTCGCGGCGGCGGAGGGCGTTGGCGTGGTAAACGCGATCGATGCGCAAGCCCGGACCGTCAATCTTTCTCATGAGCCGATTCCCGCCATCGGGTGGCCCGCCATGCGTATGGATTTTGAGGTCGCTCCGGATGTGGTCCCGGGCGACATCGAAACGGGCGACCTGGTCGAGTTCAGTCTGCAAAAAACTGGCGAGAGCTACACGATCACCGCCATCGCGCCCGCCGTCGCTGGGGAGACGGAACAATGATCGGCTCTCTGATCCGCTGGTCGATCGCCAACCGTTTGCTGGTGATCGTCATTGCCCTGCTGATGGGGGGCTGGGGCGTGCAGTCATTGCGTACCACGCCGCTGGACGCCATTCCCGATCTCTCCGACGTCCAGGTCATCGTCAAGACCACCTATCCCGGTCAGGCGCCGCAAGTGGTGGAGGACCAGGTCACTTATCCGCTCGCCACCGCCATGCTCGCAGTGCCCGGCGCGAAGACCGTGCGCGGCTATTCATTTTTCAACGATTCTTATGTCTATGTGATCTTCGAGGAAGGGACCGATCTCTATTGGGCGCGCTCCCGCGTTCTGGAATATCTCAGCCAGGTCGCCCCTCAGCTTCCGGACGAGGCCGAACCCGCGCTCGGCCCTGACGCCACCGGCGTTGGCTGGATCTATCAATATGCGTTGGTCGACCGCACCGGAAACCACGATCTTGCGCAGCTGCGCGCCATTCAGGACTGGTTCCTGAAATACGAACTTCAGACTGTGGAGGGCGTGTCGGAAGTCGCCGCCATCGGCGGCATGGTCAAGCAATATCAGGTCGTCGCCGATCCCAACAAGCTGCGCGCCTATGGCCTGCCGCTGTCGCGCCTGCGTGAAGCGATTCAGCAGGGGAATATGGAGACTGGCGGGCGCGTTATCGAGATGGCCGAGGCGGAATATATGGTCCGCGCCAGCGGTTATATCGATTCCATCGGGGATCTGGAGCAGATACCGCTAAAAGTCAGCGCAGACGGTGCGCCAGTGCTTTTGAAAGATGTCGCGACGATCCGGCTGGGACCGGAACTGAGACGCGGCGTCGGCGAGCTCAACGGCGAAGGAGAAGCGGCCGGCGGCGTGGTCATTATGCGGTGGGGCGGCAATGCGCTGGCGACCATCGACCGCGTCAAGGAGAAGCTGGAGCAGCTTGAAGCCGGCCTGCCCGAAGGCGTCGAGATCGTCACGACCTATGACCGCTCCGGTCTGATAGAACGCGCCATTGATACGCTGACCGAAAAACTGATCGAGGAATTCATCATTGTTGCGCTGGTGTGCGCGCTTTTCCTGTTTCATCTGCGCTCGGCGCTGGTGGTGGCGATCAGCCTGCCGCTTGGCGTCCTGGGCGCTTTTATCGTGATGAACGCGCAAGGACTCAACGCCAACATCATGTCACTGGGCGGCATCGCCATCGCCGTCGGCGCCATGGTCGACGCCACCATCGTCATGATCGAGAATGTTCATGCCCGACTGGAGGGCAAGGAGGTGTCAGGGCGTGAGCGCTGGCGTCTCATTGGCGAGGCGTGCGTGGAAGTCGGCCCGCCGATCTTCTTCTCTCTACTCATCATCACGTTGAGTTTCACGCCGATCTTCGCGCTGGAGGCGCAGGAGGGGCGGATGTTCAAGCCGCTCGCCTTCACCAAGACCTATGCGATGGCTGCGGCGACCGCGCTGTCGGTGACTTTGGTTCCCGTGCTGATCGGTCTTCTGGTGCGCGGAAAGATCGCGCCCGAGCATAAAAATCCGGTCAATCGCGTTCTGACGGCCGCCTACCGGCCCATCATCGGCTTCGCCACGGCGCAGCCCTGGATGACGCTGGGACTGGCTGCCCTGGTCATGGCCACCGCCCTAATTCCGGCGAGCCGGCTGGGCGCAGAATTCATGCCCGATCTCGATGAAGGGGATCTGCTCTATATGCCGAGCGCTTATCCGGCGGTTTCCGTGGGCAAAATGTCCCAGATCCTGCAACAGACGAATAAACTGATCGCAACGATACCCGAGGTTCAAACAGTCCACGGCAAAGCAGGCCGCGCCGAGACAGCAACCGACCCGGCGCCGCTAACCATGATTGAGACGACGATCCAGCTGAAACCTCGCGAAGAGTGGCGCGAAGGCGTGACTCTGGACTCGCTCAAGGCGGAGCTGAATGAGCTGGTGCAGATTCCCAGCCTTACCAATGTCTGGACCATGCCGATCAAAAACCGCATCGATATGCTGGCGACCGGAATCAAGACCCCGGTCGGGGTCAAGATCGCCGGTCCGGATCTGGAAATAATTGGCGAGATCGGCCGGCGCATTGAAGAGACCGTTGGCGAGGTGCCGGGAACCGCTTCGGTCTATTCCGAGCGGGTGACTGGCGGGCGTTTTATCGACATTGATGTGGACCGGGAAGCGGCGGCGCGCTTCGGCTTGAATGTGTCCGATGCGCATGATGTCGTGCGCACCGCTATCGGCGGAATGACGATCGGCCAGAGCGTTGAAGGGCTTCAACGGTTTCCGATCAATCTGCGCTATCCCCGCGAAATGCGGGACTCCTTGCAGGATCTGCGCAACCTTCCCATCGTGACGCCGGCGGGCGACGAAATCCCGCTCGGCCGCATCGCCGAGATCCAGGTGGCGGAAGGGCCGGGCATGATCCGCAGCGAGAACGCCCGCCAGACGGGGTGGGTTTATGTGGACGTGGCGGGGCGCGATCTCGGCTCTTTCGTGGCGGAGGCCCGCAAAACGGTGGCCAACGAAATCGAGCTCCCGGCCGGTTATTCCATCGCCTGGTCAGGGCAATATGAATACATGCAGCGCGCCAAGCAGCGTTTCGCGCTGGTCGTGCCGGTGATGATCTCGATCATCATGTTGTTGCTCTTCCTCAATTTCCGCAACATTGCCGATGTCCTGATCATTCTCGGAACATTGCCACTGGCCCTGGTCGGCGGGCTCTGGCTGATGTTCCTGGCCGGGTTCAATCTTTCCGTCGCCGTCGCCGTGGGGTTCATCGCGCTCGCGGGGGTCGCGGTCGAGATCGGCGTCTTGATGATCATGTATCTGCGTCAGGAACTGGCCGCCGCCGAAGCGCGCGCGGCGTCCGAGAGCCGCAAACTGGAAACCGGCGAATTGGCGGAGGCGGTGCGCCGCGGCGCGCTTCGCCGGCTGCGTCCGATCATGATGACCTTCGCGGTGATCGTCGCCGGTCTTCTGCCCATCATGTACGGCCACGGGACGGGATCAGAGATCATGCGCCGCATCGCCGCTCCGATGATCGGCGGAATCGTCAGCGCCACGCTGCTGGCGCTGGTCGTGGTCCCGGCTGTCTATCTGCTCTGGCGCCGCCGGGCGCTCACGGTTGGTCTGGGGCTGATTGAACAATCTGAGCACGAGTGAATTGAATCTGGCGATATCGTCTGAAACCGGAGGAATCAAACAATGATGGAGGGAGGGCCGATGGCCCCTTGGGGCATAATTTTCATGAGCCTCGTATTTGTCTTTGCCGTAATCGGCGTCATCGCGACAATAAGCTTTTTTATGTCACGCGTGCGGCGGCATAACAGAGATTGACGGCAAGCCTCATTGAGGCAGTGAGTCAACTGGGCTCGCCTTGTTGCGGGTTTTCCTGCTCCGATGGATCAGCGGGTGGCTGATTGGAAGCGGTTCTTCTGTCTTCGAATTTGAATTTCAGGAACGCGCTGAAGCGGAACACGCGTCCACTGCCCTGCATAGTTTTCCGGCGGGCTGCGGCGGCTGAGGGGCTTGAACCCAGCCTGCGCCGTCCAAGATCCGCGACGCGCAGCGGGCGTTGATAGGCGCAAGGCGCTCTGGCGAAGTTGTGCGAGGATGGCGCGCCGCACTGCAGCGGTCGTGATTTCCGCATTCATTTTCTCGCCTTTTGAGTCGGCGCGGTCCTTCTATGTCTGACGGGCCGTGGCGACGCGGGCGACAGGAAATAGTGATCTCAAGATCATATATAAAACCGATTGACAGTCGGTTTTATATAGTGTCTCCCTTCCCGTCAGGCTGAAAATGGAAATCATGCGCGCTCAACTCAAACTCGGAAAACTCGAACTGGCGCTTCTGGATTTCCTTTGGACGGAAGGGTCATCCGACGTGAAAGGCGCGCATCAGGCGGTGGGCCGGCCGCGCGGAATTTCGCTCAATACCGTCCAGTCTGCGCTTGAGCGGCTTTTCCGCAAAAGCCTTCTTGGGCGGGAAAAGGTCAGCCATGCCTATTGCTACAAGCCCTGTGTGAGCCGCGCAGAACTGGCGTCGCGCATGATCGGCGGCGTAATGGAAGACCTTTCCGGGGATGACGAGGCGCTGATCGCCGCTTTTGTCGATCTGGCTTCCCGTACGGATGAAAAAACGCTGGAGCGGCTTGAACAGGCCCTCTCGGCCCGCCGGGCGGCCTTCGGGGAACGTGGCGATGACTGATTTTCTTATCGAAAGCGGTATCGCAGCGCTGACGGGACTGATTGCCGCGCTCTGCGTCTCAGTCGCCTCCGCACTGTTCTATCCATCCCTCAGAAAAATGGTTTCGCGCAGCGCGCCAGCGTTCCAGAGCATTTTTCTCATGGTTCTGGCGGCGGTCCCGATTGGCGCGTTCCCGGGCATGACGGCCGCGTCCCTCTGGTGGACGTTCCGGGGCGGGGTGATCAGCGATCATTGTCATGTTCCGGCTTCTTCGACCGCATGTTTTCCCCATGCTCCGGTCGAGACGCACTTGCTGGCGCCGGGCGTCTTCGTCGCTTTGGGTGTGGCGCTGTGCGCTCTGGTGGCGCTGGAATTTTCCGGCCTCGCCGCGCGCAGCCGACAGCGGAAGCGGGTCCTTCACGCCTGCAGCAGGGAAGACATGAGAGGCCGCAGAATCCTTGAGACGGATCGTCCGGTCGCCCTGACCGCCGGTCTCTGGCGCCCGGAAATCTATATCTCGCAGGGTCTGAAGCGGCGGCTCGGCACGGATGAGTTGAGGGTCGTCATGCATCACGAGAATGCTCACGCCGCCCGTTATGACAGCCTGTCTTTCGCAATGGCCGCGGCCCTGTCGCGCGCGCATTTCCCTTCCGTTCGCCGCCAGCTTCTCGCAGATTTGCATCTTTCCCATGAACGGGCGTGCGACGAAGCCGCCGCTCACAGGATCGGCGACCGCCTGTGCGTGGCGGCGACCATTTTGCGCATCGAGCGCATGAATGCTGCGGGCGGAGAGACACGCCATTGCCAGATGGGGATCACGGGCGGCTCGGTGCCGGCGCGGGTGGAGGCCCTAATGGGGGCCGCGAAGGCCCGTTCGCCTGTGGACCTTGCAACTTCGAGCCTGTATGCGCTCGCAATACCCATCGCTTTGGCGCTGGCGGCGGAGCCGCTTCACAGCGCTGTGGAATTCGTTTTCTCCAACCTCCCAGGTTAGCTCATGCCTTTCCGCTTCCATTTCTTGCGCCTCAAAAAACCGATCCTCAATCGGGTTTTTGGCGGAGCCGCGCTCTCGGCGGCGCTTCTGGTTTCCACTGCCGCCGGCGCGCAGCAGGTCCTGACCGAGGCGGAAGCGCTTGAACTGGCGCTCTCGCGTCCCGCGGTCGAGGACTATCTCGGCGGCCGTATGCAGGAGGCCAAAGGCGGCGTCATTGCGGCCGGCCGCTGGGCCAATCCGGTCCTGGAAGCCTATCGCGAAGGCGCGGACGGGTTCGGCGGCGACGGCGCGGAAACCGCTGTGATGGTGGAACAGGAAGTGGATTTTTCCGGCGAACGCCGCCTGCGCAAAGAGGCGGCGCGCCGGCGTCTGGACGCGGTCAGGTTCGGCGGCCGCGCCTATCAGATGCAACTCGCCGCCGATGTCCGCTCGGCGTTCTATGAAGTGCTGGCCGCGCAACGGCACGAGGCCGCTGTCCAGGACTTGATCGATCAGGCTTCCAGGGTTGAGTCGATGGTCGTGCGGCGCGAGGAGGCGGGCGACGTATCGCTTTATGAACGCCGCCGAATTGAACAGGAAACGGCCAGCGCGCCGGCCGCGGCGGCCGAATGGCGCGCCCGCGCGATATCCGCGCGGCAGAAATTGAAAGCGCTCGTGGGCGGTGTGGATTTTGATCGCGTGGAGGGGGATTTGTCCCCGCAGGCTGAAGCGGATTACGTCGTCCGCCTGGAGGCGCTGCGCGACCGTGCGCGCCTGCAAGCGCTGGAAGCGGAGGCCGAGGCCTCCCAAGCCGAGGAGAGGGCGGCGCAGCGCGCCGTCATCCCTGACGTGACGGTCGGTCTGGGCGCGCGGCGGATCGAGGATTCGCTGGGCGACGAAACCGGCGTCCTCATGTCGTTCAGCCTTCCCCTGCCGCTCTTCGACCGCAACGAGGGCGAGATTGCCCAGGCCGCAGGCCGCGCCTCCGCGGCGCGGGCGGAATACCGGCTGGAAATGGATCGCCTGATGGCGGAAGCCGATGGCGCGGCCCAACGGCTTAACAACCTGATTTCCATCGCTCAAACCTATGAGCAGGACGCCGTCCTGCCCGCGCGCGAGCTCCGGCGCATGGCCATCCTCGGTTATGAGGGCGGAGAAATCAGCATGCTGGAGCTGACCGACGCCCTGCGCCGGGCGTTCGAGGCGGAGCAACGCCTCATCGAACTTCAATACGAGGCGCGGCAGGCGCGCACGGACTTCGAAAAACTGACAGGAGACATTCAATGACGCTTCTAAGAACCACGCTTTCCATTTTCGCGCTGGCTCTGGTCGCAGCCTGCGGCAATGAGCCGGCCGCCGAGCCTCATCCCCATGGCGAAGGCGCAGATCATTCCCACGCCGATTCTCATGAAGAGGCGCACGCCGAGGGCGAAGCGCACGAACACGCTGAAGAAGCCGATCACGCGCACGAAGAAAGCGAAGACGATCACGGCCATCCGCACTAGAGGCCGACCGCCAGAGCGTCGTTCTGTATCCGAGGTATATTTGATGACCCGACTCCCCCTCACGGCCATTGTATCGGCCATGGCCCTGCTGTCCGCGTGTGGACAGGAGGAAGCCCCGCACAGTCATGCGGATGGCGAGGCTCACAGCCATGGCGAGGAGGCGGACTCAGGCGAGCACGGCCACCCTCATGACGCGGAGGCGGAGTCCGAAGAGAGTCACGGTCATCCGCACGGCGGGGAAGCGGAGGACGTCCCGGGGGAAGAGGCCGGGCATGGCCATGCTCATGGAGAGAATGACGCCAATTCCGGTCACGGGCACGCCCACGAAGCCACTGAACCTGAATCCGATGATGGCCACGAACACGCGGCGGCCTCAAACGGAGAGGAACACGGCCATGGCGGCGGAATCACTGTCACCGACTTTACGGATTCAACACAGCTCTTTGTCGAATTTCCGCCGCTCGCCATTGGCGAAGAGTCGGCTTTCGCCGCGCATTTTACCGATCTTGACGGCTTTTCGCCGATCGATAGCGGCCGGGCGACGGTCCGGCTGACAGGCGGCGGACAGCCCGATGAGGCCTTCGCATCCGGCCCTTCGGGCACGCCTGGGATTTTCCGGCCTGTCGCAACGCCGCGATACGCTGCGGAGCGTCAGGTGCAGCTGGAAATCGAGACGCCCAGCGTGACCGCGATTCACGATCTCGGGACTTATCGGGTGTTCCGCAACCCTTCGGCCGCGCAGAATTCCCTGCCGCATGAAGCCGGACCCGAAGGCGCAATTTCCTTCCTGATGGAGCAGCAATGGAAAGTCCGGTTCGATCTTGCGCAAGCTGAAGAACGGGTGCTGCGCGAGTCCGTCCCGGCGACCGGCGTGCTGCGGGGAACCAGCGATGGCCAGGCTATGATACAGGCCCGTGCGGCGGGGACATTGACCCCCGCCAGCGGCGCCTTCCCGCGGCTTGGCCAGACCGTTGAGGCCGGGCAGACCCTGGCCCGGCTTACGCCGCGTCTGGGATCGGGCGAAGACCTCGAGACGCTCCGCTCGGCGGCGGAGACGGCGCGCGTCGAGGAACAGCTTGCCGCCTCCGAGTTGAACCGGCTTGAAGGGCTGCTGGCTGAGGGGGTCGTGCCGGCCAGCCGCGTCGAGGAGGCCCGCGCGCGCCTCAATGTCGCGCGATCCAGATTGAACGCGGCGCGCACGCGGCTGAATTCCGCACAGGGCGGGTCGTCGGGCGGCGGCGTAGCGCTGACGGCGCCGATCAAGGGCGTCATTGCGCGAGCCTATGCGGGACCCGGAGAATATGTCGAGGAAGGCGCTCCCATCTTCCAGATCGTATCGACCGAACGGCTGTGGCTGGAAGCTTCGGTCAGCGAGATCTATGCGCCAGAACTGGGCCAGCCATCCGGCGCCTGGTTTAGCGTGGACAGCCGGTCCGCGCCGATTGTTCTGACTCCTGACCGGGCTGAATTGATTGCCGCGGGCGGCGCGGTGGATCCGGTCAAGCGCACCATTCCGGTTATTTTCGAATTCGCCAATCCGGGCGGCCTGCGCGTGGGCTCCTATGTGAACCCGCGCATCTGGACCGGCGAAACGGTCTCCGGGACCGCTGTTCCGGCCAGCGCGGTAATCGACGAGACCGGCCAGGACATTGTCTATGTGATGCTGGGCGGCGAGACGTTTGAACGCCGCACCGTGCAGACCGGCATCACCGATTCCGGTTTCGTGCAGATCGTCTCCGGGGTCGAGCCCGGCGAGTACGTCGTGAGCGAGGGCGCATACCTTGTCCGGCTCGCCGCTTCGGGTCCGGCGGAAGCCGGACACGGACACGCACACTAAGGCGCCAGGAGCACCGAACGAATGATCAGCAATATTGTCTCTTGGTCGCTAAAGAACAGGCTCTTCGTCCTGCTCGGCGCGGCCGCCCTGCTGGCATGGGGCGTCTTCGAGACCACCCGCATGCCGGTGGATGTCTTTCCGGACCTTACCGCCCCCACCGTGACGGTGGTCGCCGAAGCGCACGGAATGGCGCCGGAAGAAGTCGAGAAGCTCATCACATTCCCGATCGAGACCGCCCTGAACGGCGCTTCCGGCGTAAGGCGCGTGCGCTCCTCCACGACGGTGGGCAGCGCAATTGTTTGGGTCGATTTCGACTGGGGCACGGATATCTACCAGGCGCGTCAGATCGTCTCGGAAAAGCTGCAACTGGCGCGAAGCACGCTGCCGCCTGATATCGAGCCGCCCGTGCTGGCGCCGGTCACCTCGATCATGGGCGAGATCATGTTCATCGCCCTGAAGTCGGACAACCACACCACGATGGAGATCAAGACCGCGGCCGACTGGACGGTGCGGCGGCGCCTTCTGGCGGTCACCGGCGTATCCCAAGTCATCCCCATCGGCGGGGACACCAAGCAGTATCAGGTCATCCTGCAGCCTGACCGGCTGGCCGCCTATGGCTTAACGATTGAAGACGTGGTCGAAGCGGTTGAGAAGACGAACGAGAATTCCTCGGCCGGCTTTGTCAGCAAGGGCGGCCAGGAATTCCTGATCCGCGGCGTAGGGCGCGCCGAGACGGTAGAGGATATCGCTCTTACCCGGGTCGCGGACAATAACGGCGGCCCGGTTCTGGTGCGCGATGTCGCCACGGTCGATATCGGTCCGGCGCTGAAGCGCGGCACCGGCTCCCATAACGGCGAACCGGCGGTCATTCTCGGCATCCAGAAACAGCCCGGCGCCAATACGCTGGAGCTGACCGAGCGCTTGGATAGGGTTCTTGAGGAATTGGAAGCTTCGCTGCCCGGCGGCATGACCATCGAGAAACGGATATTCCGCCAAGCCGACTTCATTTCCCTGTCCATCGACAACCTTCTGGAAGCGCTGCGCGATGGCGCGATCCTGGTCGTGCTCATCGTCTTCGCCTTCCTTTGGAGCGCTCGTGCGACAGGCATCACGCTACTGGCGATTCCGCTCTCGGTCGTGGGCGCGTTGCTGGCGATGAAGGCGATGGGGGCGACGATCAACACGATGACGCTGGGCGGTCTGGCGATCGCGCTGGGCGTGCTGGTCGATGACGCCATTATCGTGGTCGAGAACATTGTCCGGAGACTGAGAGGGAACCGCGCAAAACCCCACGAGGAGCAGGAGCCGGCGATGACCGTCGTCTATGCCGCGACGCGCGAAATCCAGGGCTCCATCGTTTTCGCGACCCTGATCATCACGCTGGTCTTCCTGCCGCTATTCTTTCTCAGCGGGGTAGAAGGAAGACTGCTGGCGCCGCTCGGCTTCGCCTATATTGTCGCGCTGGCGGTGTCATTCCTGGTGGCGATCACGGTCACGCCCGCCCTCAGTTCCTGGCTTCTGCCAAAATCCAAACTGATTGAACGGGGCGAGGAGCCGCGCGTCCTGAACGCGCTTAAATCCGGCTATGAGCCCGTCGTGCGGTTCGCCGTGAGCGCCTGGATACCGATCACCGCAGTGTCTGTCGCGCTACTGGCGGGCGCGTTGATCTGGCTGAGCTTTGCCGGCCGCGCCTTCCTGCCCGAGTTTAATGAAGGCAGCCTGACAGTCAGCGCCGTCACCCTGCCGGGCACCTCGCTCGAACAATCCGATGCGCTGGCCGGCATGGTTGAGCGTATCCTGCTGGAGCAGCCGGAGGTCGTTTCCACGGCAAGGCGCACGGGCCGCGCGGAACTGGACGAGCACGCCCAGGGCGTCAACGCCTCGGAAATCGACGTGGCCCTGCAGATGCGCGAGCGCAGCAAGGCGGCTTTCCTTGAGGATCTGCGCAGTGAGCTGACCGCCGTGCCGGGCATGAATATCGTGATCGGCCAGCCCATCTCACACCGGATTGATCACATGCTTTCGGGCACGCGCGCCAATATCGCGGTGAAAATTTTCGGTCCGGACCTGTTCACGCTCCGCCGGTTGGGGGCGGAAGTACAATCCGTGATGAGCGGCGTTGAAGGCGTGGTCGACCTTTCAGCCGAGCAGCAGGCGGAAGTGCCGCTGATCAGTCTGGATTTCGACCGCGAGGCAATCGCCCGCTACGGCCTGACCATTCAAGACGTGGCCGAGGCCGCGGAAACGGCCTTCGCCGGCCATGAAGTTTCACGGATACTTGAAGGACAGGCCAGCTTCGACCTCGTCGTGCGTTATCCGCACAACGCCGCAGAAACGCCCGAACGCGTCGGCGAAACCCTGCTGACCACGCATAGCGGCGCTGAAATCCCGCTTTCGGCCGTCGCCCGCGTGCAGCGAGAGGCGGGCCCGAACATGATCAATCGGGAAAACGTGCAGCGTAAGATGGTGGTCATGGCCAATGTGGCCGGGCGCGACCTTCTGAGCGTGGTGAACGACATTCAGGATGGAATAGCGTCCTCCGTCGCTGTTCCATCCGGCTATCACATCGAATATGGCGGCCAGTTCCAGAGCGCGTCCAGCGCATCTCGCTCACTGTCTGTTCTGGGCGCGCTGGTGATCGTTGGCATCTTCCTTTTGCTCTATACCGCCTTCTCATCGGTGGCGGACGCCTTGTTAGTGATGCTCAACCTGCCGCTGGCGCTGATCGGCGGCGTTGTGGGCGTGTTCGTCTCCGGCGGCGTGCTTTCTGTGGCCTCGATCATCGGCTTCATCACGCTGTTCGGCATCGCGACGCGAAACGGCGTGATGATGATCGCTCATATCCGCCACCTTATCGAAACGGGCGAGGAGAGCGATTTCCGCAAAGCGGTCGAGCGCGGCGCGACCGAGCGTCTGATTCCGATCCTGATGACGGCGATCTCCGCCGGTCTGGCCCTCATCCCGCTGGCGCTGAGCGCCGGCGAACCGGGCAGCGAGATCCAGGCCCCAATGGCGATTGTGATCCTTTTCGGTCTGCTGACATCAACCGCGCTGAATATGGTCGTCGTGCCGGCGCTCTATTACCGCTTTGGCGCGCAGAAGCTTCGCCGTCAGATTGAAGAGGCCGAGCCGGTGACCGTATAGCCGGCGGTATAAAAGGAGAGAGAGGCTATGTTTCTCTGGTTGTTGAAAGCGGTCGTGGCTGGCGTCGTGGTGGCGACCGCGGCCTGGCTATCCGAGAAAAAACCGGGACTGGCCGGGTTTGTTGTCGCACTGCCTTTGGCCTCTTTGCTTGCGCTCGCCTTTTCCTGGTTCGAACACCGCGACTCGCAGACCAGCATCTTGTTCGCGCGCAGCATTCTGATCGCAGTCCCGGTGTCGTATCTGTTTTTCGCGCCATTCTTTTTTACCGGACGCACGGGCTGGGGATTCTGGAGCAGTTACGCGGCGGGCTTCGTCCTTCTGATCCTGGGTTTTTTCATTCATCGATGGGTCAGCGGGTGGCTGATTGGAAGCGGTTCGGCCTGATCCGGCTATGGCACAGGGCTTGCTGCAATAACTGCCATGAACGGGAACACGATTGGCGCGCGCGTTCAGTCGCGGAGCAATTATTTCACGGCGATCCGGATTTTTCTGGCCGCGTGTGTCGCGCTGTCCCATTGCTGGATTGTGTTTTCCGGACGGGAGTCGCCCGACCCGTTTGCCTTCAGGGACCTGACCCTGAGCTATATGGCGGTGAACGGCTTTTTCGTGCTGAGCGGCTTCTTTATCGCCAAAAGCCTGCATGACCGCCGCGATCTCCTTTCATATGCCTGGTCGAGATTTTTGCGGATCATGCCGGCGCTCGCCGTTATCGCGCTGAGCGCCGTCTTTCTCATTGGCCCGCTCGCCTCCGGCATGCCGGTCCGGGCGGCATTGGCAGACCCCGACACCTATGCCTATCCCCTCAATGTTCTTAGCTTTGTCGATACGCGCGGCGGCCCGCCAGGCTTTGCCCCGGATAATCCCTATAAGGGCGAATTCGCCGGCACGCTCTGGACCTTGAGATACGAGGCGCTCGCCTATATCGGCGCCGGGGCGGCGTTTGCGACCGGCCTTGTGTTTCGTAAGGGGCCGATCCTGATTGTCGCAGGCGCATCAGCAGCGCTGTTCATCGTGCTGACAAGGACGGGAACGCCGGCGTTCCTGCCCGAGTCGATCTGGGTGCTCACCCGTTTCATGACGGCGTTCCTGATAGGCTGCGCAGCCTATGTCTGGCGCGACCATATCCCTCTGCGGCTCGACATGGCTTTGCTGCTAACGCTCCCGCTGCTGGTGATCGACGGTCGCGCCGAGAGCGAAATCATCGCCACTGTGGCCCTTGGATACTGGATTTTCCTGGCGGGCGCGGCGCCCCGGAAGAACCTTAAATGGCTCACTTCGGTCGATGACATCTCATACGGGCTGTATATCTGGCACTGGCCCGTCATGCAGATTCTGCTGTGGCGGAGCGTCGTCGACCAGCCCCTCCATATGGCTCTGACCGCGATACCGATCAGCGCGCTCATCGCCTACGTCTCCTGGCGGCTAATCGAGAAGCCCGCGCTTTCCCTGAAAGGGTTTTCGGGAAGGTTTAGAAAACCGGTTGTGCATGTCCAGAGCGTCTAAAGCCTGTCATGCAATCAATTCAGCCCCCATATTTGCTTGAAATTCAGGATCGGGCCGCCGCGCTGCGGGCATTTGTCGGCCCTCCATAGCTTTCCGGCGGGCTGCGGCGGTGGCTGAGGGCTTCGGCGATGTGGACGCGGCGCACCGAGTCCGCGCCATCAAGATCGGCGATGGTGCGGGCGACGCGCAGGGTGCGGTGATAGGCGCGGGCGCGCAGTTTCATCTTCTCGGCGGCTTTGGCCAGGAGCGCGCGGACGGCCTCGTCCGGGGCGGCGACCTGTTCGACCATCGCCGTCGTGATCTCCGCCTTTGTATGGCCGCCTTCCGCGCCTTCGCCGCGGGCCAGTTGCGCGGACCGGGCGGCGGCGACGCGGGCGGCGGCAAGGCAAGGTCGGCGGCAATGACCGCCGGGACATCGATCTGCATTTCGATGCGATCCGTCATCGGGCCGGAAATGCTTGACTGGTATTCGGTGGCGCAGCGCGGCCCGCGCTTGCAGGCGATACCTGAAACGCCCCCATTTCCGCAGCGGCATACGCACGTTGCCTTCTTTCCAAATTTCAGTTGGTCAATAAAAACAATAAGGAAGCTCCCGTGCTTGAGCGAGCTCGCCTCTTTGGGAGAGCAGATTAGGCGGCGGCGACGACAGCTTGGATTGCGCCAGAAGGATGTCGCGGAGCAGCTTGGCGTGAACATCTGGACGGTCGGAAACTGGGAGAAAGGCGTATGCGGACCACAGATCGAGCATTGGCCGCGGCTCATCGATTTTCTTGGGCGGGACCCGTTCCGTCAGCCGCGCTCGCTGGGAGAACATGTCCGCCGCGAAATGCGGATGCGGGGGCTATCCTACAAGACCTTTGCCAAGGAGGTCAGGATGAGCCCGGAGACTCTCGTGAAGATCGTCAGGGACGAGTATGGCGTGATCGATCCGCGCCTTCGAAGCGCGCATCAAGCGCTTCAGCAGAGATATGGTCTTAGGAAGTTATAGCAGCGTCGCCGCCTAGGCCGACCGAACGCCTGCCAGAGCGTCAATAACCGGGCAATCTTTGGCCTCTCCGCCCTCGCAATCCCTGACCAATCGCGTCAGACTCGTCTTAAGCTTCCTGAGATCGCAGATCTTGGTCTTGATCGAAGCCAGATGGCTGCTCGCCATGTCCAAGACTTCGCCACAGGTAAATTCGCTCGAGTTCATCAGCGACAGCAAGGCGCGAATTTCTGCGACAGATAAGCCCAGATCACGGCCTCGCATGACAAACCCCAGCGGGGCTTGATCGTCCGGCGAATAGAGCCGGTGGCCGCTCTCTGTCGGTCAGGCTTCGAGCGCCCAGTTAAGCCGCCTCGGGGGAGGGTTTGCCCCACTCTGCCGCGGCTCCTCCCGCAAAATTGCCAAAAGCCGGCAATCGGGCAAGGCCTACGACTGGGAAAGCTTTATTTCTTGGTGGCGATCATGGTTTTCGCGAGAATTTCGTATTCTGGATTCAGCAATACGATTTCGTACTTGCCGGGGCTAAGCGCCAAGGGGCGGACCGCGGACCCACCCCTAACTAGAACACGATCAAAAGGCGCTGCAGCGTCCGAGCGGTTAGGCAGGCGCGCCTCAACCACCAAGAGATCCGCAGATTTCATGGCGCGCATATTTCCATCAAGCCAAGGCTGAACAGAATGGGCCGATCTGCCGATCCCCGTGAACCAGGAGGGCAATCCGTTATCCGTTTGCGGGAGTTCATTTGTCCGAATGATGAAATCGAACGCATTGTGCGCTGACTCAGCCGGGTTGGTTACTTCCAAGAAGGAATATGGCAAAGATTCATTTTGAATAATCGGGCAGGCTGACTGGCTCACGGTGACCGGGTCATAGCCTGACAAATCGCGCAGCCAACCCGCCATATACTTCTGCGGCAGGGGCGGCGCGCCGCTATCCTCACGGGCGTGCCCTTGGCCCGCATAGACGACAACCTTTGCTTCAGGGTCCTTTTTGAAAGTTCGCGTTACTAGATTTTCTGCCTGAATTCGTTCGCGGTCATTGATTGGGTCGCCAGTACCAGGCGTTTGATTTGTCATCCACTCGTAGGGAATCAGCGTGTACCCAAGCCGTATCGCGTGCTCGACAAAGCCGGCAAACACAGGTTCCGTAATCTCAGCGCCTTCGGACCTCTTTAACCAACCCCTTTCCTCTATTGCCGGCGCGGCGGGCGTAAGGTCCTCGATCGCGAGATACCGATATCCCTGTTCGTAGAGCCGCCCAATCAGGATATGGGCGTAAGCCCGATGCGCCGGGATGTGATGGATCTCATTGACGATGACAATCCGGGCGTCTGTCGAAACCGCTGCGACCGCCTCCACCCCATCGCGCGCGTGATCCGAATCTATTCTGGCCACACAACTGGCCTCATGCTCGATATTGTATGTACCGCCAATGGCGTAAGCGGCGGCATAGTCGCCCACGGCGGCGTACATCTGCGCTGCGTAGTCGCGCACACTATCACATCGGTGAAGGTTTTGATTTTCTAACGCCGCCACAGCAGCAAGGGGATTTCCCTGCAGGAACATTAGTACGGTCTGATTGCGAACCTGTATTGCTTGCTCGCAGCCCTCTTCCGCCGCCGCTGAGCCGCACAAAGAAAGAAAAAATAATACTGATGCGGCGAAAAAATTGAGTTGGAGAAAAATTTTATTCATGACCCTCGTCTTGGCCTGCCCCAAATGGGTGGTCCGGTTGTGATGTTAGTGGGTGTGGCTTTTCAGCTCCATAGAGAATCAATTCCGGCGCTGGCGGACGGCACCCGAGCGCTGAGTGAGATCTGACGCGGTTATAATGCTGGCTCTAAGCCTCGATAAGGAGCTGCGCTTCTTTCAGGGAATAGAAGATTTCTCCATTCAGCAGCTCGTCGCGCAGTCGTCCATTGAAGCTTTCGACGTAGCCGTTCTCCCAGGGCGATCCGCGTTCGATGAAAGCCGCGCAGGAGCCCCCGCTGCCTCGATCCAGTCCCGCCCCCGTCGGGCGACGAACTCCGGGCCGTTGTCGGAACGGATGAAATCGGGCGCGCCCCGCGCCTCGATCGGCATTGTCAGAGGAAACCGGCTTGAGCGGCCAACCTCGCGCCAGTAGCGTTTCCGGATGGCCAATCCCTTCCGCTATTTCAAGACATCGCCCGAGGTGATCCGCTTTGCGGTGATGCTCTATGTCCGGTTTCCGCTTTCCCTGAGGAACGTGGAGGATCTGCTCCACGAGCGTGGCATCGATGTCAGCCACGAGACGGTGCGGTGCTGGTGGAACCGGTTCGGCCCGATGTTCGCCGGCGAGATCAGGCGGAAGCGAGCCCAGCAAATGCTGTCGTACCCACAGTGGCGCTGGCACCTGGACGAGATGTTCGTGAAAATCCGCGGCGAGACGCACTATCTCTGGCCGGCGGTCGATCACGAAGGCGAGGTGCTGGAGGCTTATGTCTCAAAGACTCGGGATCGCGAGGCAGCGCTTCGATTCCTGCGCAAGGCGATGAAGCGGTATGGGGAACCGAGATCCATCGTGACCGACAAGCTCAGATCCTATGGCGCGGCGCTGAGAGAGCTGGGTCTGGACGGCCGTCAGGAAGCGGGGCGCTGGCTCAATAATCGGGCGGAGAATTCACATCTGCCGTTGCGAAGACGGGAACGGGCGATGCAGCGTTTCCGGCGGATGCGAAGTCTGCAGAAATTCGCCGCCGTCCATTCTTCCGTCTTCAACCATTTCAATCACGACCGCCATATCAACCGCCGCTCAGCCTTCAAGGAACACCGTGCCGCCGCCCTTGCCGAGTGGCGTCGGCTTGGCGCGGCCTGAGGCCGGCCTATACCGGCTCTAGGGAGACCGGTTCGCATTCGCCTGACAGCACCCGGGCCATGCATTTTCAGCCTGAAGGGTAAATCAGCTGATCGGAATAAGAGCCCTGCTGGTTGGCTCATGTTATCAAAATTACTCGGACATTAACTGTGTATATCTTTAACGTAGTCAACAAATAGTGATATTACCTGACTATCATTCAGTTTCCGCTCATATCCAAGCCACTGACCATCCGGATTGCATTCTAAAAAATATAATACTTCGTTTTCATCTACTATAAAATCAAAAACACCATAGTCCAAACCCATTTCTCCGAGATATTGATCTATCTTTTCTTGATCTTCGTCCGTTAAATTTACTCGTATAACCTCCGCCTCTTGGCTTGATAACCGCCAATCAACCGCACTGCCTAGGCCACTGAACTTAAAGCCAGCCCCCTTGCCCTTAAAAGATACATATCTAATTTCGTATTCTTTATATACTCTCCTTTGAATGATGCTTGGCGCCAGGGCGACCTCTTCCCTCGAGGCCGCTTCTATTTCAGCACAATTAATTTCATTGGTTAATATCCATTTATAATCATTCCCCTTAGATAAGGTGGGGGGGACAAAATTTGTTTTTAATGATTTTGTAATATAATTGGCATCACCCCTCATGAAAGATAGTATGGTGTTTTTATTTCCACCAATACAAAATCCCGGAACATTAAAACCCACCTTCAATGCTGTAGACAGTTCAATCATTTTATTTGTAGAAAATACCGTTTTCTGTATGTCGTTAAAACACGGTATGCTATTCAACAACAACCAACCCTCAAATGCCACTCGCTTTTCTGTAGCTGCATAATATTTTGCTTGATGAGCAGGTGTTGGAAAATATGTTATATTGTATTTATTCCTCCACCACACTAATATATTTTCTTTACCCGTAAATTCCTGCATGACCATGTCTTTATAGGAAAGCGCAGTAAGGCTGAACTGTAATTTATTATCTTTATTGGTATATGAACAAACTGCACATTCCGAAACTGGGTCGAATAGCGCAACGTTTAGCCCCTCCTCCACTAGACGCTCACACACCGCTTTAATATGAGGGTCACGGACTGAACCATAAACTAGAAGCGTCCTGCTCATGGCGCAATTATTCAGATGTTTCGCAAAATTTAGCGCCGTACGCCCGCAAAGCCTCGGCCGCGGTCCGGCCAAAGCCAAGCTGAGCTCGCAATTTGTCAGCCTCCTGTTCGCTCTCTAAGGCCGGATAGTATATTGGACCGCCATCACGACACGTTCTATATGTACCTAAAATTTGCGTACCATGCTTCATTTGATGAGCAAAATCTAAGAAAGAGCCATAGTCCACGCCCGAGAGATTACTTTCTGCATACGCTCGATCTGCTGCTATTTTTATTTCAGAGAATCTTTCCTTATCGGTAAAATGCTTAACCAACAAGCGCCCGGCCTCAGCTCCATTCTCACCCAAATCCGCCGTTACTGGATAACCGTTCTTTGCCACATAGTCATATAAATAGTCTCTATTGTTTTCCATTAACTTACAATATAGCCGAGCCGCAATCGCACGCTCTGTAATAGTTCCGTTCGATAGAGAGTGAAAATTAAATGAAAGTAACTGGTCTAAATTAGCTCTGGCGAGAAACTCGCTTGAAATCGCTTTTTCAGCCGGGCCAGATTCGAAGACCAGTTTGTCTTCTGAATTAATATCCGCTTGCAGTCCCGAGAGCTGTGTTTTTAACTCACCCCTAAGTCGCCCCCTGAATTTAACCTGAGAGAGTCGTAGCGATGACTGATTGTGAATAGACGCCCAATAAACATTCGCAGGTGACGCGCAGGAATTTGCATTTGGCTCAATTATTTCTTTTGATTCAAATTTTGTTAAATTATCTATTTCTTGGGACACGCTATCTTCAATTTCCAAGATCAGACGCTCAGCTGGCAATTGAAGCAAGAAAAGCAAGAGAAGAACTAAAGGCATGATTTTTCCCTAATATAGCGGCGCGCCGAAACAACCGACGCGCCACTACTGCGTTAGCCACTAACAATCGTCAGTGGTGCACCATTCTTGACTGCCGTCTGGTCCGATAGTCACGGTGTTCTTGGGATTATCGCAGCCCTCACCAATTCCCGCGGCGCCATCACCGCCGGCAATCAAATCAAGCGTTGGGCCGTCCAATTCCCTGAGCTGGTGTATGCCTGGTTCAGCTTTCTTAAACAAAAAAGGTGTAGGCATTTTCATGATTGTCTCCTCCATTAGTTGACGCTTGATGCAACCATAAATTTTTACCGCCCACAACCCATGGTAGATACGTTTTTATTAATAATTTAGCCCTTCATGACTCCCTCGCATGCAATCCGGCTGGTTGTCGATTATTAAAATGGGGCCCTGCAAACGGGTCAATCTACCGGTATCCATTTCATAAACACAATCAACGTATTCTATTAAGTCGGGCTCATGAGTTATAATAACGCAGGTTACTTTCATCTGAGACAAAGTATCTTCTATCTAGCTTTTGGTTAACCAATCAAGATTCGCCTTGCGCTCATCCTGGAACAGCACTGATCGGCTACGACACCAACGCTCGAGCAAGAAGAATTCTCTGACATCGCCCTCCTGAAAGCGTTTTACCTATATCGCCGACCACGCTGAAATAATTCATAGGCTGGTGTATAAGATCATCATGAACACGCTATTTGGGCTACCACATTTACGCGGTCCACATCTATATCAGGATCAAAAAATAGCAATATTATTTGCAATGGCGCCAGACAGAAGCTTATCGTTCTGCACTACAACTTCGATCTCACACTAGAGGCGAATGCCAAAGCGGTCTAGGGGAGCATACCCTGGACGCAGCTCCCTCCCTCGTTCCTCTGTTATAATTCAAGTAATAGCTTGGCACAAAGATTCATATGGTAAATGACTACTTCCAGCGGTTAGGATCTTATAAATCTTTTATCAGATAAATATGATGGTTAAATCTCGATTTCGCATCGATTTTTTAATTTCAGATTTGATGTTTCGGATTTAATTGTTTCTGCTTAGGAAGAGCCGATTAGGCCCTCGGCCTCTCTATTAGTTTGCCTTCTTCAACATGCAAAATTCTCGAGGCCCGTTTGATCAGTTCCGCTCGGTGCGCAATTACTATACGCGTGACCGGCATTGCTTCAATGGAATCAGCGATGGCGCGTTCAGTTTCCGGGTCGAGGTTAGCGGTGCCTTCGTCCAAAAGCAGCACTCTGGGACGACGATAGAGCGCGCGTGCAAGTAGAATGCGCTGCCTTTGCCCCCCGGAAAGAGTGCTTCCCATATCCCCCACAAGGCTCAAATAATTCATAGGCAAGCGCATGATATCAGCATCAACGTAAGCGATTTGAGCCACCTCCTTTACGCGCTCCATGTTGATTTGAGGATCGAACATGGCAATATTGTTGGCGATGGTGCCAGACAGCAGCGTGTCGTCCTGCATAACGACGCCCGCCGTCCTCAACCACGCCGCGCGATCAAGCGTCGCTTGAGATATTCCGCCATAGCTTATCTTACCGGCAGTGGGCGGATAGAGACCCAGCAAGAGCTTTAAAAGCGTGGTTTTTCCGCTTCCGGACGACCCCGTGATCGCAACAAATTCTCCCTCTTCAATTACGAAGCTCGCGCCTTCGAGAATCCACGGATCTCCATCGCCATAACGGAAAAAGACATCCGAAAACTCAATCTTTGAGTAAGACTCACCGGAGCCAAGCGCAGAGGACGCGGAACGCCGATCGCGCTTCGCCTCGACGATATCCGACAGTCGGCTCAAATGTAGGTCGAGCAGGCGGAACTGGACGAGCTGGTTCACAAATGTGTCTACCCGCTGGGAGAATCCTTGCGCATAAGCCACGAACGCGAAGACCATGCCGATCGTGAAGTCGCCTGCCAGCACCATCCGCCCAGCGATGAAAACCACAGCGACGGTCTGCAGGCCGATAAAAGCTGTCCGGGAAAACGCCATCAGGGCTTGGTACTTCCCGGCCGAAACCGCGGCCGTGATGGCGTCGCCATAGAGATTCCGCCAAGCGCTCTCCCGTTCGGACTCCATCCCTGAAAGCTTCACCAGCTTTGAGGCGCGAATTGTCTCCATCAAATGAGTTTGCTCGCGCGCCTGATTGACAATTTGCTCTTCCTGCCGGGCCCGCAACCGGGGATAAAGAGCCATCGTTGCCAATGTGTAGCAGCCGGTAAACGCAAGCACTATAAAGAGCAGCGCCCCTCCATAAGCCAGCATAGCCAAAGCCATGACGCAGGCGACCGCAAAATCAATAATAGCCGAGACAAGTCCTTGAGTTAGCGCGCTTTGGATCGGCCGCGTGGATCCCATTCTCGACACCAGGTCGCCAATATGACGTTTTTCAAAATATGAGGTCGGGAGCTTGAGCAGATGGCGGAAAATATTCCCGACCATTTGATAGGTGAGCAGGTTCCCGAAATATAGAATCGCCCAAGCGCGCAACAGCTCGGCAACGGCGCCAATCAGAAAAACGCCGGCGAATCCAAGGCAAATCACCACCAACAGATAGGCGTCTGACTTCAGAAGCGATTCATCAATGACAATCTGCAAAAAAAGCGGCGTGAGGAGGCTGACGCCGAGAAGAATGGATGAAATCAGCAAAAGCTGAGTGAAGGCGCGCTTCCAACCTCGGATTCCGCTCCATAATTGCGTAAGGCGTGTCTTGGCTTGGAGTTCTTGAGGCTCAAATTCCGCCGTTGGCTCCAATTCCAACGCGACGCCGGTGAAATGTTTGGACACCTGACTCAGCGAGAGCTTGCTGTGACCCCGAGCCGGGTCATGGATCTCTACAAATTGCCCGCGAACGCGCTTAAGGACCACGAAGTGGTTCATGTCCCAATGCAAGATAGCCGGCGACTGGACCTTATGCAGCTGATCAAGCTCAACGCGTATGGCGCGACTGCTGAGATTCAATTCATCGGCCGCGTTCATGAGACCTCTGAGCGTAGACCCGCTCATGGAAATCGAGAACTGCTGCCGGAGGCCATTGAGATCGACATGATGCCCGTGAAACGCGGCGATCATGGTTAGGCAAGCCAATCCGCACTCCGCCTCCTCGCTTTGCTGCACGATCGGGAGTATTTGCGCGCGCGGCAGATTCAGTCCGGCAAACTTGATCATGCGGTCGCTTCCTATTCCCGCCGCAGAGGGGCGACGATCCATGACCAGAGCGGACGGCGCTCAAGAATTATCCTTCCCTGAAGGGCCATCCCGGGCTGTAACGGAAATGTCTCTCCGAACGCTTCGATTTTATCGGAACCGAGATCCACGATAACGCGATAAACCGGTTCGTTGACCTGGGGCCCTTCAATCAGGTCGTCAGGATCAAGGATTGTCCTCGATATGGATTTTACCACCCCTTCACCAACCCCGAATTGCTGATAGGGGAAGGCGTCATAAAGAAGATCGACTTCTTGTCCGGGCTTGATAAATCCTGCTGCCCGGGTTGGAGCAAAAAGTTGAGCCTGCAAATTGCCGCCGCCGGGGAGGACCGTAAGGATGGTTTGACCGGCGCGTATGGACGATCCGCTCGTGAGCAAGATGCTGGCGATCTGGCCGTCACGGGAAGCGACGAGTTGATACTCCCCGCGCATCGCTGACTCAGCCCTTTGCCGGCGGAGATCTGCGAGCTGCCGTTTGATATTTGAGATCTCAATTTCTGAAGCGATCGGCGCAACTTGCGATTCCGAGGTCGCCGCGGCAAACTCGTTGTCTAAAGCCACTTTGCGCTGGCGAAAATCGGCGAGCGCCTGCTGTTGAATAATGACAGCCTCTTGACGTCGCTGCAGATCATTGACGGAGGCGGCGTCCTGATCAATCAAGTCCTCCACGCTTTCGAGTTGACGCTTCGCCAACGCCAAACGCTCTTCCTGCAAACGGATTTGCTCCACCAGCTGCGTCGCCTCTGATGCGAGAGCGGCTTGTCGGCGTTGCAAATTCGCTTGCTCGAGCTTGTTTCTTACTCGAACGCCCTCTAACGAGTTTTCGAGCTGTAATATTTGTTCGTCGAGGCTCACAAGCGCTGTTTCCGCCGCCCCTTGACCGTCTAACAATGTGATGTCCAGCG
This sequence comes from Euryhalocaulis caribicus, assembly GCF_000412185.1. GTDB lineage: Bacteria > Pseudomonadota > Alphaproteobacteria > Caulobacterales > Maricaulaceae > Euryhalocaulis > Euryhalocaulis caribicus. Next base: position 140,095 of record NZ_ASJA01000002.1, read on the forward strand.
AAATTTTCGCGACCGGCTGTCCGGCTTGGACAGAATCCCCAACCTCGACGTATACCTCGCTAATCACGCCGCCCGTCTGGGAAGTGACACGCGCTACTCCCATTTCGGGCACCACCCATCCCTTTACAGTTTCCTGACGCGCGTACTGGCCAAACGCTAATAGGCCCAACCCCATTACGCAGATGAACAGAAGCACAGCTAAAACCGACCAGGAGGCTGGCGGCGATGCTAAGATGACTTCGCCTTCAACGCGCTGCCTGGCTTCGACCGCCTCTTTTCTAAAAAGGTCGTGGTCAGACACTTAGACCGCCTTTCAGACTCGCATGGCTGATGATTCGAAGGTTTGTTCTAGTTTTTAAAAGACTAATCGCATGAATTGATGGGCTGACTATGCCGAATCGTAAAATCGACATACATTGAGCACGATTTGGATTTATCATCGCCGTCCCAATGAGTGATCTTCATATTCTTGTTGTCCATAACCGTTCTTGACACAGAGCAAGCCGCCATCTTGTCCACCAGCCCTCTAATGGGTATCTGGTCGATGCTCACAACGCGCGCGCGTTCGTCGCGCGACACCAATTCAGCGACCCAGGCTTTGTCAATTTTATACCCGTCCGAACCTTCGGCATGCCCTTTGTAAACGTGAGCATGTCCGACATGGGCAAATATTTTGAGTTCTGGGTTATTCTCCAAATACAATAACAAATTTTGTGCGGCCGTAAATTCTCTTTGATTATTGATTTGAGGCCTAAGTCCGTAGTTTTTTAAATACAACTCAGGATGACGATATTCTTTAGGCGTCTCATATGGCAACAAGCGCCAGTTTAATGTTTTAGCCGCCTTAATTAATAGATCAAAATTCGGATAAGTTGTATAAAATCCCATAAGCGGAAGCGTCGGATCCTCTTGGAGAAGCGCCGGGTTTGGCGTTGAAAAAGTTTCAGCCGCCAAGACCGAGAAGTCCGCCCTGTCGAGACTCCTTATAAAACACGATGATATGAGGCGGGTATATGGATCATTATGATCTTCGTTCAGGAACACGACGTTGGCGTCCGTTTGCTTAATCTCTCGGAGTATCGGCGCGATTTGAGCATCAAAAGAATGGGATTCCGTCTGGTCGACAGCCCTTGTTTCTCCGATTAGCATCGCCCAACCGCCGGCCCCGATTAGCAGAACGCCGATTGCGATGAGAAATGGGTTTCGTAGCATTTAAAGTCTCGCTGCCCTCCATAAGTACGAATCAGATTACTTTAGGGCGTAGTTCTTTGAAGACTCATCATCCTCAAACCGCGAATGCAAGCTCACCTCTAGAACCTCGCGCTGATTAGCATTGAGCTTCCTCGTCCATTGATTTTTCATGCAAGGCGCTGGAAAGGCCGATCTCTCGCCGCCTCTGCGCAAGCAGGGAGGGAGTTTCGAGCGGGGCGAGAACCAAGCGTCCCTGAGCGCACTCCATTTGCGTGCCGAACCGTTGCTTCCCTGTTTTTTTCAGCGCCACTCGATCCGCCAGATACGCATAGTGCCGAGGCGCTACCTCCTTGATGGCGAGCAAGGGTTTGATCGTACGCAGCACGGCCTCCTGCAACTCAAGGTCTGAATGCTGTGCGACCAGCCAAGCGTCATGCGCGGCTTGCGCCCCGTGCGTGGAAATAAGCGGCCATCCATTCAATTTAATAATTTCGCGAAGCTCGTGCGCGTTCTGTTTGTCAATAGCGCAAAGTTGAACGCTCCATGCGTTTGCCAAAAACTGCTTCTCGTATCCTTGTGCCGACAATATTTGCGACATCGGGGTCCGCCAGATTTCATCTCGAAGAGCTAGGATGCGTAATTTTTTTCTATTCCTTTTAGACCATTTGAATCGAGCGCTTCGATGTCGGCGCGCTCAAGGCGTCGGGTTTGGTCCAGAAGATCCCGGGCCCGCTCGGCTGCGGCGGAATAGGCGTTTGCGTCCGGCGCCAGTTTGGCGTTGATCAATCCGAGGCTAATCGCGCCAAATTCGCATCCAAGTTCGTCCAAACCGAGCCGCCTGCTGGACCGCTTATATTTTTCCGGAACGAGGGATTGCGCATGATTGTCTAACGCGCCGAGCGCCTCCCAGGCGGCGGATTGATCTTCGGCGAACCTTATTGCGCCATAATCAAATGTTTGCGGATCGAGCTTCCCTGAAAGTAACGCTTCAGTCCGCTCTCGAACATCGCCCTCAATAGCCGCAGCGGCGCTTACGATCCAAATGAATGTGAGCGCACAGCCTGTCATGGCGTGTAAGGTCAGGCGGACCATAGGTTATTCCTCTCCGCCAGGGCCCCTGATTCTAGGCGGCGGGCGACACTCTTGGAAATCGGCTGACGCGTCTCATGCTCAAGCCAAAGCCACTGTCCCTCAGGATTGCATTCAAAAAATATAGCGTGGCCTTCGCGATTTATTGCGAGATCAAAGGCCCCGAAAGACAGGCCGAATGCGCGCATATATAGCAATAGCTTATGCCGCAGATCCTCTTCAATCTCATAAGTCTCGTAGGAGACTGTATTGACAGACCGGCGCCAGTCGGTTGCCGCGCCGGAGCATGTTTGAGAGTTTATTCTGATTGCAAATATTTCTTCGCCAATCACGTTGACGCGCAATTCGAATTCCTTTTCGACTTTTTCCTGATAGATCGCGGGACAAAAGCGGACCGCGTCAGGTTCCGCCTGGACGACTTTGAGACTGGCTTCAGCCAGACCCAAATGGATGCCGTCAATTTCGGCGTCAGGAGTCCGCGCGGACAAGCGTTTGATAATGAACGTGTCTTCTTTCCGGGCAAACCGAATAACGGACTCAGGCGCGTTGGAAACAATGGTTTTCGGGATTTTAAATCCGCACGCGCACGCAATTTGTAGCTGGAACGGCTTATACGAAGCCCGCTGGCTCAATCCCGGATCATTATGTGAAGGCCGATCGGACAGATGGTGCCTGAGCGCCCAGAGAAGATTTGCCCATTCGTGCCGCCAGAAACTTCTCTGAGCTTCGCTTAGGCCTGTTAGCGAATTGTCAGGCGCCATAGCCGGCCATTTCAAGCGCCACCAAATTCCAGAAATTGTATCAGCGCGCACCAATTTACCCTGGATCGACAATCGACGTTCGCAGGGGAGATATGTGACTTCACTAAATTTGTGACAGTCTAAAATGATCGGCCGACGCTTCAGCGCAGACGCAACCGCCTTCACATGGGGATCTGCGTTTTGCCCAATTATGAGAACGGCGCTCGCCTGTTGGGCCACAAGACTGCCTTCTATTTCGAATTACCGCCGCCGAAGAGGCGAAGAGAGAACCCCGCCTTTTCGGCGGCGGCGTCAGGCCAACGCTCAGTCGTAAATTGCTCCCTCGAGCCACATCCTCCCAAGCTCGTCCGACCAGCAGAAGGTTGGTTCATAGGTTGGATACTGGCCCGGTGGATCATCGTGGCTCGCGCCCGAGACGCGCGCGACTTCATCCTCGGAAAGCTCAACCGGATTCGCCTCAAGCGCGGCTTCAAGAATTGAACGCATTTTTTCCTCCCGATAAACGCCCTTTTGGGCAGTGACTTTTTACGCTCAACTCAAACGGGAAACAATCTTAAATCGTAAAAAAGCGACTCGGTTTCGATCGAACCCTCCTCTTAAACCAAGAGAAAGCTTTTGTTCACTTGTGATTTCCGCCCATAGCCCAACTTAGAGCGCTTGCGGAGGCGCTATTTGTAATTGTATAAAATTATTCATGAAGCGTGGTTGGAGTCACACGAAACGCGCCGCGCCGCTCGGAGAATGTGTGCCGGCCAGCGTCCTCCCGATTTGAACAAACACTTAGCGACATCGCGATTGCTTTCAAACGACAGGAGTTACATTGAATGCCCGCCGAAATCGCCATCATTCACGGTTGGAGCGACAGCTCGAAATCATTTGGCGCGCTCAAGGCGTTTCTTGAAGAAAACGGATATGAGACCACTCAAATCTGGCTCGGCGACTATGTGTCGCTGGATGACGACGTGAGGATTGAAGACGTCGCTAAGCGCATGCAGTCGGTTGTCTTGGAGCTCATTGACGCGGGCAAGCTCGCGGCGCCTTTTGATTTGGTCGTGCACAGCACCGGCGGGCTTGTCGCGCGGGAATGGATCAGCCGCTACTATCCGGACGGCGCGGGTTGTCCGGCCAAGCGCCTCATCATGCTCGCTCCGGCCAATTTCGGATCGCGGCTTGCCTCGCTCGGGAAAAGCATGATCGGACGCATCTTCAAGGGCTGGAACAATTGGTTTCAGACCGGCGAAGAGATGCTGAAGGCCCTGGAGCTCGCCTCGCCCTACCAGTGGTCTCTGACGCGCCGCGACCTGCTCGATCCAAGCGGATCCAGCGCCGCCTCAGGACCCTACGGCCACGGAAAAGTGTGGCCGTTCGTGATCACCGGATCGCGCTCATATTCCTCGGGCCTGCGTCAGATGGTGAATGAAAACGGATCGGACGGGACCGTGCGCGCCGCGGCCGCCAATCTCAACACGAACGGCGTCACCATTGATTTCTCGTCCGACCATGAAAATCCGACGCTCGCACCATGGTCGTCCCGCCTAGGGGCGGCCCGCATCCCTTACGCCATTCTCCCTGACCGCGATCATAGCCTCATAATAAAGCCCGCCGAGTCATTGTCTCCGCCCGAGGCGGCCGTGACGGATTCGCTGGGTGAATTGATCCTGGACGCTTTGAGATGCGAGAATGATCAAGCCTATAGCGCGCTTCATGAAAGCTGGTTGGAGGCGAACGAGCGCGTCGCGGCGCTTGCCGATGCGCCGGAGCGGATTGAGGCGCTGTTCCCGGACGCGCAGCCGGAGAGCGAGGCCTACCATCAATATATGCAGTTCATCGTCTATGCCCGTGACGATCACGGCCAGCCGGTCGATGATTATTTTCTTGAATTCTTCGCGCCTAAGCCCGGCGGAGATCGGAATTCCGTTTATTTTCACAGTCGCGTTCTCGAGCACGTCCACACAAACACGGTTGATGCAAGCTATCGCTGCTTCTTCCTAGACCGCTCCGATCTTATCACCGGCTTTTACGGCAAGTCCCGAAAGGCGGAGTATAAACGCCTGGCGATGGGCGTTTCGGCCGCAGAAGTCGGGCCAAACGTGCGGTATTTTGACAAGACGCGGGAGGGGGCCCGCGGTCACGTGCTCCTGCATGACGCCGATCAAGAAGAACGCGCGCAGCTTGAGGCGCGGTTGCACCGAAACAGCACGCACTTGATCGAGCTCATTCTGCCGCGTCAGCCAACAGACAAAGTGTTCCGTCTGTCGGTCTAGGAACCGCCCGCTTGCCTCATTTTGGCCGGGTCTCGCCTTCCGTCGCGTCGGAGGGCTCGATGCGGTCGCCGATCATCGAGATCATATTGTGCAGCGCGCTGGCGCCTCCGGTCACCAAGCTGACCGTCAAGACGATATCCACGAAATTCAAGACGCCCCACTGCCAGCCGCTGAGCGCTTCGTATTGCACGTCGAGCAGCGGCGTGAGCGCCCGAACGCCGGCGAGCGCTGTAAGGGTTCCCAGAATCGTGGAAAACGCGATCGTGAGAATGCGGGTCGCGGTGCGGTAACGGGTTAGATCGTCCTTTGCGGCCTCGAGCTGCTCCTGAGCCTCGGAGCGTTCGGTCTCCTGCACTTGCGCCAAAGCCGCCTCCAACGAGGCGATGCGGCGTTCGGCGATGGTGCGGCGCACGGTGCGCGTATTCTTGATAAACACCTCGTTCGCGCGCTCGATGAAGAGCGCGACCAGTAAGAGGGCGGTCAGGGTTTCAAACGCGGCCTCAAGCGTATTCGGAACGAACAGCAGGGTGAGCGGCCCAATCGGCGCGCTGCCAGTCAGCTGGTCGCTTTGCGCCAGCGCAATCCCTACAAGGGCAAGAGAGACGGCGAAGGAAATCCGAAGATACCACCAATACCGGCCGAGCCTGTCGTTGGCGAGTGGCCAGTCAAGCCGTGGAGTTGTCATGCCAAGTCCTTTCACTGTGCGGCGCCGCAAGAGGCGGCCTCAATCTCCGACTCGATGTCGTCCGGCAGAGCGGCGAAAAGATCGACACCCATCAGGCTTTCAATCTCGTCGACGGCGTACTGGTAATCCTTGTAGCTTCCCATGCGCTGGGGGATGTTCGCCATGATGAACCCGCAAGCGCGCCAGATCCCATCGTCATCGGTGAGTATGGCTTTGAACGTGTGACTTGGAATCGCGACCCGCGCGCTCATGAAGCGGTCAGGCGGGATCTCCGCCTGCGATGGATCGACAAATCGGCAGGATTGGGGAGCCAGCGCGGCGAAGCAAGCGGAATCCATGGGAAGGAACAACGCGCCCGTCACGACCCAGGCGTGCGCGCCTGCATGCACGCGCTTCCGGACAAAGGCCTCAAGCCGCGACCAGGCGCCGGAGTTGACGCTGCCGGTCTGAGGGACGGCGTTGGTAAAGACGTGCGTCGCGTCGACCGCGCGCTGGGTCCGCGTAAACGCCTCCGCAGGGGCCATGTGGCCTCTATGGAAACCGGAGCCGATATAATCCGCGTCGCGCGCCTGATCGCTCGCTTCAACGCGGTCATCCGGACGCCAGCGGGACTGGCTCCGGTCGCCGACCCCGTCCATCCGCGCCGGCGTCAGGCGATATGAGACCCAAACCGGAATTCGGCGCTCGGCATCGAAACAAATGATAAAGAGGTCATCTTCCAGCAACCGGCGGACGCCGGGCTCGCACGCCGCCTGCAGCAGCGCCTCCCGGTCGATCCCGCCAGGCTGCGCCTCGGCGACGGAACCCGCGTAATCCGCCAGAATCCAAGCCTCCGCTTCGCCGATACGAATGCGCAGCCAGTGTCCGTTGTCCGCCGCCTCGACGATAACCGCCTCGATGCCATCCGCCGCGTATCCAAACCAGCTTGATCGCGCGTCCCGATGAAGGGTAACGCCGCGTCCGCTTTCCGCCTCAAGTCTCACCGCATCGCCGGGCTCGAGGGACTGGGCGTTGGCACCGGACCAAAAGACAAGCGTCGCGCCGATAAGCAAGCCGATCGCCGCAATCCGCCTTATCTGCGCCGAGGCCGCCATCTTACAGCGCCGCCTTCCGCACCAAGGATTCGACAGAACCCACGGCTTCCGAGATAGTCCGGACGAGTTCGGCGGCGGACTCGGCCGCTTCGCGCGCTTGAACGACGGCGTCATTCGCCCGTTTGGCCGCCGAGTACGCGTTTTCGACCTCCTGGCCGTTGCGTTCGAGAATTGCCCGGCCGGCGCGCAAATATACAGCCTCCGCGCGGTCCTTGTTTCGGATAACGCGGCGCACCTCAGCTTGGCTGGAAGCGCGTTTCAGATCGCGTTCAAAATTCTCCTGAGTGTCGCGATAACATCGTTGCGTTTCCCGAAAGCGATCCTCATGCGAACTCATTCTGGACTCCCTTCAAGCTTAGTGAGCGAGCTCTTCCGCCGCAGGCCGCTCTGAAAGCGCGGCGTCGATATCCTCTGCGGCTCCAGCGAGCTCCGCCAGCGCCGCTTCCACAGAGTCAAAATCAGAGGTTGAAAGCGAATCGAAGCGGCGATGCGCTTCAGACAGATTTTCAAGCGCGCGAGCAGCAGCAGCATACGCTTGCACAGCGCTCGTCGCGCGCAATTCGGCCCGGGCGATCGCTAGCGCCTCAACCGCGCGCGCCAGCGCCGGCTCGTCTGAAAGAGTCCGCTCGCTGTCCGCAACGAGGTCCGTGCCCAAATCTTCGAGAAGCGGCATCAGAACGTCGGAGCGGCTGTTCAACCCGGCCTCGATCAGGAGAATGCGCATTTCACTCTCGCGTTTGCTCCAGTCACCCATAAAGGCGGTAAACACGATTTCTTCGCGCTCCAGCGCCGCGCTCATTATCTTCGTCGCCCCGCCGATCAGCTCGTTTGCAGCCCGCAAACGCTCTTTTTGACGCCGCCGCGCCCACAATCCGCCGGCGCGGGGGAGGACCGCGAACGCCGCGCTCAGAGGCACGCTGGCGACCGCAGCGTAGGCGTTGGCGGATGTGGATAGCTCGCCCAGCGCCGTCTCAAGGTCTGATTCGGCGTCATACTCGGCTTCCATGCGAAACGCGCCGTACGCGCTGTTGAGCTCCTGCAATGCTTTTGTGCGTAGCTTTATGAGCTGCACGAATTTGAGCCTCTCCTCCAGAAGCTCCGGAGAGTCAGTGACAGGCTGACAGAAATCCGGCCTTATCCTGCAAGTCTTTGCTGTTGTGAGGAACGCGTTCACTTCGGATTGTCGCAGCGCCGCAGTGGACAGCATCTGGAGGTTTTGTTGAACGGCGGCAGTTGTTTGTTCGCCTGTTCGCGCCAACAGAAGCGCGTCATCTCGCGGAGGCGAAGCGCAAGCGGTCAAGATGAGCCCGTTTAGAAACAGGACAATCCACGCGCGAGGCAACATTATTAAACGGGCCTTCTTCCTAATATTGGCGACCTACAACCTGGGACGCCAAGGTTACAACTTATACAAGACCTTAATTCATTGCTCGAATCTTGTTTAACGTCTTGGCCGCAAGACCAATCTCAGAACCCGCAGGCCAGGGCTCCGGTCAGGTTTGCGCCGGCGGCGACGACGGCGCCCGCCAGGAAGCCGGTTCCCAGCGTGAAAAAGCCTGATCCCGCGCCCACCGCCAAGGCCGTTCCGGCCGTCGCCTCGACCGCCACCCAGCACTGGGTGGCGTTGTTTGACGTCACCTGAGCGCCCTGGAAGTCGTGGGTGTCCGCCACCGCGGTGACGTGGGCGCTGTTTTCCGAGGTCATCGCGCCGCCATAGCTCAGCGCGCCGCCGCTGATGCATTGCGTGACATTGTCGCTCGACCAGTCGTTCAGGAAGGCCACGTCATACTGGTAGAGGCCGGACGGGTTGCTGCGCTCATTATGATAGGAATCGTCATCCAGCATGCGGAACCCGGTCTGGGCGTCCGGCGTGATCAGCGCTTCAAAATCCGCCTTTCCAAGCTCCGGGCCGCAAGCATAGCGCGATGACGCGGCGCGGGTGGCCTCGTCATAGTCATCATTATCGGAAAGCTGAACGCTCAGGGCGCGCTCCAGATATTCCTTGTATTCGGACACCGCCGGGTCGCCATTGGCGTTAGGTCCCAGCACGTCATGGCCGGCGACGCTGAAATAGTCCGTCATGTCGCCGATGTCGCGGGTGTCTATGGGATCATTGACCCCGAGCTTGCCGTCGCCGTCCAGATCGAACACCAGATTGAAGCTGTTCCCGTAATAGTTGGAGAACAGGAAGCCGAGATTGCAAGCCTGCTGAAACTCATCGTCCTTGCTGGAGGACGCGTTCTGGCAGGGATCGTCGTCATACCCGGTGTCGTCGGGCGAGGCGGGCGGATCGCCCTCTCCGGCGAAGGCCGGATCGAACACCGAGGCCGGCGGGGCCTGGTAGTTGATGCTGGCGTTCATCAATTGCGCCGGCCGGGGCCAGGCGCTGAAGAAGGTCTCGCCGTCGGAATTGGTCGTAAAGGACTGTTTGCGGTCGGCGTCGGTGAGCTGCGCGGTCTGGATCGTCCCGGCTTCGGCCAGCTGGATCGGGATTGAATAGGCGGCCAGATCGATCCGCGCCGCGCGCGCCGCCGCCCAGGAATGATAGCCGCCCTGATCGAGCAGCCGATCGCTGACGATATAGGCGTCCGCGGTCAGATTGGCCGGCAGATTCTTGGCCAGCGCATAGACATTATAGGCCTGGCTGAGATCGAAGACGTCCCGCAGCACCATATTGTCGCCGAGCGTGACAAGGTCGTTATGGCCGGTCTCCGATTGCGTCACCAGAATATCGGCCTGCGTCCCGTAATTGGCGAAATCGCCGTCTTTCAGCGAAAACGCGCCATCGCCATTGGCGTCGAAGACGAACACGTAGGCGCCGGCCTCCGGGGCGCTCCACGACACTGTCTGGTTGAGATCGCCGTCGGCGTCGGTGGTCACCGCCGTCGGCGCGCCGCGCACGTCGGTCAGGGGATAGGTGAAATTGGATTTGTAATTGCGCGCCGTCGAATAGGCGGTGATGTAGAATTGCGCCGAACTGGCCGAGGGCAGGAGCTGGGTCCCGGTGGAATGGACGTCGTCGGTTTCCTTGAACTTGCGGCGCTTATTGGCCTGGGTCACGGGAGCCGAGGCCGAGGCGGTTATGACCGGCGCCGCCTTGATCTGGGTCTGGCCGAGCTGGACCCAGACGAGATAGTGGTCAGAGACGCGTTTGCCGTCGAGGCGCGTGGCGTTGCCGAAATGGTCGTAATCCACGCCATGCAGCCGGTAATAGGCGTTCAGCGCGTCGTTCAACAGGATCCGGTCATAGCCGCAGGCCGTGCCCACCGCGGTGTTGGTGCGTTGCCCGTAATTGATGTGCCAGTTCCAGCCCGCGGCGAAATCCTGTCCGCGGAACCCGACCGGATAGGAGGCGCAATCGGCGTTCAGATCGCCGATCAGCATCTTATTGGCCCCGGCGGCCAGATTCTGCTCGATCGCGCGCAGCTCGTAATGCACCGAGCTCGCGTTGGACGCGCCGGCCACCGTGCCCGGCGGGCGCGCCTGCGCCGAATGGCCGTAAGCGGGCTTGGTGTGATTGGTGTAGATGTCGAACGCCACCGGCGCAAAAGTCGGATCGTTCGGCGTATAGGTGACCGTGGCGATGATGGGCGGACGCATCCACACATTGGCGGCGGGCTGCATCGTGCCGTTGGCGGCGAGATAATTGACGCCGGTCGTCGAATAATCGGTGAGCGGGGCGATGGCGATCGTCCCCGTGGCGTTGGCCGGCGGCGCGCAGACCACGTAGCGCTCCTGCCGGCCGACCCGGCCCGACGGCGCGCTGACATGATTGCAGGCAAAGCCCGCGGGAAGATAATTACTCAGATGGGCGGTGACCGATGCGCCGGTCTGCAGCACTTCCTGAAACACGACGATGTCATACCCGCCGGCGATCGTGCCCATGCGGGTCAGCAGATTGACGCGGTCGCCGCCCGCCGGAAAGGTCGCCTTGCTCATGGAGAGATTCATGAGGTTCCAGGACGCCACGTTCAGGGCCCAGGAGTGATAGGTGACCCCATTGGCCGCGGCCGTTTCGGCCTCCGACATCAGGGGGCCGGCGGCGGGCGGGGGCGCGTCCGCGCCGTGCCCGCAGGCGGCCAGCGCCGCGGCGCTGGCGAAGGCGGCGGCGATGCGTCGGGGGCTCATTGGTCGCTCTGCAGGTTGGTCTGATAGGTATAGGGACCGAGGCCGGCCACGCCGATGCTGCCCCGGGCGGGCTCCACCACAAGCGGCGGGCCGTCGGCGCGCACCGCCTTGACCTCCCAGTCGAAGCGTTGCGCGGAGTTTCCGTTTTCCGAAACGACGGTGAAGGCGCCGTCGACGATCCGGGCGCCGTCCCGGGTCTGCACCGCCAGACGGTCGAACCCGTCAATATTGGTCAGCTGGATCGTTTGATCGCCGTCGCGCGTCAGCGCCTCGAAATAGGGCGGCAACGCGATCCGCGCCGCGCCGTCCTCCAGCTGCGCGCTGCCGCGATAATAGACCGCGCCCTCGGGACCCTCGAGCGAGGCGTGAACCAGATGGCGCTCCTGATCCAGCGGATGGTCAATGATGAAGGTCTTGAAAACGGACTGCGTGGGATCGACCGGATTGATGGCGTGGATCTGGATATCGCTCTGCGCCGAGCCGGTGCCGCCATAGACCAGAACGAACGGACGCTGGCCGTACCGCACGTCAAACCCGTTTATGACCGCTGAGGCGCCGAACTGGCCGTCCAGCCCGCCGCCCTTGATCAGCCCCTCGGTCAGGGAATCTCCGGCGACATGAAGGGTCTCTTGCGGGTCGCTGGTGCCCACGCCCATCTCGCCTTCCTGGTCGACGACAAATCCCTTGATCGCGGTGTCCGCCTCCTGGGCGGCCGCGGCGGCGGCGCCAAGGCCAAGCGCTGCCCCGGCAATGATCGGCAAAGCCTGTGAGGAAAATCGCATGTCACGCTCCTTTATTCCTGGATGGCCGGCGGCCGGGGGACTCAGCGGTTTGCGCGGTCTTCCAGATGACTGGCGTAGTCGGTCTCAAAGCCCTCGGGCAGAAGGCCCTGGACGCGCGCCGGCGCGGCCTGTTTGGCGGCGGCCAGCTTTTGCTGGGCGTCATGCCCGCCGACGAGGAACCCGTTGGCGTAGAACGAGCCGGTCTCGGGGTGCAGCGCGGCGGCGGAGCGGTCGAGCATGAGATTATAGACCGGCCCGTCATACTCGATTTCGGCGGCGGCGCTCACGCTCACCGGACCGTTTTGCGAGAGAATCCGGTCGCCCGGCTGCAAATCCTCGGCGGCGCGCCACGAGCCGTCCGCCATGACGAACGGGTGCATCGCGGACGCCTCGATTTTCAGGCCCTCGCCCGCTTCAATGACATAAAGGGTCGCCTCGTCGCCCTCGACCGTGCCGACGATATGGGCCTCAACGCCGCCCATGGAGATGACCCGCTCGCCCTCGCCGGCGAACTCTGAAATGGGCCGGTGACCATTGCCCCCGGCCAGCGCGATCAGCGTGTCGGGATGCAGGCAGCCCGCCACAAGCCGCAGCATCGGGGTCGCCAGGGAGCCGGCGGTCGGGCCGAGGAAATGCGGCACCGTGGTGCCGGCCTGGGACAATTGCGAGGCGACGATGGTGTTGTCGCTATCGGCGTCATTCTCGACCTGAAGGGTCAGCGCAAACTGCACGCTGGTCCCGTCGCCCCCGCAAATCAGGTCGGACGCGCCGCCAAAGTCCAGATCGTCGAAATTCCACGACAGGGTCTTGGTCGCGGCGTTATAGGCCACCTGCTCCTGGGAGAAGAAATTCGACCCGCTGATGGACGGCGCCAGCCGGCAATTGCCGCCCTGGACGGTGTTGATCAGCGACACCGATCCGGTGCCCACCAGATCGCCCGCGCCGTCGGTCTTGGGCGTCTGGGCGGGCTTGTAGGTGACCGAGCCCTCCATGTTCACCAGCACGTCGGTGTTGGAGTAGGTCCCATAGTCGCACACGCCCGGATTGGCGTTGGCGTTCACCGAACGGCTGGTACAGACCAGCGCGGTCTCAAGCGAGTCGTTCTGGGCGTGAACGATGATCGGATCCGATATCGACTGAACCTGCGGATAGTCGATCGTATCGAGCGTCAGCGCGGAGATCTGCGAGATATAGCGCTGGTTGGTCGCGTCATAGAAGGTCGCGGAAAACGCCCCCGTAAAAGCCTGATCGGCGGTTGTCACGGCGTGATTGACGGGAAAATACTGACCCGACCCGAAGGACGAGGTGGTGGCGCAATCGCCGATCGGATTGTTGTTCAGGTCGTAGAAACAAAGGCTGGTATAGGCGATCTGCAGCGTGCGGGACGGATCGTCCGCCGCCGCCTCCATGCTGGCGGCCGCCGAACCCTGATAATTGGACGCCGTGTTGGTGGGATAAAGCGCCAGCATCTGGGTGGCGATGTCGGTGTAAACCAGATCGTCGGAGACCTGCACGGTTTCGGGATAGGTCACGCCCTGTTCGGCGTGGACGCCTTGCTGGGCGTCGATGAGCGCGTGCAGCCCCGGATAGCGGTCCGCGGCGAGGCCGGCGCGCTCATAATGGCGTTTCAGGAACCGGACATTGCGGGGGTCGCTGTGATCCAGCGTCACGGTTTCGCCGTCCGCGGCCTGCGCCAGCACGTACGCCGCGGCGGCGCGGTCCGCTTCATCCCAGACGGGCGCGTCCGCCGATTCGGGCTGCGCCTGCGCGCCCCCCGCCATGCACGCCCCGGCCAAGCCGGCCAGCCCCATCATCCTGAACATCGTGACGCCCCCTATTTCTATTTGTAATTGTGTATTAGCAGAAAATTATCGTCTTAGGAATAGACCGTCCTTGATATGACATTCCGGCGCGCAAAGGGGAGGCGGCGCTCGATATGGCTGGATTCTGGATAAGGCTGGGCTTGATCTGCGTTCTGCCCTGGAGCGCCGCGGCCAAGAGCAATGCTCCGAGCCCCGGCGGCGCGCCAGAATGCGAGACGGCGGTTGTTATGAGCCGGGGCGTGGATCCGGCGACGCTGGGCGCCCGCGCCATGACCTGGGAGAGGGAGGCTGCGGCAAGAACCGCCGGCGATCAGAACGGGAGGGACGCCTGCCCGTGCCTTGAGGGCGAAGAGGCGGGCAAAGCCTCATGCGGCGCGCAATTCGCCTATTCGACGCAAGACGGGTTTGAGCCTCTCTGCGGCGCGCCTCCGCGTAGCAACGCCGGACCGGCCAAACGGACTGAGAAAAAGCTGGGCCGGGCAAACCCGGTCAGACGTCTTCCCGACGCAGATTTGAAATCATCGCGATAATCTGATCGCGGACCCGGTCGTCGCATTCATCAAGATTGTGCAGCATCTTCGACACAGTGCGGGCCTGCAAATTCTTGAACGACTCAAGCGGCGCGTCGGCCTCATCGGCGTCCGCCGCATTATCGGCCGGATAAAAATAGGTGATCGGCTTGCCGACGACCTGCGCTATTTCATAAAGCCGCTGCGCGGCCACGCGGTTCGCGCCGCTTTCATATTTCTGGACCTGCTGAAAACTGACATTGAGCCGGTCGCCCAGCTCCGACTGGGACAGGCCGCAGAGCTGACGCGCCAGCCGCACCCGGGCTCCGATCAGCGCGTCCAGCTCCGTGGTTGATCGCGGCTTATTTTTTTCTGTCATGGCCTGTCTTGTCGCCTGTCATTCTTAAGATATGGGCAAAAAGACAGAGCGATTCAAATTAATCCCGGTCGCCATTATCAGCGGACGGGTCGGTGGTGGCGAGTTCGCCGGTTGCGATGTTCTCCAGGACCAGCTGGTAAAAATGCGGATAATAGGAGCCGCAATGATCGGTCATGACCACCGTCTTGCGCGCGTCATCGCCGAACGCGACCTCGAAATCGCTGTCTTCCGGGAACACCGACACGCCCGGCCAGGTCCGGCCGGCCAGCTGGAACTCATAGAACCGCCAGCCCTCGGGCGCGATAAAGATGAAGTCGGTGGGGTAGTCGGCGCTCAGATTGCCGTGTTTCAGTCCGAAATGGACGGCATGGGCCGCAACGGTCCCGCCTTCGCGGAGCTCGAGCTTGGGGTATATGCGGACATCAACCCGGCGCGTGTCGCGCGGTGCGTCGTCAGAGTTCGCCATCGTCTATCTCCCTGTTGCTGGCGCGGCCGGCCGTGGCCGGTTGAGACTCGCGCTCCCAGAACGCGAGGAAATCGGGCCGCTGATAATCCGATTCTATCAGCGCATTCTTCAGGGCGCGGGCGCGATCGCGCTCGCCCAGCCGCCACCGGATCCGCGCCAGGAGGTCCTGTCCGGCGCGGCTGGACACCGCCTCGGCCCCGTCCAGACGGCGCGCCGCCTCCCGGTAGGCGCGCATCGCCTCATCGCGCTGTCCCATCGAGGCGAGAATTTCGCCCTGGATAAAATAGGCTTCCGCGGCGAGCGGCCTGGCCGAGGCGCGGCCGGACTCGACCGCAAGATCGGCCGACCCCGCCGCGCTCGCGATATCGGCGCGCGCCGCCTCCAGGGCGCCGGAGGCCTGCGCGATCTGCGCGGAGATAAGCTGCAGTTCGGCGCGCGTGACATGCCGGTCGTCATCGGCGCCTTGCGGATCCTTTCCGGCGAGGACGCGGCGCGCCTGATCGGCCAGAAGTTTCGCCCTCACGGCCTCGCCGGCCCACAGCGCCAGCCGGGCGCGTTCGTGAAGCGCCTGCATATAGAGCCGCCGGAACCGGGCGTTATCGGGCCGCGCGTCCATCAGCGCCTCCAGACCGTCCAGCGCTTCTTCCAGGGCGGCGTTCGCGCGCTCCACGTTCCCGGCCTCAGCGAGCAGGCTCGCCTGGGCGCGAAGGCTGTTGGCGAGCCGCCTCTGAACGAAGGCGTCATCGGGGCGCCCGGCCAGTTCGGCGCGATGGATTCCGGTTTCCGTCCGGCGCGCGTCCAGAGCGTCTTGCGCGCGCCCGAGCGCGGTCAGGGCGTCGGCGCGCCAGGCATGGGCGTTGGCGACGTCCTCTGCGCTCGCCGCGCCGGCGTCCACCGGGCCCGAGCGGAAGGCGTCAATCGCCGCCTCGAACCGGGTCAGCGCCTGTTCGGGCCGCCCCTTCTCCAGGGCGACGAGGCCCAGATTGACATCGGCGTGAGCGGCTTCAGCCTGATAAAGCGCGTTGTCCGGCGCGCTCTGGGCGAGGCCTGAGATCAGGCTGGCGTATTCCGTGAACCCCGCGTCGGCCGAAGCGAGGTCGCCCCGCCGGAACGCGCTGTTGGCCAGCCAGAACGCCGATTGCGCATGATCGAAGCGGCGGTCCGGGTCGGCCGGCTGGCGTTCGAGCAGTTTCTCCGTCGTGCGGTAGGCGAGCGCAAACGCGTCCCTCGCGGCGCCGGGATCGCCCGCGACGTCTTCGGTCTCCGCGACCAGCCGCCAGAGCTCGGCCCGCCGCGCCAGGGCCGCGTCATCCAGACGGTCCAGATTTTCGCCGCCGAGCGCGGCCATCGCGTCTTCCGCAACGCTTAAGAGCGCGGTCTGGCGCGCCGCATCCGGCAAACGCTCCGTCATGCCGGTCATCAGCGCCGTGGCGAACGCATCGGCTTCCCGGGCCTCGCTCTGCGCCGTTTTCAGGGCCTGGCCCAGCCATGCGCCGGTACCGGCCCAGCCAATGACCGCCACGGCCGCAGCGATGGCGGCCAGGCGCGGCCAGGCCGCGGCAAAGGAACGGTCCGCCGCGCGGACCGGGCCGGCACGCGCGGGATCGACGCCCGCCCACGCCGCCGCGCGAGCGACCAGATCGTCCGGAATTTCGCCCTCCGGCCCGATGACGCCCAGAGCATCGGGAGGATTGACCGGCCGCAGGAATCCGTCCTCGCCGCGTTCGGCCGTGAGAATGGGCGGGATCGCTCCTTCCGGTTCTGCGGCGCTGGAGATCCGCGCCAGCCGCAAGCGCGCGCGGCGCGCCGGCCTGGCAAGGGCGCTCAGGGTGCGGCTGAATTCAAGATCCTCCGCCGCGTCCTCCGTACACAGGATCAGGAATAATCCGTCTTCCTCAGAAGCCCGGGCGTCTTCCGCCAGCGCGGCGGACACGCCGCCGCGGCGGAGCGCCGCCCGAAGGCGTTCGGCCAGCGCGCCGTCTGACGCCGCCGAAAGAATCTGGACTGGGGTCTGAGCGGTCATGATTGGCGGCGCCTTCCTCGTTCGCCCGGTTCTGCGTCTGACCGGGTTTCTCCGGCATCGGTCTCTGTCTGCACGGCGAGTCTTCCGGCGATATCCAACAGCTCCTGCTGCAGGCCGGCCCGCTCCTTTGCGGAGAGCTGGGCGGCGTAATAGAGCAGCTCGGCATAGGCGATTTCGAGTTCTTCAAATCCGCCGGGCGAGGTCACCAGGAAGCTGGAAAAGGGCACGCGCAAGACACGGGATATCTCGATCAGCTCGCTGAAGAGCGGCTCGCCGCCCTCATAGAGTTCGGCGAGCCGGAGCGGGCCCAGGATTTCAAGCAATTCCTGCTCGGCGGCAAGGCCGCGATAGGCCACCAGAAACGCGAACGATTCCGAGAATCTCTGTTGCGCCGACTGCACCAGGCCAAGGGAGGGGCGATTCATCGAGCTGTCGGGCCGCGCTTCTGCTGATTCGATTAGAGATTGTCACACAGGAATCCTTCCCGCCAAGAGAGGATGTCGCCTCAGGGTTTGCTTGAGCAAGGAACGCGCGGCCTTCCGCGTTGCGGGGGCCTTCGGGTCAATGCCTCAAACATATCTCGCTAAACGTGTATTATTTACGTTATATATAATAAAAGTTATACCGCCAAGCCGACTTTCAGTCGGAAAGGGGAGGCCCATGTCTTTCATTCGAACGTTCGCGCTCATCATAACGCTCGCGATGTGCGCCGGATGGGCCGCCGTGCAGGAGGCGTATGTCATTGGCGACGGATTGCGGTTGCGCGAAGCCCCCAGCCAAGAGGCGGGCGTGATCGCGCGCCTCGAAAGAGGCGAGACCGTTACGGTGAAAGAGCGGCGGGACGGCTGGGCGCATGTCGCCGCGGGATATTCTCAGACGGGCTGGGTGGCGGAGCGATTTATCGGCGACCGCGCCGCGCTCGATGCGCAACTTTCGGATTCCGAAATCCGTTCTCTTTTAATCGCCCGGAGCAAGCGGGGTTATTCCGGCTCTTGTCCCTGTCCGAACAATTATGACCGCGGCGGCCGGCGGTGCGGCGGACGCAGCGCCTATTCGCGTCCTGGCGGCGCTTCGCCGCTTTGTTACCCTTCGGACGTCAGCGCCGCCGCCATTCAAGCTTACCGGAACGGCCTCCGCTGATCCGAGTCTGGGAGGGGCGCGCTTCAGGACACTTCTCCGGCGCATATGAAGCCGCCGCTTTTATCTCGCCCGGAAGTACAGCCCGCTGGCGCCTCAGGGCGGCGAGCCGGGCGGGCCGGACGCGGGCACTGGTTTTATCCAGGAAGAAGACCCCTTTGCCAGTTTGCCTGATCGGGCTTTCGCAATCATACTGGCGACATATTTGTCCGCATTTTGTGGGTGCCGCCTGACGATTGTCCCTGGAGTTTTGTTCCCTCATGCCAAGCGATCCATCCGAAACGCTCAACGCCGCCGCGGCGATTGTTACGGCCTATGTCAGCCGCAACGTCCTTCCAGCCTCAGAACTGCCAGACCTAATCGGCAGCGTGAGCGCGGCGCTGGACCAGCTTGGCGGCGTAGAGCCCGAACCAGCCCCGGAACCGGCCGTCCCGCTCAAGAAGGCGCTCAAGCCGGACGCCATAACCTGTCTGGATTGCGGGGAGAGCTTCACCTCGCTCAAACGCCATCTGCGAACCCGTCACGACCTGACCCCGGATGAGTATCGTCAGAAGTGGGGACTGGCCTCCGACTATCCTATGGCGGCCCCGGAATATTCCCGGCGACGGTCTCAGTTGGCGTATGAGTCGGGACTTGGACGGAAGCGCTAAGTCAGGCTTTCACAAACGAGTAAGCCCTCCTATCAGCCATCAGGGGGCTGCCTGGGTCGCCTCAATGTCATCCCGGTCTCTGGGTAGATATGACACGCGAAGGTCGCCCACGGACAGATCAGCGAGCCGGTCCATGAGCGCGCGACCGGCCACTTCTTCCACCTCGCCGGGATTAAAATTGTAGCCGCCCAACGGGACGCCGGCGAGCAGATACGAACTCCAAATCTCTGTGTTACTCGAGCGGTCATAGAGGAATACGCCATAGCGATATGTCATGGTCGCTTTGGCAAAGGTGAAAAAACCGGACGCCTTGGTTTCGGTCCCAAGCTCCACCATTCCCAGGACAAGGTCGGATCCGCTGGCCTCGGCCAGACCGCGCATGGCGACAATCCGTTCGGCCTGGGTCATGGTCTCAAGGTCCGCCGCCCCATAGGCGCTTCCCAGCAACCGCCCGGAGCTTGCCGGCGGCGTGACATTCGCCAAACCGATCTGGCCGGGCGCGCGTTCAGCCGCCAAGGCAAGCGAGCGCATGGGCGACGGCCAGAACGCCAAACTATCTGCGGAAGCGATCTCACGCTGGACGTTCTCGGTCAGGTAGTCGTTTTCGAACGCGACCTCCACATCCCCGCCGGACTGACTTTTATACATCTTGTAGGAGATGAACGTTGCGGCGCCGAACTGAGCAGCCATAAGGGCGACTGGAAGAGCCGCGACACATCCCGAAACTCCAAACGATGCCGCTATTAGAACCGCAGCGGCTGCGGCTGTCTTAACCTGGCGCATGACCCCACCACCCGTTGAACACTATAGTGCATAATGTTCGACGGCCTGGAGAATTATATCATGTAATTTCTGATATAATTCTAATCAACTCACTCCTTGTTTCCTCCTTATCCCCCCGGAGAACATAATCCGTTCTAGTTATACGTGCTTTTATATTACGCAGCCGCCCCAGTGTTAGCACTCGGTCTAATTGATACCCCACCCTCTTGTGCTGCGTGTCTAAGTTATGCATATTGTCTAAACCCACAGTTATTATTTTTATATTATTTTTAGCTATTATTTGTTCTAAGTCATCCATCATTTCTGGATCAAATGTTACCACTCCACATTTATTATCACTTATCTTGTGTATTTCACTTTTAAGAACACCATAAACACCCGTGCTTCTTTTAATTCCCCAAGCTACGTCTATCTCTTCGGGCGGACTCCTTAGATAAAGGTACTCATCTTTCTCTCCAAGCCGCCTTTTTCGCGTTGTAAAGGACTGCAGACAAACAACCTTCGGATGGTTCTGTAGACTGGCCATTGCAGTTGATTTTCCAGCCCCCTGTGGCCCCAAAATGAAGATCACTGTCTTCATCAAAACCTATCCTCATGCTTCCTTTTTTGCTTATCGCCCTATAGGGGCAACCATTTATACATTTATTGCCTTCTGTTATAAACGAGGTAAAATGATATTGACGAAATTATGGCGAAGAAATTTGTAACCACTAATGGAATGAACCTCTTGAACCAAAAGCTTCAAGAGACACTGGCTGCCGCTCGCAAGGTAAGCAAAGAAGTGGGTGAGGCTGCGGGATCTAGCTATGACTGGCACGATAATTTTGAGTACGAGGATGCTCAACGGAGACTAGCCCAAGTTGATAGACAGATAGCAGACCTAAAAGATATCTTGGCTGAATGTCAGATTATTGAACCAGAAAATCAGTCTGAGCGCATACAAATCGGAAATATTGTATCTATTGCGATTGATGATGATGAAAAAAAGCTAACCTTAGTTGGGCACGGGGAAAGTGCTCCACAATTAGGTTTGCTGGCCTACGATACGCCATTGGGTGCCGCCCTGGTTGGGAGAGAGGTCGGTGACACGTTTGAGGTGATGATTGGTCGTAATAACCGGGAAATAGAAATCCTTCGAATCTTCCCGCCGCCTGAGTCCACTAATTAGGGAGGTGTTCAAGTGACTATCACCGAAAGGGCGGCAGGGTTGTCCCGCGTGCTGGATTTGATTTTTTCGACCAAGCAAGCCCATGCCCGAAATATGATCGAGATTTATCGCTCAATATATAATTTACCTATTTTGGAGGCGCAGTTTAATATCAATGAAGAATTATTGGCCAAATTTTCTGAATGGGAGGTTTTCGTAACCGTAGCGGTTTTTGATGATGCAGGCAGAATTTTAGTTTTTCTAGAACCGTCAGAGCAGGGACAAACGTATCTTGCCGACGAGCCCCGTATACTCGGAAAGCAAGTTAACAAAGTTGATACATTCTCTCTTGAGGAGGTGGCAAATGAAACTGTGAAGCAAAATTGTGATGTAAGTATTTCTGAACTTATTCCATTGGCTGTCGTAAAAAATAAATTTGTTTCAGGCACTTTGTCGCACACCCATTGGGGTGTAGCATTTGCTTCTAGCTTAGATGGTGATTTTAAGAATCCTCGTAAATTGGAGCATGCCTTTCTGGAAGATCCACCCGATGTAATGGTGTATCAGAACAAAAGTATTTTTTTATTAGCTCGCGACGCAATAAGTAGACGTCGCTTTTTCCCGGATCCGGAAGAGGTGAGAGCCCACGATCGCCCATTTTACGTTCGGGCCCTGCATTCTTTTGTTAAAAGAGTAACTTACCCTTTTGGTTCGGGGCGTATACGGCAAAAAATGAAGGGCGACGTTATTGGTGCAAAATCTATCATTGATGTGTCAGTTGGAGATGATCATTTCATCTTGGACATATGTCAGGAGTACGAGCCCGATCTTGTGGTTGCCAATGACATATCTTGGATGCAAATGCAGAGCCTCATGCAGAAAGCCTCAAAATTGAAATACTATATGTTATTTAGCAATCACAATATAGCGCATATGCCTTTTGATTTTAAATTTGATGTAGCATTATTCAAGAACACTTTACACCATATTGATAGTAAGGATGAAATGAGTGCGATACTAAGATCGCTTGAAAATTTAGCACATAAATTAATTATTGTTGATATCGAAGAACCCAGTCGAACGTTGAGGGGTCGTTTTTTCAACTGGTACTATGAAAGATTCTATGGGGATGCTGGACACAGTCATAATTTTTTGACCCAGGCCCGTTTTAGAAACCTCATTAGTTATTACTTTGAAAGGAAGGATATCACGTTTGAAACCATTGAAACCATTCGCGGCCGGTATTTAATGGCAAAAATAACCGGTTAACAGGGCTTGGCTTGGGCAGTCTGCGGTCTACCAAAGGCGCGTTGCTAGTTTACGCTCCTCGGGCCCGATAGCCTCTGCATAGATCGCTGTTGTCTCAAGACTTGAATGCCCTAGCCACCTTTGCAACAAATTTAACGGGACCCCCCTTTGGGTGGCTACGATCGCAAGACCATGTCGAAGCCCTTTAGGGCACGCATGAGGACCCACAACTTCAGCTGTCGCCATCACCCGCTTGATATGCATCCAGCCGGTACCCCGGCACCAAGGCCAAAGACGGTAATCTGCCACTTGATAACTGAGTTTATGCGTATGGGATATATCCTTCAAAAGCTGGGGCGGCACTGGAACTGACCTGTACATGTCCGCACGACGCTTCTTAAGCGACCTGAACACGATTACTCTTTCTTCTATGTCGACTCTCCCGGCACATAATTCTAGAGCCTCCGAAATACGGCATCCCGTGAATGCGATCGTAAGGCAGAACGTTCGTACTGAGGGAAGCTCTTTTTGCGCGGCTATGATGAAGCGATCCCGCTCTGCTGGGGTAACATATTTGCGCCATCCTTTTGGATCTCTAAGCATCAGCTTACCAGTTTTGGAAATTGTTGATTGACAATTATTACGCATTTATAAACATTATGCACTATAGTGTTCAAAACGCCTATTTTACTTCTTGTTTCTTTCTGTTTTTGCAAGAAAGCCGCCCCAGCTGTGCCAGGGCGGCAAATTTAGTATTCGTGCGCCATCATGATCGTGAGCACGCGCTTGGTGACAACGGGATCTGAAGGGTCATTTGATCCGCCGTCGAGCGTTCGATTGTAGTAGTCGATCTTCCAGAACACTCGGTGGCCATCGATATCGATCGCCCCGAAATCGTGCTCTCCATAGGGGTCGTTGTCTTCTGAAAACTTATCGAACCTCCGCATCGCATCGACTACGCGGAAGATGAAATCATCTCCCATGTCCTGAACGCCTCGCGTGATCAGCATGTGCCCGCCTAATCCCGTTTGGCGGAATTGGTCATTCAGTTGCCGGATTAAGGTGCGTTTTGCCTCATCTGTCATGTCGGCCTCCTCAGCGATGACCGACACCCTGGATCAGGTGCCGGTTGGCGCTGACGAGTTCGAATGAGCCGAGAACGGGGCGTGGAGCGTCCCGACGTCTATTCTACCAGATCCTCATGTTTTGCGTGATATCGACCGGCCCAGGACAGTCTGGATTGCTTTCAACCGTCGTTCGGCTTCTTCGGCCTCGCCGGCTTTCCGGCGCACCTTGACCGTATACCCCCGAAGTTTTGTCTCAGATGGATCCTCGATAGCCGCATGCTGGTCCAGAAGGTCGATGATCTCTTCAGCCAGACAGACCCGCGCACCTTTCAGGTCAGAGCGTTCATTAAGAGCCTTCTGAAATGCCAGCTGTTTGCGTTGATCTCCAACGACGATCCAAACCGCGTCATATCCAGCCGCCAGGCTTTTTGCTGCACTCGCCATCTCATATTCAAGAGGTGTCGAGACGCAGATTTCGCAAGCGACCTTGAGATCGCCCGCCTCGAGCGCAACATCGATCTTTCCTTCGGGAATGGTTTTCTCGATATCTGCTTTCCATCCCCGCTCCTGGGCGGCGGTTCGCACGAAGTGCTGAAGATAGGTGTGCTCCCGGCCGCCTTGACCACCTTGTGGCCTGGCGGCCCGCGGCAACGGATCAGATGAGGCGGGCGCGACGGTCGCTTTCTTATCTGAGGCCGATTGAGGCACTACAGCGACCGGCAGCTCCTCTATCTCGCTGCGCCCTCCGGTGGGGAGGCCTTTATCCATGCTTTCCGGCGCGGAATATTGCGTTCTATTGCGCTCAATGAGCACCTCCCGCTCCTCGTCCGACAGTCCGGGAAGCGCATTAATCCTTCCGAGCTCGATTGAAATGCGAAGGGCGCGCTCCGTTTGATTTTTTACAAAGCATGCAAACTCGCTGCGTCCCCGTTTCTTGCGCATCGAGGAGAGGAATTCGGTGTCGGTTCGAAAATCTTCATGAAGCGCCCGAGCGTCCTTCGCTGAAAGTCCGCCGGCGAATTTGACGCTGGTTGAGGTAAGGACGCTGGCGCGCAACTTAGGGGTAAGCTGATCCAGGTTCTGGTGGGCGAGCGTCAGCCCGACGCGGTACTTCCGCGCCTGGTTGAGCAGATGCTCGATTGAATCGTCGAAATAGTCGTGCGCCTCGTCGATATAGACAAAGGAAGGGTGGCGGCCGGCCTCAGGGATCACGGCGCGCTCCATCACGACCTGAGCGATCTTGGCGATGAAGAACCGGCCGAAGATGGAGCAGCCCTCCGGCTTCAGCAGGTCTTTCGCGGTGTTAATGAGGACGATTTTGCCGTCATTTAACGCGCCAAAGAGATCAATCCTGTTTTCTTTTGAGGAAAACATACGCTCGAACGCCGGGTTCGCGAGGACGCCCCAAAGGCGGCGCAGAATCTGTGTTTTGGTCGCCTTGAAGGAAGGGGAGAAGAATTCGGTTTCGAAGAATCGGCGCGCCGAACCCTCCAGCTGCCGCATGTACGGCTTGTATGGCGCGCCATCCTCCATGAGCTCCCGGAAAGTCTGGATGGTCGCCTCGGGGATCTCGATTAAGAGGCGCGCAAGATAGCGAAACACCACGCCCTGCTTCTGGGTAAGCTCGGCTCCCAGAAGGGAAGAGAAGAAGTGCTCGTAGAGATCGACAGCGCCATTGAGAACGCGCTCGCGCTCGGCCGGCCCATAGGCCGCCATCCGCTCCTGGTCGATCGCGAACATATTGAGCGCCGTCGGGTGCTCAATGTCGTGCGGATCAATCAGGATCAAACGATCTGCCAGACCGCTTGCCTCCTCCGCGCCAAAACATTGAAGGCGTAACAGCGTTTCGATGAGATCGCCCTGGCTGTCGATCACGACGATGCCTGGCGCGGCCGGCCGTGTTAGATCGTGATAGATGAGCTCCTGCAGGAGCTGCGTCTTGCCGTGCCCCGTGCCGCCCACAATGTGGCAATGCTCGAAGCGGACCTGCTCGGGGATGGAGACCGGGAGCGCGGCTTCAAAAAAATCTTTGAACGGCGTATGCGCCAAATAGGCGTCTACCAGCCCGCCGGCCGATAAGCCCTTTGCTTCGGTCGGCATGATGTATCGCCGATCGGAACGCGTATCCCAGGGCTCGATGCCGGAGGCGAGCCGGGCGTTGAAATCGAGCTGCGCGTAGAGATCGCAATACAGCTCAAGCGTCTGCATCTGATAATCGGTGATCGTGCCGATCGTGGATTCGACCGCCTGCGCCGGATCAATGAGGAAGTCAGCCAACCGCGCGTCAAAGACGAGCGTCTGGTCCGTTTCCTCCATGGCTAGGGCGTCGTCTGAGAGTTCGCCGAGCACGCCGGCGAACAAGACGGCGACCTTCCGGCATCCCTCATCGAACGGATGGTGATAGCCTGCGAGGAAGCGCTCTTTCCGTAAGAGGTACGTTCGCAAATGGGCTGATTGCTCGAGCGATAGCGCCCGCCAAGCCGCATCTTCATCAAGATCCGGGAACGCAAAGAACTCCTCTTCGAGGAGTCGTTGGAGTGGACAAGCGAGGACTTCGATCAATCGGCCATTAAGCGAAACCTCCGCCCGATCGACGATATCCTGGAGCAAGAGGGTCATCGTCGTGAAAACGCCGTCGTCATCGGCGAAGGGCGAGGCGTCGTGCGCCTGCTTCACGCGCGCATATAGCGCCTGCAGGTCGCGTGCCTCACGCTCCTGCTCGCTTAGAAACCAGTTTGAGAAGAAACCACGGCCGACGACCGGACTTGGCTTATAGCCGCCAGCAGTCCAGCCGTCGCGCCACGATTTGGCAATTGCGTTCCAGAAGCCGTCGCTCACGATCGCTAGGCGGCGACGGTCACCACTTCCTCTTCACCGTTAAAGAGCGCAGCCGCGGCGAGATACTGCTTGAGCGCTCCACACGCCGTGCGGACCTGCTCTTCCGTGGCAATTGTTTCCGCCAGGTCCTTGCACTCGATGTGCTGGCCGTTGACCAGGTCATTCACCGTGAATGACCGTTTCAACATGCGGTCGAGAAACATCGACCCCAGCGCGCCGATGTTTCCCGTCTGCGCCGCGGCGGCGTTGCGGTCCGCCTGTTCGCTTGAATACACAAGGTTCTTTCCAAGTTGGTATTTCCGCACCAGCTCCGTTTCCTCCGACGTCAGCTCCGCGCGAACATCCAGAATGAACGTCACCTTGCCCATCATTCCGGAGTTCTGGCTCCGGCGGATTTTAAGCTTCATAACAACCTCCCCATCTAGGCGGGAGATTATGACGTATTATCACTATAAGTAGAAGCGCTTTTAATGAAGCGTCCGTGGATTGAGCGTCTCGGCGCTGAACGGCTTACTCGGCGAGCCGTTGATCATGAGCCGGATATAGAAGCAGTGGTTGGGGAGATTGATGAGATCGAACCGGTCGAAAGTTGGCTCAAACTCTCGCGCCAAAAAGGGCGCATCCTCTGGCCCAACCCGGAACGAAATGATCGTGCCGGCGTTGCCGAGTATGGCGTGCCTGATCTCCGGCCGCAGCTGGTTGAGATATTGATGCGCCAGGACCACGCCGACACCGAACTTGCGCAATTCCGATAGCATCTCCGCGATGGCAAGCGTCGTGAAATTCTGAAATTCGTCGGCATAGATGAAATAGGGCCGCCGTTCTGCCTCTGCTTGATCGGCCCGGCTGAAGGCTGCCAAACCCAGCGAGGTCATGATAAGGCCGCCCAACAGGCGTGAAGAATCCGAACCCAATCGGCCTTTCGACAGATTGACAAGGAGGACCTGCCCTTGGTCCATGATCGAGCGGAATCGCAGCCGTTTTTCGGTAGCAGTCAGGAATCGATAGATCCGCGGATCGGCCAGGAAGGACCCTACCTTCGACTGAATCGGGGCAATGGCGTCGGCCTGGTATTTCCACGTGTATTTCGGAAACTCCTGGCTCCAGAAACGCCGCACAGGCTCGTGGCGAATGTTACGCGTGACGCGATATCTGAACGACTTATCGGAGAGCAGCCTCAATACATCTGGAAGTGTTGCGTCCGGCTGATCGAGAAGCGCCAGAAGCGCGTACCGAAGGACGTACTCCATTCTCGGCCCCCAAGCATCAGGCCACATATGACGGAAGACATCGATAAGACCGCTCGCGATGAGCGGGCGAAGCGCCGGCACAGCGAAAGCCAGGGGATTGTATCCGAGCGGGCAACCGGATTCGGCCACATCAATTAGGAGAAGTTTCTCCGCGGCGGGCCAACCGGAGGATCTGACAACTCGATCGGTCAAATCACCGTGGGGATCAAGTAGCGCAAAGCCCTGTCCAGATTGCTCGTCAGCCTTAATCAGGGTCTGGAGCAGCGTCGTTTTTCCAACGCCGGTCTGGCCAACCGAATAAAAGTGGCTAAAACGATCAACCGCATTCACACCAAATTGACGGTAATCGGTTCGAAAGCGAATGCGCGCAAATGAATTAGCATCACTTGAAGGCGTCATTCACATATCATTGAGTTTCTGACACGCTGATTGAAGACGTGGAGATTGGGCATGCCTCCTAGCGTACAATTCTGCTTCGCGCCTAATCTAGACGTAGCCTGTCGCCCCGAGAACGGACTTAGTGAATGCCCTACCACTTCGTCCGATAATTCTCTTAACTTGCAATAAAGCCTAGACATTAATGATATTTATCGACTGGTTTTTGCCTCGAGTAGGCCGCGATACAAACACTCAACAGTCGTCGGATCACTGAGATATCCTGAAATTCCGTGGTTGTTATTGGTTCGATTCTTCACCCCGCTGAAATCTGTGATTTCAGGATCAATTTCAAAGAATTCTCGCGTCAACGGATAAAGGGCCACCACGTCTCTAGAATCTCGAGCGTTGAACCAATGCTCGACGGTCGTAGGGTACCTAATCGGCGCGAGAGCTTTGCGTGCGATCCTGAGCCCTAGCGGAGAGCCGACAGTCAATAGCTGCGTGACTGTCCCAGAGAACCGTTCTCGAACAATGTCGTATGCCACTATTGATCCAAGTGAATGTGCCACCAACACGACGGGTAGATCGGTATCCAGAGCTGGTTCTACTATTCCGTTTATTATTTTTCGAACCGACCGCCTCTCAAGGTAAATCCAAACATCGCGAAGCGCGCGCTCTATGAGATCACCATCAAGTCCAGGAATTTTGTCAAGTGCGCGCACGATAGCTAGGACCCAGCGCCAATTCTGAGGCCCGCGCTCAGTTACCTCCAACCCAGCTTCCATGGCAATTTGTTGGTCTGAAATGCCCTCTCGAATTCGCAACTCTTCCAACGTTTGGCCAAGAAAAAACCTATAATGCTCGTCGACCTCTTGCTCGGCTCCTCTGACGATTATGTCGTCCGGGATTGTATCCCTAAGAGACTCAACAAGTTCCACTAACCGGTCGCCATAATATGGCGCTCGGATTTCGACATCGTCGAAAATCTCCGCTCTGGTGCCTAACGAGGCGCGCAACGGTTCAATCCACTCATCAGCGAGATGAGATTCTGACTTACCTTCCTGTGCGCGACCATGAACAAGAACAAGCTTCGCTCTAGCCATGTATGAAGCTATCCTTATAAGAAATGCCAACATACTCTAGAATGGTAGGCATTGCCTGTGCCTCAAAAACCGTCCAGAAACCAGGGATGCGCGGCATAGAAGTAAAAAAACCTGGGAGGACGTGACCGAATACATCAAGGAAGGACCAAGTTTGCGAAAGCATTGGCAGGTGCGGCCAAATCGGCAAACTTTCGCCGGCACCGGACAGCAGCCATACATCAAACAGATCAATGCCTAGATCAGCTCGCATATAGTCGCGCACGGAGATCGCGCCCTTGGGTTCGCCGGCATTCATATATGCTAGTGCAGCCACGAGTCCCAGTGTGGGGTCAAACCGCTTATAGCGTCGAATGCGGCGCGCAAATTTTCGGACAGCGTATGGATCATGATTCAAGAGCCCCAACGTCGCGGCGCTTAGGACTTCTTCGCGCAGCTCCGAAACCATTGGGTCTTGAAAATAATTCCATGAGTATCCGATCGAAATCGTTCGGCCTTCATAGCGTATGATGTCGCACGTGTAGTCCTGCAGAACGGGAAGGACCATCCCGGAGCCATCGTCGAATTGCAGGGCCAACTGACCATCTTTGCCTTCGGTGGCGAATATTCTCAATTGTTCTGACCGTGTATAATGATTGGTGATTTCGGCCAATCCAGGTGACGTCTGGAGAGTCTCGATATTGCCCCCTCGACACCGCACCACGAATGCTTTCCCGGCAGGTTTGAACGGCGGGGTTTCCAGGTAATGCTGCTTCGAAATCTTGAGCCGCTTTTGGAAGTCCGGAGAGGCGCGCGCACGGCCCGCTATGAGTGTGCTTTTGAATTCACGGTCGGCAGGCGCAAGGTCCGGCTGACTGACAGGCTTGGAACCCTTTGTGAATGGCTCCAATGCACTGGCGCTTGGTGTCGACGATTCGGAGGGACTCGCGACTTCGTTTTGGGCAATGAAACCATTTTCAATTTGGATATGCACATCCGGCTTCTGGGTTAACGAAAGCGAGATCTTCTGCGCCTTCAGATCAACCCGCTCGCGTAATTCGTTCTTGAGCCAACGGTTGTGAACGTACTCTCGTCCATTGATGGAGAGGATGGCCTCACGGGGTGCGCCCACGTGCGCGTTTAGCAATTGCTCCGTGAAAAGACCTTGAGCTTGCTTTGCTTCTGTCTCACCCCGCTCGTACGCGGGGTCTCCAGGGTGAGTGCCATAATAGAAGTCGATCTCTGCGCTGTTCTGGGACGGCTGTGAGTTTGGGAAAATCGACGTCCCATTAATTGAAGACATCTCAGTGCTTTTCGGCGTGACGCGACACGCATCGCTGATGAAGATGATTTCTGGAATGCCTTTATATCGCGCCATGGCGGCCGACAGCGATACGTTTATGGCGGCAGCAGGATCTAACGGAGCATCGCTCAGCAGCCAGACTTCATCGAGCGGCCCCTTAAGGAATCCATGGCCAGCGAAGTAAACCAATAGTCGCTCTAGATTATGGGCTTCTACGTGCCGCCTAATAGCGCCGAAAATCTCGCCGCGATCGACCAAGGAATCTTCATCTGTGAATATCGACGTCTCATACGCATTTCGACTCAGCCAATCGGCCACCTCGCGCGCGCCACTTGCGGCACCAGCAAGACGGCTTAACCCACCGCCTACTCGATCAACACCAATGACTATCGCCGCCTGCATCGAAACCTTCCCTCACAAGAAACAATTGAGAAAATATCATGTCGAAGCCAGCTCGTCGTCAACTGCTCGGAGGTGATGACGAAAACCATCAGTTAAATCTCGGCCAAGTCGCTGTGTTCTGCAAAAATGAGAGATAACGAAATCGTTTATTACCCGGCCTCCTCAAGCCCATCATCTGCAAGAATACGGTCCTAACGACGTGTTTGACTTGCGATCCGGCGTCGACACATCAATATGGCTCCACCATAAAAAGGGGAGGGGGACGAGCGACCCATGGACATCCTGCAAAAAGTTTTCAGCGCCGAACTGATCAAAACAGCGACATCTGACGAGGAGTTTGAAAAGATTGAAGCATCAGTTTCGGTCGTCGCGAAACTCCTTGCGAGCCGTCCGACGGAATATGTAGGCGCTCTCTATCTCGCAGCGGGAGCAGGCCAGGGCGAAAGCCCGTTGCTGAGCGAAGTGTTCGAACTTGTGAAAAAGAAATGGCGCACGGTCGTTATGCGCTATCCGAGCTTCCCCACGCAAATGTTGCGGGCGATACTACTTTGCGCGATCGTCAAACTGGCGTCAGAGAAGGACGAATTCGCGGCGGCGATCGGACTGATCCTTCCAAACCTCCAGCGATATGTCACCGGCAAGGAAGATGTCATCGCATTGTGGCAGTATATCGCGGACGAATTCCAGAGAAAGTACGAAGAGAGCTCCGAGAGGCAATGGAGCGTGCCTGCATCAGTGAAGCTGCCGACCCTTGAGCTGTCCGACGAAGCTAGCCGTGAGTTTGAAATGAAACGGAAGGGGTTGAATAGTTCGAGGCTCGCGAGTGCGATTCTCCCAGCCCTCACCGATACGGACAGCGAATCCGGGGAGGAGGTAGAAAACGGAAATCCTCACCAGCCTCAGTCCGGCGGACCTTGGGCGCGCCATGCGGCCAACGAGATCGCGGCCGTGCTGTCAGGCCCCGTCGCCCAGGGACTCGCGAGCGAGATTTCCGCGCCCGACACCCAGGCCCTCGCGAACGAACTGGGAGATCATCTGGAGATCGTGGTGTCTCGTCTCCTATCCGCAGTCGTGGGACAGGACATGCGCACCCGCCTCCTCTGGTGGAAGGAGAGTGGTTATTCCCCTTCGGCGAGATCTCCATATCGCAACATGCAACCGGTCGAAACCGTCCTGCACGCGGTGGCCGACCTCGCCACATGGCTACCGAACTATGCGCCACCGAGCGCCTTCCGCTTCGTCCACGATGCGCTCCCATTCCATGATGGTGCGAAGGTTCAGATCGATGATCTTCTCGTGAGCGATGCAAGTCGGGTCGTCTCCTCGCTTCATGGGACAATTACGAACCAATGGAGCACTCGCACCTTGCTTGAGGTCGTAGACCCGGCGACGTCCGACAGCCCTGAAAATTTCTTGCTGACGGATTTGGTGACGCAGGATCCCAAGGCGCTCGTCGAACATCTCCTACGGGAAGTCTTGGCTCTTCGCGTCCTCTCGGGCGTCAAACCAGTGACGAAGCCGCGGAGCTGACGGATGACGTGCTCACGCAAAGGCTGCTACCCTCTTGAAACCGGTTGCGATGCTGGCAACCCGGATCTCACCAAATGCCCGCATTACACGCAAGTCCGGAAAAAGGGCGAGGAGAAAGAGACGGAGCCGACCGACATCGTTCGGATGCCTTGGACAGGACGAGCTATGGGCGGCAAGGACATCGGATTCCTCGCAGCCTGCACTCGACCCGCCATCGTTTCGTTTGTCGGGCCGCACGATGCCGGAAAGACTACCCTGCTCGCTGCTATGTTCCTTGCAGTCTTTGATTCGGGGGATGCGCCCGGAAATCTAGGGTTTGCGGGATCCTACTCGCTATCTGCGTGGCACGATGTCTCAGCTTTTATGACACTCGACGCGGAGGGTGCGTCCAGCTTCCCACCGCACACACCGGACAGTGATGCGCGGGTTCCTGGCCTCCTTCATCTCGCCTTTCAGGACGGCGCATGCCGACGCGACCTGCTTTTCGCCGATGCGCCGGGTGAGTGGTACTCACGATGGGCACGCGAACCCTCTGCCGCGGGCTCGAAGGGGGCCGCATGGGTGACGACTACCGCGCGCAGGAACCTGCTGGTAGCTGACAGCGCTGCACTCTCAGGTGATGAGCGGTTCTCCGCTCGAGAACAGTTCGATCGACTGGTCGGACGCCTCGCGGACGCAACTGGCCGATCCAACACCGCACTCGTCTGGACCAAGTCCGACCTCGAGGTCTCGGACACCATGAGAAACCACGTCGAGAGCAACTTCGCGCGCCATTTCGGTGACGCACCCGTGTTCAGGACTCAGATACCCGTCGAGGGCGGTGAGATAGTCGAAGCGCAGCCCGCAGCGCTGATGCAGGTCCTCGAATGGACTCTGCAGAAGCCAGACAGCAGAACTTTTTCGGTGGTACATAATTCACCCGCCGACGACCCCTTCCTGGCATATGGAGCGGCAAGATGAGTTCGCGGCGCATCCTCCTGCTTGGCGAAAGCAAAACCGGCAAGACACATCTGGCAGGCCAGATCTACGGGCGAATCCGAGCTGGACAGAGTGCCTTCGGCTTCCGGTCACAGCCAGCCTCGCTCAAGCTTCTTGAGGAGGTGTTGGACAGCCTCACGAACGGGAAGAGCGCAGGGCACACTCCTTCCGGTCAATACGGCGAGATTGAATTCGACCTAACGGATCCGGGCGGCGACAAACTGGAACTTGTCTGGCCTGACTATGCCGGAGAACAAATCTCCGACATGGTGGCCCGCCGATCAATCATGCCTGACTGGGCCGCTAGAATCGAGTCTGCTGACCGGTTCATGCTGCTTGTCCGTTCCTCCGACGCGGTTGCGCGCAAGTCAGCCCTTTTCTCTGAACCCAGCCGCGAACGAGATTTAGGCTCCAGAAGACGAACCGACCGTATGCCGGTTCAAATGCGCATGGTTGAGCTGCTGCAGATGTTGGAGCGTGCCCGCACAGTGGCCGCTCTCGATCTTCCGGAACTCGACGTACTGCTGACGTGCGCCGATGAGATGGAAACGATCAACGATCCGAAGGAGGCGCTAGCCAGGCACATGCCCATGCTCGCCTCTTTCATAGGCACGCGATGGACCGGACCAAGAGTACGTTATTGGGCGATATCCGCCTTGGGACGTCAATTGCGCGACGACCTTGCCAACGAGGAGTTTGCGGAGACTGGCCCAGTCGAACAGGGGTGGATTATTGGTCAGGATGGACAGAAGCTAAAAGACCTGACCCTTCCATTTGCAATTACTTCCTCAATCCCATGAACCAGAAGATCGAGGGTTGGCTGCTAGCTGGAGACAAGGATGGTCAACACGCCGTTCTGGACACAAACCTGCATCAAGATCTTGCAGCCGAGGTGGCCCGACGGACCGACCTTCCAGGAAGCCTGCCGAGCGAGTTCCGGAAGAGCGACCTGTCTGCCTTCGGCTGTTTCAGTCACGGCGAACGCTTCGTATTCTACGAGATCGCTAGGGATCCTTCGGCGACGCGCGGCGGGATGGCCAGGTCGGCCGCGGTCGTGCTGGAGGGGGACGCAGCGGCGTCACTCGACGACCCAGTAGAACTACTGGAGGTCGTACGTTCGATTCGACTGGAAGGCGTACCCAACCGTGCAACGAGCGCCAGTTTCGGACCGGTCCCGAAGTGCGTTCCGCTCCTTTCCCGGCTCGAGGACGGGCCGGCGATGGTCTCCTCCGAACTGGAGACGGGGAACATCATCCGATCAGTATGGACAAGCCTGCCGCGAGCCCTGCGTCTCAGGCTCGGCGCACGTCTCTGCTTTTCCGAAGAGGATCTTCCCGATTGCACCCAAATCGCTCTTGGCTTCATGCCAGACGGCCTGCGGTGGGAATGCTCTGACGGGGTGTGGGTGGCGGATCCCTGCGTCGGCAAGGGTCTCGGAATAACGACCGGCTCTCTAGGCGAAATGCTCGCCGACGGAGGAGCCAAGACACTGGAGGCCTTAGCGAACGCGAACGGCCTTAGGTTGAACTCATTTCAGGACCTTCGCTTCCTAGAGAGGGTCCAAGGGGCGATGAACGGTGATTCAAATCCGGAGGAGATCCTCAGAGCGCTCCGCTATGCACTATCCCTCTCCATGGAATCACGGAAGTCCGAACTCATCAACAACTTGGAGCATCGAATCGCATCCCGGTACCATAAATGGTCGGCCGAAGACGTCGCAACCTTCCGGAACCTTGAGTTGCGCAGGAAGTCGACCCTCTCAACGGCGGTCTCGCGCTGGACCGACGCGCAGCTTTCGAGCAACGGAGCAATGCTAATCCCCCTCACGTCCGAGGTCTGGGACTCTGAAGTGCAGGAATGGTGGTCGGACGCAGTCGAGAGAGCCTTCCGTCGTCACCGCGGTCACTATCCGCGATCATTGCTGGCTTCTTTTTTGGACAAGGTCGCGAACGACGATGCCGTACCTTCTGGCTTTGCCGGCGCGATCGCAGGAGGTGAGTCCACGGACGCGGACCTCGCGAACATCGTAGCCGGGCATGCGAAAAGAAGCGCTTCGATCATCGCGAACAGGCTGGAGCGGAAGATGTTCCCGCATACAGTACTCGTTGGGCTTTTGACCGCAGGAGCTAAAATCGCTGACGTGGTCGACGCCGGGAGAACGATAAAATCGGAGAGCGCCCGGTCGGTTTACTTCGACGCACTGGTGGAGCACGCGCCCGCCGATATCATCCCGGGATTGGTGGTTCTTGACGTGGACGATGATATGACGGACCGACTGCTCTCGCGTTCGGTAGACAAGCCGACAGAGTTTGATGAACTCGACCTGAGCGACGCTAGATCGCAGAGGTTTTTGGCCAAGGCCGTCGAACAGGGCACCCTAACGCAAAAGGCGCTTTCCGGACAATTGAAGCGCCTTACGGTTGTTCTCGCCGAAGGGGGTACCTTGGAGTCCGATCTTGCTAGAGTTATCGTCACCGCGGAGGAGCTGGTCCTTCCCCACTCTGCGGCTCGAGAACGGGTCTGGGACGTATTGCCCGAAGATGTGGGGAACGTCATGATGCGACGTGCGGCGATCGAATGGCTCTCCGCTCTCGCTAGAGGCGAAGAGTTAGAGATTGAGGACGCGGTCAAGGAGCTGCTGCGCTCGCGTGAATTGGCTGGTGAACGAGCGGATGTGCTGCGTGATGCCGACCTGTCAACGTGGACGGTGCTCGCCGGATTAGAGGCGTCTCCGGGATACGAGTATCGGCAGAGATTGCTGGAAATCTTGGAAAGCAAGACTGACCAGCCCCTGCCTGACGTCGTTGCGATGGCCGAGATCGTCACCCAAAAGAATCCTGGTTCCGTCGCGTCGATGATCGTCGTCCGTCATCGTAAAAGGCGGGATCTAATCCCCGTATGGTCCATCCTGAGACCGGCACTCTCGTGGTTCGACACCTTGCTGCTACCCGACACGAGGATCGAGAGTGAAAACTGGGATCGGGCATTCACGGAGGAGTTAAGCAAACTCTATCCTGAAGGACCGATGGAGGACGCCATTTGGGAGCGCGCGGGCGGGCGCGCCGCGGACGTGACCAAGGCGCCTACAGGCGCGGAAGGTTGGAGGCGCGCCATCGGTCGCGTCGGTGGCGGTGCAAGCGTTGGCCGGCTGGATCTCCTCCGAGAGGCACTCAAGGACTATCCGAACAATGAGCGCCTTGGTATCCTCAGAGACCACCACCCTTCGTGACGGATGCCCGGTTCGAAGGCCACGCGATCATTGCTAGCTTTGCTGACGACCTAGCTTCGCAGGTTCGCGCCGACGGCGACGCAGTTGCTGCTATCCTAACGGATCCGCAGCGTTGCGCCTACCCACCGAGCAACGTTGTGCGACTCTCGGGTATGGAGGCGACACCGCGGAATCTCGTCGACGCGATCGATGCGCTGTCCGAATTACCGCAAGACAAACCCGTTCTCCTCTACTTTTCGGGACACGGCTACCAGGATGCAGCAAGGGCAGAGACCGGACTGTTGCTCGCCGATCCAGACAACCCGACCTCCTCGCTGCCTTGGTCGAGCAAAGTATTTGGACAAGTGTGGTCGAGTCTGCCTGCGCGGCGGAAGCTGGTAATGGTCGACAGCTGCAATTCTGGAGGCACGCCGGCAGTAAAAGAGAAGGGCCGTGCCACCGTCGTGCCGGTTAGGACTTCGCCAAATCCCGCTGCGCTCGGTGGGGGTAACGGGAGCGCGGTAATTGCATCGTCGGCATCCGATCAAGCCTCAGTCATCCTGCCCGGAGACCATCTAAGCCTATTCACTAAGTTCCTCGTCGCGGGGCTGCGCGGGGGCGCCGGACACGACGCGAAGGGCTATGTAACGCTGTTCGACCTCTTCAACTTCGTTCGAGCAAATGTCGTAAGTGTTCACCCAGGCCAGACGCCCGTTCTCTCCACTAACCGGATCGACGACGACTTCCGCCTGGCATACTGCCCCGACGAGTCGGCGCGCCGCCCGGAGTGGCGGCTCACAGACGATAACGCTCAAACAGTATCCGGCCTACGAGACGTGTTATCGGCGTTGTATCCACTCGGGCCTCGGCAAGATAGCATTTGGGAGAGAAGCGGCGGAGAACTCTCGCAGATCGATCTAGTGGGCACGGGATCATCGCAATGGTGGGCGGCGCTACGCAAACTCGAACGCGGCGGGGGCGGAAAATCCATATCGTTCGAACGGTTGTTGGATGAGATCATGGTGGACTACCCGCGCAACCGGGACATTCTCTCGCTTCGGCATGAATAGGCAGGATCTTAGCACAATCAATACTAACAAAGCGCGAAGGGGGACGTATCCACAAGTCTCACAAACGGACAGCACCTTATGGCACATGTTCGCCGCCCTATTTTCCAACGCAGAGTTTGATTGTTTACAGCAAACCGATTCCAATGGCTGTCGACCCTAGGGGCGCAAGAGTAGGCCCGACAAACCACTTCAAATGTACCTGTTCAAGCCTACACAATTGAACATCAGCGGCCTTGCCTTGTGTCATCTCCTGAGAACTGGTTTCTAAATTGGAGCTTGATGTTGCCTTGGTCGGTAATGCTACCAAAACCGGAAAGTCCGCTTTCGGCCCGAAGCAGAATGTCCGCTATCGGCTGAAACCACCCGCCTTTAAACAAACTCCCACCTAACCCTCCGGTACACTGACCCTCACGCAGCTTCATACATCTGATTGTCGCTGCTCCCCTCTGAATGATTATCATTATACGCTGACTTCTCGTCCTGCTCCTGTTTCACTGTCCAGTAAAGAAGGCGCGCCAAGGTTCGATGTTTGTCCCGAGAATGGCAGCTAGTTTGCCAAATTGGCAAAAACCCACGCCTTCCGACATTCAAACACTGTGATACCGGGGATAACCGCTTAGATCCGCGGTTTTGGCGCTATCCTGACGGTATGCAACTACCCGATCCAGAGCACCCACGCTTGGAGTTCGTACGCGAGCTCATGTCAGATAAGGAGTACTCCGAAAGGAGTATCGGGAGGCTGAGTGGCGCATGTGGCGAGTCGTCCAAATCACCCGAGGTATCTATCTCGATAGCCAACGAAAACACGCAGACGGCCGAAAGGAAGACCAGGCTGCCGACATTCCCTCCGAGCACGACCTCACCTGGGACGAACGGGACGATCGCTGGGTCCTCACCTACACCCGAGAGAACCTATTCATTGGTGCATTCACCACCAAACGCGCCGCCCTCAAGGACGGCGCCCTTCTCGAGAAGATTGGGGGACCAGGCAGGGTACGGGTCTTTGGGAAGAAGGGACGGTGTCGGGTGCGGGAGGTTGTCAGTTAGTTATGTCGGTAGTTAAATCAAATTGCGGTACCGCTATTCCAACTCTATGTCTCAGGCGTAAAACTAAGGTTTAATGACGTTGTGGCCACAAAAGATGAAATAGAAGATAAGGTTAATGCGTATCTCAATTCAAAATACGAGATTTCTACCGGATATGCGATCCCCGAAAAATCTAGTATTGCCTTTGGTCCCAAGGCGAAAAAATAAAACATGCGATAGTTTTATACGCTGATCTAAGGGGCTCACGTGGTTTATTATCTGACAACTCCGCCCTGGTCGCGGCTCGCGCACACAAAGCCTTTCTTTATGCGTGCTCAAAATGCATTCGCAAGCATGATGGGTATCTACGAAGTTTCAACGGGGACAGTGTCCTAGCTTTCTTCAGGGGAGAGAATGCCGCAAAACGAGCCGTAAAAGCGGCGATGCAGATAAAATACTCGGTTATAAAGATTATAAATCCGAAACTTAGAAATAAAGGATACAAAAATATCGATTTCGGCATCGGTGTTAGTCAAGGTGAATTACTCGTCGTAAAAAGCGGAGTGCCGGGCAACGAACTGCATCAGGACTTGGTGTGGATTGGCTGGCCCACCTATCATGCGTTTGAATACGGAGACAAAGCCAAGAGCCCTAAAAATATATGGATTTCAAAAAACGTCTTTAAAGCAATTAAAAATGACGATAGCATGCGGTATTCTGGCGATAAAAACATGTGGGTTTATAGTGACGAGGCTTTTTCTTTTGGATCAGTGAAGGTATATAAAACAAGCTATTATTGGAATCTCTAATCTATGGATAAATTATATACACTTGCCGACAAATTGAACAGAACCAGTTTCTGGATTGGAAATGCCGACTCGAAGGCGGGTTATATTCTCGGTTTTAACGCTTCCATGTTTGGTTTTTTGGCATGGATATATCAGGCGCAGGATTTTCTCTCGTGCTTGCAGCTATTATTCGGTGTGATGTTTCTTATTTCTTTTTGCTATTCTACATACAAGGCATTCAGGGTATTAATGCCGGATCTTGATCGGAGAGGCGCTGCCCAGAGTAAATGGTTTTTTGCCGACATTGCTGAGCTGGGTTTCGATGAATATAAGGAGTGGATGAACACTGCCGAAGAAGCGGCTATTGAAAACGAGCTGTATGAACAGATTCATCGGACATCTAGAACTGCAAAGAACAAGTTTATATTTTTAAAGCGTAGTTGGGTTGGGCTTTTTTCCGCCATGATATTTGGTGTGCTGACTCTCATTCTAATTATATTTGGAATATAATTTCCACGTCTTCATTCCGGCCTACCATGCGGTATCATGACCCTCACGCAGCCTCATCCGCTTGGGTGTCGCTGCCTGCCTCAGGATGATTGTCATTGGCCGCAGTCTGTTCGTCCTGCTCCTGTTTCACTGTCCAGTAGATACGGCGCGCCAGGGTTCGAGGTTCGTCCCGAGAAAGGCAGCACTTTTGCAAATCAGGGGTTTTCTGCAGGCCGCAGAACGGCTCAAACAGCTCTATAGAGAGGTTTTTTCCCTCTAGAAGACGGTTCGAGGTCGTCGCTGTGATCAACTCCCGCTTTCGCACCCGATTTCCGCTTTCGTAGCTAACTTTAAGGCTTTCCAACAGTTCGAGGTATTTCTCGACCGTTTCCTGAATTTCGCCCCGATGCGCCTCAATCCCATTCAATTTTTGGCGGGCATTAATCAAAGCCCGCGTCAACGACGCTTGGTGCTGGGCATAAAGATCCGGAGAAATCACTCCGTCGAGCATGACGTTCGTAAGCCTGTCCAGGCGGCTCTGGCACTTCTCCATCCTGAGCTTCAATGATTTTGCCAAGACTTCATCTTGGATGGCCCACTCGGCATCGTTTCTCGGCAGGAAACTCCGAATTTCGGCAATTTCGCCTTTCGAGAACTCGATTCGTCCGAACGTCTCGTTGAAGGCCGCGTCAGCCATTTCCTCCCGAATGGTGGTGACCGGGCAGGAACGGTCTTGGCAGCGATAGTAGACGTGGCCTTTCTGCCGCTCGCCGATCAGAGTGCGTCCGCAGCCGCCGCACTTAAGCAACCGGCGGAAAAGGAAGTCATGGATCTGTTTTTGTGAATGAGCGCGTCCGGTAAGAACCAGCTTCACCTGATTGAAGGTCGTCATACTGATGAGCGGCTTGTGCGCGCCGGCAAACGTCTCGCTCATGGATGCGACACGAATTTGCCCCGCGTAGAATGGATTGTTGAGAATGCGTCCAAGCTGGCTCTTTGAGACCGCCCGGCCAGAGCGCGTTCTCAAGCCGCGCTGTCCGAGTTCCGCTTTCAACTGTGAGAGTGAAAATCGTCCGGACGCATAGAGTTCAAACGCCGCGCGTATCAGGTGCGCCCGTTCTGGATCGAATGTTTTGAGCCGGCCTGGACCCTGATCGAGATAACCAATCGGCGCGGCGAAAGGATAAAGGCCTTGCCTCAGGCGACCCATTATTCCTTTGCGTGTTTCATCCCTTAGATTGCGAATAAAATCCGCGGCGACCACGGCCTGAATATCTGCAGTCAGACGGCCGCCGCGCGTGTGCAGGTCGAGATTGTCGGTCGCGATACGAACATCGCGCCCCGCCTCAATCAGCTCGCCGATATCGGCCCAGTCCTTCAGATTGCGCGTTGACCGGTCGATCTTATGAATGATGAATCCGTGGGCGTCGCCATTGTTTAATTTCGACAGCATTTTGCTGAACGCCGGGCGACCGCGCTTGGCGGCGGTTACGCGCTCCTCGAACCATTCCACCACGTCCAAGGCTTCCCGGCGGGCGTAAGTTTCAATCGCGCTTTTCTGCTCCTGAAGGGAGACGCCCCGCTCGCCCTGCTTCTGCGTGGAAACCCGTATGTATCCGTAAAATCTTTTCATATATCAATCGGTTAGGGAGTCACATGATAGAATCGGAATTGGATTGAGTCGAATCGGGCTTTGCCCGCTTTTCTTGCTCAAGAAAGATGGAGCGGGTGATATTGATGACCCTCCACATTCGCCATTCCGCCTCGCGTAGTTCTTCCTCTGACAAGTGAGGGCATCGCCGTCGCACAAATTCCATTCTTGGCGCTTCTGGTTCAGGCAGTTCCATAGGCGATCAGCATATCGTTCGTATGTCAGAAGAATGAGGCTCGGGAATTTGCCAATCTGGCAAGTTTCCACGTCTGAGAATTCCGCGCCTCCCGTCTTAGACTGAATGGCGTATGAGCGGTTCAAACCAAAGCCAGACCGAAACGCCGGAGCGCAAATCCAAGCCTGTCGTATCCGCCTGCGTAGCAGGGCAAAAACTTGTCGAGCTGATCTATGACCCGGGAAAGGACGCCACCGCCTTCGCAGTGGGCGACAAGACGGGCTGGGAACTGACGCATTCGGTCGAGACTGGCGATGGCGGCCGCCTGACGCCGTACGCGCCTGACAACGACCTTATTCAGCATGGCGTGGTGAAGTTTCCCTCCGCGCCGGAAGAGTATGGCGACACGGCGCAGCTCCTTGAGGACATCCGGCGGTATCTGCACCGCTATATCGACGTCTCGGAAACGTTCGAGGCCCTGGCCGCCTATTACGCGCTTTTCAGTTGGGTCCATGACCGGTTCAACGAACTGCCTTATCTGCGTCTGAGAGGGGATTACGGAAGCGGGAAAACGCGCTTCCTGCTGGTGCTTGGCTCCATCTGCTACAAGCCGATCTTCGCGGGCGGCGCGTCGACCGTCTCGCCGCTCTTTCACATGCTCGACCGGTTTGGCGGCACGCTCCTTATCGACGAAGCCGATTTCCGGTTCAGCGACGAGAAGGCGCAGATCGCCAAAATCCTCAACAACGGCAATGTTCGCGGCTTCTCCGTGCTGCGCAGCGAAAGTCCGAACGGGCGGGAATTCCGCCCGCGCGCCTATCAGGTGTTCGGCCCCAAGATCATCGCCATGCGCGGGCGCTACGAGGACGCCGCGCTCGAGAGCCGCTTCCTCACCGAGGAGAGCGGCGCGCGCCGCCTGCGCTCCGACATTCCGATCAATCTTCCCGCCGCCCAAGAGACCGAAGCGCTGACGCTGCGCAACAAGCTGCTGCTCTACCGCTTTCGCAATCACGCCCGTCTTGGAGACTGCGCGCGCCATCTCGACCCGAAGCTTGAGCCGCGCATGAACCAGATCTTCGCGCCGCTGCGCTCCATCATCGAGGATGACAAGGCACGGACGGCGCTCGTCCGCTATGCGCGCGCCTATCAGAAAGCGGTCAAGGAGGACCGGGGAGACACGCTGGAGGCGGACGCGCTGGCCATTATCCGTCATTTGAGCGAGGACGCGGCGGCGGTCACGGTCGGCGACGTGGCGCAGGGATTGTCCGCACTGGGGGAAGGCGGATTTGTCTATTCCGGGCGCGCCGCCGGCGCGGTGATCCGCAACCGGCTCGGCCTCAAGACGCGCAAGAGCCATGGTGTTTTCGTGATCGCGCCCGAAGAGATGCGCAAACTGCCGACGCTTTATGAGCGCTACGGTGTGGGCGAGGACGAGGCCGAACAAGCCGCGTCTCGCATGACTAGAACGCAGAAACCGGCGCGGGTGGACTTCGGGGACGATCCCTCGCTCCCGGAAATCAAGTAGCAAACTGCTGCGCCGCCCTTTGGATGCGCGGCCGGGCGGACGGCCGGGGACCGCGCAAGCGCCCCCAAGTCCCCGAAGTCGCCCGCGCCGAGCCGCTGCGCGTCCGGACCGGTCAAACGCGGCGGCCCTGCGCCGCGTTTGCCAATTTGGCAAATTTCCGAGCCTAGGGAATCGGTCATCATCTGAGACAATGAAAAGGCGCAACGGACGCACCGTCCCGCGCGCCTTTTTCTTCATGAGTATCAGATGCAATACATTGGTGCTGCGCGGCTGCCGCCGACGCAGCGGCCTCACCCAGAACGAACTCGCCGAACTTTTCGGATCCCGCCGGTCTTCGCTGATTTCGCGCCTCGAGAACGGGGTGCGCCGTCCCGACATCACCGTGCTCATCGCCTATGAAGTCGTGTTCGGATCGCCGCCCCGCGATCTTCTGAACGACAGCTACCGCGAAGCGGAGCGCCGGGTCGCCATGCGCGCCCGCGCCCTGAAAGCCCGGATCGAAATCCGCGAGCCTAACGCCCGGCACAAGGTCGAATTTCTAGACGCGTTGATCCGCCAGAGCGCCCCATGACGCTTGCCTATGAGGGGCGCGTGCTGGCGCTTGCGCCCAATACGCGGGGAGTGGGGTTCGTGTTGTTCCAGGACGAGACCACACCGCTCGACTGGGGCGTAAAGGAGGTCCGGCACGATAAGAACGCGGAATGCCTGCGCAAGGCGAAGACGCTGATGCGCCGCTTCCGTCCGGACGTAATCGTTCTGGAGCATGGCACTGCGCCCGGCTCGCGGCGGTCCAAGCGGGTCCGCAAACTGCTGACCCTGATCGCGATCAGCGCGCGGCGGCAGGGGATTGAGGTCTGCCGTTATCCCCGGCTGCGCGTGCGAAAGCGCTTCTCGGTGTTTGGCGTCGGTTCGAAAGACGACATGGCGGCGGGGGTGGCGGCGATGCTGCCCGCCCTTGGCCCGCGCCTGCCGCGCCGCCGCAAGCCGTGGGAGAGCGAGCATTACGGCATGGCGATCTTTGAGGCCGCCGCGCTCGGGATCACACACTTCGCTGAACAGAGGCGATGACGGGCGACGCTAAGCGCCGCCCGTCTGGCTGCCCTTAGAAGGGTTTCACCGCTTCCAGCGCGGCCTTTGACGACGCCTCAAGCTGTCCGCCGCCGTCCGGCGTGTAGCTTTCGAACGGGAAGGCG
The DNA here is from genome assembly GCF_000412185.1 of Euryhalocaulis caribicus. Classification (GTDB taxonomy): domain Bacteria; phylum Pseudomonadota; class Alphaproteobacteria; order Caulobacterales; family Maricaulaceae; genus Euryhalocaulis; species Euryhalocaulis caribicus. The sequence continues at coordinate 184,204 of NZ_ASJA01000002.1, forward strand.
AAGTAACGGGGCCGCCAGTCCTTGGCCTGTTTCCGCCTCTTTCCATTGAGGCAGTTTTTCATGATGGCTTTCTGGACCCGGATGGGCTCCGCCGCATTGGCCTGCGCCGTCTCCGCGCCTGCGAGGTCGCGAAGAACCGCGTTCACGAGCGCCCGCCCGCGCAACAGGTCGAAGAACGCCTCATCGGGCGCGGGAACCGTCGCCGGATCGATCTCCTGCAACAGGCCCGCCGCTTCGCTCGCCAATGATCCGGCTTCCAGCGTCTCGGCCATCAGGAAGGTCAGCACGCGGCTCACTTCCTCCCCGGACAAGGCCAGCACCCGAAGCACCCCCTCTCCGAAACGATGATAGAGCGCCCCGGTCAGCGCCTCATCGCTTTCCGGCAAGTCGAGCATGGCCCTTAAAGCGGCGCGCTCCGCCGCGAAGGCGGCTTGCGCGGGCGCGGCAGCGAGGCTGTCCGCCATCGCCTCGGACCGGCAGCGCTGCGGCTCCGGGTCCACGCGCCACAGCGCCGAACCCGATAGCAGATGCGCGGCGATCAGGCGCAAGGCGAGGTCGGGCGCTGACAACAGCGCATACCGCGCCACCGCGTGCCGGTGCAGCGCCAGATAGGCCTGCATCGTCTGGCTGATCTCGGCCTGCCGCGCGGGCGAGGCCCCGTTCTCCTTGCGGCGGCGCTTGCGGGCCTCCTGTTGCGTCAGCCAGCCTTCCCGGCAATCGACCTCGCCGTTTGCGAGGATGGTGATATAAACCTTGCCGCCCTCGGCCTTGTCGGCTGGCTCGTATTCCCACGAACAGAAGGGATGGCCGCGCTCGAGCACCACGGCGTCTGTCCAGCCCGCGTCGAGATAGGCTTGCCGCTTCTCTGCGATGGCTTCGATCTGCAGCGTCCAGAACGCCTCCGGGTCCGCAAAATAGCACCGCTCGCCGAACAGGTCGGAGACGATCCGGCCCTTATAGGCGTCGAGCGGAAACAGCGCGGCGGACGTCTCGATATCCTCTCCGCCCAACAGCCAGCGCTTCAAGGCGTTGCCTGTTGGCGCGGCGGCTTCCGGGTCGTGATGCAGTTTGAGCCACTCGCGCTGCTTGCGCTGACTCGCCATGGTCAGAAGCTGCACGCTGCGCACGTCCAGTTCCTCCTCCCGGAACAGGTTCCGCACGCCCGGCAGAAGCCCGCCCAGCGCCAGACGCTTGCGCACGCAGCGCTCCTCAAGGCCGAACAAGGCGGCGATATCCTCGACGCTCCGCCCTTCCCGGACGAGTTTCGAGAAGGTCTCGAACTGCGTCATCGGGTCGGGATCAAGCCGCGCCGCGTTCTCGATGAACGAGGCTTCCAGCGCCGCCGCATCGTCGCCCGGCTCCATCACCGCGCAGGGAAGCGGGGGAACAGTTCCGCTTTCCTTCTTCACGGCGCGTGACGCAAAATAGCGCCTCCGGCCCGCGACGATTTCGTAGCGGTCCTTCTTGCCGTTCTCGCGGACCAGAAGGGGCGTAAGCACGCCGCGCGCCCGAACGCTCGGGATAAGGTCGGTTACGTCCGGGGCCTTGGCGCCGTGGCGCATGTTCGCCTTCGACACGCAAAGGCGGTCGAGATCAATGTGTCTGAGTTCCATGTCAGTCTCCTTTTTCCTCATCACCCGCCCCGGGAGCGGGGCGGGCGGCGGAGACAGGCCTGACGCCCCGCCGATGGGGACGCGGCGCACCCTTTACGGGTCGGAACGAAGTGGAGAACTGCGGCGCAGCCGCGGTTGCGCTGCGGCCAGGCGGGGCGATAAAGGCCTCCGCCGTCCGGCCCGCGGAAAAGGGTGACCTTTTTTCTGTTTCTCCAGCCGCGCCGATGGCGGCGCGGCAACTTTCTTACGAGTGTATTTCCATAAAAGTGAGGGGAGACTGGAAGGCGCGCTCGGCCCAGCACGAGCGATAAACAGGCGCCAAGCTGCGCCTGTTGTGGTAAACTGGGCGGCCAAAATCTCCGCGGCGGGAGGCAGTGATGGCCCAGCTTGAGAAAAAATGCGTCGGCGTCTGGATCCGGGTTTCGACAGAGGATCAGGCCAACGGAGAAAGTCCGGCCAATCACCAACAGCGCGCCCGCTTCTATGCGGAAGCGAAAGGCTGGGAGGTTGTCGAGGTCTATGATCTCTCGGGCGTATCGGGAAAGTCGGTCTCCGACCATCCAGAGGCCAAGCGCATGATGGCGGATGTTACGAGTGGCGCGATCTCGGGCCTGATTTTCTCAAAACTGGCCCGGCTGGCGCGCAACACGCGCGAACTCCTGGATTTTGCGGAATTCTTCCGGGAGCATGGCGCGGACCTGATCTCGCTTCAGGAAGCGATCGACACGTCTTCGCCGGCCGGACGCCTGTTTTATACGATGATCGCGGCGATGGCGCAGTGGGAGCGCGAGGAAATCGCTGAACGGGTCGCCGCCGCGGTGCCGGTTCGCGCGAAACTTGGCAAGCCGATCGGCGGACAGCCCTGCTTCGGCTATCACTGGCTGGACGGGAAGCTCGTGCCCCATCCGGACGAAGCGCCCGTTCGCAAGCTCGTCTATGAGCTCTTCCTTGAACATAAGCGGAAGAAGACTGTCGCCCGCATCCTGAACGAGCGGGGCTACCGGACGCGCAAGGGAGCGAAGTTCTCTGACACGACCATCACGCGCCTTCTGCGCGATCCCACAGCAAAGGGCGTCCACCGCGCCAACTACACCAAGTCTAATGGCCGCGGAAAAGCGGCGAGCCTCAAACCGGAAGGGGAGTGGGTGCTGCGTCCGGTGGAGCCGATTGTCTCCGAAGACCTATGGAGCCAATGCAACACCATCATGGATCAGCAGCGCGCCGGCCGGCCGGCGCGCCGCAAGACGGCTGCGCTGTTTTCCGGCTACGCGATTTGCGAGTGCGGAAACAAGATGTATCCGCGCGCGCCCTCTCCGAAATACATTTGTGGTGAATGCCGAAACAAGATCCCGATCGACGATCTCGAAGCGCTGTTTCAGGAGCAACTCAAGAGCTTCTTCTTTTCCGACGACCAGCTGGAAGCGTTCCTGGCCGACAGCGATGAGGACATCGTCAAGAAGCAGGACGAACTGGACGCGCTCGGACGCGAGCACCGCAAGGTCGCGGCGGAACAGGAGAAGGTTTACCGCTCCTATATCGATGACGAGCTGACGACCAAGAAGTTCGGCGCGCTCTACAATCCGCTTGATGATCGCAAGGAAGCGATCGAGCAGCGCCAGGCGCAGCTTCAAGCCGAGATCGATGTTCTCAAAATCAATCGGCTATCGAGCGAAGAGATCATTTCAGGCGCCCGCGACCTCTATAGCCGTTGGTATGATCTTCCCTTTGAGGAAAAGCGCTCGATCGTGGATGCGATCACGGAAAACATCGTGATCGGCAAAGAGGAGATTGAAATCAATCTCCATCATGTTCCTTCGGAAAACGATGGAAAGAAGGCAACGCGTCCTCACGGGTTCATCGCAGCGATCAGCTGAAACCGCGCCGGGTAGCGGACGTGAGCGTTGGCGCGGGCGACGATTACCTCCCCCGTTTCCAGCGGCTGGCGCAGGGAATCGAGCACTTGCGGGGTGAATTCGGGCAGTTCGTCGAGGAACAGGACGCCGCGATGGGCGAGGCTGATCTCCCCCGGTTTCGCACGCATCCCGCCGCCGACCATGGCGGCCATGGAGGCGGAGTGATGAGGCGCGCGATAGGGGCGCGTGCGGGTGAGCTGTCCGCGCTCCAGCAGCCCGGCGACGGACTGGATCATGGAGACGTCCAGCAGCTCCCGCGCCGTCAGCGGCGGCAACAGGCCGGGCAGGCGGGCGGCGAGCATGGATTTGCCGGAGCCGGGCGGGCCGACCATCAGCAGGTTGTGGCCTCCGGCGGCGGCGATCTCCAGCGCGCGCTTGGCGGTTTCCTGTCCGCGCACGTCGCGCAGGTCCGGCGCGGCGGCCGGTTCGGCCAGCGGTCCGGCCTCCGGCGGGGTCAGGACCTGATTGCCCTTGAAGTGATTGACGATCTGGATGAGCGATTTTGGCGCCAGAAGGTCCATGTCGCCCGCCCAGGCGGCCTCCGGCCCGCAATCAGCGGGGCAGATGAGGCCGAGGCCGTGTTCGCTGGCCATCATCGCGGCGGGCAGCGCGCCGGAGACCGGCGCGATAGCGCCGTCCAGCGACAACTCGCCAATCGCAGCAAAGCCCGAAAGCGCGTCCTCGGGCACGACGCCGAGCGCGGCCATGACGGCGAGCGCGATGGGGAGGTCGTAATGGCTGCCCTCCTTGGGCAGATCGGCCGGGGCCAGATTGACCACCACGCGCTTGGGCGGCAGGGCGAGGCCGATGGCGGCGAAGGCGCCGCGCACCCGTTCGCGGGATTCGCTGACCGCCTTGTCGCCCAGCCCGACCACGGAAAAGACCGGCTGCTGCGCGCCGGTGATCTGCGCCTGAACGTCGACGCGCCGCGCCTCCGCGCCCTCGAACGCCGCCGTCATCACCCGCGCCATAACCCGCCCTCGCACCCGGTTGTCCGTTTCACGCGGATGCAACCAGACGCGTTAACCATCGTCAAGAACAAAATAGGAACGATTTAGCTTCTTCAGATCGGCCAGGCGGCGTTCTGCAGGACGATGCGGTTGCCGTCCGGGTCTTCGAACGTGAGGCCGGCGCGGTCCCAATAGGGGTTGGCGGAGGGCACCGCCGCGGCCCCGTAATTCCATAGCCGCTCCACCGCCGCCAGCCACACGCCGCGGTCCGGCAGGTAGAAGACCAGCAGGGCGTCGGGGTGCGGCGGCGCGACGGCCTGTCCGGCGGCTTCACGGGTGAATTCGAGGTGATAGGGCGCGCCGGGATGGCCCAGCATGACGCCGTCGAAGCCGTCATGGTCCTGAAACTGCGCCAGTTCCTGAAAGCCCAGAGCGTGGCGGTAGAAGCGTATCATCTCCCCCAGCCGGGCGGTGGGGCGGGCGATGCGCAGGCGGGCCTGGCCGAGCGCGAGCCGCGCCTGTTTGCGGGTATCAAGCATGGTCGGCCTCCTCCCGCGCGGTCGCGGCGGCGGCGCCTTCAAGGGCGGGCCGCCAGTCCGCCGCGACCGGCAGGCGGAAGACGTCTTTCAGGACCCGCGCAAGGCCGTCCGCGTCCAGCGCCGTCTTCTCCGTCCGGCCATCGGCGGCGCGGACGGTGTAGAGGGCGTTCTTCAGCGTGTGGCGCGCCTCCGGCGTGGTGCGCGCGACGCTGAGCTGGCTGCGGAAATGCGAGTCCGGGTGGGTGGAGGTGCGCCAGTTGCCGGTTTCGTAATCGGCCTGTTCGGGGGTCTGCGGCGCGACCTCGTACAGCGCGGTCCATTCGCCGTCCATGCAGAACTGGAGGAGCAGGGCCGGGCCGAAGGGGATAAGGCGGTAGGTTCCGTGCCGCGTTGTCTGGGGCGTGGTGATGTCCATACGCAAGGGCTCGGGCGGGGCGCTGCCGCCGAAGCCGACATCGGCGAGCCAGGGGGTGTTATCGAGCATCACCTGCACCGCCATATGGGTCAGCGAGGCCGGGGCGGCGCCGGGCGCCGCGCCCCAGCGGACCCGGGCGAGCCGGCCCTCCGCCGCGAACCCGATGGCCTGTAGCGCCCGCAGGAACAGGCCATTCTGCTCAAAGCAGTAACCGCCGCGCCCACCGGCGACCAGCTTCGCCTCGACGGCTTCGGGCGACACGTCGACGCCGCGATCCAGCAGCACGTCCATGGCCTCGAACGGGATGGCGTCGGGGTGCAATTCCTGCAGGCGCCGCAGGGTGGCGAGATCCGGCGAGGCGAGACCTTTGAAACCGATCCGCGCGAAATAGGCGGGCAGGTCCAGCGCCGGGTCCGCGCCGGAGAGGGCCGCGGCGATGTCCCGCGCGGCGCGGGGGGCGATGGTGTCGATGATGCGGATATCGGGCGACTGGCGCGTGAAGCCGCGCTTCAGGAAGGCGCGCATCGGGGCGGCCAAGCCCGCGCCCAGCGCGATCAGATCGAAATTCGCCGCGTCGAACGTGTCGACGGCGCGTTCGGGCTGGGCCGACCCGGCGGCCTCAAAGCCCAGCGCCTCGACTTCCGCAAGCACGGTTTCCAGCGCCAGCGGCGACTGGCCGACCAGCAGGACGCGCTTCCGGCCGGCGCCGGAGGCATCGGCCGGGGCCGGGGCGTGGGGGCGGGAAAGGCCCGATTCGGCCCTGAAATTCACTGACATGGCGGCATGCGCTCCGGTGTTGTCCCTGTTGGAGCGTGAAGGCATAGAACCTCAAGTTAAGTTGAGGTCAATAGCCATGGCGAAGATAAAACCCGACCAGCGCCACATCCCTTTGAGCGTCGGCGAACTGGCGCGGCGCAGCGGGGTCCCGGTCTCCACCCTGCACTTTTATGAGCGGGAAGGATTGCTGGCGAGCTGGCGCACCGAAGGCAATCAGCGGCGCTATCCGCGTGAGGCGCTGCGGCGCGTGGCGGTGGTGAAGACGGCGCAGCGTCTGGGCGTTTCGCTGGCCGAGATCCGCGAGGCGCTGGACGCGCTTCCCGCCGGCCGCACGCCGGACGCCGCGGACTGGGCCCGCATGTCGAAAGCCTGGCGGGCGAGCCTGGACGCGCGGATCGCGGCGCTGACCCGGTTGCGCGACAATCTGGACGGCTGCATCGGCTGCGGCTGCCTCTCCATCAAGGCCTGCCCCTTGCGCAATCCCGGCGACGTGCTGTCGGAAGACGGCCCGGGACCGCGCCTGCTGGAGTGAGGCGGCAGGGCCAGCACTTTGGGTGCTTCCTCCTCTTTTTTGCTCACGGAATCCGCGTCAGCGGATGTCCGGGATCCAGTTTTCGGCGGTCCCGCCATCTCTGGACCCCGGATAATCGCTTCGCGATTTCCGGGGACTCTCGGGAGAGGATGCGCCGAAAGCTCCGCAGGTCCTGTGACCTCGGAGGCATGAGCAAGTGAGGGAAGCGGCGCGCGTTTCGGACGCTGGCCGTATTTATTATTGGATTGCTTTGCGAACCGAAGCTGCGCGCCGCTGACGTTTGAACCTGCCTGAAGTTGGCCTTGCGACCGTTTTTCCTTCGCAGTCCCTTCCGACAGGCCGGAGCGGTCATCGGGCAAGGTCTCCTCCCGCGACACCTCCGGCGCCGTTCCCCGCCCCATGCGACCCGAGCTCATGGTCCCTCGCGGCAGCGAACAGGGAGGAGTATGGCTCAAGCGGAGACCCGGTCTGATATTTCCGTGTTTGTCCCTGCTTTCCGGCCCTTCGAGACGCCGCGCCTGAAGGCGCGGCTCCTCAGGGGAAGGGTGATAGAAGGGGGAGTTAGAACAATCGCTTCCAGCCCCAAACCTTAGCCTGAGGAGCCCGCAAGGGCGTCTCGAAGGCGGGGTCCGGAGAGCGCGAATTTCCTCCGGAAACCCGGCGCTATTTCCTTTTTCTACCGCGGCGTCGCTTCCGTATCCGGCCTTAGCGGCCAGTCTTTCATGGCGATGCGGCGTTCGACGGCGTCCCAGAAGGCGACGGCGGTGTCGATGCCGGAGAAGCGTTTGAGTTCCTGGATGCCGGTGGGGGAGGTGACGTTGATTTCGGTCATCTTTCCGCCGATGACGTCGATGCCGACCAGGATGAAGCCGCGTTTTTTCAGCATCGGGCCGATGGCCTGGCAGATGCGGCGGTCCTCTGCGTCCAGTTCATCCGGTTCGGCCTTGCCGCCGACATGCATGTTGGAGCGGGCCTCGCCCTTTTGCGGGACGCGGTTGATGGCGCCGATCGGTTCGCCGTCGATGATGATGACGCGCTTGTCGCCCTTCGAGACATCCGGGAGGAAGGCCTGGGCGATGACCGGTTCGCGGCTGATCTGGAAGAACATTTCCAGCAGGGAAGACAGGTTGGAATCGCCCTGTTTCAGCGCGAAGACGCCGGCGCCGCCATTGCCGTAGAGCGGCTTGACGATGATGTCGCCGAGCCGGTCGCGGAACTGGCGGATTTCGCGGACATCGCGGCTGATCAGGGTTTCCGGCATCAGGTCCGGATAATCCAGCGGCAGGATTTTTTCCGGCGAGGAGCGGACCCAGAACGGGTCGTTCACCACGAAAGTGTCCGGGTGCAGCATCTCCAGGATATGCGCCGCGGTGATGTAGGACATGTCGAAGGGCGGGTCCTGCCGCATCAGGACGATATCCGCGTCCTCCCGCAAATCCAGCGTTGTGTCCGCGCCGAAGGCGGCGTGATTGCCCTTTTCGCGCTTCACCTCGACCGGTCTTGCGCGGGCGCGGATTTCGCCCGCGCCCCAGGTCAGGGCCTCCGGGCCGTAGACGAATAGCTGGTGGCCGCGCTCCTGCGCTTCCATCATCAGGGCGAAGGTCGTGTCGGCCTCTATATCGACCGACTCGAGCGGGTCCATCTGGACGGCGACGCGCAAGCTCATCTACTGGCCCTCGATCCGGACATAGGTCACGACTCTTTCCACATCGGGCACCAGGCTCGCGATCTGGGAGGCGCGGTCCAGCTCGACCTGGCTGCGCGCCACGCCGAGCAGATAAACCACGCCCTGATGGGTCTCTACATTGTAGTTCACGCTGCGAACGCCAGAGTCGGCCAGCAGCCGGGCGCGCACCTGGTCGGTGATGAATTCGTCCCGGGCGCTGGCCTTGAAGGTGTCGCGGGCGCCGACATGGATCTCGTTCCCCACCTGATCGACATAATCGGAGGTCCAGGCGATGCGCTCCGCCTCGATCTTGTCTTCGGGGCGCGGCACCTCCCCGGTGAGAAGGGCGACGCCCTCCGTAATCTCCACATCGACGTCTTTCAGATAGAAGTCCTCGGTGCGGCTCATCCGCGTCTTGATCGCCATGGTGGCGTTGACGTCCTGCAGGGTCTGATTGCCGGTACGCTCGGCCGTGAACAGGCCGACCGTGGAGGTGCAGCCGGCAAGCGCCAGCGCGGCGAGCGGAAGTATCAAGCGAAGCATGGGCGGGCCTCCCCTTCCAGAATGGTTCAGTTCAGATGCGCCAGGTCGGGCGAATCAGGCCGCCACGCATCGGCATGATGCGCCGGCCAGCGCCACGGCGCCACAATCACCCAGTCATATCGCATATCCAATCGGGCCAGATCAGGGCGCTGGCCGCGAAAAACGCTGGCGGCGCGGGCGGTGCGCACCATCTGGCGCGGACGCACGGGATCGGCGCGTGCCGCGGCGCTGGCCAGGGTTTTCACCTCGACAAAGGCCAGAACCCCGCCGCGCCGGGCGATCAGGTCGATCTCGCCGAAACCGGTGCGGCGGCGGCGGGCGACGATCTGATAGCCTTTGAGCATCAGCAGGGCGGCGGCGGCGATTTCGCCCCAGGCGCCGCGGCGTTCGGCGCGGCGGCGCGCGGCGGCCCCGCTCATGCGCGGCTCTTGAGGGCGAGCGCGCGCTGGTAGAGGTCGCGCCGGGGCAGGCCGCTGGCTTTCGCGACGGCGGCGGCGGCGTCCTTCACCGAGTCGGCCTCCATCGCCTCTTTCAGGGCGGTGTCGATGCGGGCGTCGTCCCATTCGGCCTCGGCCTCCGAAGGCGGGCCGACCAGCACGACGATTTCCCCCTTGGGCGCGCCGGATTCGGCGTAGCGGGCGGCGAGGTCCGGCAGGTCGCCGCGCACGGTTTCCTCGAACCGCTTGGTCAGTTCGCGGGCGACGGCCGCCGGGCGCGGGCCGAAAACATCGGCCATGGCGGCGAGGCTGTCGGCCAGACGCGGGCCGGATTCATAGAAGATGAGCGTCGCCGGGACGCGGGCGAAGGTCTCGAAAAACGCCGCGCGCTTGCCGGATTTGGGCGGAGTGAAACCGGCGAACAGGAAGGCATCGGTCGGCAGGCCCGCGGCGGCGAGCCCGGCCAGCGCGGCGGATGCGCCCGGAATCGGGATGACGCCGATTCCGGCGTCTATGGCGTCGCGCGCCAGCTTGAAACCGGGGTCGGAGACCAGCGGCGTGCCGGCGTCGGAGACCTGCGCGATGCGCGCGCCGCCTTCCAGTTGCGCGATGATTTCGGGACGAATCTCCGCCGCATTATGGTCGTGATAGGCCCGCATGGTCGTGGTCACGCCATAGGTTTCCAGCAGGCGGCGGGTGATGCGGGTGTCCTCGGCCAGGATCAGGTCGGCGCCGGCCAGAACATCCAATGCGCGAAAGGTGATATCGCGGAGGTTTCCGATCGGCGTGGAGACGATATAAAGTCCCGGCGCCAGGGATGGGTCGGGCTTCGGCCAGCTTATGGCGTCTTGCCGCCGCGGATCAGGGATATCGGACCTCATGTCAGGACTTAAGGTTTCATCATTGAAGGCGTTTTGGAAGACGCTGGCGCTTTCCATGGCCGTTGTGGCCGGGCTGACGCTGGCCGGGTGCGGCAGCGCCCCGCCGCGGCCCGACCCGGTGGTGACTCCGCCGCCCCCGCCCCCGGCGCAGGAAGAACCCGATATCGTTCTGGAAGAACCGGACGAACCGGATCCGCGCGACGCCGAAGAGCCGGACAGCTATATCAAGCCGCCGCACATGGAAGACCGCACGGTCATCCGCGCGGCGCTGCTGCTGCCGTTTTCGGCCAGCAACGAGGCGGCGCGGAACGAGGCGGCCTCCATGCTGGACGCCGCGCAGCTGGCGCTGTTCGAGCGTGGCGGCGATTCGCTGCTGATCATTCCGAAAGACACGGGCGGCCGCGCGGCGGGCGCCCGCGCGGCGGCGCAATCGGCGCTGCGCGAGGGCGCGGACGTGATTCTGGGGCCGCTATTCGCCGAATCCGTGACCGCCGCGGCGGACGTGGCCTGGGCGCAGGGCGTGCCGGTAATCGCCTTTTCCACCGACCGCATGGTGGCGGGCGAAGGGGCGTATCTGCTGTCCTACCCGCCGGAGGAAGAGGTGGAGGCGCTGAGCCGATACGCGGCCAGCCAGGGCGCCGGCGCGGCGGCGCTGCTGGGGCCGACCAATGAATATACGCGGCGCTTCGACCAGCGCCTGCGCGAGAACGGCGCGATGCCGGGAGGCTTGAGCTTTGCGACCAGCGAAATCTATCCGCTGTTCAACGCCGACGCCTCCACCGCCGCCATCACGCGGCTGGACCAGAGCCGGGGGAGTTTCGGGGCGCTGTTCCTGACCGAGACCGGGGATTCGCTGGTCGAGCTGGCGCCGATCCTGTCGATCCATAATTTCGAAGGGCGGGATACGCTGCTGATGGGCTCCGCGCTGTGGCGGTCTCAAATTACGCTGCGGGGCGTGGCCTCGCTGCGCGGGGCGCTGATCGCCGGACCGGACGAGAACGCGCAGACGCGCTTCGAGAACGCCTATCGCGCCGCCTATGGATCCGGCCCGTCGCGGCTGGCGAGCCTGGCCTATGACGCGGTGGCGATCGCCGATCACCTGGCCGGGGCGCGCGGGCGTCAGGCGGAACTGAAACTGGCCAATCCCCAGGGCTTTCTGGGCGCGGGCGGTCTGTTCCGCTTCGATCAGGAGAATATCGCCGAGCGGGCGCTGGCCATCTATGAGCTGACGGCGGGCGGGTTCCAGCAGGTGCAGCCTGCGCCGACCCGCTTCCCGCCGGAATCCTAGGGACAGAGCGCCCCGGCCACATAGTCCAGCACGGGGCGGCCCTTTCGCGTGGCCTTGATGCGGGTTTCATCGCCCGCGACGAGGCCCTGACCGGTCAGGCGCGCAAGGGCGTCCGCATCGACATCCTGGCCGGTGGCGGCGCGCAGGCGCGCGCGGTCCAGACCGTCGGTGATGCGCAGACCCATCAGGATCATCTCGCGCGCCGCATCCAGCGGAGAGAGGGTTTCGTCCTCTTCCCAGAGTTCGCCCGCCGACACCGCCGCCTGATAGGCGTCCGGGCGGCGGGCCAGCGCGAAACCGCGGCGGGCGTCACCATCCGCCCACAAGCGGCCATGCCCGCCGGGGCCAATGGCGATCCAGTCCTGCGAGGTCCAGTAGAGGCGGTTATGGCGGCTCTGATGCGCCGGGCCGCTGGCGTGGTTCGAAACCTCATAGGCGGGCAGGCCGCGCGCGGCGCAGATCTGCTGCGTGATCTCATAAAATTGCGCGGCGCTGTCTTCTTCAGGCGTGTCCAGTTGCCCGCGCGCGGCGCGTTTTTCGAAGGCGGTGCCCGGTTCGATAGTCAGCTGATAGGCGGAGAGATGCTTCAGGCCGAAGCCGAGCGCTTCCTCCAGCTCCGCCTCCCACGCTTCGGCGGTCTGGTCCGGGCGGGCATAGATCAGGTCGATGGAGACGCGCGGGAAAATCTCCAGCGCCAGCGCAATGGCGCGCCGCGCCTGATCGGCGCTGTGCATGCGCCCCAAAGATTTCAGGGCGTCATCGTCCAGGGCCTGCACGCCGAGCGAGACGCGCTCCACCCCCGCATCGCGGAAGGCGCGCCAGCGTTCCGGGCCGGCGTCTTCGGGATTGGCTTCAAGGCCGATTTCGGCGTCCGGCGCAAAGCCGAACCGCGCATCGGCGGCCTTGATCACCGCCGCGATGGTCGCGGGCGGCGCCAGCGAAGGGGTGCCGCCGCCGAAATGCAGGCTTGCAAGCGGACGGGGCTGCATATGCTCCGCCCACAGGCCGACATGGCCGGTCAGGACGGCGGTCATGGCGTCCGTATCCGCGCCCTTGGCGCGATAGACGTTGAAATCGCAATAGGGGCAGATGCGGGCGCACCAGGGCCAGTGCGCATAGAGACCGAGGGCGGGCCGGGTCACTGATCCCGCGCGGCGCGCGCCAGCTCCGCGGTATGCGCCATCAGTTCGGGGCCGCCGGGTTCGCCGTGGCCGGGGACGATCACCTCTATCCCCGGGAAGCGCTCTGCCGGGGCTTCGGCGGCCTCGGCCCAGGTTTCGAGATTGCCGTCGGCGGTGTTGCCCATGGACGTGGCGTCCGCCGCGCGGATCAGGCAGCCGCCGAACAACAGGTTCGCGCGATGGACATAGACGACGATATTATCCTCCGCGTGACCGTGACCGGGATAGAAGACTTCCATCCCGTCATAGCCCTCATCAATGCCGAAGCTCTTGCCGACCGCGCCGATATCAAGCCCGCCCCGGCCCTCCGACATCATGATCTGCGCGGTCTTGTTGAGACCAATGCTGGCCGCGCCGGCGGCCTTGGTAACGGGGAGTCCGGCCGTGCGGTCCTCATGCGAATGGGTGATGACGACCAGCTTCACGGGCTTGCCGATCTCGCGCGCCACCCAGTCCATCAGCTTTTCGGTGGCCGGCTCGCCCCAGGCGGTGTCGATGAGAACCACGGAATCCGCGCGCTCCACGATCAGGCCGTTGGAGCCGACGCGGCCATATTCGGGCAGGTCGCGATAGGAGGTGTGCATCCACACCCCGGCGTCCAGCTCGCTCACGTCCAGCTGTTGCTCTACGGGAAGGTCGGCGGACTGTGCGGCGGCGAAGGCGAACAGGCCAAAGAGGGCGGCGATCATGCGCGCGGCTCCGCGCCGGATTTCAGCGCGGCGAGAAATTTGTCAAAGGCGCGGGCGCGGTGGCTCATGGCGTGTTTTTCCTGCGGTTCGATCTCGGCGAAGGTCTCTTTGCGGCCAGGGGGCTGGAAAATCGGGTCATAGCCAAATCCCTTGCCGCCGCGCGGCGGCCAGACGATTTCGCCCTCCACCTCTCCGCGCCAGGTATGGACGCCGCCGCCTGGCTCGGCCAGCGCCAGAACGCAGACGAATTTCGCGGCGCGGTCATCGCTTTCCGCCTCCGACATCGCGGTCCAGACCTTCTCCATCGCCCTGCCGAAATCGCGCGGTTCCCCCGCCCAGCGCGCTGAATAGATGCCGGGCGCGCCATCCAGCGCGGCGACGGCGAGGCCGGAATCATCGGAAAGCGCCGGCAGGCCGGACGCCTCCGCCGCGGCGCGGGCCTTCAGCGCGGCGTTGCCCTCGAACGTCGTTTCGGTCTCTTCCGGATCGTCCAGACCCAGCTCCCCGGCCGAGACGGTCTCTATGCCCAGCGGAACAAGGAGATCGCGGATTTCGCGCACCTTTCCCTCATTGTGGCTGGCGACGACGATCTTCGTGAATGAAAACATTGTAATGCCTTGATGCGATTGTGCTCTTGCGGATTTCATCGAAAGTCGATACGTGTTTATCGAATAACAACAAGTCTTGACGAAACCGGTTCGCCAAGGGAGAGAGATGAAAGCGCTCGGACACCGCTCTATCGCATCCATACTGCGCGTGGCGCTGAGAATCTTCAGTATCTTCCTGTGGATCGCGCTTTTCTTCGCGGGCGTTGCGGGACTTTCGCTGTTGCTGGTTTCCTTCGGCTTCGATCTGGGGCTGGAAGTGGAACGGCTGTCGCCGGCGCTGGCCGTGCTGGCCAATGCGATCATGTTCATCACGGTGGGCGCGGCGCTGATCATTGTCGGGCGGCTGCGGAAGATTTTCGCGACGCTGTCCCAGGGCGACCCGTTTGTCGAACAGAACGCGGTTCATCTGCGCGTGGTCTGGATCGCGCTGGCGGTCTGGGAGCTGTCGCGCTACCTGCTGGGCGGAACCGCGGCGGCGCTGATGTATTTCCTGCCGGAGGATTCCACGCCGGCGGAATATCTGAACGTGGAAGTCTCCCTCTCCGTCTGGTTCTCCGTGTTGACGCTGATGGTTATGGCGGAGGTGTTCCGCGAGGGCGCGCGCATGCGTGACGAACAGAAGCTGACCATCTAGATAAGGACGGCAATGGCGATTCAAGTGACCCTGGACCGAGTGCTTCTGGAGCGGCGTATGTCGCTGACCGAGCTGTGCGACCGTGTCGGGGTGACGCTGGCCAACCTGTCGATCCTGAAAACCGGCAAGGCCAAGGCCGTGCGCTTCACGACGCTGGAGGCGCTGTGCCGCGAGCTGGAGTGCCAGCCCGGCGACATCCTGCAATTTGTCGATGACGAAGAAGACGGGACAGCGGCGAACGACGCAAAGGCGTCAGAGAACGCCGCGGAGTAGGCCCTAGCCCAGCGCCGCTTTCTGCAACGCGAACAGATCCGTGCAGCCGGTTTTGGCCAGACGCATCAATTCCTGAAAATCCTCATCGCTGATGGCGCGGTCCTCGGCGGTGACCTGCGCCTCGATGATGCCGCCGGAAGCCGAGAGCACGAAATTGCCGTCGGCCTGGGCGCGGCTGTCTTCTTCATATTCCAGATCGAGCCGCGTCTGGTCGTCGACCACGCCGCAGGAAATGGCCGCCACCTGATCGAACACCGGGTCGGTCTTCATCACGCCTTCCTCTATCAGGAAATTACAGGCGCGTTTCAGGGCCACCCAGGCGCCGGTGATGGCCGCGGTGCGGGTGCCGCCATCGGCCTGAATGACGTCGCAGTCGAGGATAACCTGGCGCTCGCCCAGCGCCTGCAGGTCAACACAGGCGCGCAACGAACGGCCGATCAGGCGCTGGATTTCCTGCGTGCGGCCGGACTGTTTCCCGCGCGCCGCTTCGCGCTGGCCGCGCGTATGGGTGGCGCGGGGCAGCATGCCGTATTCCGCCGTCACCCAGCCGCGGCCCGAGCCGCGCATCCAGGGCGGGACCGAATTTTCCACGCTGGCCGCGCACAGCACATGCGTGCCGCCGAACCGGGCGAGGCAGGAGCCTTCCGCATAGATCGCCGCGCCGGGCTCCAGCGTCACATCTCGGAGGGCGTCGCGCGCACGGTCGTGAGGTCTCATATCGGCTCTTGTCCTTAGTCGGCGGGGTTTGAGGCGGCAGGTTGCGCGAAGCTGTAGCGCGGGGCGGCTTCCAGCCCAAGAGCCGATTGCGGAGGCGGCCCGCCTCGCCTAGCTATGGTGTTGAAATGGATGAGAAGAAACCAGAGAGCGGCGCCGTGGAGCTGGACAGCCGCGCGCGCACCATCTTCCGGGAGGTCGTGGAATCCTATCTCTCGACCGGCGAGCCGGTGGGGTCGCGGACGATTTCGCGCATCCAGAGCATCGGCCTGTCGCCCGCCTCCATCCGCAACACCATGTCGGACCTGGCGCAGATGGGGCTGCTGACCGCGCCGCACGCCAGCGCCGGGCGCCTGCCCACCCATGCCGGGCTGCGCATGTTCGTCGACGGCCTCTTGCAGATCGGCGACCTGACCGAGGATGAGCGCAGCCAGATCGATGTGCGCATCAAGGGCGCGGGCCAGTCCATGGATCAGGTGCTGGAATCGGTGGGCGAGATGGTTTCCGGGCTGGCGGGCGGAGCCGGGCTGGTCACCACGCCGGCGCGCGATGCCGGCCTGAAACATGTGGAGTTCGTCAGCCTGGGGAACGGCCAGACCATGACGGTGCTGGTGTTCGAGGACGGCAATGTCGAGAACCGCATCATGGCCACGCCCGAGGGCCTGACGCCGTCGGCGCTGGTCGAGGCCGGAAACTACCTGTCCGCGCGGCTGAAGGGACGCACGCTGGCGCAGGCGCAGGCGGATATCCGCGAGGAGCTGTCCGCCGGTCAGGCGGCGCTGGACGAGGCGGCGGAGCGGCTGGTCTCCACCGGGCTGGCGGAATGGAGCGGGGGCGAGGCGAAACGCATGCTGATCGTGCGGGGCCGGTCGCGCCTGCTGGAAGAGTTCGGCGCAGCGGAGGATCTGGAGCGGATTCGCCTGTTGTTCGACGATCTGGAGCGGAAAGAGGAGCTGATCTCCCTGCTGGACCAGACGCGCGAGGCGGAGGGCGTGCGCATCTTTATCGGCGCGGAAAATCCCTTATTCAGTCTTTCGGGTTCGAGCCTGGTCGTGGCTCCCTATATGAACCGGGAGAGAAAAGTTGTCGGCGCGCTGGGGGTTGTCGGTCCCACGCGCCTGAATTATGCGCGCGTGATCCCGATGATCGATTACACCGCGCGCCTTGTAGGACGGATGCTGGATAATGAGTGACGAAAACCGCGAAGACGAAGCCGGCCTGGCGCCGGACGACATCGAAGCGATGGAAGAGGCCGCGGAAGCGGCGGCGAGCGCCGGGGGCGATCTGGACGCTTCCAATGACCCGCTGGCCAAGCTGCAGGCGGAGAACGAGGATTTGCGCGACCGCGCGCTGCGGGCGCTGGCGGAGCTGGAAAACACGCGCAAGCGCGCCGAACGCGATGTGCAGGCGGCGCGCACCTACGCCATCGAACGGTTCGCCACGGACCTGATCTCGGTCGCCGACAATCTGACGCGGGCGCTGGAAAGCGTGCCGGAAGGGTCCGACGAAGGGCGGTCCGAGCTGGCGAAGAACCTGCTGTCCGGCGTGGAGATGACGCAGCGCGAGCTGATGCGCGCTTTCGAGCGTCATGGGGTTGAACAGGAAAATCCGAAGGGCGAAGCCTTTGATCCGAACCGCCATCAGGCGGTGACGCAGATGCCGTCCGATGTTCCCTCGGGCCGCGTCGCGGAGGTGATGCAGGTGGGTTACGTGCTGGGCGAGCGCCCGCTGCGCGCGGCGATGGTGGCGGTGTCCACCGGGCCGCAGGGCGGCGGACAGGGCGGCGGCCAGACCGCGCCCGGCGGCGAAAGCACCGGCGGAACCACGGACTTCAAGGTCTAGGCGGAGACCCGCGCCCCGGCGCGGGCCGCCCGGCGCCGCCACGCCCGCTCATGCACCGTATAGGCGATGGTCTGGACAAAAGGCTCCAGCAAACCAATGGCGAGGGCGGCGTGCAGATTGCGCGTCAGCGCAAACGCCACGGCCACCGCCACGACGAGATGCATCAGCGCATAGGTGCCGGTCTTGAGAAGGGCTGCATCGAACCTGAACATGGAGTTGAGAATAATTCTCAACTAGCCGTTCGCAAGCCTTTGCGGCATCGGAAATTTCTATTCCGCCCATAAGAAAAACGCGCGGCCCACAAGAGCCGCGCGTTTTCATGTGTGTGTGTGCGAGCGCTTCGACTAGCAGCCGCGATACTGGCCGTTCTGCCAATAGGTGCAGCCGTCGCGATCGACATAGAAATAGCGGCGGGCGCGCTCGTCATAATAGAGGTCGCCGCCATTGGGGCCCTGACGGCCCTGGACGCGCTGGTCTTCGCGATAGCCTTTATAGGCGCCGGCCGCGCCGCCAACCGCCGCGCCGATCGCCGCGCCGCGCTGGGCGTCGCCGTCGCCGACATTGTTGCCGATGGCCGCGCCGGCGATGCCGCCAAGGGCCGCGCCGCCGATGGCGTTGCGTTCAACATTGCCGGTGCTCGTGCATGCCGCAGCAAGAAGACCCGCGGCGGCAAGGAGTGAAATCTTGGCGTACATGACGTTTATTCCTTTCATCAACGCTCGTGACGGGGGCAAACGCGCGGGAGATAAGCCGGTTCCCGCACAGGCGCCGGTCCGCCGGATACGTTGCAACCCTGTCACGCCGGGCATGAACTCAGGCTGAAGCGCCGGCGCAGCTTCCGTTCAGTCCGGAAGCGTCACCCGGCGGAGCGTGAGATTGATGCGGCCGCCCTTGGGCAATAGCGCGCTGGTGCCCGGATAGATGCGGTCCACGCCATGATAGAAACGCCGCGATGCGCCGCCCAGAACCACGACGTCGCCCGATTTCAGACGCAGCGAACGCGTCTTGCCCTTGCGCTGCGGCCCGCCCAGACGGAACAGGGCGTCATCGCCGAGGCTGACCGAGACGACCGGGGCGTTGGCCGCTTCCTCGTCCCAGTCGACATGCAGACCCATCCGGGCGTCCGGATCATAGAAATTCACCAGACAGGCTTCCGGCGGCGCCGGATAGTCGGTGACCGCCCGCCACAGGTCCAGCATGACGGCGGGCATGGCGGGCCAGGGGCCGCCGGTAACCGGGTGGGCGGATTCATAGCGATAGCCGTCCTTCTGGTCCGTCACCCAGCCCAGCGAACCGAAATTGGTCATGCGGACGGAGAGCTTTTGCCCCGTACGCGGCATTGAGGGGCGGTAAAGCGGCGCGGCCTCGACCCCGGCGCGGACCGTTTTGACAAGGCTTTCCTGCGCCGCGCGGTCGAAATGGCCGGGCAGATATTTGAAGCCGTCGCCGCCATCCAGAGTCATGATATCCGCTCAGCCGCCGCTTTTTCCGTCGCAGAGATAGGCGTGGCCGGCGTAATTGGCCGCCACGATGCCGGTCAGACGATCATAATGGGGACGCGACCAGACGCCGACCATGGGGCCGTCGCGATTTTGCAGCGCCTGATGCAGGAGCGCCGTGGTGGGGCCGGGCCGGAAATGGGTCTGGTCCCAGTAATTCAGCCCGTCCAGCGTGAAATCGTGAAACCCGCCGAGAAAGACCAGTTCCGGGGCGGCCGGCGCGACGTCCGCCAGCCAGCCGGTATAGGTTTCAACATCCATGCGGGTGAGGATCGTGGCGCTGAGCGGCTCCACCACGAAAACCGCGTCCACGCCGGCGGCGTTCGCCGCGTCGCGGATGCGGGCGATGGCGCGTTTCTGGCCGGCGTAACGTTTGGGCCGGTATTTGCGCACGCCGCGCAACGCACACTGATCCACGCCGGCAAACGGCTCCCCCGCCGCGCGGCGGGCCTCGATCGCAGGATATTGCCAGTGGCCCGTTTCGGGGTCGTAGAGGAATTGCCCTTCGCTGGCGGCGTTGGTGAGCAGGGCCGACATGGGCGCGCGGAGAAAATCGGCGCGGACAAGCCAGTCCGCCCGCCCGGAAATCGCCGCCGGCTCCATCCGGGCGTAGGATTCGTCAAAGAAGCCGTAGCGGAAGCCCATCGGACTCATGGACACGACCAGCCGGGCCGGGCCGCAATGTTCGATCAGCCATAACGCCCGCAGCTCTATGCCGCGCCAGGTGTCGGCGGGAATGTTCAGGCTGTAGAAGCGGCCGCCATAGATCTCCTCCAGGGCGGCGGTTTCATAGGCTGTTGCGCGGGAGTTTCCGAGGACAAAGGAATCCGCCCCCGCGCACCCGGCCTGCAGCCGGTCCTGCTTCACGATGCGCAGATTGACCTGTTTGTGGGTGGGCGCGCCGACAGTGCGGAAAACCCCGTATGGATCAGCGATATATCGCGGGGCGACGGTGGCGGCGGCCGCGGCGGGGATCAGCAGGAGGCAGAGTATGAACCGCAGCCGGTTCATCGGGATCAGCTCCCTTTGGTCTTTTTCGCGCAACGGGCGCGGTGCGCGGCATAGTTGGCCGTCAGCGCGGCGGCAAAATCCTCCGCCGCGCCCTGCGTCCAGACGCCGTTCAGCGCCGTATCGCGATGCTTCAGGCTTTCCCGGATGAAGGGGCCGGCGGCGGTATAGCGGAAGTGACTATACTCCCAATAGGCCGTGCCGTCCGTGGTGAAGGGATTGTAGCCCGCCAGGAACAGGAACTCTTCCGTGACGCCCAGCATCTGCAGCGCCCAGCCGCGATAGAATTCGATGTCGAACCGGTTCTGGTAGGTGGAGCTGAGCGGCGTGACGGCCCAGAGGAGATCGGTTCCGGTCTGGCGGGCGGTGTCCTTGATGGCCTCCATCGATTCGATCTGCGGGCGGAAGCGCGGCGCCTTGTCCCCGCGCAGCCGCCGGGCGCCGCATCGCCCTTTCTCATCCAGCCCGCGCCCCGCCGCCCGCGCATGTTCGGAGGCGGGAATGCTCCAGTGGCCGGTATCGGCGTCATACTGGAAACGGTCATCGCGGCTGGATTCCAGCCGCAGGATGCTGCTCATCGGGGTGCGGAGATAGTCGAGGCGGTAAAGCAGCGGGTTACGGCCCGTCATTTCCGGCGGGTCGAGGCGCAGATAATCGTCGGTATAGGATTCGACGCGGAATGTGAGCGGATCCAGCGTCAGAACCACCAGGCCGGGATCGCAATGCTCCATCAGCCACCGGGCGCGGAACTCCATGCCCGCCCAGTTCTCCGTCGGCACCGTGTAGTTGAAGAAGGGGAAGCCGTAGATCTCCTCCAGCGTCTCGACGTCATAGCCGGTGGCGCGCGAGGTGCCGAGGACATAGCCCTCGCCCGCGCGGCAGGACTGCGACAGCTTGAGATGCTTGATGAAGCGCAGGTTCGGGCGGTTGCCGCTGATCACGCCTTCGGGCGGATTGAACACGCCATACGGGTCGGCCACATAGCGCGGCGCGGCCACCGCCAGCGCCGCGGCGGGGATGATCAGGAGACAGAGAAGGAAACGCCAGAAGGTCAAATTTTCCGTCCCTAGAACTGGAAATAGAGGAATTCGATCTTGGCCCCCGCATTGATCAGCCGGCTGGCGGCGGCGAACACGAACAGGGCGAAGGCCGAGACAAAGACCGCGCTGCGCAGGGGCGATGCGAGGCTGAGACCGTTGCGCCCCGCGCCGTCGCTGCGATAGCCGCACCAGCGGGCAAATTGCTGGGTGTTGGGCGCGAACCACGCAATGACGAGCGCCAGAAAGATCCATAATACCGGCGGCACGGTCAGCAGGTTGAAATCAACCGGGGCGGCCAGCCATTCCAGCGGCTTGGGCCAGCCGCCGTCAAAAGCATAGAGCGCCTTGCCCGAGTCCTCGCCCGCAAGTCCGAACATGGCGCGCCACGCGGCGGTGGAAAAAGCGATGCTTTCGGCCCGGAACGGCACCCAGGCGATGACGACAATTGCGAAGGTCAGCAGCCGGCCGGCCCAGTAACCGGCGGCGTTATCGGTGACCGCTTTCCGGCCGAGCCCCTTGAGAAGGGTGTTCCAGCCGTGATTGAGGGCCAGGAACAGGCCGTGCAGGCCGCCCCAGAAAACAAAGGTCCAGCCCGCGCCGTGCCACAGCCCGCCCAGCAGCATGGTGATGAAGAGATTGATATAGCGGCGCGACCGGCCGCGCCGGTTCCCGCCCAGCGGGATATAGAGGTAGTCGCGCAGAAAGCGCGACAGGGTGATGTGCCAGCGCCGCCAGAAATCAATGATGGAATCGGCCTTGTAGGGCGAGGCGAAATTGATCGGCAGGCGCACGCCGAACATCAGGGCCAGCCCGATCGCCATGTCGGAATAGCCCGAGAAATCGAAATAGAGCTGTAGCGAGTAGGCCAGCGCACCGAGCCATGCATCGGCCGTGCTGACCGCGGTCTCGCCCAGATCCAGATTGAAGAAACGGTTGGCGTAAACGGCGATGCCGTCCGCGATCACCACCTTTTTGAAGAGGCCCGCGGCGAAAAAGAACATGCCCTCCGTCACCTTGGTCAGGTCGACGGAATAATTCTCCCGCCGCAGCTGGGGCATCATCTCCGTGTGGTGGACGATGGGGCCGGCGATCAGTTGCGGGAAGAAGGAGACGAACAGGCCGTAGCGCCGCAGCGGCGGCAGCCTGGCGATCCCGGCATGGACGTCCGCCAGAAAAGCAATCTGCTGGAACGTATAGAAAGAGATGCCGATGGGCAGGATCAGTTCCGGCAGGCTGTAGGGCGGACCGGCGGCGGCGATATTGAAGGCACCGCCGACAAAACCGGCGGTTTCACCGATCAGCGGCAAATATTTGAAAAGCCCGATCAGCGCCAGATTGAAGGCGACGCCCAGTATCAGCCAGTTTCGCCGCGCTTTCCCGTCTGAACGGATGATCAGCCGCGCCGCGCCGTAATTGAACGCGATGGAGGCGATCAGCAGAACCAGATAGGCCGGCTTCCACCAAGCATAGAAGAGCAGGGAAAAGGCCAGCAGCGATATGAGCGCGCCGCCGAACGTGTAGCGGCGCAGCACATGAAAGACGAGAAGACAGGCCGGAAGGAAGGCCAGCAGGAACGCCGGCTCGTGAAACAGCATGGGCTCTTACGCGGCTCCCCTCCAGCGCCGCGGCCGCGGCCCTTGGCTGCGCAGTGATACCGGCGCGCGGACGCCTTCTCAAGCCCGGCTCGCCGCGGAGTCCGGAATGGTCCGGTTTCGTTGCGGCCCGGCGCCTTGCAAGGGCAGAGACTCTCCCCATATCGCCTTTCCGAAAGGTCATGGCCTTGAAGCAAGGGCATGATTAAACGAGCTAAAGTCGACGCACGAAGAACGTGAAGGAGGTTGCTCGCTGGGACAGGGCGCCAAGTTGGGCCTGTATGTTTGTTCCGTAAGCGCGCGGCCGGCCGCAAAGAGGAAAACGACACATGAGCAAAGTGATTGGCATTGACCTTGGCACGACCAACTCCGTGGTCGCTGTCATGGAAGGCGGAAAGCCGAAGGTTCTCGAGAATTCCGAAGGCGCGCGGACGACCCCGTCCGTTGTCGCGTTCAACGAGGACGGCGAACGCCTGATCGGCCAGCCCGCCCGCCGGCAGGCCGTCACCAACCCGGACCACACCTATTACGCCATCAAGCGCCTGATCGGCCGCCGGATGAGCGACCCGACGGTGAAAAAGGACAAGGACCTTGTTCCTTACGAGATCACCGAAGGGCAGAATGGCGACGCCTGGGTGCAGGGCCGCGAAAAGAAATATTCCCCGTCCGAAATTTCCGCCTTCATCCTGCAGAAGATGAAGGAAACCGCCGAGAGCTATCTGGGCGAAACCGTCGAGAAGGCGGTGATTACCGTCCCGGCCTATTTCGACGACTCCCAGCGCCAGGCCACCAAGGACGCCGGCAAGATCGCCGGCCTGGAAGTGCTGCGCATCATCAACGAGCCGACAGCGGCCGCGCTGGCCTATGGCCTGGACAAGAACGAAGGCAAGACCATCGCGGTCTATGACCTTGGCGGCGGCACTTTCGACATCTCCGTGCTGGAAATCGGCGACGGCGTGTTCGAGGTGAAGGCCACCAATGGCGATACGTTCCTTGGCGGCGAAGACTTCGACATGCGGATTGTCGATTACCTGGCCGACGAGTTCAAAAAAGAGCAGGGCATCGACCTGCGCAAGGACAAGCTGGCCCTTCAGCGCCTGAAGGAAGAATCCGAAAAGGCCAAGAAGGAACTCAGCTCCGCCTCCTCCTATGAGGTGAACCTGCCCTTCATCACCGCCGACTCTTCCGGCCCGAAACACCTGAACATCAAGCTGTCCCGCTCCAAGCTGGAGAGCCTGGTCGAGGACCTGATCAAGCGCACGATCGGCCCGATGGAGTCCGCGCTGAAAGACGCCGGCATCAAGCAGAGCGATATCGACGACGTTGTCCTGGTCGGCGGCATGACCCGCATGCCCAAGGTGCAGGAGACGGTGAAGAATTTCTTTGGCATGGACCCGCACAAGGGCGTGAACCCGGACGAGGTTGTCGCCATGGGCGCGGCCATCCAGGCCGGCGTCCTGCAGGGCGACGTGAAAGACGTGCTGCTGCTGGACGTGACGCCGCTGAGCCTCGGCATCGAGACGCTGGGCGGGGTGTTCACGCGCCTGATCGACCGCAACACTACGATCCCGACCAAGAAGTCGCAGACCTTCTCCACCGCCGAGGACAACCAGACCGCGGTGACGATCCGCGTCTTCCAGGGCGAGCGCGAGATGGCGGCCGACAACAAGATGCTGGGCCAGTTTGACCTGGTCGGCATCCCGGGTGCCCCGCGCGGGGTTCCGCAGATCGAGGTGACGTTCGACATCGACGCCAACGGCATCGTCAACGTCTCCGCCAAGGACAAGGCCACCGGCAAGGAGCAGCAGATCCGCATCCAGGCCTCTGGCGGTCTGTCCGACGACGAGATCGAGAACATGGTGAGCGATGCGGAATCGCACGCCGAGGAAGACAAGAAGCGCCGCGAGCTGGTGGAAGCCAAGAACCAGTCCGAGTCGCTGATCCATCAGAGCGAGAAGCAGCTCGAAGAACACGGCGACAAGGTGCCGGCCGAGGCGAAGTCGGCCGTCGAGTCCGCCGTGGCCGAGCTAAAGACCGCCGCCGAGGGCGACGATCTTGAAGCCATCCAGGCCAAGATGCAGACCCTGGCGCAGGCCTCCATGAAGATCGGCGAGGCCGTCTATGGCGACGGCGCGCAAGGCGCTGACGCCGAAGGCGGCGAGCAGGCTTCCAGCGAGGCCGGCGGCGACGAGGATGTCGTGGACGCCGAGTTCGAGGAAGTCGACGAGAACGACGACAAGAAAAGCGCGTAACAAGCGCTGAGCATTGACCTGAGCGCCCGTCCCGGACCGACCCCGGGGCGGGCGTTTCACCGGGGGAAAAGGAAGGGCGCGGGCTATGAGCGCACGCCGCGACTATTACGAAATTCTGGGCTGTGACCGGGGCGCCGACCAGGCGGCCCTGAAATCGTCCTACCGCAAGCTGGCGATGAAATATCATCCCGACCAGAATGGCGGTTGTCCGGACGCCGAGACCAAGTTCAAGGAAGTGAACGAGGCCTATGCGGTTCTCTCGGATCCGCAGAAGCGCGCCGCCTATGACCGGTTCGGCCATGACGGCGTGAACGGCAATGGCGGGTTTGGCGGCGGCGGACAGGCCGGCGCGGCGGATTTCGCCGATATTTTCGAACAGGTCTTTGGCGCCGACATCTTCGGCCGCGGCGGACGCCGGGGCGGACATGCCGGCCGCAGCGGCCCGGCGCGGGGCGCGGACATTCGCGCCGATGTTGAAATCACGCTGGAAGACGCCTTCAAGGGCAAGGAAGCGCAAGTGGCTGTCGCCTCCGCCGTGCAATGCGGCGGCTGTGACGGGACGGGCGCGGAAGCGGGCACGGAGCCCGAAACCTGCCCGACCTGCGCGGGCGCGGGCCGCGTGCGCGCCACGCAAGGCTTTTTCACGATGGAGCGCGCCTGCCCCACCTGCGGCGGCCAGGGCCGCTATGTGAAAAATCCGTGCGTCGATTGCGACGGCATCGGGCTGGTCCGCGAAAAACGCCATCTGATGGTGAATATTCCGGCCGGCGTGGAAGACGGCACGCGAATCCGCCTGTCCGGCGAGGGCGACGCCGGCGCGCGCGGCGGCCCGCAGGGCGATCTTTATTTGTTCGTCTCCGTGCGGCCGCATGATCTTTTCGAGCGCGACGGGCCGAATCTTTATTGCCGCGCCTGCGTGCCGATGGCGACCGCGGCGCTGGGCGGGGAAATCGAGGCCCCGACCATTGATGGCGGCCGCAAACGGGTGAAGATTCCCGAGGGCTCCCAGACCGGCAAGCAAATGCGCCTTCGCGGCGAAGGCATGAGCCAGCTGCGCAGCGCGCAACGCGGCGACATGATGGTGGAGTTGTTCGTGGAAACGCCGCGCCGCCTGAACCCGGAGCAGCGCGCGCTGCTGGAGGAATTCCGGGAAGTGAGCTGCAATGACGGCGACTGCCACCCGGAAAGCCACGGCTTCATGGGCAAGGTAAAACGCTTCTTCGAGGACGTGACCTCCCCCGACGGCCGCCCCGACGCATAAACCCTTCCGACCTTCATAAAAATTTCCGGACCGGGGTCGCGCCTGCGCCCGGTCCGTATATGCTCTGCCCTCAAAACAGGCGTTACGCTTTGAGGGGAGACAGGGCGGTTGGTCGGACTTCTTATTTCGCTGTTTCTGGCGACCGGCGCGATCGCGTGGGCCGCATTCGTCATGCTGCTTTCGGCCATGAAGCGGATTGCCCTCATCGAAAAGGAGCTGGGCCTTTCTTCCGGTCAGCAAGCACCGGATATTTCCGCCAATCCGCCCGGATTCCAGCCGGCGGGCCAGCCTTTTCCGCCGGCCGAAGAGTCAACGGAGGAGGCGGCCGGAACCGGGGACGAAACATCCGCGCCCCAAGATGAAGCCCCCGAACCAGCCGAGACCGGGGCCGGCGCCCGGTGGGCCGCAGAAACCGGGCGGGCACCGGATCGCGATGACTGGCAACCCGTCGAAGGGCCGTCTTTCTTTGCGAGAATCGAATCGAGCCTGGCGGGCAACTGGCTGGTCTGGTTGGCCGGGGCCGCGCTGGCGCTGGGCGGGCTGTTCATCGCGAAATACGCCTTTGATCAGGGGCTTCTGGGGCCGTGGGCGCGCATTATGGTGGCTGCCGCTGCGGGCGCAGCGATGCTGGCGGGCAGCGAGTATCTGCGCCGCAAGCCCGATATCGCAGGCGTGGCGCGCAGTCTTGCTCCGCCGGTGCTGGCGGGCGCGGGCCTGATCACGCTTTACGGCGATGTTTATGCCGCCCATGCCGCCTTCGCGCTGATCCCCGGCCCGGTTGCCTTCGGCCTGCTGGCGGTGATCGCAGCGCTGGCGCTTTTTCTGGCATGGCTGCACGGGCCGGTGATTGCCGGCTTCGGCATTGCGGGCGGGTTTGCCGCGCCGCTGCTGATCGGCGCGGAGTCGCCCAATGCGGCGGGTCTATTCCTGTATGTCTTCGTGGTGACAGCCGGCAGTCTGGCCGTGGCGGGCTATGCACGCTGGTGCTGGACAGTGTGGCTGTCGCTGGCCGGCGGCGCGGGGTGGCCGCTGCTATGGCTGCTGGGCGCGTTCGACGCCTCCCAGGCGCTGGCGTTGGCGATCTATCTACCGGCTTTGGCTCTGACAGCGATTGCCTTTGCGTGGCGGGAGGCCGATGGCGGAGAGGCCGTTGAAGACCCGGGCATGTCAGGCGTGTGGCTGGACATGTCCCCGGTTTCGGTGCTGGCGGCCCATGCCTGTCTGATCGCGGCCTGTCTGTTGAGCCTGATGTTGATCCTGTCATGGGAATTCGCCGCCCCGGCGGTTGTTGCGCTTGGCGTGATCTGCGCGGCGGGAATGGGCGCGGCGTGGCGGCGGGAGAGGTTTGCCCTGTTCCCGCTGATCACCGTGGTGACGGCGGGGGCGGCGCTGTATCTGTGGCCGGACTGGCTGGCGGCGGCGAGCGTGGCCGAGGGCGAGGCCCTGAGCGAGACGACCGATAGCGCGAAACGAAGCTTCACGCCGTTCCTGACAGCGGCAATCTGCTTCATGGCGCTGTTCGGCGCGGGCGGGTACCTGGCGTTGGCGCGGCTGCGCCGCGCGGGGCCGATGGCGATTGCCGGCGCCGCAGCGCCGGTGGGAATCCTGATCCTGATGGCGGTCAAACTGGACGGCCTGTCGCCCGTCTGGATGTGGAGCGTGCTGCTGTTCGCCGTGGCGTCAGTGGAATGCGCCATCACGGAAATCTTTGTCAAGCGGGGCGACGCGGAAGAGCGACCCGCCGCGGCGGCGGCCTATGCCCTTGGCGCATCAGCGGCGGCGCTGGCCGGGCTGGCGCTGATTCTCAGCGATGCGTGGCTGGCGGCCGCCATCGCGGCGGAAGCGGCGGCCGCGGCGTGGCTATGGCGGCGCTGGGCCATGCCGGCCCTGATCTGGGCGGTCATTGTCATGACGCTGTTGACGGTGCTGCAGCTGACGGTCGGCGGGGACCATCTGGTCAAGTGGAGCGGCGGCTGGGTCGCCGCGGGCGGGCTGGTCCTGTCCTATGTGGCGGCGCTGGGCGCGCTGGAAGGCGCGGCGCGGCTGTTGCGCGGCGGCGGCATGGCGCGCGAGAGCGCCGTAGTGCGGACACTGGAAGGCGCGGTGGTAACGCTGCTTGTGGTGACGGGGGCGATCGTCATCCGGCTGGCGCTGAACGAGGGATCGCTGACCGCCGGTTATTCGCTGACGGAGGCCGGGATACAGGCCAGTTTGTGGCTGGCGCTCCCGCTGGCGCTGAGGCTACGGATCAAGGGAGGTTTGACGCTGGTGCAGCGTGCGGCGGAAGGCGCGCTGATCGGTCTGGCGGGCATACATGTGGTTCTGATTCAGTTGCTGATGCTCAATCCATGGCTGGGCGCGAACGGGTCAGAGATTTACGGGCCGCTTGTCTTTAATGCGCTGACGGTCGGGTATGGCCTGCCGGCGCTGCTGGCGGCGGCGCTGACCGTGATCTGGCGCCGGCGGGGATTTGCGGCAGGCGATCCGGCAGCCTTCCTGACGACGGTATTATTCTTTGCCTGGATCACGCTGGAAACCCGGCGCGCTTTCCATGCGCCCGATCTTTCGTCCGGCAGCGTCAGCGATGCGGAAGGGTGGGCCTATTCCGCCGTGTGGCTGGCCGGAGCGGCGCTGGCCATGGCGGCGGGCGTGGTCCGCCGAACGCCGGTGCTGCGCTATGCGGCACTGGGCGTATTCACGCTGGTGACCTTCAAGGTGTTCCTGCTGGACATGGCCGGGCTGCAAGGGATGTGGCGGGGCCTGTCCTTCCTAGGACTGGGGGCGGTTTTGATGGCGATTGCGGTAACCTATCAGCGCGTCATCCTGCCCGCCGAACGGGCAATGGCCGGGCGCGACGGCGAGGCGTGAAACGATGAGCAAACACAAGACGAAGCGGGTGCGGCGGCCCGCCGAGACATGGCTGTTCGAGACGATGCGGCTGGGCCCGGCGCGAGGTTTCGCCGTGATGGTGGCGGTGATCTATGGCCTGTTTATCACCGCGACGCTGGTGGCAGACGGGCTTTCCATTCTGGACGCGGGCTCTCCCTATCTGTTGAGCGTTCCGGCGTGGTCGGGCCTTGTGCTTTCGCTGGTGATTTCGGCAGGGGCGGCGCTTCTCTATTACGGCCGGCTGGCCCCGCACGAGGAACATGACGCCCTGATCGAGGCGCTGGGCGAAGGCGAGGCTCTGGACCGGGTCATGGAGGACGCCGATACGGCGCACTGGAGCGAGACGGCGGCGTTCTGGGCCGGCGTCGTGGCCGGACTGGGCCTGGCCTGGGTGATGCTGGAGGCGGACGGCGAGGATCTGGCCGCGCTGCTGACCGCGTCCCGGATATGGTTCACCATATTCATCCCGCTTTCCATTGGCCTGCTGTTCCGCGCCTTTGTCAGTTCACAGCTGTCCGACGGGGTGATGCGCCGCGCCGCGCGCGAGGGCTATCGCCACGATACGCTGCGCCCCGAGCGGAGTTTCGTGTTCGGGCGGTTGGCGCTGCGCGGGGCGCTGACCTGGTTCCTGATGGCGGCGATCATCATGCTGTTCTTCGTGCACGGCGTGGGCAGCATCGGGGCCGTACTGACTGCTGTCGTCGCAATTGGCGGGGCGCTGTCCTCTCTGATCGGGCCGCTGACGGCGGTGCGGGGTGAAATCCGCAAGGCCAAGGAGACGGAGCTGGACCGGCTGCACGCGGCAATGCGGGAGGCGCGAAGCGGGGCGCTGAACGGCGATGCGGGCGCGGCGCAGCGCCTGGGCGGGCTGGCGGCCTATGAACAGGCCGTCCGGGCATCGCCGGACTGGCCGGTTTCCGCGCCGGTCACCACGCGCTTTTTCCTCTATATCCTGATCCCGATTGTCCCGTGGTTCGGGTCTGCGATGGCCGAACGCATCGTGATGGAAATGGCCCGCTAGGCAGCGGCGGATCAGACGATTACAGTCCGCGCCATGAGCTTGAAGATCGCAATCAATGGCGCGGGCGGGCGCATGGGCCGGGAAGTCATCCGCGCCGCCCATGCCATGAAGAATATAACGCTGATCGGCGGGTCCGTGCGCCCGGGATCGGAAAGCGAAGGCGAGGATCTGGGCCGGATCGGCGGGCTGGACCGGCTGGGCATCGCCACGGTCAGCGATGAATCGGCGTTCACAGACGCGCAGGCAGTGATCGATTTCTCCGCGCCTGACGCGGCGATCAAGATGCTGGGCGTCCTGCCGGAAGGCTGCGCCTTCATCACCGGTACGACCGGGTATGACCGCGAGCAGAGCAAGACAATGGAAGCCGCCGCGCAGGACCGGGCCATCGTGGCGGCCGGGAATTTTTCTCTGGGCGTGAACCTGCTGACGGCGCTGGCGGAGACCGCGGCGAAGGCGCTGGGCGAGGACTGGGACATCGAGATTTCGGAGACCCATCACCGGCGCAAGGCCGATGCACCCTCAGGCACCGCGCTGATGCTGGGCCGGGCGGCGGCCCGCGGCCGGAACGCCAGCCTGGACGCGCTGGCCGAGTATGCGCGCTATGGTCAGACCGGCCCGCGCAAGGAAGGCAAGATCGGATTCCAGGTCAGCCGCGCGGGCGGCATAGTTGGTGAACATGAAATCACATTCACGTCTGAGACCGAGCGGGTATTACTGGGTCATACCGCCCTGGACCGGTCCATTTTCGCCGAAGGCGCGCTGAAAGCGGCGCTTTGGGCGGCCGGACAGAAACCCGGGCTTTACGACATGCAGGACGTATTGGGATTGAAACAATGAGCGAGATGCACCGGGGGCAGTGCCTGTGCGGCGCGGTGAAGTTCGATATCGCGGGGCCGCTGAAAGATGTCAGCGCCTGCCATTGCGGTCAGTGCCGGCAATGGTCCGGACATTATTGGGCAAGCGTGAATTCCGCGCTGGACGATCTCGAGATACTGGACGCCGAGGATTCGCTTCGATGGTACCGGGCGTCCGACTTCGCGCGGCGCGGCTTCTGCAGCGTCTGCGGGTCGTCACTGTTCTGGCATGCGGACGGGCTGGATGAACACAAGGACCGCATCGCCATCGCAGCCGGCGCGCTGGAACGGCCCACGGGGTTAAAAACCGGCGAGCATATCTTCCTGGAGTCACAGGGCGATTATTACGAATTGCCCGAGGACGGCGCGACGCAGTTCGATACCGATTAGGATTCGCCGCGTTACCAGCTTCCGGTATTTTCCATCGAGGACCAGGGCTCTTTCGGCGGCAGCTTTTCGCCGCGCTGGAGCAGTTCGACCGATATGCCGTCCGGCGAGCGGACGAAAGCCATATAGCCGTCGCGCGGCGGCCGGTTGATCGCGTAGCCCATGGACTGAAGATGGCCGCAGAGGGCGTAGACATCCGCCACGCGATAGGCGACGTGGCCGAAATTGCGACCGCCCTCATAGTCCTCCGGATCCCAGTTATGGGTCATCTCGATCATCGGCAGACCTTCGGGCAGCGGATATTCGTCGCCCTTCAGGCCCGAGGCGGCGATATCGTCCGGATGGGCAAGGAAGATCAGGGTGAAGCGCCCGGCCTCGCTGTCCGACCGCCGCACCTCTTTCAGGCCGAGGCCTTCGCAATAGAAGCGCAGCGACTCGTCCACGTCGCGGATACGGACCATGGTGTGCAGAAAGCCCATCCTCAAGCGTCCCGGGTCTTGCGGTCAGCGGCCTCGCGGATGATTTCCTCGTCAATCGAGCCGCGGGGCTTGCGGTGGTAGAAGCGCGCGGCGAGCGCAACGATGACCGCCCACAGGCCGATCATCCCGAAGAACATGTAGAACTGCCACATCAGCACCCCCGGCGCGTAGAAAGCCGGGGTTTCCGCGCGCAGCCAGAAAAAGCGCCAGATCGCGTCCAGAAGCGCCATGACGGCGGGGGTTAGCACCAGAACCCCGGCCAGGCCCGCCGCCATGAAGATCTGCCCGCGCGGGCCGTGGGCGCGCATGAAGGCGGCGCGGAATCCGTCCCGGTCCAGCCCGCGGAGGGAAGCGGGGGAATCCTCGCATCTTTTGTCATAGACCTCGTCCGCGTCGCGCAGGGCGCCGCGCCGCATGAACCAAGTCACGACAGTCAGGCCCAGCACGAAAATCGCGAAAAGAACGAAAAAGGCCGGAAGGAAATAGGATATCACGCGGCGTGAAGCTCCCTGAAGCTTTCGAAGGCCAGCATGGCCCGCTTGCGGTCGACGCCCCAGTGATAGCCGGTCAGGCGGGCGTCTGACGAGAGGGCGCGGTGACACGGAATCAGCCAGGAGACCGGGTTGCGCCCCACCGCCGCGCCGACCGCCCGCGCCGCCGAGGGCTTGCCGATGGCCGCGGCGATGTCGCCATAGGCCACCGCCTTGCCCGGGGGGATAGCCAGAAGCGCGCGCCAGACCTGACGCTGGAAATCCGAGCCATAGAGGGCGAGCGGGGTGCGCTCGCCGGCAAAAATCCGTGCGGCGTATTCTCCGGCGGCGGCGTCATCGCGCACAAATTCGGCGGCGGGATAGCGGGAGGTCAGGTCCGTTTCCGCCGCTTCCTCCGCGCCCTCATCGGCAAAGGCCAGCGCGGAAAGCCCGCGCGGCGCGATCAGGAAAACGCCGATCCCGAACGGAGTGTCGGCGCGGCCGAGACGGAATGTCAGGCCCTGGCCCCGGCGTTTCGCGTCGCCCGGCGTCACGGCCTCCTGCGCGATATAGAGATCATGCAGGCGGGAGGGACCGGAGAGCCCCGACTCCAGAGCCGCCTCCAGAATGGAGGCGCCGTCCGCGAGCAGGGAGCGGGAGAAGGCGTGGGTCAGCGCGTCTGAAAACCGCTTGGGACTGGTGCCTGTCCAGCGGGCGAAGGTGCGGTGGAAATGATGCGGGCTGACCCCGGCCTGACGCGCCGCGTCCTCGAAAGAGGGCCGGTCGCGCCAGTTTT
Source organism: Euryhalocaulis caribicus (assembly GCF_000412185.1). Taxonomy (GTDB): domain Bacteria; phylum Pseudomonadota; class Alphaproteobacteria; order Caulobacterales; family Maricaulaceae; genus Euryhalocaulis; species Euryhalocaulis caribicus. The sequence continues at coordinate 217,247 of NZ_ASJA01000002.1, forward strand.
CCTCAAGATATTTCAGCGCCGTGGTCACGCGCTCATAGTCACGGCGGGCCTGATCCAGATCGTTGGCGGCGGAGGGTTGCGTCATGGTGGTCGTGGTCATGGCTTTATCATCTTGCTTGTAGCGCCCGTCCCGGTAGGGCGGGAAGGGCCGTCGCGGATGAAGTTACGGGCGCCAATGATGCGCGGCGACCCGAACCTTGCGCCGTTTCAGGCGCGTTCCGCCCGGGCGTCCGCAAAGGCGCGGCCCAGCGCGTCGCCAAAAGCCTCGCGTTCCTCGGGGGAAAGAAAGGCGCCGAGGACCAGCGTCTTGCCCGAGATCGTGACGCAGACCTGACCTTCATGCTTCATCGGCCTGTCCACCTGCACCCGGGCGAGCTGGGGCGCCACGCGCCAGTGGCGGGCATATCCGTTGGGCGCGATGCGGGCGAATTGCGCGCCCTCCGCGGTGACCTGCACCAGTTCCCGCAATCTTCCCTGCCGGTAGGAGAGACGAAACGCGCCCCAGACCAGCAGCACGTCCAGCCCGAAAAACCCGATGACCGGCCAGGCGCCCATGGACACGAAAGCGATCCCGGCGAAAAAACTGGCCGCGACCAGCGTGCCCATCAGCGCCACGAAACCGATATTGGGCAGGGAGCGATTGGGCGCGAGGGTGGCGTCCATATAGGTCCGTCCCGAGAGGCGGGAAGGCAGGCCCGGCGCCGCGGGCAGGGTTTCCATCCGTGCGGCCATTGCAGAGAGGCATATAGGCGGGCTATCGGCTTTCGTCATGGGACAAAGACGCAGATTGACGCAGGACGAGGCGGCCGAGCTTTACGAGAAGCTGGGCGAGGCGCTGCCGGAGCCGAAGACGGAGCTGGTCTATAGCGATCCGTTCACCCTTCTGGTGGCGGTGGTGCTGTCCGCGCAGGCCACCGATGTGGGCGTGAACAAGGCCACGCCCGGCCTGTTCGCGCTGGCCGGCACGCCGGATGAGATGGCGAGGCTGACGCCGGAACAGGTGGAGGAGAAGATCAAGACGATCGGCCTCTACCGGAACAAGGCAAAGAACGTGGTCGCCCTGTCGAAACAGCTGATCGAGGAACATGACGGAGCGGTGCCGCAGACCCGCGCGGCGCTGGAAGCCCTGCCGGGCGTTGGCCGGAAGACCGCGAACGTGGTGCTGGCCGAGGCGTTCGGTGAAGGAACGATCGCTGTGGACACCCATGTTTTCCGGGTTTCCAACCGCACCGGCCTGGCCCCCGGCAAGACCGTCGACAAGGTCGAGGAAAAGCTGATGAAGATCACGCCGGAGAAATATCTCCACGGCGCGCATCACTGGCTGATCCTGCATGGCCGTTATGTCTGCAAGGCGCGCAAGCCCGAATGCTGGCGCTGTCACGTGGCCGATATCTGTCTTTACAGAGACAAGACGCCGAAGCCGGAGAAATAGACCCCTATTCGCGCGGCTTGGCGATCAGCGTGTCGTAATCGAAAGCCGCGCGAAGTTCTTCCAGCGCCTTGCGCATCTTCGGGGCGTTGCAGCCCTGATAATAGGCGACGCGCTTTTTCCCGGCCCGTTTCGACCAGGTGATGATGGCCGTCTGGGCGTCCGTATGGGGATTCCGGCAGGCGGCCGGATTGCCCATGGTGATGTCCGGGTCGCGGGCGTCGAATCCGGCTTCTTCCAGCGCCGCGGCCGCGCGGTCATAGGCGGCCGGCGAAAGCTGGCCGCGATGCAGGCCGGTCTGGCGGGTGTTGCGCCCGCCTTCAAGCACATAGGCGCCGTCGCTGTGCAGGGTCATCGTGTAGACCGGACAGAAGCCGAAACACGGGGTTTCTTCGAGCGTGATCGCGGCGTCCGCGCCGGTTTCCGGCGCGGTTGCGCAAGCGGCGAGACCGAGGAACAGGCAGACAATCGGGCGCTTCATGGCGTTTCCCTGCAGCCGGAAATGGGAGGCGAGAATTCTACGCCCGGCGCGGCGCGCGATCTAGAGCAGCCGCGCTTCCAGCGCTTTGGTGAAGCGATCCGCAGCGGCGTCCGCGCCGTCTTCGGCGAAGGGCAGATAGAGATAGGGCTCGATCAGCTCCAGCTCCATCACCAGCCACTGACCGCCCGGACCGCGCACCAGGTCAACACGCGCATAGAGGAGTTCCTCGCCCCATGCCTCCAGCGCGTTCTGCGCGGCCTCGATCTGCGAGAAATTGGGACGCAGCGAGACTTCGGTGGCGCCGAACAGGCTCTGGGTGCGGTAATCGCCGTCTTTGGGACGCTTCAGCAGGCCGTGGCTGAGCTGGCCATTATAGAAAATCAGCGTGACTTCGCCTTCTTCGGCGACCGCGCTCATATAGGGCTGGATCAGGCACTGGTCCAGCGGCAGGTCATCGGCGCCGGGCAGGCTTTCGCCCTGTTTGATGCGGGCCTGACGCCATGAACAGGCGCCGACCACCGGTTTGACGACCACTTCGTCTGTATCCAGATCCTCGAAAGCGGCGTTTATGCTGGTGGCGTCCGCGCTGTCCGCGCGCACGGTCGGCAGGCAGGGAACGCCCTTGTCCGCCAGATCCATCAGATAGGTTTTCTGCATGTTCCGGCGCAGCGTATCGACCGGGTTGAGAAGCCGGGTTTCCTTCGCGATGCCTTCCATTTCAGGCAGGAAAGTTTCGGGTTTTTTCGTGTAATCCCAGACGGCGCGCACTACGGCGGCGTCATAGGAGGCCCAGTCCGTCGGCTCGTCCCAGACTTCGGGGAACAGGGTCAGGCCAGCGCGGCGGGCGGATTGGCTGAGGGCCGAAAGTTCGGATTCGACTTCCCAGGCGTCCTCGCGGCGGTTCTCACGGCCCGGGGCGACGTCGGCGGAGAGCAGGTAGGCGATGCGTTTCATGGGTCCGGTCGCTACCGGAATATGCAGCGCACGCCAAGCCCGCCTTGCAATTGGCCGCGCAGGATGGCTTGTTCGGCGCGATTATTCGCACTTTCTGAATTCGCAATCTTTCTGGAGTTTGCTCCCATGAGCACCCCCCGTTTCGACGTGATTGGCGTCGGCAACGCTATTGTCGACGTCCTGTCCCCGGTCGAGGACGCCTTTCTGGCCAAGCACGATATCGCCAAGGCCGGCATGACCCTGATCGAACAGGACCGCGCCGAAGAGCTGTATGACGCGTTCGGCGAAAAGACCGAACAATCCGGCGGCTCCGCCGCCAACACCATCGCCGGCATCGCCTCCCTCGGGCTGGATGCGGCCTATATCGGCAAGACGGCCGATGACGGGCTGGGCGAGTCCTTCGGCGACGGCCTGCGCAAGCTGGGCGTCCATTACGAGACGCGGCCGCTCTCGGGCGGGCCGTCTACGGCGCGCTGCCTGATCGCGGTGACGCCGGACGGCGAGCGTTCGATGAGCACGTTCCTGGGCGCGTCCGTCGAGTTTTCCGAGGTCGACGTGGATTCCGCGCTGATCAAGGATTCCAAGATCGTCTTCATGGAAGGCTATCTGTTCGACAAGGACGCCGCCAAGCACGCCTTCGTGCGCGCCGCCGAAGCCGCGGAAGCGGCCAACCGCAATGTCGCGCTGACGCTGTCCGACACGTTCTGCGTGGAGCGCCACCGGGCCTCCTTCCTTCACCTGGTGAAGAACCATGTCGATATCCTGTTCGCGAACGAGGCGGAGATCGCCGCGCTCTACGAGACCGATTTCGACAGCGCCGCGGAAATGGCGCGGAAGGACTGCAAGCTTGTTGCGCTGACGCGGTCGGAGAAGGGCTCGATGATCGTCTCCGGCGAGGAGACCCATCACGTGAAGGCGCGGCCCATCGAGAAGCTGGTGGATGCGACCGGCGCGGGCGACCTTTACGCCGCCGGATTCCTGGCCGGCTATGCGCGCGGGCTGGATCTGGCCGATTGCGGAACGCTCGGCTCCATCGCCGCGGCCGAAGTGATCAGCCATTACGGCGCCCGGCCGGAAGTTCCGCTGGATCGTCTGGCGGCGGAAGCCGGGATCCGGCTCTAGGCCTCTTTCCGTCTCACCCGGACATAGAACGCGCCCCCGCCGCCATGCCGGACATGGGCGGGGGCGTATCCGGAGACATGGGCGGAGAAATCCGGGCTGGCGAGCCAGTCCGGGAAGCGGCGGCGTATGACGCCCTCGCCGCTCTTGCCTTTGCCCGTGATAATCAGAAGCGTGCGCTTTTCCTGCGCCCTTGCGCGGACGATGAAGTCCAGAAGGTCTGCACGGGCCTGATCCTGATTGAGACCGTGGAGGTCGATCCGTCCTTCCACCTCTATCCGTCCGCGGCGGACGCGTTTTTCGCCCGAGACGTCCGCCGGCCCGGGCGGGCGCGGGGGCGCAGCCTTGGGCGCCGGCGCGGCGGCGGGCCTTTGCGGCTTCGGCTTTGAGGCCGGAGCGCCTGCAGATTTAGAAACAGGTTCGGGGTCGGGAAGTTTGCGGCCCTCGCGCGGGCTGACGGTCCTCGCCACGCGGCGCCACACGGCGCGGTCTTCCGGGGTCAGATCCCGGCGGCGGGTCATGTCGCCGGTTCGGCCAGCTTCAGGGCCAGGGGCGAAGGCAGAAGCACGGTCCATCGGGCCGGGTGCTTCATCACGCCCGCCAGATCGCCGGCCAGATCGCCGGTTCCGAAGAAGAGGTCGCCCCGCATCGGACCTTCGATGGCCCCGCCCGTATCCTGGGCGATAACCAGCAGGCTGCGGGCCTCGGCCTCCGCGTCGCCCGCTTGGCGCGGGATGCGGGTATTTATGAGAACGGGCGCGCCATAGGCGTGGAAATCGGGGTCCACGGCCATGCTGGCCATCGGGGTGAGCGGCGCGCCCTGCGCCCCGCGCGGGCCGCGGGCGGGATCATCCACCGACTCCGCGCCAAAAAAAGACATAGCGCGGATTCTCGTTCATCAGGGCTTTGGCGGCGGCATAACCCGCCTCGTCCATCCAGCGCTCGATCCCGGCCTTCGAGGCCTGCGACAGCGTCAGCTCGCCCCGGTCGATCAGAACACGGCCGATGGATCGGTAGGGCAGGCCGTTATGGGCGGCAAAGACCGCGCGTTGACGGCCGCCGCCGTCAAACCGGATACGGCCCGAACCCTGTACCTGCAGGAAGAACACGTCCGCCGGACGGCCCCAGGCCAGCACCGGCGCGCGATCTGTGGAGATTTCCGCGCGCGGGTCATAGGGAATAAGCTTGCCGGTCTCCACCTGACCGACAACGCGATGACCGGCCAGTTCCGGATCGAACAGGCCGAGATCGGCAGTGACGAGATCTTCCGGACGGCCAAGAATGGGTTCGGAAAACTCAGAGGTGCGCGCGCGGCTGACCACCAGTTCGGGTTCATAATAGCCGGTGAGAAGGCCGGTATCACTCTCCGGCCCGGTCACGCTCACCGGCAGGAAATGAGTTTGGAAAAATGCGCGGGCGGCGGCGGCCTCCACCGGCGTGGCGGCGGCCGCCTCGCAGGCTGCGCGCCAGTCGGCCGCGATCCCGGCCCAGTCGCGCTTCGGGTTCATCGGCGCCTCATCCGGACGCGCGGCGATCTGGGCGCAGGAACGCTGGAATGCAGTCAGCGCGGCGGCGGCGTCCGCCTCCGCCCAGCCGTCCAGCGCCTCGAAATCGGTGAGGCGCAGCGAGATGTCGGGAATTTCCTGCTCGACCGCGGGGGGTTCGGGTTCGTCCGGTTGCTCTGGTTCGGGCGCGTCGTCGCGGCCGCAGGCGGCCATCAGGAAACATAGCGAGGCGAGAAGGCTGCGGCGGATCATGCGGTCTTTCGCTCCTTCAGCGCCCGCGGGTCGAGATATCGTTTGCGTCAGGCGCGGCGGACCCGGCCCAGGACCCAGTTTGGATCGCGGGCGCCGGTATTGCGCTCAAACGTCCAGATTTCCTGCGCGGTGCGGATGCGGGAGGGATCGCCCTCGATAATTTCGCCATCCGCATCGCGAATGATCGTGGTGAGGTCGGCCTCGAACCGCACGGAAACGCGGGCGGTCTTGCCGTCCAGCTCCGCATCCTCGATTTCCGCCTTGGCGAGGCGGACAATGTCGGTGGTCTGGCTCTGATTGTTTTCTTCGCGTTCGGCGATGGCCGCGTCATACCGGTCATAGACCGGGCCGGCGGTGAAGCGTTTCAGCGTGCCGCGGTCGCCTTCGGCAAAGGCCTGCACGATCATCTCGTAAGCGCCGCGCGCGCCTTCAACAAATTCGTCCGGATCGAAGCCGGAATCGGCCCGGCGGATCGCCTCCATCCCGGCGGCGCCCGGGCCGGTGAAGGCCGGACGCGGCCCCTCGCTGCGGACATTGGCGTCGCGCAGCGTGGGTTCTTTCGCTTCCTTGCCCGGAACGGGCTCATGCCCGGTGCGGCGGCCCAGAACGGAGTATAGCCGGTAGATGAAGAAACCGGCGATGGCGGCGAATATGATGATCTGAAACAGCATCAAGAGCCTTCGATTCAAACGCGTTGCGAACAGCTGGACACTATATAAGGGCTATGGCGGCAACGTCAGCCCGTCTGTTGCTGGAAACGCAGAGCCATGCTACCCGGCGCGCTTTCGCGAAATCATCCGCGCCACCCGGAAATTGACGCCCTTTTCGCGTCAGCCGGACGCGCGACAAGACGTGGTGAAACCAGACATGTCCCAGACCGACCAGCAGCCGGAAGCGGCGCAAGACGAGCCCCAGGTCCAGATCCTGGCGCAATATATCAAGGATGCCTCCTTCGAAAATCCGCTGGCCCCGCGCTCTCTGCGCTCCGGCCAGAACCAGCCGCAGATCAGCCTGAACGTCGATGTCGGCGTGCGCAATATCGAGGAAGACCTGAACGAGGTCGCCCTGCGCATCGAGGGCAAGGCCGAGCGCGAAGGCGAAGTCGCCTTTATCTGTGAGCTTGTCTATGCGGGTCTGTTCCGTTTCGTCGGCGTGCCGCAAGACCAGCTTCAGCCCTTCCTGCTGATCGAAGCGCCGCGCATGCTGTTCCCGTTCGCGCGCAATATCGTGGCGCAGCTGGTGCGTGATGGCGGCTTCCCGCCGCTGATGCTGGAGCCGATCGATTTTGCCGCGCTGTACCGTCAGCGGCTGGCGCAACAGGGCGCCGCGGAAAATGGCGATGGAACCGGCGGCGCCGAACAGGCCAATGGCGAAGAAAGCTAGAGACCTTTAGCTTTCAGGCATTATAGAGCGACCAGAGCGCGTTTTCGCCCATTTCCTCGATAAAGGCGGAATGGGCGGCGCGCTCGCGCTCGGTAACAAGGCTCGGAAGAGCCTCGGGCCGCGGCGGGGCCTTGGCGACCAGTCCGGAATCGCCGCCGCCGGTCTTCTCGAAAATATCCAGCCGGCGCTCGCGCCCGCCATTCAGTTCCAGATAGACCTTCGCGAGCAGGCGGGCGTCGACCAGCGCGCCATGAACGTCGCGCGTTTCCAGCGAGATGCGGAACCGGTCGCAGAGCGAATCCAGCGAATTGCGGACACCCGGGAATTTCTTCCGCGCCATGACCAGTGTGCAGTGGAACCGCTCATGCGGGAGGACAGAGCGGCCATGGCGGTCCAGCTCCGCATTCACGAAGCCCTTATCGAACTCCGCATTGTGCGCGACCATGCGGGCGTCGCCCACGAATTCCATGAAATCCTCGACCACGTCCGCGAAGAGCGGCTTGTCGGCCAGAAATTCATCGGTCAGCCCGGTAATCTCTGTGACCTTGGGCGGCAGGGAGCGCTGCGGATTGACGTAGCAGTGATATTCGCGGCCCGTGGGAACGAAATCGATCACCTCGACACAGCCGATCTCGGTAATCCGGTCGCCGTCCGCCGGGCTGAGCCCGGTTGTTTCGGTATCGAAAACGATTTCCCGCATGGTGCTCGCGCGCCCCTTCCCCGCTAGTGTCCGCCTCTCAGCGCAGCCAGAACCTCGTGAACCTGACGCCGCGCCGCTTCGAGACCCGCCCCGGTCTCTATGACGAAATCCGCCCGTTTCCGCTTTTCCGAATCAGGCGTCTGACGCGACAGTATGGCGGTGAATTTTTCTTCGGTCATGCCGGGCCGCTGCAAGACGCGCTCTCTTTGCACCGCCGCCGGCGCGCTGACCACGATCACCGCGTCCAGCTGTTCCTCGCCGCCTGTCTCGTAAAGAAGCGGGATGTCGAGGATGACGATATCAGCGCCGGAATCTTTTGAACTTTCCAGAAATTGCGCGCGCGCGGCCTGTACCAGCGGATGCACGATCTCTTCGAGCCGCTCGAAATCTTGCGGGTTTTCATGGAGGTGCGCCGCCAGGGCGCTGCGGTCTACCGCGCCGTCCCGGACCGCGTCAGGGAATATTTCCCGGATCGGTTCGACGGCGCCCCCGCCCCGTGCATAGAGCGCATGGACGGCGGCATCGGCCCCGAAAACAGGCACGCCCTCATCGGCGAACATGTTCGCGGTGGTGGTCTTGCCCATGCCGATCGACCCGGTCAGGCCGACGATCTTCATGTCCGCTCCATCGCCTCCAGCAAAATCTGCCGTGCGTCCAAGTCTGGCGGCGTTACCCCGAAGAAAGCCTTAAAGGAGGGCCGCGCCTGCCCGATCAACATGTCGAGGCCGTCCACGCTCCGGCGGCCGGAGGATTTTGCGGTCTTCAGAAGCGGCGTCTCGAGTGGGCGATAGACAAGATCATAGACAATCAGCGCATTGCGGCTGGCGGAAAAATCCACAGGCGGGGCCGAGGCGCCGTCGAGACCAATGGAAGTGGCGTTGACCAGAAGGTCGGCCTCGCGAACATCCGGCGGCCAGGCCGCAACGCCGGCCTTGAAATCCTTTGCAAGGCGCTTGGCCTTTTTTTCCGTCCGGTTGGCGATGGTGACCCGGGCGCCCGCCTGAGTCAGCGCATAAACCGCCGCCCGGGCCGCGCCCCCCGCCCCCAGAACCAGCGCGGCGGCGCGTTCCGGCTGGAATTCGGACGCCTGCCGGCGGAGACCATAGAGAAATCCTTCCGCGTCCGTATTGTCCGCCACCCATTTCCCGTCATCGCGATAGAGAAGATTGGCCGCGCCGATAGATTTCGCCGCATCCGTCTTCCGGTCGGCAAGGCGCAGGGCGAGGCCCTTGTGCGGCAGCGTCACGTTCAGGCCGGCGCAATCGGGGTCTGCCAGCGCGGTCTTCAGAATCTTCTTCGCTCCGTCCTCCGGCGCGGGAAGCCGATCATAGCGGCCCTTTACGCCAGCGGTTTCAAGCCAGGCGCCATGAAGACAAGGAGAAAGGGAATGATCGACCGGCCAGCCGGCGACCGCGGCCCAGCGCGTCATGTTTTCAGCGCGCCCTGGCCGCGCAGCCCGTCGAGCACAGGCAATAGCGGCAGGCCGAGAACGGAATAATAGTCCGCATCGACGCTTTCAAAAAGTTGCGCGCCAAGCCCCTCAAACTGGTAACAGGCGACGCTTTTCAAAATGCCCTCGCCCGCTTCCGAGAGATAGGCGTCCAGAAATTCCTCCGAATAGTCCCGCATTTGAATGTGAGACCGGGCGAGGTGCGTCCAGACAATGTCGCCGTCCTTTGCCAGCGCCGCGCCGCAAATCAGCTCGTGCGGCTTCCCGCGCATGGCCAGCAACCGGTCGCGCGCCTCAGCCATGGTCCCGGCCTTGTCGTAGCGCCGCCCTTCAAATGTCAGGATCTGATCGGCCCCCAGACAAAGCGCGGCGTGGCGGCGTGAGACCTCGGCGGCTTTCTCCTCCGCCAGCTTGAGAGCGAGCGCGCCATCGGCCAGCGCGTCATGCCGGCGTTTAAGCACGTCTTCATCGACCTGCGGGCGTTCGATCCGGAAATCGACGCCGGCGGCGGTGAGTATCTGCGCCCGGATCGCACTGCCCGAGGCCAGGATGACAGGGGCGATATTCACAATGTGTGCTCGCCGCGCTTGTCGGCCAGAAGATTGAGAATCTTGGCGGCGCTTTCCTCGATCGAGCGGCGGGTCACGTCGATCATCGACCATCCCTTGCGGGCGAACAGGCGTTTGGCCTGAATCGTTTCATCCTTCACCAGATGCTCGTCGACATAATCGGTGGACCGGTCCTCATGCAGGCTGAGCAGGCGGTTGCGGCGAATCTGGACCAGCCGTTCGGGCGCCGCGGTAAGTCCCACGACCAGCGGTTTCCTGAGATTCAGGACATCGTCCGGCAGGGCGGCGCCGGGAACGATTGGAATGTTTGCGGCCTTGATGCCCCGCTGCGCCAGATAGATGCAGGTCGGCGTCTTGGACGTCCGGCTGACGCCGACCAGCACGACATCCGCATCCTCGAACTCATGGGTGTTGGCGCCGTCATCATGCGCCATGGCGTAATTCAGCGCCTCGATCCGGCTGTAATATTCCGCGTCCAGCGTGCGCTGGGCGCCGACGCGGGACGACATCTCTATGCCGAGATAGCGGCCCATGGAGGTCAGGGCCGGGTCGAGAATGGGAATCGCCGGCAGGCCAAGCTGGGCGCAGCGCGCCTCCAGCTGCGCCCGCAGCTCATTATTCACAAGCGTGTACATGACGATGCCGGGCGCATCCTCGATCTCCTGCATCACGCGGTCCAGCTGGCGGGGCGAACGGACCAGCGCATAGAGATGTTCTATCGGGGAAACCCCGCGAAACTGGGCGACGCTGGCGCGCATGACCGCCATCAGCGTCTCGCCGGTCGAGTCCGAAACCAGGTGGACATGGAAATAGATCGAAAACTGGTTCTTTGGATCGGTCATGGACGCCTTGGGGATGGAGACTGTTAATAAAACGTTAAAGCCAGGTCTGCCCGGGGCCAGCGGCGCGATCCGCAGCTCGTTTACGAACATACTCAAGAACGCTGCGCCCCAAGATTCAAGGAGTCGCACACAGGGATAAGGCGCGGCGGAGAGAATCGTGAAGTCTGGGCGCCAGCAAAAAACTGTCCCCGGCCGTGTTCACAGCACGGGATGGAAATTTGCTGTTTCAATGGAAAGGCGATTTCCGGTTTTGCCTGTGATTCACATGCTGTGAATTTTCTGACTCTGTCAGTTCTGCGACGTTTGACGGATCTGTGAGAATCCTCTGGGCGCCGGATTCGGCGCCGGACTCGCACCGGACCTCTTCCACCAATTCCATTTTTTAAATTCTTTAAGGAGGAAAGGAGGGGTGGATTTCAGTCTGTGAGAATTGCCGAGAGGGGATGCGCCCTCTATGTCGGCATTCATGAGCGAAACTTTGATGATCCGGGCCGCAAAGGGCCAGAGGACCGAACGCCCTCCGATCTGGGTAATGCGCCAGGCAGGACGTTATCTTCCAGAGTATCGGGAGCTGAGAGCGAAATCGAAAAGCTTTGTCGATTTCTGCCTGAATCCGGAAATGGCGGCGGAGGCGACCCTGCAGCCGATGCGACGCTTTGATCTGGATGCGGCGATCATCTTCGCGGATATCCTGCTGATCCCCTACGCGATGGATTGCGGCGTGCATTTCGTGAAAGGGGAAGGCCCGAAAATGACGCCCCTGAAGGGCGCCGATGATGTGGCGAAGCTGGATCCGGCCGATATGGGCAAGCGATTGTCCGCGGTGGGCGAGTCCTTGGCGCGCGTGCGCGAGGCGTTGCCGGCCGACAAGACGCTGATCGGTTTCGCCGGGGCACCCTGGACCGTGGCGACCTATATGGCGGAAGGGGCCGGGTCCAAGGACCAGTGGACGGCGCGGGTCTGGGCGTGGCGGGATCCGGAGTCTTTTGACGCGCTGATCGACAAGCTGGCCGAGGCGAGCATTGATTATCTGGCCATGCAGGCGGAGTCCGGGGCCGATATCCTGAAAATTTTCGACTCCTGGGCCTCGGGATTGCCCGAGCCATTGTTTGATCGCGTGGTGATCCGGCCGGCGAAAACCATTGTGGATGGCCTGCGGGCGAGAGGGATAACGCAACCGATCATCGGATTCCCCCGCGGCGCGGGCCCGCTGGCCGAGAAATATGCGCGGGAAACCGGCGTTGATGTTGTGGCGATCGACCAGGGCATGCCGTTGGTCTGGGCGCGCGATCATCTTCAGAACATCAAACCCGTTCAGGGAAATCTGGATTCCGCACTGCTTCTGGCCGGGGGCGCGGACATGGATCGCAGCATTGACGAGATCATCGAAACATTTTCCGGCGGACCGCATATTTTCAATCTGGGCCACGGCATCACGCCGCAAACCCCGATTGAGCACATGGCGCGTCTTGTGGATCGGGTGACCGGACATGGCCGGTAAAAGGAAGGTCGCGGTCGTCCTGTTCAATCTGGGCGGGCCGGATAATCCGGAGACCGTGCGGCCCTTCCTGTTCAATCTGTTTCGGGACAGAGCGATCATCGATGTGCCCTGGATTGCGCGCACGGCGCTGGCGGGATTGATATCCACGCTCCGCGCGCCGTCTGCGAAAAAGAATTACGCGATGATGGGTGGCGGATCGCCGCTGCGAGCCGAAACCGAAAAACAGGCCGCGGCGCTGGAGGCGCGTCTGGCGGCGGAGGATCCCGGCGCCGCGTACAAATGCTTCATAGGAATGCGTTACTGGAAGCCGTTTGTGGCGGAGGCGGCCAGGGCGGTCAGAGAGTGGGAGGCGGACGAGGTGGTGTTGTTGCCGCTGTATCCGCATTTTTCGATCACCACGACCGAGACCGCGTTTGGCGAATGGGACCGCGCCTATAAAGGACCGGCGGACCGCCGCGTTTGTTGTTATCCCGCGGAAGACGCCTTTATCGACGCGCATGTGAGATTGATCCGGGAGACCTTCGAGAAGGCGGGACGACCGGAACATGCCCGGCTTCTGTTTTCCGCGCACGGCCTGCCCAGGAAGACGGTCGACAAGGGCGATCCCTATCCCTGGCAGATTGAACAGACGGTTCGCGCGATTGCCGGAAAACTGCCGGAAATACCGGATTGGGCGATCTGTTACCAAAGCCGCGTCGGGCCGCTGGAGTGGATTGGCCCGTCAACCGATGATGAGGTTGCGCGCGCAGCGGCGGACGGCAAGGCGATCATCCTTACGCCGATTGCATTTGTGTCCGAACATATCGAGACGCTGGTGGAGCTGGACGTGGAATATCGCGAACTGGCCGAAGAGCATGGCGCGAAGGCTTATCATCGCGTGCCGGCGCTGGGCGATGACGCAGAATTTATTGAGGGGCTCTCCGCCCTGACCCTTCGCGCGCTGGAAGGCGAAGCCGGCCTGAAACCGCCGGGCGGCGCGCGCATTTGCCCGGCTGACGCCGGCCATTGTCCGTGTAGGATGAACGTATGAGTTGGACCGGCCTGTTCTACGACCCGCTTCGGGCGCTGCACATTATCAGCGTGATTTTCTGGATGGCAGGGATGCTCTATCTGCCGCGCCTTTTTGTGTATCACCACACGGCGCAAAAGGGCGGGGAGCTGGAATCCTCGCTTATGACGCAGGAGCGAAAGCTGCTCAAAGTGATCATCAACCCGGCGATGATCGCGACCTGGACGTTCGGGATTTTGCTGATCTTCGCCAATGCGGAGCGGGCGAATGGCTGGTCCATTTTTGCCTCGCCCTGGTGGAGCGCGAAATTCCTGCTGGTTCTCGCCATGTCGGGCGTTCATGGCTTCTATGCCGGCGCGCAGAAGAAATTCGCGCGGGGCGAGCGGCCGCTGAGCGAGCGGCGCTGGCGCATGCTGAACGAGATTCCGGCGCTTATGACAATTGCTATCGTGCTGGTTGCGGTGGTCTGGCTTCGCTAACGTCTTGACGCAGACGCCAAGTCGTGGTTTGAGCAAAGCCCTAGCCTTTATGATGGCGTTCCAATCGGTGCGAGGGATGATCGAATCCCTGCCCACAATCTGAAAAAACAGACGGTTTGCGAACAATCCGGTTCGTGAAGAAGGCCGCCCTCATAATAATAATCGGCGGCCCGACGGGTCCCGATGCGCTGACTCCAAAGACAGCTAGCCTCAAGAGACAATGAGCAAAGACGATACCGACGACTCCGTCCTGGATGACGAAGACGACTTCGACGGGGACGATGAAGACGAGGATTTTGACGGTGAAGACGAGCCGATAGACCGGCCGAAGAAGATTCGCGACGCGGATCTTCCGGAGATGATCCAGCTCAACGAGCTGAAAGAGAAATCTCCCACCGAGCTGCTGACATTCGCCGAGCGTCTGGAGGTCGAGAACGCCTCCAACATGCGCCGGCAGGACATGATGTTCGCCATCCTGAAGGAACTGGCCGAACGCGATGTCCATATCCATGGCGAGGGCGTTCTGGAAGTGCTGCAGGACGGCTTTGGCTTCCTGCGCTCGCCGGAAGCCAATTATCTTCCCGGTCCGGACGATATCTATGTCTCCCCGGCGCAGATCCGGCGTTTTGCGCTGCGCACCGGCGATACGGTGGAAGGGTCCATCCGCTCGCCGCGCGACGGCGAACGCTATTTCGCCCTGCTCAAGATCCACAAGATCAATTTCCAGGAGCCGGAAAAGGCCCGTCACAAGGTCAATTTCGATAATCTGACGCCGCTTTACCCGGATGAGCGGTTCCATCTGGAATCCAACGATCCGACGGTAAAGGACAAGTCCGCGCGCGTGATTGATATCGCCGCGCCGCTGGGCAAGGGCCAGCGCTGCCTGGTCGTGGCCCCGCCGCGCACTGGTAAGACGGTGATGCTGCAGAACATCGCCAAATCCATCGCGGAAAATCACCCCGAATGCTTCCTGATCGTGCTGCTGATCGACGAGCGGCCGGAAGAAGTGACCGACATGCAGCGTACGGTGAAGGGCGAGGTCGTGTCCTCCACCTTTGACGAGCCCGCGACGCGGCACGTTGCCGTGGCCGAAATGGTGATCGAGAAGGCCAAGCGCCTGGTCGAGCACGGCCGCGACGTGGTGATCCTGCTGGACTCCATCACGCGCCTTGGCCGCGCCTATAACACCGTGGTTCCGAGCTCCGGCAAGGTGCTGACGGGCGGCGTGGACGCCAATGCCCTGCAGCGCCCGAAACGTTTCTTCGGCGCGGCGCGGAACATCGAGGAAGGCGGCTCGCTGACCATCATCGCCACGGCGCTGATCGATACGGGTTCGCGCATGGACGAGGTGATCTTCGAAGAGTTCAAGGGCACCGGCAACTCCGAGCTGGTTCTGGACCGCAAGGTCGCGGACAAGCGGGTCTTCCCGGCCATCGACCTGACCAAGTCGGGCACCCGGAAAGAGGAGCTCCTGGTTCCCAAGGAGCACCTGCAGAAGATGTATATCCTGCGGCGGATCCTCAATCCGATGGGCACGATGGACGCCATCGAATTCCTCATCGACAAGCTCAAGAGCTCGAAGACCAACGACGATTTCTTCGAGAGCATGAATACCTGATAAGGGCGGGGGCCTTTCGGCGGCTGGCGCGCGCTACCAGGCGTGATCCAGCCGCAACTCCTCCAGCGCCGGGTCATGCTGATAGGCGCCGGTTCGCTTGATCGTTCCGAAAATCATCGCTGAGCGCGCTTCGCGGTCGACAAGGTTCTGCTTGTCGTGCCGGTCGTGGTCGAACAGATCGAAGCCCGGACCGGATGCGGCGCTTTTCAGGGCGTCGTAATCCAGCCCGTATGCGGCGGCGTCCATCTCGTGGAAGCGTTTGAGCGCCCAGGTATCCTCATAGCCGATGACGGGCTCATTCGTCGCCCGGCAGACCAGGACGACGCGGCAGACATCGTCCGCGCCGCGCCAGATGACATCCTCGATCCGCATGCGGAACATGCGCACCCAGTAATCGAGGGTGCGGGCGCTGACCTGAAAATAGTTCGAGCCGGGATAAAGCTGGCCGCGATAATTGAATTTCATATTGAAATTATTGGTCACGGAGACCGAAGTCTCGATCAGCATGACGCCATTTTCGCGCAGGAAGGACCGCGCCATGGCGATGCCGGCCAGCGGATCCATCATGTGATAAAGCACGCCGGCAAAATTCACGAAATCAAACACCGGGGCGACATTGCGATCGCCCATCACGCGCTTGAGGTCCTGAAAGAAATGCCCGCCCAGATAGGTGACGGGCGTTTCATAGGCCCGGGAGACGGCGCTGATCCGGTCTGTCAGGTCCAACCGGTCATAGGCGACGACTTCTTCAGCGCCGAGGCGCATCATCGACACCGCGCCGGCGGCTTCCTGGGTTCCGATATCGAGGCAGCGCGCGCCGGAAAGATCAATGCGCTTCAGGGTTTCGCGCAGCATGGCCAGGGTCATGCGCGGTTTTCCGGGGGTCATCTCTCCGGGCTCAAGCTCGATCCGGTAATACCAGGACTGGCCGTCATCCTCTTCGATGTCGGTCTGGTCTGTTGTCGTTTCCACGGGTTTCCGGCCTCTTCTGGTCATCGGTATCGAACCGGTCCGACTTGAACCGGCGGCGCGGAGCGTCCTATAGGCGATGCCAAGGCCAGCACCAAGAAAGGTTCGCCGTCATGACAATCACGATTTTCCATGCGCCCCGCACCCGCTCGATCCGCGTCCGCTGGCTTCTGGAGGAGATGGGCCTGGATTATGACCTTCACCGTGTGGAGTTCACGCGCGGCGATGTGGGCGGCGAGGACTATCGGAAGATCACGCCGCTCCAGAAAGTGCC
This sequence comes from Euryhalocaulis caribicus, assembly GCF_000412185.1. Taxonomy (GTDB): domain Bacteria; phylum Pseudomonadota; class Alphaproteobacteria; order Caulobacterales; family Maricaulaceae; genus Euryhalocaulis; species Euryhalocaulis caribicus. The sequence goes on from NZ_ASJA01000002.1 coordinate 233,781, forward strand.
CGCCATCAAGGACGGCGATGTCGTGATGGTCGAATCTATTGCAATTTTACAATATATTACAAGACGTTATGGCCCGACCGAACTTGCGCCGATGGCGGAGGACGCGGCTTATCCAGATTATCTGCAATATCTGCATTTCGGCGAATCCGGCATGAATATCTATGTCTCTATGCTGTTGGGGCACACCGCGCTTCTGCCGGAGGAGCAGCGGGTTCCGGGCATCGCAAAATGGGCGGAAGCGGAAACGCGCAAATGTCTGGGCGTGATCGATCACGGGCTGAAGGGCCATGACTGGCTGGCCGCGGACCGCTTCACGGCGGCGGACATCTCGGTCGGCTATATGCTGTTCCTGCTCAAGCTGATCGGCAAGCTGGAGCCGACGGCGACCCCGGCGATCATGGAATACTGGGAGCGTCTGACGGCGCGTGAGGGCTGGAAAGCCGCGGCGGCGGACTAAGGCGCGACGCAGGAAAAAGAATCGGGCTGCATGTCTGCGCCATAGAGCGTTCGCGCCGCGCGGCGCCAGTGATCGGTCACAATCAGACCCGCGCCGGCGTCGCGCGCACGTTTCAATTGCGCGGCGTCAAAACGTCCCAGTGCGCCATAAATAATTGAAATATCGTGGCTTTTTATATTTTCCCAAAGCGTGAAATCTGGCGTGTGGGTTCCGGTCCAGGCCAGGAGATTGCTCGCGGGGGGTCCATATTCGAGCACGTCGTCCAGATCGCTCTGACTATATATCGGGGCGGAAATCATAAGCGCGGGGTCCAGCGCATGGATTCCGCGCGCCTCTTCCAGATCGTCCGCGATGATGACAACCTCCTCACGCGCGCCGGCTTGGACGATCGCTTCAAAAACGGGTTCCAGCGGCGCATCCTTTATGTCCAGCTCCAGGATGGCGGTTCCGTCCGCCCAGTCCAAAGCCTCAGACAAGGTCGGGACGGAAAAGCCGGTCGCGCGCCCGGCGTTGTCTCGCAGCTTTATGGCGCCGAGTGTTTCACGTGAAACACGCTGCAATGGTCCGGCGCCGGTCGTCGTCCGGTCCAGCGTGGTGTCGTGTAGAAGATAAAGCGTCTCGTCGGGGCCTTGCCGGATATCAATTTCCAGCAGAATGGGCGCGCTGCCCGTGACCGCGGCGAAAGTTTCCAGCGCATTTTCGGGATATCCGGACGACGGCCCGCCTCGATGAGCCGCCAGCAAGGCAACGTTATTTTCCCGCAGGCACGCAAAAAAGGCCGGGCCGCCCGCATCATCGGCCGCCGCCCCGAGGGACATGCGCGGGCCCGAAGGACGGCCGCAGGCGGCGATAAATATCGTTATGGCGATTAGGCAGGCAGCGCGCATATGGTTCATTCTCCCGCCGAACAGGTTACATAAGGTCTGCCGAGCACTAGCGCGAAAGGATGGCGCCGCTATGAAAGTCACTGTCGATATCGACTGTACGCCCCAGGAGGCCCGCAGTTTCTTCGGTCTGCCCGATGTGGAGCCGCTGAACAAGCAACTGGTCGAAGAAATGAGCAAACGCATGGGCGCCAATATGGAAATGATGGAGCCGGAAGCGCTGATGCGGCACTGGATGAGTTTTGGCGGACAGATGTCGGACCAGTTCCTGGATCTCATGCGGGCCGCTTCCGGCGGAGCCTCTTCCAGGAAGTGACGCCGGCCACGATCTATGCCCTGGCCACGGCGCCCGGCCGCGCCGGTGTCGCCGTGATGCGTGTCAGCGGTCCGCAGGCCGGTCCGGCGCTGGAGCGTCTGACCGGAGAACGGGGCGCGCCGCGCGCCGCGCGGCTGACCGGAATTGAGAGTCAGGCCGGGCTGATTGATCGGGGACTGACGCTCTGGTTTCCCGCGCCCGGGAGTTTTACCGGAGAGGATGTCGCCGAGTTTCACGTGCATGGCGGACCGGCCGTAATCGAGGCTATGGCGGAAGCCTTTGAAGCCATTGGCTTGCGGCAGGCCGAGCCGGGGGAATTCACGCGGCGGGCTTTCGAGCACGGGAAAATGGACCTCACGGAGGCCGAAGGACTGGCCGACCTGGTCAATGCGGAGACCGCAGCTCAACGCGATCAGGCGCTGCGTCAGATGTCCGGCGCGTTGAAGGGCATCTATTCCGACTGGCGGGACCGGGTGTTGACCGTGACGGCGCAGGTTGAAGCGGAAATCGATTTTCCCGACGAGGGCGACGTTCCAGACGCGCTCGCCGGCCGGGCCGGGCCGGAGCTGTATGCGTTGGTCAACGCACTCAAGGCGCACCTGGATGACGCACACAGGGGCGAACGGGTGCGGGACGGTTACCGCATTGCGCTGATCGGTCCGCCCAATGCCGGGAAATCAAGCCTGCTGAACCGGCTTTCGCGCCGGGAGGCGGCGATTGTCACCGAAATTCCCGGCACCACGCGCGATATTGTCGAGGTTCATCTCAATCTCGGCGGCTATCCTGTCATCGTCGCCGATACGGCGGGGTTACGCGAAACCGCGGACCGAATTGAGGCTGAAGGCGTGCGGCGGGCGCTGGAGCGAGCCGAGAATGCCGATTTGCGCATAGGCGTGGCTGATGCGGCCGATCCGCAAACGGCAGAGGCCGTCCGATCACGCTTGAAGCCCGATGATATACTGGTCTGGAACAAGTGCGACGCGGCCCCCGCGCGGCAGGACGAATCAATCCGCATATCCGCCCTGACGGGCGAGGGCGTCGAGATGCTGGAGGCGGACCTGACCCGGCGGGTGACAAGCGTTCTGGGCGGCGCCGGCGCGCCAAGTCTGACGCGGCAACGGCACAGGCGTGGCGTTCTGCGGGCGCTTGAGGCTCTTGAGCGCGGACGGATGCGTCTCTCAGATGCACCGGAGCTGGCTGGTGAAGATTTGAGGCTTGCCGCGCGCGCGCTGGAAGAGATTACCGGGCGCGTGGATGTGGAAGACGTTCTGGGCGAGATCTTCGGCCGCTTTTGTATCGGAAAATAGAGTGTTTCACGTGAAACATCCGGTCTGAGGCCGGCCAGAATGTTTCACGTGAAACAAAAGGGCCGTCAAAACGGATTGAGCGTATATCCGTCCTGCTGGAGCAATGCGTGGGCTGTCATTGCCGACAGGGCCATTTCAACGCCGGGAAGCAGGTCATTGGCGGAAACGCCCTGAGCCGCTGCGCTCTGGCCGCAAACCTCAATGTTGACGCCATAATCCAGCAGAGCGGCGACAAGCTCGGCGTTTGCATTAGGTTCGCCGGCCCCGGCCTCGTAAACATCCGTACGGGTCAAATCTTTCACGGCGCCGCCATGAATGACGAGGGCGAGCTGGATATTCGCTTCAGGGACGCCGTTCTCGACATGCATATCGATAAATCGCGTTGCGCTGACCAGCGCGCGATTAAGCGCGCCGGGGTCTGCGCGTTCGGCAATATCGAAGGCCACTTTGAAAGCGGCGTTGTCGGGTAACGGCCGCGCCGTCTCCACGGTTGCGACCTGGCTGTACTGGGGAAACAGGGGACCGGGATGGAAGGCCGGATTCTGTATTGCCTGCGCGGCGGTACCGGAGGCTGCGAGGGCAAGAAAAGCAAGAGCGGTCTGGACCATGATTTACCCCTGTTGATGGATCGGCCGAGCGTTTCACGTGAAACACCGGCCGGCAAGCTGGCGCGGGACTGAAGACTGCGCGGCGCCTTTGTCTTGCGCGGAAAACCCCTCGACGTATATCAAGCGCCTGATGAGCGCGCCTAATTCATACGACGTTATAATAATCGGCGGCGGCCATGCCGGCTGCGAAGCCGCGGCGGCGTCTGCGCGGATGGGCGCGGCGACGCTTTTGCTGACGCACAAGCTCGAGACAATCGGCGAAATGTCCTGCAATCCGGCCATTGGCGGGCTCGGAAAAGGCCATCTGGTGCGCGAGATTGATGCGCTGGACGGGCTCATGGGCCGGGTGGCGGATGTTTCGGGCATACAGTTCCGGCTTTTGAACCGTTCCAAAGGCCCGGCCGTGCGCGGGCCGCGCACCCAGTCGGACCGCGCGCTTTACCGCAGCGCCATGCAGAAGGAGATCGCCGGGACAGAGAATCTGACCGTGATCGCCGACGCGGTGGACGATCTGGTCGTCGAAGACGGCCTTACGGCCGGCGTGATCTGCGAGAGCGGGGCGGAGTACCGCTCGGGCGCGGTTGTCCTGACCGCCGGCACGTTCCTCCGCGGCATGATCCATATCGGCGAGCGGCGGATTCCTGCGGGCCGGGCGGGAGAGAAGCCGGCGGTTACGCTCGGCGAGCGGCTATATGCGCTGGGCCTGGATATGGGCCGCCTTAAAACCGGCACGCCCGCGCGGCTGGATGGATCCACCATAGACTGGGACAGTCTGGAGCGTCAGGAAGCCGATGCGGATCCGGTTCCGTTTTCCTTTATGACCGATCGGATCACCGTGCCGCAGATTGCGTGCGGGATTACCTATACGAATGCGGAAACACATCGCATTATCGATGAAAACATAGGAAAATCAGCGGTTTATAGCGGCAGCGTCGCGGGCCGCGGGCCGCGCTATTGCCCCTCGATCGAAGACAAGGTCGTCAAATTTGCCGATCGCTCGCGCCACCAGATCTTTCTGGAGCCGGAAGGACTGGATGATGACACCGTCTATCCGAACGGCATCTCTACATCGCTGCCCGAAGATGTTCAGGACGCCTTCCTAAGAACCATACCGGGCCTCGAGAATGCAAAAGTGAAGCGGCACGGCTATGCCATCGAGTATGACTATGTCGATCCGCGCGAACTTTATCCCTCGCTGGAGGTGAAGCGTTTGGCGAGCCTGTTCCTGGCGGGGCAGATCAACGGCACGACCGGGTATGAAGAGGCCGGCGCGCAAGGCCTGGCGGCCGGATTGAACGCGGCGCGTAAGGCGTCTGGCGGTGACGCGGTCATCTTTGACCGCTCGGAAGCCTATCTGGGGGTGATGATCGATGATCTGGTCACCCGCGGCGTTACCGAGCCCTATCGTATGTTCACCTCCCGCGCCGAATACCGGCTGCGCCTGCGCGCCGATAACGCAGACCAGCGGCTGACGGGACTGGGCGAAGCGATCGGCTGCGTCGGGCGGGGGCGGGCGAGCATGTTTCACGTGAAACAAACCGCGCTTGAAGCGGCGCGGGCCTTCGCGAAAGAAAAATCGCTGACGCCCAACGAGGCGCGGCGGCACGGGCTGGACGTCAATCAGGACGGACAGCGGCGCAATTTGCTGGATCTGCTGGCTTATCCCGATGTCGCGCTAAGCGATCTGGCGCGGGTCTGGCCTGAAATTGCCGAGTGGCGGTCCGATGTGGCGGAGCAGATCGAGATCGATTCGGTCTATGCCGGATACATGGAGCGCCAGGAGGCCGACATCGTGGCTCTCAAGCGTGACGAGTCGCTGCAGATACCGGCCGATCTGGATTATGGGCGTGTCGGCGGCCTGTCCAATGAGGTTCGCGAGAAGCTGGAGCGCGCGCGTCCTGTAACGCTGGGTCAGGCGGGGCGTATTGAAGGCGTGACGCCGGGCGCATTAACGGCTTTGCTGGCGCATGTTCGCAAGCGCGGCGATGACCGCAAGCGGGCCTGAGCGGAACTTTGGATCAGAAACAGATCTTTGCGGAGAAAGCCGGCGTTTCCGATGAGGCGCTGAGCGCTTTCGAGGCGTGGCATGAAGCGCTGACGCGCTGGAATAGCCGGGTGAATCTGGTGGGCCGGTCAACGCTGGATGATTTTTGGATCCGCCATGCCCTTGATTCTATTCAGGTATTTCAGTGCGCGCCTGAGCCGGGGCGCTGGATCGATATCGGCGCCGGAGCCGGGTTTCCCGGGATCGCTGTTGGAATCATGCAAGCGGAGGCCTTGGCGGGAGAGACCTATCTTGTTGAAACCAATGGTAAAAAATCCGCCTTTTTGAGAGAGGCCGTGAGGGAAACGGGCGCGCGGGCCAGCGTGCACGCGAAGCGTTGGCAGCAGGTCCCGGCGGAGCGTTTCGATGTGGTGACGGCCCGCGCCTTCGCGCCCATGCCAGACTTGCTGGAAGCGGCGTTCGCATTCTGGGGCGAGGGCACGGTTGGAGTTTTCCCCAAGGGAAAAGGCTGGCGCGAGGAAATGCAGGCCGCCAGCAGGGATTGGCGCTTTGACGCGAAGCCTATCCCGAGTATCACCGGAGACGGGGCGATTTTGGTCGTAACGGAGCTGCGCCGTGAGTGACGGGACAAAGGTCATCGCCATCGCGAACCAGAAGGGCGGGGTGGGGAAAACCACCACGGCCATCAATCTGGGCACAGCGCTGGCCGCATCGGGCCGCAAGGTTCTGCTGATCGACCTGGACCCGCAGGGCAACGCTTCAACCGGACTGGGCCTGGAAAAAGCCAAGCGCAAGATCACCGCCTATGACGTGGTCGTTTCCGAATACGATCTGGAAAAGGCGATTCAGCCATCCTCCATCCCGGATCTCGACCTTTTGCCCTCTGATGTAGAGCTTTCCGGAGCGGAGCTGGAGCTGGCCTCCACGCCGCGGCGTTCCTACCGTCTGAAGCATGCAATCGACCGGCGCGACCGCATGGTCGCCCGGGAAGAAGCCGAACGCTATGATTTCATCCTGATCGATTGCCCGCCTTCACTGAACCTGCTGACCGTGAACGCGATGACGGCCGCCGATTCCGTTCTGGTGCCGCTGCAATGCGAGTTTTTCGCGTTGGAGGGGCTGACCCAGCTGATGCGGACGATCGAGCTGGTGCGGTCCAGCCTGAATCCGGATCTGGAAATCGAGGGCGTAGTGCTGACCATGCATGACCGCCGCAACCGCCTGTCCGACCAGGTGGCGGACGATGTGCGCGACTATTTTGGCGAAAAGGTCTTCGAGACGGTGATTCCGCGCAATGTCCGCGTGTCCGAAGCGCCGTCCTTCGGCAAGCCGGCCATAGTCTATGACTATGAGTGCGCCGGCAGCCGCGCCTATTTGCGCATGGCGCGCGAGCTGTTGCGCCGACAGCCCAGCGAAGCGGAGGCGGCATGAGCGAGAAACAACGCACGCGCGGTCTCGGCCGGGGCCTCTCGGCGCTGTTGAGCGAGCCGGACGCCGAACGTGAGGAATTGCCGAAGGAAAGCCGCGAGATCCTCGAGGGCGCGCGGCAGATTCCGATTGAGCTGATCCGGCCCAATCCGGCGCAGCCCCGCCGCACCTTTGACGCCGAGGATCTGGCGGACCTGTCCGCCTCGATCAAGGAGCGCGGCGTGTTGCAGCCGCTGCTGCTGCGGCCGACCGAGGACGAGGAATTCGAGATCGTTGCGGGCGAGCGGCGCTGGCGCGCGGCCCAGAAGGCGGGCCTGCATGAGGTTCCGGCGGTCATCCGGCGCTTGACCGACGCCGAGACGCTGGAAATCGCCATCATCGAGAATGTCCAGCGGGCGGACCTCAATCCGCTGGAAGAGGCGGACGCCTATGACCGCCTGATGAAGGATTTCTCCCGCACGCAGGCGGAAGTGGCCGATGTGGTGGGCAAATCACGCGCTCATGTCGCCAACATGCTGCGCCTGCTGAAGCTTCCGGCGCCGGTTCGCAAGCTGTTGTCCGACGGGGCGTTGAGCGCGGGCCATGCCCGCGCGCTGGCCAATGCCGATGATCCGGAAGCGCTGGCCCGCCGCGTGGTGAAGGAAGGGCTTTCGGTTCGCGCGGTCGAGGATCTGGCGCGAAAACCGGAGACCGCGAAGAAGAAAAAGCCGGCGACCAAAAGCAAGGATGCCGATACCGCGGCGCTGGAAGCCGATATTGCCTCGGCGCTGGGCCTTTCGGTGGATATTCGCCACAAAGGCGAAGCGGGCGAATTGCGCCTCAGCTATAAATCGCTGGAACAGCTGGACGATCTCTGCCGCCGGCTCACCGCCTGAAGCGCGCCAGTTTCGCAATCGCCAGGACCAGCTCTCCCGCCACCGCGTCATCGGGAAGACCGCTGGTCTTGGCCTGTTTCTCGGCCGCATAGACCGCCTGCGCCGCACGCTCCAGCGCATCGCTACGCCAGTTATTGAGCGCCTGCCCGAAGGCGCGCTGGCGCATGAAGAAGACCGGCGGCCGAAGCGCCTTCATGGCGTCGCCCGCGCTGCGCCCGCCATCCATCATGGCGCGGGCCTGATGCAAACGGGTGATGTGCCGGGAGGCGGCGCGAATGACGCCCACGGGCGAGCCGCCCGCGGCCAGCGCCCGCCGCAGCGCCGCATCGGCCGACCGGGCATCGCCCAGGGCGGCGGATTCAATGATGTCATCCATGCTGGAATCCTGCATGGCGCCCAGCGTGGCGGCGATATCGGCGGCCGTGACCTCATCCTCGCCGTCTGGACGTGTGTCTTTCAAGCCTTTGTAAAGGATGAGCTTTTCTATTTCCTGTCGCGCGAGGCCGCGATCCTGGGAGAGGGCGCGGGACAGGGGCTCGCGGGCATCGCGGGACAGCGATAGACCTTCCTGCTGAAGCGCGGTTTCGGCAAGGCTGAGCGCGTCAGCCGCGCTGTCCGAATAACAGCCGATGGCCGCCGATGTCTTGGCGGCTTCGAAAGCCTTGCGGATTTTCGACCGGGGCGTCAGATCGCCCGCTTCGACGATGATTTTTGCTTCAATTTGCGCCGCGCCCTTGTCGGCGTTGGCGATCAGGTCGCTCACGGATCCGGCGCCGGCCTCGGTGGTCAGGCGTACGCGAACCAGCCGGGCGCCGCCGGTGAGAGACATGGCCGCGGCCTCGTCCGCCAGTTTGGCGGGATCGGATTTCAGGTCGGATTCGGTGAGGGTGGCCACGGCAAAGGGGTCATCTGACGCGCCGCCCCAAAGTATGGCCAGATCGTGCGCGCGCTCCCGCACCAGGCCATTATCCGGGCCAAAGAGCAGGACGGCGACTACGCCGTCATCAGGCTTTTTCAGAAAACGCTCGGCGGCTGCGCCGGAGAACTTCACGGCGCCTCATTCTCCCGGAACCAGCGCGCCAGCTCCATGGTGATCAGGCTGGCGGCGTCGCGGGCGGCGCGCTCCTCGCTGTCCTGTTCGGCGCGAATGGCGCCATAGGGGTCGGAGGGCACATCAAAGGCGGAATCGCCGACGACATTGCCGCGGGTCAGGCGTTCGCCCGTGCGGGCGTCGAAAAGGGCGTAATCGACATCCATGAGGATTTCATAGCGCGTCGCGATATCGGCGATGGTCACGCTCTGCGCGCGGCGCTGCATGTCGATCCGGGTTTCCAGACGATAACGCGGGTCGGCGTCCCAATTGCCGAGGGAATCGCGAAGCGCGAGGTTCAGCGAATAGGCGGGTCGGCCTTCGCCGGTCGAAACCGCGATGCCGGAAAGGCCGGAGGCGACGCCTGTGCGTTCGGCATAGAGCGGCTGGAAACCGCAGGCCGAAAGGCCGAGGGCGGCGAGAGAAGCGAGAATAACGGCTATCCGAGTCATGATGCGACGATATTAACGATTTTATCCGGCACGACGATCACTTTTCTGACTGTGAGGCCTTCCAGCGTGCGCGCGATCTTCGGATCGGCCATGGCGCGCTTTTCGGCCTCTTCGCGCGCCAGACCTTTCGGCGCTTCGATTTCCGAGCGCCTTTTGCCATTCACCTGCACCGGCATGACAATCACGTCCTCGGCGGCAAGCGCCGGATCATGTTCCGGCCAGGCCGCCTCGCTGGCCAGGCCTTCGCCGCCTGCGCGCGCCCAGCATTCTTCCGCCAGGTGCGGCGCGAAGGGCGCGATCAGGCGGATCAGGATGCCCAGCGCCTCGGCGCGCGCCTCGCCGTGATCGCCGCCAACCTTCCGCAAGGTGTTCACAAATTCATAGAGTTGGGCGACGGCGACGTTGAAACGGAAAGTCTCGATCGCCTCGGTCACGGCGGCGGCCGCCTTGTGAGCCGCGCGGCGGATCTCCAGCGCGTCTCCTTCGGCGCCTTCGGCCACGGTCAGCGGACCGGGCGCGTCCTCCGGGGTCGCCTCGGCCAGCGCCCAGACGCGCTGGATGAAACGCGCCGCGCCTTCAACGCCCTGTTCGGTGTATTCGACATCGCGCTCCGGCGGTGAGTCGGACAGCACGAACCAGCGGGCGACATCCGCGCCATAGGCGTCGACGAATTCGTCCAGATCGACGACATTCTTCTTCGATTTGGACATCTTCTCGATAGCGCCGGCGGTCACGGTCTCGCCACTGGCGGTCTCGACCCATCCGCCTTCACGGCGCTCTACCTCGTCAGGCGTCAACCAGCGACCGTCGCCGGCGCGATAGGTCTCATGCGTGACCATGCCTTGCGTGAACAGCCCGGCAAACGGCTCGCCGCTTTCCAGTCCCAGATAGCCGCAATCGCGCATCGCGCGGGTGAAGAAACGGGCATAGAGAAGATGCAGGACAGCGTGCTCCACGCCGCCGACATATTGATCAACCGGAAGCCAGTAATCGGCCTTTTCACGCTCGACCGGGGTGTCTTCGGCCTTGGGCGAGCAAAAACGCGCAAAATACCAGGCGCTGTCCACGAATGTGTCCAGGGTATCGGTTTCGCGCAGCGCCTCGCCGCCGCATTTCGGACAGGCCGTGTGCTTCCAGGTCGGATGCCGTTCCAGCGGGTTTGACGGGGAATCAAAATTCACATCTTCGGGAAGCTCGACCGGCAAATCTTTCTTCGGCACCGGGACCACGCCGCAGGACTCACAGCGTATGACCGGAATCGGGCACCCCCAGTAGCGCTGACGGGAGACGCCCCAGTCGCGCAGACGATAGGTCGTCGCGCCTTCGCCGAGGCCCAGATCCTCAAGCTTTTCAATGGCTTTCTCTATGGCCGCTTCCGTGGAAAGGCCATCGAGAAAACGTGAATTATAAATCACACCGTGGCCGGTATAGGCCTCGTCGGTGATTTCATGAGTTTCTGCATCCGCGTCCGGGGGAAGCACGACCGGCGTTACGGGCAGGTCATACTTGCGCGCGAAGTCCAGATCGCGCTGGTCGCCGGCGGGCGAACCGAAGATCGCGCCGGTGCCATAGGTCGAGAGGACGAAATTCGCCGTCCAGACCGGCAGCTCCCAGTCCGGATCGAACGGGTGACGCACGGTCAGGCCAAGATCGACGCCTTTTTTCTCCGCACGCTCGATCGCTTCTTCCGAAGTGCCAAGGGCGGCGCATTCTTTCGCGAATTCGGCGACTTTCGGATTGGTCCTGGCGATCTCGCGCGTCAGCGGGTGATCGGGAGCCAAGGCCAAGAAGCTGGCGCCGAACATGGTATCGGGGCGCGTGGTGAAGACGCGCAGGGCTTCCGCCGCGCCGTCCGGCGCATTGCCGGTCAGCGGAAAATCGACATGCGCGCCGCGGGAGCGGCCGATCCAGTTAGCCTGCATGGTGCGGACCTTGTCCGGCCAGCGGTCCAGCGTGTCGATCGCGTCCAGAAGATCGTCCGCATATTCGGTGATCTTGAAGAACCACTGCTCCAGCTCGCGCGTCTCGACCGGGGCGCCGGAGCGCCAGCCCTTGCCGTCGACAACCTGTTCATTGGCCAGAACCGTGTGGTCCACCGGGTCCCAGTTCACCTTGGCGGTGCGGCGATAGGCGAGACCCTTTTCGAGAAACGCCAGGAAAAGTTCCTGCTGGTGGCGGTAATATTCGGGGTCGCAGGTGGCGAATTCGCGGCCCCAGTCGATGGCGAGGCCCAGCTTCTGCAGCTGGCCGCGCATTACCTCGATATTCTTCCAGGTCCAGTCGCGCGGATGCACCTTGCGGTCGCGTGCGGCGTTTTCCGCCGGCAGGCCGAACGCGTCCCAGCCCATCGGGTGCAACACATTGAAACCGCGCGCCGATTTATAGCGCGCCACAACGTCGCCCATCGTGTAGTTGCGCGAATGTCCGACATGGATGCGCCCGGACGGATAGGGAAACATCTCCAGCACGTAATAGCTGTCGGCGCCGCCGGCCTCCGCGGGGGGCTTGGCGTTAAACAGGCCGCGCTTTTCCCACGCGGCCTGCCATTTGGGTTCGGACTTGGATGGATCGTACCGGCTCAACGGAAAGAGCCTCCGGAAATTTTCGGCCGGGTCAGCCTTTGGGGGTCAGATCGTCTATTCGAAGCGGGAAATGCGCAGCTGGCGCGCGCGCGTCAGGATAGCGTTCTCGATCTGGCGCGGCGTGGCGGGGTCGACATCGGCATCCACCCAGGCGCCGCCCTGACGGGCCTGCTTGAAGATGGAAACCTTCAGCGCGTCGGCGCGCAGCGTGCGGTCGAGAATATAGACCGTCGCCTTGAAGCGTTCCTGCGGCTGGTCGGGGTTGGAGTACCACTCCGTGATGATGACGCCGCCGAACGGATCGACTTCGCTGAGCGGCATGAAGTCCAGCGTGTCCAGGCTGGCGCGCCACAGATAGGCGTTGACGCCGATGGAGGCTTCGTCGTTACCGCCGCCGAACAGACCGCCCCGCGTATTGGAGGCCGCGGCTTCGCTTTCATCGTCGCCGTTGAACGGGTTGAGCGCGCACCCGGAGACCAGCATGGCTCCGGCGGCGGCGAGTAGAATGTGGCGGGCAGTCTTGTTCATGGAGGTATGATCTCCCGATCACGGTTGAAATCGCATGGCAGAGAGGCTGTATAGCATCTCAACAATCATACGCCAGCGGGGCCGCATGGCTTTTGTGCATAGCGCGCCTGAGGCGCGAGTCGCGGCATTTTCGCCACAGCTGACGCGCGAATCTGAAATGTCATTGAAATGACTCTGTAAATCCAGATGCGTTTGACTATATGATGAGCGTTCGAAGGGAGTTTATTGTCTAACCGTCATGACCATGTCGCGCTTCATATCCTCTGCTGCGCTGGCCGCCGCCCTTTTCGGGGCCGCGGGCGTTGCGCATGCGCAGGAAAATGAGGAATCGGCGGTGGTTGCGGCGGCTGAAGACACGGCGGCGTCTCCGGACTCCGGCCTTCCCTGGTATCAGAACTTTACTCAGGATTCCGACGCCTACGACGTGACGGGCCGCGCGCTGCGGGGCTCCGGGTCGGAAGTGATCTGGTCTACGGGCTCGCGCTGGGATTTCCGCTTCGGACTGGACTCCCGTGAAGCCATTGATGCGGAACAGCGGCTGGACGGCGTGCGCGCCGGGGCGTTCTTCAGCATCACCCCGCGCATGCGGGTTGGCGGCGAGCTGGGCTATGTCTCCCGCGACGAAAACCCGATCCTGAACCAGCGCGAGGAAGACGCGCCGCAGGTCAAGGTCGAAACGGCCCTGCGCTTCTAGGCTTCGTTCAGGGCGTCCACCGCCCCGATCCCCGACAATCCGGAATTTTCCAGCCGCTTGGCGTTGTGCGGATTCAATCCCCCGAGCGCGTAGAGCGGCATTGAGGATTCCCGGGCAAGCAAGCGCACGCGAAAAATCCCCAGCGGTCTGCGCGCGCTGGCGCTGCCAGTCTCGAACACCGGCGAAATGAAGGCGAAATCCATGCCCGCCGCTGCGGCGCGCCTTAGCGCTAGGGGCGTATGGGCGGCGGCGCTATTGACCGCAAACCGGTTCGTTACAACCCGCCGTGCGCGCGGCAAGGCCCATTCCGGCCAGTGAACCCCCGCCGCCCCGACCGTGTTCGCCAGCTCCGGATCGGCTGCAATCAACAAGGTCAATCCATGATCCCGCGCGGCCTCGGCCAGCGCCGCGGCCTCCTCCACCCGCTCCGCCCGGCCGAAGTGACGATAAATGACCCCGCTGCCCGGTGGCAGGGCGCGGGCCGCCGCCGCCGGGTCGGGCGTGCGCTGCGGATCGGTAAACAGGAACAGCGCCGGCGCATTTCCTGCGCCGTTCATCCGGGCGGTCAGGCTTGCCAGCGCATCCGCCGGACCATATCTCGCCTGCATGACCGATCCTTCAATCGCTGAAAATTTCGACGCCGTGCGCGCCCGTATGGATGAGGCCGCAAAAAGCGCCGACCGCGCGGGAAACGATATCAGTCTTGTCGCCGTCTCCAAGAAGCAACCGGAGCCGCGCATCGCGGCCGCGCTGGAATACGGCCATCGCCTGTTCGGCGAGAACCGCGTTCAGGAGGCGCAGGAACGCTGGGCTGACCACCGGGCGGACTACCCGGATCTGGAACTGCGGCTTGTCGGGCCGCTGCAATCCAACAAGACGGGGGACGCCGTGGCCCTGTTCGATGTGATCGAGACGCTGGACCGGGAGAAGCTGGCGAAAGCGATTGTGAAGGAAGCCGACAAGCAGGGCCTGATGCCGCGCCTGTACGTGCAGATCAATACCGGCGAGGAAGACCAGAAAGCCGGGATATCGCCCGCAGACGCCGATGCTTTCCTGGAGACGGTTCGCGAGACGCACGGCTTGCCGGTCGAGGGACTGATGTGCATTCCGCCGGTAAGCGAGGCGCCGGCCATGCATTTTGCGCTTCTGGCGAAGATCGCCAGACGGAACGGTCTGGATAGACTCTCCATGGGCATGAGCGGGGATTTCGAGACCGCGATCCGCTATGGCGCGACCAGCGTGCGCGTCGGCTCCGCCCTGTTCGGGGAGCGGCCCTAGTTTTTGAGGATTTCCAGCGTCGTGGCCGCATCGGCCCGGCGAAGAACCTCAAGCATGTCATCACGGGCAATGGCGACGCAGCCCAGCGTCGGCTTGTAGTACTCTTTTTCCAGATGAAAGAAAATGGCGCTGCCCTGCTCTGGTTGCGGCGGGGCGTCGTTATGCGCCAGCACCACGATAATGTCGTAGAGCGGATCTTCTCTTGTCAAAGTCTCCGCGCTGGCCGGATAGGGCAGGCGGACCGGACGATTATAGGCCGGGTCGGAGGCCGCGTCGCACCAGCCGTCATCGGCCCGGGTCGCGCGGCAGGGCAGCGCCGTTTGCGGCCGTTCCAACCGGTCGGCGCGATACAGGACCCGGCGCAGTCGCCAGACGCCCAGCGGCGTCGCGCCGTCGCCTTCACATTTGTCTTCGGCCGCGATAACGCCGCCCTTGCCCAGCGCGCAGCGGGTTTCGCGTTCGCCGATCACAAAACGGTTATCGCTGAAGGCCTGAAGTCTCACGCCGTGTTGACCCCGCTGATTTTCGAAACAGGTTACAAGCAATTGCCGGAACGCGTCTCCGGCGGCATGATCGCGAATCAATGACAGCCAAAAAAACCATCCTGATCGTCGAAGACGACGAGGATATGCGCGAGGCGCTGGCCGAGCAATTCCAGCTGCACGAGGAATTCGACACGCTGGAAGGCGCGGATGGCAGCGAAGGTCTGGCCATTGCGCGGGACACGCGCCCTGACCTGGTCATTCTGGACGTGAACCTACCGGACATGGACGGGCGGGAGGTCTGCCGTCTGATGCGTAAGGCGGAAGTCAGCGCGCCGATCCTGATGCTGACTGGCGAGACCTCTGACGCGGACCAGATTCTGGGGCTTGAGTCCGGCGCCAATGATTATATCGCCAAACCGTTCAAGTTCGGGGTCCTGCTGGCCCGGGTGCGGGCGCATCTGCGCAGCCATGAACAGAGTGAAGACGCGGTCTTCAGGGTGGGGCCATACGAATTCCGTCCCGCCGTAAAGATGCTGGTGACCGAGGCGGACAAGCGCATCCGCCTGACGGAAAAAGAAACCTCGATCCTGAAATATCTCTACCGCTCCGGCGCCAAGGCGGTGCCGCGGGAAGAGCTGTTACACGAGGTCTGGGGCTATAATGCCGGGGTCACCACGCACACGCTGGAGACCCACATCTACCGCCTGCGCCAGAAGATAGAACCCGATCCCGGCAATGCGCGGCTTCTACTGACTGAAAGCGGCGGCTACCGGCTTTCGCCCTAGAGCTTCATCGTCAGCTGGACCGGCGCGTGGTCCGACGGCTTTTCCCAGTCCCGGGCGTGGCGGTGGATGACCAGGGCGTCGCGGCCATGCGCCGTGGCGGCGTCTTTCAGCGCGGGCGTGACCCAGAGATGGTCGAGGCGGCGGCCGCGGTTTGATTTCTTCCAGTCCCGATTCCGGTAGCTCCACCAGGAATAGAGCTTTTCGTCTTCGGGATAGACCGCCCGCGCGACGTCAATGAAATCGAACGAATCCTGAAGCTTCGCCATGCCTTCGGTCTCGACCGGGGTATGGGAGACGACTTTCAGGAGCTGTTTGTGCGACCAGACGTCGTTTTCGTGCGGGGCGATGTTCAGGTCGCCGCCGATCACAATGGGCGTATCCGGGTTTTCCGCCTTCCGTTTGGCGAAATAGGCGGTCATGCGCTCAAGGAAATCCAGCTTGTGCGCGAAACGCGGATTGATCTCGGGATCCGGCTCGTCACCGCCCGCGGGGACATAGAAATTGTGAAACTCGATGCCGTTGATGCGCGCGCCGGCGTGGCGCGCCTCGTCATTGCGGCAGAACGGGTCGCAATCCAGTTCCTCGATCGGGTGTTTCGAAGCGATGGCGACGCCGTGCCACCCCTTTTGGCCACGCACCATCAAGTGAGGAAAGCCGGCGTCTTTCAGCGCCTTTTCGGGAAACTCGCCGTTTCGGCACTTGATCTCCTGCAGCATCAGGACGTCCGCCGGGGATTCGGCGGCATATTTCTGCACGCTCGGCGCGCGCAGGCGGACAGAATTGATGTTCCAGGAAGCGACTTTGAAATCGGGCACGATGAGTTTTCCGCTGGCTGAAATGGAAACGGGCGGGGCGGGTGGGTTCGCCCGTCCTAGCATGGATAGGCCCGAAAAAAAGCGCCCCGGTCTCCAGGGGGAGAGCCGGGGCGCGACACCAGTGCTGTCCATCTTCCCGCAGGAGGGGAATCCGGCGCGGGGGCATGAAGCGATCAAGGCCGAGTTACGGGGGGGGGACGATCCGGCCTTGTTTGCCTCCACATGGTTCAGCCGTTGCATTAGAACAACAGCGCAATAGAAAATCAAATGAAAATTCTGAAATGTCTGTTGCCTGTATCATCCGGGCCACATGAGATGAACGAAGCACCCGCCCCCGTTCCGCGGAATATGATTCAAGGCATTTTCATTTCAGTGACTTAGCGCCGTCCGCGCCGGTCGTCCGCCTCATCCCCGTCCAGTGTAAACAGGCGCGGGTCGAGACTGGAGGCGCGCCGGACATCGGTCAGGGCGAAGCGGGTCTCCTGTCCCAGCGCGTCGGTGGCGATCCATTCGCGCAATTCCAGGGAGGGGCTGCTGAAATACAAGGTCAGCACGCCCTCGAATTCGCCTTCGGGATCGCTGAGGGTCACAAAGGTGGAATCCCCGGACGTCCCGGCGGCTTCGACCTGCGCGTCCTCGGTCAGGTTCACATCGGATTTCAGCAGGTAATAAAGCGGCGTGGACTTCAGCGAGACGCGGTCCGTGGTCTCCAGCTCCTCATCCCGCTGCGCCACGGTCATGCCGTCGGCGACGATCAGAAGCGGATAATTATCATAATCGAAACGCGCCTTGCCCGGTCGGTCCAGATAGATTTCGCCCTCATAGGCGGATCCGTCCGGATTGATCTGCACGAAGCGGCCTTGAACCGCATTCAGATTATCCAGATAGGCGTTCACACGCTCGACAACTTCCGAATCCACCTCGCCCGAGGGTTCGGGCAGAGCGTCCGCCGCAGTTTGTTGCGGCGCGGCTTCGGGCGTCTCGGCGGCGGCGTCCAGACCGGCCGCGGCGGGCGCGGCGCTCAGGATCGTGGCGGCCAGAAGGGCTTTGATAAGCATGGCGATACCTCGCAGTGATTTCACCGGGGAATATACGAATCGGGAATGACCGATTCGTGGCCGCCGCGTTCAGATGCGGTTCACGCGTCCGAGGCCGCCTCGACCACAGCGCGCCAGTCATCAATGGTCGTCAACTTGTCGCCGCCCACCGGCTCGCCATTGACCAGGAAGCTCGGCACGCCGGTAAAGCCATAGGCGTCGGCCGCCGCGCCGCCGCCATTATAAAGGCTTTCGGCCAGCGCCTGGTCGGTCATGCAGGTTTCGGTTTCTTCTGCGGTCAGGCCCGCCTCGGCGGCCGTTTCCTCAAGGAAGGGCTTGGGGTCGCCGGCCTTGGCCTGTTCGATCCATTCATGCTGCTGGTTGAAGATGCGGTCGGCCGCGGCGCGGGAATCCGGCGCGCATTCGATCACCATCATCCCGGCGACGGACATGCCGACGGGCTGGCTGGGCAGGCCGCGGATGATCAGCTGCATCTTGCCCGGCCCGATCAGGTCCTTCTCGATCAGCGGCAGGGCGTCGCGATAGAAATCGGCGCAATGCGGGCAGGTTGGCGACATATAGGCGTGCACGATGACCGGGGCGTCCGCCTCCCCCAGGGTAACCAGATCGGTCTGACCCGGCGGCGGGGCGGTTTCAGCGCCTGCCTGGGCGAGCGTAAGGGCGGCGAGAAGCGAAAGCAGCATCGTCATGGAGCATCCTTGATCGGCGCAAATTTAAAGGTGTTCTAGCCTATTCTTCGGGCGGTCCGTAAGCGCTGACCGCATTCATGCGATAGCGCGCCAGAAGAATTGTTCCGGTGGCGGCGTGATAGCCCAGATCATTGGCGCCGATGCCCGCCTCGCGGCTGTCAGCGAAGGTGACCACCGTTCCATCATCGGAAAGATGGTGCAGCGCGCCGCTGATATCGCTCAGGAAATATCCGCCCTCACGGGCTTTCTCGATTCCGTCCAGCGCGCCCAGCCCGTCTGCGAGCACGCTTGCGGCCCCGGTTTCGTAATCCACGGATAGCACCGCGCCCGCGCGTATGGTCAGAACCAGAAGCCGGTCCGTCTCGGCCAGCAAGCCGTTGGCCCGGGTAAAGATGTCTCCGCTTGCCCAGAATTCAGCCTCGCCGCCCTGGATGCGATAGACGCCGCCACGCAACATGTCGGAGACATAGACTGTCCCGTCTTCGGCAACGGCGACGTCATTGAGAAACTCGGCGCCGGGCGCGGTCACGCGGGCGATGATTTCGCCGCTCTCCAGGTCGATGGAAACAACTTCGTCGATATCGGCGACATAAAGGACGCCGTTATGCGCGCGCATGCCTTTGGGCGCGTTCAGGCCTTCGACCCAGAGAAGCGTTTCGATCTCTCCATCCAGCGTGAGAAGCGAGAGGAAGCCGTCGCCGTCCTTCTCCAGCGCCTCGCCGGAGATGCTCGAAACCACGGCCCGGTCCCACCCCTCCGGCACATAAACGCTTTCAGGATTGGAAAACCCGACCGTATTCCATTTGTGAACCGGGGTTTCATCCTGCGCCGCCGCCGGACTGGCGGCCAGCGAGATGACAAGCGTGGACAGGATTGCGCGAACAAGCATGGCCGCCTCCATTCCGTTGAAGGCGAAGCTTATGGCGGTGATGTCACGGCGAACAGGCGCCGCGGGGTGAAACTTTGTTAATCGGCGGCGTGATCGCCGACAAAGATTTCGCGGCGGCCGGCGTGATCGGCCGGTCCGATGACGCCCTGCTCCTCCATCTGTTCGATCAGGGTCGCCGCGCGATTATAGCCGATGGAAAGACGGCGCTGGATATAGGAGGTCGAGGCCTTGCCGTCGCGCGCCACCACCGCCACGGCCTTGTCGTAAAGCTCGTCGCCCGTGTCCTCGTCCAGACCGAACATGCCGCCGCCGGCGCCGTCCTCCGATTCCTCGGTGACTTCCTCCAGATAGTCGGGCGCGGCCTGTGATTTCAGGTGCTTGGCGATGCGCTCCACCTCGCGGTCGGAAACGAACGGTCCGTGCAGGCGGCGCAGGCGCCCGCCGCCCGGCATGAACAGCAAATCGCCCTGCCCCAGAAGCTGCTCCGCCCCCTGTTCTCCCAGAATGACCCGGGAATCGATCTTGGAGCTGACGGAGAAGGAAATCCGCGAGGGGAAGTTTGCCTTGATGACGCCGGTGATGACATCGGTGGAGGGCCGCTGTGTGGCGGTGATCATGTGGATGCCCGCAGCCCGCGCCATTTGCGCCAGGCGCTGTACGGCCCCTTCGATATCCTTGCCCGCGACCAGCATCAGGTCCGCCATTTCGTCGATAACCACGACGATGAAAGGCATGGGTTCGGGCTCTATGGCCTCGGTTTCGTATATCGGCTGGCCGGTTTCGCGGTCATAGCCGGTCTGAACCGTACGCTCCAGCGTCTCGCCGCTCTCCATCGCCTCGGCCACGCGGGCATTGAATCCGTCAATGCTGCGCACGCCCAGCTTGGCCATCTTGCGGTAGCGGTTTTCCATTTCCCGCACCGTCCATTTCAGCGCGGTCACGGCCTTCTTCGGGTCGGTCACGACCGGCGAGAGGAGGTGCGGGATGCCGTCATAGACAGACAGCTCCAGCATCTTGGGGTCGATCATGATGAAACGGCACTGTTCCGGGGACAGGCGGTACAGCAGGGACAGGATCATGGAGTTGATCCCGACCGACTTGCCCGACCCGGTCGTGCCCGCGATCAGCAGATGCGGCATGCGCGCCAGATCGGCGACAAACGGCTCGCCTTCGATGGTCTCGCCCAGCGCCAGCGGAAGGTCGCACTTGGTTTTCTCATATTCGCTGGACGCCATCAGCGCGCGCAGGAAGACCGTTTCGCGCTTGCGGTTGGGCAGCTCGATGCCGATGGCGTTGCGTCCGGGAATAACGGCGATCCGCGCGGAAGTGGCGCTCATGGAGCGGGCCACGTCGTCGGCCAGATTGATAACGCGGGAGGATTTCACGCCCGGCGCGGGCTCGAACTCATAAAGCGTCACGACCGGGCCAGGGCGCACCTCGCCCACCTGGCCGTCCACGCCGAAATCGGACAGCACGTTCTCCAGCAGCTCGGCGTTCTGGCTCAGGGATCGCTCGTCGACCGAATGGCTGCGCGCGGCGGGCCGGGTCAGATAATCCAGGCGGGGCAGTTCGAAATCGCCGCCCTCCACAAGCGGAAGCACAGGTTGTGCCTCGCGTTCCTCGCGTTTCGAGGGGGCGGGCTTCTTGATCTTCGTCTTGACCGTGGTCTTGCGCGCGGGCTTTTCGGGAGCCGGCTTGGCCGCCGCGCCGCCGGGGCGGCGCACGGCGCGCCCCTTCTCGGGCGCTTCGCCCTCATCGTCTTCAGCGGCGAACTGGCTGGAAATCGCTTCCGCTGCCCCGCGGGCGCGATCGCCCGCGCGGCTGGCTTCGCGCATGGCGTGGCGCAAATCGGCGGCCGTGACGCCAAAGCAAAGGAACAGGGCGATGGTGGCCAGCATCAGGCCGAACAAGATCACGACGCCGCTGGACAAGGTTTCGCCCAGCGGCGAGACCAGCGAGGCAAAACCGAAATAGAAGGCGTCCCCGATCACCCCGCCCAGCCCGGCGGCGAACGGCCAGTTGGCGGGAATCGGCAGGGCCGAGACAGCGGCGGCGAAGAAAACGGCAAACAGGATGCCCGCGACAATGCGCATCAGCACTGTCCAGCGATTGGCCTTTTGCCCCGCGCCGGCAAAGATCAATGCCCCCCAGCCGGCGGTCATCGCGGCCAGCGCCGGCCCGGCCCAGCCCAGCCACTGCAGCTGGATGTCGGCCGCAACCGCGCCCGGCCAGCCCAGCGGATTGTGGATCGGCGCGCTGGAGGCGATATTCCAGCTGGGATCGGCGGGCGCATGGAACAGCGCCGCGATCACGCAGAACGCGCCCGGCCCGAACATCAGAAGGCCGGTAATTTCACGCAGACGCGCCCGCAGGAAGCCGGCGGGCGTTTCGTGGCGCGATTGCGATGCGTCGATAGCGGCCATCAGGGGCTTTACGGTTGATAACGGGTTAGCGCGATAATCGCCTGAATCCATATCGGAAGGGTTAATCGCCGCTTAAAGCGTGCATTCGCCGCATGCGCAGACGCGGCGCGCCGGTTAAGGTGCCTCCATGACGAAACAGCTTGAATGCGACGCCGCCATTGTGGGCGGCGGCATGGCGGGTCTGGCGACGGCGCTGTCGCTGGAGGCGGCGGGCCTTTCCGTGGCGATTGTCGACGCGCTCCCCGTGGAGGTGCGCGGGGACGAGGCGTTCGACGGCCGCGCATCCGCCATCGCCTATACCTCCTGGCGGATGTTCACCGTGCTGGGCGTGGCGGACCGTCTGGAGGGCGAGGCCCAGCGGATCGAGCAGATCCTTGTCACCGATGGCCGCGCGCCGGACGGGCTGCGGCCCGGCGGACCGTCTCCGCTTTTCCTGCGCTTTGACCATGCCGAGATCAATGGCGAGGGCGGAGAGCCGCTGGGCTATATGGTGGAGAACCGCCATTTGCGCCGGGCGATGACCGAAACGCTGCAGGCGCGCGGCAATATTACCGCCCGCGCCCCGGCGAGGGTTGTGGATGTGGCGCGAGACGCCAATGGGGCGGTGATCACGCTGGACGATGGCGGAACCATCAGCGCGCCGCTGATCGTTGCCGCGGACGGCCGCAATTCCTTCATGCGCAAGCGCGCCGGCATCCGTGCGCATGGCTGGAATTATAACCAGTCCGCCGTGGTGGCGACCGCGGAGATCGAGCGCGGCCATGACGGCGTGGCGCACGAATATTTCCTGCCCGCCGGTCCGTTTGCCATGCTGCCGCTCACGGGCGATCGTTTCAGCCTTGTCTGGACGGAAAAACCCCGGGCCGCCAAAGCCTTGATGGAATTAGGCGAACCTCAATTCACAGAAGAGATGCAGCGCCGCTTTGGCGATTTGGCGGGAAAGGTCAAACCCGCCGGTCCGCGCTGGTCCTATCCGCTGGGCGTACAGGTGGCTGAGGAATATTGCGCGGAGCGCCTGGCCCTGGTGGGCGATTCCGCGCACGCCATCCACCCCATTGCGGGCCAGGGTTTCAATATGGGGCTGCGGGACGCCGCGGCGCTGGCCGATGTGCTGGGCGAGGCCCGCCGGGCCGGACTGGATATTGGCGACCTGACACCCCTGCGTCGCTATGAACGCTGGCGCAAGTTCGACAATGTGATCCTGTCTGTAGCGACGGACGGGTTCAACCGGCTGTTCGGCAACGATATCGGGCCGGTTCGCAAGATTCGCGATATGGGGATGGCTCTGACGGGAAAAATCGGCCCGGCGCGGCGCTTCTTCGCGCGGCACGCTGGCGGCGATACGGGCGAACGCCCGCGCCTGATGCAGGGGCTGACGCCCTAGCCGGTCTCGGCGTCGGTGAGTTCGCGCGCCTCTTCGGGCAGCATGACCGGCACGCCGTCGCGGATCGGATAGGCGAGCCGGGCTTTTCGGGAAACCAGCTCCTGCGCCTCGCGGTCATAGACCAGCGGGCCGCGCGTCACTGGGCAGACAAGAATTTCCAGCAGACGGGGGTCCACCTCGTGCTTGGTCTTTTCGCTCGTCTGGCTCATGGCGGCCCTTGTCCCTCAATGTCCGGTCGATGCGCACATTACTGTACGCCGCCCGGTCCGTCATCGCTTTCGGCTGCAGCCATTTGCATCAAAGCCACCAGCACTGACAACCGGTTGGAGAGCGAGCGCGCTTCCAGCAGGGCCTGCTTTTCCGCCGTCTCGAAGGGCAACACCATGGAAAGCTGGTTCACCATCGGCTCGATCGGCGCATTCTTGATGGAATCCCAGTCGGCGGCGAGGTCGCGGGCGGAGAAAAAGCTCTTCAGCACGCCTTCGAAGGATTCCCGGTCGAAATTCCCGTCCAGCTGTTCGGGGTGGAGGTCGCCCTCGAAATCCTCCCAGGAAATTTCCGCTTGCCGGTAGGGCGTGTCGCAGGACACCTCGCCCGACAGCTCGAACCGGGCGATGCCGCGCAGGGTTATCAGATAGCGGCCGTCTCCGGTCTCGGCGAAGCTGACAATGCGTCCGGCGCATCCAATACCGGCGAGCGCCGGCACCGCGCTTTCGCTGCCCACGGGCTGCACCATGCCGATCATGCGGTCAGGCGAGGCCAGCGCGTCATCGACCATGTTCAGATAGCGGGGCTCGAAAATATTCAGCGGAAGCTGCGCGCGGGGCAGCACGATGGCGCCGTCGAGAGGAAAAACCGGAAGCCGGTCGGGCAGGTCGCCAATCCCGCGATAGCCGAAATCCGCCGTCATCCGCTGTTCCTCACACCACTTCTCCGTTCGCTTCTCAGGCGAAAAGTATAGAGCTTAGACGCCGCCGCCCCTGTTTTGTCACCTCGGAGGCCGGTCCGGCGGCCTCGAAAATCGTCAGCAGGCGCTGGCGCGCGGCGCCTTCATTCCAGTCCTTGTCGTCGCCGATAATGGTCAGCAGCTCGTCCGCCGCGCCCTGCAGCTTGCCCGATGCGGCCAGCGCTTCGGCGTAATCATAACGTTTCTGGTGATCGCCGGGATTGGCCTGAACCGCGTCGGCCAGCGCCTGAAGATCAGCGTCCGGCGTTTCATCCAGCAGTTCAAGCGCCGCGCGAACGCCCTGCACGGCCGCGTCGTTCTGTTTATCGGGCGGAATCGCCTGCAGGATTTCCTCGGCCTTGGCGCGGTCGCCATTGTCCAGATAACAGCGGGCGAGCCCGGCCATGGCGCCGGCATGCTCCGGATCGGCCTGGATGGCGGCGGCAAAATCCTGCGCCGCCCCGGCGGTGTCGCCCGCGGCCAGCTGTTCATTGCCGCGCGCGACCAGCGCGTCGACATTCTGCGCCTGCTTGCCCTGACCGCCCAGCCGCTCGATGAATTCGGCGATCTGGCTTTCGGGAAGCGCGCCCTGAAACCCGTCCACGGGCTGACCGTCTGAAAAGGCGTAGATGGTCGGAATGGACTGAACGCGAAGCTGCTGCGCCACGCCCGGATTCTCGTCCACATTGATCTTGACCAGCTTCACCTTGCCGCCCGCCGCGGCCACAGCCTTTTCCAGCGCCGGAGTGAGCTGCTTGCACGGGCCGCACCAGGGCGCCCAGAAATCGACGATGACCGGGGTCTCTTTCGACGCCTCCACCACATCGGCCATGAAGGCCTGGTCGGAGGAATCCTTGATCAGGCCGTCTTGAGCGCCGGTTTCGCTGGGCGCGGGGTCGCCGGGACCGATGATCTGCATGGCTTTTGATCGCCTCTTGGTTCGTTTGAAACTCGATCTAGGCCCCTAGGTGGCGCGGGAAAGGACGCCATGCAAGCGCGCCGGGTTTGCAAATCTCATAGCGCGGAAAAATCCAGCCGCTCCGCCACATGTCCCGTCGCACGCACGAAATCCTCCAGCCGGTCTGAGGGGACCGCCGTTGTCGCGTCATTGGAAAGGGGGTGGAAATTCACGATGTCATGATCGAACAGGCCCTCGTCCAGAATGACCCGGACGCGCGTTTCGGCGTCATTGATCAGCGCAAACAGCGTTACGGATCCGGGCGTCACCCCCAGCGTTTCCTCCATCAGGTCAGGCCTTCCGAACGAAAGGCGCTTGGTTCCGATCTCCCGGTGGAGGTGTTTCAGCGGAATTTGCGTCTCCCCAAGCGCGGAAATCAGAACCAGCTGACCGTCCTTGTCCTTCAGGAACAGATTCTTGGTATGGCCGCCCGGCAGCGCCGCCTTGATGTCCGCGCCTTCCTCCACGGTAAAAACGGGAGGATGCTCATGCGTCGTCCAGGGGATGGAGAGCTGGTCGAACAGCGTATAGAGCGCGGCTTGCCGGTCGGAGAGCGTCATTGAGGCGTTACAGCGGCTTGGTTAGACAGAGACAACTTGAAACCGAACCTAGCCGGGAGCGCGGACGAATTGAAACTCGAATGCTATCAGGTCAGTCAGTACACGACGGAAATGGTTCCCGGCCGCGGCCGGCGCGGCTGGATGGATGAAACCCGCGACCGCTTCGCCTATCGCTGTCTGCCGCTTTCCATGGCCAACTCCACCGGATGGGAGCTGCGCTGCCCGGCGGAGGTGAAAATCGTGTGGGACGGAAAGCAGGGCGAAAAAGCCATCAAGGTTTACGGCTATGACCCGCACGTGCCGGTGAACATGTTCGCCCAGTCGCATTTCGGCGAAGGCGTGGTCACTTTCATCCCCGGTTATCTGTTCCGCACGCCGCCGGGCGTGGCGCTGTGGGTCACCGGGCCGCCGAACCAGCCCAAGGACGGCATCTATCCGCTGACCGGACTGGTGGAGACGGACTGGCTGCCCTTCCCGTTCACCATGAACTGGAAAATGACCCGCCCGGGAGAAATTGTGTTCGAAAAGGACGAACCCTTCGCCTTCCTGACCCTGATGGAGCACAACAAGCTGGAAGACGTGACCCCGGAGATGAAGTCGATCCACGACAATCCGGAGCTGCGCGACGAATTCAACGCCTGGACCCGATCCCGCCACGAATTCAATCAATCGCTCAAGGGCGACGAAAGCCTGCAGCAGGCCTGGCAGAATTTCTACATAAAGGGACAATCGCCCTCGAAGGCGCAGGCCGACGAGAAATCACACCGCACAAAGCGCCGTTTGCAAACGCCCAAACCCCGGAAATAGCGGGCGGCGGTCCGGCCGCCGCGCGCCGGCGCGACCCTGTATGCAGAAACCCTCTTGAAACAGGGCGGCAAACGCGCTTTATGCCGGTCCTTCTTGACGACCCGTCCGGGCCCCGTGTCCGGACAGCGCTTTAAGCGGGCGTAGCTCAGGGGTAGAGCACAACCTTGCCAAGGTTGGGGTCGTGAGTTCGAATCTCATCGCCCGCTCCATTTTTCCTTTATATATCCAGACATCGTATCCAGACGCCGGTCGCCGCCGGCGTTTTTTGTTGTCTATTCGCCAGGCCGTCGCGGGAAGCCCATCCAGTGACTGCGGTCAACGTGACTTGCATTGACATACCCACCATCCCTTCATACCGTTTTGCTCCGATAGGGAATGCGCAAGGCGGCGGAAGATCGCGGGCGCGATGGAGACATGTCATGCACGATATCGACCCCGCGGCCACGGCGCTTCTGGATGCCTGGAAGGCGATGGACGAGGACGGCTATCTCGCCGCTTTCGCCGACACATTCCGTACGATCGACCCATACGGAGAAACCACTACGCCCGACGGCGTAAAGGAGCATATCCAGATCATCCGCCAGAACTGGAAGGATCTGGATTATGTTGTCGACGACGCCTTTTCGGCGGACGACCGCGCCGTCATTGCCTACACGATCTCAATGACCGGCACGGCCGGCGGCTGGGAGGGCAAGCGCGTCTCGCTCCCGTGCATGGCGATGGTGCGGACCGAAGGCGGCAAGATCGCCGAGTGGCGAGAACAGTTCGACACCGGCGTTCTGGTCCGGGCCCGCAAGAAGGCCGCCTGAGATGGGCGAAACTTCAATCGATAGAGACAGGCTCGCCAGCTATCTGACCGACGCCGCCCCGGACTGGTCGCGGATCGAGAAAATCGAACAGATGAAGGGCGGACAGTCCAACCCGACCTTTCGCGTCGACACCGGTTCAGGCCCGGTCATACTCCGGATGCGGCCCGAAGGCGCGCCGCGCTGGGCGCATGACGTGGCGCGCGAATATCGCGTGCTGGCCGCGCTGGGCCCTACCGACACGCCGGTTCCGGCGGTCTATCACTATTGTGAAGACGCCGCCGTTCTGGGCGGCGAATTCTATCTGATGGAATTCATCGAGGGGCGGATCGAGGATGATAACCGCCTGCCCGGATTCTCGGCGGAGGAGCGCGCCGCGATCTATCGCAGCTATGTTCAGGCTTACGCCCGGCTCCACGCGGTGGACTGGCGGGCCGCGGGGCTGGAGGGTTTTGGCACGACGGATTCCTATGTCGCGCGCCAGCTGAAACTGCACCGCAAGCTGTTCTCCGAATATTGCCCGGAAGGTATTGCGGATCTCGACTGGCTGCAGGAGGCCCTGCTTGAGCGCGTTCCCGAACAGACGCGCACGGGTCTGGTTCATGGCGATGTGCGCATGGGCAATGTCGTGCTGCACCCGACGGAGCCAAAAGTGGTGGCGCTTCTGGACTGGGAAATGTCGACCCTGGGCGATGTCTATGCCGATGCCGGCATTCTGACCGTCCCCTATTACATGCCGCCAAACCCGCAAGGCCATTTGCGCGACAATGATCCCGCCATAACCGGCGTGCCGGACATGGAAACGGTGATCGACTGGTATTGCGAGGATATGGGACTGAAGGAATTCCCGAATCTGGAATTCATGATCCTGTTCAATCTCTATCGTTATGCTGCGGTGAATTACGGGGTCGGCTGGCGCGCGCGGAATGGAATGGCCGTATCCGATAACGGTCACCTTTATGGCGAAACCGCTGTTCCCATCGGCCGCCGCGCCCGGGCCATGGCGGAAGCCTGGCTGGCCGACGGCACAATCTAGAAAGGCGCGCAATGATTGTCGTCTCTGAAGACGCTATCCGGCGCAACAAGGAAGCGGGGTGGTGGACGGAAGTCCGCCTCACAGACCTGCTTGACGAGCAGGCCGCGCAGACCCCGGACCGGGAAGCCCTTGTCGATGCGCCCAATCGCGAAAGACTGATGAGCGGCGCGCCACGCCGCCTGACCTGGGCCGAGGTGAGCGATGAGGCATGGCGCTTTGCCGCCCTGCTGAACCGGGTAGGACTGAAGAAGGACGATGTCCTGCTCACCCAGCTGCCCAATATTGTCGAATATGTCGCGATATATCTGGCCGCCTGGCGGCTGGGGATCATTGTCACCCCGCTTCCGGTGCAGCATCGCGAGAAAGAGGCCCGGTTCGCCGCGGAGAAAACAGGCGCCAAGGCCATTCTGACGGCGCGGAATATTCTGGGCCGGGACCATCTGGCCTTGATGCGCGGCGTGAAAGCGGTCAGCCCCTCTGTCGAAACCTTGCTGGCGTTCGACGCCGGGGATGATGACGACACGGTCGATATTGGCGGTGCGCTCGCCCGTATCCGTGACGCCGACATCGTCCAGGCCCGCGAGGCGGCGGAATCGGCCGCCATGACCGCGCATGACGTGGCGACGATATGCTGGACTTCGGGGACCGAAGCGGTGCCGAAAGGCGTGCCGCGCAATCACAATGAATGGCGGCTGATCGCCGAATTCCAGATTTCGGCGGTGGAGCTGCAGCCGGGAACGCGGATGCTGGTCCCCTTCCCGATGGTGAATATGAGCGGCGTGGGCAGCGGTATCGTGCTCTGGTTGCGGCTGGGCGGGGCGATGGTGCTCCATCACCCGTTCGACCTGGACCTGTT
This sequence comes from Euryhalocaulis caribicus, assembly GCF_000412185.1. Classification (GTDB taxonomy): domain Bacteria; phylum Pseudomonadota; class Alphaproteobacteria; order Caulobacterales; family Maricaulaceae; genus Euryhalocaulis; species Euryhalocaulis caribicus. The sequence continues at coordinate 262,782 of NZ_ASJA01000002.1, forward strand.
CCTGTCCCAGCTGCGTGATGAGGAAATCGATTACACGGTCACCGCGCCCGCGGTTCTCAATCGCCTGCTCAATGAGCGTGAAAAACTGGCCGGCATCGATTTTCGCCGGCTGGCGGGCCTCGGGTCAGGCTCCGCCCCGCTCTCCGAATGGATGGTCCGCACTTGGCGGGACGATTACGGCGTCGACCTCAATAATAACTACGGGTCGAACGAGGGCGCGGGCCTTGTCTCGAGCTGTCTAGATGTCCCCGATCCGGCGGAGCGGGCGGTGTATTTTCCCCGCTTCGGCGATCGGCGGTTCGACTGGAAGCACATATTCGGGCAGGCGCTGGAGTGCCGTCTTGTGGACCCGGACACGGGGGAGGAAGTCACCGGTCCGGGCCGCCCGGGCGAGCTGTTGACCCGCGGTCCGACCGTCTTTTCAGGCTACTGGGAGGCGCCAGAGCTGACCGAGGCCGCCTTTGACAAGGATGGCTGGTTCCGAACCGGAGACCTGTTCGAGATCGATGGACCGGACGATAAATATTTCCGCTTTGTCGGGCGCTGCAAGGATATCGTCGTGCGCGGCGGCATGAATATCTCCTGCGAGGAGGTGGAAGGATATCTGAACGCGCATCCGGCCGTGACCGAGGCCGCAATTATCGGCGCCCCGGATCCGGTCATGGGCGAACGGATTTGCGCCTGCGTCGTGGCGGCGGATAAGCCGCCGGACAAGGACGCATTGAACGCCTATCTGCGGTCGGAGTGGCAGATCGCCGTCTATAAGCAGATCGAACGGCTGGAGTTTTTTGACGCCCTGCCCCGCAACCCCATCGGCAAGGTGTTGAAGCGTGAACTGCGGGACGAAATCAGCCGCCGCGGCGATGCGGCGGCCTGATCGCGCGGCGGGCCGCACCCTCTGACAGCTTCTTTGTTGCGTTGCACAATAACCGGCGCTAGACACCCGGCAACCGCTTGGAGCCGGTGAGACCCCGGCTGGCTATTCCGGCCGCCAATCCGCCGGACAACTCTAAAAGACCCATCCATGCCCGCTGCGTATCGCCGAAACCGGTCCGCGGACGGCGTGGCTGTATGAAAACGCCATGTTCAATCTCCAGACTTACCGGGCCGAATGGTTCGGCAATATCCGCCGCGATGTGTTGTCCGGCCTCGTGGTCGCGCTGGCGCTGATCCCCGAAGCCATCGCGTTTTCGATCATTGCGGGCGTCGATCCGAAGATCGGGCTTTATGCCTCCTTCTCCATCGCCGTGATCATCGCCTTTACCGGTGGACGGCCCGGCATGATCTCCGCCGCCACCGCCGCCACGGCGGTTCTGATGGTGACGCTGGTGAAGGATTACGGGCTGCAATATCTGCTGGCCGCGACGGTGCTGGCCGGGTTGCTACAGATCGGCGCGGGGCTGTTGCGGCTGGGCGATCTGATGCGGTTCGTCTCGCGCTCGGTGATGACCGGGTTTGTGAACGCGCTGGCCATCCTGATCTTCATGGCGCAACTGCCGGAACTTATCGGCGTACCCTGGCTGACCTATGTGATGGTCGCCGCCGGTCTGGCGATCATCTATCTGTTCCCGCGCCTGACCCGGGCGATACCGTCGCCGCTGGTCTGTATCGTCATTCTGACCGGGGTCGCGATGTATTTCGGGTTTGATCTGCGCACCGTGGGCGATATGGGCGAGCTGCCGGACACGCTGCCGGTTTTCCTGATCCCCGACATTCCGCTGAACCTGGAAACCCTGCGCATCATCCTGCCCTATTCGGCGGCGGTGGCCGCTGTCGGCTTGCTGGAGTCATTGATGACGGCGTCCCTCGTCGATGAGCTGACCGACACGTCCAGCAACAAGAACCGGGAATGTATCGGCCAGGGCGTCGCCAACACGGCCACGGGCTTTATCGGCGGCATGGCGGGCTGCGCGATGATTGGCCAGTCCATGATCAATGTGAAATCTGGCGGCCGCGGACGGCTTTCGGCGTTCTGCGCGGGCGCCTTCCTGATCTTCCTGATCGTCGTGCTGGGCGACTGGGTGAAACAGATTCCCATGGCGGCGCTGGTCGCCATCATGATCATGGTCTCCATCGGCACGTTCAGCTGGTCCTCGATCAAGGATCTGCGCCATCATCCGCGCAGCTCCTCTGCGGTGATGCTGGCGACGGTGGTCTGCGTTGTATTCACGCACAACCTAGCCATCGGGGTGCTGGTCGGCGTGCTGCTTTCGGGCATCTTCTTCGCCTGGAAGATCGCGCAGATTTTCCGTGTCACCTCAACCCTGTCGCAAGACGGCCGCTCACGCACCTATGTGGTTGAAGGACAGGTCTTCTTCGCCTCGGCTTCGCAATTCACGGAGTCTTTCGACTTCAAGGAGGCGCTGGAGCGTGTGACCATCGATGTCAGCCGCGCCCATATCTGGGATATTTCCAGCGTATCGGCGCTGGACATGGCGGTGCTGAAATTCCGCCGGGAGGGCGCGGAGGTGGATATCGTGGGCCTGAACGAGGCCAGCGAAACCATTGTCGACCGGCTGGCCATCCATGACAAACCCGGCGCGCTCGACCGGCTGATGGGGCATTAGGGGATTATCATGAGCAGGATTATCGCACTCATCGACGGCTCCCTCTACGCAAAGAGCGTCTGTGACTACTCCGCATGGATCGCCGAACGCACCGGAGCCGGGGTCGATCTCCTTCATATTCTGGGAAGGCGCGAGACCGAAAGCGCTCCCGCCAATCTCAGCGGCAGCGTCGGGCTGGGCGCCCGGTCCTCCCTGCTGGCCGAGCTTGGCGAGCTGGACGCGCAGCGCGCCAAGCTGGCGCAACAGCGCGGCTGGGCGATCCTTGAGGATGGCGAGGCGGCGCTGGAAGCGGCGGGGGTCCACGATATCGCCGTCAAGTTGCGCTTTGGCGACCTGCTGGAGACGATGGAGAAATTCGAACCCGACGCCCGCGTTATCGTGATTGGCAAGCGCGGCGAGGGCGCCGATTTCGCCAAGGGCCATCTCGGCTCCAATCTGGAGCGGATCGTCCGGGCCAGCCAGAAGCCGGTCTTCGTCGCTTCGCGCGAATACAAGCCGGTCAAACGGGTTCTGATTGCTTATGATGGCGGGGCCAGCAGCCGCAAGGCCGTGGAAATGGTCGCGTCCAGCCCGCTGTTCGAAGGGCTCGCGATCCGCCTTCTCATGGCGGGGCCGGAATCCGCAGAGAACCGCAAGGCCCTGGACGATGCGAAATCCCGCTTTGCGGACTCGGGGCGGGAGGCGGAAACCGAAATCGTCTCCGGCCAGCCGGAAAGACTGATCGGCGAGATCGTGGAAGGTGGCGGGGCGGATCTGCTGGTCATGGGCGCCTACGGACATTCGCGCATCCGTAACCTGATCATCGGCTCGACCACCGCGGAAATGGTGCGATCCTGCAAGATACCGGTGCTCTTGTTCCGCTAGACCTGTCTCCGCTTCTCAAATGCAGGTTTGATGCTAATCTCCGCCCCGGGGTCGTCTGAAAAGACGCAATCGGGGCGGGGAAATGGACTTTGGAAATATTAGCGAGATGATTTCCCGGCGATTAGCGGCTTCCTGAAATCGGGGTCACACAGGAATGCGCCTGAACCCGAATTCGAATAAAGGCGGCGCAGGAACGGGCGGAAATTTCACCGACGCGCGATCAATCAGCCTGATTTTACTGGCGCTCCTTTTCGGGGGGCATCTTGCCTATGGAGCGAACAGCGCGGCGCTGGCGCTATGGTTCTCAGCGGCGCTCTTCGCGGTGTGCGCCGTTTGCGCCGCCACCGCGCGGCCGGACCGTCTGAGGCACGCTTTGCGTCAGGGCCGTGTTCCGGGCTTGCTGCTGCTCGTAGTCGCTGCAGGGGGCTGCCTTCAGCTGGCGGGACCGTGGCCCGGGGCGGCGCATCCGGCCTGGGACTGGTTGGGCGATGGCGGCGCGATCACGCTGGACCGTGATGCGACAGTACGGGAATTGATCAAGCTGGCGGCGCTGGGCGCCGCCTTCCTGAGCGGCGCCGTCATCGGGGCCGGTCAGCGCAGCAGCGCCCGTTTCTTTCAGATGTTCCTGTATTTTGCGGCCGTTTACAGCGCGCTGGCCTTTATCGGCTTCTGTACGGATCAGCTTGGACTCAGCGCCTTTGGCGCGGCGCGCGCGGGACGCCTCCATGCCAGCTTCCTGTCCGCCAATAACGCCGCAAGCGTTTTTGGCGTTTTCATGCTGATGGCGGCGGCGCGATTGATGCTGGTTGGCGAACGCGCGCCGCGCGCCTTTCCAAACCAGGTGGCGCGGCTGGAGTATTTTCTGAAGCGGGCCGGGTTTCCCATTGCCCTGTTGCTGCTTTCCCTGACCTGTCTAGCGCTGACCGCCTCGCGCGGCGGCCTTCTCTCCGCCGGCGCGGGTCTGCTGGTGCTTCTGCTGGCAGGCCTGACAGACCGGGAAAGGCGCTGGCGCGCGGCGGGTCCGTTTGCCTTGCTTCTGTTCTTTCTGGCTGGCGTCTGGATTGTATCGGGGGACCTGACATCTGCGCGTTTTGCCGATCTCGCGCCCGGCGCTGAAAGCCGCGCCACGGCATTTTCCGCGCACTGGCGCGCTTTTCTGGACGCGCCATTCTGGGGTTACGGCCTCGGCGCGTTCAATGCCGTAAACGACATGATCCAGACTCGCCAGAACTACCAGGCGCTTCATACGCTGGGCGCGGCCCATAATGTTTACCTGCAATGGCTGGAAGAGGGCGGTCTGGCGCTCTCCCTGCCGATGTTCGGGGCGGTGGCGATTGTTCTTTACCGGGTTGCGCGCGGCAGCCTGATGCGTCAAGGGCCGCGTATATGGCTTGGCGCGGTGATGGGCGCGTCGGCGCTCATCCTGATGCATGGCGCGGTGGATTATGCCCTTCAGGTTCCGTCCATCGCCGCCATGTGGGCGATCTTTCTGGGCCTTGGTGCGGGATTGTCCCGAAGGCGCGAAAGTCCGCCGGGTCGCGTGCGCGGCTAGTCCGGAGCGGCGGAGAGAAACGCCCCGGCGGCGGCTCGGCCTTGCGGGTTGGAGATGTCCTCGGCGTAGCCCCTGAACCAGCGGCGCCCGCGCGGCGTAAGCAGCTCCGCCTCCAGACTTCTCTGCGCCGCAAGTCGCGTGTCGGGGTGAACCGCCATCCAGTTTTCCAGCGTGAAGCCGATCCGCCAGCGCCGAAGTCCGGCATCGCCGAAGGGCGCGCTCAGGAAAGACCGCTCCAGATACAGCGCCGCATCCTCGCTCATGCCATTTGCCTCACGTTCCAGATACGCCAGTCGCGCCCAGGCGCCGGCGTCGGTTGGGCACCGGCGCAGCGTGGCCATGGACAGACTGGCGGCGCCTTCGCGATCCCCGGCCCCCCGCGCCGCCCTGTCCGCCAGAATATCGGTGAGGGACGCTGTATGGAGCCAGGGCGGATTTGCGGGGACCCTCTCGACGGGCGGCGCGCCATGGAGCAGGCTGGCGCGGGTTTCCAGAGCGGCCAGCGCGCCGGCCAAAGCCGCGCCCAGCAGCGCCGCCGCGCAAACGAACGCACGCGGCCCAGCCAGACGGCGTGGAAAAATTGTTACCAGTTCGGGCATAAAGAAACCGCGATGTTCAAGTTCTTCCGCTCCCGGTCCAGCCAGCCCGTCATTCCCGACGGTCTGACCGTCTATGCGGTGGGCGACATTCATGGCCGTGACGATCTGTTGCGCACTCTACTGGAACAGATCGAGGCGCGGGAAGAGCCGCCAGAGACGCGCCGCTATATTTTCCTGGGCGATTATGTCGACCGGGGCCCCGATTCCCGGGCCGTGATCGACCGGCTGATCGCCCTGTCCCGAGAGCGAAGCGCGGTGTTCCTGAAAGGCAATCACGAAGCGGCCTTGCTGGGGTTTCTCGATGATGCGCGCTGGGGGCCGCAATGGGCGCAGTTCGGCGGCGCCGAAACCCTGCAATCCTACGGCGTGTCCGCCCCGCTCCGCGACGAACCGGACGTCTGGGAGGAAACCCGGGCGCAATTCCGCGAGGCGTTTCCCGACGCTCACCGGCGGTTCTGCGAGGCGCTGACCCTCAGCGAGGCGCTGGGCGGTTATTTCTTCGTGCATGCCGGAGTGCGGCCCGGCGCGCCGCTGAATGAACAGGCGGAAGACGATCTTTTACGGATCCGCAACGATTTTCTGGACGATGACCGGCCGCTGGAAAGGGTCGTGGTTCATGGTCATACGCCGCATGAAACCGCCTATCGCGACCATCGCCGGCTGTCGCTGGACACCGGCGCCTATATAACGGGCCGCCTGACCGCCGCCCGGCTGGAATCAGATTCCGTGGAAATCATTCAAGCCGTTTCTCCGGGCCTTGATCCGTCTTGAGCTTGCAATACAGAGGCGGCTAAGGTGCGCCGGGAACGGAAACGGGGCGAACGTCATGAAATTCATGTTGAAACTTCTGGCGGCCACTTTTGCGGCGGCTGTCATCGCGGCCTGCGCGACGACGCCCTCCGCCCAGCCTGGAGCCGATTCCGGCGCAACCCGCGACGAGGTGCGCTATCGGCTTGGCGCGGGTGACGAGCTGCGCCTGATCGTTTTCGATGAAGAAGAATTGTCGGGCGAATTCATGGTCGGAGGCGCGGGAACCGTCGCCCTTCCCCTGATCGGCGATGTGGAAGCGGAAGGACTGACGCTTGTCCAGTTCCAGGAAGCGGTCGAACAGAAACTCGCCAATGGCTATCTCAATGACCCGCGCGTCAGCGTCGAGGTTCTTAATTACCGGCCCTATTTCATCCTCGGCGAAGTCAACACGCCGGGCGAGTATCCCTATCGCGAGGGTCTGACGGTGCTGAATGCCGTGGCGACCGCCGAGGGGTTCTCCTACCGCGCTGATTCCAAGCGGGTTTTCATAAAGCGAGGCGGTGCGGACGGCGAACGCGAGTATCAGCTGACCCCCGAAACGCGGATACAACCAGGCGACACAATTCGCATTCCGGAACGCTTTTTCTGATCCCTGTAATCGGCCGCGTTCATCCAGATTCTCTTGCGAGAATTTGTCGTGACAGAGTCGCGGCGCCACCAAAAATTCAAACTAGCCGGCGAATTCTTGTCTTGAGCCAGTCGCTCCAAGACACTAGCGTGCTTTAGAATTTATTAACTTGCAGCATTTGCGGGTTATTTTTCGGGGGAGGGACGCATGTTCCGAAAAACTGTTCTCACCGGACTCTGTCTGGCTCTGACGCCGGCCATGGCTGTATCCCCTGCGGGCGCGGCCAGCCTGGCGGCCATGATGCAGGTCGATCCGGCGTCGCTGGCGACCGAGATCATCGACGCCATGGCGGCGATGCCGGAAACGTCCACGCCCGAACAGATCGCAGCCGAAATCAACCGGGTGCTGGCTTTGTCCGGCGCAACGGCGGACGAGGCGCTGGAGGCGCTGGCGTTGGTTCAGGACGCGCTGATCGAAGGCTCCGCCGCCGATCAGGCGGTCGAGCTTGTCCGCGCGCAGATCCAGGCGACCGGCGAAGTGGCGACGGGCGCCGGCGGCGGCGATGGCGGCGCGCCCACGCCGCCCCCGCCCGGCGGCGGCGATGGCGGATCGGACTACGACACGGGCGGCTAGAGACCGCCTGCCTGCTTGATCGCGGCGCGCGGTTTCCAACGGAATGAGTGTGGAATCATGACAGCCAGTATGACCCCTTGCGCCGCCCTGGTCGCGGCAGCCGCTCTTTTGACGCCCGCCGGGCAGGCCGTGGCCCAGGGCTCAGGCGCATTTGAGCGGGACCGCAATGTCAGCGTGCAGGAGCGCGCGCGTCCGGAATATGACGCCGTGGGCGTGCGGTCCGGCGGCCTGACCATCTATCCCTCGCTGACGGCCGGGCTGGAATATGACGACAATATCTACGCCACGGACGCGAACGAGGCGGAAAGCGGCATCCTGACCCTGCGGCCGGAAGTTTCGATTGAATCCGGATGGTCCCGGCATGAACTGGCCGTTTCGGCCTGGGTGGAGCATCGCACCGTCTTCGAGGACAGCGACGAAGATACGTTCGGCGGCTATATCGGCGCGGACGGCGTTCTGGATTTCGCCAGCGAGACGGAAATCGGAGGCGGCGCCTCCTATCTGTCAGACCATGAATCGCGCACGTCCTCCGCGTCGCCGGCCACCGCGGTGGAGCCGATCGAGTATGAGGTCGCCAATCTCTACGGTACGGCCTCGACGGCGTTTAACCGGCTGGCGCTTTCCACGCGGCTGGACTGGCGCGCCTTTGATTTTGAGGACGGCGTCACCCCTGGCGGCGCGGTTCTGGAACAGGATGACCGTGATCGCGACCAGATCGATGTTTCCGCGCGCGGCGACTACGCCATAAGCCCGGCCACGGCGCTGTTCGCGGAGGCGGCGTTCAATACCCGCGACTATGGCCGCGAACCGCCGGTCACGCCGATCACGCGCGATTCTGACGGCGTGGAGATCCTGGCGGGCGCGAATTTCGACATCACGCGCGTCATGCGGGGCGAGGTGGCGATCGGCTGGTTTGAACAGGAATTCGACGACCCCGCCTTCGATTCCGTCGACGGGTTTGATGTCCGCGCCGGGGTCGAGTGGTTTCCCTCTCAGCTGACCACCATAGGCTTCACCGCGGCGCGCGATGTCGAGGATTCCGGCGTGGCCGGCTCCCCCGCCTATGTCTCTTCCGCGGCCAGCGCCCGGATCGACCATGAATTGCTGCGCAATCTGATCCTGTCGGCCGAACTGACCTATTCCGACGACGATTATGAGGGGATCGACCGCAATGACGAGCGCACCGGCGCGGGTCTTGAAGCGACCTGGATGATCAACCGGAGCGTCGGCCTGAGCCCTTATTACCAGTATATGGAGCTGGACAGCAGCGGCGCGTTCCAGGGCCAGGACTACGCGATAAACCGCATCGGGGTTGAACTGACCCTGGCGCGCTAGACCGTGCCGGGCGCCTTTTTTGCATCTGGAGGAGGCGCGCCCGCCGAACGGAACAAGACCCTTAGACGATGAACGAGTTCAAACCTTTCGACCGGCTGGACCGCCCCGCGCGAAGCCGGCCTGCGCCTGACGCGTCCGGCGAGATATTCGATCTCCGGGGTTTGTGGCTCGCCTTTCGCCGCCGCCTGGCCCTGTTCTTCGCGATCGCCGCGCTGGTGCTTCTCGCCATCATCGTCGTCACCTTCCAGATGACGCCGCAATATACCGCCAGCGCGCAGGTCATGCTCGATCCGCGCGACCGTGAAGTCGTTGACCTGCAAGCCGTTGTGTCCGGCCTTCCGCCGGATTCGGCGGTCGTCGATACGGAGGTCGAGATCCTGCGTTCGCGCGCGCTGGCAAACCGGGTTATTGACGAGCTGAACCTGATGGCCGATCCGGAATTCAACCCGGCGCTGCGCGACCCGGAAGGCGTGGCGCGCGCAGCGGGCGCCGTGGGGGGATTCTTCGGCGGCCTGTTCGCCGCAATATCGCCGGGCGGTCCGTCACGTTCTCTCTCGCCCGCGGATGAAGCGGATCTGCACCGCGCGGAGACGATTGAAAGCCTGCAGCGCGCGCTTTCGGTCCGCCGCGAAGGCCTGACCTTTGTCATCGACGTGGCGGCGACATCGGAGTCGCCGCAAAAGGCGGCGGCTATCGCCAACGCTTATGCCGATAAATATCTCGTGGAGCAGCTCGAAGCGAAATTCGACGCAACGCGCACCGCCAATGAGTGGCTTGAGGGGCGTCTCGCCGATCTGCGCGAGGAAGTGAATGCGCGGGAGCAGGCGGTGGAAACCTATCGCGCCGAAGCCGGCCTCCTGAACGCCGAAGGCGAGACATTGACGGAACGCCAGGTGGCCGACCTCAACGCCCAGATTATCCTGCAGCGCGCCGATCTGGCCGAGAAACAGGCGCGGCTGGGCGCGGTGCGCAATCTGGTTTCGTCGGGCGGCAGCAACCAGGAAATCTCGGAGGCCCTCAGCTCCGACGTCATTCGCGAATTACGGTCCCAGCGCGCCGAGGTGGTGCGCCGTCAGGCGGAGCTTTCCAGCCGCTATGGCGAACGCCACCCTGAAATGCTGAAAGTCCGGCGCGAGCTGGCCGATATCGAGGCCGAGATCGAGCGCGAGGCGGAGCGCATCGTCACCTCTCTCAGCAATGAAGTGGATGTCGCCCGCCAGCGCGTGGCCTCCATGGAGGGCAGCATTGGCCGGCTTCGCGGTGAAATGGTCCAGAACAATTCAGAGCTGGTCCGCCTGCGGGAGCTGGAGCGCGACGCCGAAGCCAGCCGCGCGCTCTACGAGTCCTTCCTCACCCGGTTCCGCCAGACCAGCGAGCAGCAATCCCTGCAGGAGGCCGACGCCCGCATCATTTCGCGCGCCAGCATCCCGGCCGAAGCCAGCGCGCCGAACCTGCCGATGAACCTGGCGCTGGGCTTGATGCTGGCGCTGGTCGCGGGATCGGGCGCGGTTTTCGTGGCCGAAACCTTCGATCAGGGCCTGGCGACCAAGGCAGACATGGAGCGGGAGCTGGGCTTGCCGGCCCTGGCGCTGATTCCGGGCGTGCCGCGGGCCTATGCCTCCCGCGATAACGCGGCGGGCTATGCGCTCGACAAGCCCCTGTCCAGCTATGCGGAATCGCTGCGCGCCTTGCGGGCGGCCGTGCTGTTCGGGCGCGGGCATGGCGATGTGAAGGTGGTCGCTATCACCTCCGCCGTGCCGCGCGAAGGCAAGACCGCGACCAGCCTGGCTCTGGGCCGGGTGTCCGCCAAGCTGGGCTCGCGCACCCTTGTCATCGACGCCGATCTTCGCCGCTCCATGCTGACGCGCACCGCGGGGCTTACGCCGCGGGCGGGGCTGCTGGAGGTTCTGGACGGCCGCGCAACACTGGATGACGCCATTACGCGCGAACAGGCTTCGGGGCTGGATATCCTGCCCCTGACCGGGGAAGACCGCAGCGCCTCCGATGTTTTCGGGCGGCGTGACATGCGCGAACTCCTGCAGGCGGTCCGGGAGCGGTACGAATTTGTAATTCTGGACACCGCGCCCGCCATGGCGGTTGCCGAAACCCGCATCCTGTCCACGGCGGTGGACGCGGTGGTGCTTCTTGCCCGCTGGCGCAAGACGCCGCGCGCCGTGGTCAAGGCCGCTCTGGATGCGCTGGCCCACGTGGATGCGCCGGTCGCGGGGGCGGCCCTGACGCAGGTCAACCTGTCGGCGGAGGGCCGTTACGGATACGGATCCGGCTATGGCGGGTCCTATTACAAATACTACTCCAAATATTACGAAAACTGACTTGCAGCCGGGCGCCGGTCCGCGTCGGCTTCAAGGACTGGGTCAAGTTTTGCTTTTCTGCGCTTAAATAAAGCGCCCGGCGAGAGCTTGGAGGAAGAGTTTTCAGCCGCATGCCCGGAATGTGAAAGAAAATTCCCAACCCCGCTTTATTGCAGAGCCGAACGGGCGCACCTGTGCCACAAGATGAAAATTTATCAAAAAAATCCGCGACTTAAAAAATGTCGTAAAAAAACAATTAACAAAGTATTGACTCTTTTATCGTTTGGGGGACTGATTCGCCCTAATTGTCAACGGCTGCGTGTGAAGTAATTCGCGCGCAGCGCGCCTTTGGGCGCACTGGGGGGATCAAAACATGGCTTTCACGACGGCACAGGACTTCATCGACGTCTGGCAGGAACTTGACGCGGCCTATGTCACGTTCCCGGCGATTGCGGGCGCCGGCGGCAACTATCAGGATGAAACTGTAGTTGATACGAGCAGCGCCGATTTTGACTCCGTACTGGCGCAGTTCCCCGAATATGCGCACATCCTTTCTAGCCTGCCAGAAGATGGCGGTACGGCTGGCGAGTTGGCGCTGGCCGTGAACCTGATATTCGTGGCGCTCGCGGAAGCCTATCTGGATTACCTGCAGGCTGGCGGCGAGCCGATCCTTGATATCGCCAAGGACCGTGGCGGCGAACCGGCCCCGGGACAGTCCTATCACGACAATATTCTGGGCAATCTGCTGAATGGCGCGATAGAGGATCGTTTCGAGAGCTCGTCCAGCAACCCGGCCAACAATGTTGACGTAACCGGCGACGGCATTGGCGACCTGGTGGCCGAACCGCGCAGCGCGGACGGGCAGGAATGGGGCGACCGCCCGTATTTCAGCGGGTCGTCCAATAACGAAGCCTTCGGACAGGCCATCGCCTGGGACATCGCCCACGGCATTGATCCGTCTCTGCTGGACCTGTCGCGCAATGGCGCCAATCCGATGGACGGTGAGATCCATCTGGTCAGCGATTCCGGTGTTACGACATTCGGCAGCATTCAGGACGCCATCGACGCCGCCTCTGACGGCGACTCCGTCGTTCTGGGACCGGGCACGTACACGCTGACTTCGCAGCTTACCCTGGACAAGGGCGTCGCCCTTCTGGGGTCGGGCGAGGGCGCGACCACGATCGAGACCCATTCCGGGTCCTGGGGCATTCTGGTCACCGGCGATAACGCCTCGATCGAGGATCTGACCGTCGACGCCAGCAACACCACCCATTACGGCGTGAAGGTTCAGGCCGATGATAGCGGCGACCCGACCGATGCGCTGATCGGCTTCTCGATGGAAGACGTCACGGTGCAAGGCGCGGGCCGCAGCGAGATCGACTTCAACGGCGTCGACGATTCCTCTCTCACCAACGTGACGGCCGATGGCCAGGGCACGTCGGGCGTGGGCATCGCGCTCAGCGACTCCACGGGCATCACGCTGACCGACATCACGACCACCGACAATAACTGGGGCTCGATCGGGCTCTATTCCGCCGGCAATGTCTGGGAGGGCGGCACCAATAACGTCACCTTCTCCGGCTCCTACAGCGCAACCGAAGCGATCGGCATTTACGCCGATGAGGAGAACGGAACCGCGGTCGAGGACATCGACCTCTCCGGCATCTTCCCGGGCACGGTTTTCAAGGTCGAGAACAGCGAGTGGCGCGACGGAATCGACGGCCGCAGCGACGACTTCACCTTCTTCTTCGGCGACCAGGCAGAGGCGGCCGCCTTTGCCACCAGCCTGACCAATGGCGCGTCCGACAATGTCGCCCACGCCTCGGTTATCACCACTGACGCCACGCCGGGCGATGTCGACGCCGAAACCGGAACGACCTTCATCGTCGCCAATGGCATGTCCATTCAGGCCGCCATCGACGCGGCGTCCGACGGCGACACGATCCAGATCGAGGACGGCGTCTATGCCGAAAACCTGACGATCGACAAGGCGCTCACCTTCACTGGCTCGGGCGGCGTATCGATCGAACCGGCCTCCGGCACGGCGGTCACCATTACCGCGGGCGTCGATGGCGACATCAGCTTCGACGGCATCAATCTGGACGGCAATGGTTCGGCCGGCATCGGCATCGATGTCGCGGAAGGCGCCAATGTCGGCACGCTCAGCTTCACCAACGGCGCGATTGACGGGTTCACGAACCGCGGCATCTACGCCAGCGACGACGGCAACCCGGTCGGCACGCCGACCATGGCGGCGCTGGTCGTCATGAACGCCACGTTCGCGGGCAACGGAACCGGTTCGGGCAACACCGCCCACATCAAGCTGTTCGGCTTCAGCGGCGACGCCACCTTCGACAACGTCACGTTCGAGGGGACCGACGGCGTGGCCGGCCCGGCCGGGCGTCCGGACAACGCGATCGAGATCATTGGCTTCATCGTCAATGAGGGGAATGCAAACCCGGTGGGCGCCGATGCGCCGGATATCGGCAACATTACGCTGACCGATGTCACCGTGACGGGCGAATACCACAAGAACCCGATCGCCTTCTTCAATTTCAGCGAAATCGACGGCCTGTCCATCTCCGGGCTGGATCTCAGCGCGGCGGAAAGCAACTGGGGTCCGCTCTTCAATCTCGACGGCTTTGAGGACGCTGACCTCGACGCGTCCGTATTCGGGATCATTTTCCCCGACACCTCCGGCGTCCATACCGAAATCCAGGGCGAAAAAACCGGTCAGGACGTTGTCGACAGCACCATCACCGGGACGTCCGGCAACGACTCCCTGCACGGCAAGGACGGCAACGACACCCTCTATGGCGAGGATGGCGACGACCGCCTGTTCGGCGGCAACAAGCCGGGCGGCGAGTTCGAGGACGGCGAAGGTAACGACGCCCTCTATGGCGGCGCTGGCGATGACGCCCTCTATGGCGGTCTGGGTAACGATTCGCTCAATGGCGGCGCCGGCCAGGATGTCGCTCACTTTGCGGGCGCCCGTGATGATTATTCCGTCGTGAAGAACGGCGACGGCAGCTTTACCGTCACGGATAATAACGCCGCCGATGGCGATAACGGATCCGACACGCTGAACAGCGTGGAAGGCGTCAGCTTTGATGACGGCATCGTGTACGAGCTGGATTCCGCCAGCCCGGATCAGTCCGGTTTCAACGTGCATTTCAGCCAGGGCTTCGAAGGCAACGCGGCCGGGTTCGATACCGCAGCCGGCGCATGGTCCGGCGCGATCACGCTGGCCAACTCCGGCGATAACGGCATCACGGCCGCCGATGGCGGACAATACGCCATTTTCGAGCAGAGCGGCGGAGCCGGCGGCGTAACCGGCCCGTTCACCCGTTTCGACGGCTACGATTCCGATTTCGGCGATGGCTACAATGTTCAGATGAAGGTCTATCTGGACCCGACGGCATGGGCCGACGGTGAAGGCTTCGACTGGTCCGTCGCTTCAAGCAATCAGTCGGAAGGCCATCTGCAGGACTTCATCTTCCATGTCGCCAAGGACGCCGACACCGGAACGATCCTGATCGGCGGCAGCAACAACACCAATTTTGAACCGCCGACCAATCTGGAGAGCGGTAATCACGGGTCGGTCGACACTGCCGGCTGGTACACGTTCGAGACGAAGTTCTACGAAAACGCCGACGGCAATCTGGAAGTCGCCCTCAGCGTCTACGACGCCAATGGCGACTGGGTGTTCACCGAAATCCGCACCAATAACGATGATTTCGAGACCGAGGTCGGAGGTCATCGCTATGGATGGTTCACGAATATCGATGTGGAAGGCGGCATCGCCGTCGACTCCGTAACCCTGTCCACGGCAGAGCCGCTCGGCGAATATCAACTCGTGAATGGCGAAGCCAAGCTGGGCTTCTATGAAACCCTTGAAGACGCCGCCGAAGCGGCCGGCCAGGTCCCGGGCGAGGGCAATGTCATCACGAACGGCGCGGGCGAGTACTTCGTCGAGGAGGGCATGTCCATCCAGGCGGCCATCGATGCGGCTGCTGACGGTGATACGATCTATGTCGGCGAGGGCGTCTATCGCGAACAGATCGAGATTGACGGCCGTGCGGACATCACGCTGATCGGCGCAGATGGCGCGGTCATCGAGATGCCGGACGATCCGGAGCTGATCAATGATTCCACTGGCGACAGCAAGGATCGCGCGGCGGTAATTTCCGTCGAGGACAGCTCCAACATCACGATCCAGGGCTTCGAGGTGGATGCGCGCGGTCTCGCCGCCGACGTAACGAGCGAAGGATCTACGACTGACATCAACGCCATCTATTTCGGCAATTCCTCGGGCTCGATCGAGGGCAATACCCTGCTTGGCGCGCGTGATGAACTGAACGATGACGGGTCGGTTTCCGGCAATCAGCGCGGTAATGCGCTGGTCGTCCTGAACGAAGACGGCGTTGTCCGCGTGGTCGATATCGAGGGCAACGACATTTCGGACTTCCAGAAGAACGCCATCGTGTTCGACGGCGACGGCCTGGAAGGCGTAATCGACGGCAACACCATTACCGGCAACGGCTTCATCGACCGCGGCAACGCCATGGCCCAGAACGGCATCCAGGTGTCGGGCGAGGCTTTCGCCGAGATCACCAACAACATGATGTCCGAGATCGGGCGTTCCGGCGATTACTGGTCGTCCAGCTATATCCTGGTCTACAACGCCGCGGACGGTACCTCGGTCTCCGGCAACACGATCACGGGCGTGGCCGAAACCGGCAACACCGCCGCCATCTATGTGATCGACACGGACGGCGTTTCGGTGGACGGGAATACCGTCTCCAACGTGCTCTACGGCATCATCTTCTCGGGCAATGTCGACGGCGCCTCGCAGTCGGGCAACGATCTGAGCAATGTCGGCGGTCCCTTTGATGGCACGGCGGAAGGCACGCAGAGCGATCCGGGCGACACGCTCGAGGGTCTCTATGTTTCGCTCTTCGCCAGCGGCAATGACGCCGGCATACCGTCCTTCAGCGGCACGGACTTCAATGACGGCCTCTATGGGTCGACAGCCGGCGACACATTGTACGGCCTGGACGGAGATGACGTCCTGTCCGGCGAGAATGGCGACGATGCGCTCTATGGCGGCGACGGCGATGATTTCATCGTTGGCGGCGCGGGCGCGGACTTCCTGAACGGCCAGGGTGGATCCAACACGGTCAGCTATGAATCCTCCGCCTCCGCGGTCGATGTGCGCCTGTGGCGCGGCGGCGAGCAGACCGGCGGCGACGCCGAAGGCGACGTGATCCGCAATTTCGACCTGGTGATCGGCTCGTCCTTCAATGACGTGCTACAGGGCAATAACGGCATGGACGTCACGCTGGACGGCCTGGGCGGCGACGACCTGCTGACCGGTTATGACGGCAACGACACCCTCTATGGCGGCGCCGGGGATGACCGCATCGTTGGCCGGGTGGGCGACGACTTCATTGTTGGCGGCGCGGGCGCCGACAACATCAATGGCGGCGGCGGGTCCGACAC
>NZ_ASJA01000003.1 GCF_000412185.1 Euryhalocaulis caribicus
CGCGATAGGCGGCGGCGTCGACAAGGCCGCGATCGAAGAAAACCCAGTCCGTTCCCCTCGGCGCAGCCTTGTAATCGGCCAGCGAGGTTTCAACGAGGCGTTCTGCGAAGCCTTCGGGATCGATCCATGGGAGGGCGTTGCCGCTCTGGTGCATTTCCAGCTGCACGATCCGCCGGCCCGGTTCGGAGACGGTTGCGTAGCCCTTGCGGGCGAGCGCGCCGGTCAAGCTTGATTTGCCGCCGCCGGAGCAGCCTGAAATGACAACGAAATTGGACATATCGGGGAGAGGCTAGAGCCGTTTCCACATGAAGGTCAGCTTGTGTTCGGCGCCGAATTTTACGCCGGCTGCGGGGATTTCGCCCGTGAGCGTGAAGCCGAGCGCGGCGTGGAAGCGGACGGAAGGTTCGGCGTCCTCGCCGCTCATCCCCGCCACCATCATGCGATAGCCGGCCTCTCGCAAGCGGTCCTCCAGCGCCGTCATCAGCGCGCGCCCCACCCCGCCGCGCTTCACGTCCCGCCGCACATAGATGGAGGTTTCCGCCGTGCCGTCATAGGCCGCGCGGCCCCGGAAACGCGCGGCATAGGCATAGCCGGTCACCGCGCCGTCCCGCTCGGCGACCAGATAGGGGTATCCCGCCTCCAGCGTCGCTTCTATGCGGCGGGCGATCTCGCCCGCGTCGGGCGGGACCAGTTCGAAAGAGATCACGGTCGTCTCGACAATCGGGCGATAGATTTCCGCGATGGCCGGGGCGTCGTCCGCCCGCACGCCGCGTATCGTCATGGCGTCATGTCTTGTCTCGGGCGATGTATCCGCCATATCCAGCCCTCAAGCCCAGGGCGCGCGGCTCAGCGCCTCGCACGCGCAGCATATTTCATTGTGAACGCCCGCCGCGCTAGGACATTCATTTGTCCGGAACAAGAATTATTCTCGAGGAGACGCCATGCCTGTGAACAAGCCGCTTTCCGATTCCTGTCTGAACCAGACGTTCCGCGACGCCCGCACCCGCAATGGCTGGCTGGACGAGGACGTGCCGGAAACCCTGATCCGGGCGACCTATGACCTGCTGAAGCTGGGCCCGACCAGCGCCAATCAGTGCCCGGCGCGTTTCCTGTGGCTGCGCTCCAAAGAGGCAAAGGAGCGCCTGAAGCCGCACCTGATCGAGCCCAACCAGGACAAGACCGTCGATGCGCCCTGGACGGTAATCGTCGCCTGGGACTGGAACTTCCATGAGAAGATTCCCCAGCTCTTCCCGCATAATCCGGAAGCGAAAGAATGGTTCGAGGACGAGGATGCCCGCTTCGATAACGGCTTCCGCAATTCCTCGCTGCAGGGCGCTTATCTGATCATCGCCGCGCGCATGATGGGGCTGGACTGCGGCCCGATGTCGGGCTTCGACAAGGACGCGGTGAACAAGGAGTTCTTCGCGAACGATCCGGAAATGAAGGACTGGCGCGTCAATTTCATCTGCAATCTGGGCTATGGCGACGACACCAAGCTGTTCGAACGCTCGCCGCGCTTCAGCTTTGAAGAAGCGGGCAAGATCCTCTGATCGTCCTCGGCCTTGATACGTCGGCGGCGAACTGCTCCGCCGCGCTGATCGACCGGGACGGGCTGATCGGCGCGCGGGTGGAGGAGATCGGCCGCGGCCATGCGGAGCGTCTGGCGCCGCTGGTGCGGGAGCTTATGGAAGAGACCGGCGTCACGGCCGGGCGGCTGGACCGCATCGGCGTGGTGGCCGGGCCGGGCAGCTTCACCGGCGTGCGCGTCGGCGTCGCGTTTGCGCGCGGTCTCGCCCTGACGCTGGACATTCCGGCGGTCGGGGTCAGCGCGCTGGCCTGCGCTGCGCGCAGCGCCGACCCGGCGCGCGGGAAAACCGTTCTGGCCGCCCATGACGCCCGCCGCGACGAACTGGCATGGCAGATTTATGAGCGCGGCGAGGCGAAAGGCGAAATGCGTCTGGACCCGGTCGAAGCCGTCGCCGGGCAGGCGCGCGGCATGGATGATTTCATCCTCGCGGGCAGCGGCGCGATGAAGCTGGCTGCGGCGCTTGGCGGCGGCCTTGAGGCGGCGGCGACCGAGCCGCCGGACCCCGAGCAGGCGGCGCGCCTGGCCGCCGAGGCTCAGGACCTTGCCCCGCCATCGCCCATCTATCAGCGCCCGCCCGACGCCAAGCTGCCCGGCGGGATCACCCCGCTATGAGCATCCGCCCGGCCGGGCCGGGAGACGCCGAAGCCATGGCCGCCATCCATGAGAAAAGCTTACCGCGCGGCTGGAGCGCCGGGGAGATGCGCACGCTGCTCTCTGGCAAGGGCGCAACCGGCGTGATCGACGCTGGCGGCGGTGGTTTCGCGCTGGGCTGCGTGGTGGCGGGCGAGTCGGAAATCCTCAGCCTGGCCGTCGACCCGGACCGCCGCCGCGCCGGGCTGGGCCGGACGCTGCTGGCGGCGCTGGAGACGCAATGCGCCGCCGCCGGCTCGGCGCGCATGGTGCTGGACGTTTCCGAAACCAACGCCGCGGCGCGCGCGCTCTATGCGGCGGCGGGCTATGGCGAGGCGGCCCGGCGCAAGGCTTATTACGCCGACGGGGCGGATGCGCTGATACTCGATAAGCAACTGCGCTAGACCTTCGCGCGCCGGCGCGATTATAAGAGGCGCGATATGACCGATACCCGCATCGAAAATCTCTGTGTCGAAAAGGGTCTGCGGATGACCGAACAGCGCCGCGTCATCGCGCGCGTGCTGTCTGTCGCCGACGATCACCCGGACGCCGAAACCCTCTATGAGAGGGCCAGCGAGATTGATCCGAATATCTCGCTCGCCACGGTCTACCGCACCGTGCGCCTGTTCGAGGAAGCGGGCATCATCGAACGCCATGATTTCCGCGACGGCCGTTCCCGCTTCGAGGAAGCGCCGGAGGACCACCACGACCACCTGATCGACGTGAAGTCGGGCGAGGTCGTGGAGTTCATGAACGAGGAGATCGAAAAACTCCAGAAAGAGGTGGCGCGCAAGCTGGGCTATCGCCTGGTCGACCACCGGCTGGAGCTGTACGGCGTTAAGCTGAAGGACGGCGAGTAGGCCCGCGCCGATTCAGCGCCGCTTCTTGCGTGCGCGCCTTGCCTTCCCCATAAGTCCTTGCCTTGATTTAAGCGGAAAAAGCCGCGCCCCTGAAACGTGCGCGGCGTGAAGAGTGATGGCCGAGAACAAGCGCGTCCATATCAAGACCTATGGCTGCCAGATGAACGTCTATGATTCCGAGCGAATCAGCGACGTGCTGGCGCCGCTTGGCTATGAGACGACCGACACGCCGGACGGGGCCGACCTTGTCGTCCTCAATACCTGCCATATCCGCGAGAAGGCGGCCGAGAAGGTCTATTCGGAGCTGGGGCGCCTGCGCCCGTTGAAAGAGGCGAAGGCCTCCGGCGGCGGGGAAATGCTGGTCGCCGTGGCGGGCTGCGTGGCGCAGGCCGAGGGCGCGGAGATGAAACGCCGCGCGCCGATGGTCGACATGGTCATGGGCCCGCAGACCTATCACCAGCTGCCCGAAATGATCGCGAAACTGCACCGCAAGTCGGGCGAGGCGCTGGCCGCCGATTTCGCGGTCGAGGAAAAATTCGACGCCCTGCCCAAAGCGCGCAGCGTCAACGGCCCGTCCGCCTTCCTGACCATTCAGGAGGGTTGCGACAAGTTCTGCACCTTCTGCGTGGTGCCCTATACGCGCGGCGGTGAATATTCCCGGCCCGTGGACCAGATCGCCGCCGAGGCGCGGGAGCTGGCGGCCCGGGGCGTGCGCGAAGTCACCCTGCTGGGCCAGAACGTCAACGCCTATCATGGCGAGCCCCCGGCGGGCCGCGAGGAAGACGGCGACTGGGGCCTTGGCCAGCTGGCGCGGCATATCGCGAAGATCGGCGGGATCGAGCGGATCCGCTACACGACCAGCCATCCCCGCGACATGGACGACGCGCTGATCCACGCCCACGCCGAGGAAGAAAAGCTGATGCCCTACCTGCACCTGCCGCTGCAGGCCGGGTCGGACAAGATCCTCAAGGCGATGAATCGCGGTCACACGCTGGAATCCTATCTGACGCTGATCGAGAAAATCCGCGCCGCGCGCCCCGATATCGCCATGTCCTCGGACTTCATTGTCGGTTTCCCGGGTGAGAGCGCGGAGGATTTCGAGATGACGATGGAGGCGGTGCGCGAGGTGAATTACGCGCAGTGTTTCAGCTTCAAATATTCCCGCCGCCCCGGCACGCCCGGCGCGTCGATGATGAAACAGGTGGCCGAGGACGAGAAATCGGACCGTCTGGCGCGCCTGCAGGCGCTGCTGGAAAGCCAGCAGGTGGATTTCAACGCGTCCTGCGTCGGCCGCGAACTGCCGGTCCTGTTTGAAAAGCCGGGCCGCAATGAAGGCCAGCTTCAGGGCCGCTCGCCCTATCTGCAGGCCGTGCACGTCCAGGGATCGCAAGACCTGATCGGACAGATCGCGCCGGTGCGCATTGAATCCTCCTCTCGCAACAGCCTCGCCGGCGCGCTCGTCCGGGAAGGAGCGGCCGCCGCGTGACCCAGCCGCGCAAGGGCGAGGCCCGCGGCAAGCGCCGCCGGGAAGCCACCGAAACCATCCATTTTGAAGACAGCGCGCTGGCCAAGCAGCTCTCGGGCCCCAATGACCGCTGGCTGGCCCTGATCGAGGACGCCTTCGACGTGCTGATGGCCGCCCCGGGCGGCGCGGTGACCATCACCGGCGGCACCGATGAGCGCGAAGCCGCCAAGCGCGCCATTCTGGACCTGCACGGCCGCATTTCTTCGGGCCATTTCGATGGCGAACCGGACGTGAAGGCCGCGATCCGCTTCGCCCGCCATGACGGAGAGCCGGGCCTGACGACCGAGGGCGTGATCCGTGTGGGCCGCCGCACGGTGATCTCGCCCCGCACGCCCAATCAGGCCGGCTATATCGACGCGCTGGCCAAATATGACCTGAATTTCGGCGTCGGTCCGGCCGGCACCGGCAAGACCTTTCTCGCCGTCGCCTATGGCGCGGGGGAGCTGATGGCCGGGCGCGTCAAGCGTCTGGTGGTCACCCGCCCTGCCGTTGAGGCGGGCGAACGCCTCGGCTTCCTGCCGGGCGATCTGGCGGAAAAGGTGGACCCCTATCTGCAGCCGATCTGGGACGCGCTGCAGGACCTGCTGGGCCGGGAGGCGCTGGACAAGCGCCGCGCGGCGGGAGAGATCGAGGTCGCGCCGCTGGCCTTCATGCGCGGGCGCACCCTTTCCAACGCCTTTGTCATCGTGGACGAGGCACAGAACGCCACCGTCGCGCAGATGAAAATGGTGCTGACCCGCATCGGCGAGGGCGCGCGCATGGTGGTGACCGGCGATCCGTCACAGGTGGACCTGCCGCCGCGCGAACGCAGCGGGCTGGCGCACGCCATCGATATTCTCCACAATGTCAGCACCATGAAGGTGACGCGCTTTGAAAAGGGCGACGTGGTGCGCCATCCCATCGTCGCGGAGATCGTGGAGGCCTACGAGGCCGATCTGGCGCGCCAGAACGAGGCGCGCGACTCTTCATGAACGATGTCCCCAGTCCCGACAGCATAGAGACTTTAAGCCGCGACCCGCGATGGGACGCGGACGAGGAAGACTGGCCGTCCCTGGCCGAAAAGACCCTGTCCGCCGTCAATGACGCCCTGAAGCCCGAACGCCGCGGCGAAATCGCCCTGCTTCTGGACGATGACGCGGCGCTGCAGGCGCTGAACGCGCAATGGCGCGGCAAGGACAAGCCAACCAATGTGCTCTCTTTCCCCGCCCCGCCGGGCCCGATGCTGGGCGATATCGCGGTTTCGCGCGACACGCTGGCGCGCGAGGCGGCGGAACAGGGCAAGACGTTCCGCGACCACGCGCTGCACATGATCGTGCACGGCCTGCTGCATCTGCATGGCTTCGACCATGAAACCGATGACGAGGCCGGGGCGATGGAGGCGCTGGAGACGCAAATCCTCGCCACGCTCGGCGTTGACGATCCTTACGCCAGCGAGGCCGCCCATGCCCTCTGATTCCCGCGACGACATATTATCGCGCCTGTCCTCCCTGTTTGGCGGGCGCACCCCGCCCGATGCGGAATCCACCGATGACGCGCCGCGCCTGGAGCCGGCGGAAATGCTGGACAAGATGGCCGCGTTCGAAGGGCTGCGCATCGAGGATGTGATGGTGCCGCGCGCCGACATCGTGGCGATTGATGTCGCTACGCCGCTGGGCGAGGCCGCGCGCGCGTTCGCAGAGGCCTCCCATTCCCGTTTGCCGGTCTATCGCGAGACGCTGGATGACCCGCTGGGCATGGTCCATATCAAGGACGTGATCGGCATGCTGGCCCCGGACGAGGGGCGCGGCCTGCCGCCGGACCTGTTCTCCCGCCGGGCGCTGGAAGGCGTGGTGCGCAACGTATTGTTCGTGCCGCCCTCCATGAAGGCCGTGGACCTGTTGCTGCGCATGCAGACGCGGCGCATCCACATGGCGCTGGTGGTCGATGAATATGGCGGCACGGACGGGCTGCTGACGCTTGAGGACCTGGTCGAGCAGATCGTCGGCGATATCGAGGATGAGCACGACGAGACCGCCGCGCCCAAGCTGCGCGCCCGCGGCCCCAATATATGGGAGGCCGACGCCCGCGCCTCCATCGAGGATTTCGAGGCGCTGATCGGCCGCGAGGTCGCCACCGATGAGGAGGAAGAGGACGTCGATACGCTCGGCGGACTGGTCTTCACCATCGCCGGCCGCGTGCCCGAGCGCGGGGAGGTGGTGAAACATCCCTCCGGCATCGAGTTCGAGGTGGTCGAGGCGGACCCGCGCCGCGTCAACCGCCTGCTCGCGCGGGACGTATCGCCCGCTGAAACGGAGATGGGCGGGAAATGACGCAGGCCGCGCCCCTGTCGCGGTTCCGCGCTTTCCTGATGACGCCGGGCATTCTTCGCTCCGGCGGTCTGGCTTTCCTGCTGGGCTCTGTCTCGGTCATGGCGCATGCGCCGTTCGGCCTCTGGCCGATGATGATCTTCACCCTGACCGCCCTTGTCTGGCTGCTGGACGGCGCGTTCGAGAGCGAACGCAAATACCGCTCCGCCGCATGGCGCGCCTGGGCGTTCGCCTTCGGTTATTTCTTCTTCGGCCTCTACTGGGTCGCTTACGCCTTCATCAATCGCGGCCCCGAATTCGCCCCGATGATCCCCTTCGCGATCACGCTTCTGCCGGCCGGTCTGGCCCTGTTCTGGGCGCTGGCCGGGGCGCTGGCCATGCGATTCTGGACGCGGGATGTGCGGCGCATCCTGGTGTTCGGCCTGGCGATCTTTGCCGCGGAATATGCCCGCGGCCACCTGTTCAGCGGTTTCCCCTGGAATCTGCCCGGCCTGATCTGGCCGGCGGGCGGGCCGGTCTCCCAGAGCGCGGCTTGGTTCGGCGTCTATGGTCTCAGCTTCCTGACCCTGACCGGGTTCGCCGCGCCCGCGGCGATGGCCGGTCCGGACGCCTCGCCCCGGCTTCGCTCCGCGCCTCTGGCGGTCAGTTTCGCGGTGTTCGCGATCCTGTTCGGGATGGGGCTGGGCCGTCTGGCGCGGCCGGTCTCTGATGACGCGCAAACCGTTACCGTGCGCGTGGTGGAGGCCGGTTTCGGCCAGCGCGACAAGTGGGACCCGGCGGGACGGCAGGCGGTGATCGACCGGTATGCGGCGCTTTCCGGCGCCGGCGATCTGGATTCTGTCGACATGGTGATCTGGCCGGAGGCGGCGCTCCCCCTGCCGCTTCTGGAAGACGGCGCCGCGCTGGCGCAGCTCGGCGGGGCGCTGGGCGGGGAGACATGGCTGGGCACGGGCCTGTATCGCCGCTCCCCCACGCCCGACGGCGGAACGGAATATTATAACTCCTTCGCCGTACTGGGTTTTTCGGGCGATCAGGCGCAGCTCGCGGCGCTGTACGACAAGCGCCTTCTGGTGCCGTTCGGGGAATTCACGCCCGGGGCGGCGGTGTTGAACCGGCTGGGATTCCGTCTGCCCTCGGCCATCGCCAGCGGCATGACGCCCGGCCCCGGCCCGGTGACGCTGGACGTCGCCGGCGTGCCGCCGTTCGCGCCGCTGATCTGTTACGAGATCATCTTCCCGGGCTTCACGCCGGACGGCGAAAACAGGCCCTCATGGATCCTGAATGTCTCCAACGACGCATGGTTCGGCCCCACGCCCGGACCCTGGCAACATCTGGCCCAGGCGCGCTTCCGCGCGATCGAGGAGGGCTTGCCGGTGATCCGGGCGGCGTCGGGCGGCGTATCGGGAGCGATCGATGCGCGGGGCCGGCAGGTTGCCGCAATGCCTCCATATTCTTCCGATTACCTCGATATCCAGATTCCGGACCCTGGTTATGCTACATTATACTCCCGCTTTGGTTTTTTGGGTGTTCTGGCCCTTGTCCTAGTTGCGCTTGGGGCGCTTGCGCTTTTGGCGCGAAGCGGCTTGACGCCAGCGAAAACCCGCGTCGATAACAAAAAAACTTCATACTAAAAGGACTTCGCCGCCCGTGACCAAAACCAAGGGGCCCAACCCGGTAGACAAGCATGTCGGTTCTCGCGTGCGCCTTCGCCGCAAGATCATGAACATGAGTCAGGAATCGCTGGGCGAAGCTCTCGGCGTTACTTTTCAGCAAGTTCAGAAATACGAGCGCGGGGTCAACCGGATCGGCGCCTCACGGCTCTATGCCGTCTCGCACGTGCTGGAAGTTCCGGTCGGTTTCTTCTTTGAAGGGCTGGAAGCGCCGGACGCCGTGACGGGCATGGCGGAAGGCGAACAGCAGCCGCTGATGTACGACTTCATCCAGTCCACCGATGGCGTGGCGCTGGCCAGCGCCTTTTCCAAAATCCAGGATCCCAAGGTGCGCCGCCGCGTGATCGAGCTGATCCGCGCGCTGAGCGACGAGGACGACGAGTCCGGCGACGCCTGATCCGGCGGAAATTCGCGCAATTTAACGGAAAGATTCAGGGCGCGCCTTGAAAACAGCCCCCTTATCGGCTTACTTCCAGCTGCATCATATAAAGATTCCTTTATATCACCCGCAGACGGAGTTCCGCCGCAATGAGCCGATCCGCCTATCTTTTTACGAGTGAGAGCGTATCCGAAGGGCACCCTGACAAGGTGTGCGACCGCATTTCGGACACGGTCGTGGACATGTTCCTGGCCGAAGATCCCAATTGCCGTGTCGCCTGTGAGTGCCTGACCACCACCAACCGCATCGTCCTGGCCGGCGAAACGCGCGGCCCGGTGTTTTCCGACAACCAGCTGGAAGACGCCGTACGCGCCGCCGTGAAGGACATCGGTTACGAACAGGACGGCTTCCACTGGAAGACCGCCGAATTCTCGAATTACCTGCACGAACAGTCCGCCGAGATCGCACAGGGCGTTGACGAGTCCGGCGACAAGGAGCTGGGCGCGGGCGACCAGGGCATCATGTTCGGTTTCGCCTGCAACGAGACCGAAGAGCTGATGCCGGCCCCGATCCAGTTCTCGCACAATATCCTGAAAGTGCTGGCCGACGCGCGCAAATCGGGCAAGGAGCCCAAGCTGCTGCCGGACATGAAGAGCCAGGTTTCGCTGGCCTATAACGGCGACGGCAAGCCGCAGCGCACGACCTCCATCGTGCTGTCCACCCAGCACACCGAAGACCTCGACCAGGATGCGGTCCGCGAAATCGTGAAGCCCTATATCGAGCAGGTCCTGCCCGATGGCTGGATGTGCCCGGATGAAGAGCTGTACGTGAACCCGACCGGCAAGTTCGTGATCGGCGGACCGGACGGCGACGCCGGCCTGACGGGCCGCAAGATCATCGTGGACACCTATGGCGGCGCGGCCCCGCATGGCGGCGGCGCGTTCTCCGGCAAGGATCCGTCCAAGGTGGACCGTTCGGCGGCCTACGCCACGCGCTATCTGGCCAAGAACGTCGTCGCGGCGGGTCTGGCGGATAAATGCACGCTTCAGGTCGCCTACGCGATCGGCGTGTCCAAGCCGCTGTCCATCTTCATCGACCTGCACGGCACCGGCCGCTGCGACGAGGACAAGCTGGCCAAGCGCCTGAACGAGGTGATGAACCTGTCGCCGGGCGGCATCCGCAAGCACCTGCAACTGCAGCGTCCGATCTATGCCCGCTCCGCGGCCTACGGCCATTTCGGCCGCACGCCGGACAGCGATGGCGGCTTCTCCTGGGAGAAGACGGACCTGGTGGACGATCTGAAAGATCTCGCCGCGTAAGGGTTCGCTGCAAAAACCGTATCGGGAAGGGCGGCGCGCATTTGCGCCGCCCTTTTTCGTTGTCTAAAGCCTCTTCCCGCCGTGACCGATGACTCTCCCCATCCGAAAAACCGCCGCCTCTATGGCCGCGCGCAGGGCAAGCCGCTCAGCGCCCGCCGCCAGAGGCTGATCGATGATCTGCTGCCCGCGCTGGAGCCGCCCGGGGGCGCGTTCGATCCGCGCGGGATGTTTCCGGATGCCGGCGAGGCGTGGCTGGAAATCGGGTTCGGCGGGGCCGAGCACCTGATCGAACAGGCGCGGCGGCGGCCCGATACGGGCATTCTGGGCGTTGAGCCGTTCCTGGACGGCGTCGCCAAGGCGCTGGCCGGGGTCGAGGACCACGATCTGAAGAATGTCCGCCTGCATCGCGGCGACGCCCGCGATCTGGTCGAGCGCATGTCGGACGCCGCGCTGGACCGCGTCCTGATCCTGTTCCCGGACCCCTGGCCCAAGAAACGCCACTGGAAGCGCCGCATCGTCAGCGAGGGCTTCTTGGCCGAGCTGGCGCGCGTTCTGAAGCCCGGCGGGCGCTTGCGCTTCGCCACCGATGTCGCCTCCTATCAGGACTGGGCGCTGGAGCGTTTCCTGAAAGACGGCCGCTTCGACTGGCTGGCCGAACGCGCCGCCGACTGGCGCGACGCGCCGGCCGATCATGTCACCACGCGCTATGAGGAAAAGCGGCTGGGGGACGCCGCGCCGGTCTTTTTCGATTTCCGCCGAACCGACTGACGCCCTTCCATCGCCGCGCCGCCGCGCCTATTTTGTGCGCGTGGAACATGAAACCGCCAATCCGGAGGACGCGCCGCGCGATGACGCGGCCCCGTCCAACGCCGATACGCGCTGGAGCTTCCTGCGCGACGTGGCGGTGTTCCAGGGCAAGATGGCGCTGGATAACATGCGCGACCTCGTCCTGATGCCGGCCTCCCTCGTGGCCGCCGGGCTGGACATTGTCTTCAAGGGCGAGACGGAGGGGCAGCGCTTCTACAAGGTGCTGAACTGGGGCCGTCAGAGCGAAGAGATCATCAATGTCTATGGCGCGGTTTGCGAGACCGATCCGGACGATGAAACGCTGCGCAAGGAATATTCGGTCGACGCCATCGTGGCGCGGCTGGAGGGGGTGATCGTCCGCGAGTACGAGAAGGGTGGCACGGCGGCCTCCATGAAGCGCGCCGTGGATAACGCCATCGACCAGCTGCAGCGCGAGGCGAACGGCCATGGCGTCCGCGCCGGGGATGCCCTGCGCGCCGCGATCCGCCGCATGAATATCCGCGCCGGCGCCGCGCGGGCGGACGGCGCCGCGCCGCAGCCGGACGGCTTGCGGGAGGATGACGAGGCGCGTATATAGCTGTTCTTGTAATTGGCACTTGAGCGTCGATGAACGCTCGAGCGGCGCTCGGGGAACCGGGGCCGCTTTTTTGTTGCTTTCGAGGGAGCAAAACCTTGCGGGCCAGAACCCCACAGGAAAAGCGTCTTCTGGAAATCGCCGACCCGGTCGCGGCCGATCTGGGTCTGGAAGTGGTGCGCGTGCGCATCCAGGGCTCCAACGCCAAGACGCTGCAACTGATGGCCGAACGCCCCGACGGCACGATGAATGTCGAGGCCTGCACGGATCTTTCGCGCGCCCTGTCGGCGGTGTTCGACGTCGAAGACCCGTTTTCCGGCGAATGGTCGCTGGAGGTTTCCTCCCCCGGCATCGACCGGCCTCTGACGGAGGTCCGGCACTTTGAGCGCTGGGAAGGCTATGACGCGAAGATCCAGCTCGACCGGCTGGTCGAGGGCCAGCGCCGCTTCCGCGGCGTGCTGGCCGGCGTCGAGGATGGAAACGTGCTTCTGGATATCGAAGGCGAGGACGAAACCGCCCTCATCCCCTTCGACTGGATTGAGGACGCCAAGCTCATGATGAGCGAGGATTTGATCAAGGAAAGCCTGCGCCGCTCCAAGACGGAGGACGCGGGCGACAATCAGGGAGATACCGGGCAATGACCACGTCAGGCGTCAGCGCCAACCGGCTGGAGCTGCTGCAGATCGCCAAGGCGGTCGCGGCGGAAAAAACGATCGATGAGGGGCTGGTCCTCGAAGCGATCGAGGAAGCGATCCAGAAGGCCGCCCGTTCGCGTTACGGGGCGGAGCTGGACATCCGCGCCAAGATCAACCCGGTCTCCGGCGATATTTCTCTGAAACACCGCATCACGGTGGTCGAGGACGGCGAGGTGGAGAACGAATCCGCCCAGATCCCGCTGACCGACGCCAAGAAACGCGACAAGACCGCCGATGTCGGCGCCTATTTCGAGGAAGACCTGCCGATGTTCGATTTCGGCCGGGTCATGTCGCAGACCGGCAAGCAGGTGGTCATGCAGCGCCTGCGCGAAGCCGAGCGCGAGCGCCAGTTCGAGGAATACAAGGATCGCGTCGGCGAGATCGTCAACGGCATCGTCAAGCGCGTGGAATACGGGAATGTGATTATCGACCTGGGCCGCGCCGAGGCGATTGTCCGCCGCAATGACGGGCTGCCGCGCGAAAACCTGCAGGTGAATGAGCGCGTGCGCGCCTATATCTACGATGTCCGCCGCGAGACGCGCGGCCCGCAGATTTTCCTGTCCCGCGCCCATCCGGACTTCATGGCCGCCCTGTTCGCGCAGGAAGTGCCGGAAGTCTATGAAGGCGTGATCGAGATTCCGGCGGTCGCCCGCGACCCCGGCTCCCGCGCCAAGATCGCGGTTCTGACCAATGACTCCTCCATCGACCCGGTCGGCGCCTGCGTCGGCATGCGCGGCTCCCGCGTGCAGGCGGTGGTGAACGAGCTGGCGGGCGAGAAGATCGACATCATCCCGTGGTCGCCCGATGCGGCCACCTTCATCGTCAACGCCCTGCAGCCCGCCGAAGTGGCCAAGGTGGTCCTCGACGAAGAGGATAACCGCGTCGAGGTCGTTGTGCCGGAAGAGCAGCTTAGCCTGGCCATCGGCCGCCGCGGCCAGAATGTGCGTCTGGCCTCGCAGCTCACCGGCTGGTCCATCGACATCCTGACCGAGGAAGAAGAGTCCGAGCGCCGGAACAAGGAGTTCACCGAGCGCACGGAGCTGTTCCAGGAGGCGCTGGACGTCGACGAAGTCATCGCCCAGCTTCTGGTCTCCGAAGGTTTCGAGTCGGTCGAGGAAGTGGCCTTTGTCGAGCTTGGCGAGATCGAGCATATCGAGGGCTTCGACGAGGAAACCGCGCAGGAGCTTCAGGATCGCGCCCGCGAACATCTGCAGCGCCTGACCAGTGACCTGGATTCCAAGCGTCAGGAACTGGGCGTTCAGGACAATCTGATCGCCTTCCTGGGCGGCGAATCCATCGACACGCTGAAAACCTCGATCAAGCTGGCCGGCGACGACGTGAAGAGCGTCGAGGACTTTGCCGGCCTGACGCCGGACGATCTGCGCGGCTGGTATGAGAGCCAGGACGGCGAACGCGTTCGCCATCCGGGCCTGCTGGACGAGTATCGTCTGTCGGCCGAGGACGCCGAAGAGCTGATCATGCGGGCGCGTCTGGACGCCGGCTGGATCACCGAGGACGACTACAAGGAAGCGGTCGGCGTCGCCGAAGAGGAAGAGGCCGAGGAAGAGGAACTTCCAGAGGCCGCGAATGAAGAGGGGACGCCGTCTGAGTAAGACGAAGCTCCGCGAACGCCGCGATACGGCCAGCGGCGAGGTCCGTCCGGAGACGGACCTCGTCCGGCTGGCCATTTCGCCGGAAGGGCGTCTGGTCCCGGACCTTGCGGCAAAATTGCCCGGGCGCGGCGTCTGGGTGGCGGCGGACCGGGCCGCGATCGCCAAGGCGCTGAAGAAAAAGGCGTTTGCGCGTTCGGCCGGTCAGGCGGTGGATCCGGGGCCGGATCTGGCGGCGGAAATCGAAACCGCGCTTGCGCGTTCGGTTTTGTCGCTTATCTCTCTGGCAAGGCGCGCGGGCGATCTGACCTCCGGGTTCGATCAGGTGCGCGCGGAGATCAAGGCCCGGCGGCCGGCCCTCATGATCGAGGCGTCGGACGGCGCGGATGACGGGCGCGGCAAGCTGGTCGCGCTTCATCGGGCCGCGTGGGGCGAGCCGGAAATGGTTTCGCTGTTCACCGCGGCGGAGCTGGGCCGGACGATCGGGCGGGACAGCGCGGTTCATCTTTGCCTGGCCGATGGCGGCCTGGCGGGGCGGATGAAAGCGGATGTCGCCCGTCTCAGAGGATTTCGCGCTGACGCCGCCGATTTGGCCGGCGCAGCGGAGAATGGTTGAATAAGCTTGGCAGGCGTTTAGTTTAGCGCGCCTTCAGGCGATGAAGCGGCTGCGGATCGGGCGAACGGCAGGCCTGGGCCGCCGCTTTGCCTTGAATGAATGACTGCCGGGCAGAAACGGATTTGAATGAGCGACGCCAAAGATACCGATAAGCCGGGAGGCCGCAAACCGCTGACCCTCAAGCGGACCACGGGCGCAGGCACTGTGAACCAGAGCTTTGCGCGCGGAAAGACGAAGTCCGTCGTGGTCGAGAAGAAGCGCAAGCGCGTACTCGGCCCGCAGAGCGGCGGCGCGCCGACCCGGACGCGGGAAGAGGCCAAGAAGGCCCCGCCCAAGTCGGACCGTGGTCTCTCTGAAGAGGAAATGCAGTCGCGCCAGCGCGCGATCGAGAAGGCGCGCGCCGAAGAGGAAGAGCGCCGCGAGCGCCAGCGCGCCGAAGAGGAAGAGCGCGAACGCCGCGCCGCCGAGGACCGCCAGCGCCTCGAGGAAGCGCGCAAGCGCGAAGAGGAAGAAGCCCGCCAGCGCGAAGCCGAACAGGCCCGCGCCAAGGCCGAATCCGAGGCCGCCGAGGCGGAGGCCAGGGTCGAGGAAAGCCGCGAAAAGCCGGCCGACAAAAAGCCCGCCCAGAAGGAAGCCCCGGAAGAGGAAGGGCTCGCCGGCGCGGTCGAACGCGCGGGCGGACGGGTCAAGTCCAAGAAATCGGGCGGCCCCGCCGCGCCGAAAGCCTCGCCCAAGAAGCGCGCCGAGTCGCCCAAGCGCCGCGGCAAGCTGACCATTCAGAACGTGTTCGAGGACGACGAGGACCGCCAGCGTTCGCTGGCCTCGGTCCGCCGCGCCCGGGAGCGCGAGAAGGAACGCCGCGAACAGGGCGGCGCCGGCTCTGACAAGCAGGCGCGCGATGTCGTGGTTCCGGAAACCATCACGGTGCAGGAACTGGCCAACCGCATGGCCGAGCGTACGGCCGACGTCGTCAAGTATCTGATGAAAGAAGGTCAGATGCTGCGCGCCAACGAGGTCATCGACGCCGACATGGCGGAGCTGATCGTCGAGGACTTTGGCCACCGCATCAAACGCGTCGCCGAATCCGATGTCGAAACCGGCTTTATCGAGGACGACGATCCGGAAGAGAAGAAAAAGCCGCGTCCGCCGATCGTGACCGTCATGGGCCATGTCGACCACGGCAAGACGTCCCTGCTGGACGCCATGCGCTCCACCGACGTGGTGGCGGGCGAGGCCGGCGGCATTACCCAGCATATCGGCGCCTATCAGGTTCAGATCGCCTCGGGCGACAAGATCACCTTCCTGGATACGCCGGGCCACGCCGCGTTCTCCGCCATGCGGGCGCGGGGCGCGAACGTCACCGACATCGTCATCCTGGTGGTGGCGGCCGATGACGGCGTCATGCCGCAGACGGTCGAGGCCATCAATCACGCCAAGGCGGCGGAAACGCCGATCATCGTGGCGGTCAACAAGATCGACAAGCAGGGCGCCGATCCGCAGAAAGTCCTTCAGGACCTGCTGCAGCACGAGATCGTCGTGGAATCGATGGGCGGCGACACGCAGGTCGTCGAAGTCTCCGCGCTTCAGAAAAAAGGTCTGGACGAACTCACCGAAGCCATCGCGCTTCAGGCCGAGGTTCTGGAGCTGACGGCCAATCCGGACCGTCTGGCCGATGGCATCGTCATCGAATCCAAGCTGGAACAGGGCCGCGGCGCCGTTGCGACGCTGCTGGTCAATCGCGGCTCGCTCAAGCGCGGCGACATCGTCGTGGCGGGCACCCAGTGGGGCAAGGTCCGCGCCTTGATGAACGAGCGCGGCCAGCAGGTGAAACAGGCCGGTCCGGCGCTTCCCGTGGAAATCATGGGTCTGGACGGCGCGCCGGAGCCCGGCGAGCCCTTCGCCGTGGTCGAGACCGAAGCCCGCGCCCGCGACCTGACCGAATATCGCGTCCGCATGGTGCGCGACAGCCAGACCGGCGGCGGCCCCAGCGCGGCCGCGTCGCTGGAACAGATGATGACCCGCGTGAAGGACAAGGAAATTTCCGAGTTCCCGCTGCTCATCAAGGCTGACGTTCAGGGCTCCGCGGAAGCCATCGCCGGATCGCTCAACAAGATCGGCAATGACGAAGTGCGCGCCCGCATCATCCATCAGGGCGTCGGCGGCATCAGCGAATCCGACGTGTCGCTGGCCAAGTCGTCCGGCGCGCCGATCCTGGCGTTCAATGTCCGCGCCAACAAACAGGCGCGCGAACTGGCCGAACGCGAAGGCGTGGAGATCCGCTACTACTCGATCATCTACGACCTTCTGGACGATATCAAAGCCGTGCTGGAAGGCATGCTGGCGCCGGAGAAGCGCGAGGAATTCCTCGGCTACGCCGAAGTTCTGGAGGTGTTCAACATCTCCAAGCTGGGCAAGGTCGCCGGTTGCCGCATCACCGACGGCATCGTGCGCCGCGGTTCAGGCGTCCGCCTGCTGCGCGACGACACGGTGATACACGAAGGCAAGCTGTCGACGCTGAAGCGCTTCAAGGACGAAGTGACGGAAGTGAAGTCCGGTCAGG
This sequence comes from Euryhalocaulis caribicus, assembly GCF_000412185.1. Taxonomy (GTDB): domain Bacteria; phylum Pseudomonadota; class Alphaproteobacteria; order Caulobacterales; family Maricaulaceae; genus Euryhalocaulis; species Euryhalocaulis caribicus. Next base: position 17,140 of record NZ_ASJA01000003.1, read on the forward strand.
AATGCGGCATGGGCTTCGAGAATTATCACGACATCCAGAAGGGCGACCAGATCGAGTGTTTCGAGGTCACCGAGCACGAACGCACGCTGTAAGGCGCGCATTCGGTTGGAAACAGGATGACGGGGCGGCTAGGAATGGCCGCCCCGTTTTCTTTTGGCTCCAGTGAAAGTCAGTTTCGCAAATGAACCCCGCGCTCCTTCTTCCCCTCGCCCTGGTCGCCGTCGCCGGCGCGGCGGTCGCCATGCAGCCGGCCTTCAACGGCCAGCTTGCGCAGCTCCTCGGCTCGCCGGTCCGGGCAGCGCTGGTCAGTTTCTCGGCCGGGGTGGTCGTTTTGTTCTGCCTCAGCGCCGCGCTGGCCTTCAAAACGGGCCTGCCGACGGGCAAGGAGCTGGCGCGCGTGCCGCTGCATCTGTGGTTCATCGGCGGGACGCTGGGCGCGTTCTTCGTCGCCACCTCCGCCTGGACGGCGCCCCGCATTGGCGTCGGGGCTTTTTTCGCCACCTTGATCGCCGCCCAGCTGATCGCGGCCATCGCGCTGGATCATTTCGGCATGATCGGCATGGAGGTCCGCCCGGCGACGCTGATGCGCGTGGCGGGCGCCGGTTTCCTTGTTCTGGGCGCGCTGCTGGTGGTGCGCGGCTAGAAACCGGAACGCTATCGAGTTTCTTTATGAAAGTGTCTTCAATCCGTTGCGGCGGCGTCAATAAAGCTTGACGGCGAGTTCATCGTACCGTTTCCGAACGGTCACGCCTTCCCGCGATTTTCCCCCGGTTTCACGCCGGTCCCGGCGTGTGTGCCTTTGAGGGGAAAATCCGATGACACCGACCTTCCGCCGCGCCGCGCTGGCTGGCGCCGTTTCGATGATCGCGCTTTCCGGCGCAGCCTACGCCCAGGATGAAGCCCGGACCGAGGACGGCGTCGATAATATCGTCGTCTATGGACAGGCGCTGTCCATCCAGCGCGCGATCGAGGCCAAGCGCGAATCCGACTCCATCATCGAGGCGACGGCGCAGGACGATATCGGCCGTCTGCCGGACCTCAACACCGCCCAGGCCGTGCTGCGCCTGCCGGGCGTGGCGGTGCAGAACGACCAGGGCGAGGCCCGCTTCCCCATTCTGCGCGGCCTGAACGCCACCTATAACCGCACCACGATCGACGGCTATATCGTCGCCTCGCCGGAGCGCGGCGGCCTTGGCCGCGCGGTGCCGCTGGACCTGATCCCCGCCTCGCTGGTGGAGCGGATCGAGGTGCAGAAAACCATCACGCCGGATCGTGACCACAACGCCATCGGCGGCTCCATCAACCTGGTCACCCGGTCCGCGCTGGACAGCGACGAGCCGTTCCTGCTCGGCTCCGCCTTCATCGGCCATCATGAAAATTCCGGCGACGGCACGACGCTGGACGAGGGCGACGAGGTGCAGCCCCGGCGCGCCAATTTCGCCGCCGGCCGCCGCTTCGGCCCGGACGGCCAGTTCGGCCTGGTCGCGGGCTTCGACTACTCGATCCGCAATTTCAATATCCCGCAGGTCGAGGTGGATGACGCCGATTACACCGAGTTCGACTCGGCCGGGAACAATGTCGGTCTTGGCAATGGCAACGGCTTCGTCGTGCCGACCAATAACCGCATCTTCTTCTATAATAATGTCCGCGAGCGTATTGGCGCGGTGGTGAAGGGCGAGTGGCGCCCGAACAGCCAGTTCCGCTTCGAAATCGCCGGTTCCTATAACGAGTACAACGACTCAGAGCGCCGCGACGAGGAAACCTACGAGCTGGGAACCAGCGGCGCTTCCAGCCAGCCGGCCACGATCCGCAACCAGACCGCCACCACCGGCGTCAGCGACACCGGCTATGGCTTCATCGGCATCGGCCGCTTCGTGCTGGACCGCGAAATCACCAGCCTGCGCGCCTCAGGCGAATGGATCCCGGCCGAGGGCTGGCTGGTCGAGGCGGGCGGCGCGATCTCTACGGCGGAGCTGACCAACCCGGAAGTCACCGAGGGCTTCCAGACCGATACCAGTTTCGGCGCGCGCTATGACACGTCCGGCTTCTTCCCCTTCACCGATCCGCTGGACCCGGCCGCGTTCGGCGACCTGACCAACTGGGCGCACACCAATCGCGGCACGCTGGACCGCTTCGCCGAGGACGACATCTATGAGGCGACGCTGGACGTCACCTGGGATTCGGTTCCGGTTCAGGGGCTGGAATTCAAGGCGGGCGGCCTGATCCGCAACGCCGAGAAGTCCGAAGGCTTCACCTTCAACCGCTATGTCGCCGATCCGGCGCTCGGCTACACGCTGGCCGATGTGGCCGACCCGGCGCTGGCCGGCGTGGACTGGCAGGGCGGCTATCGTTTCGAGAACCGCATCGGGCTGGACGCCTCTGACGCCTATTTCCAGTCCAACGCCTTCGCCCTGACCGCGACCTCGGAAAGCGGCTCCGACGCCGAGGAGAAAGTCACCGCCGGCTATGTCATGGGCCGTTATGAAACCGGTCCGCTGATGGTGGTTGGCGGCGTGCGCGTGGAGAACACCGAATGGGAGGGCGCGCCGCTGGGCGGGGCGCTGGTCAGCGGCGACTACACCGATGTCCTGCCCTCGGTGAACGTGCGCTATAACCTGACCGGGGATCTGGTGCTGCGCGGCGCGGCCTCGCAGACCCTCGGGCGGCCGGACCTCAACCAGCTGACCCGCGGCGAGAACATCAATCTCACCGACAACACGATCTCCCGCTCCAATCCGGACCTGAAACCGCGTCTTTCCAGCAATTTCGACGTTTCTCTGGAATGGTACATCCCGCAGGGCATCCTCGCCGCGGGCGTGTTCTACAAGGACGTGAAGGACGAGATCTTCGTCCAGACCACGCAAGGCCCGGTCGAAGTGGACGGCGTCGCCTACAGCGCCCTGACCCAGCCGGAAAACGCCACAAACGCCGAAATCCGCGGCTTCGAGGCGCAGTATCAGCAGACCTATTCCTTCCTGCCCGCGCCGTTCGACGGGTTTGGCGTCTCGGCCAATATCACCCTGCTGGACACCGAATTCGTGGTCCCGGTCCCGGCCGGCGGCACGCGTGAAACCGGCTTCTTCCAGCAGCCGGACATGACGGCCAACCTGACCGCCTTCTACGCCACGGAAGCGTTCGAGCTGCGGGCCTCCTACAACTATACGGACACGTTCCTGGACACCGTGAACGCGGGGAACGCCAATCTCGACGAGTATTGGGAGGACCGATACCAGGTGGACCTGCAGGGCCGCTTTAACGTCACCGACCGCATCACCCTGATCGGCGAGGTGCAGAACCTGACCGATCAGGGCCGCACGGAGCTGACCGGCCCCGGCGCGGAATATCTGCAGGAGGATGCCGATTTCGGCCGCACCTTCTGGCTGGGGGTCTCTGCGGCGCTCTAGGGGGCTGGCGTCGCAAGAACTTCATTGGCGCCCGGCGGCGGGCCTTCCTACCGTCGCCGGGCGCATCCTTTCCCTTTCCTGTGAGATTCTCCCGGAGCTTTCGCCATGATGATCAAGCGGATCCTGTTGCTCGCCATCTTTGCCCTCGTTGCCTCCGCGCAGGCGTTTGCGCAAAGCCGCTGGGCCGACTGGCCGACCTATGAACGGCCGGAGCCTCTACAGCTTCAGGCCGCAGAAATCGCCCGCATCGAAGTGCCCGAGGCGCGGCAGGGCGCGGCCGCGGACGCGGACCACGTCTACGCCATCGTCAATTTCGCCATTGGCAAATATGACCGTGAAACGGGCGAGCGCGTGGCCGCATGGGAAGGGCCGCGCGGCGGCCTGATCGGCCACCTCAACAGCTGCTTTGCCGAGGGCGGGCAGCTGCTCTGCGCCAATTCCAACCACCCGGAAGTGCCGATGGCCAGCTCGGTAGAGATTTTCGACACCGAAACGATGGAGCATGCCGGAACCAGGAGCCTTGGCCTGATGGACGAGGGGTCGCTGACCTGGTTCGACCATCTGGGCGCGGGCTGGATCGTCGGTTTCGCCCATTATAATGACGAGACGGGCGAGCCCTTCAAATCCAACGCCTATGCCGGGGTGCATACGTTCGACAAGGAATGGCGCCGCACGGGCGGCTGGCGCCTGCCGCCGCACCTGATCGCCGAAATGGCGCCGCAGGCGGCTTCCGGCGGGGCGCTGGGCGAGGACGGGCTTCTTTATATCTTCGGCCACGACAAGCCGGAGCTTTACGTGCTGGCCAAACCGGACATGGGGCCGACCCTGCTGCATGTCGCCACGATCGCGGTGGATGCGGAAGGGCAGGCCTTTTCCTTCGATCCCGAAGATCCGCGCGTGATCTGGGCCATCAGCCGCCCCAACGGCCAGGTTCGCGGCTTCCGTCTGCCGGAGGTGCCGCTGGAAATGGAGCACGCCCGGCGTTTCGCGAAATAGCGGTTGATCGCTGCGCCGGCCCCTGCGCCGCGTCTTGACTTCCCCCTCGCGCGGACCCTTCTGTGAGGGCATGAAATCAAGAGGCAATTCCAAGAAGGGGCCGACGCAGCGCCAGCTCCGCGCCGGCGAACTGATCCGTCACGCCATCGCTGAAATCCTGATCAAGGAAGCGATGCACGATCCCGCGCTGGAAGGCGTCTCGGTGACGATCTCGGAAGTGCGGGTCTCGCCCGACCTCAAGCACGCGACCGTCTTCTGCGCGCCGCTGGCCGACCAGAACCATGAAGAAGTGCTGGCCGGCCTCAACCGCGCGGCGGGCTTCCTGCGCCACCGTCTGGGCGACGAGATCGAGACCAAGTTCACGCCGTCCCTGAAATTCGTTCATGACGAATCCTTCCAGGCGGCCAGCGACATGGACGCGCTGATGCGCCGTCCCGAAGTCGCGCAGGATCTGGACGACTAGGCATGGCCAAACGGCGGACGGGCAGGAATGTCCATGGCTGGGTGGCCCTGGACAAGCCGACAGGCATGAGTTCGGCCAAGGCCCTGAACGAGGTTCAGCGCCTGCTGGACGCCAAAAAGGCCGGTCACGCCGGAACGCTGGACCCGATGGCCAGCGGCGTTCTCCCCCTGGCCTTTGGAGAGGCCACCAAGACGGTCTCTTTCATGATGGGATCGGGCAAATCCTACCGCTTCACCGTGAAATGGGGCGAAAGCACCGATAGCTGCGATGCGGAGGGCGCGGTCACGGCCACCAGCGACGTGCGGCCCGACCGCGCGGCGATAGAGACCGCGCTGCCCGCCTTTATCGGCGAAATCGATCAGGTTCCCCCGCAATTTTCCGCCATCAAGGTGGATGGAGAGCGCGCCTACAAGAAGGCCCGCAAGGGCGAGACCGTGGAGATGAAGGCGCGCAAGGTTCGCGTTGACGATCTGCGCCTCGCGGAGACGCCGGACGCCGATACCGCGGTGTTCGAGGCCGATTGCGGCAAGGGCGTCTATGTCCGTGCGCTGGCGCGCGACATCGCCGCCGCGCTGGGCGCGGAAGGCCATGTCACGGTGCTTCGGCGGACCCGTGTCGGGCCGTTCGCCGCGGAACAGTGCCATACGCTGGACGAATTGAGCGATTTGGCGCATAAGGCCCGCCTGACTGAGGTATTGAGCCCGGTACAGACCTCGCTGGACGACATCCCGGCGGTGGCCGTGACCGAGGGAGACGCCTTCAGTCTGAAGCAGGGGCGCGAGATCGTTCTGCTTCCGCGGATAGCTACAGAGCTTCGCGAAAAGGCCAGTCCCCGCACCATTGATGGTAAGGACGCCTCTCGTTGGGCTTTGGCGCACGTGGATGGAACGGCCGTCGCCATTGGCGATGCGCGCGCCGGACGGATGACGCCGGTGCGCGTGTTTAATTTGACCTAGAGTTTAGGAGAATACGATGTCGGTTACGGCAGATCGCAAAGCCGAATTGATCAAGGAAAACGCTCAGAACGACGGTGACACGGGGTCGCCGGAGGTTCAGGTCTCGATCCTCACAGAACGGATCGCCAACCTCACAGAGCACTTCAAGACGCACAAGAAGGACAATCATTCCCGCCGCGGGCTCCTGAAAATGGTGTCCCAGCGCCGCCGCCTTCTCGACTATCTCAAGCGCAAGGACGAAGCTCGTTACAAGGCGCTGATCGGGAAGCTGGGCATTCGCCGCTAGGACGCGGCAGACCGCAATTACCGTTAGACGCGGCCGGAAGATGAAAGACGTATGTTCGATATAAAGACCGAAACGATTGAATGGGCGGGGCGCGAGCTCACGCTCGAAACGGGCCGCATGGCCCGCCAGGCCACGGGCGCGGTTGTCGCGACCTATGGCGACACCAAGGTTCTGGCGACGGTCGTCGCCGAACCCAAGGCGAAAGAGGGATTTGATTTCTTCCCCCTGACCGTTAACTACATCGAGAAAACCTACGCCGCCGGGAAGATTCCCGGCGGTTATTTCAAGCGCGAAGGGCGTCCGACCGAAAAGGAAACCCTCACCTCGCGCCTGATCGACCGGCCGATCCGGCCGCTGTTCGCCAAGGGGTTCAAGAACGACACCCAGGTGATGATCCACGTGCTCAGCCACGATCTGGAAAATGACCCGGACATCGTCTCCCTGGTTGCGGCCTCCGCCGCGTTGACCATTTCCGGCGTGCCTTTCATGGGCCCGATCGGGGCGGCGCGCGTGGGCGTGATCGACGGCGAATACGTCATCAACCCCTCCGTGGACGAGCTGGAAGACTCCGACCTCGACCTGGTCGTCGCCGGCACGGGCGATGCGGTGATGATGGTCGAATCCGAAGCGAAAGAGCTTTCGGAAGAGAAGATGCTGGGCGCGGTCATGGCCGGCCATGAATCGTTCCAGCCGGTGATCGACGCGATCATCAACCTGGCCGAGAAGGCGGCGAAAGAGCCGTGGGACTTCCAGCCGGAAGACCGCTCGGAGCAGAAGGCCCAGCTTTCCAAGCTGGTCGAGAAAGAGCTGCGCGACGCCTACAAGCTGTCCGACAAGACCGAACGCCGCGCCGCCATCGACGCCGCCAAGGAAAAGGCTGTCGAGAAGCTGGTCGCGACCGAGGAAAACCCGGACGGCATGACCAGCCAGGTCTTCAATGATGTCTTCAAGTCGGTGGAAGCCTCCATCGTCCGCGGCGACATCATCAAGACCAAGAAGCGCATCGACGGCCGCGCGCTGGACGAAGTCCGCCCGATCATGGCGGAAGTCGCCACGCTGCCGCGCGCGCATGGCTCCTCGCTGTTCACCCGCGGCGAAACGCAGGCCCTCTGCGTCGCGACGCTGGGAACCGGCGAAGACGAGCAATATGTCGACTCCCTGACGGGGACTTATAAGGAGACATTCATGCTCCATTATAATTTCCCGCCGTTTTCCGTCGGCGAAACCAGCTTCCGTCTGGCTCCGGGCCGCCGCGAAATCGGCCACGGCAAGCTGGCCTGGCGCGCTCTCAAAGCGGTCATGCCCGACGCCGAGGAATTCCCCTACACGATCCGTCTGGTCTCGGAGATCCTGGAATCCAACGGTTCCTCCTCCATGGCGACCGTCTGCGGCGGCGCGCTGGCGATGATGGATGCGGGCGTGCCGATCAAGCGCCCGGTCTCCGGCATCGCGATGGGCCTGATCAAGGACGAGGACGGCGTTGCGGTCCTGTCCGACATCCTGGGCGATGAGGACCATCTGGGCGACATGGACTTCAAGGTGGCCGGCACGTCCGAAGGCGTGACGTCCCTGCAGATGGACATCAAGATCGCCGGCATCACCCGGGACATCATGGAAACCGCGCTGGAGCAGGCCAAAGGCGGCCGTCTCCACATTCTCGGTGAAATGAACAAGGCCCTGACCGAGTCCCGTGGCTCGGTGGGCGAATACGCGCCGCAGATCGAGACGCTGACCATCCCGACCGACAAGATCCGTGACGTTATCGGCACGGGCGGCAAGGTCATCCGTGAAATCGTCGAGACGACCGGCGCCAAGGTCGACGTCAATGACGACGGCGTGATCAAGGTCGCCTCCAGCGACAAGGCCTCCATCGAGCAGGCCGTGAACTGGATCAAGGGCCTCACGGCCGAGCCGGAAGAAGGCGAGATCTACAAGGGCAAGGTCGTGAAAGTCATGGACTTCGGCGCCTTTGTGAACTTCTTCGGCCCGAAGGACGGCCTGGTGCATGTTTCCCAGATGAAGCAGGAGCGCGTGGGCCATCCGTCCGACGTGGTTGCCGAGGGCGACGAGGTCTATGTGAAGCTTCTGGGCTTCGACGACCGCGGCAAGGTCCGCCTGTCCATGAAGGTCGTGGATCAGGAAAGCGGCGAGGAAATCTCCGAAGACAACGCCGAATAGGCAGCGTCTTCGCGGCCCTGGATAAAAAAGCGAACCCCCGTCAGTTTGGCGGGGGTTTTCTTTTGCCTTCAAATACGAACACGTGTAGTAGCCCCTCTTTGCCAAAAATACCTGTGACCCAGCCGCCAGCGCCGGATCGCAGACCTATCCTTTGGGGGACACGTGAAAACCGAATATCTGATCGCCGGAGCGGTGTTTGCCGCCGCCGCCGTGAGTACGCCTGTGAGGGCGCAGCAGGGTCGCATCGGCGGCCCCGTGGGCATCGACACCGGCTTGACTGAAGCCCTGACCGATACACAGGAACACCTGACGCAAGACGCTTCATACCTGCTGCGGATGCGCAAAGACGGCCGCCTGCCGTCCAATTCCCTGACCGTCAGCGGCCTTTTCAAGGCCGGTTATTATTACGAGCAAACGGATACGGCCGGGAAATACCCGATCCTGAGCCGTTTCCCGAACCAGCACGGCACGGGAAAAGACAATTCCGAATTCGTGATCAATGTCGCGGCGGTCTCTCTGACCGGCACGCTGACCGACTGGATCACGGCCTATGCTCAGATGGAATATTCAGAGATCAATTTCGCGCGTGACCAGGACGAGGTGCAACTGCGCGAATATTACGCGGTCCTTGGCAATCTGGACGTGTTCGGCGGCTATCTGGCCTATGGCCGCAAAACCGTCGATTTCGGCGAGCAGTTTGGCTACAACCCGTTCACCCACTCCATCAATCAGCATTTTTTCTGGACCCTGGCGGACGAGCCGGTTCTTGAACTGGGCTATGTCGGCGATACATGGCGGGTCTCCGGTACACTGGCAGAGGGCGAGCGCATGCTCCGCGTGGGCATGTCGACGGACCGAGATGGCGGCCTAGGGACGAACTTCGCGCTGAAAGCGGAGAAGAGCTTCCTGCTGGAGGGTGATCGCTCTCTCCGCGTCTCGGCCTCCTATCTCGACGGCACGATCTACAACAATAATTTCACGGCCCATACGCTGGCCTCGATCGACCGGCCCGGCCCGCCGAACGCGCCGCTCCCGCCGAATGTCTATATCGCCTATGAAAACGGCGCCTGGGATCTCGGCGCGGAATATCTTTCGCCGCGTTTTGATCTGGCGGTGGAATATACCCGCTCGACCGATATCTGGCCGGCGACCTCCTTCAACACTGATACGGGCGAGAAATACGACGGCGCGCGCGATCTCGACGCGCTCTCCATCATGGGCCGGTACAAGACCGAGATCGCAGGCTTCCGAACCGATTTCAGCGCCGTCTGGTCACAGTCCATACTCGGCCCCGAAGACACCGAGTTCGATGATGTTTACCAGCACGTGCTGGGCGCAGAAATCCACATCAATCCGTATCTCGATCTGGGGGCGGAGATTGTTTTCAACGAAGGGTTCCAGCCTTTCGTCGGCATTCAGGACGTGTCCATCTCCTCGGTGCAGTCGCAGGTTGGCATACTGGGCGTAACCGCGCGTTTCTAGCGCCGCGTCCCGCCAGCGATGAAAGGCCGCCGTCCCGGAAGGGGCGGCGGCCTTTTTCTTTGCAGCGCCGCCTTGCCGCGCGGGTCGGCGCCGATCAAGATGCGCGGCAATCCAAGCAACGCCGCGAACCCGCAGCCCATGGGTCCGCAAAGGGGAGAGACAAATCACATGAGCCTGAAAACAATGCTGCTGCTCGGCGCCGCCGCGCTGGCCCTGACCGCCTGTGGCGATCCCGCCGCCGATAATGCTGAAACCGAAGGCGCGGCCCCGGCCGAAACCGCCGAAAACGCGGCCCCTGAAACCGATACGGCTGCAGGCGAAAGTCCGGTTGTTACCGAGGCCCAGCAGGAAGCCCGCGCCGAATTCGACGCCGCGATCCAGCAGGTCACCGTCGAGCTGTTCCGCGAGAGCCCGGAATTCGCCACCTATCTGGGCCTGCCGCAGGAAATGATGGGCGGCCCCTACAACCACCACTGGGGCGATTACGGGCCGGAGGGCGATGAGGCCGCCCGCGCCATGGCGCGCGACTTCCAGTCCCGCCTGGACGCGGTCGATCCGGAGCCGCTGGACCATAACCGCCGCCTGACGCTGCGCCTTCTCAAGGACCAGATCGACGCCGGCATCGCCGCGATGAACGTCGCCGATTATGGCGTCGGCAGCCCGGCGGGCTTCACCGTCTATCCGGTCACCCAGCTGTCCGGCCCGCACATCGACATGCCCAATCTCCTGCAGGCGCAGCAGCCGGTGCAGGATGCGCAGGGCGCGGAAGACTATCTCGCCCGCCTTGCCGACATGGCGCGGGTGCTGGATGAATCCATCGCCATCATGGAGCGCGACGCCGAACAGGGCGTGGTTCCGCCGGACTTCGTGCTGGAGAAAACGCTGGCCGTGATCGAGCGATTCATCGCCGACGCCCCGACCGACAGCATCCTCTACACCGCTTTCGACAAGAAGCTGTCGGATGCGGAGATCGAGGGCGCGGACGATTATCTCTCCCGCGCGGAAACCACGATCACCGACATTGTCTATCCCGCCTATGGCCGTCTGGCCGATACCCTGACCACGCTCAGCGAGGATGCGGTGCACGAGGCCTCGGTCTCGCGCCTGCCCGACGGCGCGGCGCTTTATAACGCGCTGATCCGCATCAATGCGGACGAGCCGGACCTGACCGGCGACGACATTCACCAGATCGGCCTGGACGAGGTGGACCGCATCCATGAGGAAATGGACGCCCTGTTCGCCGAGATCGGCATGACCGAAGGCACGATTGGCGAGCGCATCACGGAGCTCTCCACCAATCCGGAATATCTCTATGACGATACGCCGGAGGGGAAGGAGCAGGTGATCGCCGACCTGAACGATCAGGTCGAGGAAATCCGCCCGCTTCTGGACGAGTATTTCGGCACAGTCCCCCCGCAGGCGCTGGAAATCCGCCGGGTCCCGAGCTTCTCCGAGGAATCCGCGCCGGGCGGTTATTATGACCTGCCCTCGCTGGACGGGTCGCGTCCGGGCATCTACTGGATCAATCTGCGCACCACGGCGATCTGGCCGAAATGGGCGCTGAAGACCCTGACCTATCACGAAGGCATTCCCGGCCATCACTTCCAGCTGGCCATCAATCTGGACAATCAGGATACGCCCCTGCTGCGCAAGCTGACGGCCTCCACCAACGCCTTTTCGGAGGGCTGGGGCCTGTATTCGGAGCGTCTGGCCAAGGAGATGGGCCTGTATGAGGGCGACCCGCGCGGCGATATCGGCCGCCTGCAGTCCGAACTGTTCCGCGCCGCGCGCCTGGTGGTCGACACCGGCATGCACGCCAAGGGCTGGAGCCGCGAGGAAGCCATCGACTTCATGGTCGATTCCGGCGCGGTGACCGACCGCTCCGACGCCATCGTGGAGATCGAGCGCTATGTCGTCTGGCCGGGCCAGGCGCTGGGCTACAAGATGGGCATGATCAAGATCCTGGAGCTGCGCGAGAAGGCGCGCGAGGCGCTGGGCGAGGATTTCGATATCCGGCAATTCCACGACAAGCTGCTGGTGGAAGGCGGCCTGCCGCTGACCGTCATGGAAGCTGAAGTCGATAAATGGATCGCCGAACAGCAGGCGGACGGCAGCGCCGACCCGGCCGAATAGGCCCCGCTTTCGTCACCCGTTTTTGACATTAGTGTCACAAACAAGAGGCCGGTCCGGTTGCCCGGGCCGGCCTTTTCATTTGGCGCTTTCAGCCGGCGTCCGTCTCTATCCTCATAGGAATCAAGGGCTTGATTAATAAGCTCGCTTCCGGATTCCGCTGAAAATTTCACAAAACTCCGCTTGACCCAACTCTGTCACACGGCGGAGCATGACACTCATGTTACATAAACTGTGTCAAACTGTCGCAGTCCTGGCTAGCGCCAGCGCTGCTTTCGCCGGGCCCGCCCTGGCGGCTGGTGACAATGCGTGTCGCGTCGCCGAAGCGGGCCTGTCCACTCAACTGGAGGCCTACCTCGACGAGGCGTCGCACTGTGTCGCGCAACCGCCGGAAGGGGTCACCCTCCGCAATGATGTCGAGGCCGAGCTGGTCCGTCAGATCAATGAACGCCGCGCCGCGGCGGGCGAGGATCCGCTGCGCCTGCGCTATGGCCTCTATAACGCGGCCCGCCTGCACGCGGTGGATATGGCCGCGCGCGGTTACGCCGCGCATGAGGACCCGGAAGGCCGCGGCCATCTGCAACGCGCCCGCGCCATAGACCGCACCGCCCTGTTCGGGGCGATGGGCGGAAATGTCGCCGTGGTGAGACAGGCCGACGCCAGTCAGGTCGATGCGAAAATCGCCGCCGATCCGGTCAATGCCGCCAATATCCAGCGTGAGGAATTCACGCATATGGGCGTTGGCGTCGCGGAAGCCGGCGGCCGTCTCTACGCGGTCGAGGTCTTCGCCCGCGTCGATGGCGAGCTTCGCGACCCGATGCCGGCCCGCGTTTCCCGGCTGGACAATGTCCGTCCCGATTTTGCGGACAACTCCTTCGCCATGGAAACCGTGCGGCTTGAGAACGCCGCCGGGGACGAGCTGGGCGTCAGCATCAATTCGCGCCTCTCGGGCGTCGCCCTGACCGGCGAGACCGCCTATCTGGACGTTTCCGCTCGCGGCGGCGACACCGTCTACACCCTCTACGGCCCCTCCGTCACGGCCAGCCGCGACGACTAGGGACAGCCGACAACCAGGGAAAGAAAAAGGCCCCGGAAATCTCCGGGGCCTTTTTTATTCTCTATTCCTCGTCCTCGCCCGGGTCCGGCACGCCGACGATGTGGAAGCCGGCGTCCACGTGCAGCACTTCGCCCGTGCAGGACGTGCCGAGGTCGGAGAGCAGGTAAAGCGCCGCGCCCGCGACGCCTTCCATCTTGGTGTCTTCCTTCAGAAGCGACCAGTCCTTGCCCGTCTTCATCAGGGAGCGCCCGCCTGAAATCCCGGCCATGGCCAGCGTCCGCATCGGGCCGGCGCTGATCGCGTTCACCCTTATGCCCTGCGGCCCCAGATCGCGCGCGATATAGCGGGTGGAGGCCTCCAGCGCCGCCTTGGCGACGCCCATCACGTTATAGCTCGGCACAACGCGTTCGGCGCCCAGATAGGTCATGGTCACCATCGACCCGCCGTCCGCCATCAGGTGAGAGGCGCGCTTGGCCGCGTCCACGAAAGAGAAGGCGGAGATTTCCATGGCGCGCTTGAAGCCCTCGCGCGTGGTGTTCTCCGTGAAGCTGCCCTGCAGCTCGTCCTTGCCGGCGAACGCGATGGCGTGGACCAGGAAGTCCAGCTTGCCCCAGCGCTTCTCAATCTCGGCAAAGCACTTGTCCATGTCCTCGTCAGAGGCGACATCGGCCGAGACCAGGAAGTCGGAGCCGAGGGATTCGGCCAGCGGGCGCACCCGCTTCTCCAGCTCGCCCTGATAGGAAAAGGCCAGTTCGGCGCCCTGCGCGGCCATCTGCTGGGCAATGCCCCAGGCGATGGAGTTCTTGTTGGCGACGCCCATGATAAGGCCCTTCTTGCCTTTCATCAGCTCGCCTTTCGGCATCGGATTGTCGTCGGACATCTCTTCCCGTTCCCTCGTCTGTTCTTTCTTGTCTCAGCCTAGACCCGGCGCATCACCAGCGACCCGTTGGTGCCGCCAAAGCCGAAGCTGTTGGACATCACCGTGTCCAGCTTCGCCTGCCGCGTCTCGGTTGCCACGTCGATTTTCGTCTCGGCGATCTCCGGGTCCATTTCCTCGACATTGATCGAGGGGGCGATAAAGCCGTCGCGCATCATCAGCAGCGAATAGATCGCCTCCTGCGCCCCGGCCGCGCCCAGGCTGTGGCCGGTCATCGACTTGGTGCCGGAAATCGCCGGGCCGTCATCGCCGAACACCCGCGCCACGGCCTTCGCCTCGGCAATATCGCCGACCGGCGTGGAGGTGGCGTGCGGGTTCAGATAGTCGATCTTCGAATCCACGGTCTCCAGCGCCAGACGCATGGCGCGCTCGGCGCCCTCGCCGGACGGGGCCACCATGTCCGCGCCATCGCTGGTCGCGCCATAGCCGGTCACTTCGGCGTAGATGTTCGCCCCGCGCGCCTTGGCGCGCTCATATTCTTCCAGGATCACGATTCCCGCGCCGCCCGCGATCACGAAACCGTCCCGGTTGGCGTCAAAGGCTCGGCTGGCGCGCTCGGGCGTGTCGTTATATTTGCTGGACATCGCGCCCATGGCGTCGAACAGGACCGACAGCGTCCAGTCCAGCTCCTCGCCGCCGCCCGCGATCATGATGTCCTGCTTGCCCCACTGGATCTGCTCGGCGGCGTTGCCCATGCAGTGCAGCGACGTCGTGCAGGCCGAGGCGATGGAATAGGACATGCCCTTGATCTTGAATGATGTCGCCAGCGGCGCGGAGCCGGTGGACGTCATCGCCTTGGGCACCGCGAACGGGCCGACCCGCTTGGGGCCTTTCTCGCGCGTCACGTCGGCGGCCTTCACGATGGCCTCCGTGGACGGCCCGCCCGTGCCGACGATCAGGCCGGTGCGCGGGTTGGAGACTTCATCCTCGGAAAGGCCCGCATCCTTGATGGCGTCCCGCGCGGCGATCCACGCCCATGCCGCGCCGTCGCCCATGAAGCGCAGATCCCGCTTGTCCACGATGCCCGCCGGGTCCAGGCCCGGATCGGCGTGAACCTGACAGCGGAACCCCATCTCGGCGTATTCTTCCGCGCGGACAACGCCGGAGCGGCCGTCCTGCAGCGATTTCGAAACATCGTCCAGCGTCGAGCCGATCGGCGAGACAATGCCCATTCCCGTTACGACAACGCGTCGCATCAGCGCATCCTCCCTTTTACAATTCTTCCGGTTTGAACAGCCCGACGCGAAGGTCTTCCGCCTTGTAGATCGTCTTGCCGTCCGCCTGCACTTCGCCATTCGCCAGCCCAAGGACCAGGCGGCGATTGATCAGGCGCTTTATGTCGATTTCATAGCGGACATGCTTGATGTCCGGGGTGACCTGGCCGGTAAACTTCACTTCGCCGACGCCCAGCGCGCGGCCTTTGCCCTCCGCGCCGGTCCAGCCCAGGAAGAAGCCGACCAGTTGCCACATGGCGTCCAGCCCCAGGCAGCCCGGCATCACCGGATCGCCCTCAAAATGGCAGCCGAAGAACCAGTTGTCCTCGGAAACGTCCAGTTCGGCCACCGCCTTGCCCTTTTGAAACGCGCCGCCATCGGCGGTGATCTCGCTGATGCGGTCGAACATCAGCATGGGCGGCAGGGGCAGCTGGGCGTTGCCCGGTCCGAACAGGCGTCCGTGGCCGCACTCAAGAAGGTCTTCGTAGCTGTACGCGTTTTTCTGGTTCGCCATGAAATTCCGTCAATCACGCAAATGAAACATGCGAAAAGTGTCCGCCATGCGCATATCATCGCAAACCGGCGGAAAGCCCGCGCCAAACTGTTATCATTTCGTGACAGATGCAATGGGCGCGCGGCGCCTTAAAGCGGCTGCGCGCGCTGTCAGGGGCCGGGGCGTTCGTCCGCGTTCAGGCCCCACAGATCGGCGGCGCTGATCCACCCTTCGAACCCCTGCGCCTCTGTGCGGCACCAGCCGGCGTCACAGCGTTTCAGGACCAGAACCGCCCCGGCCTCGGCCACCGCCTCTATATCGCTGTCGCGCGCCGGATCGCTGCGCAGGGCCGTGTCGCGCATGGGGATAACCGCGCGCGCGCCGTCCAGCGTGCGCTTGTGCATCCACACCAGATCCCCTTCAGGATCCATCACGCGGCGCCAGTTTTCCGTTTCCGCCACCACCTGCACGGGCAGGCCCTGACGCTGATAGGTCCAGCGCACGGGATGGTTGGGGCTGGGGCCGGCGCGGCCGTTCACCTCGGTAAATTTCAGCGTCACGAAACGCGGCACCGGCAGGCCGGAGGGCGTGGGCGCCATGGCGTGCGCGGCGGCCGGCAGGAAGGCCGCTATCAGGATCAGGCATCGCAGGGCGCGCATGACGGTTCGCCGCTCTCTTAAGGTCGGGCCAGTCGGGAAGTATGAATCATCGCCCCGTCATGATGAAAAAGACGTAAAGGCGGCTGCGCCATTGGCTGCGCGCGCCGCGCTCTGCTATGCCGCTTCATTCCGCCATCCGCGCGAAACGAAAGGGACGTGTCCAAGTGCCGAGCAAGCCCGTTGTCGTGGTCACCCGCAGACTGCCCGATCCGGTCCAGACCCGGATGCGAGAGCTGTTCGACGCCGAGTTCAATCTGGAAGACCGCGGCCTCACCCATGACGAGCTGAAGGCCGCCGCCGCCCGCGCCGAGATTCTGGTCCCCACCGTTTCGGACGAGATCGACGCCGAAATCATCGCCGCCGGCGGCGACTCCCTGAAGATGATCGCCAATTTCGGCGCCGGGGTGGACCATATCGACCGCCGCGCCGCGCACGATCAGGGCATTGTCGTCACCAACACGCCCGGCGTCCTGACAGAGGACACGGCCGACATGGCGATGACCATGATCCTGGCCTGCGCCCGCCGCCTGTCGGAGGGCGAGCGCGTCCTGCGCGCCGGCGGCTTCAGCGGCTGGGCTCCGACCTGGATGATGGGCCGCAGCCTGCGCGGCAAGCGTCTGGGCGTCATCGGTCTGGGCCGCATCGGACAGGCCGTGGCGCGCCGCGCCCGCGCCTTCGACATGCATGTCCACTACCACAACCGCAATCCGGTCAGCCCGGCCATCGAAAAGGCGCTGGAAGCCACCTACTGGCCGGAGCTGGACGACATGCTGGCCCATGTCGACGTGGTCAGCGTCAACTGCCCCTCCACGCGCGAAACGCGGCACTTGCTGAACGCGAAGCGTCTGGACCGCCTGCGGCCGGAGGCGCTGCTGGTCAACACTTCCCGCGGCGACGTCATCGACGAGGCCGCGCTGGCCGGGCGCCTGAAGGACGGCCGTCTCGCCGGCGCCGCGCTGGACGTCTATGAGAACGAACCGGACATCCACCCGACCCTGCTGGAGCTGGAAAACGCCGTCCTCGTCCCGCACATGGGCTCGGCGACCATCGAGAGCCGAACGGCGATGGGCGAGAAGGTGATCGTCAATATCCGCGTGTTCACCGATGGCCACCGGCCGCCGGACCGCGTGCTTTACGAGGGCTGACGCGCAGTTCCTCGCAGAACCATAGACCTCCAGCCACGTTTCACTGTCATGCTGAGATATATTCTTTTTGGCCTTCTGGGCCTCGCCGTCTTCCTCGCCGCGCTTCTACTGGGCGCGGCGCTGGGCGTTCTGTTCACCGGAATCGTGATCGGGATTCTGGGTATTCTGTTCGTCGCCGCGCTCGCCTGGCTGTCGCGCAAGGCGTTTGCCCCCAAAGGCGGCGAAGATTCAGGCGGCGAGGCCGGGTAGCAGCCCGCTAAAGCCGACCGCGATCATTTCCATCGCGATCGCCGCCAGGATCAGGCCCATCACCCGCATCAGCACGTTCATGCCGGTCACGCCCAGCAGGTTGGACATCGGCGTGGCCGCGCGCAGGATCGCGAAGATCACCAGGCCGGAGGCCAGGATCACGCCGGACATCGCGGCCCAGCCCAGAAGCCCGGTCACGCCCTCGCCATAGACGATCACCGCAGCGAACGCGCCGGGACCGGCGATCAGCGGAATGGCCAGCGGGAACACGCCCGGATCGTCCTTCTCCTCGCCCTCCAGCCGCTCCTCGTCCACCGAATGCATGCGCGAGGGCCGCGCCCGCAGCATGGACAGCGCCATCAGGAACAGGATCACCCCGCCCGCGGCCCGGAAACTGTCCAGAGAGATGGAGAAGAAGCCGAGGATGTATTTCCCGGCCACCGCGGTCACCAGCAGGGCGATGGTGGAGGCGATGGCGGCCGTATTGGCCGTCCGCGCCCGTTCGGCCCGCGTGGAGTCCGATGTCATCGACAGGAAGATCGCCGCCGACCCCATCGGGTTGGTGACCGCGACCAGCGCCGCGAAGAAGGGGATCATCGCCATAAAGTCCATGACCCGAGCGCATCGCTTATTGCGGATAAGTTGTCAAAGCCTCATCCGCGCTCCATTTTCATAGCCGACATGCAGATTTGCGCCCACTAAAGCGAAGGAAACCCGCCATGCTCCGCACGCTCGCCGCCGCCGCGATGCTCGCCGCCGCCCCCGCCGCCGCTCATGACGCGCACGAAAAACAGGCTGGCCAGGACTGGCCGTTCGAGGTCGTGAACATCGCCCCGAACCTGTTCATGCTGGAAGGGCGCGGCGGCAATGTCGGCGTGCTGACGGGCGATGACCGCACCTTCATCATCGACGACAAGTTCGCCGACAACGCAGAGCAGATCCGCGCCGCCATCCAGTCGGTGGAGGGCAATGCGGTGGGCTATGTCGTCAACACGCACTGGCACGGCGACCATACAGGCGGCAACGCTTCGTTCGGGGACCAGGCCACCATCATCGCCCACGAAAACGTGCGCCAGCGCCTGTCCACCGATCAGGAATCGGAAATCTTCGACCGCTCCACTCCGGCCAGCCCGGAAGAAGCCTGGCCCGTGGTCACTTTCACGCGCGACGTCACGCTGCACCTGAACGGCCAGACCGCACATGTCGAACACATCCCCAACGCCCATACCGATGGCGACGCGGTGATCTATTTCACCGAGGCCGACGTGCTGCACATGGGCGACATCTTCTTCAACCAGTCCTTCCCCTTCATCGACACGTCCTCCGGCGGCTCCATCGACGGCTTCATCGCCGGACTCGCGCGCGGGCTGGAGATCGCGGGCGAGGACACCACCATCATGCCGGGCCACGGCCCGCTCGCCACGCGCGCCGACCTGCAGGCCGCCCATGACCTCGCCGTGATGCTGCGCGACCGCGTGCAGGCCAGCATCGATGAGGGCCTGACCCTGGAAGAAACCCTCGCCGACAACCCGCTGGCGGACCTGGACGAGGACTATGCCGGCTTCATGGACAGCGAGACGCTGGTGAACATCCTCTACCCGGACCTCACCGAAGGCCTCTCCGCGCAGAACTAGGCGGCGGGGCGGCGCGGTTCGCGCCTTGCGCAGCGCGCGCGGAAACCGGCGGGCCGGGTCCGGCGTTATAGCGTCTGATCCGGCCATTCCGACCGGACCGACCGCGGGCCGCTTAACCCCGCACTTTCAGGACGAAACCCATGCCTGACAATAAGAACAAGAACAAACCCCAATCCGGCCAGCCGGCGAAGACGCCGGACGCCAAAAAGGACAAGCCGGCGAACAAGCCGGGCGCCGGCCGGAAATAGGTTCATCAAGGCAGACGCAACAGGAAGCGCGGCGGTCTCCGCCGCGCTTCTTTTATGCGTCGCCCCCGCAAACCGGGCAGGCGGGGTCGGGGGGCAGGGCGATGGTTCGCGCGGTTCCGGCCAGCCCGTCGAATATGGCGAGGCGCCCGTCCAGCGGCTTGCCCGCCCCGGTGATCAGCTTGATCGCCTCCAGCGCCATCCAGCTTCCGATCACCCCGGCCGCCGGTCCCGCGACGCCGATCTGCGCGCAGGTTTCCGCGTCGGGGGGAATGTCCGGGACCAGGCAGCGATAGCAGGGCGGCCGCGCCTCCGCTTCTTTCGTAAGGCCTGATCGGAACACGGCCACCTGCCCGGAAAACCGTTCCACCGCGCCGGAGACCAGCGGCTTGCCCGCCGCATGGCAGGCCGCGTTCACCGCGAACCGCGTCTCGTAATTGTCGGACCCGTCCAGCACGATATCGGCCCGCGCCACGGCTTCCGCCGCGCCCGCCGCGTCCAGCCGCTCCGTGATCGTTTCCACGGCGACATGCGGGTTCAGCGCGCCCAGCCGCGCCGCGCCGGTTTCCGCCTTGGGCGCGCCCGCCTCGTCGGTCGTGAAGAGAATTTGGCGCTGGAGATTATTGAGCGACACGGCGTCGTCATCGGCCAGGATGATCGCGCCCGCGCCCGCCGCCGCCAGGTAAAGCGCGGCGGGGGAGCCCAGACCCCCCGCGCCGACGATCAGCACCCGCGCCCGCTTCAGCGCCTGCTGGCCCGGCCCGCCAATCTCCTTCAGCACGATGTGCCGGGCATAGCGCTCCAGTTCTTCAGGGCTCAGCATGGCGGCGTCCGTCTCGCTAAAAGGGCGTTCTGCCTGATATGGGGCGGCGCGCGGCGATTGTGAATTTTGCGCCTGTCCCGGTTTCACCCTCCCCAACCCGGTCCGCAAGGGTTAAGATGACGTTTATCAACGTCTGTGGGGAGACAGAGTTATGAGCCGCCTGCTTGTTATCTTTTCCCTTTTTGCGCTGGCCGCCTGCGCCACCGCCGAAGGGTATCGCCAGAAAACCTCGCAATGGGTCGGGGTCCACGCCGACCAGCTCCTGCTGGACTGGGGGCCGCCTGTCGACAAGGCCGGCATGTCGGAGGGCCGCGAGATGTGGACCTATTTCGTCGAGGAATCCTACACCACCGGCGGGAACTACACTCAGGTCCCGCATGAGCGCTGGGTCGAGACCGTCGACGAGGACGGCGAGCATATCAAGCGCAAGGAAACGGTCTATGAGAGCGTCTATAATCCGCCCGTCGATCATTTCACCCAGTGTGAGACCCGTTTCGTGATCGCGCCGGATGGATATGTCGAAACGTTCTCCTTCCAGGGCGATGCCTGCGTCGCGGTCGAGGAATCCTGAGCGTCCGGCTAATCCTTGATACCAATGTCTTTGTCGGGGCGGGATTCAATCCCCGCTCCGCCTCGGCCCGCCTGATCGCCGCCGCGCGAGAGGGCGGGCTGATCCTTGTCTGGGCGGAGCAAACCCGCGCGGAGACACGGCGCATCCTTGAAAAAATCCCTCCGCTGGACTGGCCCGCCGCCGCCCCCCTCTTCACGGAGGCGGGCCGCTTCGACGGCCCGCTGGACCTTGCCGCCATGCAGGCCGTCCCCGATCCCGAAGACCGGAAATTCGCCGCCCTCTCCGCCGCAGCCGATGTCCCCGTCGTCTCCAGCGACTCCGACCTCCTCGATGTCCGCGGCGTCATCGGTGCGGTCGTCCTCACCCCCGGCGAAGCCGCGAAAAAAGCGGGACTTTGAGCGGAGTTTCCGGAGGAAATTCGCGTCTTCTAGACCCCGCCTTCGAGACGCCCTTGCGGGCTCCTCAGGCTAAGGCTTGGGGTATGAAACGGTTGTTTCTCCACCCCCTTCCTATCACCCTCACCCTGAGGAGCCGCGCCAAGGGCGCGGCGTCTCGAAGGGCCGGAAAGCAGGGACAAAAACAGAAATATCAGACCGGGTCCCCGCTTGAGCGATACTCCTCCCTGTTCGCTGCCGCGAGGGACCATGAGCTCGGGTCGCATGGGGTGGGGAACGGCGCCGGAGGTGTCGCGGGAGGAGACCTTGCCCGATGACCGCTCCGGCCTGTCGGAAGGGACTGCGAAGGAAAAACGGTCGCAAGGCCAACTTCAGGCAGGTTCAAACGTCAGCGGCGCGCAGCTTCGGTTCGCAAAGCACTCAATAAGTACATACGGCCAGCGTCCGAAACGCGCGCCGCTTCCCTCACCTATCCAACCCTCCGAGGTCACAGGACCTGCGGAGCTTTCGGCGCATCCTCTCCCGAGAGTCCCCGGAATTGGCGTAGCCAATATCCGGGGTCCAGAAACGGCGCGACCGTCGCAGACTGGATCCCGGACATCCGCTGACGCGGATTCCGGGAGCCGAAAAAGAAAAGGGTAAAAAGAAAAGTCCCCTCGCCCCCGAGAGGGGGAAACCATCCCTTCTCAGGAGGAAGGAAACAGCGCCTTGAAATCGAACAACGCCGCATCGGCCATGTGCGAGGCGTTCACGTTGCGCATGGCGTTGGCGAGAATCGCGCGCTGGCCGGGGCGTCTTTCCTCCCAGCCGGCCAGCATCGCCTTGATCGCGCCGCGCTGCAGACCTTCCTGCGATCCGCAGAGCGTGCAGGGAATGATGGGGAAATCCATGTATCGCGCGAATTTCCCGATATCGGCCTCGGCCGACAGGATCAGCGGGCGCAGGACCAGAAGGTCGCCCTCGTCGTTCAGCAGCTTGGGCGGCATGGCGGCCAGCTTGCCGCCATGGATCATGTTCAGGAAGAACGTCTCCACCGCGTCGTCGGCGTGATGGCCCAGCACGATCGCCTGACAGTTCTCCTCCCGCGCCACGCGGTAGAGAATGCCCCTCCGCAGACGCGAACAGAGCGAACAATAGGTGCGCCCCGCCGGCACCTTGTCGGTGACGATGGAATAGGTGTCCTCGGTGACGATACGGTGCTCAACGCCCAGCGCGGCCAGATAATCGGGCAGGACATGTTTCGGAAAGCCCGGCTGGCCCTGGTCCAGATTGCACGCCACCAGCTCCACCGGCAGATGGCCCTGGCGCTGCAGATCCATCAGCACGGCCAGCAGCGTGTAGCTGTCCTTGCCGCCGGACAGGCACACCAGCCAGCGCGGCGGGTTCGCCTCCGCGCCTTCGGGCAGCATGGCGTAGGTTTCCACCGCCTCGCGCGCCAGCCGCGCCAGCCGCTTGCGCAGCTTCTTGAACGTCACCGCGCCCGGCGCGTCCGCGAACGGCGCGGGGGCGGCGGGCTGTTCGGCTGTGATCGCGTCGCTCATCTGCAGAACCTTCTGAACACCGGCGCTTCTCTTTGCGGCGAACCGGTCTAACCTTTCCTCCGCAGCCAAGGAATATCGCATGCAGGCCCCGGCCCGGACAGAGTCATCGCAAGACGTCGCGCTCAACGTGGCGGGCGTCGATATGCTGGCCGATCCGGCGGGCGCGCTGTTCCATGAGGCCGCGCAGATGCTGATCGTCGCCGACCTGCATCTGGAGAAGGGTTCGGCCTTCGCCCAGCGGGCGCGCATGTTGCCCCCCTTCGACACGCGGGAAACGCTGGCGCGGCTGGACCGGCTGATCCGCCGCTACGCCCCGCGCGCCGTCGCCTGCCTTGGCGATTCCTTCCATGACGGTCAGGCGGCGCTGCGCCTCGATGACGCCGACCGGGCGGAGATCGGCCGCCTCACCGGCGCGGTGGATGACTGGATCTGGGTGGAGGGCAATCATGACCCTGCCCCGCCTGTGGAGCTGGGCGGACGCACGGTGGCGGAGTTGGCGCTCGGGCCGCTGGTGCTTCGTCACATCCCGACAGAGGGCGGCGCGCCGGGGGAGCTGGCGGGCCATCTCCACCCTGTCGCCAGGGTGCGGGCGCGGGGCCGGGCCATGCGGCGGCGGTGTTTCGCGACCAATGGCGATCACGCCGTTCTGCCGGCCTTCGGCGCATATGCGGGCGGGCTGAATGTCTGTGATGCGGCGTTCGCCCGCGTTTTCGGCGGACGGCCCGATGCGTGGATCATGGGGGAGTCGCGCGTCTGGCCCGTAACCGCGGGCAAGCTCTGCGGCGACTAGGCGGGCGGCGCCTGGGTGACCGGCACGTCACGCGTCCAGAACACCAGCAGCAGCGACAGGATCGCCCCGGACGAGGCGATCATGCGCAGCGAGGCGTACCAGCCAGGCAGGGTTCCCCGCGTGATCGACCACAGATCCCAGAACAGCATGGCGAGGAAGCCGGCGATGAAGATCGCCATGGTCGCCCGCGGCTGAAGCCCGATCAGGATCACGGCCCAGGCCAGAAGCGGGGGGATGATCGCCAGCACCAGCACGGCCCAGCGCGTCGTTTCGGGCCGCTCCACCATTTCCACCCCCCATCGCGTGCCGCCCAGAAAGCCGAGAATGACGGCGGCATAGGTCAGCAGGGCGTTATAGGCGGTGGCGTTGAACAGCTTGCCTTCCGGGGTGACGATCACCACCAGCGCGGTGATCAGGAAGGGCAGGATGCCCGCCAGCGTCAGGAACATCGCCGGTTTCGGCGCGCCGGAAAACGGCCGCTGGAACCAGGATTCGGGCCGGTGGCCGGCGGGTTCGCGCTGCGGTTCGGGCGGCGGAGGAGGAGGCGTCTGTGTATCGGTCATCGTCTGGCGAATATAGCAGCCGCGAGCCATCCGGCCAGCAATGCGGCCGCCACAGCCAGCAGGCCGTACAGGAAGGGCTGGTTCTGGGCGAGATTATAGACCGCCTCGCCAAGCCCCGCCTTGTGCACGGTCAGGGTCGTGGCGGTCTGGGCCGCGGCCCCGCCGTCGCGGAACAGGATGACTTGCGCCTCGTAATCGCCCACCGGCGCCTGGGCGGGCAGGCGGACTTCGGCGCGGAACAGATTGGCCTCCTGCAACGTCACCTCGCCCGCCTCGTTCCGGTAAAGCCCCTTGTCGGCCTTCAGGCGGATAATGGCGCGCCGGTAATCGCTGATCATCGGCGCGGCGTCGGAGGACTGCACCCCCGCCGTGCGCAGCGGCACATACTCAGCGCTGGCGCCCAGCCGCCGCAGCACGTCGGGCGGGGCGATCTCGTGCAGCGGCCGGGTGCTGGCCGCGGCGTAATAGGACGGCGCCCCGGCAAACGAGGCCGGCTCGGTGTTCAGCCACAATCCGGCGATGCGTTCCTTGCGCATCACGGTCAGGGGCTGGGACGGGCCGCGCAGGATAACCACCAGGTCGTCGCCCTCCCGATAGCCGGGCGCGACGCCATAGATCAGCAGCCGCGCGCCGGTGAAACCGGACGTCACGCGCACTTCCTCGTCGGTCAGGGCGATCGCCACATCCGGCGGACCGGCCGGGACCGTATCCCCGGACGGGCCGGGCGGGTTTTGCGCGGCCAGCAGGAAGAGCGCGGAAACAAGGGCGATCACCGCTCACAGCCCTCCCGGGATCAGCGTGTACATTTCGGACGGCGTGGCAATCAGGTCCCAGGCCAGTTTCAGGCAGACGGCCAGCACCAGCCCCGCCAGCAGGGCGCGCAGCGCCTCCGCCTTCACCTTCATCGCCGCGCGCACCCCGATCTGGGCGCCGATGACCCCGCCAAGGATCAGCAGCAGCGCCAGAATGATATCGACCGTGTGGTTCTGCGTCGCCTGCAGCACGGTCACCAGCGCGGTCACGAAGATGATCTGGAACAGCGATGTGCCGACCACGACATTGGTCGGCATGCGCAGCAGATAGATCATCGCCGGCACCATGATGAATCCGCCGCCCACGCCCATGATGGCGACCAGAACGCCCACCACCGCGCCAATGACAATCGGGGGAATGATGCTGACATAGAGGTGAGAGCGCGGAAACCGGGCGCGCATGGGCAGGCGCTGGGCCAGCGGGCGCGGCCGCCGCCGGCGGGGCCGGGCCACTTGGCCTCCCCGGCGGTCGCGTCGCAGCGCCTGGATGCTCTCGAACGCCATCAGGGCGCCGATGCCTCCCAGGAACACGACATAGGACAGCGCAATCGCAATATCGATCTGGCCGAGGCTTTTCAGCCAGGCGAACAGCTGCACGCCCGCGACCGACCCCGCGATGCCGCCGGCCAGCAGATATAACCCCATGCGCACGTCCACCGCGCCGCGCCGCCAGTGCGCCAGCGCGCCGGAGACAGAGGTCGCGGCAATCTGGTTGGCCTGTGTGGAAACGGCGACCGCGGGCGGCACGCCGATAAAAATCAGCAGCGGCGTCATCAGGAAGCCGCCGCCCACCCCGAACATGCCGGACAGGAAACCGACTCCGGCACCCAGCCCCAGCAGAAGCAGGACATTGACCGAAATCTCGGCGATGGGGAGGTAGATCTGCACCCGCGCCTTCCGCTGGCTCGTCTTTGAAGCCGTCCGGCGGCGCGCAAACGCGCCGTCGTCACTGGCATACTAGCGCCTGCGCGAGACTTCCAGCCGTTCCAGCAAGCGGGGCGACACTTCGCCCGTCTGGGCCAGGCCGTTTTCGCGCTGATACAGGATAATCGCAGCTTGTGTCTGGGGGCCCGAATTGCCGTCCGCCTGACCGATATCATAGCCCAGCTCGGCCAGGATGGTCTGGGCGCGGGCGACAGCAGCCGGGCCGGTCAGCGCCGCCGCGCCGTCTTCGGCGGCGCTGTTGGCGGCGACGTCCAGCGGGCGCGGCTCGAAAGACTGCGTCATCTGGCGCGCCTCGGCGGCGGCTTCTTCCGGAAGTTCGCCGGCGATCCGGGCAGCGCGGGATCCGGCTTCCTCGTCGCCGCTCTGCGCGGCGATCGTGTACCAGGCATAGGCGTCGGGCAGGCTGCGCGGCCGGCCGCGGCCCTGCTCATAAAGGACTGCCAAGTTGAACTGTGAGTCCGGGGCGCCCAGCAGGGCGGCGCGTTCAAACCATTGCGCGGCGGCGTTCATGTCCTGCGAGGCGCCGCGCCCCTCGGCGTACATCACGCCCAGATTGTGCATCGCCTTGCGGTTGCCGTTATTGGCCGCGCGCTCGGTCCACTGGCGGGCGCGCAGCGGGTCCTGCGGCACGCCAAGCCCGGTCTCGAACAGCTTGCCGAGGCGGTATTGCGCCGGGGCGTATCCGCTATCGGCGGCCGCGCGAACCAGACGAACCCCGGCGTCCTGCTCGCCATTCTGCAGCTCGGCCATGCCCAGCTGGAACTGGTCGGAGGCGGGCAGGGCGGAAATCGCCGCGCCGACCGGGTCCTCGCCGCCCGCCTCGGCGGGCCGGGCTTCGGCCTCTGCGGTCTGCGTTTCGGGCGCGGGTTCAGGGTCGGCGGGCTGCGGCCCGGCATCGGCCTGCGCCGGTACATCCGGCGTGTCTTCAGCGCTGGCGGTCTCTGTATCCGCGGCCGCATCCGCGGGCGCGTCGGCCGGTTCTTCAAGCAGGGAGGACAGCTCGTCCATGGAAGCGGGGACGCCGTCATTGGCGGCGGTTTGCGCCGAATCCGGGGCGGCGTCATCGCTTTCGCCGTTCAGCACGTCGCCGACCGTGGGGCCGGTCAGCGGATCGGCCACGCGCGCGCCGCCATCCTGCTCATTGCCGGTAAGGAACAGCATCGCGGCCGCGCCGATCAGGGTCAGGGTGGCCAGCGCGCCGGCGCCCATAAGGATGACGCGGGCCGTGCGGCCTTTCGACGGCTCCTCGCGGCGGCCCAGTATCGGCGATCCGCGGTCGCGGGCATTGCCGCTCTCGCTCTGGCGCATGGCGTTGCGCGCCGCGCTCAGGAAGCCGGGATCGGCCGTGGCGCCCAGCGGCGCGGGGCGCGGCGGGGCCTTGACGGATTCCTTTTCAGGCTGGTCCGGTTTCTTGGCCGCAGCGTCGGCCTGCGCCGGTTCGTCCACGAACAGAAGATCGTCTTCCGGGTCGAAGTCCGAATCGAAATCCAGGGTTTCTTCGTCTTCGGCGCGGTCCGTCTCAGCGTAGACCGACTCCGAGTCCGTTTCCGGAGCCAGCGAAGCGAAAGGGTTGGGACGCGCCTCTTTCTCTTCCGCGGCCGGCGCGGCGGGCTCGTCCACGAAGAAGGCGTCTTCCTCGTCTTCCTCGGCCAGGGCGTCCTCGGCGCGCGGCATGGCGGCGGCCTCTGCCGCCTCATCGGCGCGCCGGGGCTTCGCGGAGCCGTAATCCTCGGTGAAGGTGTCGCGTTCCGTGCCCTCGATGGAATCCAGACGCCGCGCCAGATCGGCCAGCGCCGATTGCACGGGGGACAGCGCGTCCTCGCTTTCGTCCCGCACCGCGTCCAGCTTGGCGCCGACGCCGGCCATCGCTTCGCGGATCATCTGCTGGGTGCGCTTTTCGCTGTCCCGCAGGCGATCTTCCAGCGTGCCGCCGCCCGTCTCGTCTTCTTCCTCGCGCAGCCGCTCCAGCCGGTCGCCGAGCGCGGAAATCGATTCAGCATTGCGCGCTTCGGACGCTTCGAGACGCTCTGACAGGCGCTCGGAAATCTGCGCCACCTCGTCGCCGATGCGGCGGATGGCGTTGGTGGAGTTGGTCTCGACTTCGCGCAGGCGCGTTTCCAGTCCGCGCTCCTGATTGGCCTCGTCCCGCATGCGGCGCTCGGCCGAATCCATGCGCTTTTCGACGGTCTGGCCGAGCAGGGAAATCTGTTCGCCGATTTTCGCCAGCGTGTCGGAATGGCGCTGCTCGCTCTGCGACAGGGACTGTTCCAGCCGTTGCAGGCGCGGGGCGGAAGCCGCCTTCTCCAGCTGGTTGGCCATGTCGGCGCGTGAGGCCTCGATCATCGAGCGCAGATCGCCGGAGAGATCGGTGAAGCGTTTTTCCAGCCGGTCGCCGACGCCGGTCTCGGAATTTTCCTTGATCGAGGTTTCAGCCCCGCGCAGCCGGTCGTCCAGATTGGCGAAGCTGGCTTCCAGCGCGCGCACCGCGTTGTCGGTCAGGCGCTCGGCCTTGCCCAGCCGCTCATTTATGCGGTCGACGGAGGATTTCAGCTCTTCAAGCGTGGATTCGCTGGCGTCGCGATGCGTCTCGAACGCCTGGCGCAGGGACTCGGTCTCACGCCGCGCCTGCATGGCGGCGTGGTCGGACGTGGCGTCGATGCGCTTGGCCAGTTCCTCGCCGGACTTTTCCAGCTTGCCGGCCAGCGCCTCGAGCCGGTCCTCGACCTCGCCGAAACGCTGTCCGGCCTTCTTGTCCCGTTGATGGACATGTCCGGCCACGGTGGCGACGGCGTCTTCCAGCCCCTGCACCGCTTTGACGCTTTCGGCCGGGCGGTCGTCCTCTTCCAGTGTTTTAAGGCGCTGGGCCAGGGACTGGTGCGCCTCGCGCA
This sequence comes from Euryhalocaulis caribicus, assembly GCF_000412185.1. Classification (GTDB taxonomy): domain Bacteria; phylum Pseudomonadota; class Alphaproteobacteria; order Caulobacterales; family Maricaulaceae; genus Euryhalocaulis; species Euryhalocaulis caribicus. The sequence continues at coordinate 45,996 of NZ_ASJA01000003.1, forward strand.
GTTCGCCCGTCGCGTCATCGGCGCGGTGGGCGGCGTCGTCATAATTGTCTTCGGCTTTGTCGAGGCGGGAGATCAGGCCCAGAATCGACTGGTCCATTCCGGTGATGGCCAGCGTCGAGCGGTGCTCGGCGGACTCGATGCGTTTGGCCAGCGCCCGCAGCTTCTGGTTCAGGCTGTCATCTTCGTCCAGCTCATCGGCGAAGGCGCCGAAATCGGGTTCGGGCGGACCATCCGTGGAGAAGCGTTCGGGCCGGCGCGGCGCATCCGATGCGCCCGGCTCGTCATCCCCCTCCAGGATTATCGCGTTTAACCATTCGCCGAGCGTCTTGCCCTCGCGCCGGGCCGCCTCGCGGGCGGTTTCCCTGGCCTTGGGATCGATCCCCTTAACGCTCCACGGCCCCCCGGCAGCCATGCGAATCACCTCACCAAACCGTTAACAGGACGCTACGCCCCGGCGCCTTTTGTGTAAACGCGAGCAACCCACACCAGATGTTGAGAATTCACTCGCGAATCACAGAGGACGCAATTCCGTTAACACCTAAGGCGCTCTAGGGTTAACGGCGGGTAAAACGGTTAATGGAAATCAAGGATTAAAAGGTTCCGATGTCAGGCGGCGATGTCTTCAGCCCCGAAAAACGCTCCGCCGTCATGCGGGCGGTGAAGAGCAAGGACACGAAACCTGAAATGGCGGTGCGCCGGATGCTGCACGCCGCCGGATACCGTTACCGCCTGCACCGCGCCGAATTGCCGGGAAAGCCGGACCTTGTCTTTGCGGGCCGGAAGAAGGCGATCTTCGTTCATGGCTGTTTCTGGCACGGTCATGACTGCCCCCGCGGCGCCCGCGCCCCCAAGAGCAATTCCGATTACTGGAAAGCCAAGATCGGCCGCAATGTAGAACGCGACAAAAAGGTTGCTGCTGCTTTTGATTCGCTTGGCTGGAAAAGACTTGTCATATGGGAGTGCGAAATTCCGGCGCCGAACTTGCTGGAGAGGGTGCAGAGCTTTCTGGAGCAGGGATAAGCGGACTGCTTTGGTACGATTGCAGGCAGGGCGCTCAAAAGGATTTTTGGAGGACCAACATGGCCACGTCGAATATGGAACAGCGCATTCAGCAACTCGTGGAGAAACTCCGCGCCGCCTCCGAGAAGGCCGGCGTGGAATGGCGCGAGGGGCCGGGCAAGTCCTATATCTTGAGCATTGGCAGCTACGCCATCACCGTTTCCAAGGACAATGATCCGCAGCTGGCGATCTTCGACCAGAACGGCGAGGAGCTGGAAGCGGTCGAGCGCGCCGAGCTGGAAACGCACACCGCCGGCGACGGACGCAACTATGCCGAGCTGTGCGACAAGGTCTGGCGCCTGGCGCGCCGCTCCGCCGGCTCCGCCGAAGCGGCGTTCGACAAGATACTGACGATGCTGGACGACAAGGCGTCCGGCGGAGCGTCCGCCCCGGCGGCGACTCCGGTTCAGACCGAAACCGCGGCGGCCCCGGTCCAGCAGGCCGAGGCGGAAGAGCCGGAACTGGCCCCGCAAGCGCCGCAGGCCGGCATGGATGAGGGCCAGGACGGCGGTGACGATCTCGAAGAGTTCGCCATCGAGCGCCCGGCTGCGTCCAATGGCGCGGCGTCCAGCGCCAATGACGACGACAGCGACGAAGAAGAGGACGCCCCGGCGCGCCGTCCGTTCTGGTCGTAATCATGCGGCCCTGAAGGGCCGTATCTGATTTCAGGGAGAAAGCGGGCTCCGCATTGCGGACGCCCGCTTTTTCTTTGCGCGCTCAGGAGTCGGCGCAGCCTTCACATTCGATTTCCACCGTCGCGTGGGTGATGTGGAAGCGTTCGGCCAGCCGCGCCTTGATCGCCGCCGCGATGGGGTCCGGCATCGATCCGACCGGAACGCGGGCGTGCAGGGTGATCATCGCCTTGCCTTCCGTGATCGACCAGGCATGGACGTGATGCACGTCTTCGACTTCCGGGATCGCTTCCATCAGGTCCGGCGCGATATGGCGCACGTCCAGATCCTTGGGCGCGGCCTCCAGCAGGATGCGGGCGGAATCCTTCGTCAGGCCCCAGGCCGAACGCAGGATCAGCACGGCGACCAGAAGCGAGAGCAGGGGGTCGATCGGCGTCCAGCCGGTCATCCAGATGACCATTCCCGCGATCAGCGCGGCGACCGAGCCCAGAAGATCGCCCAGAACATGCAGGGTGGCGCCGCGGATGTTCAGATTATCCCGGTCCGCCCCGTGCAGCGCCAGGAAGGCGGCGATATTGACCAGCAGGCCCAGCCCGGCCACGGCCATCAGGCCCAGCCCCGCAACTTCCACAGGCTCGGCAAAGCGGCGAATGGCCTCCACCACAATCCAGGCGACGATAACAAGCAGGGCGACGCCATTGACGAAGGCGGCCAGCACCTGGAACCGGTCATAACCGTAAGTGCGCTTCCAGTCGGCCGGGCGGCGCGACAGGCGGAAGGCGAAGAAGGCAAGGCTCAGGGAAACAAAATCGGTCAGCATGTGACCGGCATCGGCCAGCAGGGCCAGGCTGCCGAACAGCACGCCGCCCACCACTTCGGCCAGCATGAAAGAGCCGGTCAGCCCGGCGGCGATCAGCGTGCGCGCCTCGTTATGCGCGTGATGGTGATGTGCGTGGCCGTGTCCCATGTCGGTCCCAGTGCATAGACGACTCGAACGCGGTTTGTCTTGCTACGCTATAACAGACATGTGCGATTATTTCGGGCGGCGGCGTCAGCTGGCGGCGCGAAGCGGCTTCACATTGCCATTTTCGCACGTCTGGCCGCCGATGGACGGCGCGAAATATTCGGCCCGCGCGGTCCCGCCTGCGGAGGCGGGCGCACCCGGCGCGCATACGCCCAGAAAGCCGGGCGCGCCGCTCGTGTCGGGACCGGTGGGAAGGATCAGGATGGAAAGGCCGCCATTATCGCCTTGCCCGCGAAGGCAGGCTGCGTTGCACCGGCGGTGTGATTCCAGAATAACGCTGTCCAGAATATCCAGATGATGGCCCAGCGCCGTCTCGCCATGCCGGTTATCCACCTTCAGCGCTTCGGCCGCGTCTGTCCCTATGAAGGTGAAACGCGCCGCGCCATCTTCGCGGCAACCGAAAAAGATATGGGCGAGAATGCCGGGCCGGGCGCCGTTGAGACGGGATACGAGCGCCGAGAGAATATCCGCCTGGTCCGTCCCGGACATGAGATCACGCCAAAGCTCAAGCGCCAGCGAAAGGCGCGTTTCATCATTCAGTTTTTTCATGGGTGCAGCTCCGAGAACTGGGGTAAAGCACACTCACTGACTGAAGTCAATGAGTGATGACCACAGTCACTGGGCGTAGTCAGCTGGACACGCGGCGGAATTTTTGAATGATGCGGCCAAGGGCCCGTCAGGCGGGCGGGGAGTACTTAAAATGCAAATCAAGCAGGCCCCGAGGCGGCGGTCCATTACCCGCGCCGAGCAGAAAGAAAAGACCCAGGCGCGCGTCATTAACGCGGCGCGCGAACTGTTCTCTGAAAAGGGATTCTTCGGAACCCGCGCCAGCGACATCGCCAAGGCGGCGGGCGTGGCCCACGGGACGGTATTCTCCGAGTATGGCTCCAAGGTCGGGCTGATCACGGGAATTCTCGAAAGCATTCTCTGCGAGCGCATCGAAATTATCCGCAAGGTGGTCAAGAAAGGCCGCAAGAAGGGGCTGTCGCGTTCCGAGCTTTTCCTGGAGGCGCTGCGCGCACACTGGGATTATGACAGCGCCCAGCATCGCCTGATCCAGGCCTATTTCTCCTATTCATGGGTCTGGGACCGGGAAGATGAGAGCGAGTATCACAAGCGCCAGGTGCGGACGCTGAAAATCTATCTCGACCTTCTGGAAGACGGCGCGGCGCTGGATATCGGCAAGTACGATCCCGACGTGCATGACCGCATTTCGGTGCTGGTCGCCGTCTTCAATGACGCGCTGCGCAGCGTCCGCCACGGCAAGGACGAGGTCCAGTGGGCGCGCGTGGAGAAGGCCGCCAAGCTGCTGTTCCCCTTCAAGGACTGACGCGCCGCGCCAGCCCTTCTACGCCGGAATATGGATCGGGTGGCCGAGCGCCGCCAAGGCCGACTCGGCGAAGGCTTCGGTCATGGTCGGGTGGACGTGAATCGTGCCGGCGATGTCCTCCAGCCGGGCGCCCATCTCGACCGCCAGCGCGAACTCGCCCGACATCTCGGCGATATGCGCGCCCACGGCGTGGATGCCCAGAATGACATGATCGGACTTGCGCGCAGTCACGCGGACAAAGCCTGAATCCCCGGCGTTCACCGCCAGCGCCCGGCCCGACGCGGAAAGCGGGAAGCGGCCGATGACCGTCTCGTGCCCGGCCTCTTTCGCCTCGTCCGGCGTCAGGCCGACGCCGACGACTTCCGGTTCGGTAAAGCAGACCGCGGCGATGGAGACGGGGTCATGCACGCGGCGATGGCCGGCGATGATCTCGGCCACCATCTCGCCCTGGGCGGTCGCCTTGTGGGCCAGCATCGGCTCGCCGATCAGGTCGCCGATGGCCCAGACATCGCGCATGGCGGTGCGGCATTGCTGGTCCGCCTTCACGAAGGCGCCGTCCATGTCGACGCCCATATTCTCCAGACCCCAGTTTTGCGTGCAGGGCTTGCGGCCGACCGCCACCAGAACCTTGCTGGCGCGCACCGAATCCGTCTCGCCTTCGGCGGTCTCGAATTCCAGATGCGTCTTGCCGTCTTTCTCGGTCAGGCCCTTGGCCTTGCAGGACAGACGCACATCAACGTCGTGCTTCTTCAGCCATTGCATGACCGGCTTGGTCATTTCGGCGTCGAACAGCGGCATGATGCGGTCCAGCGCCTCGACGAAGGTCACCTTGGAGCCGAGCTTGGCGTAGGCGATGCCAAGCTCCAGCCCGATATAGCCCGCGCCGATCACGACGAGATGTTTGGGCACCTCTTTCAGCTCCAGCGCGTGGGTGGAGCTGATCACGATGTCGCCGTCGAACGGCATGAAGGGCAGCTCGGTCTCGGTGGAGCCATTGGCCAGGATCACGTGCTCGGCGGTGATCTTCAGCTTCTCCTCGCCCTCGCGCTCGACCACGCAGGTCTTGGCGTCCTCGAACGTCGCCCAGCCGGCGACCGCCTCGACGCCCGCCTTCTTGAGCAGCATCTGCACCCCGCCGGAGAGCCGGTCGACGATCTTGGACTTCCAGCCGATCATCTTCTCCATGTCGATCTCGGGATCTTTCACCGAAATGCCCATGGTCTGGTTGGCGGCGTAATCCTTGGCGTGCTTGAACTCGGTCGCGGCGTGGATCACGGCCTTGGAGGGGATGCAGCCCCGGATCAGGCAGGTCCCGCCCAGCCGGTCGCCCTCGACAATGACCGTGTCCAGGCCCAGCTGGCCGGCGCGGATCGCGGCCGGATAACCACCGGGTCCGCCGCCTACGACGAGAACTTTGCATTTGCGGGTTTTCATACTGCTCTGGTCCTTCGATCCTGCCCTGTGCGCCCCTGCCGCCAGTCAGGGCGCAGCAGGCTCATCATCACATTATCCCAGCGCTCCTCGCCGCACTTCGCCGCGGCCCGGTTTACGCCTTCAATCTCAAATCCTGCCCGCCGGTATAACGCGATGGCCGCGTCATTAAAGGCATAGACATTCAGTTCCAGCCGATACGCCCAGTTGAACGCGAAGGCGGTCTCGATCGCGGCCCGCGTCACTTCAGCGCCAAGCCCTTCGCCGCGCCGCGCCGGCGCAACTGCGATGCGCCCCAGCCGGATCGTGTCTGTCAGCCGGTCAAGCCGCAGCTGGAAATGGGCCGCCAGCGCATCGCCGTCAAACAACGACCATCCGCAAAACTGCGCTGGGTCCGACTGCGTTCCGTCCAGAGTGGCCTGCAGGCAATGGCGGACACCATGTACGCCTCCAGGACCTGCCCAGACGAGGATGTCCCGCTCCGAGCTGAACCAGCGCTCGAGCTCGTCGAACTGCGACTCGTCAAGCGCGCGGAGGTCCAGGCGTCCGCTCACTCCATGAAGATCGTCGCCGGGTTCTCCAGCATGGCCTTAAGGGCCTGGATCAGGGAGGCGGCGTCGTAGCCGTCGACCATGCGGTGGTCGAAGCTGGAGGAGAGGTTCATCATCAGGCGCGGCGCGACACGGCCCTTTGCGTCGTAGCGCGGCAGTTCCTGCATCTTGTTGACGCCGATGATGGCCGTCTCCGGCGCATTGATGACCGGGGTGGAGGCGACGCCCCCCATTGCGCCCAGCGAGGTGATGGTGATGGTGGAGCCGGTCAGCTCGTCCTTCGTCGCCTTGCCGGTGCGCGCGGCCTCGGCCAGGCGCGAGATTTCGGCGGCCTGGTCCCAGATGGAGAGCGCCTCGGCATGGCGCACCACCGGCACCATCAGGCCGTTCTGGGTGGCCGTGGCGATGCCGCAATGAACCGGCTCGAACCGCGTCAGCTCATTAGACTCTTCGTCGTAATTGGCGTTGGCCGCCGGGAAATCGGGAAGGGCGCGGCAGAGCGCGGTCATCAGGAAAGGCAGGATGGTCAGCTTGGGCTGGCCGTCCTTGCGGGTCGCGTTCAGGTGCTGGCGCAGGGACTCAAGGTCCGTGACGTCGATTTCCTCGACATAGGCAAAATGCGGGATGGTCCGCTTCGACTTCGCCATGTTCTCCGCGATCTTGCGGCGCAGGCCGATGATCTTGGAGGTCTCCTCGCCGGTGCGCTTGGCGAGCCCGCGGGAGCTCCCGCCGCCCGCCGCCGCGGCCAGGCGGCCGCCGCTGGCGATGAAATCATCCATGTCTTGGTGCGTGATGCGGCCCGCCGGGCCGGTGCCCGGAACGGCGCCCAGATCGATATCGCTGTCCAGCGCGCGCTTGCGCACGGCGGGGCTGGCCAGCGGCCGCTCGCCGTCTTCGCGCGCGGCGGCTTTCGGCGCGGAGGCGGCCGGCTTGGGCGCGGGTTCGGGTTTGGGTTCCGACTTTTCTTCCGGTTCCTCTTTCGGCGCTTCGCTGGCCTTGGCTTCCTCGGCCACCTTCTCGGGCTGTTTCGGCTCGGGCTCGGGCGCGGCTTCTTCTTCCTGGTTGGGAACGTCGCCCTCGACCTCGATCTCCACGATCACGGTGCCGGTGGCGATGATGTCGCCGGGCTCGCCATTCAGGGCCTTTACCTTGCCGGAAACCGGAGAGGGCAGTTCGACGGTGGCCTTGTCGGTCATCACGTCGACCATGTTGTCGTCTTCGGCGATATCGTCGCCGGCCTTGATGCGCCATTCGACGATCTCGGCCTCGGTCACGCCCTCGCCGACATCGGGAAGCTTGAACTTGAAAACGCCCATTATTCTTCCATTACCTCTTTCAGCGCCCGGACAACCCGTTTCTGTCCCGGGAAATAGGCCCATTCATGCGCGTGCGGGTAGGGCGTATCCCAACCCGTGACGCGTTTGATGGGCGCTTCTAGCGCATAGAAACATTCTTCCTGGATCTGCGCCGACAGCTCCGCGCCGAAGCCGGAGGTTCGCGGCGCTTCGTGCAGGATCACGCAGCGGCCCGTCTTGTTCACCGAGGCCGCGATGGTCTCGATGTCGTACGGAGTCAGGGTTTTCAGGTCGATCACCTCGGCGTCGACTCCGGCCGCTTCCGCGGCGGCGAGACCGACATGAACCATGGTGCCGTAACCCAGCACGGTGACGTCCGCGCCTTCGCGGCGGATTTCCGCCTTGCCCAGCTCCACCCGGTAATGACCGGTCGGCACCTGGCCGCGCTCATGCTTGGTCCAAGGCGTCAGCGGCTTGTTGGGGTCGCCGTCGAACGGGCCGTTATAAAGGCGCTTGGGCTCGAAGAAGATCACCGGATCCTCGCCCTCGCTGGCCGCGATCAGCATGCCTTTCGCGTCATACGGGTTGGACGGCATGCAGATCTTGATGCCCGGAATATGGGTGAAGAAGGCTTCCGGGCTCATCGAGTGGGTCTGGCCGCCATAGATGCCGCCGCCGCACGGGCTGCGCACCACGACCGGCGCGGTGTACTGGTTCGCCGAGCGATAGCGGATGCGCGACATCTCGGAGATGATCTGGTCGAAGCCGGGGAAGATATAGTCGGCGAACTGGATCTCCGCGATCGGCTTCAGGCCGTTCGTCGCCATGCCGATGGCCATGCCCATGATGGCGCCTTCATTGATCGGCGCGTCGAACACGCGGTGCAGGCCGTATTTTTCCTGCAGTTTCGCGGTCACGCCGAACACGCCGCCGAAATAGCCGGCGTCCTCGCCGAAATGCACGACGCGTTCGTCTTTTTCCAGAAGCGTGTCGATCGCCGAGTTGAGCGCGGCGATCATGCTCATGGGTTTGGTTTCAGTGTCGCTGCGGGTCATGTCCGCCATCTCTAGACCCCCAGATCCTGCCGCTGGCGCCGCTGGCGCCAGTCAGGCTGTTCATAGACATCCTCGAAAATCGTCTGGGTGGGGGAAAGCGGTCCCTCTTCCAGCGTGCCGTGTCCGACGGACTCTTTCCATGCCGCGGCGACCTTCTCCACGCACTCGTCCCAATAGGCGTCATGCTGGTCCTGTGACCACTCGCCCAGCGCGATGAGATGGTTCTTCAACCGCTCCACCGGATCGCCCAGCGGCCAGTCATTCCATTCCTCCTTCGGGCGATACTTGGAGGGATCGTCGGAGGTGGAGTGCGCCTCGGCCCGGTAGGTGTAGATTTCCAGCAGCGTCGCGCCATGGCCGGCGCGGGCGCGCTCGGCGGCCCATTGCGTGGCGGCGTAAACGGCCAGGAAGTCATTGCCGTCAACGCGCAGCCCCGGCATGGCGTAGCCGATGGCCTTGGAGGCGAATGTCGTGCGCTCGCCGCCCGACAGCGACTGCGTCATCGAGATCGCCCACTGATTGTTCACGACATTCAGGACGACCGGCGCCTTGTAGACACCGGCCAGCGTCAGGGCGGAATGAAAGTCGCCCTCGGCCGTCGATCCGTCGCCGATCCAGGAGGCGGCGATATTGTCCGAGCCCTTATAGGCCTCCGCCATGCCCCAGCCGACCGCCTGCGGGAATTGCGTGGTCAGGTTGCCGGAGATGGAAAAGAAATTCCCCTCCCGCCACGTATAGTGAACCGGCAGCTGGCGGCCCTTCAGATTGTCGCGGGCGTTGGAGATGCAGTGGCACATCATGTCCACCATGTCCCGGCCGCGCGTGAACAGGATGCCCTGCTGGCGGTAGGACGGGAACACCATGTCCTCAAACCGCAGCGCCATGGCCGCGGCGACGGCCACCGCCTCCTCGCCCAGCGACTTCATGTAGAAGGAAAGGCGCTTGGTGCGCTGCATCTTCAGAAGCCGGTCGTCATAGGCCCGGGTCATCAGCATGTGCTTGAGGCCCGTGCGCAGGGTCTCGGCGTCCAGCTTCGGATCCCATTCGCCGACCGCCTTGTGATCGTCGTCCAGCACGCGGATCAGGCCGAAGGCCAGTTCCATCGTCTCGGTGGCGTTCACATCCGGGGCGGGGCGCTTGTGCGCCCCCGGCTCGGGGAACTTCAGATGGGAGAAGTCAGGCGTTTCACCGGGCCGCGCCACGGGGGCGGGCACGTGGAAGGGTGCGTTTGTTCGGCGCATGCGCGTCCATTGTTGCTATGGGGCGCCGCGCGTTGTCATCCGCGCCGCGCCCTCTTTTTGAATTATGGGCGTTTCCTCACGCGAGGGTTCACCTAGCGCGAAGCGCGGGTTTGAGCAATGCGCGGGCTGTGGCGGGGCCATTTCGGCGGTCAGGACGCCCTTGTTTCCCGGTTTCGAAAAATAAATCGCGTATAGGTTGTTTAATCGAACCAGCTCCAAAGCAACATATGTTATAGCGATGGAGCGCGCTCAATCCGTTGAGGTTGCTAACGCTTGCAATATAATACCTTTAATATCAGCAACTTGATTCTCTATTTTTCTCATAATTATTTTAAAGTGCATATCGAATAAAAATCCCTTTTGAGTTGCACGCCTCTAAAGTTCATGCACCTAATACGTGCATAAGCCACAGGAGGAGAAAAATGGCAGTTATCAACGGAACCACGGGCAACGACATTCTGACCGGCACCAGCGCGGCGGACTCCATCTTCGGAGGCGCCGGAGACGACAAACTGTTCGGAAATGGCGGGGCTGATGAACTGATCGGCGGCGCCGGCGACGACATCGTGCGCGGCAATTCAGGAAATGATTTCCTGACCGGGGGCGATGGAAACGACACATTGATTGGCGGAACGGGCGCGGACTCGCTCTATGGCGAACTCGGTTCCGACATCCTAAAAGGGGACTCCGGGGCCGACAAGCTACGCGGTGGTGACGGCGACGACACGCTGCGCGGCGGTGACGGCAATGACGATCTGGGCGGCAATGCAGACGATGACCGCCTGTTCGGCGGCGACGGCGATGACGTTCTGGACGGCGGTTCGGGGGTCGACACGCTGGTCGGCGGCAGCGGCGTGGATACGCTTTACGGGGGTAATGGCGATGACGACCTGTTCGGGGAATTCGGCAACGACTTCCTGATTGGCGAGGCGGGCGATGACCTCCTGAACGCCAGCGCCGGCAATGACAGATTGTATGGCGGGTCCGGCAATGACCGGCTGGTCGATGGCGGCGGCGACGATATCAGCTATGGCGGCGCCGGTGACGATATCTTCCAGAACCAGGGCGGTGACGACATCGCCTATGGCGGCGATGACGATGATGTCTTCAGGGCCGGCTTCGGCGAAGACGAATTCTACGGCGGCGACGGGTTCGACGGCGTGGTGTTCGAAGACGGCGCCGCGGACGACTATCTCGTCACGCTGAACCTGAACGGCGAAGTCGTGCTGGACGATGGCAATGGCAACACGATCCTGGTCGGATCGGATGTCGAATATATCCAGGACACGGCCGCGCCCCTGGCGATCCTCACCTACGGGAATCTGCTGGACAATGTCGGCTCTACCCTGGGCGGCATTCTCGACGATCTCCTGGGCATCATACTCTGACGATCTGCAGCTTCGTCAGTATGGAAGGACGGCGAACTTCGCCGTCCTTCTGCTTTCCGGGCCTAGTCGACCCGCCGCGCCGGTACGGTCAGGGTGCAGATGTCCACGGTCTCCGGGGGCTTGCGGAACCAGAACTCGCCGTCACGCACCCGCTTGGCAGTTTTCAGATCCGCAAATGCCTGCGAATCCGTCCGCATGACCTCCCATTGCGGCTGCTCGCCCGCGGGCAGGTCCGCGGCAAGCGAGACCGACAGGATGGGCGTGCGGTCGCCTGCGTCCGGGATAACGCCGGAGGCATTGCCGGGCGCAGCGTGATTGACGGCCTGAACATGATCCATCCCGCCGATCACCCGCCCGAATACGGTCAGGTTGCGGTCCAGATGCCGGGGCGCCTGTCCATTTATGATGTAGAAATGGGAGGAGCCGGAATCGGGGTCGTTGTTCCGGGCCATGGCCATGGCGCCCATGCAGTGCAGCAGCCAGACCGTATCGTCCTCCCGGCCCGCGGCGAAGCCGCCGATATGGCCGGCCTCCTGCGCGAACAGATCGGCATTGCCCAGCGGGGTGAACTCAATGCCCTCGCCGATTTCGCGCTCATACTCGCGGGGCAGTTCCGGCGCGCCGTCATCGCCTTCGCAGTCCGGGCCGATACAGATGCCGCCCTGCGCAACGAAATTGCCGATTACCCGATAAAAACTCGCGCCTTCGTCATAATGGCCCGTGCGGGCGAGGGTCCGCATCTGTTCGGCGGTTTGCGGGGCAAAAGCCGGGTTCAGCTCGATCGTGACGGTGCCGTCCGGCGTCTCCAACAGAAGAAGATTTTCCGGGGCTACGGCGCGCCAGTTGGCGGCGTCATCTTCCGGGTTCGCATCCTGTGCGGCGGCGGGCGCGGCGAGCGCCAGGACGGCGGCAAGGGCGGCAAAAGTCGTGGAAGCGCGCATGCATACTCCTGCGGGAAAGCGGAACGGGCCGCAGCCTAGCGCGCGTCCGCTCCGAGCGGAACATGGAAGAGGTTTGAAATATTACGGAAGAAGACCGACGCTCAGTCGTCGTCCTCATCGTCATCATCATCGCCGGGTATGACGGCCTGACCGACATTGCCGGCCACGTCCACGGTTCCCTGAACAACATCGCCGGCCACGGATACGGCGGTAGCGGCGATGCAGCCGGCCAGACCGTTACAGGCCAGTACCGCGATTAGGACGAGGAGTAAGCGTTTCATGGCCACAAATCAGGCCGCGAAGGCGGCCAGACGCTCGGCCAGGAAGGCGGCGTCGGCGCAATAGCGTTCGGCCAGCCCGTCCAGCCGGGCGTGAGCGTCGTCCAGTTCCTTGCGGATCTGTTCAATCTCCGCATCGCCATCGAAGGCGTCGCGCGCGGGGGACAGCTGGAATCCGCCAATGCCCCGGGTCAGGCGGGTATGGCGAACGGCCAGCTTCACGCCGCCATGCTCCTGCAGATTGATCTCGATCTCGTCATGCCCGTCATCGATGAGGTTCACGCCGTTGGCGCTGGCCGCCTTGGCGGCAGTGTCGATGGCCTCGATCATGTCGTTATAGCGTTCGGCGATCAGGGCGCGCTTGGCCTTGTTCTCGGTCGCCGCGGCGCTTCCCGTCAGCTCCCGGCCCTCGCCGATCATCGCGCCGATGGCGTCCACCCCTTGCGCGGCGGCCTCCAGCGTGGCGATGGCGTTCTCCAGGATCTGCGTCTGCTCCTTCAGGGCATACGGATCCTTGACGGCGGCGTGACGCAGCGCGCGGTCCACCGCGACGCTGGTGTCGACCTCTTCGGTCTCGGGCTTGCGATTCTGAAACAGCATCATGGCGCCACTCTGGGGCGCCATGACTGAAAACACTGTTAACCGCGGCTGCTTCAGACAGTGTCCACCAGCACCAGCTCGGCCTCCTCGCCGGCCTTGATGCGGATGACGTCTTCCTCGCGGATGGCTGCGCCGTCGCGCGGGCCGAGCGTCACGCCGTTCACGTCCGCCGAACCGCGGGCCACGACCAGATAGGCATAGCGCCCTTCGCCCAGCTCATAGGTTTCGCTTTCGCCCGCTTTCAGCGTCGCGCCCAGAATGCGGGCGTCCTGACGGATCGGCAGCGCGTCGTCGCCTTTCCGGCCGGACGCCAGAGTGACAAACTTCCCTGAATCCTTGGGAAATTCCGCGGTCTCCCAATAGGGTTCGCCGCCGGTCTGGTCAGTCTCGATCCAGATCTGGAAGAGGGTCGTATCCTCGTCTTCCTGATTGAACTCGGCATGGCGGATGCCGCTGCCCGCGCTCATCACCTGCACGTCGCCCGCGGCGGTGCGCCCGGAATTGCCCAGGCTGTCCTTGTGGCTGATCGCCCCGGTCCGGACATAGGTGATGATTTCCATATTGTCGTGCGGGTGCGGCGGAAAGCCGGTTCCGGCGCGGATCGTGTCGTCATTCCACACGCGCAGCTTGCCCCAGCCCATGCGCTGCGGGTCGAAATAGCGGGAGAAGCTGAAATGATAATGGGCATTCAGCCAGTCATTCTCGAACCGGCCAAGCTGGTTGAAAGGGCGTTTCTCGATCATCGTATCGCTCCATGACATGCGGCTGACAGCCGCTTGGGAACGTAGATAGGCAAAGTTTTGCGAATGTGAAGCCCGGTTCGCGTCAGTCGTCGAAATCGGGCGCGTCCGTCACGCTTTCAGGCTGATCCTCGTCCGGCGCCTCGCCCTTGCCGCTTCCCTGCCGCGCGTCGACCTCCTCCTTCGTGGTCTTCGGCCGGGCGGCGGGCGCCGGCGGCTGACGTTGCGCAACGGTGAGAATCCCCGGCTCGACCGACTTGATATGCAGGTCGCGCTGCGGGAAGGGGATGGCGATTTCATGCTCCTGGAACAGGTCCCAGATCGCCAGCAGCACTTCGCTGGTGACGTTGCGCACCCCGTTCTGCGGGTCGGAGATCCAGAAGCGGATTTCCAGTTCCACGGCGCTGTCGCCGAACCCGGTCAGCAGGCACACCGGGCGCGGATGGCTCAGCACGCGCTCGATCGAGCCGGCGGCCTCCAGCATCAGTTCCCGCGCCTTGTGGATGTCGGCGTCATAGGCGACGCCCACCTCCTTCTTGATCCGCACCGCCCGGTCGGAAAAGGACCAGTTCACCACCTTGTTGATGATGAATTCCTCGTTCGGGATCAGGTGCTCGTGATTGTCGCGGGTGACGACCGAGGCGTAGCGCAGGCCCAGCGACTTCACATAGCCATAGGTCTCGTCCACCTGGATCACGTCGCCCGGCTTTATGGACCGGTCCAGCAGCAGGATCACGCCGGAGACGAGGTTGGAGAAGATCTGCTGCAGCCCGAAGCCGATGCCAAGGCCCAGCGCGCCGGAGAAGAAAGCCAGCGCTGTCAGCGGGAAGCCGATGGAGGACAGGCCGATCAGGACCGCCACCGTAATCAGCAGAAGCTGCATCGCCCGTGAGAGCAGTATGCGGACGGACGGCGTCAGGCTGGGCAGGCGGTCAATCCGGCCTTTCAGGATCCCTGAGAACCACAGCGCGATCCAGAAGAACAGCACCGCGATGAACAGGCCCCGCACCACCGACAGCGCGGACAGGCGCGTATCGCCCACCACGAAGGCCAGCGTATCCAGGAATTCCGCGGTTGGCCGCAACAGCCCGAAGATGCTGAGCGCCGCGATGACCCAGGCCAGCGTGGCGGCGGTGCGCGCCCAGAACGGTTCCTGGATGATGGTGGAGAAGAAGCGGATGACGATCCACGCGACCGTCAGGCTGACCGCCACCCGGGGCAGGAAATGCGCCTGCCCCAGCGCGTCCAGTCCCATCTCCGAGGCCATGAAGAAGATCAGCAACAGGGCCGGCCAGATCAGCGGCCGCACCCAGTGACCGATTTTCTTGGCCAGGTCCGGAACATCCTCGCGCTCCAGAAGCCGCTCCATGCCCTTCAGGGCCAGGCGGTAGATCAGGATGGCGCCGGTGATGGAGGCCGCGACCAGCGCGATCTGGAGCGCCGCCTCAAGGGTCAGGATATTGTCGGCGACCCAGACCCACCCCTGCGAAACCAGGTCGCGGACATTTTCCGGCTCCAGCCGGCGGGCGATGGATTCGGGGTTGATCTCAGGCAGGTCCGCCTGGATTTCGGGCATGTCCTGCGCGCCCTCTTCGGGCGGCGTGGTCTGATCCTGTGCGGTCGAGGCGGTATCCTGCATTCCGCGTACAAAGCTACACGGCAAGCGTGATTCATGTCGAGATAGAACAGGTTAGCTTAACTGCGGACTTATTGTCCCTCGCGCCGCCACGCCCCGCCGGTCAGAAGCAGGACCAGCGCCAGCATCAGCAGCGCGGGCGCGGCGGGCGTCGATTCCCGCTCGGCCACGCGATAACGCTCATTCCGCTTGAAGCCGATCCATTCGCGGCCCGCGGCGTCATAGCCTTCGCGGACCCGGCGCATCTGCGGGGCTTCCCCCGCCTCGCCGGCATAGATCACGCCGCCGCCCGTGGCGCTGGCGACGGGGGCCAGCGCCTCGCCATCGACCTTCATGTTCTCGAACTCGGCCGGGTTCAGAGCGCCGGCCGCGGCCACGGCGGTCAGCTCGCCGGCGCGGAAGCGGTGCAGCCCGGTGCCGCCGACCGTCAGTTCGGCGCGATAGCGGCCGGGCGAAACCTCGCTGAACTCCAGCAGCGTCTCTTCGCCGTTCGGCGCGGTCATGGTTCCGCCTTCCGGCGCTTCGCCCATGGTGCGCAGCTCGGCAATGGCGGTTTCGCCCTCGATCCGGGCCGATAGGCGCTCCTCTTCCAGTTCCGGCTCTTTCATGAGCCAGTGCGCGACCCGGCGGAACAATTCGCGATAGGGGCCGCCATCCTCGTATCCGCGCGCCCACAACCAGGCCTGATCGGACAGCAGCAGCCCGACGCGGCCCTCCCCCACGCGGTCCAGAACCATCAGGGGCCGGTCGTCCGGGCCGGACATCAGCGTATCGCCGGAGACGGCCTCCGCCTCGACAATGCGGAACCACGGTCCCCACTGTTCCGCGGCCTCGTCCGCGAAGCCGGCTGTGACGGGGTGGATGCGTCCGGCTTCGGTCAGGCCCGGCGCGAAGCGCTGCTCGCCGACGCGGCCCGTCGGACGGGCGGGCAGTACGCTTGCCAGCATGGAGCGCGACAGGCTCAGCGGCCCGGCGAAGGGCGGCCCGGCGGCGACCAGCAGCGCGCCGCCGTCCTCCACATAGCGCGCGACATTGTCCAGATAGAGCGGGGGCAGCACGCCGCGCCGCTTATAGCGGTCGAAGATGATCAGATCGAACTCGTCCAGCTTTTCGACGAACAGCTGGGTGGTGGGGAACTGGATCAGGGACAGCTCGTCGATCGGCGTGCGGTCGTCCTTCTGCGGCGGCCGCAGGATGGTGAAATGGACAAGGTCCACGCTGGGGTCGGATTTCAGCAGGTTGCGCCAGTCGCGCGCGCCCTGGTGCGGCTCCCCGGTGACCAGCAGCACGCGCAGGCGGTCCCGCACGCCGGTGATGGAAAGCGCGGCGCGGTTATTGATCAGGGTCAGCTCCTCCGGCCCCTCCGCCACCGTCACCTCAACGATATTGGGGCCGCGATGGCCCAGCGGCAGCAGGACCTCCGATTCCTCGCCCACCCGGGCGCGGGCGCGCACCGGTTCGTCGCCGTCCACCGACAGGCTGACATTGGCGTAGGTCCCGGGCGGCACCGCCGGGTCGATCACTTTCACGACAAAGCTGACCGGTTCGGAGACCAGCCCGAAGGACGGCGCGCGGACAATCTCCAGCCGCCGGTCATCGGCGTCCGGGTCGCCCACCAGAACGGCGTGGAAGGGCGCGCCGAGGTCCAGCGCGTCCGGATCCTCGGGGGCGTCCTGCGCCTGTCCGTCTGTCACGTCGATCACGGCGGCCAGACGGTCGCGCGGAACCTCGGCCAGCGCGCCGGACAGCGCCTCGAAGGGCCGCGTGCCGCTGGAATCACGGGGAATTTCCGCCTCGACCAGCTCCAGACTGTCGTCGTTTTCTGCATATTGGCGGATGGCCGCCGCCACCGAATCCGCGGCGGCGGCGCGGTTTCCGGCTTCCATCGACTCGCTTCTGTCGACCAGCATCACCGCGATGTCGGAGAGCGGCTCGCGCTCCTCCCTCACGATGGAGGGATTGGCGAGCGCGGCGATCAGCGCCAGCGCCGCCAGCGTGCGCAGGATCCAGCCGCGCAGGCCCAGCGCGGCCCCGATCAGCACGCCCAGCAGAGCCAGCCCGCCGCCGATGATCAGCGCCAGATAGGGGACCAGCGGTTCGAACTCGATGGAAGAGATCATTGGCCGAGGCGCTCCAGCAGCGCCGGCACGTGCACCTGATCGGCCTTGTAGTTGCCGGTCAGGACATACATCACCAGATTGACGCCGACCCGGTAGGCGATCTCCCGCTGACGCGGATCGTCAGAGGCGATGGCCGCGATCGGCCGCCCTTCGGCGTCGACCGCCCAGGCGGCGGCGTAATCGTTTGACCCGATGATGATGCCTGAAACTCCGTCGCGCCCGCTGGCCTCGTCCGTCTCGACATACAGCTTCCCGCCGTCCCAGCGGCCGGGATAGTCGTCCAGCAGATAGAAGCTCCTGGTCAGAACGTGTTCGGCCGGGTCCGGGGCCAGCGGGGGCACGTCCAGATCGGACAGCAATACCTGCAGGCCCTGATGACCGCCGCCCAGCCGCGTGGCGGCTGTCCCCGCATCCTGCGTATCGAACAGAACCGTGCCGCCCGCCTTGATATATTCGTCCAGCGCGGCGGTCTCGCGCGGGCTCAGCGGCCGCTCGCTGCTGCGCACGGGCCAGTAGAGCAGCGGATAGAGTAGCAGATTGTCCTCGCCGATGGTTACGCCCGCCGGTTCCGCCGGTTCGACGGCGGAGCGGCGGATCAGCTCGCGCGTCAGGCCCTGAAGCCCGGCGCGGCTCATCTGATCGATCTCCGCATCGCCGGTCTCGACATAGGCCAGCCGCATCTCCAGCGCCGCCGCCATCGCCGCTTCGTCCGCGTCCTGTGCGCGGGCCGGTCCGGGGTTCAGCGCCACCGCGAACAGGCCCGCGGCCATCGCCGCCGCGCCGGGGCGCAGGCGGCGCGTCAGGCCGCGCATCCGGCCCGACAGCAACAGGGCGATAATCGCGTCGGCGGCCAGCAGGACCAGCGCGGCCAGAAGCAGCAGGCCGGAAAGCCGTTGCGGAGAGCGTTCGCCGTAATTATCCGCGCGCACGCCGTTGATCCGGGGCGTGGCGATCAGCGTATCACCCGGCCCGATCACGTTCAGCGCCCCGGCGTCCGTTCCCCGCCGGTAAAGCCCCGGCGGCGTTTCGGGGCCGATGGCGTCCGGCGGCCAGGCGTCGGCGGGCACCGGGCGCGCATCGCCGGACGGCGCGCCCAGCAGGCCGCGCGCATTGACCGCGCGCTCCAGCCGGTAAGGGCCTTCGCCCGCTTCCGCGCCCGCGCCGCCCGCGGTCGCCAGACCGGAAACCCGGTCCAGCATCTCAAGGAACAGGCCCGAGAGCGGCAAGTTCGACCATTCCGGATTGGCGGTGACGTGGAACAGCACGATCCAGCCGCGCCCCACGCGCTCGGCGGTGACCAGCGGCGTGCCGTCCTGAAGCCGCGCCCAGGTCTTGTAGCCCAGATCCGGCTCCGGTTCGGCCAGCACCTGACGCTCCACCGTGATATCCTCACTCAGGCTCAGCCCCGCGAAGGGAGAGCTTTCCGGAAACTCGGCCAGCGCCTGCGGCTCGTCCCAGGCCAGCGCCCCGCCCATGGACCGCCCGCCCTCGCGCAGCGTGACCGGCAGCAGCACGTCGCCGCCCGCCGCCATGCGCGGTCCGGCAAAGCGCAACAGCACGCCGCCATCCTCGATATAGGCGGCCAGCGCCTCCGGATCGTCGATGCGCGCGGCGTCGACCACGGCGATCACGCCGGGACTGGATTCGATCAGGCTGTCCATCGCCCCGCGCCTTGTTTCCGCGAACGGATCCAGCGCCTTTTCCAGATAGAAGAGATCGGACAGCAGGGGCTGGCTGTCCTGTTCCGCGCCCTGCGCGGCCAGCCCGACAATGGGGCGCGACCAGCGGTCGTCGATAATCTGCGCCGTCCCGGCGGAGGCGGATCCGGGAATGCGCAGCAACGCCACCCGGCGGCGGATTTCCGCAGGCAGGTCGAAACGGGCCAGCGCCTCCCGCGCGCCTTCCTCGAACTGATAGGGGGCGCGGGCCACCAACCGGCCATCGGCGGCCATGGCGACCACGTCGCCGCCCCGCTCGCCGCCTGCCCCGGCGCGCTTCACCAGAACCTCGAATCCGCGCGCGGTTGCATCCGGCGGGCTGAGCGCCAGCGGCGCCTGTGAGCCGGACGGGCCGACCAGAACGGCCTGTCCCAGCGCGCCCTGCGATTTCAGCGTCTCGGCCAAGGTCTCGGCGTCCGCGCCCTCGCCGCTGGAAAGCCACACCGCGGCATAGGGGCCGTTTTCCAGCGCCGCATCGCGAATCCGTTGCGCCGCCGCTTCGCGGTCCGCGGGCCAGGGCGCGGGTTCATGCGCGTCCAGCCGCCGCCTCGCCTCGCCGGGGCTGATGGCGGTCAGGGTTTCGGTCCCGGTCTGCGGCGCGGTGAAGACCAGCGTCACGCTCTGCCCGCCACGCTGGGCGTCGGAGATATAGGCCCGGCCCGCGCCGACGATGCGGTCCCAGTTCTGCGCCGCCGCCCAGCCGTCATCGACGACCAGCAGAAGCGGCGCGTCCTCCGCCCCTTCGCGCGGGAACAGGATGGGGCGTGCAAGGCCCAGAATGATCGCCGCGGCGATCAGCATGCGGAAAATCACCAGCCAGAGCGGCGTGCGGTTGGGCTGTTCCTCGTCCGGCAGCACGCCCATCAACAGGCGCAGCGGCGGGAAGGTCACCTTGCTGGGCGGCGGCGGGGTGGCGCGCAGCAGCCACCAGATCACCGGCAGGGTCAGAAGACCCAGGAGCGCCAGCGGCGCGGCAAAGGCGATGGGGCCGAGACTGAGCACCTAACCCTCCGGCGCCATGGCCTGATAGATGGCCTGCAGGGCGCGGGCCGGGGGCTGGTCCGTGCGGTGGCGCACCAGCGGCCACCCCGCACGGCGGGCCAGCGCCTTCAAATCGTCCCTGTGCGCCGCATAGCGATTGCGATAGGTCTTGCCGACATTCTCGGCCCGCCCGACCAGCAGCTCTTGCCCGCCGCCCGAGGCGCGGAACAGCGTGCGTCCCGCATAAGGGAAATCTTCTTCCGCCGGATCGGCGATCTGCACCAGGACCCCGCCCGCCGGGATGCCGGAAAGCTGCGACAGGCGGGCGCGCCAGGTCTCAACCGGCTCCAGGAAATCGCTGAACAGGGCCAGCCGGGCATGGCGGGCCAGCGCCGCGAAATCGGTCTCGGCGATATCGCCGGTCCCCGCGGCCAGCAGCAACGCCGCGCGGTCCAGCCCGGCGTTTCCGGCGCGCGGGGCATCGCCCTCGCCCAGAACCGCGCAACGCTCGCCGCCCCGGATCAGCAGGGAGGCCAGCGCGATGGACAGAACCGCGGCGCGGTCTTTCTTCAGCGGCAATTTCCTGTCGTAGCGCCAGTCCATGGAGGCCCGGCCGTCGCGCCACAGCCACACGGAATTGGCGGCCTCCCACTCATTTTCCCGCACGAACAGGTCGTCCGACCGGGCGGAGCGGCGCCAGTCGATGCGCGTGACCGGGTCGGTCTGGGCGTGGTGGCGATACTCCCAGAAGGTTTCGCCCACGCCTTTTCTCCGCCGTCCGTGGACGCCCTGCGCCACGGTCACGGCGATGCGTTCGGCCTCGGCCATCAGCGCGGGGTAGCGCGCGGCCTGTTCCTCGGCCTCACGGCGCAGCGCGGCGGGCGCTTGGGGTTTCACGGCGGCGCGGGCCATGGATTACCGCCTAGTCCAGCTCGGAAATCAGGCGGTCGATGAGGGAATCCAGCGTCACGCCCTCGGCGCGGGCGCCGAAGCTCAGCGCCATGCGGTGCTTCAACGCCGGTTTGGCCAGGCGCGCCACGTCATCGGTGGAGGGCGCCAGACGGCCGGTCATCAGCGCCCGGGCGCGCACGCCCAGCATCAGCGCCTGACCGGCGCGCGGGCCGGGGCCCCAGGCGACGAATTCGCGCGTCAGGTCCAGCGGCGAATCGTCCGGCCGGGCCAACCGCACCAGTTTCAGGATGGCCTCCAGCACCTTCTCGCCGACCGGAATCTGGCGCACCAGCGCCTGCGCCTCCATCAGCTCCTTCGCGGTCAGTACGTTCTTCGGCTGTTCGATCTCGCTGCCCGTGGTGGCCAGCAGGATGTCCCGCTCGGCGTCCAGCTTCGGATAGGGGACGTCGATCTGGTAGAGGAATCGGTCCAGCTGCGCCTCGGGCAGCGGATAGGTGCCTTCCTGCTCGATCGGGTTCTGCGTCGCCAGCACGTGGAACGGCTCGGGCAGGTCGTATCGCTTGCCGGCCACGGTCACGTGATGCTCCTGCATCGCCTGCAGCAGGGCGGACTGGGTGCGGGGCGAGGCGCGGTTGATCTCGTCCGCCATCAAAAGTTGGCAGAAGATCGGGCCGGCGATGAAGCGGAAGGCGCGCTTGCCGTCCGCGCCCTCTTCCAGCACTTCAGAGCCCAGAATATCGGGCGGCATCAGGTCCGGCGTGAACTGCACCCGGCCCGAATCGAGCCCCAGAACGACGCCCAGCGTCTCCACCAGCTTGGTCTTGGCCAGTCCCGGCGCGCCCACCAGAAGGCCGTGCCCCCCGGCCAGAATGGCGCCGAATGACAGGTCCAGAACCTCGTCCTGGCCCAGGATGATTTTCCCCGCCGCTTCGCGGGCTTCGGCAAGGCGCGCGGCGGCGTCATCGGCCTTGCGGACCAGGTCGTCTTGCAGTGCGGTATCGTTCATGAAGCAATAAGTCCCATATTAGGGCCGTAGAGATAAAGCGACCGAAGCGAAGATTCGACAGCATATGTCCGACAAATCCCGGCGGGAAAATGACGATTCGTTCACGCGGCTGCTTGCTGCGGCGCGCCAGAAGGCCGCGCCCGTGGAAATGTGGGAGCCCGAACATTGCGGCAAGATCGATATAGAGATCCGCCGCGACGGCTCCTGGTGGCATGAGGGCGGGCGTATCACCCGCCTGCCGCTGGTCAAGCTGTTCGCCAGCGTCCTGAGGAAGGACGAAGACGGAAAGCACTATCTGGTCACCCCGGTCGAGAAAATGGAAATCCGGGTGGAGGCCGCCCCCTTCCTCGCCGTGGAAATGGACCGCGCCGGGGAGGGCCGGGACCAGATCCTGCAATTCCGCACCGCCGTGGGCGACCGCGTCACCGCAGGCCCCGACCACCCGATCCGGGTGGAAATCGACCCCGAGACGGGAGAGCCGACGCCCTTCGTGCATGTGCGCGGCCGGCTGGAGGCGCTGATCAATCGCCCGGTCTTCTACCAGCTCGCCGAACTGGCGGAGGCGCGGGACGGGCGCATGGGCGTGATGAGCGGCGGTGAGTTCTTCGATCTCGGCCCCGCCGCATGAGCCCGGCTGACTGGATCACGCGCCTGCAAACCCGGCTGGACCCGCCGGAGGGCGGGCCGGCGCGTTTGACCCATAGCGATTACGACCTCAATCAGGGATCGGCGGGCGTGGCCAGACAGCCGCGTCAGGCGGCGGTTCTGGCCCCGCTGGTGGAGCGCAATGGCGAGTTGTTCGTGGTGCTGACCGAACGGCAGAAGCACCTGCCGACCCATGCCGGCCAGGTCAGCTTCCCCGGCGGCCGCCTGCAGGAGGGCGACGACAATCTCGCCCATGCCGCCTTGCGTGAAACCCATGAAGAAATCGGCGCGCCGCCCGATGCGATTGAATTGCTGGGCGCGTGGGAGGGGTATGAGACGGTCACCGGCTTCCATGTCACGCCCTTCGCGGGCCGTCTGGACCCGGATGTGAAGCTGCAGGCCGATCCGGGCGAAGTGGCGCGCATTTTCGAGGCGCCGTTTTCTTTCCTCATGGACCCGGCCAATCACAAGCGGCAATGGCGCGTCTGGAATGGCCAGCGGCGTTATTTTTATGCCATGCCCTATGGCGAGCACTTCATCTGGGGCGCGACCGCGGGCATGTTGAAGGCGCTGGCCGACCGCATCGGCGCGAACGAGGAGACAGACTGACATGCTGCGCATTGCGCTGATCCAACTGATCCTGTTCGCGCTGCCTTTCGTGATCTATTTCGTCTATCGCGCCTTGCTGGCGCGAATGCGTCAGGAATCGCGCGGCGCGTTCCGCGCCTGGCCGCTTCAGATCCTGCTGATCGCCGGGGGCAGCCTGACGCTGCTGGGGCTGGTTGTTTTCGCGCTCAATTCGGGCGAGGGCGGCGACACGGTCTATATCCCCGCCCATCTTGAGAACGGAGAGGTCGTTCCCGGACGCTTCGTGCCGGCGGATGAGGCGGGCGAGCTGGCCAAAAAGGATCCGAAGGAGCGCGCCCGCTCGCAATGACAGTCAGACTCGATCCCGCCGATCATCCCTGGATGACCGCAGATTCGCTGCGTCCTGTTTTGCAGGCGCTGGAGGCCGCGCGTCCCGGAGGCTCCCGCTTCGTGGGCGGCTGCGTGCGCAACGCCATTCTGGGCGACCCGGTCGATGACGTGGATATCGCTACGCAGCTGGAGCCGGACGCCGTGACAAAGGCGCTGGAGAGCGCCGGGCTGAAAGCCGTGCCCACCGGGCTGGAGCACGGCACGATCACCGCGGTCTCCGGCGGCGAGGCGTTCGAGGTCACGACGCTGCGCAAGGACGTGTCGACCGATGGCCGTCGCGCCGTGGTCGCCTTCACCGAGGACTGGGACGAGGATTCGCGGCGCCGCGATTTTCGCATCAACGCCATCTACGCCAATTTCGACGGACAGGTTTACGATCCGCAGAACGGGCTGAAAGATGCCGAAAACCGGGAGATTGTCTTCATCGGCGATGCCGATGACCGCATCCGCGAAGACTATCTTCGCATCCTGCGCTTCTTCCGCTTTTTCGCGTGGTATGGATCGGGCCGCCCGGACCGCGACGGCCTGCTGGCCTGTTCCCGCCACAAGGCGCAGATGGAAACGCTTTCCGCCGAGCGGATCTGGGCGGAATTGAAGAAACTCCTCGCCGCCCCGGATCCCGGCTTTGCCTTGCGCTGGATGTGGACTGTGTCCGTATTGGAAACGCTGACCGGCTCGAAATTCGGCGTCGATACGGCGTCCCGCCTGCCCGCGCTGGAACAGGCGCAGGGCTGGGACATCGATCCCCTCTTGAGATTCATGGCGCTGCTGCCGCCCCGGGTGGAGCGGGCTGAGACGATTGTGGCGAAGCTCAAACTGTCCAATGCGGAAAAGGGGCGGATCATGGCCTGGGCGCGGCTCGGCCACGGGCTGCAGCGCGGCGAAGGGCTGGGCGATGAAATCAGTGAGGCCGATTTGAACGCCGCGCTGTACCGCGACGGCGCGCAGCCGTTTCTGGACCGCGCGATTCTGGCCTGGGCCGATGAGCCCGAGCGGGATCTGGGAGATTTCGTTTCACGGCTGAAATCGTGGGAGCGGCCGGAATTTCCGGTCTCCGGCAAGGACCTTATCGCACAGGGCTATGAGCCCGGCGAGGCGTTGGGGAAAGAGCTGAAATCGCTTGAAAACAAGTGGATCGAGAGCGGTTTCTCTCTGGACCGCGCGGCGCTTCTGGATCAAATCCAAAGCGCCTGAGCCGGCCTCTTACGCCATGCTCCGCCCGATGGAATGGGCGAGCGTTTCCAGCTGCCCGAGAACGGGCTGGATGCTGGCGGAATAATCCGAGAAGTCGGGGGACAGGCTGGCGTCGCCGCCCGATTGCGCAAACCAGGCCTTGGCGCGGGTCTGCGCTTCCTGCTCTACCGCCACGAAGCGGCGGTCAAACTCGTCGCCTTCCAGCAGCAGAAGTTCGTCCAGCGCTTCGGCGTGGTAGCCGCTCAGCGCCGCGCTGCGCTTGTCGAGGCGAATCTCGTTCTCGTCCGCGATGCGTTCCAGACGGTTCAGCCAGTTCTTGTGCTCATTGGCGGCTTTCAGGCCCAGCGCGCGGACCTGCGGATCGTCGGAGCGCTGATAGGCCATCTCACCGGTTTTGATCGCAAAGGCGTGGATGCGATAGGCCTCTTCGAGGAAGGCCTGCTGTCGCGCCTCCGCCGGCGATTGCGCCTCGCTTCCCGATTCCGCCGCGTTGGCGGCGCCGGCCAGTTGCGGACCCGTGGCGCGGGGCTGGCCGCAAGCGGCGAGGGCGAGAAGGGCGGGGACAATATAGATGGCGTGTTTCATGCCCGCCTCAACGCCGGACTCGCCAAGCCGTTCCGTGCGGCATGCTTAATCTGTGTTATGGCCGCGGCGCGCGCCAGGGACGCAACAGGCCGGGCCGGTCTTGCGCGGCGGTGAACGCCTCGATGATCGGCTCCATCTCCGCGGCCAGCGTCAGGCATTGCTCGCGGGTGTCCTGCAGGGCGGAAAATTCCGGCTCGATCCGCTCCGGCGTCAGGCCTTGCGCGGCATAGGCCTTGGTCTGAACCAGCGCGTCGGCCATGGACTGGACATAGCGGTAGGTCTCGCGCGGGAAATAACAGGCGCGCCATTGCCGCACCGCCTGATCCCATTCGCCCTGATACGCCTCCACGCTCTGGTCGGGCGGCGACACGGCCAGCGCGCCGGCCGGTTGCGGCGCCTGTAAGGCCAGAAGGATCGCGGCGAGAAGCATCACGCCTTTCCAGTTAGGCGCCGATTGCGGCGCGGCGAGGGCGCCGCGCCGTAAAAAATCAGCTCGCCATCGGCGCTCCGCGCGAATGATGCATCCATTGCAGATGACGGTTGTACTGGCGCAGCACGTCCTGAATCACCTGGCTCTTGGAATAGCCATAGACCGAGTAATGCTGCCCGCCTTCGACAAGAGAGACCTCGGCCCGGACATAGCGTTCGTCTTCGCGGTCTTTTTCTTCCTCGATATGGGGGAAGGCGAAATGTGGCTCCGAATAGCTCTTGGCGCGGACGCTATAGATGAAGTCCTCGCCCTCCGAATGTGGAACGGTCAGGCGCGCGCGGTCGGTCTTGGCGCTGACGCTGGCCTCGCCGCCATGCTGCCGCACGCCTTCGGCGAACTCCTCAAGGGCGGGTTTGACCGTCTGGGCGATAAAGGATTCCACGTCCCCGTGATCGGGGTGTGAGACCAGAACCTTGAGGCGTTCGCGCCAGGGGATGGTTGCCCCTTCGACGGTCACCGGCGCGGCGGTCATCGCCCCCATCCAGCGGCGGCTTTCATCGTTCAAGCCGCGGAACAGGCCTATGATCGCGACCATGATAACGATGGTGAAGGGCAGCGCCGCCGTGATGGTCGCGGTTTGCAGGCCTTTCAGCCCGCTTTCGCCGCCCGCGATCAACAGGGCCGCGGCGACCGCGCCTTCCAGAACCGCCCAGAAGATGCGCTGCCAGACCGGCGGGTTCATGTGCCCGCCGGACGTGATCGTGTCGATGACCAGCGACCCGGAATCCGATGAGGTCACGAAGAAGGTGATGACCAGAACCACGCCGAGCAGGCTGGCGATCTGGCCAAAGGGCAGGTTTTCGAAGAACACGAACAGCGCCACCGGCACATTGTCCGCCACCGCCGCGGCGATCGTGCTGTCGCCCGCCAGCTCCAGCGAAATGGCGCTGTTGCCGTAGATGGTCAGCCACAGGAAGGTGAACAGGGACGGCACGATCAGCACGCCCAGGATGAATTCACGCAGGGTCCGGCCGCGCGAAATCCGCGCGATGAACATGCCGACAAACGGCGACCATGAAATCCACCACGCCCAGTAGAACAGCGTCCAGTTCGACATCCAGACATGATCGCCATAGGCGTCCATCCGGAAGCTGCGCGGGATGAAGTCGCTCATATAGGCGCCCAGATTCTCGGTGAAGGCGCTCAGCAGGAACACCGTGGGCCCGGTCAGGAAGACAAAGGCCAGAAGGGCCAGCGCCAGCCACAGATTGACCTGGCTCAGCCGCTTGATCCCGGCGTCCAGACCCGCAACGACCGAGATAGTGGCCAGCCCGGTGATGCCGGCGATCAGCAGGACCTGAACCAGGCCGGTTTCCGGAATCCCGAACAAATGGGACAGGCCCGAATTGACCTGCATGACGCCAAGGCCCAGCGAGGTGGCCACGCCGAACAGCGTGCCGATCACCGCGATGACGTCCACGATATGACCCGCGGGGCCGTAAATGCGCTCTCCGATCAGCGGATAGAGCGCGGAGCGGATGGTCAGCGGCAGTCCGTGGCGGAAGGAAAAATAGGCCAGGATCATCCCGACCACGACATAGATGGCCCAGGCGTGCAGCCCCCAGTGGAAGAAGGTGGTGACCATTGCCTGACGCGCCGCCTCCACCGTGCCGCCGTCCGCGCCGCCCGGCGGGGACGTGAAGTGGATGATCGGCTCGGCCACGCCGTAGAACATCAGGCCGATGCCCATGCCGGCGGAGAACAGCATCGCGAACCAGGAGGTGAAGCTGTAATCGGGCGTCGAATCCTGCGGGCCCAGCCGGATGCGTCCCCAGCTGGAAAACGCGATGACGATGGAAACGCCCAGGAACAGGAAGACGCCCAGCAGATAGAGCCAGCCGACATTGATCGCGATCCAGGACTGGACGTCCGTGAACGCGGTGGAGGCGTAGTCCGGGGCGACAAACGCGAAGATGACGACGGCGAAGATGACAATGGCGGCGGGAAAGAATACCGCCGGCTCCAGCGTCTTTTCCTTCGGTTGGGCGGGCTCCATGAATTAGATCCTGGCTGCTTTTAAGACCCCGCAGCCATAACGGTCAGAGCGCCCGGCGCAACCCCGGCCCCGGTCAGATGGACGTCAGGCCGCGCCTAGCGAAGCGCAAACCAGAACAGCGCCGCGCCCTCGATGACATAGATCAGAAGCGTGATCGCCGCGCCCGCGACCCGGCCCCGCGTCGTGCCCGGACTGGCCGAAAGACCATAGGCGTGCAGGCCCCGTCCCAGGATCAGGAACACGCCCAGCGCATGGATCAGCAGGACCGGCGCGTCCAGAAGCGCCAGCAACAGAAGCCCCAGAAGCGCGCCCGGCAGCCATTCCGCGGCATTGCCGTGCACACGAACCGCGCGGTGAAGCTCTTCATTGTCGCCGTGGCCCAGCCCGATTTTGGAGGCCTGACGGCGGCTGGCCACGCGATAGGCCAGAAACACCAGAAGGAAGAGATTGAGCGCGGTATAGAGCGCGGCGGCTTGCAGGGCGGTCATGGGCGGCGGCCTCCTGTTTCACGTGAAGCCGTCATTATAGCCGCGCCGGGCACGGCGGGGATAAATAAATTTTGCGACCCAGCTATGCGCAGAGCGAGGCCTTCGCGGCCTCGTATTGCCGTTTGATCTGCGCCACCAGATCGCCGGCCGGCTGCACCTTGTCGATGGCGCCGATGCCCTGGCCCGCGCCCCAGATATTCTTCCACGCCTTGGCCTCGCCCGCCCCGGCCCCGAAATCCATCTTGGATGGATCGCTCTCGGGCAGGTTGTCGGGGTCCATGCCGGCCGCGGTGATGGACGGTTTCAGGTAATTGCCGTGCACGCCTGTGAACAGGTTCGAATAGACGATGTCGTCGGTCCCGGACTCCACGATCATCTGCTTGTAGGCGGCTTCCGCGTTGGCTTCCTCGGTCGCGATGAAGGGGCTGCCGATATAGGCCAGATCCGCGCCCATGGCCTGCGCCGCCAGAACCGCGTTGCCGGTGGCGATGGAGCCGGACAGCAGCAGCGGCCCGTCGAACCATTCGCGGATTTCCTGCACCAGCGCGAAGGGCGAAAGCGCCCCGGCATGACCGCCGGCCCCGGCGGCGACCGCGATCAGGCCATCCGCGCCCTTCTCGATCGCCTTGTGGGCGAAGCGGTTATTGATGATGTCGTGCAGCACGATGCCGCCATAGGAATGCACGGCCTCGTTCAACTCCTCACGCGCCCCCAGCGAGGTGATCACGATGGGGACCTTGTATTTCACGCAGAGCTCAAGATCGTGCTCCAGCCTTGCATTGGAGCGGTGGACGATCTGGTTCACCGCGAACGGCGCCGCGCCCTCCACCCCGTCCAGCTCCTCGGTCATGCGCGCCAGCCATTCGTCCAGCAGGCTCTCGGGCCGGGCGTTCAGCGCCGGGAAGCTGCCCACGACCCCGGCCTTGCACTGGGCCAGCGCCAGATCCGGGTTGGAGATGATGAAAAGCGGCGCGCCGACAACCGGCACGGAGAGTTTTTGCAGGATGGGAGGAAGCATAGCGTCAGGCGGCCATTGATTGCGGGTCAGGACGGGCGGATGATCGGCGCGCCCGCGAAGGGGCGCTGCAAGTGCGAAGGCGAACCATGGCCGAGCTGATCAATCTCCGCCAGTTCAAAAAACGAAAGGCGCGGCAGGAGGACGCGGACCGCGCGGCGGAAAACCGCGCGAAATTCGGCCGCGCCAAGGCGCAGAAATCCGAAGAGGCCGCGGCGGCCGACAAGGCGCGCCGCGACCATGACGGAAAGAAGCGGGAGTAAGCCTCAGGGCCGGTTGCGGCCGTAGGTTTCGTGGCTGTGGACCCAGTCGTCGGCGAGGATGGCGGAGGCGAGCGACAGCTCCCCGCACAGCGCCACGCCGCCGATGATCTCGGCCAGCTTTTTCGCCTTTCCCGCGCCGTAGCAATCCATGATCTCCAGGCATTCGCGCTGGGTCGGCAGGCCGGTGCCGCCGCCATAGGTGGCCACAATCAGGGACGGGATGGTGATGGAATAGTAGAGGTCGCCGTCCGGCGTCAGGTCCGTATAGACGATGGCGGCGGAGGACTCCGCGACGTTTGCCTCGTCCTGCCCCGTCGCGATGAAGACCGAGGCGATGCCGTTGGCCGAGTGCGAGCCGTTGTTTATCGAAGCCGAGAGCAGCGCGCCGACGCTGGAGAGGTAGCGGTAGCGAACGAACTGGTCCGCGCCGGCCTTCATGTGTTTGCGCAAGAGCTGGTCCGGGATGACGCATTCGGCGATCACGCGCTTGCCGCGGGTGCGCAGCGTGTTGAGGTGGGAGTGCTTCTTGTCGGTATCCATGTTCGCCGCCAGGCGGAAATCGGCGATCTTTTCCGGGTAGGAATCCAGGATCCACATGCAGGCGGCGCGGGCGGCCTTGGTGACCATGTTCTGGCCCGCCGCGTCGCCGGTGGTAAAATTGAAGCGCAGCCACAGCATGCGGGCGGCGGAATATTGTTCGATGTCCCGCAGCTTTCCGACGCTGGTGGTGGTTTCCGCCTGCGCCTTGATCGCTTCGAAATTCTCCGTGACCCAGAGGCCGAAATCGCGGGCCTGGCGGGCGTTCTCGAAGATAAAGACCGGGGCGCGCTGCATGGCGTCGTCGACCACGCTGACCGTGATGCCCCCGGCCTCCCGCGTCAGGCGCATGCCGCGATTATAGGAGGCGACTAGGGTGCCCTCGGTGGTGGCCATGGGGACGTAGACATCGCCCCCCGCATGCTCGCCGTTCAGCTGCATGGGGCCGGCGAGGCCCAGCGGCATCTGAACGACGCCGGTGAAGTTCTCGATATTGCCGCGCACCGCGTCCGGGGCGAAGGAGAAGCGGGCGGTATGCTCCAGCTCCGCGCCGGTCTGCTCGCGGATGAAGTCCTGCCGGTCCTTGATGACGCCGGCGGTGTAGTCGTCCTGTTTGTTGCGCGGGATTTTTGTCATGAGCCGAAGCCCTTCAGGCGTTCTTCCGTGCTGGTGATCTCCGGATAGTCGCGGCGGATTTCCTCTTCCAGCGCGTCGGCGATCAGTTTTTCCTCGTGCATGCGGTGCAGGTCCTTGTAGGCGCGGACCGTGGCGGCGTCGTTGGCGGCGATGCGCGAGGCGGTCTCGGCGGCGTGCGCCTCCAGCGCGTCATGGTCCGGCAGGGCGGCGTTGGCCAGGCCCCACTCGGCGGCCTCCGCCCCGGTGAAGGTGCGGGCGGTGTAGCTGAGCTCCTTCGCGCGGCGCAGGCCGACGGCCAGGGGCAGGTTCTGGCTCATCCCCCAGCTCGGCCGGATGGCGAATTTTGCATGCGTGTCGCCGAACTTTGTGTCCTCGGTCGTGAAGATGAAGTCGCAATGCAGCGCCATTTCAAGCGCGCCGGTGAAACAGGCGCCGTGCACCTGGCCGATCACCGGGCAGGGAACGGCGCGCAGGGCGGCGATCACGGCTTCGTCGCGCCCCTCATAGACCCCGGCGAGGCGGCCATGCTCGGGCGCGCCCTTCTGCAGGATCTTCAGGTCGACCCCGGCGGAGAAGGCGCGGCCCGCGCCGGAAAGGGTCACCGCGGCGGGCGGGTCCTCCGCGCAATCCTTGAAGGCGGCGGTCAGGTCGTCCAGCAGCTCGGGCGAGAAGGCGTTCAGCGCGTCGGGCCGGTTCAGCGTGATGCGCGCGATATCGCCCGCGCGGTGCGTGTTGACGGTGCTCATGCCGCGCAGCCTAGCCCGGTCCGGCGGCGCTTGGCGAGAGGCGATCTTGCGCCCCGCTCAAAGGCAAAAATGCTGCGCTAGATAGCTTGCAGCAAAAGCGCAGCAAAATATTATTGTGCATCGCACAAAAAATAACACGGGTGCGTTGATCGCGGCCCGATTTTGGGCAAGGGTTGCGGCCATGACCAAGCTGCACGCGCTCCTGGCCCCGCTCGCCCTCCTGACCCTGCCGGCCGCCGCGGCGCAGGCGCAGACCGCCGATACCGGGCGGGTGGCGGACGCGGCCTATTGCGTCGGCATGGCCTCAATGGCCGAGACCCTCGCCGCCGATCACGACAAGACCTATCAGTGGCTCCAGACCAACCGCACCACGGCGGATGCGACCGTCTATAACGGCGTGCTGACCGCCTATGAACAGATGCAGCAGACGCTGAACCGGGCGAAGGAAACGATCGCCAATAGCTGCGGCTCGCTGCCGCTGACGCGGGAGGAATACGCCATGGTCTGCGCGCGGCCGCTGCGCGGCAAGGACGTCTCGAAGACCGAGTTCTGCCAGGGCTTCCGCTGGGACTAGGCGCGCCCGGACGCCGCGCCCTCAGGCCAGCATGTCGAGGAGGGTTCCTGTCATCTCGTCCGCGGTGCGGATGATGGCGGCCGCCGCGTCGGCCTCCGCCTCCGCGCGCTTCAGCTCAACCGCGCCCTGAACGATCGGGTCGGTCCCGGCCGGGGCGGCCCGCGCGCCGGCGATGGTCTGCGCCGCGTCCGCGGCCCGGGCATGGGCGGCGGTCAGGGCGGCGGTCCCGATATTGGCGATGGCGCTCATGGCGATGAGTGTCGCGGCATTTCCTTGCCTGCGGGTTAGCGGGAAGGGTTAAGCGGCGGTTATCGTCTCCGCGTCCCGTGTAAACGTCTGATCACCCCCTCTCCCATTCAGTCATCCAAAGCCCTCGCGGGCTTTGGGGCTTCATTGCCCTCTCCCCCATTAAGGGGGGCGAGGGTTTTATTGCTGCTCATGCGCCGAAAGCTCCGCGGGCCGTTTGGCCCGAAGAGGGATGAGGTGGAAGGGAGCGGCGCGTCGTTTCGGAACGCAGGCCGTATGTAGTTTTTAGTGTTCGCGGACCAAAAGACGCGCCGCGCGGCGTTTGACCTGCCATGACCGGGTGGGTTTGCGGCCGTTTTCCTCCGCAGTTCCCGCCGACAGGCCGGAGCGGGCGTGAAAGGTCAATCTCACCCATCGCGCTCCGGCGCCGCGTCCCCCGCCCCCAAAGCGACCAGGCCTTCGGTCCCCTCCACGGGCGGCAGACAGGTTGAGTATAGGGGCGTTTGAGACGCCGGGGATAAACTGGCGGTGATTTATTGTCCAAACCGCCGCAATCCCCGTCATCCTCCGGCTTGACCGGAGGACCCAGAGTGGCGCGAAGTGTGGAAATTCATGCGCGCCTTCTATGTCTATATCCTCGCCAGCGCCCGTAACGGGACGCTCTATATTGGCGTCACCAACGACCTGATCCGGCGCGTGTGGGAGCACCGGGAAGGGCTCGGCTCGAAATTCTGCAGGAAATACGGCGTCTCGATGCTGGTGCATTTCGAGACTTTCGAAACGGTGGACGCGGCCATCAATCGGGAAAAGCGGCTGAAGCGTTATTTGCGCAAATGGAAGCTGGAGCTGATCGAGCGGAATAATCCGCAGTGGCGCGATCTGTATGGCGAGGTCGCGAGCGGCTGGCTCGGGCCGCAGATTTAAACTGGGTCCTCCGGTCAAGCCGGAGGATGACGGTGATAGAAGACGAACGGCGCGCCGCAGTCGGGCCGGACGCGCCGCCCGGGCAACCTACTCCGCCATCGGCGAGGCGTGGTCGAACTTGTAGCGCCAGCCGTCTTCGCTTTTGACGCTGTAGTCGGTGTAGCGGCCCATGGAGGTGATTTCCTCGCCGCCGGCGGCCGGGGTCATGGTGAGGGTGTAGATGCCCCACTCGGCGTGGGTCTGGTCGTCGCCGTGGGAGCCGTCGGGCGCCAGCTCCAGCGTGATATTGTCGAAGGCGTCGAAGAAGCCCTGCCAGCTGGCCTGGATCTCCGCCCGGCCGCGGGCGGTCTGGCCGTCGGGGCCGTAGGATATGGCGTCTTCCTCGAACAGGGCGGCCAGCGCCGCCGCGTCCTCGGCCTCCATGCCGGCCTCGAAGCGTTCATTCAGATCCCAGTCCGAAGCGACAGCCGGACCGGCAACAAGCGCCGCCACAGAGGCGGCGGCGAAAAAGCGATGAGTCATGATTGGTTCTCCCCACGCAATCGGAGCGATTGCGTGGGGAGTTTAGCAGGACGAGAATATGTGGGTAGCTGAAGCGCGCGCTGCACGGTTCAAGGATTAGCGCTTTCATCAAAATCGCGAACGAGTCGAAAAAGCGCGAACGATGTCGCTAATATCAATGACAGCGAATAGGAAAACACTGAATAAAAAAAGAAATTTAAAAATAAATTAATTGCCTTGTTCAAGTAAAATACAATCACAGGAACATCATAATATTGATGCACCAATCTCAAGATTGAAAAATTATTTACGCTGATGGATAATGTTGTCAATATTAGTGAAAATAAAGCAACAATTAAAAAATGCATAAAGGTAGCATTAATGTCCATTAATGGGCTTTGGGAGCCGTCTGATTCTCGGCCAGCAAGTGCAGACAAAAAATTACTGCCACTAAAGCCTAATAAAATTGCATAGGCTCCAATAGTAAAGCCAAGAATTGTGGAAATTACGGGTAAGGCGACCTGCCACCAATCCGACTGGGTCCATATCGGAAACGATATGATAGAAATGAATAAGGCGCCGTGGAGGAATGGTGATCCTGCCAGTTCTCGCCAGCCTCCATAAGCAATCCAATATGCTCTTAGTGATAACCCAAGCGTTTCATACATGGGTTAGGGTCATCAATTTTCTCCATCCATTATTCTTCCATGGAGTTTTGTGATCGCATCTCTAAAAGCTTGAAGGTCTGTCTGCTCATCTGGGTCATATCTAACACCTTCTTGAGCGGGGTGTGCTTCTGAGCCCCTCACATCCTTAGCGCCGTCTCGTGTGTGACCTTCTGTGCGTACTTTGCCGTCGCGCATCGCAACAGCCGCATCTTCCATCATTTCCTCATCGGGTTCGATCGATTGATTTGCTACAGACTTATATTCCGTCATTTCTTCTTTGACGCGCATCCGGCGGAACCGATCCTGAATTTGGCGACTTCTTGCCTCCGGCCACATATCTTGGTTAGGCCGCTTGATAGTTATTTGTACTTTTTTTAATTCAGCGATACCAAATATTTCTTCCAACTTTTCTTTGTCTTGAATGACATTTACGTCGCCATGGCCAAATTCATCAAGCAAGATCGGATCTTTCAGTAGTTTTTGAAAATACTTTAGAACAAAAGTTTCGCTAAATGGCCCTTCTATACCATAGGACTCGAAGTAAAATGTATGATTTTGAGTATCGAAATAAAAGTGGAAGGGGCGATAATTAGCATACCAGTTGGATGGAATTTCAGGGCCGTGATCATATTCTTCAAACTGCCTGCCATCAAACCAGGCGTCAGAATCAATATCGGTAAACTTGGCAATTATGCCTCTAAAATTTCCTGTATCTAGGGCTTCTACACTTACAATTGCGACGTAGGTGTCGCCCCACACGTTTACGGGCAACTTTCTTTTCCTGATCGCCTTAATGTACGCTGAGTAGGTAGCCCGATTATGTTCGTTTAGCCTTATGTTCAAAGCTTTTGCTTGTAGTCTCCGCTTACGAGCCATGTATCACTCCCCCCTCAACACCGGCGTAATATGAATTCTAAGATTTTATTCAATAATATTACAACCGCCCCCACAAGTCATCCACCCGTCGAATAACGTCCCCATCCATCTCCAGCTTCTCCCCCCATTCGCGGCTGGTCTCCGCGCCGATCTTGTTGGTGGCGTCCAGGCCGATTTTTGAGCCCAGCGCCTCTTTCGGGGAGGCGAAGTCGAGATAGTCTATGGGGGCGTTGTCGATGATTGTCGTGTCGCGGGCCGGGTCCATGCGGGTGGAGATGGCCCACATGACGTCTTTCCAGTCCCGCGCGTCGATATCGTCGTCGACGACGATGATCCACTTGGTGAACATGAATTGCCGGAGGAAGGACCAGGCGCCCATCATCACGCGCTTGGCGTGGCCGGGATAGGTCTTCTTCATGGAGATGACCGCAATGCGGTAGGAGCAGCCCTCCGGCGGCAGCCA
The DNA here is from genome assembly GCF_000412185.1 of Euryhalocaulis caribicus. Lineage (GTDB taxonomy): Bacteria > Pseudomonadota > Alphaproteobacteria > Caulobacterales > Maricaulaceae > Euryhalocaulis > Euryhalocaulis caribicus. Next base: position 81,759 of record NZ_ASJA01000003.1, read on the forward strand.
GAAATCCACGATCTCCGGGAATTGCTGTTGCAGGAGGGGGATGAAGACCTCGTTCAGGGCCTCGCCCAGCACGGACGGCTCGTCCGGCGGGCGGCCGGTGAAGGTGGTGAGATAGATGGGGTCGCGGCGCATGGTGATGGCGCTGACCTTGAAGACCGGGAAGGGCTCTACGGCGTTGTAATAGCCGGTGTGGTCGCCATAGGGGCCTTCGTCGCCATACTCATCCAGCATGACATGGCCCTCGATCACGATCTCGGCCTCGGCGGGGACTTTCAGGGGAATCGTCTTGCACTGGACCAGCTCGGCTTTCGCGCCGCGCAGGAGGCCGGCGAACTGATATTCCGACAGGGTCTCGGGCACCGGCGTGACGGCGGCGAGGATCGTGCCCGGATCGGCGCCGATGACGGCGGCGGCGGGCATGGGCTCGGGCCGCTCCCCCTTCCAGCTGCGGTAATGCTGCGCGCCGCCGCGCGTGTGCAGCCAGCGCATCAGGGTCTCGCGCTTGCCCCGCTTCTGCATGCGGTAGATGCCGAGATTGGGGGCGTCGATCTTCTCACTTCCGGGCCCTTGCGTGACCACGAGCGGCCAGGTGATGAGCGGGTCCGGCTCGCCCGGCCAGCAGGTCTGGATGGGGAGGGCGTCGAGGTCCGCGTCCTCGCCCTCCAGCACGATCTCCTGACAGGGGGCGTTCTTCACCGTGTTCGGGCGCATTGCCATGACCTTGCGGGCGAGCGGGACGAGGTCGAGCGCTTCCCGTAAGCCGCCGGGCGGTTCGGGCTGGCGCAGGAAGGCCAGCAGCTCGCCAACCTCGCGGAGGTCGCTCGCCGTGCGGCGCTCTTTGCCGTCCAGCGTGACGGCGCGGGCGACGCGCTCCACCGTGCCGAAGAGATTGATGAGGGCCGGCATGTCCGACTTGGAGCCGTCCTCCTTCACCACATTCTCGAACAGCATGGCGGGGCCGCCCTCATTCAGGAGGCGGCGGTGAATCTCGGTCATCTCCAGATTGGTAGAGACGGGCTCGGAGACCCGTTTCAGGTCGCCGTCGGCTTCGAGGGTGTCGAGGAAGTCGCGCAGGGAACGGTAGGCCATGGGCGGCAAGCTAGAGGGGGCGAAGCGTTCGGGAAAGAGGCGTTTGCGCCGCGCGGGGACCGATTTCTTGGAACCCTGGGCGCGGCGGCATAGTTTAGCGGGCAGTTTGCAAACACCCGCCCAGACATGGAGACCCTCATGCGCATGATGCTGCTCGCCTCCGCCGCCGCCATCACGGTCGCCGGATGCAATTCCGAACCCCCCGAACTGGACGCCGAAGACAGCGCCGCCCTGACCGAGAACGGCGATGCCGACGCCTCCGCCATGGACGCGGGCGAGGACGCCGCCCCGGCCGCCGATGAGGCGGACGGCATGGCGGACATGGACGCCGGCATGGACGGCGAGATGGCCGGCGAAACCGGAGACGGCATGGAAACCGGCATGGCGCAGGACGCCGGGACGCTGACCACCGCGCCGGTGGTGCAGGTCTCCGACACCGCGCCGGCGGAAACCGGCGCGCCGAATGTCGATTATGTCGAGCCGGCTTTTGACGGCCAGACGCGCGCCCCGAAACCCGCCGTGACCCATGCCTGGACCATCGAGCCGGTGACGGACGGTCTGGACAGCCCGTGGGGCTTCGAATTCCTGCCCTCCGGCGCGATGCTGGTGACCGAGAAGGCGGGCACGATGCATGTCGTGCAGCCGGACGGCACGGTCTCCGCCCCCATCGGCGGGGTGCCGGAAGTGGATAATCGCGACCAGGGCGGCCTGCTGGACGTGGCGCTGAGCCCGGATTTCGCCAGCGACCGCATGGTCTATTTCACCTTCTCCGAACCGCGCGGCGAGGGCGAGAACGGAACCTCGGTCGCGCGCGGGCGGCTGGAGAACGGCCAGCTCAACGACGTGGAAGTGATCTTCCAGCAGCAGCCGGGCTGGGCCTCCACCAAGCATTTCGGCTCCCGCATCGTGTTCGCGCCGGACGGCACGCTCTATGTCGGGCTGGGCGAACGCAGCAATAATCCGCCCCGCGACCGGGCGCAGGACCCGCAGGACCATATCGGGACCGTGGTGCGCCTGAATCCCGACGGCTCCGTGCCGGAGGACAACCCGTTCGCCGATGGCGCGGAGGGCGCGCCGGAAGTCTGGGCCTATGGCCTGCGGAACATCCAGGCCGCGGCGCTGCACCCGGAGACGGACGCGCTGTGGACCATCGAGCACGGCCCGCGCGGCGGCGACGAGGTGAACACGCCCGAGGCCGGAAAGAATTACGGCTGGCCCACCATCACCTATGGCCAGAACTATGACGGCTCCACGATGGGCGAGGGCATCGCGCAACAGGAGGGCATGGAGCAGCCGGTCTATTACTGGGACCCGGTGATCGCGCCCTCGGGCATGACCTTCTATGACGGCGAGGTCTTCCCCGAATGGCGGGGCGATATATTCGTCGGCGGTCTGGCGACCATGCGGGTTTCCCGCCTGGTGCTGGACGGCGACCGGGTCATCGCCGAGGAATGGCTGGAAGCCCCCAGCCGCGTGCGCGACGTGAAAACCGGCCCGGACGGGGCGATCTATCTGGCGCTGGAAGCGGCGGACGAGCAGATCGTGCGCATCGTGCCGGACCAGAGCGGCGGGCAATAAGGCCGCTCGCGGACAGGGCGGGGCCGCGCTAGGATAGAGCCATGCGCGGCCTCGCTAATCTTTTCGGGTGGGTGCTGGTGGTCCTCGGCTCCGTGCTGATGATCTCCCCCATCCCGTTCGGCTTCATCATCATCGGCGCGGGAAGTACGATCCTGGCCTCCGCCAAGAAGGGCGGCGGCGTGGACAAGAGCCTGCGCTAGGGCCGCAGCGCGCGGGCTTTCAGCGCGTCGTACGGGGCGCGGCCCTCAGCGGCGATGGCTTCGAGGTTCTCGGGCAGCGGGCCGGGTTCGGGCGAGGGATCGCCGAAGCCGGTGGAGCGCTCGACCGCATCATACCAGACGGCGGCCCAAGCCCCGTCGCTGGCGCGCTTGCCGGCGGGCCAATGCAGCATGTCCCCGCTGAACGGAATCCCGATGGCCTCGCAGAGGGCGCGCAGGGCGGCTTCGGGCTTGGCGAGAATCGTTTCCGATTCCAGCACCGGCCAGTCGCGGCCCGTCAGCGCGGCGACCTCCTCGTAAATCTCCAGCTGCCGGGTGAAGCCCAGACGCTCGGCGCTCGCATCCTCGAACCGCTTCACATAGGAGGCGGCGACGCGGCGCGGGTCGCGGATCAGGAAGAAATGCCGGGCGTCCCTGGCGAAGGAAAGGTCCGCGCCGCGCGGCACGTGATGCACCATCTGCTTCTGATAGAAGACCGGCGCGCCCTGCGGGCCGGGCGCGGCGCAGGCCGCGGCGACTTTCGCGCGGTCGGTCTCGTGCGCGGCCAGCGTCTCGGCGCGAGCCGGGTGCCCGGTGCCCGTCTCGGCCAGCCACGGGGCGTAGAAGGGTTCGTCCCGCACTTCCGTGTCGGGGCGGTTCTCCCAGCTGCGCATCATGGCGGTGGAGATGTTGCGCGGGCCGGACCAGCCCATCACGCGGACCGTCATGCGCGGGTCACCCCCGCTTCCTCGTCCATATAGGCGGCGTACCAGTCCTGAAGCTTCTTCGCGACGGGGCCGCGCTCGCCATTGCCGATGACGCGGCCGTCAATCTCCCGCGCCGGAACCACGCCGCCGAACGTGCCGGTGACGAAAGCCTCGTCGGCGGAATGGACATCGGTGAGGGTGAAATTCTTCTCCCGCGCGGTGACGCCGTTGCGGGCGCAGAGATCGAGGATCTTCCGGCGCGTGACGCCGGCAAGGCAGAAATCCCCGGTCGAGGTCCAGACCTCGCCTTTCGTCACGATGAAGAAATGGGTGGAGTTGCAGGTGGCGACGAAGCCGTGCGGGTCCAGCATCAGCCCCTCGTCCGCGCCGGCCTTGTCCGCGGCGATGGCGGCCAGGATGCAGTTCAGCTTGGAGTGCGAATTCAGCTTGGGATCCTGCACGTCCGAATAGCCGCGCCGGACCGGAACGGTGGCCAGCCGCAGCCCCTCTTTCAGGAGGCGCGGGCTGGGGGTCTTGTGCTCCGGTATGATGACCATGGTGGCGGGCGAGGCGGTGAACCGCGGGCTCTGGTGCAGCGCGGTCTTGCGGCCGCGCGTGATCATCAGGCGGACATGAACGCCGGTGGTCATGCCGTTGGCTTCGGCCACGGCGTCCAGCGCGGCGCGGATTTCATCGCGGGTCCGCCCGATATCCATGTCGATGGCTTTGGCGCCCTGGAACAGGCGGTCGAGATGGGCGTCCAGGAACACCCATTTTCCGTGATGCAGGCGCACGCCCTCCCACACCCCGTCGCCGAGGATATAGCCGGCGTCGAAAACCGACACGACGGCCTTGTCCCGGTGAACGATCTCCCCGTTCACCGAAACCTTCACATCGGCGTTGCGGGTATCGTCCTCGTAAGCGTGGCTGCCTTCATCCATTTTCGCGACCTGTCCGATTGAGCGTGTTGTTCAAAGCCCACTGAACGGAAGGCTGAAGGCGATGGCAAGCCTTGCAGAACCAAAGCGCGCGAGGCGCGTTCAAAAAACCGCATGAGACTGTTCCTGACGATACTGGGCGTGCTGCTTATCGCTTTCGGATTGCCGCTTTTCTGGACGCCGATTCCAGTGGGCCTGATCATGATCGCCACGGGGGTGGCGCTGGTCATCGGCAATTCTCGCCGGAGCCAGGACTGGCTGCGCGAACGCCGGTCCCGCAGCGCCCGGCTGGACGAAAAGCTGCGCGAGGCGGAACGGAAATCGCCGTCACGGATCAGGAAGACGCTGGAAAAGACCCAGCCATGATGCGCGCGCTTCTGGCCATAGCGGGCGTGCTGATCACGGCGGCGGGCATTGTTCTGACCGTGTCGGTCTTTCCGGGCGGTATTCTGGTGACGGCGGCCGGGCTGGCGCTGCTGGTCGGCAATTCGATTACCGCGTTGCGGGCGGTGCGAAAAAGCCGCCGCAAGCACGAGGCCGCCGACAAGGCCGTCGGGGCGGCGGAGAAAACCGCGCCGGAAACCATGCGCCGGGAACTGAAGCGGACCGCGCCGCGCCAGCATTAGGCGTCAGGCGCCGCGCTTCTTTTCCCGCGCCAGAAAGCGGGTGGCGAGGATTTCCGCCGCGCGGTCGGTCTCCCGCAGGGGTTCGACGGGCCAGGATTCAACATCGCCCATGAACCAGCAGCCATAGCCGCGCGCGACCAGCGCGTCGTGCAGGTCCGCGAACTTTCCGTCCGAGCCGCCGACTTCCAGCATCATGACCGGTTTCCCCGCACTGACCGCCTCGGTCAGCATATTGGTGGAATCCGCGGTCACCAGAATGGAGTCCGCCGCGGCGAGGAACGCGAAATACGGATTGTCGCCGGCGCTGTCCCCCTCCCACAACCAGACATCGGGTTCGTCGCGCAGCTCCTTCAGCATGGCGTGAACCGCCGGCGGGCTGCGGCGCGAAGCGGTGATCATAAGGCTGGCCCCCGCCTCACGCAGGCCGCTCAACGCCTCCCGGATGCGGCCTATGGTGGGGCGGTCGAAACGGTGGCGTTTTGACGGGCCGCCGATCAGCACCGCGATGCGGGGTTCGGGCAGGCGGGCGATATGTTCGGAAAAGCGCGCCTTCTCCTCGTTCAGCCGCTCGCGGGTGATGCGGTTGGTGGAGCCCAGCGTCGAGACGACATTATCGCCGGTTACGCCGTCATGTTCGGGGGCGATGACGAGATCGAACAGGTCCGCCATCGGGCCGGGATCCTGCACATAGACGAAGAAGGCGTCCGGATAGCGCAGGCGGTCGCGGCGCGCCTGATAAAGCGCCGCCCGGCCGGCGCCGATCCACAGGGCCGGCGCGGTGTTGTGTTCGTCAGCGCGGGGCGCGACGGGACGGCCAAGCAGCCGCGCCAGAACATCGCGCCATGTGGGGCGCGGCACATGGCGCACCTCGATCGTCAGCGGGATACGCCGCATGACCGCTTCGGCCAGTCCCAGCGCCTGATTTTCGATGCCGCGCCGCCCGTCGGACACGACATGGCACAGCCCGTTCCGCTGATTCATGAGACCTATTGTCGGACAAGTGCGGGGCAGTGACCAGAGAAAAGGCCGCGGGCTCGGAGAACGGGATTGACGGATGTCAGGGGTATGTTACAGATGTAGCGAACCTGTTACGGAGACAGTATGCAGCCCCCCAGCCCCAGCGAGATGGCCGTTCTGAAAACCCTCTGGAACGAAGGCGCGTTGAGCGCCCGCGAAGTGCATGCCCGTCTGGGCGGTCCGCAGGACTGGTCCTATTCGACAACCCGCACGCTGATTTCGCGCATGGTGGAAAAGGGGCTGGTCTCGAGGCGCGATTCTCACGGCCTCGCCGTGTTCGCTCCGGCGCTGTCGAAGGCGGCCGTGCTCAGCGGCATGGTCCGGCGCTTTTCCGCCCAAGTCTTCGATCTGGACGCTCCGCTTCCGGCTTCCGCCTTTGCGGGCAGCCCGTTGCTGGATGACGACGATCTGGCGGAGCTGGAGACTCTGCTGGAGCAAGAGGGCGGGGAGGAAGAAAATTGAGCGCGGGACTGGAAATCGCGCTGGCGGCATTGGCGATGACGCTGCCGGTGGCGGTCTGCGCCCATGGCCTGGCGCGCGCCCTGCCGGGCGGGCCGCGCGCCGATCGGACATGGGCGGCGGCCAGCCTTGCGGCCATGGCGCCGCTGGTTTTCGCACTGGCGTTCTGGCGGTTCGGCCCGCCGGCCGCCAGCGGTTTTGATCCGGCATGGTTTGAAGGCCTGCGAGAGGGCGTTCCCGCCCTTGCGCCGCCGGAGGCCGCGCGAATTCAGCAAGGCGCGGCGGATGCGCCCGGTCTGGCGATCTGGCTTGCGGGCGTCTGGCTGGCCGGGGCGATCTGGCGCGGCCTGTTCGAGGCGGCGCGCAGCTGGCGCTTAGAAAGGCTTCTGGCCCGCAGCGCCGCGGCGCCGCGCGGCCTTGCCCACGCGATGGGAGCGCTTTCGGCGGAAGCGGGTCTGCCGCGCGCGCCGTCGCTAAGGGTTTTTTCAGGGAACGGGTCGCCTTTTTCGGCCGGGATAGTTCGCCCTGTCGTGGCGGTCCCGGCGGGATGGCTGGCGCCGGAGCGGGCCGGGGCTTTGCGCTGCGCGCTTATCCATGAGCTGACGCATGTGAAGCGCGGCGATGCGCGCGCCGAGCTGGCGGCGCGGGCCGCGGGAATCCTTCTTTGGTTCAATCCGTTCTGGTTCGCAATCCAGCGGCGGCGGCGCGGGGCGGTGGAAACCGCATGCGACGCCGCGGCGCTGGCGGTGATCGGAAATGGCGGGGCGCGTCTCTACGCCCGCACCCTGCTGGATGCCGCAAGAGCGAGTTCGGGGCGCTCTTTCGCGGTCAGTCTTGGCGTAGCCGACAAAAGGATCATGGAAATGAGATTGAAAGCCATTCTAGGCGCCCCGAAACATACCGCCCGCCGGGGGGCGGGCCTGCTATCGGCCGCGGCCCTGCTGACCGTGGCGCTGCCGGCCGGCGTTGCGCAGGCGATGCACGCCGCCGCGGCGCAGGCGATCAGCTTCAGCCAGCCGGTTCTGGACGGAAAGATCACCTCGCGCTTCGGCCCGTCCTCCCTCTCCATCCGGCCGCAGAAATTCCATAACGGATACGACATTGCCGCCCCGCGCGGGACGACAATCGCCGCGCCCGCGGACGGACGCGTCAGTTATGCGGATGAGAACGGGCTGAACGGCAAGGCGTCCTACGGTCAGGTGATCGTGCTGGACCACGGCGAGGGATACACCACGCTCTACGCCCATATGGACGGGTTCACGGTGATGGAAGGTGATCGTGTCACCGCCGGAGATCCGATCGGGTTTGTCGGATCAAGCGGCGTGACGACCGGCCCGCACTTGCATGTCGAGGTGCGCCGCGACGGAGAGCCGGTGGACCCGGCCCTGTATCTGCCCGGATTGACGCAGGACTGACCCCGAACCGGTTTCGCGTCAGTGAAGCGCCGGGCCGCCAGGGGCGGTCCGGCGTTTTCTATTTCCAGACGACTTCCAGAATTTCGTAGGCCTTGGCGCCGCCGGGGGCGGAAACCTCGATGGAATCGCCGACGGCCTTGCCGATCAGGGCGCGGGCCATGGGGGAGGTGATGGAGATTTTCTTGTCCCGCACGTCCGCCTCGTCCTCGCCGACGATCTTGTAGACGGACTCATCGTCTGTGTCCTCGTCCACCAGCGTGACCGTGGCGCCGAACTTGACGGTGTCGCCATTCAGCTTGGACACGTCGATCACCTGAGCGCGAGCCATCTTGTCTTCAAGCTCGGCGACGCGGCCTTCGATCCAGCCCTGGCGCTCCTTGGCGGCGTGATACTCGGCGTTCTCCGAGAGATCGCCGTGCTCGCGCGCTTCCGCGATCGCCTGGATCACGGCCGGGCGTTCTTCGGACTTCAAACGTTTCAACTCTGCGTCAAGGGCGCGGTGCCCTTCCGCCGTCATGGGTATTTTTTGCATGTACAGAAAACCGTTTCGATTAACGCGGGCGTTTGACCTTCAAGCCCGTCGTTGCGGCGGAAAGACTCTAGGAAGCCTTTGACCGGGTTTCAAGATGTCAACGCCAGTGGTCGCCAATCCAGGGCGTGGGGCGGACATGTTTGTAATGGCGTTTGTACCACGGGGCCGGCCATTTGCCCTCCAGCGCCTCGTCCGGGTCCGGGTGGCCGGTAAAGGCCACGATGCGGGCGTCCGCGGGCAATTCGGGGGTCTTGAACCAGTTGACCGGGAACGGCGGCAGGATGGAGTGCTTGAAGCTCAGGCACCACTCGCGCGGCCAGAAATTCTGCTGCGGAATGAGGTCGGAGATATATTGCTGCTCGATCCGCCAGCGTTTCAGGACAGCTTCGGGATCGGTCTGCACGCGGTCATAGATTTCAGGATAGCGGCCGACCGGGATGCGGAAGGCGGAGGTGTTGCCCACGCCCTCGCCCTTCTGGGTCCAGTTCTCGATGACGCAGTATTCGCCGGGCTTGTAGGTGAAAAAGTCGTCCAGAGGGCCGGTGATGAGGAGGTCGAGGTCAAGGACCAGCACATCGCCTTCGCTGATATCGGCCAGCGGGGTCTGCCAGAGCGAGAGCTTGCGCCACGGCGTCCAGGCCACGCGGTCCGGCAGGTCGATGGCGGGCAGGGGCTGGACGTCGATGCCGGAATCAAGGCCCGCCGCATCCTCGGTAAAGCAGATGAAGCGGAAATCGCGCGCCATGTTCCGCTTTGCGGAGGCGTAGAGATGGTTGGCGTATTGGGGGCCGTAGCGCGTGCCCCACTTCATGCAGGCAATCGTGTTCACGCGGCGAACTTAGCGCGAATTTCCTGCAATGACATGACGTCCATTTTCTCTTCGTCGGTCTTGGCGATGGCCATGACTGCCGCCTTCACCGCCGCGCGCGTGGTGTAGTACGGGATTTTCAGCTCCAGCGCCGTGCGGCGGATGGAATAGGAATCCTGCAGCGCCTGACGGCCCTCGGTGGTGTTGAAGACCAGGTCCACATCGCCGTTCTTCATGGCGTCCACGATGTGAGGGCGGCCCTCATAGACCTTGTTGATCCGCTCAACCGGCACGCCCTTTTCCTTCAGGAAGGCCGCCGTGCCGCCGGTGGCGATCACGCGGAAGCCGATATCGGCCAGCTGGGCGGCCAGCGGGACGATGGCGTCCTTGTCCGAATCCTTGACCGACATGAAGACCGTGCCTTCGTGCGGCAGGGTCACGCCGATGGCGCGCTGGGCCTTGGAGAAGGCGTTTTCGAAATTGACGTCCGTGCCCATGGATTCGCCGGTGGAGCGCATCTCCGGCCCCAGCACCGGGTCGACGCCCGGGAAGCGGGCGAACGGCAGGGTGACGGCCTTGACCGCCATGCGGCCGGACCAGACCTGACGCAGGTCAAATTGCGGAAGTTTCGCGCCCGCCATGACCTTGGCTGCGATGGCGGCGATGGGCAGGCCGATGGCCTTGGCCACGAACGGCGCAGTGCGGGAGGCGCGCGGGTTCACCTCAAGGACATAGATGTCGCCGTCCTTGATCGCGAACTGCACGTTCATCAGGCCGCGCACGCCCAGCGCCAGCGCCATTTCGCCGGTCTGTTTCGTGAGGCGCTGGATCATCTCCTCATCCAGCGAATAGGGCGGCAGGGCGCAGCCCGAATCGCCGGAATGCACGCCGGCTTCCTCGATATGCTCCATGATGCCGGCCACGAAGACCTCCTCGCCGTCGCATATGGCGTCGGCGTCGATCTCGATGGCGTCGCTTAAGTAGCGGTCCAGCAGCAGCGGCTTCTTGTTGGAGACCACAACGGCGTTGCGGATATAGCGTTTCAGGGATTCGTCATCGGCGACGATTTCCATGGCGCGGCCGCCCAGCACGTAGGATGGGCGCAGGACCAGCGGATAGCCCAGCTCCTTCGCCGCGGCGAAGGCTTCTTCCTCCGACTTGGCGATGGCGTTGGGCGGCTGTTTCAGGCCCAGCTTGTTCATCATCGCGCTGAACCGCTCGCGGTCCTCGGCCAGATCGATGGCGTCGACCGGCGTGCCGAGGATCGGCGCGCCCTGGGCCTCAAGCGGGCCGGCGAGGTTCAGCGGGGTCTGGCCGCCGAACTGCACGATCACGCCTTCCAGATGACCGGCGGACTGTTCGACATGCATGATCTCGCCGACATCCTCGGCGGTCAGCGGCTCGAAATACAGGCGGTCGGAGGTGTCGTAGTCGGTGGAGACGGTTTCCGGGTTGCAGTTCACCATGACGGACTCGATGTCCATCTCCTCCAGCGCGAAGGCGGCGTGGCAGCAGCAATAGTCGAACTCGATCCCCTGTCCGATCCGGTTGGGGCCGCCGCCGAGAATGGCGACCTTCTTGCGGCTCGAAGGCTCGGCCTCGCACTCCGGCTCGCCGAAGCTGGGGGACTCGTAGGTGGAATAGAGATAGGGGGTCTGCGCCGCGAATTCGCCGGCGCAGGTATCGACCCGCTTATAGACCGGGCGGACATTCAGGGCATGGCGCCGGGCGCGGACCTCTTCCTCCGGAATGCCGGTCAGGGCGGCCAGACGCGCGTCGGAGAAACCGTCAGCCTTCAGGGCGCGGAAAGCGTCCGCGGTGTCCGGCAGGCCGTTCTCGATCACCTGTTTCTCGGTCGTGACCAGCTCTTCAAGCTGGCGCAGGAACCAGGGTTCGTAGGAACAGGCGGCGTGGATTTCCTCGACCGTGAAGCCCTGCCTGAAGGCTTCGGCGATAATCAGCAGGCGGTCGGGGGTGGGCTTGGACAGGGCGGCGCGGACGGCCTTGAAGTCGTCGCCGTCGCCCAGCCCCGCAATCTCCACCGGATCCAGACCGGAAACGCCGATCTCCAGGCTGCGCAGAGCCTTCTGAAGCGATTCCTTGAAGGTCCGGCCCATCGCCATCGCCTCGCCCACCGATTTCATGGAGGTGGTGAGGAGGGAGTCCGCGCCGGGATATTTCTCGAACGCGAAGCGCGGCATCTTGGTGACGACGTAGTCGATGGTCGGCTCGAAACTGGCCGGGGTCGATCCGGTGATCTCGTTGGTCAGCTCGTCCAGCGTGTAGCCGACAGCCAGCTTGGCGGCGATCTTGGCGATCGGGAAGCCGGTCGCCTTGGAGGCCAGCGCCGAGGAGCGCGAGACGCGCGGGTTCATCTCGATCACCACCATGCGCCCCGTATCGGGATCCACGGCGAACTGCACGTTGGAGCCGCCGGTCTCCACGCCGATTTCCCGCAGGACGGCGAGGGAGGCGCTGCGCATGCGCTGATATTCGCGATCGGTCAGGGTCAGCGCCGGGGCGACGGTGACCGAGTCGCCGGTATGCACGCCCATCGGGTCGATGTTTTCGATGGAGCAGATGATGATGCAGTTATCCGCTTTGTCGCGGACAACCTCCATCTCGTACTCCTTCCAGCCCAGAACGGATTCCTCGATCAGGACTTCCGTGTAGGGGGAGGCGTCGAGGCCGCGTTCCACGACCTCCTCGAATTCCTCGATATTATAGGCGATGCCGCCGCCCGTGCCGCCCAGCGTGAAGGAGGGGCGAATGATGGCGGGCAGGCCGGTATCCTTCACCGCCTCCATCGCCTCGGCGACGGTGTGGACGGTGCGAGAGCGCGGGGATTCCAGCCCGATATCGTCCATGGCGGAGCGGAAGCGTTCGCGGTTCTCGGCCTTGTCGATGACGTCGCCGCGGGCGCCGATCATCTCAACGCCGTGGCGCTCCAGCACGCCGGAGCGGTCCAGCTCCAGCGCCACGTTCAGCGCGGTCTGGCCGCCCATGGTGGGCAGCAGCGCGTCCGGTTTTTCCTTGGCGATCACCTTCTCGACGAAATCGGCCGTCACCGGCTCGATATAGGTCGCGTCGGCGATTTCCGGATCGGTCATGATGGTCGCCGGGTTGGAGTTCACCAGGATGACCCGGTAGCCTTCCTCGCGCAGCGCCTTGCAGGCCTGAACACCGGAATAATCGAATTCGCACGCCTGACCGATGATGATCGGACCGGCGCCGATAATGAGTATGGAGTGGAGATCGTTTCGACGGGGCATGTCGAGAAAAGGGTTCTAGTGACTCGAACCGGGGGAGGCCAGCATTGAATGACGCGAAAAGCGCGCTTTTGTCAGCCAGCGGGCGCCGACAGGGCCAGATCGCCCCAGAAAACAGGCTGTTCGTCGTCCGCGCCCTGGATGCGGGAGGCGATGAGCCAGATGGCGTTTTCGCGCATTAGCGGGATCAGATTGGCCTGATCCATCATCAAACCTTCGGCCCGCGCGACAAGGGCGTCGCGGCGTTCGGGATCGCCTTCGGCCTGAATATCCTCGATCAGCGCCGCCAGGGCCGGGTCTTCCCAGCCGAAATTGGCGGCGAAACCGCCGGGCGCGAAGGGTTCCAGATAACGCCAGTTGGCCGAGCGCATGCCGCGGTCGAAGCGGGCCAGCGCCAGATCGAAGCGCCCCTCGCCCACCATGGCGTACAGCCCGGTCGATTCGCTGGCCTGGATTTCGGCGTTGATGCCGATGCGGGCCCAGTCATCGGCCAGCGCCACGGCGACGCGGGCGCGTTCCTCGCCCGAATGCAGAAGGCCCAGCGTCAAGGGATTGTCCGGGCCATAGCCCGCCTCCCGCACCAGACGCGCGGCGGTCTCCATGCGCGTCTCGTGCGGCGTGGCGCTCAGGCTTTCGGCGACGCCGGGCACGGCGGTGAAGGCGGGTTCGGCCGAGCCGCCGATGATCTGGCCGGCGATGAATTCACGGTCGATGGAAATATGAAGCGCGCGGCGGATGCGCGGATCGGCCAGCGGTTCGCGGTCATGATTGACCTTCAGATAGACAAGGCGCGGCGCGTCATAGGTGCGGGCCTGATCGCCCAGCAGGCCGCGCAGTTCCTCCAGCCGGTTGGCGGGCGGGTCCAGCGCCAGGTCCAGATCTCCGGCGCGGAACAGGCGGACGCGGGCCCCCGCATCCTCCACCACCGACATCTCGATTTCCGGAATGGAGACCGCATCGGCCCGGTGATGATTTGGGTTTTTCTTGAGCGTCAGCGAAAGCTGGCTTTCTGCCACGGGAACATAGGGGCCGGAGCAGACGAAATTTTCCGGCCGGGTCCAGTCCGGTCCATGAGTTTCCACGGCGCGCGGATTGATCGGATAGAACTCGCGCATTGCATCGGGGAAATCGGCGTGCGGCCGGGTGAGGGTGAATTCCAGCGTGCGCCCGTCCAGAACGCGGACGCCCAGCGCCTCCGGCGCGGACTGACCGCGCACGATTTCAAGCGCGCCGCGGATAATCGAGAGATCGCCGACATCCGGGCCGGCGGTTTCCGGGTTGGCGCCGCGGCGCAGGCTCCACAGGATGTCGCTGGCGGTCAGCGGTTCGCCGTTCGACCATTTCAGGCCGGGACGCAGATGCGCCGTCCAGCGCATGAAACCGCCCTCCGACTCCCAGCGTCCGGTCACGGCGTGATCATCCCGGTAGCCGGCCAGCGGGGCATGGATCTGGCGATAGATAATGGCGGCGGCGGCGAACTGGCCCACGAACGGGTCCAGCGAATCCGCGCCGGTGGGAAGGCCCACGCGCAACACCGATTGCGGCGTGGACGCGGGCTGGCAGGCCGCCAGGGCCGCGGCCCCGGCGAGAACGCTTCGGCGGCTTGGCCCGGTCAAGCCCGCCGCTCCCGCATCGCGTCTGCGAAGCGGTCAAATAGATAGAAGCTGTCCTGCGGACCGGGCGAGGCTTCCGGGTGATGCTGCACGGCGAAGACCGGCGCGTCCTTGAAGCGCAGGCCGCAATTGGTGCCGTCAAACAGGGAGACATGCGTCTCTTCCAGCGAATCCGGCAGGGTGTCGCGGTCCACCGCGAAGCCGTGATTCATCGAGACGATCTCCACCTTGCCGGTGGTCAGATCCTTCACCGGGTGGTTCGCGCCGTGATGACCCTGCTCCATCTTCACCGTTTTCGCCCCGGCGGCGAGCGCCAGAAGCTGATGGCCGAGACAGACGCCCAGAACCGGCACGCCGGCGGCGATGATGTCGCGGATCACCGGGGCGGCGTATTCCGCCGTCGCGGCGGGATCGCCGGGGCCGTTGGACAGCATCACGCCGTCGGGCTTCAGCGCCAGAATTTCATCGGCGGTGGTTTTCGCCGGAACGACGGTGGCTTTCAGGCCGGACGCGCCAAGCGAGCGCAGGATGTTCTTCTTGGTCCCGAAATCCATGACCACGACATGAAGCGCGTCATCGGCGGTCTGCGGGAAGCCGTCCGGCCAGTCCCAGCGCGCCTCTGTGGACCCATAGGATTCTTCGGTCGTAACGGCGCTGGCCAGGTCCGCGCCCTCCAGACCGGCGAAGGCTTTCGCCTTTTCGATCAGGGCCGGGACATCGAACTGGCCATCGGGGTCGTGCGCGACAATGGCGTGCGGCATGCCGTTTTCACGGATTCGCTTGGTGATGGCGCGGGTATCGACGCCCGTGACGCCCACAATGCCGCGCGATTCCATCCAGTCGTCAAAATCCTGCGCCGCGCGCCAGTTGGCCGCGCGCGTGATGTCGGCGCGCATTACCGCGCCCAGCGCGGCGTCCTTGCGGCCGGTTTCCATGTCGTCCGGATTGGCTCCCACATTTCCGACATGGGGGAATGTGAAGCAGACGATTTGTCCGGTATAGGAGGGGTCAGTCAGGATTTCCTGTTGCCCGGTCATTGCCGTGTTGAAGCAAAGTTCGCCCGCCGCTTCGCCTGTCGCGCCCGCGCCCCGGCCGAAAAATACCGAGCCGTCGGCGAGCGCCAGGATTGCGGTGGCGCCTTGATTTGCAGAAGCTTCCACCATATGTCACGCCACCCTGTAGTGAGCGCGGAGAAAGAGTGTCCGCGCGGCCGCTTAGGTAGGGTCGAAGACCTTGATGCGTCAAGCGCGCGGGACTGTCAGGACTTATCGAACCAAAACAAGGTTTTAACCGTTACCGCTTGTGGCGCGCCACAGGCTGGAGGCAAATATGACAACGCTCCGTGAGCGTATCGAAACTGATCTGAAGGTCGCCATGAAGGCGCGCGAAGCCGTGAAGGTCTCGACGCTGCGCCTCATCCAGACGGCCATCAAGGACCGGGACATCGCCGCCCGGGCCGAGGATCGCTGCAAGGGCTGCGAGGAAGAGGAGATCATGTCGATCCTCTCCAAGATGGTCCGTCAGCGCGAGGAATCGTCCAAGGCGTTCGAGGACGCCGGCCGCTATGAGCTGGCCGAGCGCGAACGCGACGAAATGGAAATCATCCGCGAATACATGCCGCGCCAGATGAGCGATGAGGAAATCAGCGCCGCCGCCGGCGATGTCGTCGAGGAGCTGGACGCCTCCGGCCTGAAGGATATGGGCCGCTGCATGGGCGCGCTGAAAGAGCGCTATCCCGGGCAGATGGATTTCTCCAAGGCCGGCGCCGCGGTGAAGGACATGCTGCGCTAGAAGCGCTTCTCGCGTTTCGCTGAAAACTGGACCCCGATAGCGCTTTCAGCGCTTCCGGGGGCTCGTTGAAGGGTTGTAAGTCGACATATCAACGAGAGTCCCCGGAAATGACAAAGTCATTGTCCGGGGTCCAGGGACGCCGTTACAGCGACAAGTCTTCCCACAAATCGTGCCAATGCGGATTCATCTCTTCAATCAGTTTTAGTTTCCACGCGCGCCGCCAGCGTTTCAGCCGTTTCTCTCGAACCAGAGCGGTTTCCAGATCCGGGTGGACCTCAAACCACACCAGCATCTTGCATCCATATTTCCTGGTGAAGCCCGGAATGAATCCTTCGCGGTGCTCCCATGTCCGACGCACCAGATCGACGGTCGAACCGCTGTAAAGCGTCCCGTTTCGATGGTTCGCCATAATGTAGACCCAGGCGGCCTTTTCGGCGTCGGCGTGCATTCTGGACCCCGGATAATGACTACGTCATTTCCGGGGACACTAGCGGGGGTAATGAGATATCCCAATTCAGCAAATGTGCCGCAGTCCCTAATGGCGGAGTCGCATCAGGCGAGTTAGTTTTACAGCTTAGGTAAGAGGCTCCATGCGGTTCACCGACGATTTCATTGACGAGATCAAGGCGCGTCTGCGTCCGTCCGAGGTGATCGGGCGGCGGGTGAAGCTGCGCCGGCAGGGGCGGGAATTCGCCGGGCTGTCGCCGTTCAACAAGGAGAAGACGCCGAGCTTTTTCGTCAATGACGAGAAGGGCTTCTATCACTGCTTCTCCTCCGGCAAGCACGGCGACATCTTCTCCTTCCTGCAGGAAACCGAGGGGATGAGTTTCCCCGAGGCGGTGGAGGCGCTGGCCGGAGAGGCGGGCCTCGCCCTGCCAGCGCCGGACCCGGAGGCCGAGCGCCGGGCCGAGCAGCGCAACACCCTTCTGGACTGGATCACGGCGGCGCAGGCTTTCTATGAGGCGGCGCTGCGGCGCGCCTACGGCAAGGAGGCGCGCGCCTATCTGGAGCGGCGCGGGCTTAAACCGGACGAATGGAAGCGGTTCGGCGTCGGCTACGCGCCGGACCAGCGCACGGCGCTGAAGGACGAACTGGTCGCCAAGGGCGCGAAACCGGCGGAGCTGGTGGAGGCCGGCCTGCTGATTCAGCCCGATGACGGCGGCAGCCCTTATGACCGCTTCCGCGGGCGGGTGATGTTCCCGATCCATGATGCGCGCGGGCGGCTGGTCAGTTTTGGCGGGCGGGCGCTCTCCAAGGAGGCGCGGGCGAAATATCTCAACGGCCCGGACACGCCGCTCTTCCACAAGGGCATGACGCTTTACCGCTATACAGAGGCGCGCAAGGCGGCGAACGACCCCAAGGCCTCCATGAAGAACCTGATTGTGGTGGAAGGGTATCTGGACGCCATTGCCTGCGCCCGGGCCGGGGTGGGGCAGGCCGTGGCGCCGCTGGGCACGGCGCTGACCGAGGACCAGATGAAGCTGGCCTGGCGCGTGGGCGGGGAGCCGCTGCTGTGCTTCGACGGCGACAATGCCGGGCGCCGCGCGGCGTTTCGCGTGGTCGAGCGCGCCTTGCCCCTGCTGGAGCCGGGCAAGTCGCTGCGCTTTATCCATCTGGACGAGGGCAACGACCCGGACGATTTGTTGCGGGAGGAAGGCCCGGCGGCGCTGAAACGGGCGCTGGAGGGCGGAATTCCGCTGGTCGATATGGTCTGGCGGCGGGAATACGAAGCCGAGCCGCTGGAAACGCCGGAGGCGCGCGCCGGTCTGAAGCGCCGCCTGTTCGAGGCGGTGGGCGAGATCAAGGACGACAGCGTGCGCGAGCAGTATCGCGCCGAGCTGCTTTCCCGCTTCGACGCGCTGACCAAACCGGCCCGTCCGCAGGCCCGCAATGGCGGGACCGGCCGCCCCTGGACGCCGCGCCGCCCCATGGAGGACTGGGAGCGCGGCGGGCCGACGGGCGAGCTGAAAGCGCGCGCGGGAAAGAAGGGCGGGGCCGAATTGATGAGCCGCGCCTTGCTCTATGCGGCGATCGAGCGTCCGGAGCTTTCGGACCTGTTCGCCGAGGAGCTGATCGAGATGGAATTCGCCGATGCGCCGCTCGCGCGCCTGCGCGACGCCCTGATCGAGTCGGGTGAATCAGGAGAAACGCTTGACATTGAGGGGCTCAGGAGCCATTTCGCCCGGCTGGGATTGAGCGATCGGCTTGGCGCGCTCGACTCCGAACGGCGGCTCTTGCTCGCCACCTTTTCCGGCGACCTTTCGAACCCGGAAAAGGCCTCGGATTCCTGGCGCCGGGCGTATGAGGTCTATGCATCGCGCCGCGCGGCGGAAGAAGAGCGGGCGCATGCCAGACGGGCGGTTGTCGACGATCCAAGTGAAAAGAGTCTGGAACGCTTTCGCAGCGCGCGCAGTCTTCAAACCCGGCCCTCCGACGAGGCCGAGCCCGATACCGGGCGCGATAGCGGGTTTGACGACCGGATCAGCGCGATTTTCGAGAAAGCGTTGAAAAAGAAACGCAAATAGGGCGGTCCTTTTCGGGGGATCGGGTCCGTCCTAGCAACAGGGGCGTTATATAATATGAGCAAATCGGCCGGCGCCGCAGCCGAACGCACCGAGAGCCAGGACAGCCCGCTGCTGGACCTGTCGGACAAGGCGGTCAAACAGATGATCGCCGCCGCGAAGAAGCGCGGCTATGTCACGCACGAGGAGATCAACAAGGTTCTCCCCTCGGAAGAGTTCAACTCCGAACAGATCGAGGACGTGCTCTCGCAAATCTCGGAAATGGGCATCAATGTCGTCGACGAGGACGCCGCGGGCGATGACGACGAGTCCGGCGCCGCGGGCGAGGGCGAGGAATCCAAGTCCCGTGCGGTGACCAAGAAAAAGGATGCCCCGCCCACCACCAACACCTCCGCCTCCGCCGACCGCACCGACGACCCGGTGCGCATGTATCTGCGCGAGATGGGCACGGTGGAGCTGCTGTCCCGCGAGGGCGAGATCGCCATCGCCAAGCGGATCGAGGCCGGCCGCGACACCATGATCAAGGGGCTGTGCGAGTCGCCGCTGACCGCCGAAGCCATCATGGTCTGGCGCGACGAGCTTCAGGAAGGCCGTATTCTCCTGCGCGACATCATCGATCTGGACGCCACCTATGGCGGACAGGTGGTCGAGGATGAAGAGGAAGAAGACGAGGACGAAGACGAAACCTCGGAAGACTCCGAAAACGAAGATTCCGATGATGACGAGGACGATGACGAGGGCGTCAATCCGTCCATGGCCGCGATGGAGGCCGAGCTTCGCGAATCCGTGATGGGCATTCTGGATTCCGTGGCGTCCGATTTCGACGCCTACCGGAAGCTTCAGGCCAAGCTGATCCAGCTGCGCACGCAGGGCAAGGATCTGGGCCCCAAGACCGCCGACAAATATGACGGTCTGCAGGAATCCATCATCACCAATATCAAGCAGCTGCACCTGAACAACGCCCGGATCGAGGCGCTGGTCGGCCAGCTCTATGACATCAACAAGCAGCTGATGAGCTTTGAGGGCAAGCTGCTGCGTCTGGCCGACAGCCAGGGCGTGCCGCGCAAGGATTTCCTGGAAAATTATTTCGGCCGCGAGCTGGACGAGGACTGGGCCGGGGACCTGACCGGCAAGTCCAAGGCCTGGACCCGCTTCTTCGAGAAAGAAGGCAAGGAAATCGACGCGATCCGCGACGAGATCACCAAGCTGGTCACCGATACCGGCGTGCCGCTGGACGAGTTCCGCCGCATCGTCGGCACCGTCCAGAAGGGCGAGCGCGAGGCCCGCGTGGCGAAGAAGGAAATGGTCGAGGCCAATCTGCGGCTCGTCATCTCCATCGCCAAGAAATACACCAATCGCGGCCTGCAGTTCCTGGACCTGATCCAGGAAGGCAATATCGGCCTGATGAAGGCGGTCGATAAGTTCGAATACCGCCGCGGCTACAAATTCTCGACCTATGCGACGTGGTGGATCCGGCAGGCCATAACGCGGTCCATCGCCGACCAGGCCCGCACCATCCGCATCCCGGTGCACATGATCGAGACGATCAACAAGATTGTCCGCACCCAGCGCCAGTTCCTGCACGAGTTCGGCCGCGAACCGACGCCGGAAGAGCTTGCCGAAAAGCTCGGCATGCCGCTGGAAAAGGTCCGCAAGGTGATGAAGATCGCCAAGGAGCCGATCTCCCTCGAAACCCCCATCGGGGACGAGGAAGACTCGCATCTGGGCGATTTCATCGAGGACAAGAACGCCATCCTGCCGATCGAGTCCGCGATCCAGTCAAACCTGCGCGAGACGACGACGCGGGTTCTGGCCTCGCTCACCCCGCGCGAGGAGCGCGTGCTGCGCATGCGCTTCGGCATCGGCATGAACACCGACCATACGCTGGAAGAAGTCGGCCAGCAGTTCAGCGTGACGCGCGAACGTATCCGCCAGATTGAGGCGAAGGCGCTGCGCAAGCTGAAACACCCCAGCCGCTCGCGGAAACTCCGCAGCTTCCTCGACAATTAGAAACGAAAAAGCCCCGGTTCCGCCGGGGCTTTTTTCTTGGTTCGATGGGGGCGGGCCGGTAGGGTCTGGCGTTATCCTTCGCTGCCCAGAGTTCCTGTTCATGATCGCTTTTATTCGCCCGGTCGCCAGCGCGGCCGCCCTTGTTTGCGCTTTCGTCGCACCGGCCGCCGCGCAGCCTCACATTGACGATCTCGACCCCGTCATCGAACGCCTGATGGAAGACGGGCATTTCCCCGGCGCCGCCGTGGCGGTGATGCGGGATGGCGAGGCTGTGCATGTCGGCGCGTATGGGTCGGCGAGTCTGGAGCATGATGCGCCGGTGACGCCGGATACGGTGTTCGAGCTGGCCTCGCTGACCAAGCAGATGACGGCGCTGGCGGTGATGACGCTGGTCGAGGAGGGGCGGCTGTCTCTGGACGCGCCGGTCACCGATTTTGTCGAGGACGCGCCGGAGGCGTGGGGGGCGATCACGGTGGACATGCTGCTGAGCCACATGGCGGGGCTGGATCACCGCTTCGAGGAGACGGCGGACGGCGTTCTGCTGACCGACTATTCCAGAGAGAATATGCTGGAATCGGCCAAGGCGACGCCCATGCTGTCCGAGCCGGGGACCGACTGGTCCTATTCGGACGAGGGTTATTTCCTGCTGGGCGTGATTGTCGAGGCGGTGACCGGGCAGACTTTCGACGAACACATGCAGGCCGAGTATTTCGAACCCTTGGGCATGGCGCAGACGCGCTTCCTGGACCAGTCCGCCATCGTGCCGCACCGCGCCGAGGGCTATGCGTGGAAGGACGGCGGGATACAGCGCAACCGCCGGGTCTGGCAGTTCGAACTGACGCCGCATTTCGGGGTGATGTCCTCTCTCAACGACATGATGAAGTGGGAGGCTGAACTGGCCGATCCCGAGGTCATCAACGCCGCGGCCATGGAGGCGGCGTGGGAGATCCAGCGGGAATTCGACGCCGGGGAGCGTTGTGAACGCTGGGGCTATGCGCGGGGCTGGTGGTCGCATGTGGCCGGCGGAAAGCGCATCGTCACCCATGCCGGTTATTCCGGCACGGCCTATGTCCGGGCGGTCGATGACGGGGTGTCCGCCATCGTCCTGACCAACCGGCAGGACGGACAGGACCTGATGTCGCCTTTTGCGATCGCCTGGGCGGCGGCGCATGCGGTGGAACCCTCTATCCCGGATTCGGGTTTGAAGTGCTGGGAGTGAATTTCCCGCTCCCTGACGCCCAGACAAAAGGAACGCCGCCCATGTCCGATACCGAGATCAAGATCCGCGCCGCCCGTCCCAAAGACGCCGCCGCGATTGGCCGCCTGTCCGCCCAGCTGAACGAGGTGGTTGGGTGTTCGACCGAACATTGCACGCCGCAGGGCATCAAGACCTCGCTGTTCCAGCACGACACCAGCTTCCATGTCCTGGTCGCCGAGAAGGACGAGGTTCCGGTCGGCTACGCCGTCTGGCACGCCTATTATGACAGCGGCCACGGCGGCGCCGGGGCGTGGCTGGCCGAGGTCTGCGTGGGCGCGGAAGGGCGCGGCGAAGGCACGGGCCGGGCGCTGTTCGAGGCCGTGGTCGAGGATGTGAAGGCCAGCCCGGCCACCTTCATGATGTGGACCAGCTCCGAAACCGACGCCGCGGACGGGCTCTACCGCTCCTCCGGCGCGGAGGAAGTCTCGGTCCAGCGCTGGACGCTGCACGGGCTGGAGGGCGAGGACGAGGGCGGCTAGGCGCGGACCTTGGCTATCCTGTAGGCTTGGCGGTGACTGATTCTCACTATTGCGAGGCTACCCGCCATGTCTGCGCCGCTCGGCTCGAAAGCCAATCCGTCCCAGTTCGACTGCCTGCCCGACCTGGCTGACGACGAACCCTATTTCGTGATCCGGGCGGACGACCCGCTGTCCAACGCGCTGGTCGAGCTGCACGCCTATATCGGGGCGGGCCAGTCCGGCGCGGCGCACAATAAGCTGGCCGAGATCATGGAGCTGACGCGGGACAAGCCGCCGCGCCCCTCCGACTCCCCGAAATACCGGGAGACGTTCGCGATTTCTTCGGCCATGGAAAACTGGCGCGACAAGCGCTAGGCCGCTTTCCATTCCGCGTTTCCTCAAATGAAAGCGCCCCGCCATTCGCGGAGGAATGACGGGGCGCGGGGTCGATCGGCTTGTGGGGAGGACCGATCGATGATGCGGAAGCCATGGGGGGCTTCTTGAAAATGATGTGGGGTGGCCGCCGCGCTTGGGAAGAGCGGCGCGGCGCCCTTTTACAGTGACGGCGCCGCGCGCCGTGCGGCGCGTGTTTCGGCGCGGGAATGCCCGTTATGCGCCCGTGCGGCGGCGCAGACATTTGCGCCTGTCGCTGCGGGGGCTAGAAGGAGCGCAAGGACAGATGGGGACGACAAGCATGACACGAGCAATCCTGATCGCGGCGGCGCTGCTGCTGGCCGCCTGCGGGGCGGACAGCGAAAAGACTGACGGGGAGGCCGCCGGCGCCCGCGGCGGCGACGCGCAGTCCGCCGGCTATGACGCGGCGAACGACCCCCTGTTCGAGGCGCGCAATATCCGCGCCCATATCGGCTTTCTGGCCAGTGACGAGCTTGAGGGGCGCGAGGCGGGAACCCGCGGCTATGACATCGCGGCCGAATATGTCGCCAGCCAGTTTGCGCAGGCGGGCCTGAAACCGGGCGCCGGCGAGGGCTACATGCAACCGGTGGCCCTGCGCCGCTATACCAGCGATGTCGAGGCCGCCGGATTCGCCATTCTGCGCGATGGCGGTGAAGAGACGCTGGACGCGCGGGTGGAATTTCTGCCCGGCGACGATCCCAACAGGACCGAGACCCTTGTCGAGGCGCCGGTGGTGTTTGCCGGCTACGGCGCGGTGACGGAGCAGCGGAACGATTACGCGGGGATCGACGCGGAAGGAAAGATCGTGGCGGTGATCGGCGCCGCGCCGCCGGGGGTCGATAGCTCTCTGGCCGCGCATCTGGCGTCCAGCACCACCAAGGCGGAAACCGCCGTGGAACAGGGCGCGGCGGGTATGATCGTTCTGATGGCCCCGGAAGGGCAGCGCCGCTTTTCGTTCGAAACGCTGGCGCGTTTCGCGGGCCGCGGCAGCATCACCTGGATCGGCCCGGACGGGACGGCGTACGAGGCCGCGCCCGGACTGGACGGGCAGGCCGTGCTCAGCGAGGCCGGCGCGGCGCGCCTGTTTGAAGGCGCCGAGCGGAGCTATGAGGACATCATGGCCGCCTCGGAGGCCGGTGGAGCGGATATTGCGGGTTTTGACCTGCCGGTCTCTGTCCGCATGTCTGCGGTCAACGAGCATTCGGACCTGGCGAGCGAGAATGTCATCGGCGTGGTCGAGGGCTCGGACCCGGCGCTGAAGGACGAATATGTCGTGCTGACCGCGCATCTGGACCATATCGGCATTTCCGAACGCGTCGATGGCGGGGACAAGATCAATAATGGCGCGATGGATAACGCCTCCGGCACGGCGGCGATGCTGGAAGTGGCGCGCGTGACGGCGTCAGAGGCCGCGCCGCGCCGCTCGCTGATGTTCATTGCCCTGACGGCGGAAGAAAAGGGGCTGGTCGGCGCGGAATATTACGTCAACAACCCGACCGTCCCCAAAGAATCGATCATCGCCAATATCAATCTGGACATGCCGGTCCTGCTCTATGATTTTACGGACGTCATCGCGTTCGGGGCGGACCATTCCACGCTGGGGTCCTTGACCGAGTCGGCGCTGGCGGAGATCGGCGTGACCCTGACGCCCGACCCGCTGCCCGACCAGAACCTGTTCACCCGCAGCGACCATTACCGCTTCGTTCAGCAGGGCATCCCCTCGCTGTTCCTGATGACCGGGTTCGAGGGCGAGGGCGAGACGGAGTTCCGGGGTTTTCTGGCGACCAATTATCACCGTCCCGGCGATGATCTCAGCCAGCCTTTGAACTATCTGGCCGGGGCCAAGTTCGCCCGCGCCAATTACGAGATCATGACCGAGGTGGCCAATGCCGACGAACGGCCGGTCTGGAACGCCGGCGATTATTTCGGGACGCGGTATGGCGGCCCCATGGCGGACGCCGCCGATGAAGCGGGGAACGCCTCAGGGGCGAATGAAGCCGCCAACTAGTCTTCCCGCGAAACCGGGAACCATGACGTGTCGATGCGGTGATAGCGGTCGGTAAATTCGGCGATGTGGGTCAGCTCCGCTTCCTGAAGCTCCATCTTGCCGTTGACGCGCTTGATCAGGCCGTCGCGCTCCAGCTGCTTGAACGTGCGGTTCACATGGACCTGCGTCAGGCCCAGAACATCGCCGATGGTTTCCTGGTTCAGGCGCAGCTCCAGCGGCGCCGCCGGGTCGTGACAGGCCACGCGTGAGCGGCTGAGAACCTCCAGAAGGAAATGCGCCAGACGCTCGCGCGCCTGCATCCGGCCGATCGCTTTCAGCCGGTCCAGAACCACGACCTGCTCCAGCATCCCGATGGCGTAGATCAGGGCGGCGACCTTCGGGGCCTTCTCGAACACCTCCTTCAGGTCCTTCTTGTCGAAGGGGCAGAGCACGGCCTCCGTCGCGCAGACGGTGGAGGCGGTGCACTGTTCGAAGACGATGTCCCGCGTGCCGATAATATCGCCGGGATAGTAGAGTTGCAGGATCTGGCGGCGGCCATCGCCCAGGATCTGATAGGTATAGGCGCGGCCCTCGCGGACGATGAACAGGCTGCCCAGCTCCTCGCCGGAGCCGCAAATCACCTCGTTCGCCTTGAAGGTGCGGGGGCGTTCCTCCAGCCGTGAAATCAGCCGCGCTTCGGAGTCGCTAAGGGGCGCGTAATGGGAGAGTTTCTCCACAACACAACTGTGGATTTCGGCGCGGGACGCGCTTTCCCGTATCCGGCTTTTGGTCTGGACCTGGCTCATGAGCCTCTGCTTGTCTGAATGTCTGGGCGTTTTTCCAAGAGTATCCCGCTTCGAGCGTCAATTCCCAAGGACTTTCCGCAAGAAAAACCGGGCGCCGGAATTTTTTGCATCTGCGAAGGATGCCCCCTATATAGCCCCATATCAGGCCAGACAGCTTATGGAATGAGGGCTGACCCGACATGATCCTGACGATGATGAAAGCCAAGCTCCACCGCGCGGTGGTGACGCAATCGGACCTCAATTACGAGGGATCGATCGCCATTGACCGCGATCTTCTGGATGCGGCGAACATTCTGCCGCATGAGCAGGTGGACGTGCTGAATATCAATTCGGGCGCCCGGTTCACGACTTACGCCATCGAAGCGCCGCGCGGCAGCCGCGTGTTCGGCGTGAATGGCGCGGCGGCCCGCATGGTGCAGACCGGCGACCGCATCATCGTGGTGTCCTACGCCCAGATGGATGCGGAAGCGGCGGCCAGCTACGCGCCGACCGTGGTGCAGCTGGACGAGCGGAACGAGCCGGTCAGCCAGCCCAGGGCCGCCTGACCGGATCCTTTCCTGAAAACAATCAATATTCGATCTGGAACGTCGCGTTGACGTTGACCGACATGGTCAGCTCGCCCGGCTCGACCGGGGTGGCGCCGTCCGCGGATTCGGCCATCGCCATGCGGGCATATTGCGGCTGCGGGTAATAACCGCCGCTCTCGCTCAGCTCCAGAATCGGGCCAAGCTTGAAGCCGCCGGCCTCGGCGTAAAGGCGGGCCTTTTCCAGAATTTTTTCCATGGCGTCGCGGCGCGCGGCGTCCATTTCCTCGTCCGAATTCTCACGGCTGAAGCCGACATTGTTCACATTGTTCGCGCCGGCGCGGACCATGGCGTCGATCGCCGGGCCGACATCGTCCAGATCGCGCACGGTGGCGGTGACCTGGTTGGAGGCGCGATAGCCGCTGATGCGCGGGCCGGTTTCGGTGTTCTCGCGGTTATTGGCGTAGACCGGGCTGATATTCAGGTTCGAGGTTTGGATATCCTTGTCCGCGACGCCCGCCTTGCGCAGCTCCGCCACCACGCGGTTCATCTTGGATGAGTTCTCGGACAACGCGGCTTCGGCGGTCTGGGCCTGGCTGACAACGCCGGCGGAGAGCGTGGCCATATCGGGCGCGGCCTTGGCCTCGCCGGTGGCGTTCAGCGACAGCTTGGGACGCAAATCGACATTCTGCGCCATGGCCGAGGCCGGAACGGCCAGCAGGGTCAGGGCGACTAGGGCGGATCGTATCATATGAAATCTCCTTGGAGGGCGGGCGGTTGTAACGTCCCTCTCACGCCCGCCAATTGATCTTGGAATCACGACAGGATCAAGGCGAAGCGGGGACATTCCGATGACCCGGCCGCCTTAAATGTGACGGCGCCAAACGCGTTTTTTGTCCGATGGTTCCATCGAAAAACACATGAAAAAGAATGGCTTAGATTCGGGAACAGAACAGGGCTTTGCCGCCTTCCTCCGGCCAAGATGATAAAAACGGAGACGTCATAATGAGAGCCCTGACTGGCATGAGCGCCGCCCTGAGCACCGCCGCCGCGATCGGTTCCCTTGCCGTAGCATCCGGCGTTCTGACGGCCGATGCCAATGCCGAGGATACAAACGCCCTGAATTCCACGGCCTTGTCCTCCGCCGCCATATCTTCCGCGCTGGAGACCCAGATCACCGACGGCGCGTTTGAAGCCATGCTGGCGGAAAATCTCTCCGAAGGCGTGCCGCAGGCCGCCCGGGCCGCTTATGCGCGCAATCTCTTCCAGCCGATCTGGACCTATGACGGGCAGTCGTTCGAAGAGGCGATCCGTGAAACCGCCCGCCGCCATGATGCGGAAATCACGCCCCGGCTGAGCGAAACCCTGATGACCATTCCGCGCCAGCCGCAATCGGCCGAACAACTGGCGCAGGCGGAAATCGCCATGAGCTGCGCCTTCCTTCAGCTGGCCGAGCAGGTCAGCCGCGGGCTTCAGGACGAGGGCGCCGCCGTGCGCTCGCCCAAGGCCGCGCCGGCGCATTCCCAGACAACGCAGGCCCTGCTGACCGCGGCCAACGGCGACATCGCCGCCGGAATGGATCTGGTCGCGCCCGCCCGCGCAGACCGCGCCAACACCGCGCCGGCGATTGAACCGGTGAGCGGCGCATTCGGCAGCCGTCAGGCGCCGCGCGATTACCAGGACCGTCAGAACTGGAGCGCGCTGAACGAGGAGCTGGAGCATTATCGCGACATCGCCGCGGATGGCGGATGGCGCGCCCTGCCCGAGGGCGAGCTGATCGAGGCGGGCGACAGTGATCCGCGCATTCCCCTGCTGCGTCAGCGCCTGGAGGCGGAAGGCTTTTACGCCGGCGAGCAGCAGGGATTCTTCCAGTCTGTGCGGCTGGGCGATATGGGCCCGGACGCGGACGATATATCCCGGCAGGACGTTTACGGCCCGGAGCTTCAGAACGCGCTGAAAGCCTTTCAGGCCCGTCATGGGCTGAAGCGCGACGGCGTGGTCGGTCCGCGCACGCTGGAGGCGCTGAACGAATCCGTCGAATCCAAGATTGCGCGGATTGAAACCGCGATGCAGGCGGAACGCGAGATCGCCGGCCGCGACGGCAAGCTGATCCGTGTGAATATCCCTTCCTATCAGGCCGAGGCCTGGGAGGACGGCAAGGAAGTCCTTTCCATGAAGGCGATCGTCGGCAAGACCAGCACGCCGACGCCGAGTTTCAGCGACGAAGCCGAATTCATCGTCGCCAATCCGCGCTGGTATGTGCCGACCGGCCTGATGATCCGTCAGAAACTGTCCAAGCTCCGCGCCGATCCCGGCTATGCGGACGCGCATAATTTCATCGTCTATGACCGCGAATCCGGTGACCGCGTCAGCGCCTATAATGTGAACTGGCACAGCAGCGAGGCGCCCTCCCGCTATCGTCTGGTGCAGAAGGCCGGCCCGTGGAACGCGCTGGGCGAACTGAAAATCAAGTTCCCCAACAAGGACGCGATCTATCTGCACGGCACGCCGGACGATCATCTGTTCGCGGAGGACGAGCGGGCTTTCTCCTCGGGCTGTATCCGGCTTGAAGACCCGGTGAAATTCGCCAGCTGGACCGCCCGCGCCGGCGGCGCGACCGATGACGTGGAAAGCGCGGTCCGCAGCGGCGACAACCAGCGCATCCCGCTGGCCTGGAAAATCCCGGTCGAGATCACCTATGACCTGACCACGGTGGAAGACGGCGAAGTCTATTTCTGGCGGGATATCTACCAGCGTCAGGAGCAGCCTGTCATGATGGCCGAGCCTGCCCAGATTTCGTCAGAGCAATATGCTTCGCTGCAGGCTGGATAACCGGGACCTGAGGAACGGACGGGACAGCCTGATGAAAGCCGCCATTTTCCTGTGCGCCTCTGTGGCCGGCGCGGCGCTGATTGCGTCCGCGCTGGCCGATGACCTTGAACCCGGTCATCAGGACGGCGTCATGTTCGATCAGCCCCGGACCCCGCCTGAAACTGGCGAGCGGCGGGGCCTGCGGGAATATCGTGAGCCCGGGCCCGACGCCGCGCCGCAAAAGGTGGCGGCGCTGTCCGCCCGCCTGACCGGAGCGAACAAGGCGTCGCTGCCCGCTGATTCGCTTGAGACCGACATGGTGCCGCCCGGCCCGGCGATTGCGGGGGAAGCCGCCGCCTTTGTATCCGGCGCCGAGGACGATGCGCCGCTGCTGCTCAATGGCGAGGCGGCGCCCTATGATTTCTGGTTCGTGAAACTGTTGCCGGGCGAGAATGCGCGCTTTGGCCTGCCTGGCGGACATTCCCTGCGCGTGGATGGCGATCTGGCGGAAGTGAGCGAGGGCAAGGTTTCCTGGACGGCGCCGGAAGAAACGGGCTTCCACGATATCGAGATTACGAATGGCGATGGCGAAACCGTGCAGCAGGTTACGGCGATCGTGCTTGAGCCTGCGGAGAATTTCGAGGACGGGTCAGAGGACGGATTCCGCATGGACGAACATCCGCGCACCCCGCCGGCCGGCTATATCCGCCTGACTGAAGAGGACATGGACCGCCGCATCACGCCGCATTTCCGCGCCGGCCAGTTCATCTGCAAGCAGCAACCCGGCCACTGGCCGAAATATATCGCGCTGACGGACCCGATGATGCGCCGCCTGGAGGCGCTGCTGATCAGCCTTCGCGAGGACGGGGTGACGGACGCCGAGACGCTGTATGTGATGAGCGGTTTCCGTTCCCCCTTTTATAATTACGGCATCGGGGCGACCGAATTCTCGCGCCATATGTGGGGGGACGCGTCCGACGTCTATGTCGATGTCGCGCCGCAGGACGGCGTGATGGACGATCTGAACGGCGACGGAGAGCTGAACAAGAAGGACGCCGACTGGCTCTACGACTACGCTGAAGAGCTGTTCGCCGAACGCGACGACCTTCCAGACGGCGGGCTTGGCTCCTACGGCGCCAACGCGGTGCACGGCCCGTTCATTCATGTGGACGGCCGCGGCCGCGCCGCGCGCTGGGGCCGCTGACAGCAACGGCTTTTCCCGCCGCCGCGCCCGCGCTAAACCCTGACAGGTCCGCTTGGACTTCGCGTCTTGTGGGCCTGTAGCTCAACTGGTTAGAGCCGGCCGCTCATAACGGTCTGGTTGCAGGTTCGAGTCCTGCCGGGCCCACCATCCCTCTTGCGGGACATTCTTTAATCCCGCGAACCGGGTTTTAAACGCATTTTCGGTCCTGCCGTCCGGGCAGACGCGACGCCGCCCTGTAGCGGAACCCGCCGCTTTCAAGCAGGCATTTTTCAACCCGCTGAAATCAAAGAGCTTTTTTTGATTGGAGAATGGCGGGCAGAGATTTTGTGCCTAATCGAGTTTTAAGAATTGCATCAAATACGAATAATATCAGAAAGGAAGTTTCAACCTAAGTCATTAGAATTTAAATAGTTTTTTTATGGGAAGCTCCGTCGTCGCCGCTAAAAATAATAAGGAGTCGGCCGGTGCAGAAGATGCATTTGTTTGCTGGCGTTGCTTCCCTGACGGTTCTGTTTGCCGGGCCGGCTCTCGCAAAACCGGGCGCCGAGGACGGTACGGACCGCACGGCATATTACGGGGACATCAACCCTTTCTATGGCGACCTCGATCCGTTTTACGGCGACATCAATCCTTTCTACGGCGACATCAATCCGTTTTACGGCGATATCAGCCCGTTCTGGGGCGATATCGGTCCGTTCTGGGGCGACATCAATCCATTCTACGGCGATATCAGCGCCTTCTGGGGGGATATCGGCCCCTTCTATGGCGATCTGGGACCGTTCTGGGGGGATATCGGTCCCTTCTGGGGGGATATGGGCCCGTTCTGGGGCGACATCAACGCCTTCTGGGGTGATATCGGCCCGTTCGATGGCGGCACGGAAGCCGACTATCAGCAGGTTCTGAGCGATCTCAACGCCATGCTGGCCCAGTCCGAAGCGGTGTGGGGCGAGGTTGTCGAGGCCGATACCGGGCTTTCCTTCTGGAACGGCTTTGCACAGGACGTTTTTGCAAAGCACGGCATCGACCTGACCGACGCCAGCTCTCTGGAAGACCTGGACGCGGCGGACCGTTCGGCCTTCTTCATGGACTGGTATGACGGGCTGATGGCGTTTTCCGGCGCGGACCGCGTCGATCACTGGATGGCTGCGGCCAACTGGTCCCCGGCGCTGACGCAGATCCAGGGCAGCGGCGACGATGTGCGAATTGGCCTGCTGGACGCCTCTGTTCACGGGCATGACGATCTGACGGACAACCTGATCTATGCCGGCGGCTATGACAGCCAGACGGGCGGTCATGGCGCGGGCGTGATCAGCCTCCTGGTCTCCGAACATGACGGCGAGGGCGTGATGGGCATCGCGCCGAACGCCGATGTGGCGGCCTATAGCCCGTTCGATGAAACCGGCACGGCCGGCTGGGACGATATCCGCCTTGGCATCTATAATCTGCTGCAGCAGAAATCGACCATCATTAATATGTCGCTGGGCGTGTCGGGCTGGACGCTGAACCAGGAATGGAGCGGTATCTTCTCCGACAAGGTCATCAAGAAGATGGACCGGGTCATCTTTGTGAAAGCCGCGGGCAATGACGGCATTCAGCAGACCGTGGATCTGGACTGGGATTTCCGGAACGATCCCAACCTGCTGATCGTGGGATCGGTCGGCCCTTCAGGCGAAATTTCCAGCTTCTCCAATACGCCGGGCGAGGCATGCCTGCTGGATAACGGGATCTGTCACGAAGAGAACAAGCTGAAATACCGCTTCCTGGTGGCGCCGGGTGAAATGATCCTGGTCGCCGACGGCGAAGGCGGGCTGGTCCGCCGCAGCGGCACCTCCTTCGCTGCGCCGCTGGTGACCGGCGCCATCGCGCTGCTGCACGACCGCTGGCCGTGGCTGTCGCGTTATCCGAAAGAGAGCGCGGGCATCATCCTGCAATCGGCGCGTGATCTGGGCGAGCCCGGCGTGGACGGCGTTTATGGCTGGGGGATGCTGGACATCGAGGCGTCGCAATCGCCGCTGAATTTCAACCGGCTCTACTGGTACGAGAACGTCCCGAAATACAAGAAGAACGGCGAGCTTCACAAATACAAGCTGAAGCGGAAGCGCGCGACGCAGATCCGCAATCCCAGCGAAAGCGAGCGCGAGGCCTGGGAAGCCGACGGCATGTATTTCTATGCCTTTGAATATATCGGCGACACCTGGCGCGACTTCGCCATTCCGCTGTCCACCCAGCTGATCGGCCAGACCGCCAAGATCCGCGGCGAGGACGAACGCTTCCAGCATTATCTCTATGAGCGGATGATCGACTGGATGGATGGCTTCAGCTTCAGCGACGTGACGACGCACACCGCGCCAATCGCGCGCGGACAGGACTGGCGCTTCGAAATGTCGATCGCCAATCGCAGCCCGTTCGAGGATTATTCCGAAAGCGCGCTGCCCTTCCAGACCGGCTTCAGCCTGGAACAGCCGGAGACGGGCCTGGCGCTGAAATTCGGCTATGGCGAAGGCGCGATGGCGCTTTCCGGGCAGGAAGGCTTTGGCCTGTTCTCCGATTATGACGTCTCCACGGGTGGCGCCAATCCGGTGCTGGGCCTGGCCTCCGGCGGGGCCTATGCCGGCGGCTCCTACGGGCTGGGCGAGAAGGCGACCCTCAGCTTCGGCATGACGGAGACGCAGAATGACCGCTTCTATGTCGCGCCCTGGAGCAATGAGGAGCTGCCGCTGATCGAAGGGCTGGAGGATTACAAGGCCTCGGCGATCAATTTCGGCATGGACTACGCCCTGACCGGGCGGGCCTCGTTTGGCGTGGCCTATACCCAGCTGCAGGAAAACTCCGGCCTGCTGGGCATTCAGGGCCTTGGTTCGCTGGCCATGGACAAGGGCGGCGTGACTGACGCGGCGACCTTCAGCGGCGGCTATCAGCTGACCGACACGGTCAACCTGTCGGCCTCCGTCACGGTGGGCCGGACGCGCGCCGGTTCGCTGGCGGACAATGTGCTGTCGGTCGCCGATGGCGGCCTGACCTCCACCGCGTTCGGCGTGGCGGCCGCCAAGACCGGCCTGTTCGGCGAGTCAGACCGGGTGCGCCTGTCGATGGCGCAGCCGCTGCAGGTTTCCAGCGGGCAGCTGGAATACACATCGGTGCAGGTCGTGGATCGCCAGACCGGTGAAATCGGCGTGGTGACCGAGACTTTCGATATAGGCGGCCAGAACCGCGACTATGTCTTCGAGGCGCTCTATGCAGCGCCGGTCATGGACGGGCGCGGCGAAATCAGCGCCTTCAGCCAGGCCGAAACGCGGTCCCGCGGCAGTACGGATGTAACCGTCGGGGCGCGCTTCGGGATCGGCTTCTAAAACACTCTCCCACGGCGCGATGCGTTGGGGCGGGGCCGGGTTCCTCCATTGAATTCGGCCCCGTTTTTCTTTGCGTGGAGCGCCTATTCGGCGTCGCCGCCGGCGGCCTTGATATAGGCGATCACGTCGGCGCGTTGCTGCGCCACCTTCAGGCCCGCGAACGACATCGTGGTGCCCGGCAGATACTCGCGCGGGTTTTCCAGATACTCGAAAAGGACCTCTTCGCTCCACATCAGGTGCGAATTGGCGTTGGCGTTTGAATAGCGGAAGCCTTCGACCGCGCCGGCTTCGCGGCCGATGACGCCGTGCAGGGACGGTCCGACGCGGTTCATGCCCGGCTCCAGCGTGTGACAGGCCTGACACTGGCGGAAAATGCGCTTGCCGGACTTCGCATCGCCCGTGACGCCGGCGATCTCGAACGTCACGCCCTCCAGCGGATCGGCCGTGGCGGTGTCGCCCGCGCCGGCGGATCCGCCGGCGGCGCCATCACCCGCCGGAGCGGAATCCTCGCCGCCGCACGCCGCCAGCGCCAGGCCGGCGGCGGCCAGGGCGGCCAGGGCGAACAGGGTCAGTCTTGTCATCTATTCCTGCTCCTCTTCCCAGTAATAGGGCGCGGGCGCGTAATCGCCGGTCGCCGTTTCCCGCATGGTCACCGGATCATAGAGCCGCCCGTTCAGCATGACATGCGAGATGTCGTCGCTGTTGCGGATATCCTCCAGCGGGTTGGCGTCCAGAACCACGAGGTCCGCCAGCTTGCCTTCCTCCAGCGAGCCGAGATCGCGGTCAAAGCCCAGCGCGCGGGCCGGGGTGATGGTGGCGGCCTTCAGCGCGTTCAACGGGCTCCAGCCGCCGCGCACGAAGGACCACATCTCCCAGTGGGAGCCGAGACCCTCTTCCTGTCCGTGCGCGCCGATGGAGACCATCACGCCGCGCTCCGACAGCAGTTTCGCGGTCGCGGCGCTGACCTGATCGGCGAAGTCCTCCTCCGGCGCCTTGGTGCGGCGGACATTGCGCGGCTGCAGGACATGCGGCGGCACGTGGCGGGACAGGATCGGATGCTTCCAGACATCATCGGTCATGCGCCAGTAGGGATCCGCCGCCGGACCGCCATAGGTGACGACCAGCGTCGGCGTATAGGCGACGTCCGTCTGGCCATAGAAGCTCAGCGCGTCCTCATAGAGCATGGATTGCGGGATATTGTGCTCGATGGTGGAGTTGCCGTCGGCGACCATCGCCATGTCCA
Organism: Euryhalocaulis caribicus; assembly: GCF_000412185.1. Lineage (GTDB taxonomy): Bacteria > Pseudomonadota > Alphaproteobacteria > Caulobacterales > Maricaulaceae > Euryhalocaulis > Euryhalocaulis caribicus. The sequence continues at coordinate 116,385 of NZ_ASJA01000003.1, forward strand.
TGTGATAGAGAGAACCGCCCTCCGCCACGACGGCCATATCGACCGCCTTGGCGGCGGCCACGACCTGCTGGCGCTGGTCGCGGCGGGGCTGGTTATAGTTCTTGATGCTGTGCGCGCCCTGCACGTTCAGGCGGCGCACATGTTCCTGCGCGTCAGAATAATCCTGAATGTCGGCGAAGAAGCCGGGGGCTTTCGCGCCATAGACAACCTCGCCCGTGGAGAACAGGCGGGGGCCGAGATACCGGCCGGCGCGCTGCAGCTCGTTCGCGGCGAAAAACTCCGAGGAGTCGTTGGACGGGTCGTGCACGGTGGTCACGCCCAGCGCCAGATGCGCCACGGCCAGCCAGTTGCGCTGCGGGATGATCTCGTCATCGGCCTGCGCGCCATGGGCGTGCGCGTCGATCAGGCCGGGGATGATCGTTTTGCCCGCCACATCGACGGTTTCCGCATTGCCGGGAATTTCCACGTCGCCGGACGCGCCGACGGCGGCGATGCGGTTGCCGTTGATCACGATCACGCCGTCCTCGATGACGCCGCCCTCCGCATCGGTCATGGTGACGATGCGCGCGCTGGTCAGGGCGACCACGCCCGAAGGCTTGGCCGCATCGACGCTCATGGAAAGCGAGACCCCGCTCTCCGGCGGGGTGAAGGCGTTGTCCTCTCCCTCCGCGGCGGGGGCGTTGCGGGTGATGGCGTTCAGATCGGCGGAATACAGCGCCGGACCCAGCGACCAGTGGAAGCGCTGGCCGTCATTGGACCAGTGCGGCCATGACGCGCCGTCCTTGCTTATTTCGGTGACCGGGAACGCCTTGGCGTCCTTGGAGGCGTCCGCCGATTGCGGGCCGGGCGCCAGCGGCATGACATAGGCGTCGTAGTTTTCGCGGAAGATCACGTAATCGCCCGCCGGAGAAACCCGGTAGCCGGCGTTCAGGACGCCGGAGGCGTGAACGCGCCGCGCCTCGCCATTCAGGTCCGTACTGATCAGCTGGCGCTTGTCATCCTCGTAAACCGTCATGAAGACACGGTCGCCACGGGCCCCGAAATGCGGCTCGCCGCCGGATTTGGAGACGCGCTCGATCTCGCCGCCGCCGGCCGGGACGCGATAGACGCCGCTGCCTTCCGACCATTCGGGGGCGGTCAAATAGCCGCCTTCGCCCTTCTCGAAGACGATGGTGTTTCCATCCGGCGAGAAAGCCGGGCGGCGGTAATGGCCCGGATTGTCGGTGACCAGCCGCTCGCCCCGGCCCGAAGCCGAAACGGTGCGGATGGCGCCCAGATCCTCGTCATCCCATGTGGCGAAGACGATGCGGCTTCCGTCCCGCGACCAGGCGGGGAAAAGCTCGCGCCGGTCGCTGTCATTGCCGGTCAGGCGGCGCGGGCCGCCGCCGGACATATCCTTGACGTAGAGCTTGCCCAGGGACTGGAAGACCACGCGGTTTCCGTCCGGCGACACCGCGGCGAAGCGCGGCATGGTCGTCTGGAACGTGTCGGTGAAGACATCGATCTGCGGCCGGGGCGGGTCGATGACCTGCCGCGAATCCTGAACGCGGAAGGGAATTTCCGTGACTTCGCGGCTGTCGATATCGATCCGCTTGATCTTGCCGCCGGCCCAGAAGACCAGCGCCTGGCTGTCCGGGGTCCAGTCCATGTTCGGGTACATGCCCTGTACGCCCCAGGTTTCCTGCATGTCCTGATCCAGGGCGTCATGAATCTTGAACGTCTCGCCGGAGCGCAAATCCTTCAGATAGAGCCTGGATTTGGCGCGCTCCCGCCGGACAAAAGCCAGATAACGCCCGTCCGGTGAGGGTTCGGGACGCACAGAGCCGCCATGGCCGGAGACGGCGGTGTCGATCTCGCCCGTCTCCATGTCATAGCGCTTGATATTGAACAGGTCGGTATTGGAGTCCTGAGCGTAGATAAATGTCCCGCCCGGGGTGACGTTCTGGGAGTAATAGACATAGCGGCCATCGGGGGAGAAGGCCGGCTCGCCCAGCTCTTTCTGGTGCTCCTCGCTTGGCTTCTCGACCAGCTGCACGCCGCCGCCGCCGGTGACGTGATAAAGCCAAATCTCGCCGGTCCCGAGCGAACGCGAAGTGGTGAAATGCTTGCGCGCGGCGATGAATTTTCCGTCGGGGCTCCAGCTGGGATTATTGAGAAGGCGGAATGTTTCCTCGGTCACCTGCCGGCGGTCGGAGCCGTCGGCGTTCATGATCCAGATATTGTCCCCGCCGCCGCGGTCGCTGGTGAAGGCCAGGCGCGAACCGTCAGGGGAAAAACGCGGCTGGTATTCCCAGGGCAGGCCGCTGGAGACCGGCGTGGCGTCGCCGCCGGACATCGGCATCGTGTAGATATCGCCCAGCAGGTCGAAGGCAATGGTCCGCCCGTCCGGACTGACGTCTAGGCTCATCCATGTGCCCTCTGTCACGTCGATGGAAACCTCGCGCGTTTCCATCGGCGGATTGGCGACATCCCATTCCGGCTTGTCCGAATCGCCATCCTGAGCGGCGGCGGTGGCTCCCATAATCGAAAACGCGCTGAGCGCGGCGGCGGCGCCGAGTTTCATCGTCCCTCTCCCCGAACATGAAGTTATTGATTTGTCGCCGCGGACCTTAGGTGCGTGGACGGCCGGTCACAAGGCGGCTATCGAGCGCACGGGAGGAGGGGCGTGAAACTGTTTTTGCCTTTGCCCCGCGAAACCGCCTAAGACATGGAATGGCCGGAAACGGAGGGCATGACGCCAGCTTTCCCGACCGGCGTGAAAAAGCGAGCCTGGTACGTTCAATGAAAGATTCCGACCTGAAGCCCGTCGCATTCTCCTCCAGCGCGCGGCCCAAGGAAGTCCCTGTTCCTGAAAGCGTCCTCAAAGAGGCCGGCTTCGCGCCGGGCGATCCGGTTGCGGCCATTCCGCTGGGCAATGGCGAATTTGTCTTTGCGAAGGTCAAACCGGACACCGAGTTTGCCGCCCATGGCAATGTCAAATTTGGCCCCGCTCAGCTTGAAAAAGCGGGCCTGACGCCGGGCCAGCCGCTGAAGTTTACCGTCTTGCCCACTGGCGCGGTGCGCGCGGCCCCGCTGGAGGATCCGCGGGCGGACGAAAGCTTTCAGAATCCGCCCCGGGACGCGCTAGACCGTCCGGTCCCGCCGGCCTGGCTGATCCAGGCCTTCACAAACGTGCCGTCCGTCGAGAAACATATCCGCAACGGGGACCGGCAGGCCGACCTGATCGCCCAGACGGTTTCGGATCTGGGCAAGGACATCGCGGACTTCGACAGCATCCTTGATTTCGGCTGCGGCGTGGGGCGCGTGCTGCGCGGGCTGCCGCGCCACACCAAGGCCAAGCTGATCGGCTGCGACCTTCACGAAGACGCCATCGCCTGGCTCAGCCAGCACATGCCGGAGCATCGTTTCCTGATCGGGACGGAGTATCCGCCGGTCGATATTCCCGACGACAGCGTCGATCTGATGTACGCCATCTCCGTGCTCACCCATCTGGACGAAGACCACCAGATCAAGTGGCTGGAGGAATGGGCGCGGGTTCTCAAGCCCGGGGGCGTGGCGATCGTGACGTTCCGCAACGAAGAGTTCCTGGAGGCCTTCGTGCGCAGCCAGGAAATGGTGGAGCGCGTCACCAAGGGGCTGATGAATGACGGCGGCTTCGTATTTGAAAGCCACCAGCGCTGGCAGGGCGTATTCTCCGAATTCTACGCCGACGCCTATCATACCAAGGACTATATCCGCCGCGTCTGGGGGCGGTATTTCGAGGTTCGCGACTTCAAGGATCCCGGCACGTTCATTACCCGCCAGAACGCCGCCATCATGGTGAAGCCCGGATAATTCCGCCTCCGCGCCAACACCCATCAAGAAGGAACAGATTGTGCCGGCCGAAGACCAGCTTGATGACGCCATCATCGACCGGATCGAGCGATCCTGCCTGTTCGATTACGATTATTACCGCGCCCGCAGCGGGCAAGAAGGCGGACGCCGCGACCTGATCGGTCACTACATGACCGAAGGCGCGCGCGACGGGTTGCGCCCTTCGCCGGTGTTCGACGCGCAATTCTATGTCGAAACCTATGCCGATGTTCAGGCGGCGGACGTCGATCCGTTCCAGCATTACGTGCTGAGCGGCCGCGCGGAAGGGCGTTATCCCGGACCGGAAGTGCTGCGCGCCGATGCTTTCCGCATCCGGAGCAGCGGGCTTTTCGACTTCCATTTCTATCGCAAGCGGTACGGCACGCCGCATGACCAGGACGCGATCGAACATTATCTGAAGCACGGCGTCCTGAACCGGTTCCGCCCGCGCCCGGATTTCGATGGCGAGTTTTACGGCGACTACTACCCGGACTGGACGGCGTTCCGCTGTCCGTTCATGCACTATGTGGAGCATCACGAGCGGCGCTGGGCCTATCCCAGCTTCAAGGCGGCGGACCGGATCGGCGAACGCCTGCGCGACAGCGAATATTTCGACGAGGATTATTACCGCGAGCGTTACCTGCACGAGACGCCGGACCTCGATCCGGTCGTGCATTTCTGCACTTACGGTTTCCGCCGCGGCTATGAGCCGTCAGCCCGGTTCGACGCGCAATATTATCTGGCGAACCATCCCGACATCATGGAGGCGGAGGTCAATCCGCTGCTCCATTTCATCGACGCCGGCGCCTCCGAGGGGCGCGCCGCGACGCCCAAGACAGGATATCTGTTCAACAAAGGCGGCCGCACGCTGGACCCGAACAAGCCGACAGTCCTGGTGGTCTGCCATGACGCCAACCGGACCGGCGCGCCGATCCTCGGCCTCAATCTGGTGGCCGAACTGTCGCGGGACCACAATGTCGTGTCCTGGCTGGGGCGTCCGGGCGACCTGGCCGACGATTTTGCGGATTTCAGCATATTTACGCTAAAACGCATCCCTGAACCGGGCGCGGTGGAGGCCGTGATCAAGGCGATCGGCGACCGGGCGGAACTGGATTACGCGATTCTCAATTCGGTGGAGACCAACAAGGTCGCCCCGGCGCTGACCAAGGCGGGCATCCCGATTGTCTCGCTGATCCACGAATTTTCCGAATATTCCCTGCCGCGCGGCAAGATCGGGCGCAGCGTGCTGCTGTCGGACGTGACCATCTTCCCGGCCAATCTGGTGCGCGAAAGCGCCATTGACGAGCTGGAAAGCTTCCTGATCGACGATGTCCCCGACAGCCTGATCACCCGTCATCAAGGCCGCTGCGTGATCGGCACGACGGAAGCCTCGGACGACGACCTGACGCGCGAGCAGCTCTACGCCAAGCTGAAACTGGGCGAGGCGCCCGAAGCCGCCGATGACGATGAAGCGCCCGCCGCCGCGCCGGAAGACCCGGACAAACCCTTTGTCGTCATGGGCGCGGGATGGGTGCATCCGCGCAAGGGCGTGGACCTGTTCATTTCCACCGCGCGCCACTTCAAGAAGCTGACGGACCGGCCTTTCCGCTTCGTGTGGGTCGGGGGCAATTACCGGCCCAAAAACGACATCAATTATTCGGTCTGGCTGGCGGACGAGGTCAAGCGCTCCGGGCTGGAGGACGAGGTCGTGTTCGTGGACGAGCAGGGCTCGCTGAACACGCTGTGGTCAATGGCGGACGCCTTCTACCTGCCTTCGCGCCTCGACCCGTTCCCGAACGTGGTCCTGGACGCGCTGGCGCACCGGACGCCGGTGGTGTGTTTTGAGGGCGCGACGGGCGTTGCGGACCTCGCCAGCAAAAGCTTCCCGGTGCAGGCCGCGCCGTATCAGGACAAGGAAGCGGCCGCGGCGGCGCTGAAGTCCCTGGCCGACGGCGAGATTCCGGAGTTCGACGAGACGAAGATCGAGAAGCTTCTGGACTTCCCGTCCTATGTCGATGAAATCCGCGCGGCGGCGCGCCGGGCCAAGGAAAGCGTCCAGCGTCAGGCCGCGGACGCCGAGGCGATCCTGAACGCCGGCCTGTTCCAGAAGGATTTTTTCGATCAGGGAGCGCCGGCCTGGCTGCAGGTGCGCAACAACCTGATCGCGCCGCGCCAGAGCGACCTGGTCAAGCTGTACTGCAAGCTGGCCGCCCATGGCGTGTTCCCGGCGAAATCGCGGCGCGGCTTCAATGACCGGCTCTATGCCGCGACCCATGGCAAGCGCGGAGACAATCCCCTGGCCACGATCGCGCGCAGCGGCGATGTCGGCCTGAATCATGACTGCATCTGCGTCAGCGGTCTGGAACTGGACGAGTCCGAGCCGCCGCAGGGGCAGAAAACCGCCCTGCACATCCATCTTCATTATGACGAGCTGGCGCCCGACATGCTTAGCCGGCTTCTGGGGGCGGACGCGTCCTGCGACCTGTTCATCACCACCACGGGCAAGGACAAGGCGAAGCGGTTGAAAACCGTGTTCTCCGCCTATCGGAACGGCAAGGTGGAGATCAAGGACGTGCCCAATCGCGGCCGCGATATCGGGCCCTTCCTGGCGGCCTGGCCGGGCAAGTGGAGCGAGTACGACGTCGTTGGCCATATTCACGGCAAGAAGAGCGCCGACCTGCAATCGGACCAGGGCGATACGTGGCGCGATTACATGATCGACCGGCTGTTGGGCGGACGCGCGGCGCTGAACACCATCCTGACCGCTTTCGCGGAGGATCAGACGCTGGGCCTGGTCTTCCCGGAAGACCCGCACATCATCGGCTGGACGGAAAACCGCGAGGAAGCGGCGCGGTTCGCCGAGCGGATTGGTCTGGCGGCGGACGCCCTGCCCGACGTCATAGAATTTCCGCTGGGCAACATGTTCTGGGCGCGAACCGCGGCCTTGAAGCCCATGCTGGATGAAAAATTCGACTGGACCGATTTCCCGGCGGAGCCGCTGCCCTATGACGGCACCATGCTCCATGCGATCGAACGGATGCTCCCGGTCGTCTGCGAGGCGACGGGGCATCACTGGCGCACGGTTGACAGAACCGACCGCCGCGCAGCCGGCTTCTAGAGGGAACAGACGTGGCGTCAGGACAACCGGACAAGACTCTTTATCTCCATATCGGCCTGCCGAAGACGGCCACGTCATATCTCCAGCGCCTGATGGAGGAACATCGCGGCGACCTTCTGGAAAAAGGTTTCTGGACGCCGTCCCGCAAGATTTACGCGCACCGCGTCGCCGTGGATACGCTGCCCGATGACGCCCGCGCAAAGGCGGCGGACGTGCAGAGCATTCGCCGGATCGACGAGCAGGACGTCTGGAAGGATATCGAACACGCGCTGTCGCAGCCGCAGTTCGGCACGATCGTTCTGTCCTCCGAATATCTCTCCATGGGGCTGGCCGAACGCGCAAAGGCCCAGATCGCCGACCGCATAGGGCTTCCCTGCAAGATTATCATCTATCTGCGCCGTCAGGATTACCTGACCGAGTCCGGCTATAATCAGGACGTGAAGGCGATGAATCGCCGTGAGCCGGTCCGCGCGCCGAATTACAGCGAGCGGCTGGACTGGGAGAAGGTGCTGGGCGCCTGGGCGGAGAGCTTCGGACGCGAGAACATCCGCGCCATCGGTTATGACAGGGCGGCGCGCGACCAGACTGTACAGAAAAGCTTTTTCGAGGCGCTGGACCGGCCCGACATTCTGGAAGCGGGCGAGCTGGAAAATGGCGAAGGCCGCGTCAATGAAAGCCTTCCCGCCGACCTTCTGGAATTCAAGCGGCTGGCCAACATGTTTGGCGATTTCGGGCTGGACAAGTGGCTGGCCGGCGTGGCGGCGGCCGGGGAGTGGGCGCCAAAATACCGCATGAGCGCCGAACTGGCCGAGCAGTACCGGACGCTTTACGCCGACTCCAACCAGAGGGTGGTCGACGCCTATTTCGACGGCGACAAGTCTGCTCTGGCGCTGGACGATGCGCCCGCGGACCCGGATCGCGGCGTGGACTTTACCGGCGCGCTGCCGGCCGAAACGCTCGCCAAACTGTTTGCGGTCCACCTCAAACAGACACGCCGTCGCGAGAAGGAATTGCGGGACCGGATCGCGGCGCTGGAAGAGCGGCTCGGCGTCAAGCATGAGCCGGACTCCTGAGCCGCAAGTGACTGCCCCGCCATACGATCCGCCCCGCAGGCCCTGGCGGCTCGGCTGCGGGGGATTCGATCTGGCGGACGATCCGGGCCTGATTGACGAGACCATCGCGCTGGCATTGGCCAATGACGCCTATGAGCGCGCAGAGATCGCCGTGCTGCGCGCGCTGTTGAAGCCGGGCGACCGCCTGCTGGAGATTGGCGGCGGTTTCGGCGTGGTCGCCCTGCACGCGGCCCGCATCCTGGGGCCGGACAATGTCGTCAGCTATGAAGCCAATCCGCAGACCGCAGACGCGGCGGCGCGCAATTTCCTACTGAATGCAATGCCGGTGCGCCTGATTCAGGCTGCGGTCACCGCGCAGGGCGGAGACAGCGTCCAGTATCGCGCGAACGAGAATTTCCTCGCCGGGTCATTGCATGAAAATGTCGAGGCCGGACGCGGAATGATCGAGGTCCAGACCGTCTCCCTTGCCGACGCGCTGACCGATAGCCGCGCCAATGTCATCCTGATGGACATCGAAGGCGGCGAGGCGGCGCTGGCGGCCTGTGACGCTCTGGGGCCGGCTGAGGCGGTGGTGGCGGAAATCCATCCGCAAATTCTGGGCGCTGATGGCGCGATCAAAGCCGCGGAAGATTTCGCCGCGGCGGGCCTGTTCCCGCGCGCCGACCTGATCCATGGCGATGTCTATGCCTTCACCCGTTCGGCGCGCCATGATGACGCCGCCCGCGCCGCCGTGGCCGCATCGCTGCGCGCCGCCGCCGCGCACAAGGCGGGCGATTACGCATCCGCGGCGGAGCAAATGCGGGCCTTTATCGATCTGGCGCCCGGCAATCCGGACGCGCATGAACGCCTGACCCAGATCCACCTGGCCGCAGGGGACCCGGAAAGCGCATTGGCGGAGGCGGAGACATTTCACCGCCTCGACCCCGCCAATCCGGTATCGTCCTATCTGGCCGGGGTCTGCGAAATGCGCCGCGGTCATCCGGCGGCGGCGGTGAAATATGCGGAGGCCGCTATTGCGCTGGCCCCGGCCGCGCCGCGCTACCGCCACATGGCCTGTCAGGCTGCACATCAGGCCGGCATGACGGGCGAGGCGCTGCGCCACGCCGTGCGGCTGGCCGAACTGGCGCCCTATGCGGCGAACCATATCGCTCTGCTGCAGCGGGCTTACCGGCAGGCCGGGCTGAAAGAACTTGCAACGCACGCGGCGGGCTGGGCCGGGGCGCTGACAAGCCGCGCGTCCGCCAAGGGGTGACCAAGCGGCTGGATGATGTTCTATCCGCAGGTAGAGTGCATCGCGGGCACACAGACAGGGCTGGCATGAAGCGAATTATCATCTTGGGAGCGAACGGCTATATCGGCCGCCAGCTGAGCCAGGGCCTCGCCGGGGAGGCGGGCGCGCACCTCACGCTGGTCAGCCGCAATCTGGACGCCGCCCGTTTTGCGCAAATCTGCCCGCGCGGCGACCTGATTTCCGCCGACTTCAATGAAACCGACCGCATGGTCAATATCTGCCGCAAGGCCGACATCATCATCGACCTGATCAACGCCACGCCTCCGCGCAATGCGGAAGGGGCGGTGGCGGAGGATGTCGAGAACAACCTGCTGCCGCACATCACGTTTTTCGAGCGCATGGCCGAGCGGTCGCAGGCCAAGCTCATCTTCTTCTCATCGGGGGGCACGGTGTACGGCAATGCCGACCGCCTGCCGATCCAGGAAGACGCGCCAGCCCGTCCGATCAGCCCGTACGGCGCCTCGAAACTGACGCTGGAGCGCTATCTCAGCATGTTTCACGCGGCCAAGGGCATGGATTATTCGATCCTGCGCGTGGGGAATATTTACGGCCCCGACCAGCCGGTGAAACGCGGCCAGGGCGTGATCCCGGCGCTGCTGGAGGCGGTGTTCGAGGACCGCGCCTTCAAGCTGTTCGGGGAGGGCCGGGCCAGGCGCGACTATGTCTATGCAGACGATGTGATCGAGGCGGTAAAGGCGCTGATCGCCGCGCCCGATACCTCCGGTCTGACCCTGAATATCGGCAGCGGCCGGGGCCATTCCGTGCAGGATATTCTTCAGGCCTTCCGCCAGTGGAGCCAGACAGAGCCGGAGATCGACCATCAGGAAGCGGGGGCGCAGGAGGTGCGGGACGTGATTCTGGACATCAGCCGCGCCCGGGCGCGGCTGGGCTGGCGGCCCCGCGTCGCGTTTCGCGACGGACTGAACAGAACCTTCGAGCACTACGCCGCCCATCACGCCTGGCGCGGCCGGTAAACCAGAAGAGAAAATATGCGCGTTGTTCTTCATATCGGCCACAGCAAGGCCGGCAGCTCCAGCATTCAACGCTTCCTGATCGACAATCAGGCGGCGCTTCTGGAGCGCGGCGTGGCCACGGCCGGCAAGGATTTCGAATTTTCGAACGAGGCTGAAATCCGCCGTCCGCCCAATTTCTGGCTGGAGGACAAGGCCAAGGACCCTGAATCGGCCGGCGCAGGCATCCGCGAAGCCCTGGAAAAGGCCTCGCAGGACCGGCGCGTGAAAATCGCGGTCATTTCCGCCGAAACGCTGGGGCGACGAGAGCGGGCGGCCCTGTTCGAAGGAATGGCGGACAGGTTCGACCTGAAAGTCCTGCATTATGTGCGTCGTCAGGATGCGTGGATCTACGCCGCGTGGAAGCAGTGGCAGGTGAAGGCGGGCCTGACGCTGGAGGAATGGGTGGAGCAATGCCTGAACCGGACCACGCCCGACTATGAAGGGATCTGGTCGGCCTGGACGCAATCGGCGATCCCGGAAGAGGCCTATGAAATGGTCTGGCTGAACGAGAAGACGCTGACGGGCGGCGATTTGCTGACCGATTTCTGCGCCCGCGCGGGCATTGACGGGGACGGGCTGGCGCGCCCGGGCCGCATCAATCCGGGTTTCGACCCGGCCCTGATGGAGGTGTTCCAGCGCGCGCCCTTCCTGTTCGAAGGGCCGCACGACAATGTCGTCTATCGTTATCTGGAAGACCGCCTCCCGGAAGAGGCGTTCGTTTCAGGCCGGATGCCGTTTCCGCTGGCGAAAGCCGTCATGGATTCGTTCCGGGAGAGCAATGAAACCCTGCGCCGGCGTTTCGCGCCGGACGTGGACCATGACGCGCTGTTCGGGCTGGAGCCGCCGGCCGATGAATCCGGCGAGAGCGATATCGACCGGCTGTACCGGGCGATGGGCTATGTCCTGCACCTGATGGCGAACGAGAAGCGCGGAAAGAATCCCGCCCGCTAGCTGGAAAGCAGGCGGGAGAGATAGCCCGCATATTTGTTGCGGCCCAGCGCATCGATCTGACGCGTAAGCTGGTCGTCGGAAATCCAGTCATTATGGAAGGCGATCTCCTCCGGGCAGGCGACCTTCAGGCCCTGCCGGGTTTCGATCGTGCGGATGAAATTGGTCGCATCGGCCAGCGAGTCGTGCGTGCCCATGTCGAACCACGCATAGCCGCGGCCCATGGTTTCCATGGAAAGCTGGCCCTTCTCCAGATAGAGCCGGTTCAGATCGGTAATTTCCAGCTCGCCCCGCGGCGAGGGCTTGAGGGACCGCGCCATTTCCGCAGCCTTGCCGTCATAGAAATAAAGGCCCGTGACAGCGAGATTGGAGGGCGGGTCCTTGGGTTTCTCGACGATGGAGGTGACCCGGCCGGCGTCGTCGACCGTCGCAACGCCGTAGCGGGACGGCTTTTCGACGCGATAGCCAAACACGGTCGCGCCCGAGGTCAGCTCCCCCGCGCGCTTCAGCAGCGCGGTCATCCCCGCGCCGTAGAAAAGATTGTCGCCCAGAACCAGACAGGACGGATCGCCATTGGTGAATTCCTCGCCGATGATCAGGGCCTGTGCGAGTCCTTCCGGCTTGGGCTGGGTGGCGTATTCTATGCGCACGCCCCACTGCGAGCCGTCGCCCAGCAGATTTTCAAAGGTTTCCACGTCGCGCGGGGTGGAAATCACCAGAATTTCGCGGATTCCGGCCAGCATCAGCGTGCAGAGCGGATAATAGATCATAGGCTTGTCGTAGACAGGCAGGACCTGTTTCGACACCGGAATGGTCAAAGGATAAAGCCGCGTGCCGCTGCCCCCCGCCAGTATGATTCCCTTCACCCGTGTTCCCCTTTTCCAATCTTCAAAGCCGCCCAACCGCGCCGCTGTGCCAAGTTTATTCCCGCCCTTCAAGCGGCGAGGCTGAACAGCAGGTTTTTTGAGGCCCGCTCGAAGCGCCGTTTTACGTTACACGGGTAAGCGCAGTTTGGTCTGTATCTTGACGCGGTCTTTGGGCACGGTTCAAACCGCTGTCATCTTGGATTGTTCATTTGGCCGGCAAAGCTGGATTGTGAAGAGGCGGCGTTCGGGGAGCATTTATGGCCGGTTTGAATGAGCACCCTGACGGTCCCGGCCCGCCGGCTTCGACGGATGCGTTCCTGGCGCGGCTCTATCAGCTTCTGGCCGGGCGTCATCCTTACAAGCCGGAACTGGAATGGGCGCGGGAGCTGTTGAGCGACGCGGGCCGCGATCCGGTCACCTTGCTGGGGAACCTGATCTATCAGTTCGAGGGCGGTCTGGAGCGCATTCCGGTCCGGGCGCTGGCGGAAGGCGCGGCGCTGTTCTCCGGGCATTTTCAGTCGCAGGGCGAGCGTCTGGCGTCCTTCCTGAATGTTATCGACGGAGCGTTCTCCGCGCTCGAACATCATGCGGCGGTCTCCGCCTCGGCCCGCACCGATGGCGGCGCGGCGGTGGTCCGGGTGCTGAACCCCCTTGAATATGCCAGCGATGAAATCGTCCTGATCGGCATTGTCCGGAAAGGCGATCCCGATTGCAGCATCCGGATCCATGTCAATGACGATCCGGTCATGGACGCCGAGCCTGTTCGCCCCGGCTTTTCCATGCGCTGCGTGCGCCTGCCGCGGGCGCTGACGGCGCAGGACAGGGTCATTGTACAGGCCGGCGAAAAGCGGCTGGAGTTCAAGCCCGCGCTTGATGAGCCGATTTCACAGGATGCGTTGGAAGCCGCGCAGAAAAAGCTATCGGCCAGCGCGCCGCCGGACAGCGTGCCCGCATCTGCCGGGTGCTGTTTCCTTAGCCGCTACATGTTCGCCGCCAAGCTGCCGGCCTCTAACCCGGTCAATGCCGACAACTGGCCGTTCGAGGATCATCTGGCGATCTACCGGACGCTCCGCCGGCTGTCGCCAGACCTGATCGTCGAAGACGATTATGTTCAGGCGCTGGCCCAGCTGGAGACGATTTCCGGTTTTCAGGCCCCCTTGCTGTTCTTTCTGGAATTCTGGAAAGACCGCCGTTCGGGCCTGTACGATCAACTCAAGACTTCCGAACGTTGGCGGCGGACCGCGGCTCTGGCCAATCGCATCCTGCCCGGCGGCTGGCGGTGGTTGCGCCTGGGTCTGGACGTGGATTGCGCCAGCCTGACCGAACCCGCCTATTCGCTCCATGGCCTGCAGATAAACCGCTGGGCGGCGCACCGGCTGGACAACGCGGGGGAGTCTCACGCGCGCTCCCTGAGCCGGAGCGAGCTGGCAGAGCGCCTGCTGGCCGCGATTTCCGATGCGGGCGCCGCCGGGGCGCGGCGTCTGATCGAGCCGGCATGGGTGGATTTCGTTCTTGAGCGCGCCGGGCCAGCGGAGGCCGGAGACTTGCGCGCTGTTCTTCTGGCGATCCGGGATGGCGAAAACATCGCTCCCACGCCCGGACCGGGCGTGGCCGTTATCGGAGAGACCGAGCGTTCACTGGGCGATGTGGCGCGCAGCGCGGCGACGGCGCTGAACGGTTTCGGCCGCAAGGCCCTGAGCCGGCCCGTAGCGGGATTCATACGCCGCACCTCGCGGCTGAAGCCTGAAACCGGCACCATCCTGTTTTGCGCCAATGCGCAACGCATTCTGGATATGTATGCGGCGCAATATACCGATCTGACCCGGCGTAATACTGTGGCTTTCCCGTTCTGGGAGACAACGCGACTGCCGGAAATGCACGCGCAGGCGCTGTCCCGCGTCAGCCGGGTGGTGACCGCCACGCGGTTTGTCAAGGACACGGTTCGGGCCTCGCTGGGCGATGACGCGGATGTGGTGACCATCGGTCTGCCGATCGATCTTCCGCAAGGGCTGGCGCGCGCAGGACGGTCCGGGCCGACCACGTTTCTTTCCATCGCCGATGTCCATTCGGGTCTGGCGCGCAAGAACCCGCTCGGCTCCATTCAGGCGTTCCAGAAGGCCTTTCCCGGGAACAGGGACGTGCGGCTGGTTCTGAAGATCCGCAGTATTGACGAGGATCACTGGGGCGCGGGCGAGGACTGGCCGCTGATCCAGAACCTGGCGGCCCGCGACGACCGTGTTGAAATCGTGTTGGGAGACCTCCCGGCGGAGGAATACTGGGCCATGATTGCGGGGGCGGACTGTTTTCTCTCGCTGCATCGCGGCGAAGGATTCGGTTACGGGTTGGCGCATTCTCTGGCGCTCGGCATTCCCGTGGTCTCCACCGATTTTTCCGGCCCGCGCGATTTCTGCACGGAGGAAACGGGATATCCGGTCGCGGCCAGCCTCACGCCTGTTCCCTATGAAAAGATGGACCAGACGGAATCGCTGGGAGATTGGGCGGAACCCGATCCCGACGCAGCAGTTGAACAGATGCGCGCCGTACACGGAGATTACGGCGCGGCGCTGGTGCGCGCGGAACGTGGAAGCGTCTTGATCGGGTCGATTTACAGTCAGGACCGGTTCGCAAGACGGCTGTCCGAAGCGCTGGCCTTCTAGACGCCCGGAATACACTGGTTAATGTGTGGTGGTTGAACGCGCTTTTCCCATGGTGGAAGTGATATTCGAATGAAGCCGATCGCCTTGATTACCGGCGTGATGGGCCAGGACGGCGCCTATCTCTCCCGTCTTCTTCTGGAGAAGGGCTACCGGGTAATTGGCGCGGACCAGCATGTTTCGGATTTTCACTGCGCCAGCCTGAGAACGCTGGGCGTCGATCTCGACATCGATAAAATCCGCCTGGACATCACGGATCCGGACCAGATACGCACCGCGCTCACGCAATACCGGCCTGACGAAATCTATAATCTGGCGGCGCTGAGTTCGGTCGCGGAGTCCTGGAACCATCCGGTGGCCTACGCCCATGTGAACGCCATCGCGGTCAATCGATTCCTGGAAGACATACGCGCTTTCGCGCCGGAAACCCGGTTCTTCCAGGCCTCGTCATCGGAAATGTTCGGAAACGCCCGCATGACGCCGCAGCGCGAGAACACGGCGCTGCATCCATTGAGTCCCTATGCGGTCTCCAAGGCCTCGGCGCACTGGACGACCGTCAATTATCGGGAATCGTTCGATCTGCACTGTTCGTCGGGCATCATGTTCAACCATGAATCGCCGTTGCGGCCGGTCCAGTTCGTGACGCGGAAGGTCGTGCACAGCCTGGTTCAGGTTGCCTATGGCGCTTGCGGCGCATTCACGCTCGGCAATCTGGACGCCCGGCGCGACTGGGGATACGCTGGCGATTACGCCGACGCCATGTGGCGCATTCTGCAGCAGCCGCAGGGCGATGATTTCGTCATTGCCACGGGCCGCACGCACACCGTCCGTCAGCTTTGTTCCCTGGCCGGCTCCCTGCTGGGCTTTGACATCGTCTGGGAAGGCGAGGACGAGACCGAGATCGGCATTGACCGGAAAACGGGGAAGACCCTGGTCCGCGTCGACCCGGCGCTATACCGCCCGCTGGATTCCCTGAGCCTCTGCGGCGATCCTGCGAAGGCGTACGAGGTTCTGGGCTGGCGCGCCAAGACCAGTTTCGAATTGCTGATCGAGACCATGGTGGCCGAGGATTGCGACCGGCTTTCGGCGCAGAATTTTACGCGCGTGGCGGCCGGATAAGCTGGTCCGCACCGGCTTCCGAAATCGGCGAGACGAGAGTTCGCGGCGGCAGGCCCGTGAAATTGGGATTGGCGAGCGGATCGGTCATGGCGGCTTCGCCGTGGCGGGACTGGAACCGTGAAAACTCATCGGCGCCGCGCAACAGCGCCTCCGGGCTGGCGGCGTCCGGTCCGCGCGTGCCCGACCCTGCATGGCGCAGCGTCAGCGCCGGCGCGTAGAGCGATTTCAGCCCCCGTTGTTTCATGCGCAGGCAGAAATCCAGATCGTTGTACGCGACCGCGAACCCTTCATCGAATCCCTCCAGCGCCCTGAAATCCTCCGCCCGGCAGCACAGGAACGCGCCGGTGACGCCAAGGCAGGCATGATCCAGCCGGGTGAGGTCGCTGCGCGGCGCGGCGAGGTCCACCGGATCGCCCTCGCAATCGTGAACCGTGCCTCCGCCGGGCCCGCGGATAATCCCGGCGTGCTGAAGCCGGTTGTCGGGATAAAGCAGGCGCGCCCCCAGAACGCCGATCTCCGGTCTTTGCATCTGCCCCCGCACAATGGCGTCCCAGGCGGGCGTCAGGCTTTCGATATCATTATTGGCGAAGACCAGAATTGGCTCGACGGCGTCCGCCGCGCCCGCATTGTTCAGCGCCGCCCAGTTGAAGGGACGCGGATCGCGCAGGACCCTCACCCGCTCATATCCTTCCAGCGTGGCCAGATAGGCGGCGGTGGCGTCCTCCGCGCTGCCATTGTCGATCACGGTGATATGCAGCGCCTCGGGCTGCGCCGCCGTTCCGCGAAGGCTGTCGATACAGGTTTTCAGATCCTCCGCCTTGTCGCGCGTGGGAATGATGACGCGGATCGGTTCGGCTTCCCGGCGGCGCCAGTGAACGGCCAGCCGGCCGGGCAGGGCCGCGCCGGTAAAAGCGTCCAGCGCAGGCGTTGATTCCGCCAACAGGCCGCGCCGCGCCAGATGGGCCTCAACGGCCTGACGGGCGCCCGGCTGCGGCTGTTCTGCGCTTTCAGGCGCAAGACTCAGAATGAGGGGAAGATGCAGGAACGCCGCATCCCCGCGCATCTCCCAGAACCGGAGGCAGGTTTCCATCATCCGTGCATCCGACGCCGGGTCTTCTTCCGCGATTATCCGGGCGTCAGGCCGCGGCAGCGCGATGGCCGCGCCGGGAAGAGCGCCCTGGAGGAGCAGGTCATAATCGAAACCCGGCTTCCAGAGGGGAGACGCTTCTCCAGCCTTGTCGGTGGTCTGTCCGTCGCAGAACACGGCGCGGCCGCTCGCCTGCACCGCCCGGGACAGCCATTGCATCGCCCCCGGCCGCCACCTCACGCCCGGCGCCTGCAGGATCACGGTCTCGTTCCGGGCATCCGCCAGCCGCGCGCCCAGGGGCAGAACTTCCGCTTCGCTTTCGTTTTCCAGCGCGGCTTCCAGGGAATCGTCCGGGCCGCAGGGGATGATGCTGACGCGGCTCGCTTCCGTCCTGTCGGGCGGGCCAGTCAGGGTCAGGCCGCGCAGCAGGGCGGCGTGTAGCGGCGGCGCTATGCGCGCGGCGCCCCCGGCCATGCGCTCCGGCGTCAGCCCGCCCGCGCCGGTCAGATGATGAACCGGTCCGATCTGTCGGCCGGTTCCGGTTTCCACGACCCGCAAACTCAATCGTTCCTGCTGAAGCAGCCGGGACGGAATATCGAAAAACACATGAAAACCGCAGGCGCCGCCGCCCTCCGGCGCGGCGGCGATATCGGGCCGCCAGACTCCGGTTTCCGTGCGCGCCAGCGTTTCGCCATCAATCAGGATGTCCAGCGCAATCGTTCCGCCGCCAGGGCGGAGCGCCCAGCCCCGGCACTCGCCGGCGATCCCGACTTCCAGCGCGCCGCGGATTTCCGACTCCGGATGCGCCAGCCTTCGCCGCAGTCCCGCCGCCAGGGATTCACCGTCCAGCCCCGCCGCTTCAAGACCGTCGCGGAAGCCGTCCCGCTCCAGCGCCGCAAGCAGGGTTTCCGCCCCGCTCGCCGGGCGCGCCGTTTCGCCCGTCAGCCATGACCGGGCGCGGCCCAGCGTGATTGCGGGCAGGGCGTCATGGGGAAGCGTGGCGTTGTCCTGAATGGCGTCATAAACGCGGCGCTTGAATACGCGCTCGGCGGCCAGCGCCTTCAGGACTTCATCGGGCGCGGCGCCGGACAGTCGCGCAACCAGCCGCGGCGGCGCCAGCGGCGCGCCGAGCACGGCGGCGCAGGCCCAGTGAATGTCTTCGACGGGCGGGGTTTCAGACGCGGGGCGGCTCATGGGGCGGGTGCAGACAAATCAGGGCTCTTCATCGTGATGGTTGTTGCGCTGCCGGGCCACTGAGTCCTCGACCTCGTCCATGCCATCCTTTGTCTGCGCGGCCAGCGGCCCCAGCAGCAACAACACGCCCAGCGCCGAGAGCGCGCCCAGCAGGGCAAGGCCGTAAAGCCCCATGCCGCAGCAGATCCCGACCGCGCCCATGACCCAGACGCTGGCCGCCGTCGCCGCGCCGTTCACCGCGCCGTCGGCGCGGAACATCGCGCCGGCGCCCAGGAAGCCGATTCCGGTGATAATTCCGTTGAAGACCTTGGCCGGATCGACGGAGACCGGCAGCTCGGTATTGACCGTGGCCGCCAGCTCCATGGTCGCGATCACCGCCAGGCAAGCGCCTACGGACACCATCATGAAAGGGCGCACGTCCAGCGGCTTGTCCTTCACGTAGCGCTCAAAGCCGACAGAGAAAGCCAGAAGAGCGGCCAGAACCAGACGCAGAGCCGCCTCCCAAAGGGGCGTCTGGGTCAGCATCAGAAATTCAGGCATGACAAATCCCGTTTCGGACGGCGGCGCGCCAATTCTAGACGCAGACCGGGCCGGCCGTGAAACGAAGTTTACGCCGCCTCGTGCCGCTGATCCCCCGCGGGGGTTTCCACTGGAAGGTCGAACCAGAATGTCGAGCCGCCGCTATCGCGATTCCGGAAGCCGATCTCCCCGCCCATCATGTCGACCAGCCGCTTACAGATGGTCAGGCCCAGACCCGTGCCGCCAAACCGGCGCGTATGTGAGGATTCGGCCTGTGAGAACGCCTCGAAAATACGCTCCCGCGCGGCGGCGGGAACGCCGATGCCGGTATCGGCGACCTCCACGCGCAGCCGTCCGCGCCCCGGCGCGGAGCTGTCTTCGGAAAGGATGCGCACGGTCACCCCGCCTTCAGGCGTGAATTTCAGGGCGTTGCCGACGAGATTGGAGATGATCTGCCGTATGCGGCCCTGATCGGCGTCGATGCGGCTGATCTCGCACTTGCATTCGACGGCGTAGCTCAACCCGGCCTCGCGCGCCCGCGCATCCCAGAAGGTTCGCGTATGCTCGGCCAGCGACTCGATATCGAAATGCTCGCGATTGAGCTCGGCCTGTCCCGCGTCCATTTTCGACATGTCGAGAATATCGTTCAGCAGGGACAAGAGCGTCTCGCCGGATTCGTGAATGGTCCGGGCAAGCTTTTCCTGGTCGGGATTAAGCCCGGCCCGGATGAGTACATTGGACAGGCCCAGAACGCCGTTGAGCGGCGTGCGGATTTCATGACTCATCGTGGCCAGGAATTCGCCTTTGACGCGCGCGTGCTCCAGCGCCTCCTGCCTGGCGGTTTCCAGATCCACCGTCATCCGTTCCAGCATGGCGGAGCGGCTTTCGGTCTCTTCCACGGCGGCGGAGAACAGGGCGAATGTCGTGCCCGCGCCCAGAAATCTGCCATCCCCGTCGGCTATGATGAAACCGTCCAGGAGCGCGGCCGGCCGGGATTCCAGAATATGCGTGTTCAGCCGAGCGACCGGCGTGTCATGCGGCACGATCAGCGGATCGTCCTGCATGAGAAAGGTTACAGGGCGCTGGGAATACAGCGCCCGGCCGAAACGGTCGGCCATCTGCTGATAGAAGCGGTCGCGGTTCAGCAGGCCGACGGGGCGGCCATGATCGACAACGGCGCAGACAAACAGGTTTTCGTCGCTTGAGAATATCTCATAGGCCGCGTCCCCGGTCGTTTCCGGCGGGAGTGCGGGCGCGTCGACGATCAGGGATTCAACAGTGCGTTCCATTCAAAGGACCCGGTAAAGGCGCAGGGAAATCTACCGCGTTCTTCTGTGGGAACGGTGTTTCACGCATCTTAATGAGGGCCGCCGGCGCGGCAGATTTCACGAAAGCTTCACGCCCCGCAGCTTTCGTCCAGCCAGGCCAGATAGGGCGCGTGGGAGGCGGTCTCGTCCAGCGGGATCGCGCTGAGCGCCGGAACGTCATAGGGGTGAAGGTCGGCCAGCCGGCGGATCAGGGTTTCCGCGCTTCCCGCCGTGGTCTTGAACAGCATGATGCATTCGGGGTCGCGCATGGTCTTGCCCTCCCATTGAAAGACCGACACGGCGCCGGGCAGGATATTGGCGCACCCGGCCAGCTTCTCCGCGATTACGGTCCGCGCGGCGGCCTCCGCGGCTTCGGCGTCGGGCCACGTGCTGTAAATCAGGCGGTGCTCGCTCATGCGAATACTCCCGTCGGGGGCTATACAGGCGGCGAAAGAATACCGATTTAGGGCATAGATGACCGCACAATCTCAATCCGCGCTGGTGTTGTTTTCCGGGGGGCAGGACTCCACGGTCTGCCTTGCATGGGCGCTCGCCCGCTATGACAGAGTGGAAACCATCGGCTTTGATTACGGCCAGCGCCATGCGGTGGAAATGGAATGCCGCGCGAATGTCCTGCGGGAATTTCCCGTCCGGTTTCCGGAATGGGGCGCGAAGATGGGCGAGGACCTGGTCGCCGACCTGACCGGGTTCGGCCGGCTGGCCGAAAGCGCGCTGACGGCCGATCAGGAGATTGCCGCGCCCGAGGGCGAATTGCCCTCCACCTTTGTCCCGGGCCGTAATCTGGCCTTCCTGACATCGGCGGCGGCGCGCGCGGCGGTGCGCGATATAGACGATCTGGTCGGGGGCATGTGCCAGACGGATTATTCCGGCTATCCCGATTGCCGGCGCGACACGATGGACGCCATGGAAACCGCGCTGGAGCGCGGCATGGGCCGGCCAGTGCCGATCAGGACGCCGCTGATGGATCTGACCAAGGCGCGGACCTGGGCGCTGGCCGACGAACTGGGCGGGGCGGCGCTGACCGGTCTGATCGTGACGGAAACCCATACCTGTTACCGCGGCGACCGTACCCCCCATGACTGGGGCGCGGGCTGCGGCGATTGCCCGGCCTGCGATCTGCGCGAAAAGGGCTGGCGCGAATGGCGGAGCGCAGCGTGAAAATCTATTCGGTCAAAGAGACGTTCCTGACAGTGCAGGGCGAAGGCGCGCAGGCCGGCCGTCCGGCCGTTTTCCTGCGCTTTGCGGGCTGCAATCTGTGGACCGGGCGGGAGCAGGACCGCGAGAAAGCCATCTGCCAGTTCTGCGATACCGAATTTGTTGGCGTGGACGGTCCCGGCGGCGGCCGGTTTGAAGGGCCGGAGGCGCTGGCGCGCCACGTCAAATCCTTCTGGCCGGCGGGCGGCGATCCGCTGGTCGTTTGTACAGGGGGCGAGCCGATTCTTCAGCTGGACGCCCCTCTGGTGGCGGCGCTGCACGCCGAAGGGTTCGAGATTGCGGTGGAGAGCAACGGCACGCTGCAAGCGCCGGACGGCATCGACTGGCTCTGCGTCAGCCCGAAAGCCGGGGCGCCCCTGAAACAGCTTCACGGAGACGAGCTGAAACTGGTCTTTCCGCAAGACGGGCTTGAGCCGTCTGCGTTTGAATCGCTGGAGTTTGGCCGCTTTTCGCTACAGCCAATGGATGGGCCGCAGCGGCAAGAGAACGCCGCCGCGGCCTATCGCTATTGTCTGGACCATCCGAAATGGCGTCTGAGCCTTCAGACGCACAAATGGATCGAAGTCCCTTAAGAAGTCGGCGTCAGCTTGCCCGGCAGCTTGCGCGCGAAGCGCTCGATGCCGCGATTGGCCGTTGTCCAGGTGGCGTAACCCTTGACGTCCTCGAGGGTGTTTTCCTCGTAATCATAGGTCACGGTTCCAAGGCTCGCGCCGGTCTGGTCGACGAACTCGGCGGTGACTTCCACGCCGCCGAGCGCAATGCTCTGAAGGCTGAGCGAGTTTGACTGCGAGACACGCGCGCGCGGGTCGTCGGAGTCCCCGAAGACGCCCTTGCCGGACAGCTGCCAGTGCGTCGGACGGTTCGGCTCCGCATCGGCCAGATACAGGTTCACCGTCACCGCGGAGGGGCCGGAGCCAAGAAGCCCGGCCTTGCCGAGCGACTGTTCGGCGTCACTGCGCAGATCGGCCAGAAGGTCCTGAACATCGTCAGGTCCGACATTCTGGGCGGTTTCTTCCATCTCCGCGGTCAATGAAACCGTGCCGATGGTCAGCGGACCCTGAATCTGTGCGTTCAGAGTGTTTTCCCAGTCGCCTCCCGCCATGGCGGGCGTCGCAGCCAGCGCCAGGATCGAAGAGGCGGCAATTGCGATTTGGTTACGCATATTGAGGCTCCCGAATTGGTGTTCGCCCCCCGCGGCCGATTGTAGCCCAATCCGCCGCCAAGGGTAAGACACATGTATAAATCAGGAGCTTAGTCGAGCATTTCAAGAGCCACCGCCGTGGCTTCACCGCCGCCAATGCAAAGCGAGGCAACGCCGCGCTTGGCTTTGCGGTTTTCCAGCGCCGCCAGGAGCGTGGCCATGATGCGCGCCCCGGACGCGCCGATGGGATGGCCCAGCGCGCAGGCACCGCCATTGACGTTCACCTTGTCGTGGGAAAGGCCCATTTCCTTCATCGCGATCATCGGGACCACGGCGAACGCCTCGTTGATTTCCCACAGATCGACATCGTCTTTTTTCCAGCCTGATTTTTTCAGCACGCTTTCCATCGCCGGGACCGGCGCGGTCGTGAACCACTCCGGCTCGTGCGCGTGGGCGGCGGTGGCGACGATCTTGGCGATGGGCTTTAGGCCCTTGTCCTTGGCCGTGGAGGCGCGCATCAGCACCATGGCCGCCGCGCCGTCGGAAATGGCGCTGGCATTGGCCGCGGTGATCGTGCCTTCCGGCTGGAAGGCCGGCTTCAGGGACGGAATCTTGTCCGGACGGGCGCGCTTGGGCAGCTCGTCCTCGGTCACCACGATCTCGCCCTTGCGGTCGGCGATGGTCACCGGGCTGATCTCGCGCTTGAAGTCGCCCTCGGTCGTCGCGCGCTGGGCGCGGCTGAGCGTCTCGATGGCGTAGGCGTCCTGCGCCTCGCGCGTGAACTGGTATTTCTTGGCGGCTTCGTCGGCGTGATAGCCCATCGGCTTGCCGTCATAGGCGTCGGTCAGGCCGTCCAGCGCCATATGGTCCGGCAGCTCGGCGGAGCCGTATTTGTGGCCCTTGCGCAGGTTCATCAGGTGCGGGGCGTTGGTCATGGATTCCATGCCGCCGACCACGATGATCTCGCCTTCGCCGGCCAGCAGCGCATTGCGGCCCATGATCGCGGCCTGCATGCCGGATCCGCACATCTTGTTCAGCGTGGTCGCCTCGACGCCTTTGGGCAGACCGCCCTTGATGCCGGCCTGGCGGGCCGGGGCCTGGCCCTGACCGGCGGACAGCACGTTGCCCATGTAAATGGAGGTCACGTCATCGCCGGAGACGCCGGCGTCTTTCAGCGCCGCTTCCACGGCGACGGCGCCCAGCTCATTGGCGTTCATGGCCGAAAGCTCGCCCAGCAGGCCGCCCATGGGGGTGCGGGCATAGCCGACAATGACGATCGGATCGGATTCTTGGGACATGGCGGGCTCCTCAATTCAAGGTCTGAAATTCTCTTTCCCGCTATATGGACCCGGCTCTGACGCACCGCAACAATCCCGGCAGAAGATGACCCGGCCGCATGGCTTTCCCCGTGCGGCCCATCCCCTATGATCGTCCCATGAAGCTGGACCGCCTCTATAATACCGCCGATTTCCGTGAAGCCGCGCGCCGCCGCCTGCCGGCGCCGATGTTCAACTATATTGATGGCGGGGCGGACGATGAGTGGACGTTGAAACGCAACACGGCCGCGTTCGACGATTACGAGATCACGCCCGGCCAGTTGAACGACATCTCGGCGGTGGATACCGGGATCGAATTGTTCGGACGCAAGCTGGACTGGCCGGTCTTCCTTGCGCCCACCGCAATGACCCGGCTGTTTCATCACGAAGGCGAACGGGCCGCGGCCCGGGCGGCGGACGCCACAGGCACGCTCTATTCCGTGTCCACGCTCGCCACAACCAGCATGGAAGATATCGCGTCGGCGACGCCGGGGCCGAAAATGTTTCAGGTCTATATTTTCAGGGATCGCGGCCTGACGGCGGAGTTCGTGGAGCGCGCGAAGGCTTCCGGATACGACGCGCTTTGCCTGACCGTGGATACGCCCGTGCAGGGCAATCGGGAGCGGGACCTGAAGACCGGCATGACCATCCCGCCGCGTTTCTCCCTGAAATCTGCGCTGTCTTTCGCCGCCCATCCGCACTGGGCGCTGACCACGGGCTTCGGCGGGTTCGAGTTGGAGAATGTCTCGCATGGCGGCGGCGGACTGTCGGGCAAGACGATGTCGCTGCTGCAATATATCCATACCCAGTTCGACAGCACGCTGACCTGGAAAGACGCCGAATGGCTGCGCGAACACTGGGATGGCCCCTTCGTGATCAAGGGATTGCAGAGTGCGGCGGACGTGGCGCGTGCGGCCCAACTCGGAGCCGATGCAGTGATGATCTCCAATCATGGCGGCCGCCAGCTGGACAGCGCTCCAGCGCCGGTGGACGGCATCGCCGCCGCCGTCGAGGCCGCGGACGGAAGGCTGGACGTGATCTGCGATGGCGGAATCCGGCGCGGCAAGCACGCCGTCATCGCGCTGGCGCTGGGCGCGAAGGCCTGTTCCGTGGGCCGTCCCTATCTCTACGGCCTTGCCGCAGCGGGGGAGGCGGGCGCGACCCGCGCGCTGACACGCCTCAAGGAAGAAGTTACGCGCACATTGGCGCTGATGGGGAAGCAGAACATCGCCGGACTTTCGTCCGGCGATGTTCAACGCCTCTAGCTGTTTTCCGTGCCTGTGATCCAGGCGCCGCCGAGGACGCGCATCGGCCGTGCGGCGTCGTAAAAAACCGCCGCCTGTCCTGGAGCCACGCCTTCCTCGGGATCATCCATGATGACCGATAGCGGCGTTTCGCCTTTAGTGGAGAGGCGTGCGGGCAGCGGCGGCCGGGTGGAGCGCACGCGCACCAGCACCGGCTTGCCGTCCAGAGCGTCCGAATCCAGCGCCTCGTCGCCCAGCCAGTTGACCTCTTTCAGCGCAATTCGCGACACGCCCAGTTCCTCGCGCGGGCCGACGATGACGCGGCTGTTTTCAGGGTCCAGCCGGATCACGAACAGCGGCTCGCCCGTGGAGACGCCAAGGCCCCGCCGCTGACCCACCGTGTAGTGGATCACCCCGTCATGGCGGCCCAGAACCCGGCCGTCGACATGCACGATGTCGCCCGGATCGGCCGCGCCGGGGCGCAGTTTCTCGACCACGTCGGTATAGCGGCCCTGCGGCACGAAACAGATATCCTGACTGTCAGGCTTTGACGCCACGCGCAGGCCGAACTCGGCGGCCAGCTTGCGCACCTCGTCCTTTTCCAGACCGCCCAGCGGAAAGCGTAAGTAATCCAGCTGTTCAGCCGTGGTGGTGAACAGGAAATAGGACTGGTCGCGCGAGTCATCGGCGCCGCGATGCAGTTCGGCGCCCGCCTCGCCCATGACGCGCTGCACGTAATGGCCGGTGGCCATGCAGTCCGCGCCCAGATCCTTGGCGGTTTCGAGGAGGTCCTTGAACTTCACCTTCTGGTTACAGCGCACGCAGGGAATGGGCGTGGCGCCGGCCAGATAGGTGTCGGCAAAGTCCTCCATCACGGAGTCGCGGAACCGGTTTTCATAATCCAGAACGTAATGGGGTATGCCGCAGGCCTCGGCCACGCGGCGCGCGTCATGGATGTCCTGACCGGCGCAGCACGCGCCCTTTTTCTTCAGCGCCGCGCCATGATCGTAAAGCTGCAGCGTGACGCCGATAACGTCATAGCCCTCTTTGGCCAGCATGGCGGCGACGACGGACGAATCCACGCCGCCCGACATGGCGGCGACCACGCGGGTTTCCGAAGGCGGTTTTGCGAATCCAAGGGAGTTCAGCCCGGCGCGCATTTCGGGCGCAGGGGCGGTCATAACGCTCATCTCATCCTCTCCCGCGGGGTCAAGGCCCGCGACAAAGCTTGTTTTTCAAGCGCGTCAGGTAGGCGATCTAGCGCAGAAAATCCAGCAATGAGGTGCGGGAGAGCGATGAGAAGACCCGCGCCGAGGCCTCCACGGCCAGCTGGGATTGCTGCAGCCGGCTGATGGCTTCCGCCATGTCCACTTCTTCCAGATCGCTGACCAGACCTTTCAGGTAATCGGACTTCGCCGTCTGCTGCGCGAAGGCGTCGTCGACCTGTGACTGCAGCAGGCCGTTCTTGGAAACCGCCGCGCTGACATCGTCCGTCGCTCCGGAGATGTTCTGCAGCTCGGTGGTCAGAAAGGTTCGCTGGGCGTCGGTCAGGTCGGCCCCGAAGGGACCGTTGGGCCCGGCGTCGAATTCGGCAATCCGCTTGAAGCTGGCGAACAGCTCCCGCGCCGCCTCGTCGGCGACCGGGGCGGCTTCCACAATCCGGTCATCGTCCAGCCGCGTGACCCGCGCCCGGTCCGCATTGTCGAAAATGTCGTCGACGCTGGCCGCGGCGGCCAGATCGGCCATTGAGTTGATATTGACCGGGGGCGTGTCGGTCTTCACGCCGCCGAACAGATATTGCCCGCCCTGTTTCACATTGATGGCGTTCACCGCGTCCAGGAAGACGCGCTCCACTTCCTGCATCAGAACATCGGCGTCATCGACGGACATGGCGTTGGTGACGATTTCCCGCAGGCCGGTCGCGGAATCATAGACGTTTTCCAGCGCCAGGTTTTGCGCCGAGGTCTGGTTCTGCAGCACTTTCAGATTATCCAGATAGCCTTCGGTGCGCGATTGCAGCCCGCGCGCCGAAAGCAGCGCCGGCGCGTCGGCGCCAAACCCTTTGAGATCCTGCGCCTTCTTGCCGCTATTGACCTGTTGCAGCGCGTCGAAGCTTTGCTGTTGCGCGCGCATGAGGTCGGCCAGCGCCGACTGGTTCAATTGAGATGTTGCGATACGCGTCATGGCTTCAAATCCCCTAGACCATGTTGAGGAGGGTGTCGGTCATTTCCTTGGCCGCCTGGATGAGGCGCGCCGAGGCGTTATAGGACTGTTGGTAGATGGTCATGTTGGCCAGTTCCTCGTCCATATTGACGCCGGAAATCTCAGCCCGTTTCGCCTCGGCCTGTTCGGCCAGCGCCAGCGCGCTCGCCCGGTCGGAATCGGCGCGGGCGGCGCGCAGGCCGATATCCCCGGCCACGCGGCTTGCGAACTGCTCAAGACTGGTCTGCGCGGAATTCAGCCCGCCCGCGGCGTCAAAGGCGCGGGACGAGGTCAGCATGCTCTGCAGGGCCAGCCCGCCGCGATTGTCGCCCGCGAACAGCACCGTGTCGCCCACCGCGCCGCTGGCAAGGTCCAGCTGCGCCAGGGAAAGCTGCTCTGGATTGTTCGCGATGCGGTCTGCGACGGAGAACGCCTCCGCCCGCCCGGCCGCCGCCTCCCGGCTCAGACCGAACATCTGGGAGAAGGACAGGCCTGTCCCGCCCCGGCTGGTCGTGTCGCCGACAAGCTGGATGGAATTGCCGCCGCTCTCGCTGATCGACAACTGCCCGTCCGCGTCGAACTGGATAGAGCCGTAATTGCCGATGCCCGATGTCGCGTCATTGATCGCGTTGCGCAGGTCCGCGAAGCTGGTCCCGCCCACCGTCACGTCGATGTCGCGCACCGTTCCGTTCGCGCCGGTCACCCGGAATGTCAGGGTCTCCCCCGGCGTGAATCCGTGCGCGTCGGCGTCGCTGAGACCCGTCTCAAAGAAGGCCGGGCGCTCCGACACGATCATGTCGTTCAACCCGAAGAAATGAGAGAAGCCGCGCCCGCCGCGATCGCTGGGATTGGCCTCGTCCTGCAGCATGGAGACGCCGCCGCCCCCGGCTGCGGAAATCTGCAGCGATCCGTTCGTGAAGCTGGCCGACCCGCTGCCGCCCAGCGCGGTGTTCAGCGCGGTGACCAGATCGCCCACCGTGCCGCCCCCGATGGGCGTGGCGCCGCCGCCATCGACGGACAGGGTTCCGGCGTCGAAATCGATATCCACGCGCCGGGCCAGCGTACCGTCCGCATTGGTGATGGCCACGGTCGTCGCCCCGTAAAAGTTCAACGCATCGCCCGCCATAAGGCCGGTATTGCGGCCCGTCAGGCTGGCGGGCGCGGGAACGGCGGTGGCGTTGTTATGCGCCTCGTTCAATGCATCGGCGCTGCCTGCCGCCAACTCCGACAACTCGGCGGCGAGTTCCGGAAGTTCGTGATCGCGCACGTCCAGAAGGCCGCGCAATTCGCCGGACTGGATGTGCGGTTCGATATTGATGGCCGTGCCGTTTTCGCTGCGTAGCGTGATGGCGGAATAGGCGGCGTTCAGTCCGCCCTGTCCGGAGGCGTTATATTCAAACGTCTTCAGCGTCTGGCCGACCAGCTCCACCCCGTCGCCCGTGCGTACGATCACCCCGCCGGACGACCCGGCCTGTGTGCGCACATCGACATATTTCGACAACTCGTCGATCAGTTGTGACTGGCGGTTTTCCAGACCCGTCACATCGCCGCCCGAGGCGTGCAGACGGGAAATCTGGGCATTGATGTCGTGAATCTCGGTCAGCAGGGAATTGACCTTGCCGATGGAATCCCCGATCCGCGCGTCGGTTTCCGCGCGCACCGTCCGGATCTCGGCCGACAGGCGGGAGAATTCATCGAACAGCTGCTCGGCCTGGCTGATGGCGGACTGGCGTCCGGCGATGCTGGCGGGGTCCAGCGCGGCCGCGCCGATCTTGGTGAAGGTGGATTGCAGCCGCGCGAAGATGGAGCCGGAATCATCCGGCGAACCGAACTGGGCCTGCACGCGGTCCAGCAGGTCTGCGCGCGTTTCCGCTTCGCTCGCCCCTGAAGTTGTGCGCAGGGCGGAGCCGTCCAGAAATTCGCTGACCACGCGGCGGATCGTGCCGATTTCCACTCCGGCCCCGATGCCGGCATAGGACCGCGCGGAAAACTGCGTATCGACGCGCGCATAGCCGGGCGTGTTCACATTGGCGATATTATTGGAGGTGTTGCGCATCGCGGTCTGGCTTGTCAGCAGACCGGTCAGGGCGTTTCCAAGAACTCCGTTGATGCTCATCGCGTCAAACCCGCCTTCCCGGCAAGAACTTCCGTGGAGCCCGGCAAGAACCGCCCGTCCGCTTGAGAGCGGAGGGCGCGCCTGATTTCCCGTAACTCATTGTCATTCTTGCGTTTCTTCGCGTTTCTTTTGCCGCGCGACGTCAGCCCGCGCAGTGCTCTGGCGGACTCTGTTTCAAGCGGCGTGCCGCAATGGCGGGGGCGGAAAACTCTTCCCTCAGGGGGGTAGAATCGACCCGGCAAGAATGGCGGGTTGAAAAACGTGAATCAAAAAATAGACAGTTAAAACAATAAGTTATGCGTTTTTGAAAACTGGCTTGCTCCTTGCTGAAGTCAGGCAGGGACCGGGCGCGGGGTGCGCTCAGGACAGGGTAGACGCGGAAATACGCACAATGGACGCAGCCAATCTCCTGAATCTGGTTTTCGCCGGCGCGACGGGGGGCTCCGCCTCCACAGGCAAGACTGGCGGAAAGAACGCCAGCCTGTTCTCCTCCATGCTGTCCAATGCGGGATCCGCGGCGACCGGCGAGGCGGGCGCGGGCAAAGCCAATTATAATGGCGGCCTGGCGCGCACCCTCAAAGCCGCCGCTTCCACGGGCGCGGGCGCGTCTTCCGAAAGCGGCAAGGCCGGTTCGTCTGGCGGCGGCGCTGAAACCACCGGCGCTGAAACTGAAGACGCCGCCGCGGCGGTCGCCACCAATCCCGAGGCCGCCGCTGCCTCGGCGCCGGGCTATCAGCTTCTGTCCGATGAAGAGCTGGCCGAGCGCGCCGCGGCCCAGGCCGGGCACCAGGAAACCCTGAACACCCTGATGGGTCTGCGCTGGTCGAAGACATTCGTGCGCGGCAACACCGAAATGGGCGATTTCCGCGGCACGGCGGGCGACCCCATGCGCCTGAACAGCTTCGCCCACAAACTGATGAACAATATGGCCGCGCGTGAAGCGCATCAGGCGGAAGCCGCCGCGCGCCGCGCCCTGTTCGCCAATGTCACGATCTCGCCCGACGGCGCGCAGCCTAATTATAATGGCGGCTCCCCGACCGGCGGGGATATCACCGTGAAGCCGCCCGCGACGGGCGACACCACGCCCTCCCTGCTGCCCGTTCCGGATGAACAGCCCGGCGTTGTCCCGGTCACAGACCCCAAAACCGGCGCGGTGATCGGCAACCCGACAGACCGTGCGGCGCTGCCGGTCCCGGGCGCCCTGACTGAAGGCGCTGCCGCACAGTTTGCGCGCAATATAGAATCCCGCTTTGGCAGCCGCGCGGGCCGGACCGCGCCGGACGCTGTCGCTGTCAAGGCTGACCCGTCCGCCGCCAATGCACAAACGGCGGCCGGGGCGGGGAAATCCGCAACCGCTCAGACCGCGGCGCAATCCGCCCCGCAGTCGAACGGAGAGTCGTCAAGAACGTTGGCCCAGGCGGCGGCCGCCGCGGCCGGTGACGCTGATGCCGGCAAGCTCAATCTTTCCATTCGCCAGAGCGCGACGGGCGCGGCTTCCGCCACGCCGGGCGCCCAGCTGGCCGCCGCCCACGCCGCTGCGAACGCGCAACGCGCGGGCGGTCAGTCCGCCGGCGCCAATCGCGGCGCGGAAACAGGCGCGCCCCAGACGGCAGCGGCCTCCGCGCCGTCTGCAACAACTCCCGGCGCCGTGGCCCCTGTCATGGAAACCGCCGTCGCGGCCGCCGCGATGAATGAAAAGCTGGGTGACGGCGGTCAGATGGCCGACCCCGAAGGCGATTGGGCGATGGACACGATGAATCGCGCCGCCGATGGCGCCCGCGCCGATCGCAGCGCCGCCACGCAACAGGCCCAGACCCGCCCGGGTCCGCATGTCGACGCGGCGGCCGTGGCGCGCATGGCCAAGGATATTGCGCGGCAGGCCAATAATGGCTCCCGCCGCTTCGAGATCCGTATGGACCCGCCGGAGTTGGGCAAGGTCGAGGTGCGGCTGGAAATCGGCGCCGACAAGAAAGCCCATGCCATTCTGCTGGCCGAGCGCCCCGAAACCCTCACCGATCTGAAACAGGCCGCCCGCGCGCTGGAGCGCGCCCTGGCCGATTCCGGTCTGGATTTGCAGCAGGACAGCCTGCAGTTCGGCCTGCGTCAGGATAATGCCGGCGGACAATTCGGATCGCAGCGGCAGGGCGGCGGATCGAACGCCCCGGCCATCGCCTCGGCTGATGGCGCGGCCGAGGCCACAGCCCGGATCGAAACCCCCGTCGAGCGCAGCGTGGACGCCTTTGGCTTCCGCCTTGCCGCCCGCGGCGGCATGAGCGTCAGGATTTAAGGAGGCCCCCATGGATATCGGCGGCATCGCATCACAGGGACAGGCGGCGGGCGCCACCAACGCCTCCGCGTCACTGGCCAATAATTTCGAGACTTTCCTGACCCTGCTGACCGAGCAGATGAAGAATCAGGACCCGCTCAATCCGCTGGAATCGACCGAGTTCATGACCCAGCTGGTCCAGTTCTCCGGCGTCGAGCAGCAGATCAAGCAGAATGAAAGCCTGGAGACGATGATCGGCCTGCAATACGCGGCCGCGTTCGGCTCCACCGCCAGCTATCTGGGCCGCGAGGCGACGGTGTTTTCCAACCAGTCTCCGCTGATCGATGGCCAGGCGAAATGGTCTTACAACCTGCCGCAGGACGCGGCCGAAAATAAGCTGGTCGTGACCGACGAGAAGGGGCGCGTGGTCTTCGAGACTGAAGGCGCGCTGGAATCCGGCGATCACGAATTTGTCTGGGACGGAACCGACAATAACGGGGACCCGCTGGAAGACGGCGTCTACACGATGAAGGTCACCGCCCTGAACGAGGACGGCGACAAGATTACCGCCAGAACCACCGTTACTGGCCGCGTCACCGGCGCCGATTTCACGGGGGCCGAGCCGGCCCTCCTGATCGGCGACCTTCGTGTCGCGCTCGGATCGGTCAAGGATTTGCGGGAGGCGCAAGCCCCCGCCACTGAAGACCCGGCCGCCTGAATAAACGGCCGGCGCTCCCCATCGGCAAGAACGCCGGAAACGGGAGCGAAATGAAAACAAAGCGCAAAACGCGCTCCCTCACATAAGGACACAAACAAAGGGAGCACTCTCCAATGTCCATCAACTCTGCGCTTCTCGCCGGAACGACCGGCCTGGCCGCAAACTCCAGCGCCCTGGCCGCGATTTCGGACAATATCGCGAACGTGAACTCGGTCGGCTACAAGCGGACCGACACCCTGTTCGACTCTCTGTTCCAGGCCGATTCCTCGGCTTCCAGCTCCTATTCCGCGGGCGGCGTCAAATCCACGACGCGCCAGCTGGTGAACACGCAGGGCCAGCTGACCGCCACGGGCAACAGCTCCGACCTCGCCATTTCCGGCGCCGGCTTCTTCGTGGTCAGCCCGACCGCCTCCACCGGGCAGGCTTCGGACTATTTGTTCACCCGCGCTGGCTCCTTCAATGTCGATGAAAGCGGCCTGCTGGTGAATTCCTCGGGCTATTATCTGCAAGGCTGGCCGGTGAATCCGGACGGCAGCGTCACGGCGAACCCGTCCGACCTGACCGCGCTCGAGCCGGTGGATATCGGCTCCATCTCCGGCGTCGCGGAGGCCACCAGCAACGTCAAGATCAACGCCAATCTGCGCGCCTCGACAGAGATCAGCGCCGCGGAAGCCACCTATGACGCCACCGCCACGGCCAACAACATGGCCTCCGGCGCCGTGGATCCGGACTTCACGCGCACCATCACCGTTTACGACTCCCAGGGCGGTTCGCGCACGCTGAATCTCGCTTTCCTGAAATCCAGCGCCAATCCGAACGAATGGCATGTCGAGGTCTATTCCGATCCGCCGGGCGACGTGAATGGCGCGCCGCCGTTGGTCGACGGCCAGATCGCGACCGGTATCGTGACGTTCGACGCCAACGGCCAGATCGATGCGGGGGGAACCACGCTTCCGGCGTCTCTGGACATTCCCTGGGCGGCCTCCACCGGCGTGGAATCGCCCCAGACCGTGGCGCTGAATCTCGGCGGCCCGGGCGAGACCGGCGGCCTGACCCAGTTCGACAGCCCGTCCGTGCTGGTTTCCACCGCCATTGACGGCTCGGCCTTCAACGATAATCCGTCCATCTCCATCGATGACGAAGGCTTCGTCGTGGCGTCCTTCGGCGACGGCGTGGTGCGGAAAGTTTATCAGTTGCCGCTGGCGACCTTCCCGAATCCTAACGGGCTGATCTCCGAAGTCGGCGGCGCCTACCGCATCTCTGGGGACTCCGGCGACTTCTCCCTGAAGGTGCCCAAGACCGGCGGCGCCGGAATAATCTCTTCGGCGACTCTGGAGGCGTCGAACGTCGATCTGGCGACCGAATTCGCCAATCTTATCAAGACTCAGCGGGCTTATTCGGCCAGCTCGAAAATCATCACAACCGCCGACGAAATGCTCGACGAGCTGATCCGGATGAAGCGGTAATTGAGGGGGCATGGGAGACGCCGGCTGAGCCGATTCAGCCGGCGTTAACCATATGATTAAGCTAACAAATCGACTCGATGGTCGATGATTGCTTTAGCCGATTGTTAGGACGCTTGGGGTAAGACATACGTCATAACAAACAAGGGAATTGGCTGACCGACCATGAATCCGCGCCGAACAGAAAATTACGTTATGGGACCCGATGGCAGCCCGCTGACCCTGGCTGATCTTCCCAAGCCGGAAACCCGCCGGTGGGTCGCCCGCCGCAAGGCGGAAGTCGTCGCCGCGGTCCGTGGCGGCCTCCTCAGCCTGGAGGACGCCTGCACCCGCTACCGCCTGACGGTCGAGGAATTCCTCGCCTGGCAGCGCAGCCTGGACGATCACGGCCTCGCCGGCCTGCGCACCACGCGCGTCCAGAAATACCGCAATCACTAGGCATTACGCTTTTACATGTCAGGCGAAGAAACGGGGCCGCGAAAGCGGCCTCTTTCATTTTGACCTGACGCGCGCTGCGCGTCCGCGCTGAAATCTCCGCCGCGCCTATCGACGTTTCCTTTACGTTCTCGTTTATGATGGCCCCATGCGGGGAGCGATTCGCATTCTGGGGGTGGACCCCGGCCTGCGCCGGTGCGGCTGGGGCGTCGTCACGGTCGAGGGCGCGCGGCTGACCCATGTCGCCCATGGCGTGATTGCGCCGCCGACCGATGCGGCCATGTCAGACCGGCTCTGTGTGCTGTTTGACGCGCTGGATGCGCTGATCGCCGAACACGCGCCCCATCACGCCGCCGTCGAGGAAGCCTTCATGGCCAAGAACGCATCGTCCGCCCTGAAACTGGGGCAGGCCCGCGCCATGGCGCTGCTGGCCCCGGCGCGCGCCGGTCTGCCGGTGGCCGAATACGCCGCGCGGGAAATCAAGAAATCGGTCGTCGGCACGGGCGGCGCGGAGAAAAGCCAAGTGGCCTCCATGGTCTCCGTCCTGTTGCCCGGCTGCCGCGCGACGGCGGACGCGGCCGATGCGCTGGCCGTTGCGATTTGCCACGCGCACACCGGGCTGACGCGCGACCGTCTGGCGGCCGCCTCGTGATCGGCAAACTGAAAGGCGTCGTCGACACGATCGGCGAGGGCGAGGCGATCCTGGACGTCCACGGGGTCGGCTATCTGGTCTTCGCCGGGGCGCGGACGCTGCGCAATCTCCAGATCGGCGAGGCGGCGGAGCTGCATATCGAGACCGAGGTGCGCGAGGACGCCTTCAAGCTCTGGGCCTTTGCCAGCGAGGGCGAACGCGCCTGGTTCGCCCGCCTGAAGGAAGTGCCGGGCGTTGGCTCCAAGGTCGCCGCCGCGATCCTCGACGCCCTGACCCCGGACGACCTGATGAACGCCTCCGCGCTGGAAGACGCCGGCGCGGTGTCCCGCGCCCATGGCGTCGGCAAGAAGCTGGCCGCCCGCGTGGTATCCGAACTCAAGGACAAGGCGCCGCCTTCCGGGCGGGGCCTTGCCGCCGCGCCCGCGCCCTCTGGGCCAGGCGCGGCGCCCAATTCGCCCGCCGCCGCGGCTTCCGGCGTGCGGCTGGACGCCGTCTCGGCGCTCACCAATCTTGGCTATGACCGCACCGACGCCCAACGCGCCGTGGCCGAGGCGCTGGCGGACGCCGGCGATGACCCCGAACTCGACGCCGTCCTGAAAGCCGCGCTTAAAGAGCTGGCCCGGTGAGCGAGGAAGACCGTCTCATATCCGGCGAACGTCAGGACGATGACGGCCGCGACAAGGCGCTGCGCCCAGAAACGTTCGATGAATTCGTCGGCCAGCGCGATCCGGTCGGCAATCTGAAAGTGTTCGTGCGCGCCGCCGCCAATCGCGGCGAGGCGCTGGATCATGTCCTGCTGTCCGGCCCGCCGGGCCTTGGCAAGACCACGCTCGCGCAGATCACGGCGCGGGAGCTGGGGGTGAATTTCCGCTCCACGTCCGGCCCGATCCTCGCCAAGGCGGGGGACCTCGCCGCGCTGCTGACCAATCTGGAGCCGCGCGACGTCCTGTTCATTGACGAGATCCACCGCCTCAACCCGGCGGTCGAAGAGGTCCTCTATCCGGCGATGGAGGATTTCGAGCTGGACCTGATTATCGGGGAGGGGCCGTCGGCCCGCTCGGTGAAGGTCGGCCTGGCTCCCTTCACACTCATTGGGGCCACCACCCGCGCCGGGCTTCTGGCCACGCCCCTGCGCGACCGTTTCGGCGTGCCCGTGCGGCTGGATTTTTATGAAGTCGAGGAGCTGGCCCATATCGTCGCCCGGCAGGGGCGCAAGCTGGGCGCGCCGCTCAGCGAGGAAGGCGCGCTGGAAATCGCCCGCCGCGCCCGCGGCACGCCGCGTGTCGCCGGGCGCCTGCTGCGCCGCGTGCGCGACTTCGCCGAAAGCGACGGCGCGGAAATGATCGACCGCGCCGAAGCTGA
The DNA here is from genome assembly GCF_000412185.1 of Euryhalocaulis caribicus. GTDB lineage: Bacteria > Pseudomonadota > Alphaproteobacteria > Caulobacterales > Maricaulaceae > Euryhalocaulis > Euryhalocaulis caribicus. The sequence goes on from NZ_ASJA01000003.1 coordinate 152,577, forward strand.
CAAGGCGCTGAAACGGCTTGGCGTGGACGCTATCGGGCTGGACCGGCAGGACCGCCGCTACCTGAAAGCCCTGGCGGAGATGTTCGGCGGCGGCCCTGTCGGCGTGGAGACCATGGCCGCGGCGCTGGCGGAAGCGCGCGACGCCATTGAGGAAGTGATCGAGCCGTTTCTGGTGCGCGAAGGTTTTGTCATGCGCACCCCGCGCGGCCGCGTCGCCTGCCCCCGCGCCTATGAACATATGGGCCTGACCCCGCCGCCCAGCGGCCCGCAGGCCGGCCTGTTCGGCGAGAAATAGACCATGAGCGGAAAAGAGCAGCCGGCTCAGGGCCGGATCGAAGACGGCCTGCACCGCCTGCCCGTGCGCGTCTATTACGAAGACACCGATTTCACCGGCGTTGTCTATTACGCCAATTATCTGAAATTCATGGAGCGCGGCCGCACCGATTTCCTGCGCTGCGCAGGCGTGGCGCATGCGGCGCTGGCGGAACTTGATCCGCCTCTGGGCTTTGCCATCCGGGAAGCGAACCTGAAATTTCATGCCCCGGCGCGGATCGACGACGCCCTGATTGTGGAAACACGGCTGGTCGATGCGCGCGGGGCGAGACTGAAGATGGAGCAGCGTATCCTGCGGAAAGAGGCCATGCTGATGGAAGGGAGCGTGGAGGCGGCTTGCATCGATTTTGCAGGACGTCCGCGTCGCCTTCCTGCAACAGTAAGCGAACAGATAATCCGCCACGCCCGATCCGTCCTGAAATCGTCATAATCAGCCGCGAAACGAAGCTGAACTTGACCGGGCGCGCGGCGGCCCAAGAATAACCCGCGACTCGCGAGAGAATTAACCATGGGGAGACCCGCCTAGATGGACATTCTGATGCTGGCCGCCGCCGGACCCGCCGCGCTCGGCCCCGGCGAAGCCGACTATTCGTTCATCGGCCTGTTTTTCAGGGCCGATATTATCGTCAAGGCCGTGATGATCGGGCTGGCGCTCGCCTCGATCTGGTCCTGGGCCATTATTCTGGACAAGCAGTTCCAGTTGATGGGCCTGCGCCGCAAGGCGCGCCGGTTCGAGGATGATTTCTGGGCCGGCCGCTCTCTGGACGATCTGAACAACACCTTCGCCGCCAAGCCGCGCGACCCGATGAGCCGGGTCTTCGCCGCGGCCATGTCCGAATGGCGGGAGTCGAAGGACTCTACCTCCGAAGGCCAGATGCTGAGCCTGCGGGAACGCATCGACCGCGTGATGAACGTCGCCGTGCAGCGGGAAATTTCCAATCTCGAAAGCGGTCTCGGCGCGCTGGCCTCCATCGGCTCGGTGTCGGTGTTCGTGGGCCTGCTGGGCACGGTCTGGGGCATCATGAACTCTTTCCGCGCCATCGCCGCCTCGCGCGACACCAATCTCGCCGTCGTTGCGCCCGGTATCGCGGAGGCGCTGTTCGCCACCGCGCTGGGCCTGGTCGCGGCCATCCCGGCGGTGATTTTCTACAACAAGTTCTCCACCGACATCTCCAGATACGCCGTGCGTCTTGAAGGCTATGCGGACGAGCTGTCGGCGATCCTGTCCCGCCGCATCCACGGGCGGCGCTGATGGGAGCCGGAGTCACTCATCAACCGCGCGGGCGCGGCGGCGGGCGTTTCCGCCCCCGGGCCGAGATCAACGTCACGCCGCTGGTCGACGTCATGCTGGTGCTGCTGATCGTGTTCATGATCACAGCGCCGCTGCTGACCGTCGGCGTGCCGGTGGACCTGCCCAAGACAGAGGCCAAGGCCCTGTCGGCGGATTCGGAACCCCTGACCATCACCATCCAGCCGGACGGAACGATCTTCCTTCAGGAGACCGAAATTCCGATGGAGGAACTGGTGCCGCGTCTCTCCGCCATGTCGGAGGCCGGTTATCAGGAGCGCATCTTCGTGCGCGGCGACAACGCCGTTGAGTACGGCAAGGTCATGCGCGTCATGGCGCGGCTGAATTCGGCGGGCTTTACCAATATCGGCATGGTCACAGACCCGACCGAAACCACCGAAAACGAATAAAGACCGATGCGCGCCGGACTGCCCTTATCCATTATCGGGCACGCCGTGCTGATCACCGGCGGGCTGATCGCGCTGCCCTATGCCGCAAAGACGGTGGACGATTCCCCCGTGCCGGTGGTCCCGATCGAGCTGGTGACGATCGGCGAGGAGACCAATATCCGCGCCGCGGTGGAGGACGAGGAGCCCGAACCGGTGGAAGAGCCGGAGCCGGCCGTCGAGGAAACCCCGGACGAGGAGCCGCCCGCCGAACAGGTCGAGGAAGCTCCGGCCCCCGAACCCGAGCCGGTCGAGGAAGAGCCCGAGGCCGAGCCGGAAGTCATCGACGCCCCGGACGAGGAGCCGGTTGAGGAAGAACCTGAACCGGAGCCTGAGCCCGAACCCGAGCCGGAAAAGGAAGAGTTCAATCTCGACCGCATCGCCTCCCTGGTCGACAAGGCCAAGGAGGAGCAGCGCCCCCCTGACCGGCGCGAGGATTCCGGCGACACCCCGCCCGAACGCGCCGAGGAGGCGCGCCCGGCCGCCGGGCTCGGCACCGACATGACGATTTCCGAATATGACGCCCTGCGCCGCCGCATGCTGGAATGCTGGCGCGCGCCGCTGGACGCGCCCAATCCGGAAGAACTGGCGGTCTCCGTGCGCGTTCAGCTCAACCGGGACGGCACGCTGGCCTCCCAGCCGCAGCTTCTGAACGCCAACCGGATTCGCCTGTCAGGCGATCCTTATTTGCGGCTGGCGGGGGAGCGGGCTGTGCGCGCGGTGCAACAGTGCGCGCCATATTCTTTCCTTCCTGCTGACAAATATTCCGCCTGGCGCGAGATCACGATGAACTTCGACGCGTCGAACTGACTGCGCTACACATTGCCCGCCCGTCTGGCGGCGAAACGATGAGAGAGATGTCCATGCAACGCTTTCTGATGCTTGTCCTCCTCCCGGTCCTTCTGGTGGTTGCGCCCGCGCACGCCCAGATCGAAGTGGACATCAACAAGGGCCACCTGAATCCGCTGCCCGTCGCGGTCGACCCGTTCATGGGCGATACGCCCGAGGCCGCCGATCTGGGCGCCGACATCGCCGGCGTGGTCACCAATAATCTGGAGCGGTCCGGCCTGTTCGAGCCGATCTCCCAGGAGGCCTTCGTCGAGGACATCCAGGACTTCAATGTGCGTCCGCGCTTTCAGGACTGGCGGCTGATCAACGCCCAGGCCCTGCTGACCGGCGAAGTGGAGCTTCAGTCGGAGTCGCGCATGCGCGTCGCCTTCCGCCTGTGGGACGTCTATGGCGAGGAGGAAATCCTGGCCCTGTCCTTCACCGCCACGCCCGATCTGTGGCGGCGGATCGCGCACAAGGTCTCCGACCAGATCTATAAGCGCCTGACCGGCGAAGAGGGCTATTTCGACACCCGCATCGTCTTTGTCTCCGAAAGCGGGGACAAGATGAATCGCGTGAAACGCCTGGCGATCATGGATCAGGACGGCGCCAATATGCAGTTCCTGACCAGCGGCGATTACACGGTGCTGACGCCGCGTTTCTCGCCGTCGAACCAGATGATCACCTATATGAGCTACCGCACCGGCAAGCCGCAGATTCATCTGTTCGATATCGAAACCGGCCGCCACGAGACGCTGGGCAATATCGGCAATATGACGTTCGCCCCGCGCTTCTCCCCCGACGGATCGAAAGTGGTCATGTCGCTGGAGGAGGCCGGCAATACCGACATCTATGTGATGGATTTGCGCTCGCGCCAGATGACGCGCCTCACCTTCGGCCAGTCCATCGACACCTCTCCCACCTTCTCCCCGGAAGGCGACCGCGTGGTGTTTGAATCCGACCGCGGCGGTTCGCAGCAGCTCTACATCATGAACGCCGACGGTTCGGGCGTGGAGCGGATCAGTTTCGGCGAGGGGCGCTACGCCACCCCGGTCTGGTCTCCGCGCGGCGACCTGATCGCCTTCACCAAGATTACGGGCGGCCGGTTCGCCATCGGCGTCATGCGCTCCGACGGGTCAGGCGAGCGCCTGCTGGCCGACGGGTTCCGCGCCGAAGGCCCCACCTGGGCGCCCAATGGCCGGGTGATCATGTTCTGGCGTGAAGAGCGGGGCGGCGAACCCTCCATCTGGAGCATTGACCTGACCGGCCAGAACCTGCGCCGGGTGAATACGCCCGGCTCGGCCTCCGATCCGGCGTGGTCGCCGCTGTTGGACTGACACTCGCCTGAAAAGGGAATTTATAGAAATCGTTGGAACTCCGTTGCGTTTCTCGCGTAGAATGCCGTTCTGGAAGGGCGCGCACGGCGTAATGCGATAGCGCGCGGTCCGGTTGCCCGGATCGCAACGTTGACGGGGCTGACGGATGCCGTGCAGACGCTCGCCCGAAAGAAAAGTTTTTTGTTCAAGGGGAATCCCATGAAGTTCCAGATTGCCTTGTTTGCCGCCGCCGCCCTCGTGGCCGCCGGTTGCGCCAAAAAAGACGAGCCGGTGGATACCACGCCGTCTCAACCGCCCCAGACCACTGATCGCGGCGATCCCAACGCCAATATCGATCGCGGTCCGGTTCCCGGAACCGAAGCCGATTTCGTCGAGAATGCGGGCGACCGCGTTTTCTACGAACTCGACTCCTATCAGCTGGACAGCGAAGGCCGCGCGACGCTCGACCGTCAGGCCGCCTGGCTTCAGGAATATCCGAACGTGACCGTTCTGGTCGGCGGCCACGCCGACGAACGCGGCACGCGCGAATACAACCTCGCCCTGGCGGCGCGCCGCGCCAACTCGGCGAAGGACTATCTGGTGTCGCGCGGGATCGATCCCTCGCGTCTGTCCACGGTGTCCTACGGTGAAGAACGCCCGGTCTGCTCTGCGTCTTCGCAGGAGTGCTGGGCTCTGAACAGGAATGCGACCAGCAACATCGTCTCCGGCGCCGTCTCCAGCTAGGAGACGCGTAGCGGAAAGGCCGTTCGCGGCTGACGACGCTTGAAATACGGCGCCCGCCGGGACCTCCCCGCCGGGCGCCGTTTGCGTTCCGGCCCGGCCCGGCCATAGTTTCGCCAACCCTATTGCCTAATGGACGACCCATGCGCGCACTGACCACATTCCTGATTTTCGCCCTTGTCGCCGTCTCCCTGCCTCAGGACGCCTCGGCCCAGAGCCGCCGCGAACTGGACGAACGCCTTCGCGCGGTCGAAGCCACGATGCGCCAGATGGAATCCCGCCAGATGTCGGGCGACCCGGCGGCCGTGCGCATGCTGACGCGCGTCGATGATCTGGAGCGGCAAATCCAGAACCTCACCTCCCAGGTCGAGGAGGTGAAATACGAGAACCGCCAGCTGAAGCGTCAGTATGAGGCGCTGCAGGAGGACATGTTCGCGGTGATGGACCGCGGCGGCGCAGCGGGCGGCGAGGGCGAGGAAGCCTTCAACGGCAATAACGGCGCGCGCAATTATTCCAGCAATTCCGGCGGTTCGGGCGATCGCGGTCCTGTCAGCCTTGTCGACGACCCGGACGCCGATGTCGCCATCGTCAATCCGGACGACCCCAATGCGGAGGCCAAACGCGCCGCCACCCGGCCGCTCGGCTCCAGCGTGATGGATTCGCGCGACATGAACGCGGACCCGGACCTTCTCTTCGCCCAGGCCCAGACCCGCCTCAATGAAGGCGATTACGGCGCGGCCCGCGGCGCCTATCAGGATTTCCTGGCCGCCGCGCCGGACGATCCGCGCCGGGGCGAGGCCTATTTCTGGGTCGGCCGCCTGCAACTGATCGAGGGCGAGTCCGCCATCGCGGCCGAATCCCTGATGCAGGCCATGCAGGCCGGCGGTCCGCGCGCGCCGGAAGCCATGGTGCAGCTGGGCGTGGCGCTGGTCGATATGGGCCAGAAGAACGACGCCTGTCAGACGCTGGGCGCTGTGGCCCAGCAATTCCCGCAAGCCAGCGACTCCGTGCTCCAGGCCGCCAGCCGCGAGCGCAGCCGCGCGGGCTGCAGCTGACCGGGGACGTTCCACTTTCTGATGATATCGCCGGGCGTCTGACCCGGCTGACCGCCGGCGCGGACCGCGCCGTGATTGCGCTGTCCGGCGGCGGCGATTCCATGGCGCTGGCCCGGCTAGCCAAGCCCTGGGCGGACGCTTCCGGCGTCGCCCTTCGCGCAATTATCATCGATCACGGGCTTGCGCCGCATTCCGCCGATCACGCCGAATTCGCCGCCACAGCGGCCCGTCACATGGGTCTGGACGCCAAAATCATCGGCTGGCGCGGCGAGAAACCGGAAACCGGCGTGCAGGCCGCCGCCCGGCAGGCGCGCCACGCCCTGATCGCGGACGCCGCGCGGGATTTCAAAGCCAGCATCATCCTTACCGGTCACACGCTGGACGATCAGGCCGAAACGGTGTGGATGCGCGCGGCGCGCGGCGGCCACTGGCGTGCGCTGGCCGGGATGACGCGGCGCGGCCCGCATCCGCTCTGGCCGCAGGGGCGGGAGCTGGAAATCGTCCGGCCGCTTCTGGACAGCCGCCGCGACGCCCTGCGCGCCTGCCTGCAGGAGGGCGAGATCAGCTGGATCGAGGATCCGGCCAACGAGAACGCCCGGTTTGAACGCATCCGCATCCGCGGCGCGCTGGCCCGGCTTGAGACTGCGGGGATCGCTCCCGAACGCCTCGCCTTGCTTGCGGACTCCGCCCGGCGCCTCGCGGACCGGGAGGATGCGGGCGCCGCCGCCATTCTTACCGAAGCCGAGTTTCGCCCGGAAGGCTGGGCGCGTATCCCGCTTGCGGTTCTTCGTGACGCCCCCGCGCCGCTTGCGGGCCGCGCGCTGCAGGGTTTGATCGCGGCGGTTTCGGGGCAGGCGCATCCGCCCGCGCGGGACCGCGCTGATCAGGCGGCAGAGGCCCTGACAGGCGGCGAGGCGGCAAGCCTGACGCTGGGCGGCGCGCTTCTGTGGCTGGACGGCGGCGCGCTTCACGCCACGCGGGATTCCGGTGCGGTTCTGGGCCGTTCGGACAAATCCGCTCTGCCGCCCTTGCCGCTTACGCTTGATAACCCCGCCGACTGGGACGGACGCTATCAGATCACGGCCCGGGAGGCGGGCCTGACAGCGGCGCCGCTGGGGCGCAATGCGTCCGCGCTGCCCGCCGCCGCCCGCAATCGCCTGAGCGGCCTGCCGGAACGCGCGCGAGCGACCCTGCCTGTGCTGATGCGGGGCGCGCATATCGCCGCAGCGCCGCTTCTGGACTATAATGCAGGTCTTGCGGGGCTGGATTATCTGGCCCCTGCGCGGCTGGCGCATATGCGGCTTGGCGCAAAAACTGCGGGTCCGGGTGGCGAAGGGCGTTCCGGCGCCCCACATTCGGACTCTGAAATTCGCGGCGAGCGCCGCTCTTTGAAACCTGGTTTAGGTCCATGACGCTGAGAAATCTGGCCCTTTGGGCGATCATCCTTCTGCTTCTTATCGCCCTGTTCAACCTGCTGCAGGCCCCGGCCCAGCAAGGCGCGTCCAGCGAGATTCCCTTCTCCGAGATGATCAGCCGCGTCGATGCGGGCGAGGTCGAGAGCGTGGAAATCGCGGGCGAGCAGATCACCGGCGTCACCCAGGACGGGTCCCGCTTCGTCACCTACGCTCCGCCCAACGCGGACGGTCTTGCCGACCGCCTGTATGACGAAGGCGTGGAGATCACCGCCAAGCCGACCTCCGAAGACGGCAACATGCTGACCAATATTCTGATCAGCTGGTTCCCGATGCTGCTCCTGATCGCGGTGTGGATTTTCTTCATGCGCCAGATGCAGGGCGGCGGCAAAGGCGCGATGGGCTTTGGCAAGTCCAAGGCGCGCCTGCTGACCGAGCATCAGGGCCGAAAGATGTTCGAGGACGTCGCCGGCGTCGACGAGGCCAAGGAAGAGCTGCAGGAAATCGTCGAGTTCCTGAAGGACCCGGCCAAGTTCCAGCGCCTGGGCGGCAAGATCCCGAAAGGCGCGCTTCTGATCGGCCCGCCGGGCACGGGCAAGACCCTGCTGGCGCGCGCCGTGGCGGGCGAGGCCAACGTGCCCTTCTTCACCATTTCCGGCTCGGATTTCGTCGAGATGTTCGTCGGCGTCGGCGCCTCCCGCGTCCGCGACATGTTCGAACAGGCCAAGAAGAACGCGCCCTGCATCATCTTCATCGACGAGATCGACGCGGTCGGCCGCTCCCGCGGCGCCGGGCTCGGCGGCGGCAATGACGAGCGCGAACAGACCCTCAACCAGCTTCTGGTCGAGATGGACGGGTTCGAGGCCAATGACGGCATCATCCTGATCGCCGCCACCAACCGCCCGGACGTTCTGGACCCGGCGCTGCTGCGCCCGGGCCGTTTCGACCGTCAGGTCGTGGTGCCCAACCCCGATATTTCGGGCCGCGAGAAGATTCTGAAAGTCCACATGAAGGAGGTCCCGACCTCCTCCGACGTGGAGCCGAAAGTCATCGCCCGCGGCACGCCCGGCTTCTCCGGGGCGGACCTTGCCAATCTGGTCAACGAGGCCGCGCTTCTGGCCGCCCGCCGGTCGAAGCGCCTGGTCACAATGCTGGAGTTCGAGGACGCCAAGGACAAGGTCATGATGGGGCCGGAGCGCCGCTCCATGGTCATGTCGGAGAAAGAGCGCACCCTCACCGCCTATCACGAGGCCGGCCACGCCGTGGTCGCGCTGAACGTCCCGTCCGCCGACCCGGTGCACAAGGCGACGATCATCCCGCGCGGCCGCGCGCTGGGCATGGTCATGCAGCTGCCCGAAGGCGACAAGATGTCGATGACGAAAGAGGAAATGACCTCGCGTCTGGCCATCCTGATGGGCGGCCGCGTGGCGGAAGAGATCAAGTTCGGCAAGGAGAAAGTGACCTCCGGCGCCGCCTCCGACATCCAGATGGCCACCAAGCTGGCCCGCGCCATGGTCACCGAATACGGCCTGTCGGACGAGATGGGGCCGATTGCCTATGGCGAGGATCAGGGCGAGGTCTTTCTGGGGCAGCAGATCGCCAATAACCGCTCCATCTCCCCCGAAACCGCGCGCCGGATCGAAGCGGAGATCAAGGGACTGGTCACGGGCGGCTATGACCGCGCCACCAGCATCCTGACCGAGAAGGAAGCGGACTGGACCAAGCTGTCGGAAGCGCTGCTGGAATACGAGACCTTGTCGGGCGAGGAGATCAATCGCCTGCTGGAAACCGGCGAGCCTCCCAATCGCGACCCGGAAGACCCCCCGGAACTGGACGAAGGCCCGACCAGCGCGTTGCCCGTCACTGACGAGGACGAAGCCACCGGCCACCACGTCCCCGGCATCGACCCGGAACCGCAAGGCGCCTGACGCCGGGAACCTCCGCGCAGAATCACCGTTCGGCTCCCTTGAGGATGATCTCGAGGGAGCCGTTTCATGTCCGGTATTGAAAAACTTGAAGGCGGTCCGCCGCGCCAGTCTCAGGATTCGCTTCCGGGCAGGGAGACAGAGCTGGATCCGCCGCCCGATTACGAACCGAAATTCCGCGGCTCTGACCGCTTGAAAGGCAAGTCGTGCATCATAACCGGGGGCGATAGCGGCATTGGCCGCGCCATTTGCGTCCTGTTCGCCCGCGAAGGCGCCGATGTCGCCTTTCTCTACAAGGGCGAGGAGGAGGACGAGGACGCGAAAAAAACCGTCGCGTTGATAGAGCGCGAGGGCGGCAAGGCGTTCTGCCGCCGCGGCGATGTCGGCGAAGAGAAATTCTGCAAACAGTTTATCGCCGACACGGTCCGGGAATTCGGCGGCCTCAACGTGCTGGTCAATAACGCGGCCGAGCAGCATGTCGACGAACATCTGGAGGATATCTCCACCGAGCAGTTCGAGCGCACGCTGAAGACCAATGTGATGGGCTATTTCTTTATGACCAAGCACGCTCTCCCGCATCTGGAGAAGGGCGACGCCATCGTAAACACGGTCTCGATCACGGCATATAAAGGCCAACCCGTATTGGTGGATTACTCCGTCACGCGCGGCGGCATGGTCGCCTTCACGCGTTCTCTCTGTCAGCAACTGACAGACAAGGGCATCCGGGTGAACGGCGTGGCGCCGGGACCGATCTGGACGCCCCTCAACCCCGCCAGTTTTGAAGCTGGGCAGGTTGAGGAGTTCGGTGCGGACACACCCATGGGCCGCCCCGGCATGCCCAACGAGGTTGCCCCCTGTCACCTGTTTCTGGCTTGCGCGGATTCCAGCTACATGACCGGACAGGTGCTGCATCCCAATGGCGGCACCGTGGTCGGCGGCTAGGAGTCTTTTCGCGGAAGCGGAAAACGGATAGGGCAAGAGTCATGGCCGATCTCCTGCCCCCTGAGCGCCCCGCCATCATGGGCATTCTCAACGTCACGCCGGATTCGTTCTCGGATGGCGGGCGATTTGCCGCGCGCGACGCCGCCATGCGTCAGGCCATGGCGATGATCGATCAGGGCGCGAACATCATCGATATCGGCGGTGAATCCACCCGTCCCGGCTCCGATCCTGTCAGCGAGGCCGAGGAACTGGACCGCGTCATTCCTGTTATCGAGGCCCTGCGCGCTGAAAGCGCCACGCCGGTCTCCATCGACACGATGAAGCCGGCCGTCGCCCGCGCCGCCATCGGCGCCGGAGCGAATATCTGGAATGATGTGACCGCCCTTCGCTTCGCTGACGACAGCCCCGCCACCGCAGCGGAGCTGGGCGTCCCCATCGTCCTGATGCATATGCGCGGCGACCCCAAGACCATGCAGGCCGATCTCGCGCCCTATGACGACGTCGTGGCCGATGTCGCCGCTTTCCTGACCGGCCGCGCCGGGGCCGCGGAAGCGGCGGGCGTCAGCCGCGAAAATATCTGGCTGGATCCGGGGATCGGATTCGGAAAATCGCTGGAGGACAATCTCGCTCTCACGCGCGGCCTGCGCCAGGTCAGCGATCTGGGCTTCCCCGTGCTCTACGGGGCCTCCAGAAAGCGTTTCATCGCCCTGCTGGACCCGGCCGCCGACTCCGTGGCGGACCGTCTGGGCGGCTCCGTGGCGGCCGCCATCGCGGCGGCGCAGGGCGGCGCGCGCGTGCTGCGCGTGCATGATGTGGCGGAAACCGCGCAGGCGCTGAAAGTCTGGCGCGCCATAAAGGACAGGAAAACATGATCGGTCCCTGGGGCTTGCTGGTGATTGCTGGCGCGCTGGAAATCGTCTGGGCGCTGGGTTTCAAATATCTCTGGGGCCGCGGCCTGCCGTGGAAGGCGCTGTGCATCGGCGCGCTGGTTCTCTCCATGGTCCTGCTGATCCGCGCCTTGCAGGCTTTGCCCGCCGGAACCGCCTACGCCGTCTGGACCGGCATCGGCGCGGTTGGCGTGGCCGTGCTCGGCATCCTGTTCTTCAAGGAGCCGGCGACCTGGCCGCGCATCTTCTTTATCGCGCTGATCCTCGCCGGGATTGTGGGTCTGAAACTGGCCACCGCGCCGCAGGGCGCCTGAGCGCGCGAAAAACACAGCGTCACTTCATTGTCACAGTTTGCGCGGCCCCGGGCCTTTGCTATTGAGCGCGGCGAAACCCCCGACGCCGATCCCATGACGGAGAGCCCCGCCCCATGAAGCTGATGTGCGGCAACGCCAATCCCGAACTCGCCTCCGCCATCGCGGATTATCTGGACGTCCCGCTGACCAATGCGCAGGTCAAGACGTTCGCCGACGGCGAGATTTTCGTCACCATCGACGAAAATGTCCGCGGCGAGGACGTGTTCATGGTCCAGTCGACCTCGGCCCCGGCAAACAATCACCTGATGGAGCTGCTGATCAGCATTGATGCGCTGACCCGCGCCTCGGCCAAGCGCATCACCGCGGTGATCCCTTATTTCGGCTATGCGCGTCAGGACCGGAAGACCGGCGGCCGCACCCCGATCTCCGCCAAGCTGGTCGCCAATCTGATAGAGGCCGCCGGCGCGGACCGCGTGCTGACCATGGATCTCCACGCCGGCCAGATTCAGGGCTTCTTCGACATCCCGACCGACAACCTCTTCGCCACCCCGGTGATGGAGGACGATATCCGCAAGAAATACGATATCGAGAACATGATGATCGTCTCGCCGGACGTTGGCGGCGTGGTCCGCGCGCGCCAGCTGGCCGCCCGCATCGGCGCCGATATCGCCATCGTCGACAAGCGCCGTCCCAAGGCCGGCGAGTCCGAGGTAATGAACATCATCGGCGACGTTTCGGGCCGCCGCTGCATCCTGTTCGACGACATGGTGGATTCCGGCGGCACGCTGGTGAACGCCGCCGCCGCCCTGAAGGAACAGGGCGCGGTGGAGGTCAGCGCCTATGCCTCGCACGGCGTGCTGTCCAACAGCGCCTGGAACAAGGTCGCGAATTCGGAGCTGACCGAGCTGGTCGTGACCGACTCCATCCAGATGCCCGAAGACGGCAAGGCGGCCCGCAATACCCGCCAGGTGACCGTCGCCCCCCTGATCGGCGAGGCCATCCGCCGCATCGCGCACGACGAATCCGTTTCCAAGCTCTTCGACTAGGATTCACGCCCGCCCCGTATCGCAGGGAACGGGAAGGGCCGTTGAGTCGTTTATCCAGGCACAATGAGACAATAGCGCCACGCGGCGGCCCACCGGACGGGCGGCGCGCGCGGCTTTTTGAAGCCTGGAGACCCAAAATGAAGACCCAGTCCCTTTTTGCAGCGACCGCCACCATTGCGCTCATGGCGTTTTCCGCCAATGCGCAGGATGACAGCGCCTTTGCCGCCCTCGATGCGAACGCCGACGGCGAGCTTTCGCTTGAAGAAATTCAAGCCGAATCCAAGGCCGTCACGCAAGCCGATTTCGATATCTACGACACCGATTCCAGCGAAGGTCTCTCCCAGACCGAATACGACGCCTGGATGACGGCGAAGACCGAGATGGACGCCGACGCTGAAACCGGCCTGGAAATGGAAATGGAAGCGCCGGAAATCGACGCGCCGGAGCCTGACGCCGGCATCGCCGCCGATGTGGGCGCGGACATGACCGCGGAAACCGATTCCGGCGACATGGACATGGATGTCGAAGCCGATACCGGCGTGGAAGCCGGCCCTGACGCCGAAATGGATATGGGCGCGGAGACGGACATGGACGCCATGGCCCAGCCCACCGTCGATGACGAAACCCAGCCGGAAACGGTTGTGGAAAGCGACGCCGAAATCGGCGTTGATCAGGAAGTCACCAACGATGGCGACGGCGACATGGAAGCGCCGGTCGATCCGCCGGCCGACGCCATGAACACGGACACGGAAGTGACCGACGCCGAGGCCGAAGCCAATACCGAGATGGGGCTGACCGCCGATGGCGAAACCCCGGAAGCGGCGGCCAACAACACGCCGCAGGCCGATGACGACGCCACGCCTCCGGCCAAGCTGACCTCGCCCGATGATACCGCGGGCGGCGATGGCGCCAGCGCCTCCATGTCTGCGGACGCGGACATGCAGGCCAGCGCGCCGATGGCGTCGGATTACGGCACGGAAGACGACCAGGTCAGCTTGCTGACCAGCTTCACCGCGATGGACGCGGACGGCAATGGTTCGGTGTCCTCGAACGAATGGTCGGACTGGCAGGCGGAAGACACCGCCAGCCGCACGCAGGGCTTCACCGCGGTTGACACTGACGGCAGCGGCCGCGTGGTGTTTACCGAGTTCGCCGAAGCCTATGGCTGGACTCCCGTCGCCGTGATGGCGGTGGAGTCTGATGCGGGCGTTGCGGCCGATGTCGGCGCGGACATGATGGTCGATCCGGAAACGGATGCCGGCGTGGACGGTGAAGCGGGCATCGAAACCGACATCGAAATGGATGACGGTCAGGGCGATGACGCCGCCATGGACGATGATGCGATGACCGATGACAATCCGGAACAGCAATAAAAGCCTTTTCCGGATAGAATAACCGCATAAAAAGGCCGGCCCGCAGGGGCCGGCCTTTGCTTTGTCATCACGGTGTAATTACAACGACGGATGAATGGGGGCTTCAGCGTTCAATCAGCCTCGGACTGGTAAGCTCTGAAGCAAGATGACCAGACTTATGAAAACAAGACAGGCGCGTTTTCTGATCGCCGTCAGCCTTTTGATCGCGGCGGTGTCCGCCGTGGCGGTTTACAGCCACGCGGAAGAGCTGGAGAGCGCGGCCAGTGATAACGGCATCGTGCTCTGGCTGGGCGATCCGGACATGCGCCGCGACTAGCCGCAGTGCATGGCTTGCGCCCGGCGCGCTTATCCCATAAAAGCGCCGCCTTAAATTCAATGCCGCGGAACGGCAGTGGCGGTTCCGCGAGGCGCCGGCCCGCAACGGGGCGGCGGATACGTTTTTAGGTGAAGGCGGCAAAGCAATGAGCGATATCGTTCTCAAGGTCGATGTGCGTGAATCCAAAGGCACGGGCGGCGCCCGCGCTGCACGGCGCGAAGGTCTGGTCCCGGGCGTGATCTATGGCGGCGAGCGTGGCTCGGTCGCGATCGCCTTCAAGGAAAACGAACTGGTCAAGGCCATCAAGCAAGGCAACCTGCTGGCCCACATGATCGAGATCGAATATGACGGCGAGCGTCAGCCCGTCATCACCCGCGACATCCAGTTCCATCCGGTCACCGACAAGGCGCTGCACATTGACGTGCTGCGGGTCGAGGAAAACACCCGGATCGACGTCGAGATCCCGGTCCACTTCATCAATGAAGAAGCCTCTCCGGGCCTTAAGCGCGGCGGCGTCCTGAACGTTGTCCGCCACATGGTCGAGGTGAACACCCCGGCCGGCTCCATTCCGGAAGAGCTGATCGCCGACCTGACCGGCCTGGACATCAACGACGCCGTGCACATCTCCTCTATCCCGATGCCGTCCGGCGTCCGCCCGACGATCACCGACCGTGACTTCACCGTCGCCACCATCGGCGCGAAGATGAAGAAGGAAGAAGAGATCGTTGAAGAGGAAGTCGCCGCCGACGAGGTGCCGACGACCGAGCAGGAAGAGGATATCGACACCTCTGACAGCGAAGCTGGCGATATCGAACCCGAGAAGGAAGAAGGCTAGTCCGCTTTTTCAGGCGGACGCATCCGAAAGCCTTCCGGAGCGTCATGCAGATATGGGCCGGGCTCGGCAATCCGGGTCCGAAATACGCCGGACATCGTCATAATATCGGTTTCATGGCCGTGGACGCGATTGCCGCGCGCCACGGCTTTGGCCCATGGCGCGCCCGCTTTCAGGCGGAAAGCGCCGAGGGCGTGATCGATGGCGAGAAGATCCTGCTTCTCAAGCCCCAGACCTACATGAATGAAAGCGGCCGTTCGATTGCCGAGGCGATGCGCTTTTTCAAGCTCGCCCCCGAGGACATCGCCGTTTTTTACGATGAAATCGACCTGGCTCCGGGCCGCTTCCGCATGAAAACGGGCGGCGGGGCGGCCGGGCATAACGGCATCCGCTCCATGATCAGCCACGCCGGCGCCGATTTCCGCCGCGCCCGCATGGGCGTTGGCCATCCCGGCCACAAGGACATGGTCCATTCCTATGTGCTGCATGATTTCGGCAAGGCCGAACAGCGGGACTGGCTGACCCCGCTCCTGGACGCCTGCGCGGACGCCGCGCCCTATCTCGCCTCGCGCGATGAGGAGCGTTTCCAGACGGAGGTAATGCGTCTGGCGCCCGCCCCGAAAGCCGATCCCCGCAAGGCGGCTGACAGCTGAACCTTGACGCGCGGCCCCGCCGGCCGCATCACCTCGCGCTCTAACCCTTTAACGCCAACGGAATTTTCATCGATGGGCTTCAAATGCGGCATCGTCGGCCTGCCCAATGTCGGCAAGTCGACCCTTTTCAACGCGCTCACCCAGACGGCGGCGGCGCAGGCGGCGAATTATCCGTTCTGCACGATCGAGCCGAACGTGGGCGAGGTCGCCGTGCCCGAACCGCGCCTGATGAAACTGGCAGAGATCGCAGGCTCGAAGGAAATCATCCCGGCGCGCATGAATTTCGTCGACATAGCGGGCCTGGTCCGCGGCGCCTCGAAGGGCGAAGGGCTGGGCAACCAGTTCCTGGCCACTATCCGCGAGGTCGACGCCGTGGCCTATGTCCTGCGCTGTTTCGAGGATGGCGACGTCACCCATGTCGAGGGCCGCGTCGATCCCATTGCGGACTTTGAGACCGTCGAGACCGAACTGATGCTGGCCGATATGGACAGCCTGGAAAAACGCCGCGCGGGCGTGGAGAAGAAAGCCAAGTCCGGGGAGAAAGAGGCCAAGGCTCAGCTTGTCCTGATCGACCTGGCGCTGGACCAGTTGCGCGAGGGCAATCCGGCCCGCAACGCCGATGTGCCGGAAGAGGCGAAAAAGGACTGGAAGATGCTCCAGCTTCTGACCGCCAAGCCGGTCCTGATGATCGCCAATGTGGACGAGGAATCGGCCGCTGCCGGCAACGAACACTCCGAAAAGGTCATGGAACGGGCGCAGCAGGAAGGTGCCCCCGCGGTGGTCATTTCTGCCAAGATCGAAGCGGAACTCGCCCTTCTGGAGCCTGATGAGCGCGCCGAATATCTGGGCGAGCTGGGGCTGGAGGAGCCGGGCCTGAACCGGATGATCCATACCGGCTACCAGCTTCTGGGCCTGCAGACCTATTTCACGGTCGGTCCCAAAGAGGCCCGCGCCTGGACCATTCGCGAGGGCTGGACCGCGCCCAGGGCCGCCGGCGTCATCCATGGCGACTTCGAGAAGGGCTTTATCCGCGCCGAGACGATTTCATACGACGATTATGTCGCGGTGGGCGGCGAACAGCCGGCCAAGGACGCCGGGAAAATGCGTCTGGAAGGCAAGGAATACATCGTCCGCGAGGGCGACGTGATGCATTTCCGCTTCAACGCCTGAGGGCTCTCCGGACCTATTCGGCCGTATCCTCGCCCAGCCAGGCGCGGCGGAAGCGTTTTTGCGCGCGGCTCGGATCGCGGTCCGCGTCCTCGAACGCGACCACTTCCAGCGTCTGGTCCTCGCCGAACGTCACGGTTTCGGTGCGTTCCCGGCCGCGTTTGACGAACACAATCTCCGCCGTATCGCCCGGCTCGAAGCGCGAAACGGCGTCCTCCCAGTCGCTTTCGCTGTCGATGGTCAGCCGTCCAAGGCGCAAAACCTCGTCGCCGCGATCCAGTCCCGCGGCGTAAAGCGCGCTGTTCCGGGCCGCATTCGAGGCGATTTCCACCGCTTTCCCGTCCGTTTTCAGAGTCACCGGGCCTAAAGACGCGTCGCCTTCATTGGCCTTTCGCAGCATAAGTCCCGCCTGTTCCAGCAATTCGCCGAGGTCCGGCAGGCCGCTTTCCTCCACATATTGATCGAAAAACGCTTCCGCGAAGGCCGCATCGCCTGTCACCTCGGCCAGTCCGGCTTCCAGATCGGCGGGCGTATAGGGTGTTTCCGCGCGGCCGTGGGTCTCCCACATGCGCCGCATATAGTCGTCCAGCGTCACATCATCGAAGCGTTCACGCAGGGTCAGGTCCAGCGTCAGCCCGATAACCGCCCCGTACGGATAATAGGACACGAAGGTGTTGGAATAATTCGTGGGGTCGATGGCCGTCGCCGCGTCCACAAACGGGGCGCGAAGGCTCATATCCTGCGGCGAGGCGAGGTCCCGTCCGCGCCCGTTCAGCACATAATCCAGCGTGCCGGAGAGGTCCTCCAGATACTCGTCCAGATCGGTTTCGCCCGCGCGCAGGGTGAAGAGCGGCGCGTAATAGGAGGTGAACCCTTCAGCAAACCACAGGGACGGGGTCGGATTGGCCTTGGTAAAGTCGAACGGCTCCAGCTCCGCCGGGCGCAGGCGCTCCACGTTCCAGGCGTGTATGAACTCATGGCTGAGCGTGCCCAGCTGCCCGAATTCGGCCTTATAGAGCCCGTTGGCGGAAGTCAGGATGGTGGAATTGCGGTGTTCCATCCCGTCCCCGTTCACATGCGGCAGGTAACAGGCGATGAAAGTGTAGGTCCCATAGTCGAAATCGGGGATGTCGCCCCACATTTCGATCTGCGCCTCGGTCACGTTCTGCGCCATTGCGGCGTATTCATCGGCGTCTTCGGCCGTGCCGTCATGGTGCAAGGCAAGGCGGATCGTATAGCTGCCGGCTTCTTCCTCCACCGTCCATTCGCGCAGGTCGAAGTCGGAAAGCTCGGTCGGGCTGTCCATGAAATACTGGAAATCGGGCGCCCGGAAGACGTTTGGATCGCCGGTCGGCTCCAGTTGCGTGGCGATTTTCCAGTCCGGATCGGCGGGATTGAAGGTGATCTCGACCGGCCGCTCCCCCAATCCCTCCGCCCACAGGAAGGCGGAGGGCATGTTCAGATGCGCATGGGTGGTGTCGACCTGCGAATAGGTGCCGTCGGCGCGGTCTGCATACAGCGTATAGGTCGCCGTCACCGTCCCGTCATGGCCCGAAACCGTCCAGCTATAGGGGTCTTCGCGCGATACGGTCAGGGCGTTCCCGGCGCTGTCGGTCGCGGAAAAGTCATAGACGTTCTTGGCGAACTCATGGATCGCGTAGCGCCCGGGGGAGGAGCGCGCCATGCGGAAGGTCACGGGCGCGTCGCCGGCATCCTCATACGTTACCGAAATGCGTGCCTCGTGATGCGCCGCGTTCTCGAAACTCGCCTCATACTGGACCGGCGCGGAGCCGGCGGGCTGGGCGGCGGCGAGGGCGGGCGCAAGAAATACGGCGCTGGCGAGCAGTTTTGGCGACATGAAAACCATCCTTGAAAGGGCGGGCGCGTGGATTGCGCGTGAGGAAATTCAAACTGCGCGATTGAACACGCCTGCGGCATTCGTCTCAAGATGGCGGGAAATCGCAGCCGGTCTGATCTAGTCTTTCGCCATGTTCTACATCTTTCTCGCCCTGGCCGGCTTCATGGCCTGGATCGTTTCCACCATTGGCGGCGGAGGCGGGGCGCTGATCCTTGTGCCGGTCGTGGGTTTTCTGGCCGGGGCGCAGGCCGTGGCGCCGGTGGTGACGCTGGCGACCGTGATTGCCGGGGGCGGCCGTCTGCTGGCTTTCTGGAAATCGGTGGAATGGCGCGTGGTGCGCTGGGCCTTGCCCGGCGGGGTGCTTGGCGGCGCCATCGGGGCGGTTCTGTTTTCCGTCGCCCCGGCACCGTGGCTGCAGATCCTGATCGGCCTGTTCCTGATTTCCACCGTGGCGCAATACCGTCTGGGCCGCGTCGAACGCACGTTCCGGGTCCGCTACTGGCTGTTTTTGCCGGCGCAGGCGGTCGTCGGCCTGATTTCGGGCCTGGCCGGGGCCTCGGGACCCATCCTCAATGTTCTTTATCTGAACGCGAAGATCACAAAGGGCCGCATGGCGGGGACCAAGACGGCGGTTTCCCTGCCCATGCATGCGGTGAAACTGGCTGCCTATGCCGCGTTCGGGGCGATGAGCGGACAGATATGGCTGTTCGGTCTGGCCGCGGGACTGGGGGCTTTCAGCGCCAACTGGCTGGCCAGGGCGTGGCTGGAGCGGATGCCGGAACTACAGTTTCGCGGCGTCGTGATCGCGGTGATGGCGGTCTGCGGCGCGGTGATGATCTGGGATCAGCGCGCGCTTTTGGCCGGCCTGTTCCAATAGCCTCGCGCAGCGCGCGTCCGGATTTTTCTCGACAGTTCCGCGCGCCCGGCAATAATACCGCCTACGGGCGTTTCGGGAGGGCCGCCAGCATGACGGGAACACGCATCTTGCAGCCGGGCGAACCGGCCCCCTGGTTCAGACAGCGCAGCACGTCCAACCCGAACTATGCGTTCGATACGGTGGGCGGGCGCTATGTCGTGCTGTGCTTCCATCATTCCGCCGGCGACGCGGCGGGCCGTGAAATGCTGCGTATCGTGGAAGAACGGCGGACCCTGTTCGACGACGACACGGTCGCCTTTTTCGGCGTCTCCACCGATCCGGCGGACGAGAAGGAACAGCGCCTGAAGCCGATGCTGCCGGGCGTGCGCTATTTCTGGGATTTCGACCGCAAGATCAGCCAGCTCTATGGCGTTTCCGGCCCGCAAGGCGACCGCCGCGTCTGGATGGTGATGGACCCGACATTGCGCATCCGCGCCGTCTTCCAGTCGGAGGGCGGGGCCGAATGGCGGAAAGTGGCTGATTACCTGGCCGGTCTTCCCCCGGTTGCAGAACATCCGGGCCTGCCCGTCCATGCCCCCGTCCTTGTCCTGCCCAATGTGTTCGAGCCGGAATTCTGCGAGCGCCTGATCGGGCTTTACGAGACGCATGGCGGGCGCGAGTCCGGCTTCATGCGGGAAGTGGACGGCAAGACGACCCGCCTGTTCGACAACGCCCACAAGCGGCGCGCCGACTATGATATCGAGGACAAGGCCCTGCAGGCCGAGCTGCGCATGCGCATCATCCGGAAGGTGGTTCCGGAAATTTCCCGGATCCACAATTTCAAGGTGACCCGGATGGAGCGCTATATCGTGGCCTGCTACGACAGCGTCACCGGCGGCCATTTCCGGCCCCACCGGGATAATACCTCCAAGGGCACGGCGCATCGCCGCTTCGCCGTCTCGATCAATCTAAATGACGCGTTCGAGGGCGGAGAGCTGTATTTTCCGGAATACGGCCAGCGCTCGATCAAGATTCCCAAGGGGGCGGCGGTGGTGTTCTCCTGCGCGCTGATGCACGCGGTGACGCCGGTGACGGCCGGACGGCGCTTCGCCTTCCTGCCCTTCCTCTATGATGACGCGGCGGCCGCCATCCGCGAGGCCAATAACCGCTATCTGGCGCAGGATGTCGGGCAATATCACTCGAACGCCGCGGCCCGCCCCGCCGCGGACGCTTGAGGGGATGGCCCGGAGAAACGCCTTCAGGCCTTAAAAACCGGGACCGTTCCGGTCCATTGCAGGCCGGACTGCAATCACTGCACAGGACCGGCGCGCCATGCAGTCTTATAAATAATTGAATTTATTGATAAATCGGGAATTTGGCGATTTCTGACGATTCCGCCGTCACAACTTCCAGAACCTGCCGCAAAGCCGCCTTGGTTCATGCATTTATACCCCATGTGAGACACGAAAAGGAGGCTCTCATGCGTAATATTCTTTATTCCGCCGCTGCGATTGCGGCCCTGATCTCTGCGCCCGCCCTGGCCCAGGAAGTCGATTCCAACATCGACACGGACGCTTCGGGCGAAGTTGAGCTTCAGAACGAACTGCCGTCCGTCGACGGCGATCTTGAGACCACTCAGGAGCCGATGGTCGACGACGTCGAGCTGGAAGCTGAAACGGACGCCGAGGCGAACGCCGAGGCCGACGCGGAAGTGACCGCCCCTGACTATGTGACCGAAGCCAATCTTGGCTCCGACGTCTATTACCAGGGCGAAGTCATCGGCACGCTGGACACGCTGGATGCGGATACCGCGAATGCGACCATCCTGCTGGCCAGCGGCGAGACGGTCGACGTCGAGTCGGAAAGCCTGATCATCGCTGACGATGGCACCATCGTCGCGGCCGTGACGGAAGACGAACTGAATCCGTCCGCCGGCGCCGAAACGGACGTCGAGACCGAGATTGACGCGGAAGCGGACGTTTCGGGCTCGTAAGAAGACCAAAAATCTCCGTTGATCCGGTCCGGCTAGCGGTTCCTTGGTTCCGCGCCGGACCGGACACCTTCAACCCCGCCGTGCTTCACGGCGGGGTTTTTTCTGCGCCGCGCTTGATTTTGCAGTGCAGCAGGCCGAAATCGGTAAGAACCAATCGCCGGTTCACCGTTTGCGCGCGCCGGGGCATATCAATTCCTCCCGGAGGCTGGCGTCATGGCGCAGGCGGATTCCCGCTCACATCCCGTTATTGCGATTCCCGAACTGATCGCGATGGTCGCCAGCCTGATGGCGCTGAACGCGCTGTCCATCGACATCATGCTGCCCGCCCTTCCCGATATCGGCGAGGCGTTCGAGCTGACGGACCCCAATCGCCGGCAGCTTGTGGTCATTGTCTATCTGTTCGGGTTTGGCCTGGCGCAGCTTGTCTATGGCCCGCTGGCCGATTCCTACGGGCGCAAGGGCGTGCTGCTCTCCGCGCTGGGCGGGTTCATGGCGGCCACGCTGCTTTGCATCATCGCGCCGACCTTTCTGACCCTTCTGATCGCCCGCACGCTGCAGGGCGTGGCGGCGGCCGCCACGCGCGTCATCGCCATGGCGGTGGTGCGGGACCTGGTGCACGGGCGGCGCATGGCGCGGGTGATCTCTCTGGCCATGACCGTGTTCATGGCCGCGCCCATCCTGGCGCCCTCGCTGGGCCAGCTGATCCTGTTCGGGGGTGAATGGCACTGGATCTTCGGCGCGCTCCTGGCCGCCGGGGCCGGTCTGTTTATCTGGATTTTCACGCGCTTGCCGGAAACGCTGGCGGCGGAGGACCGCTCCGAATTCCGCCTCATGCCGATCCTGAAGAATTACGCGATTGCCTGCTCCCACCGCATCACGCTGGGCTACATGCTGGCTTCCAGCCTGATCTTCGCGGCGCTGTTTTCCTTCATCGCCACGTCTGAGCAGATTATGGCGCAGCAATATTCGCTGGGCGCGGTGTTCCCGCTGGCCTTTGCCGGCATCGCGGGCGGGTTGTCGATCTCCAATTTCATCAATGCGCGCATGGTCGAACAGGTGGGGCAGCGGCGGCTGTCGCACGGCGCGCTGATCCTGTTCATCCTGATCAGCGGCGGACACGCCCTGCTGATCTCCGCCGGGATCGACGGATTCTGGGTGTTCTATTCGCTGTTGTTCGCCGCAATGTTCCTGTTCGGCATGATCGGCGCGAACTTCTCCTCGCTGGTCATGGAGCCGGCGGGCAAGCGCGCGGGCGTGACCTCGGCCGCCTATGGCGCGGCGACCTCCACCATCAGCGCGGTCATTGGCGGCTTTATCGGCGCGGCCTATGCCGGCACGGCTTTCCCGCTGGTCTTCGGCGACGCCATCCTCGGCGTCCTCGCCCTTCTCATCATCTTCGCCACCGAACGCGGCAAGCTGTTCGGCGCGGAGGAATATGAGGACGAGGAAGACGGCGCGGCGGCCTGAAACCGTACAGC
Source organism: Euryhalocaulis caribicus (assembly GCF_000412185.1). Taxonomy (GTDB): domain Bacteria; phylum Pseudomonadota; class Alphaproteobacteria; order Caulobacterales; family Maricaulaceae; genus Euryhalocaulis; species Euryhalocaulis caribicus. The sequence continues at coordinate 175,636 of NZ_ASJA01000003.1, forward strand.
TTCTAACTAAGCGCCAACTTACAATTTGTCGCTACAATTGCGCTTACCGTACAGTGAGGTGAGAAAGCCCCGAACCTGCCGAGCAATGTGATCCAATGTCGCCTGTCACCGCGTTTTTCGCATCGCTCTTCTTCATCGTCAGCATACGGTTCGTGATTTACGTCCACACATCAATCTTCCTGCATGTGGCTTTTTCGAAATTAACTTCGATAAGAAGTCTGCGCTTCTGCAAATATGTCGATGTACCAGGACTCGTTTGCTTTATTTCCGGGTGGATGGCGCTTTCAGATGTTTTTAGAGAGCTTGCCGCTGTCATATTGGGCGTCAGCTTCTTTTTTTATTGTGCTCTGTTAGTCAGAAATATCGCGGCATCGGCGACCAATCGCCCAAAAGAAGAATAAGCTCATAACCGGCGAAAATCGCCAAAGCGCTAGACACTCTTGTAGCGCCGCGTCGCGTCGCACCAGGCGGCCAGCGCGGTCAGGACCGTAAAGACAATCAGGATGCTCACCGCGCCTTGCGTCACCGTCTGATCGGGCATGGAGACGAAGAGGTGGGACGCCTCCAGCAGGGCCAGGACGCCCAGCAGGATGAAGGGCGTCACGCGGCCCAGCGCCGATTTCGCGGTCGAGACGGTCATATAGAGCGCGAACCCGGCGGCCAGAACGATCAGTTCCGACCCCAGCCCCAGCGGCCAGCTATCCCACCAGCCCAGCCCGACCTTGGGCCCGCCGGGCCACAGCGCCAGATCCGGCGTATGGACCAGCAGGTCCAGGAACCAGTGGCTGAGCACCGCCGCGCCGATCACCAGACCGCGCGGCCAGCCGCGCCTCAGAACCAGCGCATAGAGGGCCGCCGCTGCGCCCGCCCAGACCAGCGAGGCGGCAAGGCTGTGCGTCCACGGCATGTGATAGAGATCGTAAGGGCTCATCGCCGTGAAGCCCGGTTCGATCCGCATTTTCTCGACGCCGAGGATCGACAGTATGGCCCAGCCGTAATCGACCAGCTGTACGGCGATGAAGAGGTGCCAGAGCGGTATGCGCCGCGCGGCGGGGGCGGCGAAAGCCGGTCCGTAATGGCCGATGAACATGTTTGCGTCTCCCCCTTCCGGCGCCCGCCTAGCCCATCAGGCTGACATCCATCACCTTCACGCCCGGCGGGGCGGGATAGCCCTTGTCCGGCACGAAGAAGTCCGGCAGCAGCTCTTTCGAGGGGTCGACCTTGTACTGGTCGAAATCGGTAATGCCTTCCGAATGCAGGAAGGTGTCGTCGATCAGGAAATTGCCGGTGAACTTGCGGGAATCCTTCACGAAGACGCGATAGGCGCAATCGGCCAGAATTTCCGGCTTGCGGCACTGTTTCATGCCTTCCTCGCCGGCCAGCACGTTCTGGATGGCGGCGGTGGCGATGGCGGTGCGCGGCCACAGCGCGTTTGCCGCTATGCCGTCCTCGGCCAGCTCCCCGGCCCAGCCCAACACGCACAGGCTCATCCCGAACTTGGCGCTGGTATAGGCGACATGCGGGGCGAACCACTTGGTCTGCATGTCCAGCGGCGGGGAGAGGGTGAGAATGTGCGGGTTCTCGGCCTTCTTCAGGTAAGGCAGGCATTTCTGGGTGACCAGGAAGGTGCCGCGCGCATTGACTTGGTGCATCAGGTCATAGCGCTTCATCGGCGTGTCCGCCGTGCCGCGCGGGAAGATGGCCGAGGCGTTGTTCACCACGATGTCGATGCCGCCAAACTCGCCCGCCGCCATTTCAACCGCGCGCTGCACCTGATCCTCGTCGCGGATATCGCACTGCACGGGAAAGGCTTCGCCCCCGGCCTCCTCGATCTCTTTTGCGGCGGTGTGGATCGTGCCGGGCAGGCGCGGGTCCGGCTCCACCGTCTTGGCGGCGATGGCGATTTTCGCGCCGTCGGCGGCGCATCTCTTGGCGATGGCCAGGCCGATGCCGCGGCTGGCGCCGGTGATGAAAATGGATTTGCCCTTGAGGAGGCTCATAACTCTGTCCCTTGTATCTGCAGGTCTCTAGAGACGCCGCCACAGGCGGCCTTCGGTTTCGGGTTCGGCGTGGGAGCGGTGAAAGGGCGCGAAGGTGTAGATCACCGTCTCCGCCCGGCCGGTGACGTTCTCCAGCGGCGCGCCGCCCCAGACGCGGCTGTCGATGGAGTTGTCGCGATTGTCGCCCATCATGAAAAGCTGTCCCTCCGGCACCTGGAACGGCCCGGCATTGTCCAGCGCGCTCGGCCCCAGATCATAGGTGATGTATTCGCGGCCATTGGGCAGGCGCTCGCGTTGCGTGTCCGCCCATCGCTCCGGACCCTGTTCGGCGGTCACGCGTACGCGGCCGGCGGGCATGGCGGGCAGCGCCTTCCCGTTCAGGATCACACGGCCGTCCCGCACAGCCACTGTGTCGCCGGGCAGGCCGATGACCCGCTTGATCAGGGTGACGCCGGTTTCCGGATGGCGGAACACCACAACATCGCCGCGTTCGGGCGTATGGCCCATGATCTTGCCGCCCGCCGGCAGCAGTCCGCCCACATTGAACGGCAGGGAATGACGGCTCCAGCCATAGGCGTATTTGGAAACCGCGATGCGGTCCCCGACCGCCAGGTTCGGCCGCATGGATTCGCTGGGAATATAGAATTGCCCGAACGCGGCGGTGGTGAAGACGGTGTAGACCGCGGCGGCGGCGGCAAACAGTTTCGCCGTGGCCCAGAACTCGGCCGCCAGATTGCGCCAGTCCGTCATTTCAGTTTCACCGCCGTTCCATAGGCCAGAATCTCCGACGTGCCCTCCATGATGGCGGCGGAGGCGAAGCGGAAACTGATCACCGCGTCCGCGCCCATTTCGGTTGCGTGTCTGGTCATGCGGTCCAGCGCCTGTTCACGGGCCTCGGCCAGCAGCTTGGAATATTCATTCACCTCGCCGCCCACCAGGTTTCGCAAGCCGGCGATGAAGTCCCGCCCGATAAAACGCGCGCGCACCACATTGCCGCGGGTCACGCCGACCACTTCGGCGATTTCACGGCCCGGAACGCTCTCTGCCATTGTCACGATCATGGGCTGGTCTTTCTCTCCCTTGAACTTGTGCGGGCCGCAGCCCTTCGGGCATCCTGCGCGCGGGCGCCGTGCGGGCGCAAGAGACTTGGGAACGGGAAAACATGATCAGACACGCCGCCGCGCTTTCGCTTCTCGCCGCCGCCGCGCTCGCCGCCCCGGCCCGGGCGCAATCCCCGGACGTCGAACCGGCCATGCAGGCGGCCGCCGACTGGCGCGCCGGAAACGCCCCGGCGATCATGGCGGAGCTGGACGCCCTGCTGCGCATTCCCAACGACGCGGCGGTCCCCGAAGACATCCGCGCCAATGCGCAACACCTGACCGGGCTGTTCGAGGCGCGCGGGTTCGAGACGGAGATTCTTGAGGTAGGCGACGCCCCGGTCTCCGTGCTGGCCACGCGCCAGACGCCGGGGGCGGAGCGCACCCTGATGCTCTACGCCCATTTCGACGGCCAGTCCGTGGATCGCGCGCGCTGGGTCAGCGACCCGTATGATCCGGTCTTGATGACCGCCCGCCGCGACGAGGGCGGGGAACCGGCCGCGCTGGAAACCGCGGAGGATTTCCCCGATGAGTGGCGGCTCTATGCCCGCTCGGCCAGCGACGACAAGGCACCGATCGTGGCGATTCTGGCGGCGATAGACGCGCTGGACGCCGCCGGAATCGCGCCCTCCGCCAATCTGAAGATTTTCCTGGAGGGCGAGGAGGAAAAAGGCTCGCCCAATCTGGACCGGCTGCTGGCCGCCCATGCGGACAAGCTGGCCGCCGATGTGTGGATTTTCGCGGACGGGCCGGTGGATCCGTCCGGCGATCCGCGCATCATATTCGGCGTACGCGGGGTGATCGGCGCGGAATTAACCGTCTATGGCCCGCCGGGGCCGCTGCATAGCGGTCATTACGGCAATGTCGCGCCCAACCCGGCGGCGCGGCTGACGCATCTGGTCGCCTCCATGCGCGATGACGAAGGCCATATCCTGATTGAAGATTTCCCGTTCGGCGAAACGCCGGGCGAGGCGGCGCGGGAAGCCGCGCGCACCGCGCATGACGATGAACGCATGGCGCGGGACGGCGGACTGGCCGAATTTGAAAGCGCGGAATCCTACGGCGAGTCTCTGATGCGTCCGGCGCTGAACGTGCTGGGCCTGCGCGCCGGACCGCTCAGCGGCGCCGCGCCGAACGCCATCCCGTCAGAGGCCACGGCCTTTCTCGGTGTGCGGCTGGTCTCGGGACAGGAAATTCCGGCGGTGCAGGCCGCCATCGCCCGCCATGTGGAGGGTCAGGGCTATCAGCTTGTGACGGAAGAGCCGGACCGCGCCATGCGCGCCGCCAACGCCAATCTGGCAAAGCTGGAATGGGAAGAGTCGGGTTACGCCGCCGCCCGCACGCCGCTGGACCTGGCCGTGTCCGAACGCCTGATCGACGTGGTGCAGGCCGCCACCGGCGGCCGCGCCCATGTCGTGCCGACGCTGGGCGGCTCCCTGCCCATTTCAATCATTACCGAGGCGATGGATGCGCCGGCCATCATCATCCCGATGGTCAATCCGGACAATAACCAGCACGCCCCGAACGAAAATCTGCGCCTGGGCCATCTCTGGGACGGTATTGATCTTTATGCGGCGATCATCGCCGAAGGCGGCGAATTCTAGTCGTGGATGTCGTTTGAGTAGTGGCGGTCTTCGGGATCGTTCATCCGGTCGCGAATCACTTTGATCAGAAGAATGCCCACTCCGATCACCGGCAGGCCCAGCACGCTGATTGCCAGCAGGGAGAGCGGGCCGGCGATGACAATGCCCGCCACCAGCGTCGCCAGAACGCCGACGCCATAGATTAACGCGCCCGCCCCGATCAGCGCATAGGCCAGCAGGGTCAGTCCGTCCTGTTTCTCGCGCATGGCGTTTTCCCTTATCGACTCGGCGGCTCTGCCCAAGGATACGCCTCCGCGCCCGTTGCGCCTAGCGCCATGGAATTTCTGCGGAAAACTGCAGGCGAAAACCGTCAATCTGCTCCGTATTAACGTCTCGGTTACGCCACACTGGGTAATTCCTGCCTAGTCGATGATTTGCAGACGGGTCGGGGGACCTTCAGCGCGAAGTGAACGGACTGACGGAATTTCTCAAGGGACAGGGCGCCATGCGCCTGGCGCTGATTATCGGCGTCACCGCCGGCGTGGCGATCGCGCTGGCGCTGATCATGTCGCGCGCCGGGGGGCAGGGCGAATCACTGCTCTATGGCGGTCTGGCGGCGCAGGACGCGGCCGCCGTGACCCAGCAGCTGGACGCGGCGGGCATTGAATACCGCCTCGAAAACGGCGGCTCCTCGATCTATGTCGGGCGCGATTCCGTGGCCAATGCGCGCCTTCTGGTGGCGCAGGAAGGCCCGCTGGGCTCCGGCTCCGTCGGTTACGAGATTTTCGACGAGACCGACGCGCTGGGCGCCACGCAATTCATCCAGAACATCAACGCCAAGCGCGCCACGGAAGGCGAGCTGGCGCGCACCATCCTGTCGCTGCGCGGCATCCGTTCCTCCCGCGTGCATCTGGTGATGCCCGAGCGCCGCCTGTTCGAGCGCGAATCGCAGGATCCGACCGCCACCGTGGTCATCGGCCTGGCCGATTCCTCCATGGGCGCCTCGCACGCCAACACGATCCGAAATCTTGTGGCCACCTCCGTGCCCGGCCTGCAGCCGAACCGCGTGACGGTTGTTGACGAGACGGGCCGCACGCTGGCCAACGGCGCGGAGGGAAGCGGCGACGAATATAACGCCATGGCCGTCGCCGATCAGCGCGCCGGGCTGGAAGAGCGCCTGCGCCAGAAGGCGCTGGACGCGATTGAGCCGATTGTCGGCAATGGCGCGGTCCGGGTTCAGGTTGCCGCCCAGCTGGACATGAACCGCATCACCGAAAACGCCGAGGTCTATGACCCCGACAGCCAGGTCGTGCTGTCCACCCAGACGGTCGAGGAAACCTCCCAGGATCAGGAAAGCGACCAGCAGCAGGGCGTCACCGTCGCCAACAACCTGCCGAACCAGCAGCAGGCCGCCGACGGCCCCACCGCCAGCTCCTCCCGCGAGCGGCTGGAAGAAACGGTCAATTACGAAAACTCCCGCACCACCCGCACAGAGGTCCGCGAACCGGGCGCGGTGACGCGCCTTTCGGTCGCCGTGGCGGTGGACGAGCGCCGCGTGGTCGCCGAGGACGGCACGGTCACGTTCGAAGCGCGCGAGCAGGCGGAGCTGGACCGCATCGCCGCCCTGGCCCGCGCCGCGGTCGGGTTCGAGGAATCGCGCGGCGATGTCCTGGAAATCACCTCGCTGCCGTTCCAGCACATGGATACGACGATGGGCACGGAAGGGACCGCGCCGGGCCTGTTCTCTTTCTCCAAGAACGACATCATGCGCGCTGCGGAAATCGGCGTTCTGCTGATCATCGGACTGGCGCTGATCTTCCTGGTCGCGCGTCCGCTGGCCAGCGGCCTGACCTCGCCCATGACCCCGGCGCTGGCGGGCGCCGGCGCGCAGGGCGCGTTGCCGGGCGCCCAGACCGCGCAGGTCACCGACCAGAGCAGCCAGCCGCGCGCGCTGCCCGGGCCGGAGGATGACGGCGCGCGCATCGATATCGACCGCGTGGACGGCAAGCTGAAAGCCTCCACCGTCAAGCAGATCACCGAGATCGTGGAAAACCACCCGGAGGAGTCCCTCTCCATCCTGCGCACCTGGATGAATGAGGCCTGATGGCGATGGCGCGCAGGGACCGCAGAGCGATTGATACTTCCGAACGCCTCACGGGCGCGGAAAAGGCGGCCGTCGTCCTGCTGGCGCTGGGCGATGAGAGCAAGCCCATCTGGTCGATGATGGACGAAGACGAGATCAAGGAAGTCTCGTCCGCCATGTCCAATCTGGGCAATGTCGCGTCCGGCGCAGTCGAAACGCTGATGCTGGAATTCGTCGAGATGATGTCCTCGACCGGCTCGCTGATGGGCTCCTACGACGCGACCCAGCGCATGCTCGCCAAGTTCCTGCCAGAGGACAAGGTCGACGGCGTGATGGAGGAAATCCGCGGTCCCGCCGGCCGGACCATGTGGGACAAGCTCGGCAATGTGAACGAGACGGTTCTCGCCAATTACCTGAAGAACGAATACCCGCAGACCGTCGCGGTGATCCTGTCCAAGATCCGCTCCGACCACAGCGCGCAGGTGCTGGGCGCCCTGCCGGAGGAATTCGCGCTGGAGGTCGTCTCCCGGATGCTGCGGATGGAGCCGGTGCAGCGCGAGATCCTGGACAAGATCGAGGAGACGCTGCGCACCGAGTTCATGTCCAATCTGGCCCGCACGTCCAAACGCGACAGCCACGAAATGATGGCCGAGATTTTCAATAATTTCGACCGCCAGACGGAGAACCGCTTCCTGGCCTCGCTTGAAGAGCGCAACCGCGACGCGGCCGAGCGCATCCGGGCCCTGATGTTCGTGTTCGAGGATCTGTCCAAGCTGGACCCGGGCGGCGTGCAGACGCTGATCCGGACGGTGGAGAAGGACCAGCTGGCGCTGGCGCTGAAGGGCGCGTCGGATTCCCTGCGCGATCTCTTCTTCTCCAACATGTCCGAGCGGGCCGCCAAGATCATGAGGGAGGACATGGCCGCGATGGGTCCTGTCCGTCTGAAGGATGTCGACGCCGCCCAGCAGGCCATGGTCGCCACCGCCAAGGACCTCGCCGGGCGCGGGGAAATCATGCTCGCCGACTCAGGCGGCGACGACGAGCTGATCTACTAGGGGGCCGGGACGATGAAGAACGCAAAACCCTTCCAGTTCGGCACCGAGTTCTCGGCGGACGGCGAAGTGCTGCGCTCGGCGGAGACCAAGCGCGTCCTGACGCTGGAGGAAGTGGAAGCCGAGAAGGACAAGGCCCGCGAAGAGGGCCGGCAGGGCATGGAGGCCGAGGCCGCGCAGGCGCTGAAGACGCTGGCCGGCCAGATGCAGATGGCGCTGAGCCAGACCGCCTCCATTCACGATTCCCTGCGCGCCGACGCGGCCGAACTGGCCCTGACCGCGGCGCGGAAGATCGCCGGCGCCGCGCTGGACGGCTACCCGGACGCGGAGCTGACCGACCTGATCGAGTCCTGCGCCAGCGAGCTGCGCGCCGCGCCGCGCCTGCGCGCCCGCGTTCCGGCGCATCTGATGGACCGGCTGAAACCGGCGCTGGAGCAGGCCGTCGCCGAGATCGGCTTTGAAGGCATGCTGCGCGTCGACCCGGTCGAGGACGCAGCCTCAGGCATGGTTTGCCTGGACTGGGACGAAGGCGCGGTGACCTTCGACCCTGAAGAGACAACGGCGCGGATCGAGACTCTCGTCCGCGGCCGCATGGGCCGCGCCCCGGCGGGCGGCGGCGATGATGAAGAACAGGCGGCCTAGAAAGGAATCGCCATGAGCGACAATGATCTGGATCTACCCGAATTCGAGAACCAGAAGGACACGCAGGACGCCAACGCCCTGACCACGACGGGCGGGCAGGAAGCGCAAATCCTGGACGAGGATGGCGGCGTGAAGGCCGCTGCGGATCTGCAGACCGTGTTCGACGTGCCGGTGAACATCTCGGCCGTTCTGGGCAAGACCTATGTGGACGTCGCCTCGCTGTTGAAGCTCAACGCGGGAACCGTGCTGGAGCTGGACCGCAAGGTCGGCGAAGCGATCGATATTTACGTCAACAACCGCCTGGTTGCGCGCGGCGAGATTGTGCTGGTCGAGGAACGGCTGGGCGTGACGATGACCGAGATCATCAAAGACAACGGCGCGAACTAGGGAAGGGCGAAAACAATGCGGCTTCTTATTGTCGGATCACTCAGCGGACAGCTCTCGGAGGCGACCTCCATCGCGCACCGGCGGGGGGCGAAAGTCTCCCAGGTCGATAGCATCGAACAGGCCACCCGCGCGCTGTGCGCCGGGCAGGGGGCCGACCTCATCATGGTCGACCTCAATCTGGATATCGCGGCGCTGATCGCCGCGAACGAGGCCGAGCGCATCCATGTGCCGATCGTGGCCTGCGGCGTGAACGTGCGCCCGGAAGCGGCGGCCGCGGCCATCCGCGCCGGCGCCAAGGAATTCATCCCGCTGCCGCCGGACTCGGACATGATCGCCGCCGTTCTGGCCGCGGTCTCCGATGACGAGCGCGCGATGATCGCGCAGGACCCCGCGATGCAGGACATCACGGGCCTGGCCGACCAGGTCGCCGGCTCTGACGCCTCCATCCTGATCACCGGCGAGTCCGGGGCGGGCAAGGAAGTCATGGCCCGCTATGTCCACACCAAGTCCAGACGCGCCAAGAATCCCTTCATCAGCGTGAACTGCGCCGCCATACCGGAAAACCTGCTGGAATCGGAGCTGTTCGGCCATGAGAAGGGCGCCTTCACCGGCGCCACGGCCCGCCGCATCGGCAAGTTCGAGGAAGCCGACGGCGGCACGTTGCTGCTGGACGAAATCTCGGAGATGGACGCCCGCCTGCAGGCCAAGCTTCTGCGCGCCCTGCAGGAGCGCGAGATTGACCGCGTCGGCGGCTCCGGCCCCGTAAAGGTCGATATCCGCATCATTGCCACCTCCAACCGGGACCTGAAGAAGGCCGTCGCGGAAAACCAGTTCCGCGAAGACCTGCTGTTCCGCCTGAACGTGGTGAACCTGCACCTGCCGGCCCTGCGCGAGCGCCCGGCCGACATTCTGGCGCTGGCGGATCATTTCGGGAAGAAATACGCCGCCGCCAACGGCTTGTCGCACAAGGCCATCTCCAAGGATGCGCGTGACCTGCTGCTGACCCGCAACTGGCCGGGCAATGTGCGGGAGCTGGAAAACACCATGCACCGCGCCGTCCTGCTCTCCCGCGAGGAAGAGATAGAGCGCAACGCCATCCGCATGCCGGACGGGTCTGTCTATACGCCGGGCGAGGACAATACCGCCCGCCGCGCCGCGGAAACCGCGGAAGCGGCGCAGAGCGCGGTCGGCAAGACGGTGGCCGAGGTCGAACAGCAACTGATCCTGGACACGCTGGAGCATTGCCTGGGCAACCGCACGCATGCGGCCAATATCCTTGGTATTTCCATCCGCACCCTGCGCAACAAGCTGCGCCTCTATATCGATGAGGGCGTCCAGGTGCCCCAGTCCGGCCAGTCCCGCGCCGGCGAAGCGGCCTGATCGCGCTAGGTGTCGGACACAACAGCCACTTCTGACGCACCCGCTTCCGGCGCACCCGCCTGGAACTGGGGCGCCATCATGCGTTCGCCGCTGCGCGGCGACGTGGCGCTGGCCGTCGGCATTCTCGCCATTCTGGTGATGCTGATCCTGCCGATGCCGCGCTGGCTGCTGGATTTCGCGCTGGCGATCTCGATTTCCTTCTCGGTGCTGGTCCTGATGACCGCGCTGTTTATCAATAAACCGCTGGAATTTTCCGCCTTCCCGGCGGTCCTGCTGATCGCGACCATGTTGCGATTGGGGCTGAATATCGCCTCCACCCGGCTGATCCTTTCGCACGGGCACGAGGGCACCGGCGCGGCGGGCGATATTATCGAGGCGTTCGGCGCCTTCGTGATGAACGGCTCCTACGTCATCGGGATCATCGTTTTCATCATCCTGGTGATCGTGAACTTCGTCGTGATTACCAAGGGTTCGGGCCGGATCGCCGAAGTGGCGGCGCGCTTCTCGCTGGACGCCATGCCCGGCAAACAGATGGCCATCGACGCCGATCTCTCCTCCGGCCTGATCAGCGAGGACGAGGCGCGCGCCAAGAGGAAAGAGCTGGAATCGGAATCCAATTTCTTCGGCTCGATGGACGGCGCGTCGAAATTTGTGCGTGGCGACGCGGTCGCGGGCCTGCTGATTACCGGCATCAATATCGTCGCGGGCATGGTCATCGGCATCATGCAGCACGACATGGCGGTCGGCGACGCCGCCAACGCTTTCACCAAGCTGACCATCGGCGACGGCCTGGTCTCCCAGATCCCGGCCCTGATCATCTCCATCGCCGCCGGCCTGCTGGTTTCCAAGGCCGGCGTGGAGGGCGCGGCCGACAAGGCGCTTGTCGCCCAGTTCTCCGGTTATCCGCAGGGCCTGACCATGGTCGCCATCATCGCCCTGATGGCCGGCCTGCTGCCCGGCATGCCGCTGCTTCCCTTTGCGTTGATGTCGGCGCTGGCCGGCGGCAGCGCCTATGTCATTCACCGCCGCACGCGGGAGGCCAACGCCGCCGAGGTCGCCCGCGCCGCCATCGAACAGCAGGAGACAGAGCCCGAAGAGGCGCCGATCTCCGAAGCGCTGGCCATGGATGTCCTGAAGATCGAGCTGGGCTACGGCCTGCTGCCGCTGATCAACGAGGTCGAGGGCCGCCGCCTGACCGACCAGTTGAAGGCGCTGCGCCGGTCTCTGGCGCAGGAGATGGGTTTCGTCATGCCCTCGGTCCGCATCCTCGACAACATGGTGCTGGAGAGCGACGAGTACGCGATCAGCGTCAAGGAGATGCGCGCGGGCGAGGGCAAGCTGAAGCTGAATCATCTTCTGGTGATGGACCCCGGCGGCGCGCAGATCGATATGGGCGGCGAGCATGTGAAGGAACCCGCGTTCGGCCTGCCCGCGACCTGGATCGACGACAATATGCGCGAGGAAGCGACCTTCCGCGGCTACACCATTGTCGACCCGGCCACGGTTCTGGCGACCCATTTCACGGAAATCCTCCGCGACAACATGCCCGAGCTGCTTTCTTTCGCGGAGACCGAAAAGCTTCTGGACGAGCTTTCCAAGGAGCACCAGAAACTGCTGGACGATATCGTGCCCAGCCAGATCACCCGGTCGGGCATCCAGCGCGTGCTTCAGAACCTGCTGGCCGAACGCGTCTCCATCCGCGACCTGCCCGCCATTCTGGAAGGCATCGCCGAGGCCAGCTCCCATTCGCAGAATCTCAATGCGGTCACCGAACATGTGCGGTCCCGCCTGGCCCGTCAGCTCTGCCATCAGAATATCAGCCCGGACGGGACGCTCAGCGTCATCACCCTGTCTCCGCCGTGGGAGCAGGCCTTCGCCGAGTCCCTGATCGGGCAGGGGGACGAGCGTCAGCTCGCCCTGCCGCCGACCAAGCTGCATGAATTTGTCACCGCCGTCCGGAACGCCTTTGACGAGGCCGCGCAGCGCGGCGAGGCCCCGGTCTTGCTGACCAGCCCGGCCATCCGCCCCTATGTCCGCTCCCTGATCGAACGCTTCCGCGGCCAGACCCCGGTCATGTCGCAGAACGAGGTCCACCCCAAATCGCGGCTCAGGACCGCCGGGCAGGTTTGATGAGGCGGGCAGGGTTCACGCCGGATGGATGTGAGAGGACCGCGCCATGAGGCTGCGGTCCTTCATCGTCCGGGACATGGCCGAAGCGATGACTCTGGTACGCCGGGAAATGGGACCGGACGCCATCATCGTGACGACGCGCGCCACAGAGGGCGGCAATCTGGAAGTGCGCGCCGCGGTCGAGGCGAAGCCGGACGGCGGAGCGGAGCTGGATCCGGATGCGGCGTCGCGCGGCCCTCTGGCCGCGGCGGGGCTGGAGCCTGAAAGCCTCGGCCGGATCGGCGCCATCCTCTCGGCCCACGGGGTGGAGGGCGAGATGGCGGACTCTCTGGGCCGCGCCGCAGATTCGCTGGACGAGGATTCGCCGGTCGCCGCGCTGGCGCTGGCGCTGGAAACCCGTTTCCGCTTCCGCCCGGTTTCCGCGGCGCTGGACGGCGCGGTGGTTCTCATCGGCCCGGCGGGCGCGGGCAAGACCTCCGCCGCCGCCAAGCTGGCCGCCCGCGCCGCGCTGAACGGCGAGTCCGCGCGGCTGGTCTGCGCCGACTGGGCGCGCGCCGCCGCCCCCGATCAATTGCGCCGCTATGCCGAGGCCACGCGCGCGGCTTTCGACGTGGCGGAGGATCTGGACGCGCTGGCCCGCATCGTGGACGGGGCGGGCGAGGATGAATTCGTGATCGTCGACGCCCCTGCCGCCAATCTCTATGACCGCCGCGATGTCGCCGCCATGGTGGACCTGATCGACGCCGCCGGGGCCGATCCTGTTCTGGTCATCGATTCCGGCATGGCGCGGGAAGAGGCCAGCATGCTGGCCCGCCGCGCGGGCGAACTGGGCGCCAGCCGCGCCATCGCCTCCAAGCTGGATGCGGTGCGCGGACGCGGCGCGCTGGTCAGCCTCGCCCGGCCCGGCGGCCTCGCCTATGCGCAGTTTTCCGCCACACCGTATCTGGGGGGCGGTTTCGCCCCCGCCACGCCGCTGCGCCTTGCGCGCTTCCTGCTGGAAGACCCGTCCGGCGGCGAATCCGACCTGGTATGGGAAGAGGAGACCGCCGCATGAATGCTCAACAAACGCCGCACGCCCCCGCCGGGCGCATCCTGGCCGTCGCCTCGGGCAAGGGCGGCGTGGGCAAAACCTTTATTTCCGCCTCGCTGGCGCAGGCCTTCGCCCGGCGCGGCGAGCGCGTTCTGGTGTTCGACGGCGATCTGGGCATGGCCAATGTCGACGTGCAGCTGGGCCTGACCCCGCCGCACGACCTCTCCGCCGTTGTGACGGGGGAGCGGGAGCTGAAAGACGCGGTCACGCCCGCCATGGGCGGGGCCGGCGCGGGCGGGTTCGATGTTATCGCCGGGCGTTCCGGCTCCGGCGCCATGGCCGGAATCTCGAAAGAGGAAGCGGCCTCGCTCGCCGCCGCGCTGGCCGGGCTGTCGCTGAAATATGACCGGGTGCTGGTGGATCTGGCTGCGGGCGTCGAGCCCGCGCTGATGCGGCTTTGCATGTCGGCGGACGATGTTCTGGTCGTGCTGATGGATGAGCCGACCTCGATGACCGACGCCTACGCCTTCGTGAAGATGCTGCGCCTGCGGGACGATTCCGCCGAACCGTTTGTGGCGCTGAATATGAGCGAGACCTTCAATCAGGCGCGCGGCGCCTATGAGGGGTTTGCGAAGACCTGCACGACCTTCCTCGGCTTCACCCCGGAATATGCCGGCGCCGTGCGCCGTGACTCGCGCGCCAAGGACGCGATCCGACGTCAGAAACCGCTGTTCGAGCGTGCGCCCGACAGCCAGGCGGCGGGCGATGTCAGCCGTCTGGCCGCGTTTCTTGCAGGGGATCCCGCCGCCCGGGCGGCCTGATATAGTATCGGCCGTTCACTCTGGGGGGAGGGATTATGCCGTTCGACGCCTTAACGCCGGTCGATTACGCCGTGATGGCCGCCGTTTCCGCGGTCGCCGCCTTTCTGGTCGGCCGCTGGAAGGAGCTTGCGCTGGCCGTGGCGCTGGCGCTCATCGCCGATTACGCCGTCATGGGCCTGATCCACATGCTGGGCGGCGCCGCGCCGTGGACGGCGCTGGCGCGCTCGGGCGACCGCTTCACCCAGCAGCCCGGCGATGTCCTGATCCTGCGCGCGGCGCTCTACGCCGCCGCGATTGGCGCGATTTTCGCTTTGAAGCGCATGTACCGCCGGCGCTAGGGCGCGCCGGTTATCGTCACAGAGCCGCCAGCAGACCGGGATTTCGAGGACCGCCATGTCAGACCGCGATCCGCACAAGCTGAAAACCTACGCCGTTATTATCTATGTGCTTTTTGCCATTCCGGGCGGGCTGCTCTCGCTTATCGGGGTGATCCTCGCCTATCTCAAGCTGAACATGGGCGGGCCGGGGCCGAACTCCCATTTCGTGTTCCAGATCAGGACGTTCTGGATCGGCATATTGCTGGCGGTCCTGGGACTTGTGGTCTGGCCGCTGGGTCTGGCCAAGACGGTCTGGTTTCTCGCCGCGCTGTGGTTCCTGGCGCGTTCGGTCATCGGGCTGGTCAAGGCGCTGGGCAATCAGGCCATTCCCTCGCCCCGCAGCTGGTTTCTCGGGCTCTGACAGGGCGCGTGCGTTCGCCGATTTCCGCGCGCAGACCTTGAGTTTCACCCGCAATCGGATCATCTATCAGGGGAAATAGTCTCCAGAGTGAGGATGCTTTCCCAAATGGCTGACCCCAAAGAGCCTACCCCCAACGATCCTGAAAAGCCGGACACGGACGCCGCTGACACAGGCGGCAGTCCGGAAGATGTCGCGATGGACCGCACCGCGGCGGCGGGCGGCGGCGCCGAACAGAGCGCGTCCGGCGGACAGAAATCGTCCGAAACCCGCGAGAAGATGAGCTCGGCGGCGCGCTCGGCGCAGGACCGCGCCTCCAAGGCCGCTTCGGCGGCGCGCGATGAAGCCTCGCGCTCCTATAGCGAAGCGCGCTCATCCATTGCCGATTCAGACGACCGCACCATCGCGATTGTGTCCTATATCCTCTATCTCGCGACCTTCGTGACGGGCGGCATCGCCGCGATCGTGGGCGTGATCCTGGCCTATCTGAAGCGGGACACGGAAAATCCCGTTCTGGCCGGCCATTATGAATATCTGATCCGCACCTTCTGGATCGGCCTTGCCGGTTCGGTGATCTGCTTCATCCTGATTTTCGTGGTTATCGGCATACCGCTCTTCATCGCACTGGCGGTGTGGTGGTTGTTGCGGCTGGTGGTCGGCGTCGTCCGGCTGCTCGACAACAAGCCGATCCCCGATCCCAAGACCTG
Organism: Euryhalocaulis caribicus; assembly: GCF_000412185.1. GTDB lineage: Bacteria > Pseudomonadota > Alphaproteobacteria > Caulobacterales > Maricaulaceae > Euryhalocaulis > Euryhalocaulis caribicus. The sequence goes on from NZ_ASJA01000003.1 coordinate 191,283, forward strand.
GCTGATCTAGGCGGGACGGAAAACCCAAGCTTGAAACAGGGCGGCGCTCATTCGGGCGCCGCCTTTTTCATAAGGTTCTCGCCTTCCTCGGCCTCGCGCGCGGCCTGTTCGGCGGCTTCGGATTCCGGTTGCTGTTCGGCCATGTCCTGAAGGTCGGTCCGCGCGGTTCTCGGCGTTGCGGCCTCGGCCGGCGCCGCTTCGCCCAGCTGGCGCACCTGCACAATCGGATCGGGCAGGTCGATGCCCTGCGCCAGCAGCGCGTCGCGCACCGCCGCGATGGCCAGCCCCCGCACAGACAGGAAGCTGCTGGCCCGCTGGTCCACCCAGCCGGACGCCTCCAGGATCAGGTTATAATTGCCGAACGCCTTGACGATGCAGGCCGGGGCCGGATCCGCGATCACGCCCTGCGTCGCAACGATGGCGTCCCGCGTGACGCGGCAGGCCTTGCCGGCGTCGTCCGCCGCGCCGATCCCGACCTCGAACGAAAAGCGCCGCTGCGGCCGCCGCGTGAAGTTCACGATGACCGACTGGATCACCGTGCCATTGGGAACGGAGACATGATTGCCATCCGTGGTGATCAGAATGGTGGAGCGCGGGGTCAGGCGGGCGACCGTGCCCTCCTGATCGCCGATGCGCACGATGTCGTTGGCCTCGAACGGGCGGCGCAGGGTGAGGAGGGTGGAGGCGATATAATTCGCCACCGTGTCCTTCAGGGCAAAGCCGATGGCCAGTCCCGCCACGCCCGCCGCGCCGATAACCGCGGACATCATTCCCGCCGCCCCGGCCAGGTCCAGCGCCGCGATCAGCCCCGCCAGGATCAGCGCCCAGCCAATGGCCCGCCGCAGCAGATCGGCCACGAACGGGTTGGGCGTCAGCCGGTCGAACACGAAGCGCGACCGCGACAGCACCACCGACAACAGCCAGAACGCGGCGAATACGGCCAGCGCCGCCAGCCAGACCGGCCAGTCCCGCGCCGCGGTCTCGTAAAAATCGGTCAGCCGCGCCAGCGCCGGTTGCGCCCGCTCCGATATATCGGCGGACACCTCCACATTATTGGTGACGTCGACCACGCCCTCCAGCCGCCGCGCCAGATTCTCCGCGCGCAAGGCCGCTTCCGGGGCGCCGGCCTCGCCGCCAAGCGTCACGACGCCCGACTGCACCCGGACTTCGATCCCGGACAGGCCCTCGATCTCGCCGAAAAGGGATTCCAGCCGCGCATCAATGGCCGCGTCGTCCGCCTCCAGCGCCAGCGGCGCGTTTTCGGATTCCGGGGACTGGGCAAGGGCGGGCAGCGCCCACAGCAGCGCAAGACAGACAAACAGGCGTTTCATGGAAAGACTATGCGCCGCCCTGCGCGGGCGGATCAATAAGGCGTTCAGCCCGGCGCGTGTTGCCTGAAGGCGCGCGCGACCCCGCGCACCCGTCCGCCAAGGCCCGGCTCCACGGCCGCGATCTGGCCCAGCCGCCGGCGCGCCTTCCCGGCCAGTTTCGACATCGGGCCCAGCGGCGCGGTTTCCAGCCCGCGCCAGCCCCCCATGGCCGATTTCATCACCTGCGCGCCCGCGCCCCGCGCAAACGCCGCCCCGTCGATCAGCGCCCGCCGCTCGAACGTGAAATAGCGTTTGTAATAACCATGTCCCGCGCCCAGATCGACGCGGTCCGCGCCCAGATCGTTGGTCCCTTCGATCAGTCCGCGCAGCAATTGCAGGCCGGGCGAATATATCCCGAATTCCGCGTCATAGGCGGGAATCCAACTATGCAGGCTGCCCGCGCCCAGAAGACAGATTTCCCCGGCCGCCAGTCGCCCGTCCACGCGCAGCGTGGACATGCGCAGGCCATGGTCTTCGGCGTCCGTATCGCCCAGCGCGTCCAGCATCACCCGGACCCAGCGCGGGGCCAGAACGTCATGCAGGCCGGTCGCCGCATATTGTTCGCGCTTCCAGCGCAACACCTGCTCGAACGCTTCGGGATCGCGGTCGCGCAGGACGATCTCCACCGTCCCGCGCTCGTTTTCCAGCTTCCGCCGCCGCCGCTCGATGGTCTTGTGATAGCGTTTGTGTTCGGCCTTCAGGCGCGCCGCATAGGCTTGCCCGTCGCCGCCGGTCTCCGCCACGTATCCGTCCTGCACGGCCCGCGCGCCGGAAGAAAACCGCGCTTCCGGGTCCAGCAGGGTGGAATAGGCATAGGCGCACATGCCCATCGCCTTCAGCGCCGCCGCGGGGTCGAACGCCGCGCCGGGCCGGATGGCCGGGCCGTGCTGGTCACTGAACGGCGCGCCGATGGGCCGCGCAAAATGCATGGGGCGCTTGTGAAACGGCCAGAAGCCGACGATCTCGCCGTCATTTTCGAAAACGGCCACGCGCGCATCGCCGCGGGCCTGGCCCGCCGCGCGCGCGAACTCCGGCTCCATGAAGGCGCTGTGCGTCCCCATCTCCGCCGTGATGGCTTTCCACGCCTTGATTTCTTCAGGCCCGAGCTCGCCCGGGTGAATCAGATTCGTACGCATAAACCTTGTCGCCGCCACCCGCCCTCTGGCTTCACCGGATCGCAACCCTATCGGTGATAGGTGAATATCAAGGAAAGACGTTGAAAATTTTCGCGAAGGCCGCCCATGGCGCGTATCTCGGTTGTCATACCCACGTTCCGCCGCCCGGACGGTCTGCGGCGCGCCGTTGAAAGCGCGCTGGCGCAGGAAGGCGCGCCGGATTTCGAGGTCATCGTGGTCGATAACGCGCCCGAAGGCGGCGCGGATCGGGCGTTGGCGGGCATCAAGGACGCCCGCCTGACCCTGATTGCGGAGCCGAACCCCGGCGTGGCCACCGCGCGCAACACAGGATGGGCCGCCGCCTCCGCCCCGCGCATTGCGTTTCTCGATGATGACGAGGAAGCCCTGCCGGGCTGGCTGGGGGCGCTGGACACGGCGCTGACGGATCTGGGCGCCGATATTGTTTTCGGCCCTATAGACACGGTTCTGCCTGAAACGGCGCCGGCCGCGCACCGCGATTTCCTCAAGGGTTTCTTTGCCCGCACCGGGCCGGCCGAAGACGCCGTGCTGGACAATTATCATGGCTGCGGCAATTCCATGATCGCGCGCGAGGGACTGTCCCTGACCGCTTCGCCCTTCGACGCGAAGGCCGATCAGCTGGGCGGCGAAGACGACCTTCTGTTCGCGATGTTGAAGCATAAAGGCGCGCGTTTCGGCTGGGCGTCGCGGGCGCGGGTTCTGGAATATGTGCCGGAATCGCGCGCCTGTCTGCGCTATGCGCTGGCGCGCGGCTTCGCTTACGGGCAGGGGCCCAGCCAGAGCTGCGCCGCGCGCACCCCGCCGGACGCGCCCGGCGTCATCGGCTGGATGACGGTCGGGGCGGCGCAGGCCGTGGCCTACGGCGCCGCTGCGGGCCTGTTGTGGGCTATCCGCTCGCCCCGCCGCGCCGCGATGCTGGATCGCAGCGTGCAGGGGCTGGGCAAGGTGTTCTGGGGCGACCGCTTCGCCCCCCGCCTCTATGGCGGGGCCTAGGCGTCAGGCCGTCTTACGCCAGGTATTCGTCCGGGAAGTCCAGCATGGCGTCCGCCGCGCCCATCACCTCGGCCGCATGGCCCGCAGCCTTGGGCAGCACGCTGTCGGCGTAATAGCGGGCCAGCGCCACCTTTGAATCGGCAAAGCCCGGATCGCCTTCCTTGTTCTTCAAACGGCGCTGCGCGGCCACCGCGCCGATGGCCATGTAATAGCCCCCGGTCACTTCGCTCGCCAGCGTCAGGAAGGGATAAGCGCCGGCCAGACGCTCTTCCGGGTCGCGTTTCTTGTCGGTCAGCCACGCCACGGTGCGCTCCAGCTGGTCGACGGCGGGGGCCAGACGGCGCGCGATCAGCGGCAGCTCCTCATTGGAGCTGGTCTCAAGGTCCTCGACCGTCTCCCGCATTTCCTCGATCAGGCGCTTCATCGGCATGCCGCCATCCATGGACAGCTTGCGGCCGACAAGGTCGATGGCCTGAATGCCGTTCGTGCCCTCATAGATCGGGGCGATACGGGCGTCGCGATATTGCTGCGGCGCGCCCGATTCCTCGATAAAGCCCATGCCGCCATGGATCTGCACGCCCAGCGAAGCGGCGTCGACGCCCAGATCCGTGCCCCAGGCTTTCGCCATCGGGGTCAGCAGGTCTTCACGCCATTTCGCAGCCTTGCGGTCTTCCTCCAGCTCGAAATGCAGGCCGTAATCGGCCGCCACGGCGGTCGCCAGGCAGATATGCCGCGCGGCTTCCAGCTTGGCTTTCATCACCATCAGCATGCGGCGCACGTCCGGATGATTGATGATGGCGGCCGGATAGTCGCCGTCCAGGTCGCGGCCCTGCGTGCGGTCCTGCGCATAGGCCAGCGCGCGCTGATAGGCGCGATGGCCCACGCCCACGCCCTGCATCCCGACATTCAGGCGCGCCGAGTTCATCATCGTGAACATCAGCTTCATGCCGTCGAATTCCTCGCCGATCAGCCAGCCTTTGGCTCCGGCATAGTCCATCGTGCAGGTGGGGGAGCCGTGAATGCCCAGCTTCTCTTCCAGCCCGATCGCCTTCACCGCGTTGCGGTCGCCCAGTGACCCGTCCTCGTTCACGAAGAATTTCGGCACAAGGAACAGCGAGATGCCCTTGGTGCCCGGCACGCCGTCCGGGGTGCGGGCCAGCACGGTGTGGATCACGTTCTCCGTGCAGTCATGCTCGCCCCAGGTGATGTAGATTTTCTGGCCGGTGATGGACCAGGATCCGTCGCCGTTCGGCTCGGCCTTGGTGCGCAGCGCGCCAACGTCGGATCCCGCCTGCGGCTCGGTCAGGTTCATGGTGCAGGACCATTCGCCGGAAATCAGCTTGGGCAGATAGACGCTGTTCTGGTGCTCGTCGCCATGCGCCAGCAACGCCTCGATCCCGCCCTGCGTCAGCATCGGGCAGAGGCCGAACGCCATGTTGGCCGCCTGCATCATTTCCTGCAGCGCCACGCCCAGCGCGCGGGGCAGGCCCATGCCGCCATGCTCGGCCGGCGCGGCCAGACCCTGCCAGCCGCCCTCGACCATGCGGGCATAGGCGTCGGAGAAGCCCTTGGGCGTGGTCACCGCGCCGTCTTTCAGCGTGCAGCCTTCCTGATCCCCGGACCGGTTCAGCGGGCCAAGAATGTCGGCGGTGAACTTGCCGGCCTCTTCAAGGATCTGTGCGGTCAGGTCGCGCGACAGCTCGTCGAACGCGCCGGTCGTTTTCAGGCCGTCCATCGCGACGACGTCTTCCAGAGAAAAGCGGATATCTTCCACAGGGGCGGTGTAGGGCATGTTTGGCGAAGCTCTCTTTATCTCGTCTCTGGCGTGGAGAGGGGGAACTTAGAGGGCGGAAGCCGCGCGGCCAATGGCGCAAATGCTGCGGCGCCCAGTCACGCTTTCACAGGTGACGCGGCCACGCGCGCCGTTATCATTCCCGTACAAGCAGAAACAGGCTTCAAGGGAGCAGCGCCTCCATGACCGGAACACGCCGTTACAACGCCGTCGCGATGTCGCTGCACTGGCTGATCGCCATTGCCATTATCGGCATGATCTTCTTCGGCTGGTGGGCGGGCGACCTGCCGAACAGCACGCAGAAGCTCAACTATTTCCAGATTCACAAATCGGTCGGCCTGACCATTCTTGTGTTGTCCGTCGCGCGCCTGATCTGGCGCCTCACCCACAAGACCCCGCCTTATCCGGAAGAGATGAAAGCGTGGGAGAAAACCGCCGCCACCGCCGTCCACTGGGCCTTTTATGTTCTGATCATCGCCATGCCGCTGGCTGGCTGGCTGATGGTGTCGTCCTCGCCGCTGGGCATCCCGACGCGCTTCTTCTTCCTGTTCGAATGGCCGCACCTGCCTATCCTGCCGGGTCTGCCCCGTGACACGAAGGAGGTCCTGGACGCGGTGTTCGAGAATGTTCATTCGAAGATGGCCTGGGTGATTCTGGCGCTTCTCGCACTACATGTCGGGGCGGCGCTGAAGCATCAGTTCGTGGAGCGTATCGACCTGCTGCAGCGCATGATCCCGATTCCCTTCTCGAAGAAGTGAGACCCGCCATGATCCGCATAGCCCCCGCCGCCCTCGCCGTGCTGGCCCTCGCCGCCTGCGGCGACTCCGGCGCCCCGGACACCGCCGCCCAGGCCCCGGCCGAAGCCGAAACCCAGACCGCGCCCGCCGAACCCGCCGCCCCGGCCGCCGAGGCGCCCGAGAACGCCGCCGACCGCTGGACGGTGGATCAGGCGCAGAGCGCGCTGACCTTCGCAGGCGAGATCGATGGCGAGGCGTTCGACGGCGAATTTTCCGACTGGTCGGCCGATATCTGGTTCGATCCGGATAATCTGGAAGGTTCGAAGATCGACGCCCGCGTCAATCTCGCCTCTCTGGGCACCGGCGATTCCGACCGGGACGAAACGGCGACCTCCGCCGACTGGCTGGGGCCCGGCGAGGCGCGCTTTGTCTCGAACAGCGTGACCGCCACGCAGGGCGGCTATGCGGCGCAGGGCGTTCTGACCATCAAGGACCAGTCGCACCCGTTCAATCTGCCGTTCTCGGTCGCGATCAGCGGCGACACCGCCAACGCACAGGCCGCGTTCGGCTTTGAGCGCGCGGGCTGGAATGTCGGCGGCGGCGATTTCGATGGCGCGGTTTCCGACTCGATTTCCGTGACGATAGAGGTCGCGGCGACCCGCTAGGGCGCGCCCGCCCGCAGCACGTCCACGCGCCGCCCGTCCGTCACGGGCGGCGTTTCCGCTTTCTCCAGCCGGTCGATGCGCAACAGGGCGATGGCGTCCGCGCCGTTGGAGGAGCGGATATCGCCCACCGGCTTGTCATCCGCGGTCACTTCCACGCCGTAGTCCGGCGCGCCGCCCTCCACCCTCACGGGCAGCATGCGCTTGCGCAGCGTTCCCTTGCGGTGCATTCGGCTGACCACTTCCTGGCCGACGAAACAGCCCTTCTTCAGATTGACCCCGTTGAACCAGTCCATCGCCGCGTCCGCGGGGAAAATGTCGGCGGGCTGGTAATCCTTGAACAGCTCCGGGACGCCCAGCGCGATGCGCGCTGCGTCATAACCGTCCACCGCCGGGACGCCCTCGCGCGGGGCGATCGCGCGCGGCGGCAGGCCATCATGGCGCGGATCGGCAAACGCGCCCGCGCCGTGCAGGACCACGCCCAGCGTGTCGCTGACATCGGCCACCTCGATCTTTGCGCGCAGCTTGTACATCGCCAGCCGCTGCATCAGCGCCGCCGCGCCCTCCGCGGGCGTGTCGACATACAGCGCCCCGTCGCCGCCATCGCTGATGATCATCTCAGCCAGGATCTTGCCCTGCGGGGTCAGCAGCGCGGCGAACACCGCATCGTCGCCCTTGGTCATCTCGTTGGTGACAAGGCCGTTGAGGAATTCGCGCACATTCTCCCCGCTGATGCGAAGGACGGCGCGGTCGGTGAGGAGGGCGGGTTGCGTCATGCCGGGCTAGATGCGGGCGGCCGGGGCGTGTTGCAAGCCTGAACCGGCCCGCAAATCCATCATCCGGCCTTATTGCGTTGTCAGAAATCACTGACGGCGCGAAACTGCCGCCGGACCGACGGGGAGACGGACATGGACTGGAGCATTGCTGATTTCGTGATCATGGGCGCGCTGGTGACGGGCGCCGCGCTTGCGCTTTATCTGGCGTTCCGGCGTTCGGGCAGTCTGGCCTATCGCGGCGCTTCGGCAATCGCGGCGCTGGGGACTTTCCTGCTGATCTGGGTGAATGGCGCGGTGGGAATCATCGGGTCGGAAAATCACGACGCCAATATGTTGTTCGTCGGCGTGCTGGCCGTGGGCTTCATCGGCGCCCTGATCGCGCGGTTCCGGCCGCGCGGCATGGCCGCCGCGCTGGGCGCGACGGCGCTTGCACAGGCGCTGGTCGCGCTCGCCGCCCTGGCCGCGGGATGGGGACAGGCCACCGATATCGTGTTCGCGACGGCCTTCTTCACCGCGCTCTGGGTGCTGTCTGCATGGCTGTTCCGCCGCGCCGCGCAGGGGAAAGCGCCGGCCCCGGCCGCCTGACCCGCCGCGCGCAAAACTGGATTCTTCACGCTCCGCCCCGTTAAAAGAGGGCGGGCCGTATTTTCCGGTCCGCGTCAAAACGAAGGGCGAGATATGGCCGAGACCTATGATCTGATCGTACGCGGCGGCACCGTCGTCAATCACGCGGGCACGTTCCGCGCCGATGTCGGGATCACCGGCGGCAAGACCGTCTATATCGGCGATCTTTCGACCGCGGACGCGGGCGAGGTATTCGACGCCACCGGCCTGCACGTCCTGCCCGGTGTCATCGACACCCAGGTGCATTTCCGAGAGCCGGGGCTGGAGCGCAAGGAAGACCTTCAGGCCGGGGCGCGCGGCGCGGTTCTGGGCGGGGTGACGGCGGTATTCGAAATGCCGAACACCAACCCCACCACCACCGATCCGGACGCCATGGCCGACAAGCTGAAGCGCGCCAAGGGCCGGATGGATTGCGACCACGCCTTCTATGTCGGCGGCACGCCGCAGAACACCGAACATCTGGGCGAGCTGGAGCGCCTGCCCGGCTGTTGCGGGGTCAAGGTCTTCATGGGCGCCTCCACCGGCAATCTCCTGATCGAGACCGACGAGGGCGTGGAGGCCGTGCTGCGCAACGTCAATCGCCGCGCCACTTTCCATTCGGAGGACGAATTCCGGCTGGAAGAGCGCCGCTCGCTGGCCCGCCAGGGCGACTGGACCAGCCACACGGACGTCCGCGACGCCGAGGCCGCGCGCCTGTCGACCGAGCGCCTGATCCGGCTCGCCCGCAAATGCGGCAAGCGCATCCATGTCCTGCATGTCTCCACCCTGGACGAGATCCCGCTTCTGGCTGCCGCGCGAGATATCGCCACGGTCGAGATCACGCCCCAGCACCTCACGCTGGAGGGCCCTGAAGCCTATGAGCGCCTGAAGGGCCGCGCCCAGATGAACCCGCCCGTGCGCGGCGCCGATCACCGCGCCGCGTTGTGGGAGGCCGTGCGTCAGGGCGTTGCCGACGTCATCGGCTCCGACCACGCCCCGCACACGCTGGAGGAAAAGGAAAAACCCTATCCGCAATCGCCCTCCGGTATGCCGGGCGTGCAGACCCTGCTGCCCCTGATGCTCGATCACGCAAACGCCGGCCGCCTCAGCCTTGAGCGCGTGGTGGACCTGACCAGCGCCGGCGCCCAGCGCGTCTTCGGCACGGCCGGGAAGGGGCGTCTGGCCAAGGGCTATGACGGCGACCTGACCATCGTCGATATGAAAGAGAAGAAGGAAATCACCGACGCGATGATGGCCAACAAGTCCGGCTGGACCCCGTTCGCGGGCATGACCGTCACCGGCTGGCCGAAAGCCACCATCATCCGCGGCAATATCGTGATGCGCGACGATGAAGTGGTCGCCGAAGGACTAGGCGAACCCGTCCGCTTCATGGAAACGTTTCAGCCGGAGGGCTGAAACCGGGCGGCCAGCGCGGACAGCCGCTCCGCGGCCGATTTCGCCAGCGCCGCCGCTCCCTCCAGCAAATCTTTCAGCCCGTCCAGCGTCCCGGGGCGATAGGGCTTGCCCTCGGCCAGGTTCTCCGCCGCCTCGTTCCAGCGCAGAATGGCGCTCGCCGCCAGTTCCTCCACGGCGATGCGCGGCGGCTTCAGCTCTGCGGCCAGTTCCGCCCGGCCCAGCTTTTCCAGCCGCTCGACCTCTTCGCGATAAGCCTTTTCCAGCACCGCCAGACGGTCCTTTTTCGGCAGCCGCCGGGTAATAAAAGACGTCAGCCCGCCCTTGCGCGCCGCCGAGGAGATATTCTCCAGCGCCGCCCGGTGGTCGGGCCGCGCGGTGCGCAGCGGCGTATCGGGCAGGGGGGAATATTCCAGCCCCGCCTCCAGCGCGCCCTCCGCAATCCACAGAAGCGCCGCGTCGCTCAGCCCCGTGATGTCGCCGCCGCCGCCGACAGAGCCGTGATCGCCCGGAAACCAGGCTTGCTGCACAGTCTCGGGATCGTGGCTTTCGTCCGGCGTCCACAGCGTCGGTGAGAAGCTCTCCCGCTTCTCGTCAATCGCCACGGCGTGACGCCCGGCGCGGATCATCGCGCTCAGCTGGGTGTCGTGGAAGGCGAACTTTTCGTTCCGCTGGAACAGGCCGGTGATGAATGTATCGGGCAGGCCCAGAGAGCCGACCGTGTCCCACACCCCCAGAAAATCCACCCGCAGACGCGGCGGCGGATCGGCCTCGGCCTTCCGGTGCGCGATATCGCGGTCGTTCAGTATGTGATCGGCGGCGTAGCGGGCGCGGAATTCCAGCGCCTTCTCCCCGTTCGGGTGCCCGGCTTCGCTGGCGTCGCGATAAAGCGCAATCGCCTCGTCCACGCGGGAGGCGTAGCGCCGCTGGATAATGCCGCAATTGCGGATCAGGCCGCACAGGCTGCGCGCGGTGAACGCCCCGCGCGAAAAGCCGAAAACGTATATCTCGTCGCCCGGCTGGTAATTGAAGATCAGGAAGCGGTAGGCGTCCTCGATATTGCGCAGCAATCCCTTGCCGGTCGCTCCGCCGATCAGCTTGTCCACGCCCTTGGCGACCGCCGTGCCCGATCCCACCCCGTCATCGTAGAAAACCAGTTGCCGCACGCCGTCACGGGCCACCGGTTCCACGGATTCGGCCAGTTTCACGACATTGGTCGCAAAGCGGGAATCCAGCCGGTTCCACGTTCCGTCGCAGAAGATCGCCAGCCGCGCCATGGGCGAAGAATACCCTCGATGGGCGACCGCCGACAGGATTTTTCTATCGTGGGTTAAATAACGGCGTGAATTTCCGGCATGGCTGCAGTTTTAGCCCCTAGCGGACGCCGGATTCGCTTCCCATGTGCGTTGAACCAAAGCCGGCGTCCCTCCCCCTATAGAAGCCGGCGACCCCCTGCCGTTGCGCCCCCCAATAGGCAACGGTGGATTCGGCGGCCGGGCCATGACGCAGTCTCCCCCAAGGCGCGTGGTCCGGCCGTCATTCTTTATAAATGGCCGCGCCTTATCGTTTCCCCGGCAATGAACCGCGAAACGAAAGAAGGCGCGCCATGTCCCAGTCAAACGGCCTGATAGAGATCAAGGTGCGCCAGATGTTGGCCGGCGGCATGGTGGAAGGCCTGATCCATGTCCCCGTGGAATCGGTGGACTGGTTCGGCAGGATCGATGAGCGCGACATCGTCTGCGTCCGCGGCGAGAAATTCACCGTGAAGGACATCGCTCAATTGTCGGAAGATATGAAGGCGGCGCGCGGCGGGGCCTAGTGGGCCTGGCCCTCGCGCATGGAAAACTCGCCCTTGCGGATGCGTTCGGGCAGGGATTCCGCCATTTCCGCCACCGGCTCCTCGCCATAGGCGTCGATCATGTCGGTCAGCGCGGCGAAGATGGCGGCGGTGGCGATGTGGTCCGGCTCGCACCCGTCGCCCAGCGCGTCGTCCCAGGCGTCCAGGATGCGGTCCAGCGCGATGGATTTCTGTTCTTCTTCCACCACGCGCCCGTCATTCCCTTCATAACGGCCAGCTTTCGGCATTGAATGCTCCCACAGCGTTTTGTCCGCAAAAGACAGTCGGCGCGAACGCGCCTCAAAGGTCAAGCGACAGTTTGAATTCAGCCCTATAGATAGGGATCGCCCAGTTGTCTCGCCAGATCGGCGCCTGTGCGCGACAGCGTCTGTTCCTCAGCCTTCATTTCGGCCCCGCACCGCGCATACCGGCGTTCCTGATAGCGATAGCCGTCATTGAACGCCTCGATCATCGCGTCGCGCAGGCGATAACGCTCGCCCGCCTCCAGCTCCAGAAGCTCAACCATGCGGTTCCGCCAGTACTGGGAATCCCGCCCCTCGCAGGTCAGGCGCAGATAATGCGCCCCGCCGATCGTCTCGGCCAAGGCGATCAGCAGGCTGGAGCGCACGACTTTCGGCTGCGCCGACGCCTCGTCCGGCTCAGGCGCTTCGGCCTGGTTCTCCAGAACGCGGTCATAGCGTTCCTGCGCCCATCCGGGCGCGGCCAGCAGCGTCAGGGCGGTCAGCCCGGCGAGGATTTGAAAAACGCGCTGTTTCATCGCGCGCAACCTAACGCCGGGACCCTGAACCGTCTCTGACTGATTCATGAAGGATGCGGCGCGCCTGCGCGATCACACGCACGGTTTCCGACCACAAATCCAGCGGCGCCAGCGCGTCCGGCGCGAAGAAGCGCGCCCGGTCGGCGTCATCGCCGGGCCGCGGTTCGCCGCTGATCCAGCGCGCGGCGTAATCGGCCAGCACGTAATGGCTGCCGGGGTCGATGCGGTCGACAACGTCGATCAGGCCAATCACCTCGATCTCGCAGCCGGTCTCCTCGCGCACTTCGCGGGCAACCGCCTCGATGGCCGTCTCGCCGAACTCGATCTTGCCGCCGGGAAGGGACCAGCTTCCTTTCAGCGGCGCGCCTCCCCGCCGGATCAGCAGCACGTCATCGCCGCGGAACACCACCGCGCCCGCCGCCGCCACGGGCCGGATCATGACCGCGCCCTCTTGCCACGCGACGCGAACACGCCAGTCTGGGCGCCATGATTGATCCGGTGGATGTGCGCGCGGCCTGGAAACCTGTCATGCGCCTGTGGTGGCGTTTCAAGCGGCCGATGACGCTGGGCGTTCGCGTGATCGCCGCCGATGAGCAGGGGCGCGTCGCCCTGATCCGCCATTCCTACGCCCATGGCTGGCACCTGCCCGGCGGCGGGGTGGAGCGCGGCGAGACGGCCATCGAGGCGGCGGGCCGCGAAGCGGCGGAGGAGGCGGGCGTTCATGCCGAAACCTTGTCGCTTTTCGGCGTCTATTCCAACCATGCCAGTTATCGCGGCGACCATGTCATCGTATTCCGCGCCGATTCCTGGCGCGCGGTGGATCCGCTGGAAGGGTTCGAAATCGCCGAACGCGGCTGGTTTTCCCCTGCCGGACTGCCCGATGATGTTACAAACGGAACAAGGCGGCGGCTCGAAGAGGCCTTCGCGGGCCGGGAGGTCTCGCCGCACTGGTAGGGGAGGCGTGTTCGCATGGCGAAAGTGCTCGGCATCGGCGGCGTGTTTTTCAAATGCAAGGATCCGGCGGCGCTGGCCGCCTGGTATCGCGACCATCTGGGCTTTGACGTGACCGATGGCTGGAACGGAACGGCCTTCCAGCCGTCCAAGGATGACGCGCCGGACCTGCGTATTGTCTGGGGTCCGTTCAAACAGGACACCGATTATTTCCAGCCGTCCGGGCGGGAAGCCATGATCAATTTCCGTGTCGACGATCTGCAAGGCGTGCTGGAAAAGGTGCGCGCCGGCGGGGCCGAACTCGCGGGTGAAATCGAGTCCTATGATTATGGCCGTTTCGGCTGGTTCATCGACCCGGAGGGCTACAAGATCGAACTCTGGCAGCCGATACAGACCGGGGCCTGACACCCGTATTCATTGAGCGCCGGCCTTGGTGTAAAGAGCTCCCGCTGCTCTTGTAAATAAATGAGCGCTCATTTATTTAAGGGGCATGAGCGTAGCCGAAAAGACACCCAAACCGGGCTGGCGCCGCCGCCCGGAAGCCCGCCCGGACGATATTCTGGACGCCGCGCTGGACGCCTTCGTGAAGAAGGGATTTTCCGGCGCCACGGTGGCGGAGATTGCGCGCGGCGCCGGGCTGTCCCAGGGCGCGCTCTATCGTTATTTCCCGTCCAAGGAAGACATGCTGCGCGCCCTGATCCGCCGCTCCGTCACGCCGGTCGCCGCCCACGCCGCCAGCCTGATGGAAAATGCGGAGGACGACCCCGCCGGGGCCTTGCGCATGGCGGTCAGCTTCATGGGCGAGGCGATGAGCGACCCGCGCCGCTTTGCCGTGCCGCGCCTGATCATCGCGGAAGCCGGAAATTTCCCTGAACTGGCGGAATTCTATCGGGAAGAGGTGATTGAGGTCGGCCTCGGCGCGCTGCAGCGCCTGATCCGCGCCGGCGTCACGCAGGGCCAGTTCCGCGATGTCGATCCGCAGGCCGCGGCCCGCTCCATCATCGGCGGGCTGATGCTGCACATGGTCTGGATAACCACGTTCGCCCGCGCCGACGATCCGCCGCTGCCCGGCAATATCATGGCCCAGCATCATCTGGACATCATCCTGAACGGGATGCGGGCCGAAGGGGGCAAGCCCAAATGATCCGCGCCGCCATCCTGCTCGCCTGTCTCGCCCTCGCCGCTTGCGGCGCCAGTGATGACGAGGCCCTGCTGGGCTATGCCGAAGGCGATTACCGCTATCTCAGCCCCCGCGAACCGGGCCTGATCACCACGCTGGACGTGGCGGAGGGCGACCGCGTGGAGCAAGGCGCGCCGCTCTTCTCTGTCGACGCCGAACGCGCCCGCCTCGCCGTACAGGAAGCGCAGGCCCAGCTCGCCGCCGCCCGGTCGCGTCTGGCCGACCTGCAGCGCGGCGGCCGCCCGGAAGAGGTGGAGGCCGCGGGCGACCGCCTTGCCTCCGCCCGCGCCGACCTTGCCCTGGCGCAGGAAGAATATGACCGCGCGCAGCAACTGGTCGCGCAGGACGCCGCCCCGCAGCGCCAACTGGACGAAGCGGAACGCGCCCTCGGCGTCGCCCGCGCCCGGGTGCAGGAACTGGCCTCGCAGCGTCAACTCGCCGCGCTGCCCGCCCGCGAAGACGCCATTCAAGCCGCCGGGGATGAAGTTGAAGCGGCCAAGGCGCGCCTCGCCCTGGCCTCTGAACAGCTCGCCGACCGCTCTTTCCGCGCCCCCGCGCCCGGCCGCGTGCAGCGTATCTTCCGCCGCCCGGGGGAGGCCGCTTCCCCCAACGCCCCGGTCCTCTCCCTGTTGCCGGACGACGCCATGCGCTTGGTCTTTTTCGTGCCGCAGGCGGAGCTTGCCCGCGTCACCGCCGGTCAGGGCGTCAGCGCCGCGTGCGACGGCTGTCCGGCCGGTCTCACCGCCGAAATCGCCTTCATCTCCACACAGGCCGAATACACCCCGCCCGTCATCTTCAGCGAGACCGAGCGCGCCAAGCTGGTCTATCGCATCGAGGCCGTTCCCGAAGACCCCGCGCGCTTCCATCCCGGCCAGCCCGTCCAGGTGCGGCTGGACCGATGAACGCCGCCGAACCCGCCATCCGGGTCGAGGGTCTGACCAAAAGGTTCGGCGACTTCACCGCCGTCGACCATCTCTCCATGAGCGTTCCAAAGGGCGTGATCTATGGCTTTCTCGGCCCCAACGGGTCGGGGAAAACCACCACGATCCGCATGATGTGCGGCCTCCTCACCCCGGACGAGGGGAAGGGGACCGCGCTCGGCTACGACATCCTCACCGAAGGCCGCCGGATCAAGAAACGCGTCGGCTACATGACCCAGAAATTTTCGCTCTATGAGGAACTCAGCGTCCGAGAGAACCTCAATTTCATGGCGCGCATGTATGGCGAGTCGGACGTGCGCGCCCGCGTCGACGCGGTGATGGCGGAATATGGTCTCGCCGACCGCGCGAAACAGCTCGCCTCCCAGCTCTCCGGCGGCTGGAAGCAGCGTCTGGCGCTGGCCGCCTCCATGATCCACAAGCCGGACCTTCTCCTGCTGGACGAACCCACCGCCGGCGTCGACCCTGCCGCCCGCCGCCATTTCTGGGAGCGGATCCATGACATGACGGCCAGCGGCATCACCGTCCTCGTCTCCACCCATTACATGGACGAGGCGATCCAGTGCGATCACATCTGCTTCATCCACAAGGGCCGCAAGCTGGTCGACGCCCCCGCCGCCGAAATTCCCGAACGCTCCGGCCTCGTTACATGGCGCATCAAGGGTCCGGACCTCGACGATCTGGCGAAGGAGCTGCGCCGGCTCGCCCCGGTCGAACAGGTCGCCCGCTTCGGCGACGCCCTGCACGTCTCCGGCAAGGACGCCGGCGCGCTGGCGCGCAGTCTCGCCTCCTACAGGGACCGTGAAAATCTGGAGCTGCGCGAGAGCGAAGCGGGCCTCGAAGAGGTCTTCATCCACCTGATCGAGCAGAACCGCGATGACGCGGCGCAGGCGGCCTGAGGCGTCATGTACTCCTTCAGCCGCATATTCGCCGTCCTGAAGAAAGAACTGGTCCAGATGCGGCGGGACCGGCTGACCTTTGCGATCATGATCATGATCCCGATCGTCCAGCTCACTCTGTTCGGCTACGCCATCAATACCGACCCGCGCCACCTGCCGACTCTGCTGGACATCCGCGATGACGGCCCCTTCACCCGCGCCATAGTCTCCACCCTGCACACCTCCACCTTCTTTGACGTGACCGGCGTGGTCGGCTCGGCGGCGGAGGGCGACGAGGCCCTGAAGACCGGCGCGGCCGATTTCGTGGTCATCATCCCGGAAGGGTTCGAGCGCGCGCTGGTCCGCGGCGAGCGCCCGCAGATCGTGGTGGAGGCCGACGCCACCGACCCCGTCGCCGCCGGCGGCCCGGTCGGCGCGCTGCCCGTCCTGCTGGAGCGCGCCCTCTCGCCGCTGATGGAGGAGGCGGCGCTGGCCGCGCCCGATCCCCCGCCCTGGGATCTTGTCGTCCACCGCCGCTACAATCCGGCCGGCGTCACCGCCTATAATATCGTGCCCGGCCTGCTGGCGGTCATTCTCACCATGACCATGGCCATGATCACCGCCATCGCCATCACGCGGGAGCTGGAGCGCGGGACGATGGAGACCCTGCTCGCCACCCCCGCCAGGCCAATGGAGGTGATGATCGGCAAGATCCTGCCCTATGTCGGGGTGGGCTATATCCAGATCGCCATATTGCTGATCGCAGGAGTCGGCCTGTTCGGCGTGCCCTTCACGGGCGGCCTCGCGCCGCTTTTGCTCGGGGCGACCGTTTTCATCGTGGTCAATCTGGCGCTGGGCTTCCTCATCTCCACGCTGGCCCGCACCCAGATGCAGGCCATGCAGATGACCTTCTTCTTCTTCCTGCCCTCGATCCTGCTGTCAGGCTTCATCTTCCCGTTCGAGGGGATGCCCCTGTGGGCGCGCTGGCTGGGGGAGGCTCTGCCCACCACCCATTTCATCCGCCTGACCCGAGCCGTGGTGCTGAAAGACGCCGGCTTTACCGACATCGTCAATCAAATCTGGCCGATGCTGATCCAGCTCACCGTCATCACCACCATCGCGGTCAACCGCTACCGCCAGACGCTGGACTAGGAGTCTTCGCCGCCCGGCAGGGCGCCGGCCTCGTCCGCATCTTCGTCGTCGTCTTCGTGATGCGACAGGGCGGTCAGCTTGTCGGGCAGGGACTTGCTGGTTTCCGCGCCCATCTCTTTCAGCATCTCCGCCTGTCGCACCAGGTTTCCGCGCCCGGTGGAGAGCTTCTTGCGGGCATCGTCATAGGCGTTGCGCGCCCGGTCGATATTCAGCCCGACCTTCTCCAGATCCTCCGCAAATCCGGCGAATTTCTCGTACAGCGCCCCGGCGCGGGAGGCGATCTCCTGCGCGTGGCGGTTCTGGTTCTCGATCCGCCAGAGATTCTGCACCGTCCGCAGCGCCATCAGCAGCGTATTGGGCGAAGCGATCATTACATTGTTCGACGCCGCATAACTCTGGATCTCGCTGTCATGCTGGATCGCCAGCGACAGCGCGGATTCAATCGGCACGAACAGCACCACGAAATCCACCCCGCCATAAAGCTGGGCGTAGTCCTTGGCCGACAATCCCTTGATATGGTTGCGCACGGAATTGATGTGGCTTTTCAGGTGCGCGTTCCGTTCCGCCTCTTCCTCGCAATTCACGCAGCGCTCAAAGCTCAGCAGGCTGACCTTGGAGTCGATCACCAGCTTCTGCTCGTTGGGCAGGTTCACCACCACGTCCGGCCGCAGCCGGGTTCCGTCCTCTGCCGTGTGGGCGGTGTTCTGGGTGACGAATTCCTCGCCCTCGCGCAGCCCCGATTTCTCCAGGATCGTTTCCAGGATCATCTCCCCCCACGCGCCCTGCTGCTGGGTGGAGCCTTTCAGCGCATTGGTCAGGTCGGTCGCTTCCTTGGAAATCTGCCCGGTCTGTTTTTCCAGCTGTTCGAACATGTGACGCAGGGTCGTGGTCTGTTCGGTGCGCGTATGGCCGTCTTTCTGGAACGCCGTCTCGAAATTCTTGATCTGTTCGCGAAGCGGGTTCAGCAGCATCTGGACCTTTTCCTGATTGGTCTCGGCGAAGGTCCTGGACTGCTTTTCCAGCGCCTGATCGGCCAGCGTCTTGAATTCCTTTTCCATGTCCTGCCGGAACGCGATCAGGGTCTCCACCTTCTCCTGATGCGCCTTCTCGCGCTCCTCGGCGCGGGAGCGCAGCGACTCCAGATCCTTCTCCGCCTGATGCAGCCGGGCTTCGCTCTGGTCCAGCTTCGCGCGGATATCGTCGGCCTGCCCGGCCTTCACCGCGGCCTCCCGCAGATCGCCTTTCGTGTGCAACAATTCCTCGCGCGCGGCGTTCGCGCGCCGCGCGGTCAGGACAAAAACGATCAGGGCGGCGAGTAACGCGCCGGCGAGGAAGGCGGCAACGCCAATCAGGACAGGGTCGGTCATGCGTTCTTTGTCCCCGATTCGTTCCGTTCCCGCCATTGCCCGCTGCCAATGGCCGGGAACGCCGTCATTCCGCGCCGCGTTTCAGACGCCGCTCAATAATTCATGCGAGAGACCGTAAAAGCCATGTCCGATATCCAGCCGATCATCCCCGGCCGCCCTGCCCCCGATCTCGCGGTTCCGCTGGTTGGCGGAGGCCGGTTCTCCCTGCGCGACCAGTCGATCGAGCATTTCGCCCTGATCAATGTCTATCGCGGCAAGCATTGCCCGATCTGCAAGAACACCATGCAGGCCTGGGACAAGCGGGCCGATGAGTTAAAGGCGCGCGGTCTCTCCGTCCTGTTCCTCAGCGCCGATGACGAGGAAACCGCCGAGGCTTCGGTCAAGGAATGGGAGATCGAAAATCTGAAGGTCGGCTGGGGGTTCGAGCTGGCAGAAGCCCGCAAATGGGGCCTGTTCATTTCGCAGGCGATCAAGGATGGCGAGCCGGAATATTTCACCGAACCGGGCCTGTTCCTGATCGATCCGGAGTTCGCGCTCTACGCCTCTTTTGTCCAGACGGTCCCGTTCGCCCGCCCCGGCCTCGACGATCTCCTCAGCGCCATCGACTTCGTGGTGAAGGAACGCTACCCGGCGCGCGGCAAGGTCGAACACGTTCCGGACTAGACGCCGCCCGCGCTTTGCGGGCATGTCGGGGCGGTCATGACTGCGCCTGTCCTCAATGCCGCCGATCCGGCCGCCATCGCCCGCGCCGCGGAAATTCTGCGCGGCGGCGGGCTGGTCGCGATGCCGACGGAAACCGTCTATGGCCTCGCCGCGGACGCCGCCAACCCGCGCGCCGTGGCCGGGCTTTACGCCGCCAAGGGCCGCCCGCGCTTCAACCCGCTCATCGCCCATGTCGGCGGCTTCGATGAGGCCGCGCGCCACGGTCAGGCGTCAGGTCTGGCCGAACGGCTGGCGGCCGCGTTCTGGCCCGGCCCTCTCACCCTCGTCCTCCCCGCCCGCCCCGATTGCGGGGTCTGCGATCTCGCCCGAGCGGGTCTGGATACGGTCGCTCTGCGCGCCCCGGCGCACCCGGCCGCGCAAAGCCTTTTGACGGCTTTCGGCGGCCCGCTGGTGGCCCCCAGCGCCAACCCGTCAGAGACCATCAGCCCCACCACCGCGGCTCATGTCGTGGAAGGGATGGGCGAGGCGATCGACCTGATCCTGGATGGCGGCCCCTGCCGCGTCGGCGTGGAGTCCACGGTAGTCGCAGTGCGCGGGGAGGGCGCAACCCTGCTCCGCCCCGGCGGCCTCTCACGCGCGGAGATCGAAGCCGTCTCCGGCCCGCTGGCCGATGCAAAACCGGGCGAGACTGGCTCCCCCGGCATGCTGCGCCGCCACTATGCGCCGAACGCCCGCCTGCGCCTGAACGCCAGCGCGCCGGAAGCGGGGGAGGCGTATCTGGGTTTCGGCCCCGGCGCGCCGGACGGGGCGCTGAACCTCTCGCCCGAAGGCGATCTGGCCGAGGCCGCCGCAAACCTGTTTTCCTGTCTGCGGCGTCTGGACAGCGAAACCGGCGCCATCGCGGTGGCGCCGGTTCCCGAGGCGGGGCTGGGCGAGGCGATCAATGACCGCCTCCGCCGCGCCGCCGGTTAGCGATTTTTATTATTCAGCCGCGTCGCCCATCAGGCTGCGCATCTGTTCCAGATAGGCGATCCAGGCCTTGCGCCCGGCCGGGGTCAGTTTCGCCGTGGTCAACGGCTTCCGGCCCTCGAACTTCTTGGCGATCTCCACATATCCGGCGTCCTCCAGCTTGCGCAGATGCACTGAAAGATTGCCGTCCGTCGCACTGGTCTGCGCTTTCAGGTCGGCGAAGCTGGCCGCCCCGGCGGAGGCGAGATAGGCCATCACGCCCAGCCGCAGCCGCCCGTGGATCACCTCGTCCAGATTATCGGCGTTGAACTCTGACATCGGTTTATACCGTCGTGCGCGGCGCCCGCGCCATCTGGTAGAGCCCCGACACGCCGGCCGTGGCCAGCACAAAGCCCGCCGCGGCCAGATAAAGCACGCTCTGCCCGATCAACAGGCCGGAAATGACGGTGGCCGCCGCGCAGATCACCGCAAAGCCCAGCATCACCCGGTCGCGGGAGAACCGCCCCACCGCATAGAAGGCGATGGTGTAGCAGGCGAACGCCACCCCAAGGATGGAGTCGAAGGCGGCCAGCGGCGCCGCGCCGAACGCCACGCCCAAAAATACGCCGAACGTATAAAGCCCGATCGGCACGCCAATGGTCGACCAGACCATATTGGCCAGACGGTTATTGACCGAGGAAACCCCCGCCGGGTCCTTGACCAGGGTCGCCAGCAGCGCCGTGCCGATGCCGCCGATAATCGCGTAACCGATCCAGAACGCCCCGATGGCGTCAATCGGAAACGGCGTCCGTCCTGTCAGCGCCATCCAGTGAAGCCCCAGCATGGCGGCGGTCAGCACCCCCCACCACAACGCAAACCGTCCCCCCACCAGCGGCGCGGTCTCCCCGCGCTCGGCAAGGTCCTTGATATAGTCCAGATCCTGAGTGAGCGTGCTCATCACATTTCCCTCATATAAATAACTTTACAAAATAAAGTATATGAAATGAGCGGAGATTGCAAGGGGCGTTTTCTCGGGATGAATCGCGTGATTTCCAGAGGAAGTTTGCGCCCTGTGGAGTTCGCCTTCGAGACGCCCTTCCGGGCTCCTCAGGCTAAGGGATCGGGGGGGGTGAAGCCCTCTTCCCCTTAACCCTCCCCATCACCCTCACCCTGAGGAGCCGCGCCTTCAGGCGCGGCGTCTCGAAGGGCCGTCACAGAACAAAACGCGCGCCTCTATATCACCCACCTGTCATCCCGGACTTGATCCGGGATCCAGGCGAACAAGCGCGCAAGCTTCGCCAAGATCCCGCATCTCCGCTTCGCTCCGTGCGGGATGACAATTTAGGGGGGATGAATCAACAACAATCAGACCGGGTCACGCGTAACCGAAAACACCAACCCAAAACGTCATCCTCCGACGGAGCACAGCGGAGATCGGAGGACCCAGTTGAAATCTTTGCGCCCCACGTTCCCTGGGTCCTCCGGTCAAGCCGGAGGATGACGGTGGAGAGAGGCGAGAGGGCGAGGCAAAAACCCTACCGCGTGCGGACCAGTTTCAGCTTCCGGGTCCGATTCTGGCCGCGCTCCATGCCCATCAAGTCCTGGGCGAAGCGTTCCAGCTCCCCGGCGTAATGGCCCTCGGGGCGGTCCAGCCGGGCGCGGTCCAGAAAGCCTTGCGCGGCGCGGCGCAGGGCCGGTTGCGGATCGCCGCTTTTCACCGCGCGGGCCAGCGCGATGTGCAACAGCTTGCGCAGCCATTCATGGGCCGGCAGCAGCTCCGCCGCCATCCAGAAGCCGTCGCGCAGCAGCGGTTCGTAATCCGGTTCGATCGCCGCGTTGCGGCACAGGGCGAACCAGCGCCAGTAGAGATGCTTCATCGCATCGCCGGAAGACAGGCCCAGATCGCGCTCCCGGTAATAGGAAACCCCGCTCCGCCCGGTCGCCACCCAGGCGCTCGCCACCCGCGTCAGGCGCAGCTTGAAGACCCAGTCCTCGTACATCCGGCCATAGGTCTCGAACCCACCCGCGGCGCGGTACAGCGCCTTGGTCATCAGCATGTCGCGCGGCACCGGGCCGTCGCGCCTGAACAGATAGCCGACCTGGCGATAGCCCGGCAGGGCCGCCAGCTCTTCCATCACCCAGCTATGATCGTAATCTCCGTCCTCATAGACCTCGACATCGCTCATCGCGACAGCGCTCAGCGGATCGTCGGCGCCCTGCAGCGCCGCCCATTCAGCCTCCAGCTTGTCCGGCCACCAGAAATCGTCCGTATCCATGTGGGCGACCCAGTTTTGACGGGCCTGCAGGGTCGCAAGATGCCGGTTCGCGCCGGGGCCGACATTGTTCGGCTGGCGCAGGTGCCGCACATTGAAATGAGATTCCGCCAGCCGGCGGCAATGCGTGGACACCGCCTCGTCGGACGCGTCGTCGGCCAGGATGATTTCCGTCGGCCGCAGCGATTGCGTCAGCAGGCAGCCCAGCGCCCGCTCGATCGTCTCCAGCGGTTCGTTATGGATGCTGACGATGCAGCTGATCTGCGCGTCGTCATTGCGGGAGGGGCGGGCCAGGGATTTCAGCGCGTTTTCCAGCTGCGCCTGCGCCTCGCTGGCGCGCGTCTCCGCGTCCTGCTTCTTGTGGCCGGTCCGTCCGTCAAAGGCGAAGCGCCAGCCCACGCTGGTGCGCCAGGTCGGATATTTGCGCAGCAGGGAATGGCCGGTGCTCTTTTCGTAGAAATCCTGCAGACCGCCCAGCTTGTAACGGTCGGAGATCAGGCCCTCCGTCTCCAGCGGGTCCAGCAGGAATTCCTCGTACCAGTTCTGTAAATCGGTCAGGAAGCCGATCTCCGCCTCGCTCAGCACGCGGTTGGCCTTGGTCGTGACTCCGGTGCGCTTGCGCCCCTGCGTCACTTCCGGCGCGGCCAGCGGCGCCAGGCCCAGGAACCCGGCCAGCCGGTCGCGCGCCACGGCCTCGTTTTCCAGCAGCAGCTCATAGGGCAGCAGCATCACGTTCTTCGGGTGCGCCGCGTAATGCTCGGTCAGGGCCCGGTTCATGTAGAGCCACCAGTAACCGGCCCAGACATGCTCCTTCTCGTCGGGGCTGGCGGGCAGGTCGGCCTTGTCGCCGAAGCGCCGCTCTATCTCTTCGGCTAGGCGCAGCTTGTCGCTGCGGTGGAACTCGTCGCCCAGCAGCGAGAAATGCAGATGCGCCGAATTCACGCTGTCGAACGGGTTGCGCACCACGCCGATGACCTTCGCGTTCGGGTAGAGCCGCGAATACGCCTCCAGCCGGCCGCACCCGCGGATCATCTTGATCAGCCCGTCGCCCTCCGGAACCAGGCTCTCGACGAACTGGTCATGGGCGGCGTTGGGTTCGGTCAGGAACAGCGGCGTTTCCAGATGGGTCAGCACGCCGCGCGCCGAAAACGCCTGCGTCGTAAAGCCGTCCGGGTTCAGATCATCGCCCCGGAACAGGGCTTTGGAATCCCAGATATAGGGCTCGTAAACCGGGGTCCCCAGCTGTTCCAGATTCTTCAGCCAGCCATGGATAAGCTCGAACGCGGCGGTCGTGCCGCTGCGCCCGACCCCGGCGATGATGATGGGCGGCCGGCTCACGCGGCGCGCTCCCCGGCCGGGGCCATCAGCTTCAGATAGAAGGGGATCAGTTGCGGGGTCTTCCAGCCATAATGGCGCAGCGCGACAGGCAGGCGTTCGGCCGCAAGGCGCGCGCTGTCGCCATAGGACAGGCCCGTATCGTCAACGCTGGCGATCACGCGGTCCGTCTTCCGTATCTTCGCGCCCGCCCGGTCGCATTTTACGAAAAACTCCCAGTCCGCGATCACGCGCCGGGACTCGTCGAAGGGGAATTTCTCCAGCCATTCGCGCCGCGTCAGCGCCGCCTGATGGCAGAACGCCATGCCCCGCCACAGCGAGCGCGCGTATTGGCGCACATGGCCGGCTCCGGCGGCGCGCGCATCGCCATAAACGATGTCCGCTTCGTCCAGATCCAGATCGTCCAGCGCCTCCGGCGCGTCGAAGGCGTCTCCCGAATTCATGAAGATTACCCATTCGCCCGTGGCCGCCCGCGCGCCCTTGTTCATGGCGTCATAGATGCCGCCATCGGGCTCGGCGATCAGGGTGGTGACGATATGGGAAAAATCGCGCGCAATCTCGGCGGATCCGTCGCTGGAATCCCCGTCCACGACCACCAGCTCGCAGGCGCGGTTCAGCCGCTCCACGCTGCGCAGGGCGCGGTACAGTCCGGCGGCGTTATCGCGGTTTATGGTGACGATGGAGATCAGGGGCGCATCGGCCATGGCGGCGGGGCGGATTTGCTGCTGGAATTGGCGGGCGGGAAAATCCCGTATAGCGGGTAGGGTAGCCGGATTCGAGACCGCTTGGCGACCAAGTTGACAGCATCCCCGGCCAATGCGACTTCGATCCGAAGGTTTTCACAAAACAGCAAGAGGCGCGTCATGGCGATCGACCCGGAAGAGAAAGCGGCGGATTTCGAACCCGACGCGGATTTTGAAGTCTCCGACATTCAGGTTGAGGAACTCCTGTTCCGTGTCCGCAATGTTGAAGGATTGCTCCACAATATCCTCGAAGAGCTGAAGAAGCAGGCCAAATAGGGCGGCTCCATGACCGCCTCCGCACCCCGCCTCTGGCGGTCGGCCCTTTTCATGCCGGCCTCCAACGCCCGCGCGCTGGAAAAATCGCGCGGGCTGGACGCCGACATCCTTGTCTTTGATCTGGAAGACGCGACGGCCGAAGCGGACAAGGAATCCGCGCGGACCATGGCGGCGGACCGCATCGCCAGCCGCGAAGGTCGCGCCGCGCACGTTATCCGCGTCAACGCGCTGGACTCGGACTGGATCGCGGCGGACGTGAAAGCGGCCGCGGACGCCAACGCCGACGCCATCGTCATCCCCAAGGTTGCCGCCGCCGCGGACCTTGAATCAGTCCGCCGGATGCTCCCGGCCGGCGCCCAGACGCCGCTCTGGGCGATGATCGAAACGCCGCGCGCCCTGATGAATTTGAAAGAGATCGCGCAGGCGGCCGATACCGGGCTCGAGGCGCTGGTCTTTGGCGGCAATGACATGACCTCCGAACTGCGCGCCCGTCCCGGCCCGGACCGCGCCGAACTGGTCCCGCACCTGGCCGCCACGGTCGCCGCGGCCCGCGCCTGCGGCCTGATCGCGCTGGACGGGGTTTTCAATGACGTGAAAGACGCCGAAGGGTGCGAAGCGGAGGCGCTTCAGGGCCGCCGTCTCGGCTTCGACGGCAAGACGCTGATCCACCCCGCGCAGATCGACATCGCCAATCGCGCCTTCTCCCCCGCCCCGGACGAAGTCGCCTGGGCGGAAGCCGTCGCCGCCGCCTTCGACGCGCCTGAAAACCAGGGCAAGGCGGTGTTGAGCGTGAATGGCGAGATGGTTGAAATTCTTCACCTGACGCGCGCCCGCCGCATACTGGCGATGGCCGCACAACACGAAAACAGGAACGCCGGACAATGACGCTCCAGCTCTATCACAATCCTCGCTGCTCCAAGTCCCGCCAGACTCTGGCGCTGCTGCGCCAGCACGGGATCAATCCGGAAATC
Source organism: Euryhalocaulis caribicus (assembly GCF_000412185.1). Lineage (GTDB taxonomy): Bacteria > Pseudomonadota > Alphaproteobacteria > Caulobacterales > Maricaulaceae > Euryhalocaulis > Euryhalocaulis caribicus. The sequence continues at coordinate 217,073 of NZ_ASJA01000003.1, forward strand.
GTGGAATATATGAAATCCCCGCCGAGTCCGGACACGCTGAAAGCCATCGTCAAGAAGCTGGATTTCGACTCCGCGCGGCAGCTGATGCGCACGAAAGAGGACGTCTATAAGGAGCTGGGCCTGAAAGACGTCACTGACGAGGACGTGCTTCTCAAGGCGATGAGCGAGAACCCGAAACTGATCGAGCGTCCCATCGCCATAAACGGCGAACGGGCGGCCCTTGGCCGCCCGCCCGAAAATGTTCTGGAGGTCGCGGCGTTGCGCTAGCCGCCGGGAATTTCGAAGTCTTCCTTGGGCGGGGCCAGTTCCTTCTTGAACCGCTCTTCCAGCTTCTTCACCGGGTGGTTCACGTAGTCGCCGTGAACTTCCCTGGCGATTTTCTCCGTGACCTTCTCATGCAGATTGTCGCGGAACGTGCCCAGCGAACTGGTCGCGCCGAATACATAGAGCCGGTCGAATTTGTTCTCCATCGCGGAGTGGTTCAGTGATTCCGCGATGCGTTTGACGAAGCGCCTTTCCTGCTGCTCATGGAAATCGGTCTCGTCCATGGCGGATCGCTGGCCGTGGCCATTATCGGCCGAACGTCCCGGCGCATCGGTTTTCAGTTCGCGGTCAGGCGGGTTGTCGATCTCGTCCTTCTCCAGAAGCTTGAAGTCCGGCGCATCGCTGAACCCTTCGTTCTCGAACAGAAGCGCCTTGGCGCCATCGAAAACCACAATCCAGTCAATGCGTTCCGCAGCCATTCTCGCCATGGAAGGATCTCCTTCTCTGTTGTCTTTGCCTGTCATCAACAAGTGGGGAGCGGCCCCGGTTCCGGCAATGGCGCCGCCTTGCAGCAGCCGGTCCTGCGCGCTAGAGCGAAGCCCATGAACCTACACACCGCATCCTGGCCCGAAGTCGAAGCCTATCTGGAAACATCCACCGGCATCGTCATTCCCATCGGCTCGCATGAACAGCACGGCCCGAACGGACTGGTCGGCACCGATGCGATCTGTCCCGAAGTCATCGCGCGCGAGGCGGGGGACGAGGGCGGCTTTCTGGTCGGCCCCACCTTCTCGATCGGCGTGGCGCAGCATCATCTGGGCTTTCCCGGCTCCATGACGCTGTCGCCCTCCACCATGATCGCGGTGATTCAGGACTGGCTGGCCTCGCTGGCGCGGCACGGCTTCACGCGCATCTATTTCCTGAACGGCCATGGCGGAAACATCGCCACGATCGACGCGGCCTTCGCGGAAGCTTACGCCGCCTATTCCTTCGCGGGCGAGTCCGCGCCGTTCGTCTGCAAGCAGGCCAACTGGTGGCAGCTGCCGGGCGTGGCGAAAGCGGTGGAAGAGGTGATCCCCTCGGGCGAGGGCTATCACGCCACCGCCTCGGAGGTGTCGGTCACCTATTACGCGTACCCGGAGCACCAGAAGGACGTGAAGATGTCGCCCAAGCACGCCCCGCTCGGCCCGGTGCGCGACGCGGCGGACTATCGCAGGCGCTTCCCGGACGGCCGCATCGGCTCCGACCCCTCGCAGGCGACGCCGGAAAAGGGCGCCCATATCGTCAAGGCGGCGAAAGCGGGCCTGATTTCGGAAGTCGGGAAATTCTTCCGGGGCGACTGAACCGGACATGACATCCCGCCCCGGAGACGACGCCGCCATCAAGGCCACGGGCCGGGACTGGGCCGCGTGGTTCTCCGATCTGGACAGCTGGGCGGCGGAGCTGGATCATAAATCCATCGCCGCAGCCCTGCGGGATCAGGGCGTCTCCGGCTGGTGGGCGCAGACCATCGCCAATGCGTGGGAGCAGGCGCGCGGCCGCCGCGAAAAGCATGAAATGCCGGACGGTTTGCAGGCCACCGCTTCAAAGACCATCGCCGCCCCGCCCAAGGCCGTCTGGAAAGAAGTCAGCACCGGCGCCTTCCGCGAATGGGCGCCCACGGGCTGGATCGAGGTCACGACCGCGCACCCGAACAAGACTTTGCGCGGGTCCTGGAACAGCGGCGGCCGGGTCGCGATCTATCTGACAGAAAAGCCCGGCGGCAAGACGCAGATCGCGGTCAATCACGAAAAGATTTCCGACGCCGGAACATGCGAAATCATGAAGGCGGCGTGGCGCGGCGCGCTCAAGAATCTGAAGGGACGCCTGGAATGAAATACATATCTCTGGCCGCTGCCGGCGCGCTGGCCGCCTGCGCCACGCAAACCGGCGCCCCGGCGCAATATGACGTCGCCGCCGATGTTCAATCGAACACCACCATGACCATCACAACGGCGGACCGGGCCTCCGCCGTGATCGCCCGGCTTCCGGAGGCGGTCTCGAACAACGCGGTCGCCGCGGCGCGCGTGGACGGGCGCGCGATGGCCTACAGCTTTGCCGGGCTGCACGCGGGCAAGACGTGGCGCGACCTGACCGCCGATGCCTATGAGTGCGACCTCGCCGCCGGGCAGTGCGCGGAAATCGCGGGCCTGCCGGACGGGGTGGGACGGCTGGCCGCCGTCGCGGCGACGCTGGAAGACCGGATCTATGTTTTCGGCGGCTACACGGTGGCTGATGACGGCTCGGAAAAATCGACCCCGAAAGTCTGGATTTTCGATCCTGCGGGGCGGACCTATTCCCGCGCGGCGGACATGCCGACCCCGGTCGATGACGCCGTCGCACTGCCGGTGGGCGGGCGCTACATCTATCTGGTCTCCGGCTGGCACGACACGGACAATGTCGATCTGGTCCAGCTCTATGACGCGCAGCGCGACGAATGGCGGCAGGCCACGCCCTGGCCCGGCGCGCCGGTCTTCGGCCATGCGGGCGGGGTGATCGCCGATCCGCCGCAGACCGGCGGGCCGCAAATGGCGCATATGGTGATCTGCGATGGCGTGAAGGTCGTGCCGGGGTCAAAGCCGGGCGAAGACCGCCGCTTCGAACCGTCCGCCGAGTGCTGGGAAGGGCGGGCCGACATCGCGCAGCCGGAGATCATCGACTGGACGCAGCGGGATTCCCTGCCGCCCGCCCATTACCGCATGGCGGCGACGGGCAGCGCCCGGCTGGGCCTGACGGTCTTCATCGGCGGCACGGACAATCCCTATAACTACGATGGCGTCGCCTATGACGGCGCGCCCAGCGACCCCTCCGCCCATGCCTGGGGTTATGATTTTGCGGCCCGGGAGTTTGCCGTGCTGGCCGATCCCGACACCGGCACGATGGACCACCGGGGGCTGATCGAATGGAACGGGCGCTTCGTGACGCTGGGCGGCATGAACGCGGACCGGCAGGTCATGGACGCGGTAATCGCCCATGACATCGGCCTGACCGAATAGAGGCGTCCTTAGTCCTGATGCACGGCCAGCAGCGGCACGCGCGCCGCGCGCATGGCCGGGAAGAATCCCGCCAGAAAGCCGACAATGATGGCCAGTATCATCGCCGCGATCAGCGAGGCCGGGGTCACCGCGAAGGAGAACACGACCTGCGTGAACCCGCCGCCCAGCGTCGATGCGCTGATGCCGTCGAACAGCAGATAGGCCGCCACTGCCCCCAGAATTCCGCCCAGTATGGCCAGGGCCAGTGACTCGATCATCGTCCCCAGGAAGGCCGCGAAGCCGCTGAAGCCGATGGCCCGCAGGGTCGCGATCTCCTTGGTCCGCGCATCGACGGAGGAATACATCGTGTTCCAGGCCCCGGCGAGCGCGCCGATGGCCATGGCGACGGCCAGCGGCCAGCCCAGGAACTTGATCAGCGTCACCGTGCCTCCGGCCTGGCTGGCCAGGAATTCCTTTTCGCTCTGCACGTCCAGGTTCAGGCGCGGCTCGTTCTCCACATAGGCCTGCAACTCCTCGATCGCCTCGGGAGAGGTCATCTGCGCCCGCATGGACTGAACCGAGGATCCGCGGCTGTAGAGGTTCTGCAGCACGCCGATTTCCGACCAGATCTCGGAGTCGAACACCGTGCCCCCGGTGGAGAAGACGCCCACAACGCGCCAGGTGTTCGTGCCAAGGCGGATTTCCTCGCCCAGCTCGAAACCGGAAAACTCCCGGATCACGCCTTCGCCGACGATCAGCTCCGCCGCGCCCGGCTCGAACATGCGCCCTTCGGTCATGGTGAAGCCGGCGCGCATCTGCGGCCCTTCCGGCCCGACGCCGCGCAGCGGCAGGTTGGCGTCCGTGCCCGATCCGCGCTTCTTGCCGTCCACGATCACGTAAAGCTCGGCCGAGGTCACGGGCGCGCCGTTGCCGCCCGCGGCGATGCCGGGGCCGCGCTCGACCAGCAGCACCTCGTCGCGCGACATATTGCTGTTCAGTTCCGCCTGCGATCCGGCGCGCAGCATGACGGCGACGTCTTCGGCGCCGGTGCCGGACACCGTGGCGCAGAAGCCGTTGGCCATCGCCATGAAGGCCAGCAGCACGCCCACCACGAAGGCGATGGAGACAATGGCCGCCAGCGACATGCCAAGGCGCTGCGGGATGGAGCGGATATTCATAGCCGTAATGGCTGCGGTTTGCTTGAACATGGCGGTCAGACCTTCCCGAAGGCTTCGGCGATATTCGCCCGCATCGCGTTCCAGGCCGGGATCAACCCGGTGATCAGGCCCAGCGCGATCATGAATCCGATACCGATAAACGTGACCCGCCAGCCGACCGACAGGCCGGGCAGCGAGCCGCTGACCGCGGGCGATTGCGACATCAGCCATATCAGCGAGGCCGCCAGACCGATCCCCAGCAATCCGCCGATCAGGCTCAGCAACAGGGATTCGCTCAGCACCATGCGGAAGATGCGCGGCGCCGGGAAACCGATGGTTTTCATCACCGCGATCTCGCGCGTGCGCTCATTGATCGCCATGACCATCGTGGTGCCGACAATCATCAGGATCGTGGCGAACGCCGCGCCGGTCACCAGCGTGATGATCAGTCCGATATTGCCCAGCTGTTCGATGAACGCCTTGCTGAAGGCGGCCTCGGTCGTGGTTTCGGTCTCGGCCGGGGAGTTGGCGAACATCGCGTCGATGCGCTGGGAGACCGCGTCATTCATCGACGGGTCCTCGGTATTGATGATCAGCCAGCCCACCTGGTCGCGGTTGAAGGCCAGCGACTCGTTGAAATACTCGTAGTGGAACAGGGCGTAATTGGCCGGGACATTGTCATCCTCGGCGTCGAAGATGGCGCAGATATCGAAATCCCAGTCCGAGGTGCCGTCCTGCTGCTGCCAGATATTGGAATTCAGCGGCACGCGCTCGCCCACGTTCCATTCATATTGCAGGGCCAGATCCGCCCCGACCGCCAGGCATTGGCGGTTATTGAAAAAGGCCTCGGCGCTGCCCTGCGTAAACTCCAGCTCGGGATAGGCGCGCATATAGGTTTCGGGATCGACCGCGAAGGTCTGCACGAAATTGCGCGGTTCCTGGTAATAGCCGCCGAACCAGTTGGCCTGGCTGACATTCTTCACGCCTTCCACGCTCGCCACCCGGCCCCAATAGGCATAGGGCATGGAGACGGTGAAATTGATCTTGTTCACCGTGACCAGCCGGTCCGCCGCGGCGGTTTCCACGCCCGCATTCAGCGTCTTGTTGAAGGCGCCCAGCACGGCGAAGATCAGGAAAGCGATCAGGATCGAGAACAGCAGAAGGATGGCCCGCAGCTTCTTGCGGAAGAGGTTCTTGCGGACGAGCGTCGCGCCGTTCACGTCACCAGCTCCTTCTCGACGAACCGGCCCTTGTCCAGATGCAGTTCGCGCTGGGCGTATTTGGCGGCGCTGGGGTCGTGGGTGACCATCACGATAGCCTTGCCCAGCTCCTTGTTCAGAAGCTGCAGCGTGGCCAGGACCTCGTCAGCGGTGGCGCGGTCTAGGTCGCCCGTCGGTTCGTCGCAGAGCAGAACTTCCGGGTCGGCCACGATGGCGCGGGCGATGGCGACGCGCTGTTGCTGGCCGCCGGAAAGCTGGGTCGGGCGGTGTCCGGCGCGGTCGGCGATGCCGACGATGTCCAGCGCGGTCCTCACGCGCTGCTTACGCTCCTTGCCGCCCAGTTTCGTCAGCAGCAGCGGCAGCTCGACATTCTGCGCCGCGGTCAGGGTCGGCATCAGATTATAGAACTGGAAGATGAAGCCGACATTGGCCGCGCGCCACTTGGCCAGCGCGCCCTGGCTCATATTGTCGATGCGCTTGCCCTCGAACACCACCTCGCCGGAGGAGGGGGCGTCGATCCCGCCCAGAAGGTTGAGAAGCGTCGTCTTGCCGGAGCCGGACGGACCCATGATGGCGATGAAGTCCCCGGCGGGGATGGTCATCGTCAGCTTCTCGAAAATCGTGATCGATTCCTTGCCGCGCGTGTAACGCTTGGAAAGATCGGTGAGCTGGTAGAGCGGCTCCGTCATGACGTTTTCGTCCCTCTCGTCAGGTCAGGCTGTATCGAATTTCAGCCAATCTAGCAGACCTACTTTATATTTTAAAGTCAGTTCCGGTTTTCCAGGAATGTCACCTGCGCGGCCATGTCCGGAAGGATGCGCGAATCCCGTTCGTCGAACGCCACGCGCACCTGGATCGTGGCGCGCGCGCGGTCGGCGGTGGGGATGATGGCCTCGACATGGGCCGGGATGCGCCAGTCCGGATAGGCGTCCAGAACGGCTTCGACCCGCTGCCCGGCGCTCACGCGCTGAATCTGGCCCTCATTGACGTCCACCTCGATCTCCAGCGAGGCCATGTCCACCAGCGTCGCCACGCCGGTCCGCGTGAACCCGCCCCCGGCCGACACCGGGGAGAGGATCTCTCCCACCTGCGCGTTCTTGGCGATCACAACGCCCGCGAACGGGGCGCGGATGACATGGCGGTCCACGTAGTCCTCGGCGCTGGCGGCCTGTGTGCGGGCGACGTTCAGCTCCGCGCGGGAGGCCTGTATCTGGGCGGCGAGGCTGTCCAGCTGCGCGCGGGCGGCGGTGACATTGGCTTCCGCGCCGGCCTGCTGCTCGGCCAGGCGCGATGCGCGGCGGAACACGTTTTCCGCCTCGGTATATTGCGCGCGCAGCGCTTCGATATTGGCCCCGGCGGAAGCGGCGCGGGCCTGCGCCAGCGCCAGGTCATATCGGGCGCGCTCATCATCCAGCCGCGCCAGGACCTGGCCCTTTTCGACCTCCGCGCCTTCCTCGAACAGGATTTCCTGTATCCGCCCGGTGATCTCGGCGGAGACCGTCGCCTGCCGCCGCGCCACCACATAGCCGGACGCCGCCAGCCCGCCTGCTCTGGGCGGCGCCGATTGCGCCGGCGCGGCGGATTCGCCTTCGCCGCCGGCGGGGGAGGCCGCCGATTGCGCCGCCGCCTGCGTTTCGGCGCTTTCCGGCGCGCTTCCCCGCGGAAGCAGCAGCCAGACGGCAATGGCGGCGATCAGCGCCGCCGCCACGGCGATTGCGATAACGGCGGGCAGGGGGACGCCGCCGCGCGGCGCGTCCTCTTCCCGCTCGATCCGCAGTGACTGGAGTTGCGCCTTACGCTCTTCGCTCATCTTTAAAAATCCGTCTCCCCCGGGGCCGGGCGTTTTAGACCCGGTTGCGGGGCGGCGGGAAGGGGCAAGCGCAAAAATTCACACAGAAAAAGGGCGGACCCGGTTCGGGCCCGCCCTTAATCCCTTCACATCCGGAAGGCGCGCTTACTCGGCCGGATCGTTGCCCGGAGCGGGCGTGTCCATGCCGGCGTCGCCGGACGCTTCGCCCGCAACGCCGGAGACCGGGAAGCCGCGCTGGCGCAGCAGCGCATTGGTGTCCACCGGACGGCCGCGGAAGTTCTCATAGGCGACCGTCGGATCGATCGTATTGCCGACCGACAGGATCCATTTCTGGAACGGCTCGGCGACCGCCGGATCGTACGGGCCTTCGGCCTCTTCAAACGCTTCCCAGGCGTCCGCGCCGTAGGTGTCGGCCCAGAGATAGGAGTAATAGCCGGCCGCATAGCCCTCGCCCGAGAAGATGTGGGCGAATTGCGGGCTGCGGTGACGCATCGGCAGCTCGTCCGGCATGCCGATTTCCTCCAGCGCCTGACGCTCGAAGGCGTCAGGATCGACGTCGGAGGCGTCTTCTAGCGTGTGGTACTTCATGTCCACCAGCGCGCTGGCCAGATACTCGGTCGTGTCGAAGCCCTGGCGGAACGTGCCGGCGTTCTCGATCTTCTGGACCAGCGCGTCCGGGATCGGCTCGCCCGTTTCATAATGCAGCGCGTAGTTCTGCAGCACTTCCGGGGTGGCCAGCCAGTTCTCGTGCACCTGGCTGGGGAATTCCACATAGTCGCGCGGCACCGCCGTGCCCGACAGGGTCGGATAGGTGACGTCGGAATTCAGGCCGTGCAGGGCATGACCGAACTCGTGGAACAGGGTGGAGGCGTCGTCCCAGGAAATCAGGATCGGCTCGCCCTCCGCGACCTTCACGAAGTTGGAGTTGTTGGAGACGATCGGCAGCACCTCGCCGTCCATCGATTCCTGCGTGCGGTAGGCGTTCATCCACGCGCCCGACCGCTTGCCCTGACGGGCATAGGGATCGAAATAGAACAGGCCGACCGGGTCGCCGGACTCGATGTCCGTCACTTCCCAGGTCTTCACGTCCTCATGATAGACGGGCAGATCGTCGGTCGGGGTGAACTCGAAGCCGTACAGCTCCCCCGCCATCCAGAACATGCCGTCGACCAGATTGGATAGCTGCAGGTAGTTTTTCACCTCGTTGGCGTCGAGGTCGTATTTCGCCTTGCGGACCTTCTCCGCATAATAGCGGTAATCCCACGGCTCGATGGTGATGTCCGCGCCTTCCTCGTCGGCGATCGCCTGCATTTCGGCGACTTCTTCCTCGACGCGGGCCACGGCCGACGGCCAGACTTTCATCATCAGGTCGATGGCGTTCTGCGGCTCGGCCGCCACCTGTTTCTCGATGGCGTACTGGGCGTAATTGTCATAGCCAAGAATACGCGACCGCTCTTCGCGCAGCTTCAGGATCTCGGCGATCAGGGCGTTATTGTCATACTCGTCGCCATTGTCGCCGCGGCTGTAATAGGTGCGCCAGACTTCCTCGCGCAGGGCGCGGTCGTCCGAATAGGTCAGGAACGGGTCCATGGAAGAGCGCGTGTTGGTGATGGCGTATTCGCCTTCCGCCTCGCCCTCGTAATTGTCCGCGGCCGACTTGGCGGCGTTCACCGTGGATTCCGGCAGACCTTCCAGGTCGTCCTCGCCCAGCCAGGTGACATAGGCCTCTTCGTCATGCAGCAGATTGTTCGAGAAATTGGTGTAAAGCGTCGCCAGACGCTGGTTGATCTCGCCCACGCGGGCCTTCTGCTCGTCGTCCAGCGCCGCGCCCGCGCGCACGAAGTCGGTGTAATAGTCCCAGACCAGACGCTGTTGCTCCGCGTTCAGGTCTTCCCGGTTCTCATAGACCGTCTTCACCCGCTCGAAGAGGGCGCTGTTCTGGTAGATCTCATCCTGGAAGGCGGCCAGTTTCGGGGACATTTCCCGCTGCACGGCCTGCACTTCGGGGCTGTTCAGGTTGGAGCTGTAGATCCCGTAATAGGTGAAGACCCGGCTCAGTTCCTCGCCGCCGCGCTCCATGGCCGCAATGGTGTTCTCGAAGGTCGGCGCTTCCTCGCTGGCGGCCAGGGCCTCCAGCTGGGCGCGCGCCATGTCCATGCCTTTTTCAAGGGCGGGCTGAAGCTGGTCGACGGACATCTTGTCGAAGGCCGGAACGCCGCCATAGGGGCCTTCCCATTCGGCCAGAAGCGCGTCGCCGCTCACTTCGGCGGTCATCTCGGCGTCAGCACTCATTTCGGTCGCCGCAGCCTCCTCGGTTTCGGCGTCCTGCGACAGCGCGGCGCCGGCGGAAAGCGTCAGCGCGGCCAGCGCCGACACGGTGGTCAGATAGGATTTCTTCATTGTCAGACTCCCCAGTCAGTTAAAACTTGGCGCGGACCATAGCGCCCGCGAACGTGAAGCGAAAATTAGCAAAACGTAATGATGCGAACGCCTTGCGCGCCTATTCGCCCAGCCTGCGGGTTTCGCCCGGGCGGGTGAACAGATCTGCGTCCCTCAAGGATTTTTCGCGCGCGGCGGGATCGTCGGGAACGCTTGACGGAACGTGCACCCCGATCGTGCGCGCGGGTTTGAACCGGTTGGTCAGTATCGACCGTCCAGCCTCAGAGGTAAGAAACCAGTATGGCGGAAAAGCGGCGTCCAGCGCGCGCTCGTCCCAGATTTCCTGATGCGGGGCGTAGTGCCAGTCGCTGACATCGGCGTCGCCCATATGCATGACCGTGGTCTCGTCATCCAGCGTCACGCGGAAAATCAGGTTCTCCACATCGGCGCGCTGCGGCCATCCGGCGTGCGGGACGCGCACGGCCTTGATGGCGATGCCCGCCGCATTCAGACGCGCCGGGTCATCCAGGCGCTCCAGCGCGATGGGCGTGACGCGCGCGAATATCGGATCGTCCGCGCCCGCGATCTCCGCCATCATGTCCACGGCCTGTTGCGGCGCGTAGAGGCGGGCTTCGGAAACGGCGCGCATATAGGCCACCATGTCTTCGGCGGCAAAATGATCGGCGTGGGCATGGCTGACGAACACCGCGTCCACGCCGTCGAACGGCGCTTCGCCGGCCAGCATCGCGGCGCGCATATCCTCCGGGACCAGCTCGTACTGGCCGAAGGATTCGCCGAACAGCGGATCGAACAGGATTTTCGTCTCGCCCCGCGTGACCATCACCCCCTCATTGGCGAGATATTTCGCCTCCGGATCATGCGCCGCCGCGGGCGCGGCCCATGTCAGAAGGGCGAGACCGGCAAGAGCAAGGCGGGGAAATATGGTGGTGAACAATTTTGTCGCGGCGATGTCTGAAAAACAGGCCTCAGCATCGCCGCCACGGCCCGCCGCGTCCAGCTATTCTTCCTGATTCTTCCGGCTTGCCGCCTCGGCGCGCCATTGAAGATAGCGGGACAACATAGGTGAATCAGGATCCAGCGCCGCAATCGCTTCGGGCATGGCCATAACGGCCTCGGTCTGGGGCGCGTTCACGAACACGATGACCCCGTCCTTCGACCCGGAATAGAAATAGGCCAGCGCCATTTCCGACCAGTCGCTGCCCCCGTGTCCGACCAGTTTGAAATCGCCGTAATCCAGCACTTCCCAGCCCAGGCCATAGCCTTGCTGTTGCGGACAAAAACCTGCAGGCGCGGCGGCGCAATCGACGGCGGGTTTTCGTCGCGCACAGACTGAACCCGGTCACGGTCTTCGGCCAGCTCCGCCCCGTAGCCGTCCGCGTTCATGACGGAAATCAGGAAAGCCGCATGATCCCTGACCGTGGTGACCATGTCGTCGGCGGCGGAATAATCCCCCGGTTCGCGGCACCAGCCATTGGGTCTGCAATAATATCCGTAAAATTCGCCCTGGCTGCTGGCCGGCCGGGCAATGCGGTCAAACGCAGTTTCATCGACACTGAACCGCGCATCTTTCATTCCAGCCGGCTCGAAAACTTCCTCACGCACCAGTTGGTCAAAAGGAGCCCCGATTTTCTCCTCGGCATAGCGCATGGCGTAATCGAAGCCTTCCCCCGAATAACCGAACGCCTCGCCGGGGGGAGAAATGAATTGCAGGGTTCCGTCTTCCAGGAAGAAGCGCCAGTTGGGAAATCCGGTCACATGGGTCAGCGCCATCCGGGCTGTCAGGGCCTCATGGCGCGGATCTTCCTCAATATCCGGATCCACCCAGTATCGCGCCATGGATTCATCAAGGTCGAGCCGGCCTTCCGCCGCCAGACGCAACATCGTCTCGGCCGCCACGGTTTTCGTGATCGAAGCCACATTGAACAAGGTGTCCGCCGAAGCCGGTTCTCCCGGGCTCTCTTCGCCATAGAAGCCGGTCCAGACCAGTTCGCCATCGCGGATCACGCCGGCGCCGGCAGCGTGCAGCCCGTAGTCGGAAAGCAGGCTTTCGAAGACCTTGTCTATTGAGGCGGCCCGTTCCCCGTCGACCGTGGCAACAGAGCCGTCCGGCGTTTCCGCGCCGGCGCGCGTCATTGCACAAGCGCCCAGCGCCATCGCCGCGCACGCCCATCCGATCCATGTTTTCATGATGATGTCTCCGCCCCGTTTTACGGCGCGAAACCTAGGGCAGCCTTGCGGCAAACCCACGTTAAACCTTGTCCATTGGCCAGACAGGCCCGCGTAATAAGCCGGTCAGTTCTGAATGACGCCGCGAATGGCCGCGCCCAGGCGCGCGCCGTCCACCGGCTTGCCGATGACCGGGCCCTCCACGCCCATGAGGCGCTTGCGGGATTCCACTGTCCCGGCGTCATAGGCGGTCACGAACAGGAAATACGCGTCCAGATCGCCGGTTAGTTCCGCGGCGACGGTGACGCCGTCCTTCCCGCGGCCCAGATTGACGTCCATCAGGATCAGGTCCGGCTGTTCCCGGCGCGCCATGGCCAGCGCGCTTTCGCCGTCATTGGCGATACCGCAGACCGAGGCGCCCATGTCCCGCACCAGCCCTTCCAGATGCCAGGCGACCAGCAACTCGTCCTCGACAACAAGAATGTTCAGCTGATCCAGACGTTTCGGCGCATCCTGGCCCGCCGCGCCTTCGCGCCCCTTCTGACCGCCGCCAGCGCCGCCGAACCTGACACACGCGGGCCGGCCCGGCGGGCGGTGAATGGATTCTGGCGATATGAACACGGGCAGGGTCAAAAAAAGCCTCAGCGATAAGGTTGCGGAAACTCGATCCGCACGGCCAGTCCGGCGGGTTTGTAATTCATCTCGGCCCGTCCGCCCAATTCGTGCTGGACGCTGGTTTCGATCAATGAAACGCCAAACCCCCGGCGCTCGGGCGGCCCTGCGATTTTCATGCCGGACTCTGTCCAGTCCAGCATGATGCGTTGCCCCGTTTCATCCCGGCAGGGCGTCCATGAAACAGACAGCTTGCCCGCTGGCGCGCCCAGCGCGCCGTGCTTGACCGCATTGGTGGATAGTTCGTGCAGCACCATGCTCAGCGCCAACGCCGCGCGCGGCGCCAGCCGGACCGGCGGGCCATCCGCCGTCAGGCGGCCCTCGCCAGCATGCGGCGTAACGACCGCGTCTATCAGGTCGGTCAGCGGCGTGCTTTCCCAGTTGCCCTTGGTCAGCAAGCCATAGGTCGCCGACAGGCTCTGCAGGCGCGCGCTGAACGTCTCGTTGAACTGGCCAAGGTCCGTGGCGCTGCGCGCGGTCTGGGAGGCAATGGCCACAACCACAGCCAGCATGTTCTTCACGCGGTGGTTCAGTTCCGCCAGCAACAATTCCTGACGGTCGCTGGCCTGGCGGCGCTCCAGAACCCGTCCGGCCTGGTCGCCGATGGTCTGGGCGGTCAGCAGCAGCCGGGGATCGGGCGCCTCGCGCACCTGGCTGAAAAATTCCAGAATCGCGACGATCCGCGTTTCCGCCCGCACCGGAAACGCAAAACCGGACCGCACCCCTAGCGGACCGGCATCGCGTATCCGCACGAATTCGGGATGCGTCTCAAGGTCGTCAATCCAGCGCGGCTCGCCGGTTTTCCAGACATGGCCCGGCAGGCCTTCGCCATGGGCCAGCGTGGTTTTCGCGGTCGTTTCCCGGAACGCCTCGAATCCGCTCTCCGACCCGGCCCATATGCCGGTCGGCTTCAGGCGTCCGGGATTGTTGGTGTCGGGGATGAAGGCATGGCCCAGCGGCCAGCCCGTCAGCTCGCACACCGCCTCCAGACAGGTGTGCAGGACTTCGTCGGTCGAGGCGGATTCAGCGGCCAGGCTCGCGACACGGTGCAGCAATCTGGCTTCCTGCGCCTGCGTTTCAAGCCGTTCCTCTTCCGCCTTCTCGGCGGTTATATCGCGGATAAAACCCAGAAAGACCGGCGCGTCCCGGGCTTTCAGCGCGCGGATCGAAAGCTCGATCGGGAATTCCGATCCGTCGCGCCGTATCGCGCTCAATTCCAGGCGCTGGCCCAGAACCGGGCCTTCGCCGGTTTCCAGATAATGTTTCAGGCCCCTGGCGTGGGCCTCGCGATATTGCGGGGGGATGATCATGTCGCCCATGTTGCGGCTCACCGCCTCGGCGGCGGACCAGCCGAACATGGCTTCGGCGGCGCCGTTCCAGCGATGCACGCTTCCGTCGCTGCGCATGACGATGACGGCGTCCATCGCCGTCTCCAGAACGATCTGGAGGTCCTCGTCGTCCCCAAGCCTTGGCGCTGCGCCGCTCATCTACCGCATTCCCCGTAACCCGGCGGAATGTCTAGCGGTTTTCCTCAGGCCGCGCCAGAACCGATCAGGCGTCCAGCTTTTCCATGACGTCGTCGGAGATTTCGTAATTGCCGTAGAAGCTCTGCACGTCGTCGGAATCGTCCAGCGCGTCGAGAAGCTTCAGAAGCGTCCCGGCCTTGTCCTCATCCATCTCGATCGTGTTCTGCGGCCGCCAGATCATCTTGGTGGAGCTGGCCTCGCCCATGGAGCCTTCCAGCGCCGTGGAAACGTCCGCCAGGTCCTCGCGCACGGTGAAGACGACATGTTCGTCCTCTTCATGCACCACGTCCTCGGCGCCGGCCTCGATGGCGGCTTCCAGCATTTCCTCGTCGCTGGCCTTGTCGCGCGGATAGCGGATCTCGCCGACCTGGTCGAACATGAAGCTGACCGCGCCCGTCTCGCCCAGATTGCCGCCATGCTTGGAGAAGGCGGCCCGCACTTCGGCGGCGGCGCGGTTGCGGTTGTCGGTGGAGACTTCGACGATAATGCCGACCCCGCCCGGCCCGAAACCTTCATAGCGGATGTCTTCATATTCGGCGACGTCATTGCCCGAGGCCTTGTCGATCGCCCGCTGGATATTGTCCTTGGGCATGGACTGGCCCTTGGCGTTGGCGATGGCCAGACGCAGGCGCGGATTCATGTCCGGATCGGGCGCGCCCATCTTGGCGGCCACGGTGATTTCCTTGGAAAGCCGGGAGAACAGCTTGGACCGCGCGGCGTCCTGACGCCCCTTGCGGTGCTGGATGTTCGCCCATTTTGAATGTCCGGCCATGGAGGTCTTTTCCTTGTGGTCTGAAAGCGCGCGCCGGAAAGGCCTCCTGATCAGGCCCGCATCGGCGCAGGTTTTCAATGAATTGAAGCTTTACGCCCCTAAATACGAAAGCCATCCGGCTTCGCCAAGGGGGCCGGTGCGCAGCGCCGCGTCTTTATGCGTAGGCGTAGGGCCCGCCCTTCTCCAGCGCGGCCTTGTAGGCCGGGCGCGCATGAATGCGTTTCAGGAAGTCTTTCAGGGCCGGACGGCTGTCATATCCGGCGCGTTGCGCCCCGGCTTCGACCGGGAAGCTCATCATGATGTCGGCCGCGGTCATGGCCTCGCCCGCGAACCAGCCTGTGTCCTGCACCGCCGCTTCCCAGTAATCGGCGTGCCTGACCAGTTGCGGGTCGACAAACGCTTTCTGGGCCTTGCCCAGAATGGCGTTGGCGAACGGCTTCATGAAGAAGGGCGCGCGCTTGGGGATCTGCGTCATCACCAGCTTCATGACCAGCGGCGGCATGGCGGAGCCTTCCGCATAGTGCATCCAGTAGCGATACGGCCAGTAATCGGCGTCGCCCTTCGCCGGGGTCAGGCGGCCTTCGCCGTACTTGTCCAGGATGTACTCCATGATCGGCCCGGTCTCGGCCAGCGTCAGTCCGCCGTCCACGATCACAGGCGACTTGCCCAGCGGATGCACCGCCTTGAGCGAGGGCGGGGCCAGCATGGTCTGTTTGTCCCGCTCGTGCCGGACGATCTCGTATTCCGCGCCCAGTTCCTCCAGCAGCCAGAGCACGCGCTGGGAACGGGAATTGTTCAGGTGATGGACGGTCAGCATCAGGGCGGCCTTTCATGGCTTGCTGCGGGACCCGCAAAGAAATGGGCCGCGCCGCGCGCTTGTAAACCCTGCCCCGCGCGTAAACGCCGTTACCGGTCCGAAGAGGGCCCGCCGCTATCCAGCGCGCCGCCAATGCGGATCGCCTCGGCGCGGGTGGCCAGGCCCGTGGCGTCGTCGGTTTCGACATACAGGCCGCACACCGTGCCCTCGCCGTCCGCCGGGCTGAACCGGCCCGAACGGATGCGGGAGGTGAAGCGTTGCAGCGGTTCGGACTTCTCCATGCCGATGACGGAATCATAATCGCCGGTCATGCCCAGATCGGTGATATAGGCCGTGCCCTCCGTCAGCACGCGGGCGTCCGCCGTCGGCACATGGGTATGGGTGCCGACCACCGCGCTGGCGCGGCCGTCGCAGAACCAGCCCATGGCGTATTTCTCCGATGTCGCCTCGGCGTGGAAATCCACGATCACCGCATCCGCCGCCGCGCCCAGCGGGCAGGAATTCAGCTCCCGGTCCACCGCGTCGAACGGATCGTTCAGCGCGTCCATGCCGATACGGCCCAGCACGTTCATGACCAGAACCCGGCGGCCATCCGGCGCGTCATACAGGTTGGCGCCCGTTCCCGGCGCCTGCGCCAGCTCCGGATAATTGACCGGGCGCAGCAGGCGCGGTTCGCGTTCGATATAGGTCAGCGCCTCGGCCTGGTCCCAGGCGTGATTGCCAAGGGTCAGAACGTCCGCGCCCGCCTCGAACAGCTCCTCCGCCGTGCCTTCGGTAATGCCGAAGCCGTGGGCCGCGTTCTCCGCGTTCACCACCACGAAATCCAGATTCAGCCGCTCGCGCAGGCCGGGCAGATGATCGCCCAGCGCCTGCCGGCCCGACCGGCCCATGATGTCTCCGATGATCGCAATTTTCATGCAGCCGGACTTAAGCCCGCGCGCCGCCCAAGTCGAGGCGCATGTCGTTCCCGCTTACAGGAGGCGTTCGCCCTTGCCCGTCTGGGCGCCGCGCAGGAAATCCTCCGCGTCCATCACGGGCCGCCCCTCGCGCTGCAGACGGGTCAGGCGCACCGCGCCCTCGCCCGTGCCGACCAGCAGCGCCGCATCCAGGACCTCGCCCGGCGCGCCGCTTTCCTCCGGCTCGTATTTCGATTGCAGCGCCTTGACCCGCGCCTTGCCCTTCGGCGTCTCGATTTCGAACCAGGCGCCGGGGAAGGGGGAGAGGCCGCGGATCAGTCGGTCGATTTCCTCGCCCGGCCGCGTCCAGTCTATGCGCGCCTCGGCTTTCTCGATCTTTCTGGCATAGGTCACGCCGTCTTCGCCCTGCGGCGTGGCGGTCAGGCCGCCGCGCTCCAGCGCCGCCAGCGCGCGCGGCCACATATGGCTGCCCGTCTCCATCAGGCGGTCATGCAGGCTGCCCGCCGTCTCGAACGGATAGATGCGCGCAGTTTCCGACAGCAGGATGTCGCCGGTGTCCAGTCCTTCCGCCATCTGCATGATCTGCACGCCGGTCATCGCATCGCCCGCCATGATGGCGCGCTGGATCGGCGCCGCCCCGCGCCAGCGCGGCAGCAGCGAGGCGTGCAGGTTCAGGCAGCCGAACTCCGGCGCCTCCAGAATGGCGGGGGGCAGAATCTGGCCATAAGCGACCACACAGGCCGCATCCAGCTCCAGCGCCGCAAAGCGGGCCTGCTCTTCTTCGCTTTTCAGGCTGTCCGGCGTGCGCACCTCGATGCCGAACCCCTCGGCCAGTTCGTGCACCGGGGATTTCGTCATCTCGCGGCCGCGCCTTCCGGCGGGGCGGGGCGGCTGCGTATAAACGCAGGCCACGTCATGGCCCGCAGTGATGATCTCGGTGAGGGAGGGCGCGGCGAAGTCCGGCGTTCCCATGAAGGCGAGGCGTAGCGTCATGGCCGCTGTGATATAGCCTCGCCGCGCGCATTCAAGCCGCCCGACATGATAATGGAGCGGGCCATCTTCCATGACCCGCTCCATGATTTAAGCGTCAGACGCGGTAAAGCGGCGCGCCTAGAAGGTGGGCGTCATGCCTGTAGGTTCGGCGGCGGTCCGGTTGGACTGGCCGCGCACACGATCCATCAAGGCTTCATTGTCGTCCCGCTGCTCTTTCATTTCCGCCTTGGTCATGCAGACCTCCTCGGAAAAACGGCTGCCCACGGTCTGGACGCGCTCGCAGATCAGCTGATCGTCCCCGGCGACCTTGGTTTCGCCGGAAGCCGCCATTTCATTCTGTGCGGCGCAGGCGCTAACGGCCAGCGCGGCGCCCGCCGCGGCGATGACGAGTTTCATATTCATGGTTTGCCCCTTTTCCCCTGCCGGGCCGGTGCGGCCCTTGATCAAGTCCCTTGCATAATAACCCCGACGCCCCTCTGCGGCCAGAGCGCGCCAAGCTTTGTAATAAAATAACAGGCGTAAGGGTTCGGGGTCTAGTCCTCCGCGCCCCAGGGCGGGGGCGGGGCCGTGACCGGCCGGGTCAGGTCAAACTCGGCCCGGAAGAAGCGGCCCGGGCGAGAGAGTTCGTAAACAAACGCGTCGCCGGGATCGATTTCCAGCGCCCAGGTGTTCTGGGTGGAAACCGCCAGGCCTTCGCGCTGGAACAGCGTCTTGCTTTCGTCGTCGGCGGGAAATTCGACGCGTTCAGCCGTCGCGTCCGCGCTGTCGCCGCCATACATCGTCACCGCGTCCGGCGCGCCGTCTTCATGGCGGTGATCGTGTTTCAGGCGCAGCCCGTCTTCCGTGCGGGTGATCACCCAGGTGCGCGAACGATCCTCGCCAACATGCAGCGGTATGCGGATTTCGTCCGCCGTACAGCCGCGCACATGCATGACCAGACGGTTTTCCTCGAACGGGTCGGTTCCGGCTTCAGGTTCCGGCCGGTTATCGGTGGCCTCGCCCTCATAGGCATTGCCGCAAAGTTCGGAGAGGGCGGCAAAGAAGGCGTCATCCGCCTGCCGGTCCGCCGTATCCTCGGACGCGCCGCAGGCCGTAAGGGCCAGCAGCGCCGGAACGGCCAGCGCGCGGCGGATCACAGCGCCGCGGCGTGATCGGCGGGCGCCTCGTCGGCTTTCAGCTTCTCCAGCTTCTTCACCTTCTGGATATAGCGCTGACGCTTCAGGCGGGAGAGATGATCGATGAACAGGACGCCGTTCAGATGGTCCATCTCGTGCTGGATACAGACCGCGTACAGGCCGCTCGCATCCTCGACCACTTCCTTACCGTCATAGTCCAGATAGCGAATCTTCGCCTCTGTCGGGCGCTCCACATCGTCATAGATGTCGGGCACGGACAGGCAGCCCTCCTGATAGGGGGCCTTGGTCTCGTTCGTTTCCAGAATTTCCGGGTTCACGAAATAGCGCGGCTGCGGCTCTTCGCCTTCTCCGGCAAGGTCCATCACGATAATGCGCTGGGGCACGCCGACCTGGATCGCGGCCAGGCCGATGCCCGGCGCGTCGTACATGGTCTCCAGCATGTCATCCATCAGCGCGCGCAATTCGTCCGTCACCCCGCCCTCGACCGGGTCGGAGACTTTCTTCAGGACCGCCAGATCGGCCGGGTCCGCGACAGTGAGAATTCGCCGTATCGCCATGATTTGAGGAGGTAAGCGCGCTGTGCCTCATGGTCAAGAAGGCTGGCGGTATCCCTTGCGTAACGGGCGCGCTGCGCCAATATTCTACCGGGAATAGGGGTCTGCTATGAAAGCAGAAAGGAAAGTCTGACCAAAATGAACCAGTTCAACCGATCCTATGCGCCGCGCGGCGCCGCGGCAGGCTCGATGGATATGTCCGTCGACGCCGGTCTGCGCGCTTTCATGCTGGGCGTTTACAACAAGCTGGCGCTGGGCCTTGCGCTGTCGGCGCTTCTGGCCGCGGCCACGGTGTATTTTGCGCCGCTGCGCGATGCGCTCTACGTCATCTCGCCGTCCGGCCAGTTCCAGGGCATGACCCTGCTGGGCACGATCATCCAGTGGTCGCCGCTGGTGATGATCTTCATCGCCATGTTCGCGATGCGTAATCCCTCGCCGCGTCAGGCGGGCGCGCTCTACTGGGCGTTCGTTTCCACGATCGGCCTTGGCCTCGGCGTCTGGGCGTTCATCTATACCGGCGAATCGCTGGCCACGACCTTCTTCGTGACCGCGGCGGCCTTCGGCGGCCTGTCGCTGTTCGGCTACACGACCAAGCGCGACCTGTCGGGCATGGGCAGCTTCCTGATCATGGGCGTGATCGGCCTGGTGCTGGCCATGATCGTGAACATGTTCCTGCAGTCGCCGGCCCTGATGTTCGCCATCTCGGCCATCGGCGTGCTGATCTTCTCCGGTCTCATCGCCTATGACACGCAGCGCCTGAAGCACACCTATTACGCGCTGGGCGGCGATCAGGCCGCGATGAACGTGGCGACGTCCTTTGGCGCGCTGTCGCTGTTCATCAACTTCATCAACCTGTTCCAGTTCCTGCTCATGTTCATGGGCGGCAGCCGCGAATAGGCCTGTCTGAAGTCTGATAATTTCAGGAAACGCCCCGGCCTTCGCGCCGGGGCGTTTTGTTTGCGGTCTTTGTTTCAGGCCGCGTCGTGGAAGATCACCCCCAGCGCGTGACGTTGCCCGCTGCGCAGGCGGCTGACCCCGTGCCGCAAGTTCAGGCGGTAGATCCCGCGCTTTCCTTCCGCCGGCCGGTAATGCACGGCGAACACCACGCCGTCGCCCTGCCGCAACGGGGCCACCTCGGCCCGTGATTGCGCGCGGGGCCGTTGTTCGGTCATCACGAATTCGCCGCCGGTGAATTCCTCGCCGGGCCGGGACAGCAGCACCGCCGCTTGCAGGGGAAAGACCTGTTCGCCGTACAGATCCTGATGCAGCCGGTTATAATCGCCCGGCCCATAGCGCAGCATCAGCGGCGTCGGGCGCGTCTGGCCGGCCTCATGGCAACGGTCCAGATAGGCGGCGTGATCGTCAGGATAGGACGCATCCTGCCCCAGCGCCGCGCTCCAGCGATTGGCGATGGCCGCAAGCGGGGGGTAGAGCGCGGAGCGCAGCTGCGCGACCGGATCCGGCAGCGGATAGGCGAAATACTGATACTCGCCCTGCCCGAACCCGTGCCGCGCCATCACCACGCGGCTGCGGAACAGGTCCGCCTCATCATATAATCCGCGCAGCGACCGGCATTCCTCTTCGCTCAGAAGGCCGGGCATGACGGCGCATCCGAAGGCATCCAGCGCGCCTTCGATCTCTCCCCAGTCCTGTCTGCCAATCCGTCTGGCCATTTGCGTCATTGCTTTTCCCTTGCGCCGCTAGATCTCTGTCGTCAGGGGACCATGACGCGTCCCGCCGGCGGGCGCATTCCGATCCTTGCGGCGCCTGCGGGATGGACCGGCGCGGCAGGAGTGATACATCCACGCCATGACAGACACCGAAAAACCCGCCGGCGACCGCATCGCCAAGGTCATTGCCCGCGCGGGCATCGCCTCGCGCCGCGATTCAGAAAAGCTGATTACCGAAGGCCGCGTGACGGTGAACGGCAAGACCATCAAAAGTCCCGCCCTCAATGTCACCGAAGATGACGAGATCGCGGTCGATGGCGAGCTTCTGAAGCGGGACATCCCGCCGCGCCTGTGGCGTTATCACAAGCCGGAAGGCCTGCTGACCACCCACAAGGATCCGGAAGGGCGCAAGACCGTTTTCGACTCCCTGCCCGCGGGTCTGCCGCGCGTCATCTCGGTCGGGCGTCTGGACATGAATTCCGAAGGCCTGATGCTGCTGACCAATGACGGCGATCTGGCGCGCCTGCTGGAGCACCCCTCCACGGGCTGGACCCGCCGCTATCGCGCCCGCGCTTTCGGCCGGGTCACGCAGGCCCGCCTGGACAGCCTCAAGAAAGGCGTCGAGGTCGATGGCGTGAAATACGGCCCCGTCGAGGCGAAGATCGAGCGCGAGACCGCCTCGCATCTCTGGATCACCGTGGCGATCAAGGAGGGCAAGAATCGCGAGGTCCGCAAGGTTCTGGACTCCGTCGGGCTGAAGGTGAACCGTCTGATCCGCACCGCCTATGGCCCGTTCCAGCTGGGCAGTCTGGGCGCGCGGGAGGTCGATGAAGTCGCCCGCCGCGTCCTGAAGGACCAGCTGCCCCGCGAATTCCGGCGGAAACTTTAAGGCCGCGCGGAACTTCGCGGCCCCGGCCGGGGTTGTCAGTGATCGCCGCCGCGATCCGGAAAGCCCGCCCGCAAGATGTCACGCACCCAGATCTATCGCCGCGCCGCGCAGGTCGGCCTGTTCGCCCGCGCCGTGGTCTACACGCTGCTGGCCGTGCTGGCGCTGGATGCGGTGTTCGGCGTTGGCGGATCCGGCAATCCTGACCCGACTACGGCTTTCCGCACGCTGGAAAAGGCGCCCGCCGGCCAGATGGCGCTCGCCGTGCTGGGCGCCGGCCTGATCACCTACGCCCTCTGGCGCCTGATACAGGCTTTCATGGATGCGGAGGATGAAGGCCGGGACGCTACTGGCCTGATCTCCCGCCTTGGCATGCTGACCAGCGGGGTCAGCCATTTCCTGCTGGGCGTGTCCGCCTTCGCGATTCTCGCCACCGCCGGGGCTGGCGACAGTCCGGGCGGGGGCGATACGCAGGCCGCGGCCCGCTTTCTTCTGCAACAGCCTCTGGGCCGGTTTGCGCTGGCCCTGGCCGGACTGGCGCTGGCCGGCTCCGGCGCGGCGCAGATCTGGCGCGCCTGGACCCTGCAATATGAGGAGGCGATGCGCGCCGCGCCCACGGTGCGGCGGCTTCGCCCCGTCACCCGGTTCGGCGTTGGCGGACGCGGCCTGATCTTCATCCTGATCGGCGGCTTCATCGTGCTGGCCGCTTTGGAGGCCGACGCCAGCGAAGCGAAAGGCCTCGCCGGGACGCTCGGCTGGTTGCGCCAGCAGCCCTATGGCGAGGCGTTCTATATTCTGGCCGGGCTCGCCCTGCTGGGCTATGCGGTCTATTCGGTGGTGGAGGCGCTCTATCGCCGCATCACGCCGCCGGATTCCGTCACCAAGAGCTGAGCAGACGAAGACCTTATGAGAATCGTATCGGGCCGCTTCAAGGGACAGCCCATCGCCGCGCCGAAGGGCCGCGACACCCGCCCCACCTCCGACAAGGCCCGCGAGTCGCTGTTCAACATTCTCGCCCATGCCGGCTGGGCGCCGGATCTGGACGGCGCGCGCGTGATCGACCTGTTCGCCGGCACCGGCGCGCTGGGGTTCGAGGCGATCTCCCGCGGCGCGGCTTTCGCCCTGTTCGTGGAGACCGACTCCGCGGCCCGCGGCGCCATACGGGAGACGATCGACACGCTCTCCCTGTTCGGCATTACCCGGTTGCACCGGCGCAGCGCCACCGATCTCGGGCCCAAGCCCGCCGGTCTCGGCTCCCCCTTCAATCTCGCCTTCCTCGATCCCCCCTATGGCCAGGGGCTGGTGGAGGCGACGCTTCCCGGTCTGCTCTCGGGCGGCTGGCTGAGCAGCGACGCCCTGATCATTGCCGAGGTCGGCAAGCGGGAAGACGTGGACGCGCCGGGCGTGGAAATTATCGATGAACGTAGCTACGGCGCGGCGAAGCTCTATTTCATGAAGGCCGCACAACAGGAGGACTGACGCATGGCGCTCAATATTCCCGTTTTCTATGGCTCCTACCGCCGCGACCGGAAGGGCATCCGCCTCGCCCGCTATATCGTCTCCCGGCTGGAAGCGCGCGGCGACCGGCCGGAGCTGATCGACGCGATAGATGTCGGCCTGCCCATCCTCGACCGCATGTACAAGGAATATGACGAGGGCGAAGCGCCGGAGGCGATGGAGCGCGTCGCGGAGTCCTTACGCAACGCCGACGCCTTCATCATCGTCTCGGGCGAATATAATCAGGGCGTCCAGCCGGGCCTGAAAAACCTCATGGATCATTTTCTCGAGGAATATTTCTGGCGCCCCTCCGGCATCGCCACCTATTCGATGGGCCGCTTCGCGGGCGTGCGCGCCATGATGAACTGGCGGACCAGCCTCGCCGAAATGGGCATGCCGTCCGTCTCGCAGGTTTTCTCCGTCGGCCAGATCCACAAAACCCTGTCGGAAGACGGCGAACCCACCGATCAGGCGCATGACGGGTTCGAAAAAAGCTTCACCCGCTTCGCCGACGACCTTGCCTGGTGGGCCGAAGCCGCAAAGGCCCAGCGCGCGAAGAAGGATCCGCCCTACTAGGCGCGCGCCCGCCTGACGGGCTAGATTCCGCCGCGTGGAAACCCTCGCCTTCGCCCTTCTGGCCGCCGCTATCCTTCTCTATGGCGGTTTCTCGCGCGTGCTTCAGAACCGCAGCGTGACCGCCCCGATGGCGTTCGCCGCCCTGGGCCTGCTCATGAGCGACGCGGTCTTCGGAACGCTGGACGCCAGCGTGCCAGAGCGCGTGATCGAGCTTGTCACCGAACTCACCCTCGTCCTTGTCCTGTTCGCGGACGCCGCCCGCGTGCGCGTCTCCGCCCTGATGCGGGAAGGCTCGATCCCGGCCCGCATGCTGCTGATTGGCCTGCCGCTGGCGGTGGCGCTCGGCGGGCTCGCCGCTCATGCGCTGTTCCCCCAGCTCGGCTGGGCGGAGGCGATGCTGCTGGGCGCGGTTCTGGCGCCGACTGACGCCGCGCTGGGTCAGGCGGTCATCACCGATGACGCGGTCCCGGCGCAGGTGCGCCAGACGGTCAATGTCGAAAGCGGCCTGAATGACGGGCTGGCCCTGCCCATGGTGTTCATCCTGCTGGCCTTGGTGGCGCCGGACGAGGCCTCGCGCGGCGCATGGGGCTGGGCCGGGTTTGCGGGCCAGCAGATCGTGTTCGGCGCCGCGGCCGGGCTGCTGGCCGGCGGGCTGGGCGGCAAATGGGTGGAGGTCGCGGTGGCGCGCGGCTGGATGACCGAGGGGTTCGAAAAGCTCAGCGCCGTCGGCCTCGCCCTGATCGCTTTCGCGGCCGCCGAACTGATTGGCGGCAACAGCTTTATCGCCGCCTTCGCGGCCGGTCTTGCGCTGGGCGCGTTCGCCGGGCGCGTCTGTGAGGCCGTGGCCGATTTCGGCGAGACGGAGGGTCAGCTTCTCAGCCTCATCACCTTCGCCATTTTCGGCTTTGCCCTGCTGCCCGGCGCGCTGGCCGCGCTGGACTGGCGCATCGCCGTCTTCGCCGCGCTCAGCCTTATCGCCATCCGTCCGCTCGCCATCTGGCTCAGCCTCGCGGGCGTGCGGCTGCACCTTTCCACCAAGCTGTTTCTCGGATGGTTCGGCCCGCGAGGCCTGGCCAGCATCGTCTTCGCGGTCATCGTCGCGGGCCGGACGGACTTCGCCGCGCAGGACCTGATCCTGAACGTCGCCGCCATCACGGTCGCCCTCAGCATCCTCGCCCACGGCCTCAGCGCCCGCCCGCTCGCCCGCCTCTATGTCGGCCGCATCTCCGGCCTGAAGGCTGACTCGCCCGAAATGCGGGAGTTCGAGGAAATCGAGCCCAGCCCCGCGCGCTTCCGCATGGACAAGGGCTAGCGCCGGCCGAACAGCCGCTCGATGTCCTTGAGTTTCAGTTCCACGTAAGTTGGCCGGCCGTGATTGCACTGGCCGGAATGGGGGGTGGCTTCCATCTCGCGGAGGAGGGCGTTCATCTCCGGTCCGTTCAGCCGCCGCCCGGCGCGCACCGAGCCGTGGCAGGCCATCGTACCGCACACCTCGCCCAGCTTCTCTTTCAGCGACAGCGCCTCGTCATAATCGGCGATCTCGTCGGCCAGATCGCGCAGCATTCCGCCCGCATCCAGCTTGCCCAGCAGCGCGGGCACTTCCCGCACCGCCACCGCGCCCTCGCCAAACGGCTCAATCACCAGCCCCAACTCGGCCAGCTCATGGCTGCGCTCCAGAAGCCGCCGCGCATCGTCCGGCTCAAGGTCGACGATTTCGGGGATCAACAGCGATTGCCGCTCCACGCCCTTGGCGTCCAGCGCCACCTTCATCCGCTCATAGACCAGCCGCTCATGCGCGGCGTGCTGGTCCACGATCACGATGCCGTCTTCGGTCTGGGCGACGATATAGGTCTCGTGCAGCTGCCCCCGCGCCGCGCCCAGCGGGCGCGCCGTCAGCGGGACTTCTTCCTCGGCGCGGTATTCGCCCTCAGGCGGCGCTTCACCGTCGCCGCGCGGCCGCCAGTCCTCTTCCGGCGCCTCCACCCGCGCCGAATATCCATCCACCAGCGCCTGATCGTAATCGGGCCGCGGCTCGGGCCGCCATGCCGGGGCCGCGCTTCCCGCGCCGCCGCCGCGATACGGCGCGGAGGGGTAGGGGCGGGCCCCTTCCGGTTGCGCCGCGCCCAGTGCGAAGCCCGACACGGTGGTGGAGGCGCGATGCCCCGCCCCGGCCAGCGCATGACGCAGGGCGGAGATCAGCAGCCCGCGCACATTCCCGGAATCGCGGAACCGCACTTCTGCCTTGGCCGGATGCACGTTCACGTCCACGCGCTGCGGCTCCACGTTCAGGAACAGCGCCACGACGGGGTGACGGTCGCGCGCCAGGAAATCCTGATAGGCCGCGCGCACCACGCCGTTCAGCATCCGGTCCTTCACCGGCCGCCCGTTCACGAACAGATATTGATGTCGGGACGAACCGCGGCTGAAGGTCGGCACGGCGGCGAACCCGGTCACCCGCGCGCCCTCCCGCTCGGCGTCGATCTCCAGCGTATTGTCCCCGAACTCCCGGCCCAGGATCGCGGCCAGCCGCGCCTTGCGTCCGGCCTCGTCGTCGCTTTTCTCCGGGTTGAGGGAGAGGGTGGAGCGGCCATTGACGTTCAGGGTGAAGCCCGCATCGGCCCGCGTCATGGCCAGCTGCCGCACAACGTCAGTCACCGCCATCGTCTCGGAGCGTTCGGTCTTGAGAAATTTCAGGCGCGCGGGCGTGGCGTAGAACAGGTCCCGCACCTCCACGCGCGTTCCCGAATGACCCAGCGTCGAGGCCGGTTTCACCGGCCGCATCTCCCCGCCGTCAATCTCCAGCCGCCACGCCTCGCCCAGATCGGCGGATTGCGAGGTGATCGCCAGCCGCGCGATGGAGCCGATGGAGGGCAGGGCCTCGCCCCGGAACCCCAGCGAGCCTATGGCCAGAAGGTCATAGCGCCCTTCCTCGTCGGGCGAGAGTTTGGAGGTCGCATGGCGCTCCAGCGCCAGCGGCAGCTCCTCGGCGCTCATCCCGCGCCCGTCATCATTGACCTGTATCAGGCGCGTTCCGCCGCCCTCGATCCGCACCTCGATACGGCGCGCACCGGCGTCCAGCGCGTTCTCGACCAGCTCTTTCACCACGCTGGCGGGGCGTTCAATAACCTCGCCCGCCGCGATGCGGTTGACGGTTTCAAGGGGGAGACGGCGAATCGTCATAAGGGCGGAAGCGTCGATCCGCGCCGCGATTCGATCAAGGGCGGCGCGCCGCGCCGCCCACAGAAATTGTTGTCAGATGAACCCTAGAGGCCCGGCAGTTTGGAAACCACGCCGCGCCGGCGCTCGATTTCGACCTCGCCGCCGCCTGTCGCCTCGGTGATTTTCTCAAGGCGTTCGGCTTCTTCCTCGGAATCCAGCGCGGTCGTGTCGCCGCTCGCGCCATTGCCGCGCCAGAACAGGATGCGGTCGGCAAAGCTGCGCTGCTTGTAGGTGATGCCGGAAACCTCGCGGTCCAGCTCGACCCGCACGGAGTTGTCGGTCGAAAGCCCGCCCGCCTGCGCCACCAGCGCCTGCTCGGCGTCGGAGGCGTCGGCCACGCTCTGCGCGCCCAGCAGCGCGGTTTGCGCCTGCTGGTTGGTCGCCTGTTCGCGCGTTTCGCCCGGACGCGGCGGCTGCAGATTATATTCCGGCGGCACCACCAGCGGCGGCTTGGTGACCACTGCGAACTCGTCGGGCTTGGCCTTGCCGCCGCCGACGGCCCGGGACAGGCTCGAACAGCCCGGCAGCGCCAGGGCGAGGGCGGGAAGGAGAAGCAGGAAGCGTTTCATATCAGCGGCCTTGCAGAATTAAGTCGTCCGGTGTTCTAGCCGAGATCGGCGGGTGCGGCCAAGAGAGGTTTCAGGCCTTCTTTTCCGTCTCGTCATTATTGAGCACGAAATCCAGCAGAAGAAAGGCGACGCCGATAGAGATCGCGGCGTCCGCCACATTGAAGACGTAAGGAAAGTAAAGGTCGGAAAAGTCAAAGAAATCGATCACGTAGCCGCGCGTCACGCGGTCGATCAGGTTTCCGATCGCCCCGCCGATCACCAGCCCCAGCCCCAGCGCCAGCGTCCGCCGCTCCGTCTGGCGCAGCCACCAGGCCAGCATGGCGGCGACGCCCAGCGCGAACGCGGACAACAGCCAGCGGCCAATCCCGTCGGCCTGGAACATGCCAAAGCTCACGCCCCGGTTCTCCACCATGGTCAGGCTGAAAAACGGCAGCACCTCGATTGTGCGGCGGATGGGAAGCTGGATGCCATACAGGATCCACATCTTCACGATCTGGTCGGCGATAATGATGGCCGCGGCGATAAGCCCGCCCAGCATCGGGGGCTTGATCCTATCCATGGGCCGCGTCCCATTCCCGCACCGCCTCGGCGTCGCGCGGCGTGATGTCCGGATAGTCCGGCTCCGCGGTGGAGGGGTCGAAATATTTCCATGACCGCTGGCATTTCACGCCCTCGGCCTTGCCCGGAACCACGGCGATGTCCGCCGTTTCTTCCGGGTCGCGCCACGCCTCTTCTGGCGCGGCCTTTTCGCTCAGCTTCGCCTGAGAGGTGATGAACAGATCGGCCAGGAAGGCGTCCGCGCCCGCCTCGCCGCGCTGGCGCTCGATGGCGTCCAGATAGGCCTTGTCGGCGATATGCACGGTCGGCGCGGCTTCCAGCGATGCGCCGATGCGCTTCTCGCGCCGCTCCACCTCCAGCGCCCCGGTCACCACGCGCCGCATCCGGCGCAACAGCTTCCAGTCTTCGGCCAGCGCCTCATCGCGCCAGCCGTCCGGAGTCTCGGGGAACAGGCGCAGATGCACGCTGTCGTCCTCGCTCGGGAAGCGGGACAGCCAGACTTCCTCCATCGTGAACGGCATCAGCGGCGCCAGCCACGCGCTCAGCCGGTCGAACACCGCGTCCATCACCGTGCGGCAGGCGCGGCGGCGGACCGAATCCAGCGGATCGCAATAAAGCGCGTCCTTGCGGACATCCAGATAGAAGGCCGAAAGGTCGATGGTGCAGAAATTGAACAGGGCGGAGAAGGCGCGCTTGTAGTCATAGGCCGCATAGGCCTCGCGCACCGTCTCATCCAGCTCCGAAAGACGGTGCAGGACCCAGCGGTCCAGCGCCGGCATTTCGTCCCGCGCCACGCGCTCGGACTGCTCGAACCCGTCCAGACCGCCGATCAGATAGCGCAGCGTATTGCGCAGCTTGCGGTAGGAATCGGCCGCGGACTGGATGATCTCCGGCCCGATGCGCAGATCGTCGGTAAAGTCGGAGAAGGCGACCCAGACGCGCAGGATTTCCGCGCCATACTGTTTCGCCACTTCTTCCGGCGCGATCACATTGCCCAGCGACTTGGACATCTTGCGGCCTTCGCCGTCCATCACGAAGCCATGCGTCAGCACGGCGTCATAGGGCGCGCGGCCGCGCGTGCCGGACGATTCCAGAAGCGAGGACTGGAACCAGCCGCGATGCTGGTCGGAGCCTTCCAGATACAGGTCCGCCGGCCATTTCAGGCCCCACGGCTTCAGCACGAAAGCGTGGGTGGATCCGGAATCGAACCATACGTCCAGGATGTCGGTGACCTTCTCCCACTCGGTGGCGTTATAGGCGTCGCCCAGGAACTCCGCCGGGGAGGTGTCGAACCAGGCGTCTGCGCCGCCCGCGCGCACCGCGTCCAGGATGCGTTCATTGACGTCAGGATCGCGCAGATACTGGCCATTATCCTTGTGCACGAACAGGGTCAGCGGCACGCCCCACGCCCGCTGGCGGGAGATCAGCCAGTCGGGCCGGTCCTCGACCATCGCGGTGATGCGGTTCTCGGCCTGTTTCGGCGTCCATTTCGTGGCGCCGATCGCCTCCAGCGCCGTCTCGCGCAGGCCATGCTCGTCATCCAGCGCGATGAACCATTGCTCGGTATTGCGGAACAGCACCGGCGCCTTGGAGCGCCAGGAATGGGGATAGGAATGCTCCATCCGTCCGCGCGCCAGCAGGCGGCCCGCCTCGATCAGCGCCTTGATGATATTGTCGTTGGCGCGGCCGAACTGGCCGGTCTTCTTGCCCTCGGTGCGGATGATCTCGTCGCCGCCGAACAGCGGCACGCTGTCATAGAACCGCCCGTCCGGGCCGACCGTCTGCGGGATCTCGTGATGGCCGTGGGCGCGCCAGACGGCGTAGTCTTCCTGACCATGTCCCGGCGCGGTGTGCACGAAACCCGTGCCCGCATCGTCGGTGACATGATCGCCTTCCAGCAGCGGCACGGCGTAATTCCAGTGTCCGTGCGCCTCGTCCGGCTGATAATCGCGGAACGGATGCGCGCATTCCAGGCCGGACGGGTCGACGTCCTGAATACGCGTGGACCCGGTGATCTTCGCCGCCGCGGCGACCTCGTCCCACAGCTTGTCGGCGACCAGCAGGCGGTCGCCCGGCGCCGCCCAGGGCTGGAAATCCGAATCGTCGACCGCCGTGACCTCGTAGAGACCATAGGCGATGTCGTCGGCATAGGAGATCGCCTTGTTCGCCGGGATCGTCCAGGGCGTCGTCGTCCAGATGATGATGTCCGCGTCGACCACCGCTTCGGGGCCGTTCACGACCGGGAATTTCACCCAGATGGTGGGCGAGACATGGTCGCGATATTCGACCTCCGCCTCGGCCAGCGCGGTCTGCTCCACCGGCGACCACATCACCGGCTTGGAGCCGCGATACAGCATGCCCGACGTCGCGAATTTCAGGAATTCCTCGACGATCACGGCCTCGGCCTCGAAGGCCATCGTGGTGTAGGGGCGGTCCCATTCGCCGTTTACGCCCAGCCGCTTGAACTCCTCGCGCTGCACGTCCAGCCACTTGTCGGCGAAGGCGCGGCACTCGGCGCGGAATTCATTGATCGGGATATCGTTCTTGTTCTGGCCCTTGGCGCGGTAGGCTTCCTCGACCTTCCACTCGATCGGCAGGCCGTGGCAGTCCCAGCCCGGCACGTAGGGCGCGTCATAGCCCGCCATCTGGCGCGAGCGGACGACAAAATCCTTCAGGATCTTGTTCATCGCCGTGCCGATATGGATATGGCCGTTGGCGTAGGGCGGGCCGTCATGCAGCACGAATTGCGGCCGTCCCTTCGATTCCTCGCGCTGGCGCTCGTACAGCTTGATGTCGTCCCAGCGCTGCAGCCACTCGGGCTCCTTCTTGGGCAGCCCGGCGCGCATGGGAAAATCGGTCTTGGGCAGGAACAGGGTGTCGCGGTAGTCCCGCGCGCCCTCTTTGTTTTCAGGCGTGTCGCTCATAGCGGTCTTAATAACGTCTCAGATTGTCAGGCAAAGCGTATAAGGCGTCCCGGCGCCGCGAAAGAGTCAGCGGGCCGGGCGGGTAATTCGGATGCAGTCCGGAATGAGGCGATACGCAGTCATCGTGGAAGGGCATTACCAAGCCGCCGGGAATCCGGCAAGCTGACAGGCCTTCAAACGGCTGACAGGGGCGCCGCGCCATGGCTGACAAGAAAGTCGAGATCACCGACCAGCTCACCCGCCTCAATCTGCAAGTGGTCGCGATGGAGCATATCCTGATGCGCCTGGTGGTGATGTCCGCGCCCAGGGATCACGAGGAATGGATGGAGCGTCTGGCCCAGGTCACGCGCCGCGACGTCGCCATGTGGTACGCCCCCAACCTCACCGACGAACAGAACGAGGCCGCCCGCGACATCGTCGCCGAGCATGTCGACCGCCTGATGCACAGCGTCATCGACATGACGACCAGGCACTAGGCGTTCAGCAACGCCCGCGCCTTCTCTCCGTCGCGCTCCATTTCCGCGACCAGCGCGTCCACCGAGTCGAACTTCTCCTGCCCGCGGATGAAGCCGGCGAAGGCCGTCTCCACGCGCTTGCCGTAGAGGTCGCCCGAGAAATCGAACAGGTGAACCTCGAACCGTTCGTCCTTGCCTTCCACGGTCGGACGCAGGCCGAGGCTCGCCACGCCCGGCCGCCACGCCTCCTGGTCCTCGATGCGGCAGCGCACGGCATAGACGCCGTGCAGCGGGCGCAGATAGTCGCCCATCTCTATATTCGCGGTTGGCCAGCCCAGCTCCCGGCCCAGCCTGTCGCCGCCGATCACCTCGCCGTCGATCCGCCAGTCATGGCCCAAGATTTCGGTTGCCAGCGCCACGTCGCCGTCCTTGAGCGCGTCCCGCACGCGGGTGGAGGAGGCCACGCCCCCGCCGGCCTCCACCGGTGCCACCGCCGCCACCTCGAACCCGTATTTCTCCCCGAACGCTTCCAGCGCCGCCACGTCGCCCGCGCGGTCCTTGCCGAAGCGGAAATCCTCGCCCACCGCCACGCGCACCGCGCCCAGTCCTTCGCTCAGAATGTCCCGCGCGAAGGCTTCCGGCGCGGTCTCCCGCAAATCCTCGTCGAAGGGCAGGGCGAACAGATGGTCCGCGCCCGCCGCGTCCAGCAATTCCGCGCGCATGGCGTTGCTGGACAGGCGGAAGGGCGGGGAATCCGGCGCGAAGAAGCGGCGCGGATGCGGATCGAACACGGCGGCGGCCAGCGGCGCGCCCTCCTTGGCCGCGGCGGCCAGCACCGCGCGGTGGCCCTTATGGACGCCGTCGAAATTGCCCAGCGCCACGGCGCATCCGCGCGCCGCATCGGGCAGGCCCGTCCAGCCCCGGTGAACCTGTATCGCGGCGGCGTTCAACGGCGGGTCCGCTCTAGCCTTCGCGGCGCGGCACGACCACGTGCGCGATGCCGGAGACCGCCGGCTTGCCATTGGCCAGGCATTTCACCTTCATGGTCACGCGCCGCGTCTTCTCGTTGATCTCGGCAACCTCGGCCACCGCCTTCACGTCGGAGCCGACAGGCACCGGCCGGCGGAAGCGCAGCTCCATCCCCGTGAAGATCGCCCCCGGCCCGGGCAGGATATTGCCCAGAACGGCGGAGATATAGGAGGCCGTCAGCGCCCCGTGCGCGATGCGCGTGCCGTAAACGGTGGTTTTGGCGTATTCCTCGTCGACATGGACCGGGTTGCGGTCGCCGGTCAGCTCGGCGAAGGCGTTCACGGCCTTCTCGTCGACCAGCGCGTCCCACTCGGCCGTCTGGCCGACTTCCAGGTCTTCCAGATATTTGTACTCGGGCTGCTCCAAGGCGCGTCCCCCTCTTAAAGCATCGGCGTTATGACTCGCCAGCTTTTCAAATTGCTGCGGCTGGGGCGGTGTTTTAACGCAGCCCGCGCGCGGCGCAATGAAGCGGCGCCGCCCTACCAGGCCAGCGCCGCCGCCGCATAGCGCGCGGTCAGCCCGCGCTCTTTCAGTTTGCGGTCCAGCGCCTCGATATCCACGCCCGCCGCGCTGCTGACTTCCGCGCCGTGGATTCCGCCGCCGATGAACAGCGCGTCGACGCCCTGCGCGTTCGCCCCGGCGATGTCGTTGCCCAGGCTGTCGCCGATGGCCAGGATCCGCTCGCGCGGCACGGCGCGCCCCGCCGCTTTGTTCAGCCGCTCGAAGGTCAGGCGATAGATCGCCTCATGCGGCTTGCCGGCCAGAACCACTTCGCCGCCCAGTTTTTCATAGAGCTGCGCCAGCGCCCCCGCGCACCAGATCGTGGCATCCCCCCGCTGCACCACGATGTCCGGATTGGCGCACACCATGGGCAGGCCCCGCTCCGCCGCGCGGCCCAGCAGTTCGCGGTAATCCTCCGGCCCCTCGGTCGCATCGTCCACCAGCCCGGTGCAGGAGATGAACGCCGCCTCATCGATCCCGGCGAAGTCCAGCCCGGTCCCGTCATAGATCGGCTCGTCCCGCGCCGGGCCCAGCTTGTAGGCCGGCCCGGGCGCGCGATGTTTCAGCTCGTCCTGCGTGGCGTCGCCGGAGGTCACGATCAGGTCGCTGATATCGCGCGGCGCGCCCAGCTGCGCGAACTGCGCCGGAATTTCCGAAGACGGGCGCGGAGAGTTGGAGATCAGCGCCACCGGCCCCCGCGTTTCCTGAAACCGGCGGATCGCCTCGATCGCCTCGTCAAACACGTCGCGGCCATTATGGATCACGCCCCAGATGTCGCACATCAGGGCGTCGTAATCGCCCGCAACGTCTCGAAGCCGGGGCAGGGGTCGGGGAAGGCTCATGGGGGCGGAGGTAGCGGGGGGGCGCCCCGGGATCAATCGCTAAGCCGTCATTTCTCTTTCGAGCTCACTCCAGGCTTCGTCCATTCGCACGCGCGATATGCGCGCTGCCGGGTGCGGAAGATGGAATATCCGGCAACCGGCGCCTCGCAAACGGACCTCGAAAGGTATGAGAGCGGCTGTGGATGCCCGACCGAGCGTGAGGAGGAATCGGGGTGCTACGGCTTCAACTTCATGAATCGTGAATTCTTGCGCGGCGTACAAATAATAGCTTTTCGGAATAGGCGCGCTGATGTTTCCCGCCTTGATGAATGGAAATACGTTCGTTCCATAAACATCTTGCAGAGCGCGGTTCAGCTTCCGCCGCAGCAGGTTTTTCAAGACGATATTGGTGCGAAGGTTCGGATCATGCCCATGCGTCTGGATGAGGGGATTGAACGCTCCGGACAGTTTGTCATGCGAGGCCCAGTCTTGCAGCACCAGCATTAGGTCGGACCGGATATTGCCGGCTGTCTTGGAATAGGGCGAGACAAGGCCGCGGAAGTCGTAGCCGTAATCCTCCGGCTGCCGGAACTCGACGGTTTCGCCTTTGAACTGATACGTCCAGCGGGTTTCCAGTCTTTTCCGTGCCAACCGGTTCAGAATATCTTTGGTTCGCTGGCTAGAGTCTCGCACTGATGCCCTAATGCATCGCCGCCGCGCGGGGAATATCGGCATGGGTCGGCGTGGCGATGGGGGCATGGGTCTCGGTCAGCGCGTCCTCGCGGATCGGGCGCGGCTCGCCGAACAGATGCCCCTGGCCGAACGCGGCGTCGAGGTCGAGGATTTCCACGACCGTGGCCTCGGTCTCGATCTTCTCGGCAATCAGCTCGATGCCGAAGCGCGCCAAATGGCCGACATAATCTTCCGGCGACACGTCCATCATCTCCGCTCCGCCCAGCAGGCGCTCGACCAGAATTTCGCCCGGCACCTTGAAGAATTTCACGCCCGCCCGCCGCATGTCGGCAAAGTCGGCGGACAGGTCCGTGGCGTGGTCGATGGAGAAGCGGAACCCGAAATCGGCCAGCCGCGCCATGTTGCGCGCCGCTTCCGGGCTGCGCCGCAGGAAGGAATCCTGCCCGATTTCGAAGATCAGGGAGCTGGAGAGATCGGAATTCTGCCGCATGAAATCCATGAATTGCGGAAAGAAATCCGGGTCCTCCAGCGATTCGGGGGACAGGTTGCAGAACACCCCCGTCTGGCGGTCCTTGGCCGAAAGCCGCCGCACGATCTGCACGCAGCGGAACAGCAGCAGATTGTCGATGGCCGTCATCAGGCCCGCATCCATGGCGACCTTCAGGAACTCGCCGGGCATCACCACCCGGCCCGATGCATCGCGCAGCCGCGTATAGCTCTCATAGAAGGAAACCCGGCGCTGCGGCAGCGAGACGATGGGCTGCAGATACAGATCCACCCGGTTCTCCTGCAGCGCCTCGCGCACCACGGACAGCATATCCTCATTCGGCGCCCCGCCGCTCGCCGGGCGCCGCGCGGCCCCGCCCGCGGGCATCCGCTCGCCCATGCGCTCGATCAGCGTCTCGATCACCTTCATCTCGCTGACCAGCGCGCGCTCGCGCTCCTCGCCGCGCACCGCGAAGTCCTCGGTAATTTCCTTCAGGCGCGCCGCGGTTTCCGTCGCCGCCTTCTCCAGCCGCGTCTGCTCCTTGCGCAGTTTGGCGATATCCTTGCGCACGTCATGGCGGAAACTGTTGCTGGACCCGGCCAGATGTAGCTGCAGGCACAACAATATGCCCGCCGCCGCCACGATCATCGTGCCCACCGGCGGCACGCCGAAAATCCGCATCAGGGCCAGCGCGCCCACGCAGCACGCCATCGAATAGGTCAGGGTCAGCAGAATATCGATCAGGCGCGGCATCGGCGGATTCCGTGTGATGAACAGGACTCTGCCACGCTTGTCCCATGCCCTGCTTTATAGAGCGTTAACCATATTCTCTTGTCAGCGCCCCCATGCGGTTTAGGGTGCGGCGCAACACGAACAGCCAATCAAGAAAAATGGGGAGGCCGCCCTTGTCCGCGTCCAGTCTTTTCGATCTTTCCGGCAAAGTCGCCGTCGTCACCGGCTCTTCCCGCGGCATTGGCCGCGCCATCGTTGAACAGATGGCCGCCGCCGGCGCCAATGTCGTCGTCTCCTCCCGCAAGGCGCCCGCCTGTCAGGAAGTGGTCGACGCCATCAATGAGAAAGAGGGCCGCGAAGCCGCCATCGCCATCCCGGCCAATATTTCGGACAAGGACGCCCTCCAGCGCCTGGTGGACGAGACCCGCGCCAAGTGGGGCAAGATCGACATTCTGGTCTGCAACGCCGCCTCCAACCCGCATTTCGGCTCGATGCTGGAAATCGACGACGAGGCCTTCGACAAGGTCCTCTCCAACAACATCAAGTCCAATCACTGGCTCAGCCAGATGGTGCTCCCCGAAATGGCGGAGCGGGGCGAGGGCGCCATCGTCATCATTTCCTCGATCACCGGCGTGCAGGGCTCCTCGGTCATCGGCACCTATGGCATCTCCAAGGCCGCCGACATGCAGCTCGCCCGCAATATCGCCTCCGAATTCGGCCCCAAGGGCGTACGCGCCAACGCCATCGCGCCGGGCCTCATCAAGACCGATTTCGCGCGCGCCCTCTGGGAAAATCCCGACATCCTCAAACAGGTCACCTCCAAGGCCCCGCTGAAGCGCATCGGCATGCCGGACGAGATCGCCGGCGCCGCCGTCTTCCTCGCCTCCCCCGCCGGCGCCTTCATGACCGGCCAGACCCTGGTCATCGACGGCGGCGTCGACATCGCAGAGAGCGGGTTCTAGGGGAAAGTTCCGCGAATTTCCGGAGGAAATAGCGTCTTCTCAAACCCTGCCTTCGAGACGCCCTGACGGGCTCCTCAGGCTTGGGCGCGAAAGCGGAAACCGTTGCCGTTCAACCCTGTCCATCACCCCCTTCCCTCAGGAGCCGCGCGACGCGCGGCGTCTCGAAGAGCGTCTGAAAACGGGGACAAACCACAAAATATCAGACCGGGTCCGCGCCGCCCCCATAATCCTCCCTGTTCGCCGTCATGAGGGGCCTTGCTAGCTGGTCATCAAGGGACGGTCGGATGCGGCGCCGGAGCCGGGCGGATTTGACCTTCCGCATATCGTCTCCGGCCTGTCGCCGGGAACTGCGGAGGAAAACGGCCGCAAACCCACCCGGTCAGGCAGGTCAAACGCCGCCCGGCGCGTGTTCGTGAGGTCGCGAACAAACAAAACACTACCCATAGGCCTGCGTCTTGCGACACGCGCCGTCCCCTTACCCTCCGGCTCGCCCGGAGGATCACCCGCCCCTCCGATGGCCATGCCATGCGGAGCTTTCCGCGCATCAGCTCCACTAGGAGTCCCCGGAATTGGCGCAGCCAATATCCGGGGTCCAGAGACGACGGAGACTGGATCCCGGATATCCGCTAACGCGGATTCCGGGAGCTATTTGAAAAAGAAAAGTCCCCTCGCCCCCGCGAGGGGGAGAGGGTTTTGAGCGCCCAATCTCTGATTGGCTGCGCGAAAGGGTGAGGGGGCGGCTCTCAGAACAAAGCGCCTGCCTCCAACG
>NZ_ASJA01000004.1:0-145000 GCF_000412185.1 Euryhalocaulis caribicus
CTCTGGAAGTCTTCCAGGGCAACGTCGGTGGTTCCGCCAAACGTGTTGACCTCGATGTCGTCGGACCAGAGGTAACGGTAGTAGACTTCACCGATCAGACGCTCGGAAAGCGCCCAGCCGATACCGGCCATGCCCTGCAGGGCCATGGAGGAATCCGCGTCATCGATATTTTCGAAGTCGGGGGACACGCCGCGAACATTGTTCAGCATGATGCCCGCGCCGCCGCCGATGAACGGCTGGAAGCGGCCCGCTTCGTTGAAGTCGTAGAAGACGTTCGCCATCACCGGATAGGAGTGAATGTTGCTATCCGTGTTCGGCAGGTTGCCGACGGCGCCGGTGTCGTTCCACTGGTGCTCAAGAGACAGTTCGACACGCCAGCCGGAATCCGGAAGAGCGTAACCGAGCGCCAGAAGCGGGGCGACGTGGCCCTGGCTCTGGATCTCCAGATCTCTACCGTTTTCGTCGGTGTAGTCGATGTCTCCGGTCGTGCCGAAGCCAACTGCGGCACGGCCGTACCATTCGTCGCCCGCCAGAGCGGCGCCCGGAAGGACGATCGCCGTGAGAGCAACGGCTGAAAGAAGCCGAGATTTCATATTTAATTCCCCTCCGTCATGCGGATCGGATGACCCGCTGCGGCTGCCATAAACGCGGCGTGCACCAAAAGGTTCCCATAAAAGGCACACAAATAATGCGCCGCACGCGGATCATGCGCTCAATGCAATAATCCGCGTATATCGTTCCTTTTGGAGGCGGCAATGTCAAAGGAAATTCAGGCGCTGTGTCCAAATTTCATCAGCGTGTTGCGGATTTAACAGCCTTTAGCTCGATCGGCTCGTAATTTTCATCATGCTTGGCCAACACGCGTTCCGCGCGCAGTTTGCGCGCCGACTCAATCCGGCCATCGGCGATCACGCCCTGCCCCTCACGGAACAGGTCCGGAAGCGCGCCGGAATAGATCACGTCCACGGTCTCATCGCCGTCCGTCACCCGGAATGTGACATCGGCCCCGTCGCCATAGCGCACGCTGCCTTCCTCCACGAATCCGCCCAGACGCACGCGTTCCCCGGCCTGCCCCTCGGCGGCCAGATCGCTGGGCGTCATGAAATAGGAGATGTTCTCCTGGAGCGAGGACAGCGCCAGTGCGGCCGCCCCGCCCACCAGTATGGCGGCGACGGCGAGCGTGATCAGGCGTCGGTTTCTGTGCGGCGGCGTCATGGTGCGTACAGTATTCTCGCTAAGGCGCGGTTTTCTCTGCTATAGCGCGCGGATCGTTTCCTCGCCATGCGTCGCGGGCGCCGCAAGAGCAGTTCCTTGACCGCCTTCCCTGCCTTCACATTGTCCTTTGACGATCTCTGCGCGCGGCGCGGGGGCCGCCGCGTGGTGGAAGGCGCTTCCGCGTCGCTGTCCAATGGCCGGCGGCTGGACCTGAAAGGCCCCAACGGCTCTGGGAAAACCAGCCTCCTGCGAATCTTCGCCGGCCTGATCCGCCCCGAGGACGGCCGCCTCTCCCTCGAGATTGGCGGCCGCGCCGTTTCCCCGCGCGAGCCCGGCCATGTCGCCTGGGTCGCCGACCGCGACGCCCTGCGCCCGGAGCTTACGGTGGCGGAGACCTTGCGCTTCTGGGCCGCCTTCCCCGCCATGACGGGCGGAGACTCCGCCCTCGCCGCACTGGGGCTCGAACCCTACGCCGATACGCCGGTCCGGCTCCTGTCGCGCGGCTGGCGGCGGCGCACGGCGCTGGCCCGCGCCCTGATGTCGGACGCCCCGATCTGGCTGCTGGACGAACCGTTTGCGGGTCTGGATGAAGATGGCGCGGACCGTTTCGGCGCCGCGCTGGGCGAACATCTGGCGCGCGGCGGCGGCGCGGTCATCGCCCGCCACGCGGCCAATGCCGGCCCTCCCGCCCACCTGACGCTGATCCTGGAGCGCCCGGAATGAACGCCGCGCTCGCCATCTTCCTGCGGGAATTGCGGATCGGGGCGCGCCGTCCGGCCGTCTGGGCGTTCGGCCTCGCCTTCTTCCTGTTGTTCCTCATGCTTTCCGCGCTGGTGCTGGGGCCAGATCCGGCGCGTCTGCGCGCCGCGGCCCCCGCCATTGTCTGGCTGGCGGCGGTCTTCTCCATTCTGCTTTCGGTTCAGACCCTGTTCTCCGAACCGATCGAGGATGGCGAACAGGACTGGCTGATGACCCAGCCCGTCTCCCTGTCGGCCATCATCGCCGCGCGCCTGATCGCGCGCTGGCTGCTGACCGCCGCGCCGCTGGTCGTCCTCGCCCCGGCCGCCGCCATTGCATTCGCGCATGATTCCGGCGGCCTGATCGCGCTTTCCCTGCTGCTGGGCAGCCCCGCCGCGCTGGGTTACGCCGCCGCCGGGGCCGCCTCGGGCGCCGGGGCGAAGGGCGCGGGCGGCATTCTCGGCCCGCTGATCGCCGGGCCGTTGATCGCGCCCGTGCTCATATTCGGCGTAGGCATGGCCCAGTCCGGCGCTATGTTCGGCCCGGAAGCGCGGGCGCTGCTGGCCGCCAGCCTGTTCGCCGCGGCCATATGCCCCGCCGCCTGCGCCTTGGCGCTGCGCGCGCAGGCCGACTAGGGATAGAAAACGCCGATGCTCTCCTATTTCTCCAATCCCGCCCGGTTTGAACGCCTCGCCCGCCCCCTGGGCGCGGTCTTCGGGGCGGCCGCCGCGCTCTGTCTGGCCGGCGCCACGGTCTGGGGCCTGTTCCTGACGCCGCCGGATTCGGAAATGGGTTACGGATTCCGCCTGATCTATGTCCATGTTCCCGCCGCCTGGATGGCGATGTTCGTCTATGTCTTCATCGCCGGCGCGGCGCTGGCCGGCTTTGTCTGGCGGCATATGCTGGCCGATATCGCCGCCCGCGCCGCCGCCCCGCTGGGCGCGCTGTTCACCGCGCTGGCGCTGATCACCGGCGCGGTCTGGGGCAAGCCGATGTGGGGCGCGTGGTGGGTGTGGGACGCGCGCCTGACCTCGGTCCTGATCCTGTTCTTCATGTATCTGGGCCTGATGGCGATCTGGAGCCTGGTCGAGCCGACCCAGCGCGCCGCCCGCATCGCCGGGGCCGTGGCGCTGCTGGGCGTGGTGAACATCCCGATCATCAAGTTTTCGGTCGACTGGTGGGCCGGGCTGCACCAGCCCGCGACCGTGATCCGCATGGACGGCCCGCGCATTGACCCCGCCATGTTGTGGCCGCTCCTCGTCATGGCGCTGGGCTACACCTTCTTCTTCGGCTGGGCGCAGCTGACGCGGATGCGCGCCGCGCTGGCCCGCCGTAGAGCGGAGAATGCGGCCAAACAGTCCCGCCCCTCGCGCGCGCGGCTGGAAACGCGGGAAGGCGGCGCATCATGAGCTTTCTGGATTTCGGACCAAACGGGGGTTTCGTCTGGGCGGGCTGGCTGATTTCGGCCGCGGGACTGCTCGGCGCCGCAGTGCTTGTCCTGCGCGAAGCCCGCGCCGCCAGAAAACTGGAAGAAACGCGCAAGACAAACGCGCGCGATTAACGCCGAACGGCCAGATCGCCCCATTCCAGCCTTGTTTTTGCCGAAACAGCTACGCAATTCCCTTGCATAATTAACCATGATATTCGCCTGTGAGGCGAAAACGGGGGCTGTGTTCAGCTTGAATTCAGCCGGGAATGGCAAGGATCGCGCCCGATGGAGACCGCTCCGCGGGGCGATCAGGCGCGCGCCGGCGCGTTAATAATTTAAAGCGAGGCACAGGACATCATGGCTGAACACCGCGAAGAAGCGGTCTATCCCGAAGACCACAGGCCCAGCGCCATGCGCGGCTTCATCATTTCGCTGATCGTGGTGCTGACCGGCGCCGCGGCGCTGGCCGCCTACTGGACCATGACCAGCCGCCCGCTTCCCGAACAGCTACAGGGCGACCTCGCCTCGGCCGACGCGATGGCCGCCTATGGCGTGATCGCGCTGATCCTGCTGGGCGCGCTGGTGTTCGTTTTCCTGGTCGGCCGGGCGCTCAGCCGCGCCTTCAGCCCGGATTATAGCGGCCCCTACCGGGTCTATCTCCTGTTCACGCTCGTGGCCGCGATGATCTCCGGCTACACCACGACTTATGGCGTGACCATCGAATTTCTTGATCCCGCTCAAGGGTTTATCCGCTATCGCCTGTTCCCGGTCGTGGTCTTCCTCTACGCCTTCCTGTTCGTCTATCTGACATGGACCTGGACGTTCGATCTCGTCATCCGTCAGGACCATGAAGAAGGCGGCGCACGGCGCAACCGCTTCGCCGCGGCCTTCCTGATTCCGCTTCTGGCCGCCGTTCCCATCTTCGCCGTTTCCACCACCACCAGCGCGCTGGGCCTGGCCGGTCCGCGTATTCTGGAACGTTCGGTGCTGGGCTGGATGGACGATTACACGCGCTCCACGCGCAGTCTCGAAGGCTATATTCAGGACGCCGACTCCGTCGCGCTCAGCCTGGAGTCGCTCTCCACCCGCATGGAAACCCTCGCCGGGCAGGAGGCCGCCACGGGCGCGATTTCCGGCTATGCCGGCGCCGGCTCTGTGGTGAACCAGCTCAACAACGCCTCCGGCGACCTGCAACAGACCGCCGGTCTGGTGATGCGCGAACAACAGGCGCGTCTGGAGACCGTCGATGTCCTGGCCAACCGCCTCGACGGCGCCCGCGCCCGGGTTCTTGAGGGCGATTTCTTCCAGAATGCTCAAGGCGAGGCCCTGCCCGTGCGCGACTGGCAGGACCGCGTGCGCGGGCTGGAGCGGGAGATTGGCGGCGCCTGGGAAAGCGCCTCTTCGCGCTCCCATATCCGCGCCGCGTCAGGCCAGCTGGACCTCCTCGACGGCATCATTTTCGGCGGCGCGATGAGCGCGTCTTCCACCGTCGCCGATGCCCAGCGCGACGCGCGCGGCCAGATCTCGTCCTATCTCGGCAATGCCCGCGGCACCGTGAAGAACGAGATGAACCGCGCCCTGGCGGACACTCCGCCGGAGCCGCCGGAATTCACCTACACCTCGCCGCTTCTGGTGCTGTTCAATAGCTGGGAACAGGCGATCCTGCCCTGGGTCATCGCCATCGCGGTCGATTTCGGCCCGTGGGTGTGGATCATGCTGGCCCTGATCGCCGGCTTCGACGAACGCTCCCGCAGCCGCGCCCGCTATGCCCACGCCCCTGCCAAGCGCCAGGGCTCCCCCTACCGCTCGGACCGCGACGACGGCCCGGAGGGCGATGAGGAGACAAGAAAGCGCCGCAAGGGCGAGCCCCTCTTCGCCCCCGGCGCCAAGCGCAACGGCAATGGCTCAGGGCTGACCCGGCACTAGGACCGGCAGGCCCCGTCCATCCCGGCAATCCACGCCTCCACCAGCGCCGCGCCTTCCTCGTGAACCAGGCTCCGGCCCAGTTCCGGCATCATGATGTCGGGGGCGTCGGAGCGCATGCGGAACAGCAGGATGGATTCATCCGGCGCGCCCGGCGTCACGCCATAGGTGTGCCCGCCGGACCCGCGGCCCGCCGCGATGGGCGGCTTGCAGACGCCCAGATGCGCGTCCTCCTCCGCCTCCACATTAAGGTGCAGGCCTGACGTATCGGCCGGTCCGGCCGGGTTGTGGCAATGGGCGCAGTTCACGTCCAGATAGGCGCGCGCACGGGCCGTGACGGGGGCGGATTCATCGTCCCAGACCGCGAGGGCCGGGGCGGTTTCAGCCGCCGGCGCGCCGACCAGATAGCCGGCTTCCACCAGTTTCGCGATCTGGTTCTGCGCGCCTTCGGCGTAGGCATAGGTCTTGTTCAGATTGCGCGGCTTGGGGCCGATGGGCCGGATTTCGCGGGTCGTGTTGTTGGTCGCGTGACAGCCTTTGCACTGGTTCGCATCGGGCACGATATAGGCGAAATCCCGCGGCTGGCCCTCATCTTCCAGCGTCAGGCGCTTCACCGCGCCCCCTCTTTGCAGCGTCGCCTCGCTCTGTTCGGCGTTCCAGACATATGGAAGCGCCCTCCAGCCGCCCTCGTCCCGGATCAGAAGCCGGGTCTCAATCAGGCGAACCTGGTCCAGTTTCAGCCCGTTTCCGGCCCGTTCCGAGGCCGTTTCGGGGGCTTTTGCGACCCTGCCCGGGGCGGTTCCGCGCGGATAATAGAAGGTCTTGGTGATCACCGTGCCCACGGGGAAGTCCAGAACATCGCCTTCCCGGTATTGCGCGGACGCGCCTTCGGGCATCCAGACCGTGCGTAATTTGTGCGCGTAATCGGTGAAAAGCGGCGTGTTCAGGTCGTAAGGCGTGACGCCCTCGCCCAGTTCCAGCGCGCCATTGGCGGCCGTCACCAGCCCCCAATCGCTCAAATTTACCGGGTTGTCGTCATGCAATGTGACCGTTTGCGGCGGGCTTTCGCCGCCACAGGCGGCCAGAACCAGCGCGCAAACGCCCGCCGATAGCGCCCGGATCAAGGCGCCGGGGCGGCCAGCGAGACCGCCGGCAGGGGTTCAATCGGGCAATCCGCGCCGCCATCGACGATGCGCGGGTCGGAAAAATCGTTCGGGGCGTCCAGATTCATCACCTCGGCGTCGCCATTATCGACGCAGAGCACCGGATCAGCGCCGCCCTCGCGGGCATAACCGTCCCACAATACGTCCGGCAGGCGGCCAGTCGGCCCGAATTTCAGCACGCGCAGCGCCTGAAGATCCATATTGTCCGGCGATCCGCCGCCCCCGGCGAAGTCGTTTCCGTGCACATAGATGCGCTCCGGATACGGATCGAACGCGTCGGCGGTGTCGAATTGCTCGGTATAGCCGCTGGTATAGTAGGAGGAGACGATCACGTTCGCCGTCTTGTTGTTGGAAATCTCGTTATCGAAGATCTCCACGGCGTCGTTGGAATTGATAATCACGCCCGTCCCGGCCGGAACGCTGGCCACCGCCGTGCCTTCCGCGCCGAAATTGCGGGTGTTGTTCTCGAAAATCCGGTTCTCATAGACGCGCGTCGTGTGCCCGGGCTGGGGCAGGTGCGGCATGTTGAAGACCAGGATTCCGCCCGTGTTTTCGGTCGCCACATTGCCGTAAACGTCCGCGCCGATGGTGTTTTCGATCTCGATCCCCGCGACATTGTATTCGG
Source organism: Euryhalocaulis caribicus (assembly GCF_000412185.1). Lineage (GTDB taxonomy): Bacteria > Pseudomonadota > Alphaproteobacteria > Caulobacterales > Maricaulaceae > Euryhalocaulis > Euryhalocaulis caribicus. The sequence goes on from NZ_ASJA01000004.1 coordinate 7,094, forward strand.
CGCGGTTGTTCCGGACGATCACATTGCGCGACTGGCCGACATAAATGCCGGCGTCGGAGGCGGCGATGGCGACGCTATCCTCGATCAAAACGTTCTCGATCTGCACCGGATAGATGCCATAGGCGCCGTTTTCGGTGTCCGGCCCGTTCGTCCATTCCGTGCGCAGGCCGCGAATGACGACATTCTTGCCCTCATTCACCTTCAATGCGTCGCCGATCGTGTCCTCGATGGCGAGGTTTTCGATGGTGAAATCGCTGGCCGTGACCAGCAAACCTTCCGCCCCGGCGATCTGATCGGCGAAGCTGAGGATGGTTTCGTCCATCCCCTGCCCCCGGATCGTCACCCCGTCCGTGGTCAGGCTGAGCGAGCGGTCGAAGGAGAATTTGCCCGCCGGGATCTCGATCACGTCGCCGGGCTGCGCGTCCAGCAGGGCGGTGCGCAACGTATCCTGGTAGGAAGCATCCGCTTCCTGCGCCGGTCCGGCGGACTGATCGCCGCCGTCGCCGCAGGCGGAAAGGCCCAGAGCGCCGGCCAGGCCGGCAAGAATCATCGTCTTTTTCATCATCTATTCCGCCGCCGCCCCGGTGCCCGCCACCGCATTCACATAGGCGCTGCGGGCGTCGAAATCCTTGGCTTTCGCCTCGTCGTCTTTCTGGAGTTCTTCGGGGTCCAGATCCTGGAAATGCAGCACGCCCATATCCTCATAGGCGTTGCGCACAGGCGCGCCCCACAGGCCGATATCCTTGACGATCGGCACAATGCGCTGAAACAGGAGCTGGCGGTAAAGCTGAACGATTTCAGACTTTTCCGTCCATTCCTTGCACTCCTTCTGGTTCAGATCGAGCGCCTCGTACATTTCCGAGGCGTCGGTCATCCGGTCGCGCATCAGATAGCAGGCCTCGACCAGAAATTCCTCGCGTTCGGCGCGCTCGGCGTCGCTCAGCTCCGGGTAATAATCGCGCAGCGTCAGACGGCCGAAGGCGACGTGGCGCGCCTCGTCCTCCATCACGAAGGCGTTCACCTGCCGCGCCAGCGGATTCTGGGCGATGTCGCGGATCGTGCCGAAAGCGGCCAGCGCCAGCCCCTCGATCACCACCTGCATGGCCAGATAGGTCATGTCCCAGCGGGAATCGCGCAGCGCCTGATCCACCAGCTCCTGCAGCGGCCCGGTCATCGGATAGGCGACGCCGAATTTCTCCAGCAGCTTCTTGTAGGCCTCCACATGCCGCGCCTCGTCCATCACCTGGGTGGAGGCGTAGAACTTGGAATCGAGGTCCGGCACCTGCTGCACGATCTTGGAGGCGCAGAGCAGCGCGGCCTGCTCGCCCTGCAGGAACTGGGAGATATTCCAGGCCTGCATGTGGCGGCGCACCTCGATGCGCTCCTTCTCGTCCATCTTCTCCCAGATGGGTGAGCCGTAAAGGCCGTTGGCCTCGTCCGGCATCTGCATGGGATTCTCGAAATCTATGTCCTGCGACCAGTCGATGCGTTCGACCGCGTCCCACTGCATGTCCTTGCCCTTCTGGTAGAGGTGCATGAGCGACATGCGCCCCTCGTCGAATTCCCAGTCGAACACGGCGTCGAATTCCTGGGGCACGGTCCAGGCCGGGTCGATGTCCGGCATCGGATACAAATCACGCAGGGACATTGGTTTCTCCTCCCATGGGTGGGGCTTGCGCGTCGTTGCGCGCATCCTCGTCCCGCGGAGCCTTTATGTCGCCCTTGCGGGCGAGGCTCTCTTTCCAGCGGGCCTTGATCGTTTCGGACGTGTCCCGGCTGCCGTCCGGCGACCAGCCGGGCGGGCGGAACGCATATCCGAAAGCGTGACCGACGGAGCGGGCGGACGCGACGTCCTTCCCGATCCCGTACCATTCATGGAAGGCGACCTTCAGCGGATTGAAGGTGCCGAGATTTCTGACAATGCCGTAGCGGCAGGGCTCGTCGTCGCGCTCCGGCTCGAACGTGCCGAACATGCGGTCCCAGACAATGAAGACGCCGGCATAGTTGGAATCCAGGTAGCGCGGATTGGTGGCGTGATGGACCCGGTGATGGGAGGGGGTGTTCATCACCGCCTCGAACCAGGGCGGGAAACGCTTCACCGCCTCTGTATGGATCCAGAACTGATAGATCAGGTTCAGCCCGCTGACGAAGGCGATGATCACCGGGTGGAAGCCCAGCAGGGCCAGCGGCGTGCCGAATATGATGAAGGAAAAGGTCAGCTGCCCGGTCCAGGTCTGCCGCAGGGCGGTGCTGAGATTATAATGCTGGCTGGAATGATGGATGACGTGCGCGGCCCAGAACCAGCGAACCCGGTGCGAGGCGCGATGCCACCAGTAATAAAGGAAGTCGTCGCCGATGAAGGCGATGGCGAACGCCCACCAGGCAAAACCGATATCGAACAGGGCGAACTGGTAGACGAACATCGACCAGCCGAAAGCCAGGAAGCCGAACAGGACGCCGGAAATGGTGTTGCCCAGCCCCATCATCAGGCTGGTCAGCGTGTCGCGCGGCTCATAGCGGCCGCGGCCCGTGAAGCGGACAAACAGCATTTCCGCGAGGATCAACCCGACAAAGGCGGGTATCGCAAAAGTAACGGGATCCGGCAGTTCCGGCATCGTCCATCAGGCGCTAGCGCCCTGTCTCCCCAATACGGCGCGCCCATTCGCGCGCTTCTTCTTCGCTTTCCAGCATAAGCGAAACACGGCCCAAGGTGAAATCGGAAAGCCGCAGCGACAAATTGCCGCTGCCGTCAACGTCAACCACGCGAATATCGGCCGGAGCGAGCAGCCGCGTAACCACGTCCACGCCCCGCACGACGGCCAGCCCGACCCGGTTGGACGCCTTGTCCGCGACCAGCGCGGCCAGACCGTCCGTGGAGACCACGCCCTCGCCCGCTTCGAACCCCGCCAGGTCGTTTTCCAGGCGCACGGCCGCGGCCTCGACCGAATCCATCAGGCCCGGCTTGAGGCCGGTGAGCCAGATATTGATGCCGAAGAGGGCGAGAATGGCGGCGAAGGACGCCGCGATGATCAGGAGCGTCGTCATGGAAACATGGTCCCTGGTCCGTAAACGCAGAAGGCGGAGGCGACACGCGCCCCCGCCCTCTTTCTTACGTCAACGGCGCGGACGCTATTTGCGCAGGCGCAGCGTCACGCCATACGTCGCCGGGTCGCCCGGATAGACGTTGTAGCTGGTGCCGAGGTAACCGACCGACGGGAAACCGCCTTTGGTGTATTCCTCGTCAAAGATGTTGCGCCCCCAGAGCTGGACCTGCCAGCCGCCATCCGCGCCGCCAAGGCCGACGCTGGCGTTGAACAGGGCGAAGTCGTCCTGATTGGCGAAGGGACGCGGGTCCAGGCTGGTCGTGTGAGCGAATTCGGAGGTGTAGGTCACCTCGCCGCGCACGAAGCCTTCCATCGTATTGCCGATCGGCTGGGTATAGGTGCCGGTCAGCGAGCCGACGAAGTCCGAATTGCCGCGGTCAACGCCCGTCAAGTCGTTGAACGACGCCGTTACGCCGCCTTCGTTCGTGCGCTCATTGCCCGGCAGGCAAAGCTCGAACATCGGATCGGACGGATCGAAACTGTCCGGGCACGGCGCGAACTGATAATCGCCATATTCATTGTGGAACAGCCAGGTGAAGCCGCCCGTGAAGAACAGGCGGTCCGTGGGCGCCCACTGGCTCTCGAACTCAAGGCCCGCGACTTCGATGGAGCCGGCATTGTCCAGAGCGAAGCCGTTGCCCACGAAATTATTGGACTGGAAGTCCTCGATTTCCTGCGCGAACAGCGCCACCGCGTAGATGAAGCGGTTATTGCCCAGAGCGCCCTTGGCGCCGATTTCGGCGGACTGCGCCTGTTCGTCCTGGAACTCGAACACGCCGGTCTTGGCCGCGTCCACAGAGACGTTGAACCCGCCCGGCTTAAAGCCGGTGGCGTAGCTGGCGTAGACATTGAAGGTCGGCGTCACGTCATAGGACGCGATGACATTGTAGGAGAAGTTGGAGTCCGACCGGCTGTCCGGGAAGGCCGCGGCGTTGACCGGCGGCCAGTTCTGGAACGCGGTGAAGCCCAGCAGCTGGTTGATCGCCGGGTTGCGCGCCTGTTCGTCGGTCAGCGGCTGCGTCGGGTCGAACGGCAGCCCCGCCCCGGCCAGCAGCGCCGGGATCAGATAGGCGCAGGCGTCGCCGCCGATGATCGGGAACAGCGTCGGGTCGCAGGTGGTCGGCGACACAAGGCGCAAATCCTGGCCGACATCAACAAAACTGAACGCCGAAATCGGGTCCGGATTGTTGATGTTGGTTTCCATGTCCTTGTCTTCTTCGGCGTAACGCGCGCCCACCGTCATGGTCAGCTTGTCGGTGAGGTTGAAGTCCAGCTTGCCGAAGATGGAGACCGCTTCAGTGTCGTAATTATACGCTTCGCTGATCAGGCCATGCTGGGTGGAAATGAAGCCTTCGGCCGGAACCGTCGGCAGCGAGGCGTTGCCGGAGGGCAGCGGCACGAAATTGCCCACGCCCGCGGCATTGTTGTTGTTCAGGAAGAACTCCAGCAGCGACACGCCGCCAAGGCCGGGCGGCAGGCCCAGACCCGCGACGATCGGAGCAACCTGCGGCGCGGAGGCAAAATCGAAGAAGGCCCGCGCATCGGCCCCGTAAGGCGTGGCGTTCGTGTATTCCAGCTCGTTCTTGTAGTAGAACGCGCCCGCCATCCAGTCGATGAAATTACTGCCCGTGGAGGCGAAGCGGAATTCCTGGGTGAAGGAATCGTATTCGTTGGTGATCGCCCGCGTGCTGACCAGGTCGAGGTCGGAGAAGTCCGCATCGAACAGCTGGTCTTCGTCATAATGACGATAGGCGGTGATCGAGGTGAAGGTGAACGTGTCGAAGTCGTGGTTCAGCTCGCCGGAGATGCCGGAGGTTTTCAGCTCCGTGCGGACATCGCCGTCAATCGCGATATCGCCGTCGAACGGATCGGCCGGCAGGGCCGTGCCGCCGAGACCGACAAGCGCGGCCTGGTCGATCGGGTCATAGAAGGCAAACGGCGCCGCGCAGCAATTCTCGTCAATCACGCCATAATCGCCGATGATGCGGATCGAGGTATTCTCGCCCGGCTCGATCAGCAGCTGGCCGCGATAGGTCTGACGGTCGCGGTTATTGATCTGGCTGCCGTCGGTGACGTCTTCCAGATAGCCGTCATTGGTGTGGTAGCTGGCGTCGAAGCGGCCGGCCATCAGGCCTTCCACGATCGGCCCGGTGATTGAGCCCTTGGCGATGAACTGGCCGTAATTGCCGGCCGTCAGCTCGCCTTCCGCCCCGAAATCATATTCCGGCTGCTTGGTGATGATGCTGACAACGCCCGCCGGGGTGTTGCGCCCGAACAGCGTGGATTGCGGACCGCGGATCACTTCCACGCGCTCCACCGAGATCAGGTCGTTGATCGCAGAGCCCGTGCGCGGACGATAAACGCCATCGACGAACACGCCGACCGAAGGCTCAAGGCCCGGGTTGAAACTGGATGTTCCGATCCCGCGCAGCGCAAATTCGGTATTGGTGGACGAGGCGAACTCGGCGACCCGCAAGGACGGCACAAGCGTCATCAGGTCGGCGGCGTCGCGAATCTGGGATTGCTCAATCTGCTCGTCAGTCACGACGGCCACGGAAACCGGAGTTTCCTGTAGCGTCTGTTCGCGCTTTTGCGCGGTGACCGTGATCTCGTCGATCTGGGCGTGCGCCGCCCCCGTGACGATCAGGCTGGTGACGATGGCCGTGGAGCCAAGCGTGGCGAGTTTCGAAATTCTGGACATGTATCCCCCCTAGGTGCACGGTTCTGCGAACGCTGACGGCCCGCTCAAACGTGGCGTAATAAGATCACCAAAATTGGCGGCTGTCAGCTACAACTTTGTTAAGATTGTAAAAGACGCGCAGCGTTTTTTGCCGGGGGAGGAAATATGAAACGCATCGTCTGGGCGGCGGCGGCCGTGGTTGTAATCGTCGTTGTGGCCGCGCTTGGCTGGTATTTCCGGCCCTGGTCGGATTATGCGCCGGCCAAGATTGCGCGGCTGAACGCGCCGGAAAATTACCCCCAGACCTTCCGCGCCATGGACGAGATTTTCCCGCACCGGGAAATCGCGGCCAATACGGACGCCGCGCCCCTGCCCCGCAACGAACAATCGCTGGATCTGACCTATGACTGGCAGGGCGAGGAAAAGAGTCTCGACCAGTTTCTGGAAGAGGCCAGAACGCTGGGCTTGATCGTGCTGAAAGACGGCGCGGTCGTGCATGAAGAATACCGCATGGAGGCAGGCCCGGACGACCGCTTCACCTCATGGTCTGTCGGGAAAAGCTTCGTGGCGACGCTGGTCGCGATGGCGATGCGCGACGGCCTGATCGACAGCCTGGACGATCCGGCGGAAAAATACGCCGTACAGTTTGAAGGCTCCGATTATGGCGAGACATCGCTGCGTCACCTTCTGATGATGTCCGCCGGCATGGATTTCAACGAGGATTACGGCGCGCCCGATTCGGATATCGACCCGTTCTTCTTCGACGCCTTCATCATGGGCAAGAATGTCGACGAGATGGCCGCCGCCATCGAACGCGACCGCCCGGCGGGCGAGGACCTTCACTATGTCAGCCCGAACACGCACGTCCTCTCGGCGGTCGTGCGCGCCGTCTATGACAAGCCGCTGGCCGCCATCATGGAAGAGCAGATCTGGAAACCGCTGGATATGAGCGGCGACGCCTACTGGTCCCAGAACGTGCAGGGCGGGGACGGCATCGCCATCGGCTATTGCTGCCTCAATGCGAGGCTGGAGGACTATGCCCGCTTCGGACAATTCTATCTTCAGGACGGGGTATGGGACGGCCAACGCCTGCTGCCAGAGGGGTGGGTGACCATGGCGACCACCCCGCAGGCCCCGTTTCAGGAGCCGGGCGCGACCTATGACATTGTCGGCTATGGCCTGCATTTCTGGGTTCCGCAGGACGCGGACGGCGAATTCCAGATGGCCGGCGTGTTCGGTCAATATATCTGGGTGGACCGGAAGCGCGGCGTGGTGATCGCCCGCAACTCGGCCGACCCGGAATTCGGATCGCGCCTTGGCGAAGCCATCACCGTCATGCGCGCCATATCCGCGGCTGTATCGCCCGAACCCGAAACGGAAAGCGCCGAGGCGGAGGCCCCGTAATGGCCGCGAAACAGGCGCTGGAATTCGACTATGTGATCGTCGGGGCCGGATCGGCGGGCTGCACGCTGGCCGGGCGTTTGTCGGAAAATCGCGACGTCACGGTCTGCCTGCTGGAGGCGGGCGGATCGGACGACAAGGCGATCATCCGCACGCCCATGCTGCTGCAGAACGCCATGACCACCCCGGCCATCAACTGGGACTACGAAACGGTCCCGCAGCAGCATCTGAACGGGCGCACGCTCTACTGGCCGCGCGGCAAGACGCTGGGCGGGTCCAGCTCCATCAACGCCATGCACTATATCCGCGGCGCGCGGGAGAATTACGACGAATGGGCGGCGACCTATGGCGCTGAAGGCTGGTCCTGGGAGGACTGTTTCCCGAAATTCCTGGCCCAGCAGGACCAGGAGCGGGGAGAGAGCGACCATCACGCCACGGGCGGCCCGCTGCGCGTGCAGGATATCCAGCCGATCAACCCGATCAGCGAATTGTTCATTCAGGCGGCGGCGGAGCTTCAATATCCGCTGAACGCCGACTTCAACGGCGCGCGTCAGGACGGCTTCGGCATCTATCAGGTCACCCAAAAAGGCCCGCGCCGCTGGAGCGCCGCCGACGCCTTCCTGCGCCCGGCGCTGGAACGGGAGAATCTGACCGTCATCACGGACGCCCTCACCCATCGCGTCCGGCTGGACGGCAAGCGCGCCACCGGCGTGGTCGCGGAGATCGAGGGCGCGCCGGCCGAGATCACCGCCCGCAAGGAGGTGATCCTGTCCGGCGGCGCGATCAATTCGCCGCAGCTCCTGCTGCTGTCGGGCATCGGGCCGGGACAGGAAATTCGCGGCGCCGGCGTGACCCCGGAAATCGACTTGCCGGGCGTGGGCAAAAACCTTCAGGACCATCTGGACGTGACGGGCCAGATCAAGATGCGCAGCGCGCGCTCTATCGGGCGCAGCTGGCGCGCCGCGCCCAAGCTGATCGGCGACGTGCTGCGCTGGATGATACGGGGCGACGGCGATTTCACGGTCAACCCGATCCAGGGCGGCGCTTTCGTGAAATCGTCCCAGTCCGACGGTCTGCCGGACCTGCAGCTGGTCTTTATCCCCTCGCTCTCCGCCCCGCACGGGCGGGAGACGATCTACGGCCACGGGGCGACGCTGCATGTCTGTCACCTCTACCCTCAGAGCCGCGGCGAAATCCGCCTCGCCTCCGACGATCCGCGCATGTACCCGCTGATCGACCCGAATTATCTCTCGGCGGAAGAGGATCTGGAGGCGCTCACCGACGGGCTGGAAATTGTCCGCCGCGTCCTGAACGCCCCGGCCTTCGCGGAGGAGCGCGTGGCGGAACTCCTGCCCGGCGATTTGAAGGTCACGCGGGACGATCTTCGCGACGATATCCGCGCCCGGGCGGAGACGCTCTATCACCCGACCAGCACCTGCGCGATGGGCGATGGCGAGATGGCGGTGACCGATCCGCGCTGCCGTGTCCGGGGGGTCGAGGGGCTGCGCGTGGTGGACGCCTCGGTCATGCCCCGCCTTGTCGGCGGCAACACAAACGCCCCGACGATTATGGTCGCGGGCCGCGCGGCTGATATGATCGCCGCCGACGCCTGAAGCGACCAGATGAGAAGGTCAGGAACACCATGAGCGATATCGACGCCCGTCAGATCGAACGGATGAAATCCCTTCTGGCCAGCCAGCAGGACGCTTTTGCGCGTGACCGCCACCGCCCGCTGAACGAGCGCAAGGCGGACCTTGAGGCCGTCCAGACCCTGACCGCCGCCCATGCCGGCGAAATCGCTGACGCCATAGCCAGCGATTACGGCGTCCGCTCGAAAGCGGAGACGCAGCTGGGCGAGATCGGCTTCGTGCTGGCGTCCGCCAAACACGCGCTGAAGAATCTGGATAAATGGGCGAAGCCGCAAAAGGCCTCCGTCCCGATGACACTGGCCCCCGGCAAGGCCTATGTCCGGCGCGAGCCGAAGGGCGTGGCGGGCATCGTTTCACCCTGGAATTATCCCTACCAGCTGGCCATCGCGCCGCTGATCGCCGCGCTGGCCGCCGGGTGCCGCGCCATGATCAAGCCCAGCGAATACACGCCCGCGACGGCGGAGCTGATGCAGCGCCTGCTGGGCGAGCGATTTTCCGAAGATCAGGTGGCGGTGGTCACCGGCGGGCCGTCCGTGGGGGAGGCCTTCACCGCCCTTCCCTTCGACCACCTCTTCTATACCGGCTCCACCCATGTCGGCCGCATCGTCGCCAAAGCGGCGGCGGAAAACCTGACGCCGGTGACGCTGGAGCTGGGCGGAAAATCGCCGGCCATCGTCACCGAGTCCTATGAGACGAAGGACCTCATGAAGCCGCTGGCCTGGGGCAAATTCTTCAATGCCGGCCAGACCTGCGTGGCGCCGGACTATGTGCTGGTCCCCAATCGCCGGGTCGAGGAAATCGGCGAGGCGCTGATCGCGACGGTTTCGGACTTCTATCCGGACCTTTCCAGCGATGACGACTACACGGCCATCGTCTCCCAAAAGCATTATGACCGCCTCAGCGGCATGATTGAGGAAGCGCGGGCCGCCGGCGCCCGCATTCTTCAGCCCGAACATGACGCCGAGGCCGCAAGGGCGGCGCGCAAGATTCCCCCGACGGTCATCCTGAACCTGCCCGAAGACAGCCCGCTGATGCAGGAGGAAATCTTCGGCCCGGTCCTGCCGGTCCTTGGCTATGAGCTGCTGTCCGGAGCCATCGATTTCGTGAATGGCCGCGACCGGCCGCTGGCCCTTTATGTCTTCTCGAAAGAAAAGAGCCAGTCCCGCCGCGTGCTGGAACAGACGATGTCCGGCGGGGCCTCCGTGAACGCCACCATGCTGCACCTGTCAGTCGAGGACATGCCCTTTGGCGGCGTCGGAAAGAGCGGCTATGGCGCCTATCACGGCGAGCGCGGCTTTCTGGAATTCACGCATGAGCGGTCCGTGTTCGAAGCGCCGGTCTGGCATCCTTCGCGCCTGATCGCGCCGCCTTACGGCAAGATGTTCGACTTCATCGCGGGCCTGCAGAAGCGCTGACGCGGCGCTTCCGGCACGCCTGCCCTAACGGTTCGGGGAGGAACCCATGGGACGCGCCCTGCTCTGGCTTTTCGCGATCCTGATCGTCATTTGCGCGGTCTGGTATCTGTGGCCCGCAAAGGCCGATCCCGCTTATTGGGACGAGCCGGAACCGCCGGAAATGACCGGCGTGCTGGAGCCGCGCGGCCGTCTTGCCCAGGCCGAACAGATCGGCGCGGGCGCGGTGATGAGTTCAGAGGATATCGCTATCGGTCCCGACGGCGCGGTCTATGCCGGGCAACCTGACGGACGGCTGGTGCGCCTGCGTCCGGGTTCCGACACGGTGGAAACCGTCGCCGATGTCTCCAACTATCCGGTTCTGGGCCTGCAATGGACGCCGGAGGGCGATCTGGCCGCCATGGCGCCTGACGGGCTTTACCGCGTGAATGTGGGAACCGGCGAGAGCGAACTTCTGACCAACGCCTATGACGGCGAACCCTTCGGCTTCGGCGACGATCTGGATGTGGCGGACGACGGGACAATCTATTTCACCGACGCCACATCGAAATGGGGCGCGGGATCGGAAAGCGGCCCCGACTACGTGATGGACATGGTGGAGAACCGGCCCTGGGGCGCGCTTTACGCCTATCATCCGGACACCGGCGAGACGGCGCTGTTGCTGGATAATCTCTATTTCGCCAATGGCGTCGCCATGGCGGCGGACGGACGCTCCGTCTTCGTGGCGGAAACATTCCGCTACCGCATCCAGCGATACTGGCTGGACGGCCCGAACGCCGGCGCGGCGGAGATAATCGCCGAAAACCTGCCTGGTATTCCCGACGGCGTGATGAGCGACCGGCAAGGCAAGCTCTATGTCGCCATGGACACCCAGCGCTCGCCCGTCCTCGCCTTCCTGCACGAAAACCCGTTTCTCACGAAGATGATCACCAAGCTGCCGCGCGGCCTGTGGCTGCGCGCGGGACCGTCCAGCGGATTCGTGCTGGTGATGAACGAAGAGGGAGACTACCTGGATTCCTATCATGATCCGGACGGCCGCTTCGGCATGATCGCCAACGCGGTGCCTGAAGGCGAATATGTCTGGATCGGCTCGCTTACCGCCCCGGTCATAGGAAGATACCGCGCCCCCGACCGCCAGTAACGCGGGCGCAGGCTGAAGAACGCTCCAGTCCCGCAAGGCGAGTTTTGCGAATATACAACCTGTATATTTAACCGCTTTAAAACACGTCTCCCTTATAGATCCGCGCTATTCAGGCCCGGTTGGATACGATGATGCTGGCGCGGTTTTTCAATGATCCGGCGATTGCCGATGCGGCCACGGGGTCCAATTCCCTTTGGATAAGCCGGCTATTGCTGGTGGCGATCCTGGCGCCGCTGGTTGGCCTTTCATTGGGCTGGCAATCCATGGCCATCTGGCTTGCCCTGATCATACCCATCGAAATCTATTCCAAATGGGCCTCCGACACGCTGCTGAAGGCCTCCCCCGCCACGTTCAGAACGCGCATGTTTTTTCTGGCCGCGGCGGTGGCGGCGGTTTCCGCCTGGCTGACCCTCAGCCTCATGCTGTGGTTTACCGATACGCCCGCCTACCAGATGGCGGCGGTCTGCCTGTGGGCGGGCACCCTGATCTATGTGCAGGGCTTCATGCACGGCTCGCATGTCACGCTGCTGGCCGGGGGCGGGCCGACGACTCTTGTCCTCATCGGCGCGCCGCTTGTGGATCCGCCCTTTTCCGGCGTCGAACAGGTCATGCTGATGAGCATGCTGATCCTGATGACCGGCTTCGCATGGCGGGCCTCTCAGGTTTATTACCGGACGCGCCAGGACTTGCGCGAAACCACCCACTCTCTGGAAGACCAGAAGCGCGCCGCCGAACAGGCGAGCGACGCAAAATCCGCCTTCCTCGCCACGATGAGCCATGAAGTCCGCACGCCCTTGAACGGCATTCTCGGCATGGCGCGCCTGCTGGAGCGCGGCGCGGAAGACCCGGCGCAACAAAAACAGATCAGCACCATCATAGCGTCCGGCAATCTCCTTACCGCTGTCCTCAATGACGTGCTGGACCTGTCGCGGATCGAGGCCGGACGGATGGAAATTTCACCGGTCGAGGCCGACCTCGAAGCCACGCTCGCCCAGGCGGTTTCCCTTTTCGAAGGCGCGGCGCGCGAAAACGGGGTGACGCTTTCGCTGGAGGTCGACGAAACCTTGCCCCAGCAAATCGTCTTCGATCCACTGCGCGTGGGGCAGTGTGTTTCCAATCTTTTGTCGAACGCGGTGAAATTCACCGAGAGCGGCTCGATCACGGTCAGCGCCAGATCCCAGCCCGCCGAAGCGGGGGAAGACGGCGATTTGCGGGTATTTGTCGCGGTCACTGACACGGGCATCGGCATCAGCCCGGAAATGGCCGAGCGGCTTTTCACGCCCTTCACCCAGGTCGACAGCTCCATATCCCGGCGTTTTCAGGGGTCCGGACTGGGGCTCTCCATTGTCCGGCGGCTGGCGAACCTGATGGGCGGCGATGCGAGCGTTGAAAGCGCAGCCGGTCAGGGCTCCAGTTTCTGCATCGATTTCCTCGCCCGTCACGGCGCAGCCCTGCATGAGGCCGCCAATGACGAGGCGGAGCTGTCGCAATACAGATCGCGCGTGCGCGAGAAGCGCGTTCTGGTGGTGGACGACAACGCCGTGAACCGTCAGGTCGCCTCGATATTCCTGGCCGATTTCGATTGCGAGATCATGGAGGCGGAGAACGGACAGGACGCGCTGGACCTGCTGGCGGACGGTCCGTTCGATCTTGTGCTTCTGGATGTCCACATGCCGGTCATGGACGGTTTCAAGACGGCCTCCGCCATTCGCGAATCGCAAGAGGCCTGGTCGCAAATTCCCATCGTCGCTCTGACCGCGGACGCGATGACCGGCGACCGGGACAAATGCCTGCAGAACGGCATGGATGCCTATGCCAGCAAGCCGCTGGACCCGCGCCAGATGCTGGGCGCGATGGTTTCCGCCATGGAAAGCCGCCGCCATGACGGCGACGCTCCGCGGCCCGCCTGAGCCAGACGCTTCCCGGCTGATGTATGCAGGATGAACCGGGGTTTCAGGGCCGGCTCACGCCCGCCCCTCTAAAACGCCTCCATGGTCACTGAACAGGACAATGGAGCGGCCCCGATGAAACACGGACTTCTGATTGCCGGCGCAGCGGCGCTGACGGCCCTGGCGGGCGCTGCGGGCGCGGCCCCGGCCAATCTCGCCTCCGCCCCCGATGGCTGCGCGATTCAGGTGGAACGCAACGCAAAGGGCGTTTCCCTGCGCGCCTCCGCCGATCGCGGCGTCACCGGCGAATATGAGATGATCGCCGACATCTATACGCCCACCGGCTCGACCTCCGCCCGTCTGACCGGCGATTTCGGCGGCTATGGCTGGCGCCGCGGCGGGCTCAGCCGCATCGATGTGGAGCGCGAGAACAGCTTCCGCGCGACGCTGCGCGTCTATGCCCCTGATGGCGGCCTGATCTGTCAGGACGTCATGCGCGGCAACGCGGCGCGCGTTGTGCGGTCCGATCTGCGCTCGCGCAGCGGCTTTCCCGGCGAGGGCCGCCGCTTCTAGTTTCCACGGATCAAAATAGCCGTTTTCGGGTTTTACCTGCGGGGGAGGCGCAATCGCCCCCGCAGCAAGCCGCCGGAGAATGATATGACCAGCCCGCTATCCGCCCAGCCGCTCCTCTGCCTTCTCGCCTTTGGCGTTATCGGCGCCACGGGCTGCGATCCCGACCGCGCCGCCCCCGCGGCAGAGACGGAGACGGCCATGACCCAGGACAATTCCGACCGCCCCACGACGACGGCCGGCGAAGGCATTCGGCAGAATGAAGACTCCGCCGGGACCGCAGCGCCGGACACCGACGAAATCGCCGGGACGCCGCAACTGACCGCGATCGGGCAGGAGCCGGGCTGGTCGCTCACCATCGGCGCTGAAGAGGCGGAATTGCTGACCGATTACGGCCAGAACCGCGCCACTTTCAAAGCGCCGGCGCCAGAGCCCGTCAATAGCGGCGTCCGCTATGCGCTTTCCGATAACGTCGTGGCCACGGTCCGGGACACGCTCTGCCAGGATCCGATGAGCGGCATGAACTATCCAAAATCGGTCACGGTGGAGACGCCGGACCAGACGCTTGAGGGTTGCGGCGGCGCGCCGGAAGACCTGCTGACCGGCCCGGAATGGGTGGTCGAGGATATCGCGCAGGGCGGCATCATCGACTCCTCCCGCGTCACGCTGAATTTTCAGGAAGAAGGCCGGGTCAGCGGCATGGCCTCCTGCAACACCTATAACGCCTCATATTCGATCACCGGCGAAGGGCTGAGTTTCGAGCGCGCCATGTCGACCAAGAAGGCCTGCGCCCCGGCTCTGATGAATCAGGAAAACCGCTTCCTGACCGCGCTATCCGGCATCGACCGTTTCGGGATTTCGGACACCGGCGCGCTGGTGCTCTATTCCCGCGACACGCCGGCGATCACCGCCCGCCGCTAGGCGAATGTCCTGTCCGCCATGCGCCGGATGAAGCTTTCCGTCTCTTCCGGGGCGGCGGCCAGCGGCATATGGCCGGTTTCCGGCAGGGTCACGATTTCGATTTCCGGCAGCGCCGCGCGCAACGCGTCCAGATGGGTTTGCGCATCCAGAACGCGGTCTTGCGCCCCATAGAGAACCCCGGCGGGAACCGATATCTCGCCATAGCGCGGCGCGATCCCCGGCAAGTCCATCGGCACGGCGTGCAGATCGGTGGAGGTGGCGTAGAACGCGTCCGGCCGCAGCGACAACAGCCCCCCGCCCTTCACCCCGAAATCCGCAGGCGGCCTGTCCGGCGCGAACACCAGCGCCAGCGTCTTCGCGCCGCGCCGTATCGCCATCGGAACGGCGATGGTCTCCGCGATCAGGCGGCGGATAAGCGGGCTGGAAATATCGATGCTCCTGAACATCGGCGGCGCTTCGTCCTGCGGCTCGACCAGGGGCGAGACCAGCGCCAGTCCGCCAACCCGTTCGGGATGATTGACCGCCAG
This sequence comes from Euryhalocaulis caribicus, assembly GCF_000412185.1. Lineage (GTDB taxonomy): Bacteria > Pseudomonadota > Alphaproteobacteria > Caulobacterales > Maricaulaceae > Euryhalocaulis > Euryhalocaulis caribicus. The sequence goes on from NZ_ASJA01000004.1 coordinate 22,388, forward strand.
GGTCAGCGCCACGGCGCCGCCCAGCGAATGCCCGACGATCAGCGGCTTCTCGATGCCTTCCTTTTCAAGAAACTCGGCGATCATGCGCGCCTGTTCGGGAATCCGCGCCAGATCGTCCCGGTCCCGCGCGGAATAGCCGCAACCGGGCCGGTCAACCGCGATGACGCGGTAATCGGCCGCGAGAGGCTTGGCGGTAGCGTAAGTGAAGTTATGCAGATTGCCCGACAGGCCGTGAATCATCACGACGGGCCGTCCCTTGCCCTTTGACAGCCAGTGAATGCGTCCGCCTTCAACATCGGTGAACCGCCCCGGCGGCGGCATTCCGGCCTCCACCTTGGCCGCCATGCGCCGGGAAAACAGGAACAGCCCCAGCAGCGGCAGGGCGATTATCGCAATCAGTATCGCCAGAACGATCAGAAAGGCGGTCATGGGCTTCTCCGTCTATATTCTTTCCGCGCGGCGATTGATCAGGGACCAGTAGCCGCCGGGGCTCAGCCGCTCGAACAGGGCCGCCAATTTTGCGTCCCGCCCGACCAGCACGCGGGGTTTACGCTTTTCAACAGCCTTCAGGATGATTTCGGCGGCTTGCGGCGACGGCATGGTCAGCAGACGTTTCGCCTGTTCCCGCCGCGCCGCGATCTCTTTCTCGCTCGCTCCGGCCGGAATGCGGGCGCTATCGGCAATCTGCGTGGCGACGCCGCCCGGATGCACGGTGGTCACCCCGACCGGCGATCCCGCCAGCTCATGCCGCAGCGCATCCGAAAAGCCGCGCACCCCGAACTTGCTGGCGCTATAGGCGGTCTGGCCGGCCGGGGCGATGACGCCGAAAATGCTGGAAATATTGGTAATGTGCGCGGCGTCCGCTTCCCGCAGCAGAGGCAGGAAAGCGCGCGTCACGCGCACCACGCCCCAGAAATTGATGGCGAACAGCCACTCGAAATCCTCCGGCGCAATCTCCTCGAACGTCCCGCCGACAGCGACTCCGGCATTGTTAAACAGCAGATGAGCCCCGCCATGTTCGTCCCTCACCGCCTTGGCGAACGCCGCGATGGCGTCGGGTTGGGAGACATCGACCGCGTGAAGGGTGGCCCGTCCCTCCCCCGGCAGGGATTTCCGCACCGCCTCCAGACCGGCCATATTGATATCGGCCAGCGCCAGGTGACAGCCGCGCGCGGACAGCGCCCCGGCCAGCGCCGCGCCAATGCCGTTGGCCGCCCCCGTGATCACGGCTGTGCGGCCCGCAAAGTCCATGCGGCCGCTCATTCCGCCGCCTTCGCGGGAGCATTATCCCGGCCCGTCATTGCATCGCCCGCTTCCCCGAAATGCACTTCCCCGTCTTCCAGCTTGCCATAGCGGATCGCCAGCATGTCCTGGATATAGTTCTGATAGGCCCGCCACGGCGGACGCGCGCCCTGTTTCGGAAACTCGGCGATGGAGCGCTGTACATAGCCCGACGAGAAATCCAGAAGCGGCTCCGCTTCCAGATCCGGCGGCGCGACGGGCTCTACATAGTCATAGCCCTTGCGCTTCATGTGATTGAGCAGACGGCAGACCCGCTCGCACGTCAGGTCCACTTTCAGCGTCCATGACGCGTTGGTGTAGCCGAAGGCCAGCGCCAGGTTCGGCATTCCGCTCAGCATCATGCCGCGATAGGCGAACGAATCCTTCGCCACGAACGGCGCGCCATCGACCCTGAAATCGACGCCGCCCAGCAGCAGCATCTGCAGGCCGGTGGCGGGGATAATGATGTCCGCTTCCACCACTTCGCCCGATTTCAGCTCAAGCCCGTCCGGTGTGAACCGGTCGATATGGTCAGTCCTGATGGACGCCTTGCCGTCTTTCAGCGCCTGGAAGAAATCGCCGTCCGGCGCCAGGCAGAAACGCTGGTCCCAGGGATTATAGCTCGGGTTGAAATGCGTCCCGACAGCGGCGTCCTCGCCCAGCTTCTTCTCGATCGCCTTCATCACCTGACGTTTCACGAATTCCGGAAAGCGCTGGGAGAGCTGGTAGAAATAGATGGTCAGCAGCACGTTCTTGGCCCGGGTCAGGCTATAGGCCAGCCCGCCCGGCAAGACTTTGCGCAATCCGTCGGCGATACGGTCCCGCATCGGCCGCGCCGCGATATAGCTGGGCGACCGCTGCACCATCGTCACATGCGCCGCCGTTTCCGCCATGGCGGGGACCAGCGTCACCGCCGTCGCGCCGCTGCCGATGATCGCCACCCGCTTGCCGGCATAATCCAGATCCTCCGGCCAGTGTTGCGGGTGCACGATGCGGCCGGTGAAATCCTCCATCCCCTCGAACGCGGGAAGATAGCCCTTGTCGTAGCGATAATAGCCCGAACACATCATCAGGAAGCCGCAAGTATAGATGGCTCGCGCGCCGTCCTCGCCGCGCTCCACGGTGACGGTCCAGCGCGCCGACTTGCCGTCCCAGTCGGCGGACACGACGCGATGCCGGTAACGGATATGGCTTTCAATATCGTGGCGCTCCGCCGTGTCCTTCACGTAGTGGCGGATGGCCGGGCCGTCGGCGAACACCTTGCCGCTGGTCCAGGGGCGAAAAGCGTAGCCGAACGTATACATGTCGGAATCGGAGCGTATGCCCGGATAGCGGAACAGGTCCCAGGTTCCGCCCATCGCCGCGCGCGCTTCCAGAATGGCGTAGCGACGGTCCGGGCAGCGTTTCTGCAGGTGATACCCCGCCGCAATGCCCGAGACTCCGGCCCCCACGACCAGCACGTCGAAATGCTCTTCGGCCATAATCTCCCCTTTAAAGGCGATCTGACGCCGCCTCTCCCTCACGTCAGCGTAAGCATGCGCCCGCCGAATGCGAGGGGCAAAACCGCGCGGCCCGCGTTTTCTTTTGGTTCAGCTGTGCACGCCTTTGCGCTACAAGCGTATTGAGCGCCGCCATCGCCATTCCCGGGTCATCATTCTTGGTCGTCTCCGCAATCATTTCCGCGCTTGTCGTGCTGGGCGCCCTTGGCGCGGCGGCCCTGGCGCTGACACGGCTGGCCGGGCCGCGTAACGGCGCGGCCTTCGTGGCCGGTTATCTGATTGCGTTTCTCGCCATCACCGCCGCCTTCACGGAGGCCGTGGGCCGGATTTCCTTTACCCGGCCCGCCTATGTCGCCGCTGCGCTGGCGCTGCTGGCCGCCGGTCTCGCCACACTCTATTTTTTGTGGGGGCAGGCGCGCTTACCCAGGCGCAGCCTTCCCTCCCCCGGCGCCATTCCCGCCATTGTCTGGCCGTTTGCAGCGGCATGGATCCTGTTACTGCTCTATGGCGCTTACGCGCAGATCGTGACGCCCGCGAGCATCGGGGATGCGTTGCGCTATCATTTCGCCGCCCCCGTCAGCTGGGCGGCGATGGACCAGATCGCCTACGCCCCGGAAGCCGATTTCAGGATCAACCACTTCCCCCACGTCACGGGATTGCTCTGGGGCTTGCCGCTGGTCCTGATCGGCAGCGACATTCTCTCCGGCCTGTTTCCATTGCTATGCGTTTTCGCGCTCTGGCCCGCTGTGACCTATTTCATCGCGCGCAGTTTCGGCGCGGACGCCGCGCCGGCTTTCATTCTGTCCGTCACGGCCTCATCCGCGCCGCTGGTCCTGTTGCAGGGCATGAATCACGGGGCCGATATTCTGTTCTGGGCGGCGTCCCTGACGGCCATTTTCACCGCTCTCCGTCAGGATCAGTTCAGACTGAACTGGATCATCTTCGCCGCCGCCGCGGGGCTTGCGCTGGGAACCAAGAGTTTTGGCGTCGTGACCGTCGCCTTCGCCGCCCTCATATGGTTCGTCCAGCGCATCCGGCTTAGCGATCAGACCGGCCGCTTTGCCGTGGTCGGCTCCGAAACGCTCGCCGCGGGCGCTGTCATCCTTGCGATTGGCGGCGCGGTCTATCTGGCGAACCTGACAGGCTTCGGAAACCCGCTCTATCCTTATGACTTTCCCGTAACGTTCGGGGCGGCCCCGCTGCCGGAACAATTCTATGACAAGGGGGTCATCAGCACAGAGGCGTCTCATTGGGACGCGTTTCTGGCGATCGTGAAACTGGCCCCGCACCTGCTGCTGTCGCTTCCGCCCCTGGACCGCGATTTCATGGCGAATTCGGGCGGTTTTGGCATCCTTGCGCCGGTGCTGACGCTGTCCTTCGCGGCGGCCGCCGCCGTGTTTCACGCAAGAACCGGCTTCCGGGACCAGCCGGAAGCCGGGCGTTTTTATATTTTCGCCGCCGCCATCCTGGCGGCCAACGCCATCCTGATCACGCAATGGGGCTTTCAGGTCGCCCAGGAAGGCGCCGACAATTACTCGTCCGTGGGCCGCTATCAGGTGTTCTGGCTGGCGCTGCTGGCGGCGGGGCTGGCGCTGATGGTCACCAGGCTGCCGCGGGCGCGCCCCGGACTCTATGTGCTTCTGGGACTTTGCATTCTGTATAACGCCCAGATCGTGACCCGCGGCCACGCGGTCTCTCTCGACTTTATAGACCGCCGTCTGGACGCATTTCCGGACCGCACCGCGCAGGGCCTGCAGAACGAATATATGTCAGCCATGGTCATCCAGCTGCTGAAGCAGTTTCCGGAGGCCAATCTGCTTCTGATCAATTCCGGGGAGCACACTTACAGCTTTCATTTTCCGTCCTTCGAGCGGCGGGTCTTCGTGTCTCCTCTCAACAGCCCCAGCAAGAACATCCTGCGCCCCCGGTCCGGCGATCGCCGTATCTATGATGCTATTCTCGGCCGGGCGGAAATACCGGAGCAATGTGTCGGCATCGTCGCCCGGGCGCATCACATCGCCGGCCGCAACCCGTACCGGGCCGCCAATTACGCGCTGATCGACCAGACGGTCTTTGAAAACCGGGTCCGGTTCATTTTTGAATATCGCGGGGCGGCTTTCCTCGGCCAGGACGCGCGTTTCCGGCTCATCCACACAACAACGCACCGCCGTCACCCGGCCAATGTCTACGAAGTCAGGGAAGACGCCGCGCCGCTCTGGCGCAGATTCGCCGATTGTCTTGAGAGCGGACCAGACGCTGATCTTCAGTGAGGAAAATGGTGCCCGGGGACAGAATTGAACTGCCGACACGCGGATTTTCAATCCGCTGCTCTACCAACTGAGCTACCCGGGCCCCGTCGCGAATCCCGTTTGAGGGACAGCGTTCGCATGGGCGAGAGGCGCGCTTATAGGCGAGGCGAAAAGCCAAGCCAAGACCGCGCGGCGCCTAATTTCCATCCTCTTCCGTTTCGAGGCGGCTGCGCGGGTCCACAGGCTCCCCCGGTATGGCGTATTTGCCCTTCAGCCAGCGGCCAAGGTCGACGTCCGCGCAGCGGCGCGAACAGAACGGCTTGTAGCTCTTGTCCGCGGGATCGCCGCAGATCGGACAGGCGGGACTGGCTGTTTTACGGGGCATGCGGACCTTTTCTTATCGTTGCGGCAGGCTGACATCATTCTCGAAGCTGGAGGCGCTGTGCGTCCTGAACGCCAGGCTCGCCTCCGCCGGCGGCTGGATGCCGCCCTCATGCAGCTCCCCGCGCACCAGGCGCATCCCGAATTCGCCGATATCGGCGTCGCGCGTCGGCGCGCATTCGGCGCTGGCGGCGTGCATGGTGATCACCCGCCGGCGCCGCTCTGACCGGTTGCCAAGGCTCTTGTGCCAGGTGCGGGAATTGAACAGCACCGCATCCCCGGCCTTCACTTCCAGCACTTTCGCGCCTTCGGCCTCGTCCGCGCCCGGAATATGGAAGCTGCCCATATTCACCAGCCCGTCGGGATATTCGTGCGCCGCCACCCCGTTCTTGTGAGACCCCGGCACCACGACCAGCGTGCCGTTCGACTCATCGGCGTCATCCAGCGGGATCCAGCAGCCCAGCACTTTTTCGTGCGGGCCGAACGGAAAATAAAAGGCGTCCTGATGGAAAGGGTGCACCGCGTCGGCCACCTTGGGCGGCTTGTAGATCATCATCATCAGGAAGGCGATCAGGTCCGGCCCCAGCAAGTCCTCCACCGGGTCCAGAAGCTTCGGCGTATAGGTGAAATCGCGGAAGGTCTGGTCGAACCGGTCCGGGTTCATCAGCTTCCACAGCCCGTCTTCGGGATCTTCCGGCGCCGGAACAACCCCCTTGGCGATACGCACGTCGCGCATGATGCGGGACTTGGCCTCCGGCGGATACTCGCCGTGCGCCACCGCGCGGGCGCGCGCCTTGTAGGTCTCGATCTCGTCCGCCGAAAGCACGCCGGGGATGACGATATAGCCATCCTCCCAATAACCGGCGATCTGTTCAGCGCTCAGCACCTTGCCGTCTTCCATGATGTCCTCCCTCCCTAGCGGAGTTTCACGTCCGCCCTGTCGCGCGCGGCCTCCGGATCGTTCTCGATCTCGAAGCGCGGGCCGAGTCTCTCGGTCATCGCGGCGCGCCAGCCGATTGTATCGCGCTTCAGCCAGCCAATCACCTCCGGCGCTGCGCGTAGCGTCAGTTGCGCGCCGCGATTGGCCGCCCCTTCCCGCTCCAGCGCCCGCAGCGCGGCCAGCGCCGCGCTCTCCACGCTCAAGGCCCCGTCCTCGTTCAGCATGATCTCCGCCAGCGGCCGTTCGGCCCGCTCGCGCGCGATTTCCATGATCCCGAAGCGCGACAGCCCGGCGAACTCCACCCGGCGCGGATCGTTCGCGAACGCCTTGCGCATGGCCGCGTCCGCCTCCTTGCGGGCCGGGCGCGGCAAATGCGGCAGGTCCACGGCCAACAGGCCGCCCAGCCCGCGCAACCGCGTCTGGAAAGCGATTTCCGCGGCGGCGTCGACAATCAGCGATTTGGTCGCGCGCGCCTTGCCGCCCTTCATTTCGCGTCCGCCGGAATCCACATCAATGGCGGTCAGCGCCCGCGTCGGCTCGATCCAGAGCGTCCCCCCGCCGGGGATCGCCGCCCGCGCGCCCAGGGCCGCATGGATCGTGTCGTCAATATCCGTCCGGTCCACGATTTCCGCCTGCCGGACGACAATCTCGTCCTCCGGAAAACGCGCGCCCCAGCTCGCCTCGCCGGACAACAGCTCCGGGGCGTTCGCGCCCGGCTCCGCCAGCGCCTCGAACACCATCAGCGGGCCTTTATCCGCGTGCGCCTCGGCCCGTACGCGCGCCTCCACGGCAGCGCCCTCGGTCACGTCTTTTCGGTCTTTCGAGAGCGGCATCCAGCCCGCAGGCCCCACGCCCAGTTCCACGAAGGCCCCGCCCCGCGCCCGGTCGATGCTGGCGACGCGGACGCGATAGCGAACCCCGGCGGCGGCGAAGCGGCCCGCCTCGCTCCAGCGGTCAACATGAATCTCGGCAATGCGGCCGCCTTCGATCAGGGCGGTGCGGGTCTCGCCCACCGCCGCGTCGATCAGCAACTCACGCATCGCCGTCATCGCCGGCAAGAATCGGATAGCCCCGCCCGCTCAACAGGCTGGCGGTCTCGTATAGCGGCAGGCCCACCACCGCCGAATGAGATCCATTGATATGGGTGACGAACATTTCGGCCATGCCCTGCACGCCATAGCCGCCCGCCTTGCCCCGCCATTCCCCGCTTTTCAGATAGGCGGCGATTTCGGCCTCGGTCAGGCGCTTGAACTTCACCTGCGTCTCGACACAGCGTTCAGACGCCGCGCCATCGGGCGCGATCAGGCAGATGGCCGTGATCACCGTGTGGCGGCGGCCCGACATCAGGGTCAGGAAGCGGCGCGCCTGCGCCTCATCTTCCGGCTTTTCCAGAATCCGCCGTCCCACCGCCACGACCGTATCCCCGGCCAGAGTGAAAGCGCCCTCTTCCGCCACGGCCCGCGCTTTCTCGCGCGCAAGCCGCTGCGCGTAGGGGCGCGGCAGCTCGGCCCTGGCGGGCGTTTCATCAATGTCGGCTGGGCTGATCCGGTCCGGCGTGACGCCGATGCGGGCCAGCAGCTCCGCGCGTCGCGGGCTGGCGCTGGCCAGGATCAGGGGCGCGTCCGCACGCATGCCGGCGCGCGGCTTACTTGAAGCGATAGGTGATGCGCCCCTTGGTCAGGTCATAAGGCGTCATCTCGACCAGCACCTTGTCGCCGGCCAGCACGCGGATGCGGTTCTTGCGCATCTTGCCCGCCGTGTGGGCGATGATCTCATGGTCGTTTTCCAGTTTCACCCGGAAGGTCGCGTTGGGCAGAAGTTCGACAACCTCGCCCGGAAATTCCAGCAATTCTTCTTTCGCCATGCGGCTCCTCTAACTCGGTAATTTTGCGTATTTGCGCCTGTATATGGCGCCTCAAAGCGGATTCGTCGATAGATCGGCGAAGCGCGCTGCAATCCGGCGGTCCAGATCGTCCCGCAGGGCGCGGAACGCCTCCAGCCGCCGCTCGCGCGATCCGGCCTCCATCGTGGGGTCGGGAATGGGCCAGAATTCAGTCTCGACCGACAGCCCCTTGGTGATTTCCTTCGCCCGCAGGTCGGCTTCCTGCGTCAGGCTGATAATCAGGTCGAAATTATTCTCTTCCAGGTCCTCGAACGCCTTGGCCTCGTGCCCGCTCATATCCACGCCCAGCTCGTCCATAACGAATTCGGCAAAGGGGTCGGCCATGCCCGCCATGACGCCGCAGGATTCCACGTGCAGCCATTTGCCAAACCGCCGCCGCGCCAGCGCGGCCGCCATCGGCGAGCGGATGGAGTTCATGTTGCAGGCGAACAGCACGGCGGCGGGTCTGGAAGCGCTCATGTCACCACGCCCCGGCGCGACAGCGCGCAGATCAGCGTGAACAGCCGCCGCGCGGTGTCGAAATCCACCTCGACCTTGCCCGACAACCGCTCCTGCAACAGCTCCGATCCCTCATTATGCAAACCCCGGCGGCCCATATCGATCGCCTCGATCCGGGAGGGGGCGGCGGTGCGGATCGCCTCGTAATAGCTTTCGCAGATCATGAAATAGTCCTTGATGACGCCGCGAAAGGGCGACAGCGAAAGAACAAAGGTATGGACCGCCTCGCCTTCGGGCCGGCTGACCGCCATGACCAGCCGCTGGTCGGCCAGCGACAGATCCAGCTCGTAAGGGCCGGTCTCGCTGTCTTTGGGCTTGAAGCTGTTTTCTTCCAGCAAGTCATAGATCGCCACGCGCCGCTCATGCTCCGCGTCGGCGCTGGAGGCGGCCAGCGACGCCTTGTCCAGCCGCACCGCGACCAGCTTGTGCTCCGCGCTATCGCTCATGAACGCCTAGTCATCGGCGTGTTCGGGCGCGCGCCGCGTCGGCCAGGGCGCTGAGACATCGGCCAGCAGCGCATCGATACATTCGACCTCCAGCCGCATTTCACCGCCGCCGGAGAAGATCAGGCGCAAGGCCCCGCCCGGCGCTTCGCCCGGCTCGAACTCGATGGCCAGCAGCTCGACCACCGCCTCGGCGGCGTCGCGTTTCAGGTTTCTGGCCTTTGTATCCATCACGTCGTGGAAGCGCACGGCGCTGCGGACGCGCTGCTTGCGCCCCTGCTCCGCCGCTTCCCACTGGAAACGGTTGAACTCGGCGGTGAAATGACGCTCGGTCCGGTCATAGCGAAAATCGCCCAGCCGTCCGATCGCATCCTGAAGCGCGGCGGAGATGATCTTCAGATCCTCCGCATCCTCGGCCTTCAGCTTCAGCGGCTTGGGTTTCGCCATGGAATATCCTGTCCCTATTCGCCCGGGGCGCGCCGCACCTCGGCGCCTACCCGGCCCAGCTTTTCTTCCAGCCGCTCAAAGCCGCGGTCAAGATGATAGACGCGATTCACCTGCGTCTGCCCCTCGGCGACCAGCCCCGCAATCACCAGCGAAACCGAGGCCCGCAAATCCGTCGCCATGACCGGCGCGCCGACCAGGCTTTCCACGCCGCGCACCACCGCTTCATTGCCATCGACGCGGATATTGGCGCCCATGCGGTTCAGCTCCGGCGCATGCATGAAGCGATTCTCAAAGATATTTTCGCGGATGACCGAAGCCCCGTCGGCAATCGTCATCAAGGCCATGAACTGCGCCTGCAGATCGGTCGGAAACCCCGGATAGGGCTGGGTCGCCATATCGACCGAGTGCGGCCGAGAGGACGGATCGCGAGAGATCGTCACGCTGTCCCCGTTCAGCCCGATTTCCGCCCCCGCCGCTTCCAGCAGCGGCCACAGGGCGTGCAGATGTTCTTCGCGCACGCCGGTCAGGCGCACCTTGCCGCCGGCCGCCGTGGCGGCGATGGCGAACGTGCCCGTTTCGATCCGGTCAGGCACCACGGAGTAGGTCCCGCCCGACAGGCGCTCGACGCCCTCGATCCGGATCGTGGACGTGCCCGCGCCTTCGATCTTCGCGCCGAAACTGTTCAGGAAATCGGCCAGGTCGACGATTTCCGGCTCCCGCGCCGCGTTCTCCAGAACGCTCTCGCCCTTGGCCAGCGCGGCGGTCATCATGGCGTGCTCGGTCGCGCCGACCGAAACGAAAGGGAAGTTCACATGGCCGCCGCGCAGCCCGTCCGGCGCGAAGGCGTGGACATAGCCGGCCGACAGCTCGATGGCCGCGCCAAAGCGGCTGATCGCCTGCAGGTGCAGGTCCACCGGCCGCGCGCCGATGGCGCATCCGCCGGGCAGGGAGACTTCCGCCTTCCCCGCGCGCGCCAGAAGCGGGCCCAGCACGTTGAAGCTGGCGCGCATCTTCCGCACCCGGTCATAGGGCGCCACGGTCGAGGTAATATGCGGCGCGTGAAGATGGGTGACATTGTCGCCCTCTTCATCCACCGCCATTCCCAGATCGCCCAGCAGATCGGCCAGAAAGCGCGTGTCGCGCAGCCGCGGCATGTTGGTCAGCGTGATTTTTTCGTCGGTCAGCAGCGCCGCCGCCATCAGCTTCAGCGCCGAGTTCTTGGCGCCGGAAATCGGAATGTCGCCGTTCAGCGGCTTGCCGCCGCCAATGATAATGGAATCCATGATGCTCCGCGGGCGTTACGGGTTGAGAGTTTCGGGCCTTATGGCGTGATGAGGCGAAAACACAACGGCCAAGTGAAGGCGCGGTTCAGGCGTCTTTGCGGTTTTTCTCCTTTACCGCCTTGGACGCCTGCTTCCGGCGGCGGAGGTTTTTGCGCAATTCCTCCGCCAGCCGCGCCTCGCGCTCTTCCTTTTCCGTTTTTCCGTCTCCGGCCATGGTTCGACCCTGCGCCTTGCTATTTGCGGTAATCAAGCGGCGGCTCGCGGTCGCCCAGCAGCGCGTAATATTCGAAGTCCGGCCCGATCAGGGACTGGTACTCGTCCTTGGCGGACTGCAGCAGCGCCTCGTCCGTGTAGAGATCGGTCGCGGTCATCGCCAGCACCTTGGCGGCGTTGATCATGCCCTTGTGGCCGATGCTCATGCCGCCCGCCGCAATCGCCTGCCAGCTATGGGCCGACGTGCCGGGCACCCAGGTCGCCGTGCGCAGGCCCGCCGTCGGCGCGACCCAGCTGACATCGCCCACATCGGTGGAGCCATAGCTCTGCTCCATCTCGTAGGGATAGACCTCTTCCTGAGAGCCCAGCTCGATTTCCGGGCTGTCCAGGGATTCGCGAATTTTTTCGGCGAAGGCCAGTTCCTCGGCGTCATATTCCACGCCGCCGACTTCCTGCAGGTTTTCATGCATGCGCTTTTGCAGCGATTCATTAGCCAGCAGCGGACGGTTGCCGTGCATCACTTCCACGTCCACCTCGGTTCCCGTGCCGGTCGCGGCCCCTTCGGCGGCCTTCAGAACGCGCGCCCAGACCGCTTCCAGTCCGTCCACCTCGGGATTGCGGACATAGTAATAAACCTGCGCGGAATCGGGCACCACGTTCGGGGCTTCGCCGCCTTCGGTGATCACGTAATGAATGCGGGTTTCCTGCGTCACGTGCTCGCGCAGCATGTTCACCATCATGTTCATGGCCTCGACGCCGTCCAGCGCGCTGCGGCCCTTTTCGGGCGCGGCGGCGGCATGGCTGGAAACGCCCGTGAAGGTGAAACGTCCCGAACGGTTGGACAGGTTCGATCCCGGATTGGCCTTGTTCTGGTCCGAGGGGTGCCAGTGCAGCACTGTGTCGACATCGCCGAACAGGCCCGCGCGCGCCATATACACCTTGCCCGAACCGCCCTCCTCGGCGGGCGTGCCATAGACGCGGATGCGCCCCGGCGTGCCGGTTTCTTCCAGCCAGTCGCGCACGGCCAGCGCCGCGGTGACCGAGGCCGACCCGAACAGGTGGTGGCCGCAGGCCTGGCCGGCGTGCTTGCCCTCGACAATCTCTCGCGTCGGCGAGGCGGATTGCGAAATCCCCGGCAGGGCGTCCATCTCGGCCAGGATGGCGATGACCGGACCGCCCTCGCCCCATTCGCCGATGAAGGCGGTCGGGATTCCGGCCACGCCCTCCTCGATCTCGAACCCTTCGCTCTCCAGCCGCGATTGCAGCAGGTCCGTGCTCTGCGTTTCCTGATAGCCGACTTCGGCCCAGTTCCACAGCTTCTCGGCGGTATCGACCGCCATATCCTCGCGTGCGTCCACGCGCTCGGCGACATAGTCATGGGCGTCCTGCGCAAAGGCGGGCGCGGCCAGAAGGGCGACGGAAAGGGCTGTGGTGACAAGGCGCATGCGGTCTAACTCCCCGAAAGATTCATCTCTTCGATTTCGGGAGTCACGCTAGGGCGGCGCGGCGCGCTTCGCAATGCGGCGGGGACGTTCAGGCGCTAGCCGAAATATTCGCGGTCCAGCAGTCCGTAGAAAAGCGAGTCCGACCAGCGTCCCTCCGACCAGTGGGTCTCGCGGTGCCGCCCTTCCAGTTTGAAGCCGAGGGCGGGCAGGAAATCGCGCTTGGCGGAATCGAAATCGTAAATCTCCGCCCACACCCTGTGCAGGTTCAGTTCCTCGAACCCGTAGCGCAGCAACAGGCGCGCGGCGTCCGGCGCGAAAGTGTCGTCGATATAGAGATCGTCCGCGCCCAGATAGATGGAGAAATCGGCCGAGCGGCGCAGCCAGTCGATATAGCAAAGCCCGCACGCGCCCAGCAGCCGCCCGCTCGCCTTCTCGGCAATGGCGAACATGCGCACCCGGTCGTCCCTGCAGACCGTGTTCTCGTACCAGCCCTTCTGCATGGAAGGCGTGATGTCGCGATACTCGCGGAAATAGCGGCGCTGGTCCGGATTGTTCCGCCAGACGCGCAGCGCTTCCAGATCCTCTTCAAGGATCTCGCGCAGGGCCGTATGGGTCCCGCTCATCATGCCAGGTCGTCCCGCAGCAGGGCGGAGCCTTTCAGCTTGTCCGCCGTCAGCGTCGTCCCGACCACGTTGCCCATCTCGAACGGTTCGATGGAGCCCTCGGGGCGGGGCCGCAAAGCCTCCAGGTCGTCCTCGCCAATCGTCTCCCCGGCTTTCATCGCGCGGGTCAGGCGCAGGCAGCGGCGCTGCACCACCGCGCTGTCATGTTCGTTCGGCTCAATCCGCTTCACCCCGTCGCCCAGCGCCAGCTCCAGCTCCCGCGTGCGGTCCACCATTTCGCGCCAGCTGTGCGGATTCATGGAGAAGGGATGGTCCGGCCCGTCGCGGTCATTGTCGTCCGTGAAATGCTTTTCCACCGCGCACGCGCCCAGCGTGATCGCGCCCAGCACCGCCGCATGGCCCGGCGTGTGATCCGACAGGCCCAGCGGCAGGCCCGGCCAGCGTTCGGCAAACCCCTTCAGCACGTTCAGATTCACATAGCCGAAATTCTTCGGATCGCCCGTGTAATTGGTGTTGCACTGCATCAGGCAGATCTGTCGCGTCTCGGTCAGCGCCGCGTCCATGGCGCGCTCGACATCCGCCATGTCAGCTGCGCCCGTGGCGATGAAAACCGGCTTTCCGGTGCGCGCCACCGTGCGGATCATCTCCGTCCAGGCGATGTCGCCGGAGCCGATCTTGTAGGCCTCCAGATGCGGCGCCATCAGCTCCACCGCCTGCAGGTCGTAGGGCGTCGTCATGTAATCGATGCCGGCCTTGCCGCATTCGGCGACCAGCGTTTCGGTCCAGTCGCGCGGCGTCTGGTATTTCTCGAAAATCTCGTAGACGGACTGCTTCCACTCGGACTGGTGGGCCATCTGACCGCCCAGCGCCTTGAAGCCTTCGTCGGAGACAATGTCGCGGGCCAGAAAATGCTGGAACTTGGCGCAGTCCGCCCCGGCTTCCTTCGCCAGATGGATCAGCGAGACCGCGCGGTCTAGCTGCCCGTCATGCGAAGAGGCAATATCGGCGATAAAATAGGCCGGCGCGCCCCGCGCGACCGTCCGGCCATTGATTTCGAATTGTTCGTCCCATTCCATTCGGGCGCATTTCCTTCAATCGTGTCGGCCAGCGCCGCGCAGACCTCCAGAAGGTCCGGCAGCGGGCGGCCCAGTATGGCTTCGGCGCGGCGCACATCCAGCCCTAGGCTCAAGGCGCGCGGCGGCGTCATCCCCCGCGCCGTTCCGCGCTCCGCCCAATCAAGAACGATTCCCATCGCTGCGGCGAGGTCGTGAACAAACTCCCATTTGGAGGACACGTCGCTGGACGCCACGTTCAGCACGCCCGACGCCCCCGCCGCGTGCAGATCCAGCACGGCCGCGGCCAGCGACTCCGCATCAATGGTGGAGGTGAAGAAATCCTCGAACAGGGTCAGGCGGCGGCGCTCGCGGATGGAGGCGGCGGCCCAGTCGGCGAAAGTCGGCGTCTCGCGGCCCGGATTATGGCCGGTCACATTGGTCCGCACGACCAGCGCGCCGGGCGCTTCCAGCGCGTATTCCTCGCCGGCAAACTTCGATCGCGCATACTCGTTCAGCAGCGTGACCGGCGCGTCCTCGTCATGGGCCGCGTCGCCATCGCCGTCGAAATAATGGTCCGTGGAAATCTGGATCAGCGCCCCGCCGGTCTCCCGGCTCCAGCGGGCCAGATCGCCCACCGGCGCGGCGTTCACCGCATGCGCCAGCTCCGGGTCCGCCTCGCAGGCTTTCAGATCCACGATGGCGGCGGAATTGATAATCCCGTCCGGCTTCACCGCTTCCAGCGCGCCGGAAAGCCAGTTCGCCTGGCGAATATCGACGGGAAGGTCCGCCCCGCGCCGGGCCGCGGTGACCACGGAGTCGCCGCGCTGGCGGATTTCGGCGCTGATGGCCCGGCCGAGGGTCCCCGACCCTCCAAGGACGAGCCACCGCTTCACGCCGCCGGCTCCAGCGTCTTGCGCGCCGTGGTCAGGGTCGCCTTTGCGCCGGCTGTCAGCCGCGCCTCGTCCACCCGGCCTTCATTGGCGTTCAGCAGATGCGCGTTATCCATGCAGAAGCGGATCAGGGCCGGCGCGCTGACCGTCGCCGCGGCCTCCCCCAGCGCCGCGTAGATATCGCGGCACAATTGCAGGTCTTCCGGGTAATCCAGCGTCCAGCGCAGACGCTCGCCCCCCTCCCCGGGGCCGAGCAGCGCGGCGCGGACCAGATTGGGATTGGTCCGCAGCCATGGCGTTACGTGTTCGCGGTCATAGGGGTCATGCGCTTTCCGGTCAGCCTCATGCAGAAGCGCGGCCGGAAAGATGTCGCAGTCCAGCCCGTGCGGAAATCTCGGCGGCATGTTGTTGCAGGCGTAATCGGCGCGGGAACTGGCCAGCAATTGCGCCGTCTCGCCGCAAATCTGCGGATCAATGAACGGACAGTCGGAGGTCACGCGCATCACGGTCTCCGCGTCCGCCTCGCGCGCCGCCCTGGCGTAGCGCGACAGCACGTCCTTTTCGGACCCGCGGGAAACAAAATAACCCTTGTCGGCGGCGAACTCGGCCAGCTCGTCATCGTCTTCGATGTCGGGAATGGCGGCGACCACCAGGTCCGCGCCGGGAATTTGCCTGCAACGGTCGAGACACCGCTCCAGCGCGGTTTTCGCGCCCAGCATTTCCAGAATCTTGCCCGGAAGCCGGCTGGACCCCGTGCGGGCCTGAACGATAACGGCGAAGCTCACGTGTCTCGCCCCCCTTGGTCTGGAGACGAAACAGACATTACAGGCGTGCGGCCTAATGAGCCGTTAACCAAAACCGGTCAGTTTCGACCCTGAAAACGAATCCGTCGAAGGGGACGACCCGATCCATGACCGCCGAAACGGACCAAGCCAGCGCCGAGCGCAAGCTGGAAGCCCTCATCTCGCGCCGCGATTTCCGCGCCCCGCGCGCCGACCTCAACGGCAAGACCATTCTTGTCACCGGGGGCACCGGCTCTTTCGGGCACAAATTCGTCGAGACCGTGGTCTCCGAATACAAGCCCAAGAAACTGATCATCTTCTCCCGGGACGAGCTGAAGCAATACGAGATGGCTCAGCGTTTCCCCGTCGAGACCTATCCCTTCATGCGCTATTTCATCGGCGACGTGCGGGACGTCTCGCGCCTGACGCAGGCGATGCGCGACGTTGATATCGTCGTCCACGCCGCGGCGCTGAAACACGTCCCCATCGCCGAGTACAATCCGTTCGAGTGCATCAAGACCAATGTCATGGGAGCCGAGAACGTGGTCCGCGCCGCCATCCAGGCCGGCGTGAAACGCGTCTGCGCGCTGTCCACGGACAAGGCCGCCAATCCGGTCAATCTCTACGGCGCCTCGAAACTGGCCTCGGACAAGATCTTCACCGCCGCCGAACATATGGGCGGCGCCGGCGGGCCGGTCTTCTCGGTCGTACGCTACGGCAATGTCATGGGCAGCCGCGGCTCGGTCGTGCCTTTCTTCCGCAAGCTGATCGCGGAGGGCGCGGACTCCCTGCCCATCACGGACGCGCGCATGACCCGCTTCTGGATCACGCTGGAGCAAGGGGTGAATTTCGTCCTCTCCAGCCTGGAGCACGCCAAGGGCGGCGAAATCTTCGTGCCGAAAATCCCGTCCATGACCACGGTGGAGCTGGCCAAAATCCTCGCCCCGTCGCTGGAACAGAAAATCATCGGCATCCGGCCGGGCGAAAAGCTGCACGAGACGATGGTGCCGGAAGACGACGGCCGCTGGACCGTGGAGATCGAAGACCGCTACGTCATCCTGCCGGCCTTCTCGCCGGAGAAGAAACAGGCATGGCTGGCCGACGGCGCCACGGAAACGCCGGAGGATTTCTCATACTCCTCCGACACCAACCCGGAACGCTTCGACGCCCGCGCCCTGCAAGCCATGGTCGAGAAAAGCTACGCGGCCTGAGCGGTCTTCATGCGGGCGGCTACATCCAGCGCCCGCGAGCCGATCCCGATGCTCATAACCACCCGGACGGGGAAATAGACCAGCGCCGGCAGGCCAAACAGCCGCCGCACGAACCCGTCCGGCATGACCGCGGCCGCGCTCAACCAGCCGAAGATCACCAAAGCCCCGCGCATCATCCGCCCCCGCCATGCGGCGCAAACCCTATTGCGCCCGGACGCCCGGCCACCTCAATGCGAAAAGCCCGCCGTTTCCGGCGGGCCCTTCATCATGACTACGCTGTCTGTTGAGCGGGCTATCCGCCGCCGAACAGGGACAGGATGATCTGCGGCTGGCTGTTGGCGATGGAGAGCGCCTGAACGCCCAGCTGCTGCTTCACCTGCAAGGCCTGCAACTTGGCGCTTTCCTTGGCCAGATCCGCGTCGACCAGATTGCCCACGCCCACTTCCAGCGAGCCTTTCAGCTTGTCGACGAAGGAGTTGTGCGCCTCGATCTTCTTGAGGTCGGAGCCGAGATTGGCCAGCGCCTGGTTCACATTGTCCAGGCTCGCCTTGATCTGGGAGACCGCCTCGGTCGCCAGCGTCACGGTTCCAAGACTTGCCGAGGAGGACAGGGAAATGATGGAGCCGGAGAAGGTGAAGTCCTGCGTCTTCAGCGTCAGCGTGCGCGCAGCGTCCGCATCGGCCAGGAATTCAATGCCGCCGGAGATCGACCCGTCCAGAATGTTCGCGCCGTCAAACTCGGCGTTCTGGATGATGACATTGATCTGGTCGATCAGCGCCTTGAAGTCGGCGTTATAGGCTTCGCGGCTGAACGTATCCAGGGACGGGTCCATGGCGGCTGTCGCCTTTTCCCGCATTTCCACCAGCAGGTCGGAGATGCTCTCCCCCGCCGCCAGCGCGATATCGGAAATGGAGTTCGCCCGGTCCAGGCTCGTCGAAACGGCGTTCAGCGCCCCCGTATCGGCGCGCATCCCCTGCGCGACGGCGTAAACGGCGGCGTTGTCTTTCGCGCCAGATACTTTGAGGCCCGTATTGATGCGGTTTTGCGCCTGCTCAAGATCAACATTGGTCTTGTTCAAATTCTGCAGGGCGATCAGCGCCGACTGATTTGTGTGAACGCTAAGTACCATGGTCCTGCTCCCACTAAAGGCGAACGTAGTCTTCCCGCCCACGGAGCAATGGCCGTGCCAAGGTTAATCGATATCCTTAACCTCAATAATTTCAGTAACTTGGATAAAACAACGCCGCGCATTGCCAGAATGCGCGGCGGTCAGTGCGGCAATAAATGTCTGCTGATCCGGCAGTTTTGACCGACCCGGCGGCCTTGACCGTCAGACTTTCCGGTCGACGATCTGCCCGTCCAGCCCGCGGAAGAATTCCGACAGCTTCAGCATGTCTTCCCGCGGCCACTGGCGAAGCTGCTCGCCCGTCTCGCGGTTTATGATGCGATAGACGAAAGCGCCTGTCGCTTCGTCTTCGTCGATCATCAGCTGGGCTTCGAGGTTCAGCGCGGCCCGGATTTTCTCCTGGAACTCGCGGTGACGGCGCTCCTGGTCCTGATCGTCCGCCCGGCGGACAATCTCGACATCAGAGGCGTAACGCGGCGGAACGATCCGCTTGTCGTCGCCCTGGGCCGTCTCTTCACGCTTTTCGGATTTCGCCGAAGGCGCGGCAATCAACGGCGTAACGGGTGATATTTCGCCATTCATGACACCACACGGCCGGTCCCGGACCGGCTCCTTCCACTTGTCAAAGCGCTAGGGATCACTTCGTACGCGGCCGGCTTCGGCCCGGAAAAATGGAGTCGGCGGGAGCTGGACCCCTCTAGCTCCCGCCTCTCCGTGGAGCTTCCGTCTAGCGGAAGAGACCCAGAAGCGTCGACGGCGCCTGGTTGGCGATCGACAGGGCCTGAATGCCCAGCTGCTGCTTGACCTGCAGCGACTGAAGCTTGGCGCTCTCTTTGGCCAGGTCGGCGTCCACAAGGTTGCCGATACCGGTTTCCAGAGAGTCGGACAGCTTGGTCACGAAGGTGGAGTGGATCTCCAAAGACTTCGAGCCCGTGCCCAGGCGGGCCAGGGAGCTGTTGAGGTTATCCAGCGAGGTTTCGATGGCCGTAACCGCCGCGCTCGCGTCAGTTGTCGTGTCGATGGAGTCGGACGCGCCAAGCGTCACAACCGAACCCGACAGAGACATGTCTTCGGAGCCAACGGTGATGGTGTTGGAGCCATCAGCGTTCGCAAGAGCGACGAAACCGCCCGTGGCAGAACCGTCGATCAGATTCGTGCCGTTGAATTCGGCGTTGGAAACGATCGTGCCGATCTGATCACGCAGCGCCTCGAAGTCCTCGTTGAGGGCGTCGCGGCTGGCCGTATCCAGAGACTCGTCGGAAGCCGCCAGGGCTTTCTCTTTCATCTGGATCAGCAGATCAGAAATTGCTTCGCCGCCGGCCATGGCGACATCAACGGTCGAAACCGCACGGTCCAGCGAGTTTTGAACGGCGCTGAAGCCGGCAACGTCCGAACGCATTTTCTGCGCAATGGCGTACACGCCGCCATTGTCCTTCGCGGACGCGACCTTCAGGCCGGTATTGATACGGTTCTGGGTCTGAGCCAGCTCCGAATTGGTGTTGTTGAGGTTTTGCAGGGCGATCATCGCGCCCGGATTCGTATTGACAGTGACCATTCTTGGTCTCCCTTCCGTCTTTTTGACAGTTCCCCGCGCTTTTTGCGCAGGGCAAGGGCCTTTTGCCCCCGCATCCTCCGTCGCAATGACGGCGCCGTTTTCTTTTTGCGAAAGGTTCGATTAACCAAGGACTTATAAATAGTTGAGTATATTGCGGTTTATATCGCGCCCTTCTCCGATTTCAGACATGCGTCATCGACGGGTCGGTAAATTCGACCCGGCAAAAATTGCCTGCCCGGCAAGATTTTCTTGTTATCGGACCCATTTCAAAAAACGGCGGGGCCGCCGCGGAGGCGGCCCCGACGAGGCGCGAACTTACTGGAAGAAGCCCAGGATGGATTGCGGCGCCTGATTGGCGATTGAAAGCGCTTGAATGCCCAGCTGCTGCTTTACTTGCAGTGCCTGCAACTTCGCGCTCTCCTTGGCCAGGTCGGCGTCGACCAGGTTCCCGATGCCCGTTTCCAGCTCGTCGCTCAGCTTGGTCGCGAACGTGGCATGGATTTCCAGAGCCTTCGATTTCGTGCCCAGACGCGCAAGCGACTCGTTCACGTTCTCGAGCGAAGTATCGATCTGCGTCGCTATCGTGCTGGCGTCAGACGCGGTGCCAAACGAAGCCGTGCTCGAAAGCGTCACGATTGAGCCCGAGAGAGACATGTCCTCGGAACCGACCGTGATCGTGTTCGAACCTTCAGCGTTCGCCAGCGCCACGAAGCCGCCAGTCGTCGATCCATCGATCAAATTGACGCCGTTGAACTCGGCGTTCTCGACGATGGTCGCGATCTGATCGCGCAGGGCCTTGAAGTCTTCGTTGAGTGCGTCACGGCTTTGCGTGTCCAGCGACTCATCGGCGGCTCCAAGGGCCTTTTCCTTCATCTGGATGAGCAGATCGGAAATCGCCTCGCCCGCGGAAAGAGACACGTCGACCGTCGACTGACCACGGTCCAGCGATTGCTGAACCACGCCATAGCCGGCGACTTCGGCGCGCATCTTCTGGGCAATGGCGTAGATACCGCCATTGTCCTTCGCGGAGGCGACCTTCAGCCCGGTATTGATCCGGTTCTGAGTCTGCTCAAGCTCCATATTCGTCTTCGACAGATTCTGCAGGGCGACATACGCGCCCGGATTGGTGTTTACAGAATTGCTGATAGCCATTTTAGGGTCCTTCCATTCTGGAAAACGAGACCGGGACGCTTTTGCGGCCGGCAGGGCATTTTGCACCGCCGCAAGGATCGCAAACGTCATGCCGGTTTCCAGGCGGAAGACCGGCGGCCAAGTCCTTGAATTTCAGGAATTAATTACAGGCGACGCATACAGCGCGCAGGCGCGCGGCAAGTCTTGCCGGGCATGCGGGCGCTTTTCTGCCGGGCGGTCAGCGCCTAGTTGGCGCTGGAGCCGGGGGCCAGACCCTGCATTATGGTGCGGTTGATGTCGATCAGCGGCTCGAAATCGGCGCCCTGCTGCATCACGTCGCGCGAATATTTCCGCACGAACATGGACAGCGAGATGATGCCGGCCCGCAGCTCCTTGGGCAGGCCGTTGGCCTCGTCCGCGCAATCGGTGGCCAGCGCCGACCAGACGCTGCGGTTCCAGGCCAGCGCCGCGGCGCGTTTCTGCATTTCTTCGCGCGGCGCCTGCGACGCCTCGATCAGCGACCGCGTTACCTGTCCGAACAGCCGGTATTCCGTATCGCGCGGGTTTTCGCTGCGCGTCGTGCTCGACTGATACGCTTTCTGATAGGCCTGAAGAGTCATTCCCTACCCCTTGAGCCGCTCGTCTTCGTAGGTGATCAGCTTGCGGCAGCGCAGCAGCGCCTTGTACAGCTCGCCCGCCATCACGTCGCGGCTGACAGAAACGCACTCGGCGAGGATCTCCGGATTGCTCAGCGCATTCATGAACTCGGTCATGCGCAGCACGAAGTCGTCGTAATATTCCCCGCTGTTTGTGCTCTGGTTCAGATACATCATCATCACCGGGAAATAGATGCGCCGCGCCGGCGAAGTCGCCTCGCCCTGCTGCATGATGTCCTTCTCCCGAAGGACAGACGCCTTGTTCTGCAGAACCAGGTTCGCCCGGCGGTCCCCGTTCTGCACGACCGCGCCGTTGAGAACGAACTTCTCGCCGGGTTTCAAAGACAGTTTCAAAGGCATTGGCGGGGTCTCGGGTCTTTCTAGCCCACAGGGGCTTTCTGAATTGCAATTTTGATCAAGAGGAATGAATGAAAACTTTAAACGAATTTGGAATTTACACGAACCCTCATGGTTAATCGGGCTTTAACCGCCCGCCTCCAATCTGCTTCGCGAATCCCTGATTTTCCGCGCCAGACGAGGGCCCTTCCACATGACGCCACAACAGGACCAGCCGGAGGGCCGCGCCCTCAAGGACGCCGCCGACCGCCGCCTGATGCCTAAAGTGGAAGCCGACGATTCCATCCAGCGTAAGACGATCGCCATCCTGAAGCGCGCCCTGAAGGCGGCGGAAACCCATAACGAAAAAGCGATCGACCTCGCCCAGAAGGCTGTGGCGACGGACCCGTCTAGCGGCCTCGCCCACCATGTCGCGGGCGTGACGCTGGACCGCGCCGGCCGGCTTTCGCAGGCGTTGCAGCATTACGAAAACGCCTGGCGCCTGACCCCGGAAAACGCCGACATCTACCAGAATCTGGGCCTGGTCGCCTGGAAGCTGGACATGGTCGACGCGGCGGAGAAATTTTTCCGCCTCTATCGCAAGATGCGCCCGAACTCGACCGACGGCGCGATCAATCTGGCCGGGGCCCTGCGCGACAAGGGCCAGTTCGACGACGCCGCGCAAATTCTCCAGACCTCGGTTTACGCCAATATGGCGGAGCCGACCCTGTGGAACGCGCTGGGCACCGTGCTGCTGGAATCCGGCGATCCGGGGCAGGCCGTCACCTTCTATAACGAAGCGATCCGCCTGGACCCCGATTTCGCGCGCGGCTGGCACAACCTCGCTTACGCGCTGGACCTGATTGGCGATCTTCCCGGCGCCATCTCGGCGTTCGAGAACGCGCTGGAAAGCCCGGGCTCCCCCGGCGACGCGGCGGAGATGCGTCACGGCCTCGCTCATACGCTGCTGGCCGACGGTCAGGTGGCGCGCGGCTGGGACGAATACGCCGTCCGCCTGACCCGCGACTACAACAAATCCACCGTCTTCCTGATCAAGGCCCCGCGCTGGGAAGGCGATACGGGAGAGCTGAAAGGCAAGCGCGTGCTGCTGGTGGGCGAGCAGGGCCTGGGCGACGAGATCCTGTTCATGAACGCCGCCCGCGACCTTCAGGACGTCATTGGCCCGGACGGCGAACTGATGATCGCCTGCACGCGCCGCCTGGTCCCGCTGTTCCAGCGCTCCTTCCCAGACGCTCATGTCGGCCAGCACGGCACGTTCGAGGCCGAGGGCAAGAAATTCCGCGCCGTCACATGGCTGGAAGAGCAGGGCGGCTGCGATGTCTGGCTGCCCATGGGCGAGCTGGCCCGCGCTTTCCGCGGCGAAACCGCCGCCTTCCCGGACCGCAGCGGATACATGACGCCGGACCCCGAATGCGTCGCCGCCATCAAGGCGCAGCTGGACGCCATCGGCCCGGGGCCGAAAGTCGGCATCGTGTGGAAATCCATGCTGATGACCACCCAGCGCTCGAAATTCTTCTCACCGTTCGAGCAATGGCGCAGCGTTCTGGAAACGCCCGGCGTCAGTTTCGTCAGCCTGCAATATGGCGACACGGCGGACGAACTGGCCCGCGCCGAAGCCGATTACGGCGTGAAGATCCACCAGCTCGACGATCTGGACCTCAAGGACGATCTGGACGGCGTCGCCGCCCTCGGCGCGGCGCTGGACCTGTCCATCGGCCCGATGAACGCCTCCACCAACCTCGCCGCCTCCACCGGCGCCGATGTCTGGTTCATCGCCTACAAGTCGCACTGGCCGCTGCTCGGCGCGGGCCGTCTGCTCTGGTATCCGCAGACGCGCGCCTTCTCCCCGGAAAACTGGGGCGACTGGAAGTCCACGATGGGCGATATCGCCAGCGCCCTCAAACAGCGCCTTTCAAAAGAAAAGGCGGCCTGACGGCCGCCTTTTCCTACCCCTCTACCGCGTCGAGCCGATCGGGCTGCCCGGCGGCGTTTCCGGGCCTGCCACCTGCGGGTCGGCCGCGCTGGCCGGACGCGCCAGATGCGCCTCCACCCGGTCAGCCAGCCACGCCGCCGCCTCGCTGTCGGCCACCCGCAAGCGTCCATAGACTCGCTTCAGCCGCGCCCGCGCTTCCGACCGCACGGAAAGCGACGCCGCGGCGTCCTGGTCCAGCGCGATCAGCGCGGACACATAACGCCCCTGCACCGCATGACGGATCCGGGTCTGCCGCGCCGTTTCCTCTTCCCCCGGCGTGAACAGCGCCGCGTCCGCGGCGTCCAGCACCGCGCCAAAGTCCGGCGCGCCGCCTTCCGCCTGCGCCAGACGCTCCGCCCGCCGCGAATCCAGCAGCGATCCCAGCGTGATGTCCGCCGCGCTTTCCGCCGCCGCGATCAGATCGAAGGCCGGGGCGCTGCGATTCTCGAACAGCTCCCCGCCCGCCAGCTCCCGGTCCGGATTGGCCGGCGCCAGAACGCCCAGCACCGCGTCATCCACGTCCAGCGCCTGCGGCGACAGCGTGTCCAGCACCGCCGAAAGCGCCCGGCGCTGATCCGCCGCGCCCACCGGCCGCGGCGGCTCCGCCCCGTCCCCGCGCGCCGCATAGGCGTAATCATAACCGCCGATCATCTTGGCGGCCGCCGCGGTCTGGAAGCGGTGATAGAGATAGATCGGCACGAACACCTCGCGCAGATCCGCCATCGGGTCGCCGGCCTGGATGCGGTCGGCGGCGAAACTGTCCAGCGCGATGCGGCGCACCCGCATCACATTGTTCAGCTCCCGCGCCGCGTCCGCGCCATTGTCCCAGACGCTGGTCCTGGCGTGGCCCGTCCCGGGCGCGCGCCCGTCGCCATCGGCGATATAGACCAGGCCCTGCTCCCGCGCGTCCTCGACCAGATTGTCCAGAAACGCCCGCTCGCT
Organism: Euryhalocaulis caribicus; assembly: GCF_000412185.1. Classification (GTDB taxonomy): domain Bacteria; phylum Pseudomonadota; class Alphaproteobacteria; order Caulobacterales; family Maricaulaceae; genus Euryhalocaulis; species Euryhalocaulis caribicus. Next base: position 47,270 of record NZ_ASJA01000004.1, read on the forward strand.
CTCGCCCTCGGGCGCGTCGTCATAAAGCCAGGTGATCGCGAACTTGTCCCATTCGCCGATCCCGACGTCATAGGCGTCGGAGAAATCCAGCGTGCCGTCGCCGCGCGCCTTCACCCACGGCGCGGGATAATCCATCACCGATTGCCGGTCATAGGCGCTGGCCGCGAAATTGTGATGCACGCCGATCGCGTGCCCGACCTCGTGCGCTGAAAGCTGGCGGATGCGGTCCAGCGCCAGCTCCACCGGGTCGTCATCCTCGCCGGTGCCAACCTTCGCGGTCCCGGCCAGTCCCTCGAAAATCATCCGGTCCTGCCGCACGCGCTGGGAGCCGAGGATCACATGACCCTTGATCCGCTCGCCCGTGCGCGGGTCCACCACGCCGCCGCCATAGGACCAGCCGCGCGTCTGGCGATGCACCCACTGAACCACGTTGTAGCGGGCGTCCAGCGGATGCGCGCCTTCCGGCAATTCCTCCACTTTGAAACCGCCGGGATAGCCCGCCGCCTCGAACGCCTCGCCCCACCAGGACGCGCCCTCCATCAGCGCGCTCTTCACCGGCTCCGGCGCGCCCGGATCGATATAATAGGTGATCGGCTCGCCCTCGGTCTGGCGGTGCCGCACGGCGTAGCGTTTCACCACAGCCTCATCCAGCGGCGCGGAATAATCATAGAAAGCCGTGTGGATCGTGCCGACGCGCGGGTCGAATTCCCGCGGCTCGAACCCCTCGCCCGGCAGCCGCACAAAGGAATGATGCTGGCGCAGCGTCACCGCGTTCGGGTTCGCCGCCGTCGCCCGCACTTCCGGCCCCGGATTGGCGGAGGCGAAGGTCAGGAAGGAATCCAGCTCCACATTGTCCGGGAAGGTCAGAACCGATCCCGGATCGACCATGGACCGGCCCGCGTCCAGCGCAAACCCGGCCCCGTCCTCGTCCATCGCCCCGGCCAGCTGCAGCCCATCCTGGCTCACCATGCCGCTGATATCGGCCAGCACGGCGCCGTCCGGTCCGCGCCCGACAATCTCGCCCGACCACAGGAAAGAGTCCGCAAAGGACTCATCCACCGCGTCCTGCTCCAGCGGATTATCCGCGGTTGCGCGATAGCGGGTATTCTCGGCGGCCACGACCAGTTTCGGCCCGACCACGCGGAACGTTACCAACTGCCCGGAATCGCCCCAGCCCCGGTCCAGCCCCAGCGGGTTGGAGCCCAACCCGGCCGACAGCCGCTGCGCATAGATGGCCGTCAGGGCCACGCCGTCCTCGCCGGGCGCGGGCAGTTCGGCCAGCACCCGGCCCTCCTCCGCATCCACCCAGACATCGAAGAAGCCATCCTGCTTCTCCAGCCCCGCAACCGCCTCGTCATAGGCGCTTGCGCTGTCGGCGCCCGTATCGTCACAGGCCGCCGCCAGAACCAGAACCGCGCAAATTACCGCTATTCGCATGTCGCTCCCCGAAACCGTCAAAACTTCGACGCGCACCTTGGCGCAGCGTTCCGGTCCGCGCAAATCGCATCTGGGCTGACGTTTACGTCACCCGCTTGCGGCCTTGCCGCGCGCGGTCTCCGCCCCTAGCTTCGCTGCAATTGCGAAGGTTCGGAAACAGGCAAAAGGCAAGGCTACATGGCGCGTTTCGAGGGCACGGAAAATTACGTCGCGACCGAGGATCTGCGGGTCGCGGTCAATGCGGCGGTGGCGCTGGAGCGCCCGCTTCTGGTGAAGGGCGAACCGGGCACCGGCAAGACGATGCTGGCCATAGAGATCGCCAAGTCCCTCGGCTGTTCGCTGCTGGAATGGCACATCAAGTCCACGACCAAGGCCGCCCAGGGCCTCTATGAATATGACGCCGTGGCCCGCCTGCGCGACTCCCAGCTCGGCGATGACCGCGTCCACGACATTTCCAACTATATCCGCCGCGGCAAGCTCTGGCAGGCTTTCACCTCGGAAGAGCGCCCGATCCTGCTGATCGACGAAATCGACAAGGCCGACATCGAATTCCCCAACGACCTCCTGCAGGAGCTCGATCGCATGGAATTCCATGTCTATGAGACCGGCGAGACGATCACGGCGAAACAGCGCCCCATCGTCATCATCACCTCGAACAACGAGAAGGAGCTGCCGGACGCCTTCCTGCGCCGCTGCTTCTTCCACTACATCGCCTTCCCGGACGAGGAGACGATGAAGGATATCGTCGAGGTGCATTTCCCGGACATCAAGCCGCGCCTGGTCTCCGAGGCGATGAAAGCCTTCTTCCAGCTTCGCGAGGCGCCGGGCCTGAAGAAGAAGCCCTCCACCTCCGAACTCCTCGACTGGCTGAAACTGCTGGTGGTCGAGGATATCGACCCCGAGACGATCCGCGAAAAGGAACCGAACAAGCTGCTGCCCCCGCTCTACGGCGCCCTCCTGAAGACCGAACAGGACGTGGAGCTCTTGCAGCGCCTGGCCTTCATGGCCCGCCGCGAAAGCCGGACGCAGTAGTCACGCAATCGCCATTTGACCGCGCCCGGCGCGGCGCCGTCTAATCGGTTCCGGGGCGCGCCGCCGCGCCCGGACCAGGGGGACTTCATGACCAGACTTTCCAGCCGCATCGGCCTGCTCGCCGGCCTGACCGCCATCCTCGGCCTCTCGGCCTGCGCCATGATCGACGAGGATTCGCAACTCGACCCGGAAGTCATGGAAGACCCCTGGATGGACGAAGCCCGCGACAACTCCACGCCGCAAGGCGTGATGGGCGACAACTACTAGGGAATTTCCTCCGGGTTTGCGGAGGAAATTCGCTGTTCCCGGACCCCGCCTTCGAGACGCCCTTGCGGGCTCCTCAGGCTAAGGGTCGGGGGTATGAAGCTACTGTTTCTCCACCCGCGTCCATCACGCTTCCCCTGAGGAGCCGCGCCAAGGGCGCGGCGTCTCGAAGGGCCGGGAAAGCAGGGACAAACACGGAAATATCAGACCGGGTCTCCACCTGCGCCATACTCCCTCCTGTTCGCTGCCGCGAGGGACCATGAGCTCGGGTCGCATGGGGCGGGGAACGGCGCCGGAGGCGTCTCGGGAGGAGACCTTGCCCGATGACCGCTCCGGCCTGTCGGAAGGGACTGCGAAGGAAAAACGGTCGCAAGGCCAACTTCAGGCAGGTTCAAACGTCAGCGGCGCGCAGCTTCGGTTCGCAAAGCAATCCAATAATAAATACGGCCAGCGTCCGAAACGCGCGCCGCTTCCCTCACTCACCCAACACCTCCGAGGTCAAAGGACCTGCGGAGCTTTCGGCGCATCCTCTCCCGACAGTCGCCGGAATTGGCCTAGCCAATATCCGGGGACCAGAGACGGCGGACCCGCCGCAAACTGGATCCCGGACATCCGCTGACGCGGATTCCGGGAGCTAGAAAAGAGAAAAAGAAAAGAACGGCATTATGTATCAAGCGCACCAAGGCCGGGAGACTTTCAAATGAGTAAGGCTTCCCCGTGCACAACTTTTCCGACAACATGCCCCTTATGGGGGAGAGGACTAAGCTCACAATCTTGTTCGGGTTGGAGGCCGTGATGATCGGCGCTCCGAACGTATTCCCAACACTGCCTACGTTAGTTGGCGCCCTACTATTTTATACTGGTCTACTGGGGCTGGTTGTCACGGTCTCATGGATCGTGTTTCAGGCTGTGCGAAATCGAGGCCTAACACCGAAACCCGACTTAGACCTGACCGCTGCTTATAGGGCCGTCAAGAAGCACCTGGGGGACGATGGGCCAGCGCAGATCAAAGAGCTTGCCGGCAGGGGCAAGATCACCCTTTGGGGGAAGCCTCAGCTAGAATCCGGTGGTCTGAATGAAAAGACACCAACCTTTGGGCTAGAAGTCGAAATCCCCCAAGATTACTGGATCAGGGGCGATATCAGTTGGATTACCCTTCACGGGACCGAGCGCACTAAGGCGCACGGCGACAGTGAGACTTACGGAAAGCTGCGCCTGAACAGTAAGCAGCTAAAGAAAGCCGGACTTCTAGGATAACCGCAAATCCGTCACGTTGATTGCGCTTAAACACGCCAGCAGAAACGCTGCCGTGAATTTTCCCCGGCTGATTTTGTTTCGGATATTGCGTTCGCTGTCGCTGACCCCGACCGTTTCCAGCCGCTCGGCAAGCTGGGCGTAAGTCAGGCCCTTTCGCTTCAACTCGGCTTTCAGGAGGTTCGCGGCGCGGTCCTCCCATTGATTCCGTTCGGGCATGATTCGTCTCCTATGATGTTGAAAGCATCATAAATGATGACGTTTGCCCTTGCAATGGTGACATATGGTCATTATATCTAGTGCATAAGCACTGGAAACGATGACAAATGACGCAGCACTTTCTTCTCTCCGCCCAAGCCCGCTCCCTCTCCCTCAAGGAGATCTACAAGGCGGGCGAGGATGCCGCTTACAAGACGTTCTGTTCGATCCGCTGGGTTGAGACGGACGGGGGGCCGGTTTGCCCGCGCTGCGGCTGTCTGGAAGCCTACAGCATCACCACGCGCCGCAAGTTCAAGTGCAAGGCGTGTCACCACCAGTTCAGCGTGACCAGCGGGACGATCTTCGCCTCCCGCAAGATGGACTTTACCGACCTGCTGGCCGCGATCTGCATCTTCGTGAACGCCGTCAAGGGCATTTCCGCGCTGCAAATGAGCCGCGATCTGGACTGCCAATACAAGACGGCCTTCGTCCTGTCGCACAAGCTGCGCGAGGCCATGGCGCTTGAAACCAAGGGCATGAAGCTGGACGGCGTTGTCGAAATCGACGGTTGCCATGTTGGCGGTCATATCCGCCCGGCGAACTTTGCCGAGGAACGCATTGACCGCCGCCTTGCCCGTCACCAGACCGGCAAGCGCCGCGTTGTGGTTGCTCTGCGCCAGCGTCAGGGCCGCACCCTGCCGTTCGTCGCCAAGTTTGAGTCCGATGGCGTCGATATCGCCGCCCGCGTCCTGAAAGAACAGACCATCATCTTCGCGGACGAAGCCGCCCATTGGGACCGTCTGGCCGTTGCCTATCCCATGGGCCGGATCAATCACCGTGACGCCTATAGCGATCAGGGCGCGCATACGAACAATGTGGAGTCCTATTTCTCCCGCCTGCGCCGCATGGTCACGGGCCAGCACCACCACGTCAGCCCCGGCTACCTGCACCAGTATGCGGGCGAGGCCGCGTGGCGCGAGGATCACCGCCGCGAGGCGAATGGTGAACTGGCGGGCCGTGCTCTGACGCTGGCCATGGCGTCAGGCGTCAGCCGGAATTGGAAAGGATATTGGCAGCGCGCGGCGGCGTAGAACGTAAGCGGAACGTCTTACTTGGCGCCGAATATTGAATCAGGGTATTAAAAAGCCCGCACGAGTCGCAATCGTGCGGGCTGAAACTTTAATTGCCAACGGGTGGCAAGCTGTTGTTTTCGAATTTTCTAATTGGCAGATTCCGAGGAATTAGTCAAGCCGCCCTTTGGCTCCTTGCGCAGAAAAGGAGCCTTATCCATGCGCCAGCAAAACGTTGTAATTCTCCAAGTTTTCTTTAAGTACGACAATGACTTATGTGTCCGTGAGCTAATGTCGATACGAACCGCAATCGGCCGCGCCTTCCGGCCCGCCATGCATGACAAACGTCATATGGCGTTTGTCATTCAAACTACCGAAACACCGGAAGAATTAGTGAACCGTATCCGAAATGTTCTCGAAGCCGATTCGATTGCCAATTACTGGGCCTTGATCCCCTACCAGAACCCCGCGGGAAAATTCGGAGGTCTGGATGCCCTCACGACCCGTGTGCGGATGGCATATGCTGATGTTCGGAACAAAGCGAAGGCCAAGGACATGCGCAAGGCTGAGAGGCTCGTCCGCGAAAGCAGCGATCATGACACACTTGGAAAGGTGCATGTCGAGCGCCGCGGGAAGCGGAAACACACGCAACGCTCGGATCGCGCATAATGCAGGGGAAATAGCCATTGTCTTTTCTTTTGATACGGCGATTTGCGGAAATCAAGGGCAATCAACTTGCTCAGCAGATGGCACACGGCTAGTCTAAGTCTCTGCTAGTCCATTAAGCTAGCGGCGATCACTACCACGGTGGCCGCTAGTTAAGAGCGGGGCGGGCAACCGTCCCTCAACGCCTTAGGCCTGCGACGTGTTACCGCCGCAGGCCTTTGCGTATGTGAGTCAGGCCTTCTTGAGCGCCAGCATCTGGCCGCGCAGCGTCTTGGTCACGTCTTTCACGCGCACGGTTATATCTCTGACGCGTTCGTCTGTGGCCTCCCAGTCCATTTCACGGATGACCACAAGGGCAATGTCCCTGTTGCTCTCCGCGCCTTCGCGCATGGCGTCACAGACTAGGCGTTTCAACTGGCCGCGCTTGAATATGCGCTGGGGCGAGGTGTCCCCGCCCATGATCCTGATAGCAGCTTCAACGGTTTTGAGATCAGCGCGAAGGGCCTTGATCTCCGCGCGCAATTCGTCACGCTTTTTCTCTAGTGCCTTCATGCCCAGATTCTAGATAATCAAAGGGCTTGAGGGGAGTTCGCTATCTGGTGCTTTTGATACATAATGCCGGAAAAGAAGTCCCCTCGCCCCCGAGAGGGGGAGAGGGCTTGAGCGCCCAATCTTTGATTGGCTACGCGAAAGGGTGAGGGGGCGGCTCTCAGAACAAAGCGCCTGCCTCCAACGCCTCCCCTCATCCGGCCCTCCGGGCCACCTTCTCCCCTCCACAGGGGAGAAGGGACTGTGAGATCAGCGAATCGCTAATCCTCCCGCGCCAGCGGGTGCGCGTCTTCGACCAGCCGTCTCAGCCGTTCCTCCAGAACGTGCGTGTAAATCTGCGTCGTGGAGATATCGGCATGGCCCAGCAGGGTCTGGACGCTGCGCAAATCGGCGCCCCGCGCCAGCAGATGGCTGGCGAAGGCGTGGCGCAAGACGTGGGGCGAGATTTTCGAGGCGTCGAGGCCGGCTTTCAGCGCCAGCGCCTTGAGAATTTGCGCGAACCGCTCCCGCGTCAGGTGCCCGGCGGCGGCGCGCGAGGGGAAAAGATATTTCTCGGCCTTGTCGAACTGTTTCGTTCCCTTGGGCGGCAATGTGCGGTCCCGCACCGCGCGCCAGGCGGCGATGGCGTCCAGCGCATCGGGGTTCAGCGGCGCCAGCCGCTCCTTGCCGCCCTTGCCGCGGATCATCAGGCAACGCTCGCGCCGCGCCACCGCGGAAACCGGCAGCGACACCAGCTCGCTGACCCGCAGGCCGGCGGCGTACAGGACCTCGATCAGGCAGCGCGTGCGCAGGCCCGCCGTGCTTTCGTCGGACCGCGCCGCCTCCAGCAGAAGGTCGACATCGCCCTCGCTCATCGTCTTGGGCAGCGGGCGGCCCCTCCCCGGCGAATCCAGCGTCTCGGTCGGGTCGTCCTTGCGCTGCTTCTCCGCGCGCTGGAAGCGGAAGAATTGCCGCGCGGCGGAGAGTTTCCGCGCCTGCGTCGTGGCGGCCAGCCCCTCGCCCGCAAAGGCGGACAGGCATTTCGCCACGCCGTCCGCATTGGCCGATTTCAGGCTCTGCCCGTCCGCGCCCAGCCGGACCGAGAAATCTTCAAGATCGCGGCGATACGCCGAAAGCGTGTTGGCGGAAGCGCCCCGCTCGGCGCTCATCATCTCGAGAAAGGCTTCGATCGCGGCGGCGTCCGCGCCCCTCATCTGCGCCGGGCGAGCACCGCGGCCACCGCGATCTCCGCCGCGCTGTCATTCAGCCCGGCCCGGCGCAAGGCCGACACCGCGCTGTACAGATCAGCATCGGAGGCCGCCGCCGGGCTGTCGCCCAGCAGCGCCGCGGCCAGCAGCCCGGTCTCGGCCTTCGCGCCCGCTTCCGCCGCGGCCGCCAGCGTCAGGACCAGCGCCCCGCTCACCGCGCCGCCATCGGCTTCCAGGAACGCCGCGCGCATGTCCGGGGACAGCGGCTCGCCGCCCATCGCCGAGAGCATCAGCGCCTCGAACCCTGCATTCGCGCCGCCCTCATCCAGCCGCCGCTCGACGGCCAGTTCGCCGCGGGCGGAGGGATAAAGATCGATCAGCGCGTTCAGCCGCGCCAGATCCGTGTCCGACGGCGGATCGAAACTGGCGCGTTGCGAGGCCGGCGTGGTCAGGGAAACCGGCTCCGGCGCGCCATCGCCATCCGCATCCAGCGGCGCGCTCAGCGAGGAGGCCGGCGGCGGCGGCGGCGGGTCGTCGCCCGCTCGCGCCACAGCTCCGCCAGTTCCGGATCGCCGCCCGCCGCGGCGGCGCGGGCGAACAGAATGGCGTGATCGCCGGACCGCTCGATATTGGCCATCACCGGGCGATAGAGCCGGGCGGTCAGCATGAAATCCTCCGCCGTGCGGGCGCCGTCCAGCGCCTCGGCCACCGCGTCCGCTTTCATCGCCGGATCGGTCAGGCTCTCGGCGGCGCGGAACAACAGCGCCTCGCGCGTCTCGCCCTCGGCGTTCATCGCCGCGGCCATCAGGTCCGCGGCCACGCCCTCGGTCTCGGGCGGCTGCACGCTGCGATAGATTTCAGCCAGCGCCCCGGCGGAGATCAGGCCCATCCCCGCCGCCTTGCGGGCCAGCACGGGTTTGATCTCTTCCGGCCCCTCGCCCAGCGTCAGGGCAGTCAGGACCGGCGGCGAAAGCTCGTCCAGCTTCAGGCGGATCGTCGTGTTGCTGTTCAGCGCCATGGCCAGAAGAAGCGGGCTTGCCGGCTCCACTTCCTCAACCTCGTCGCCATAGGCCAGCGACATGGCGGTGTCGAAATTCTCGTCCGGTCCGGCGGCGCGCGCCAGATCCTCGGTCAGGCGGGCGGCGGAATCATTGGCGCGGGTCAGGCAGACCGCTCGAAGCTGCAGCCAGTAAGCCTCGTCCCGCCCGTCTTTCAGGCGGTTCGCCGTCTGGCAGGCCTGGTCCAGCTGGCCCAGCGACAGCTCGGCATCGGCTTTCAGGCGCGACAGATCCGGCGCTTCCTCTATGGCCGGCGTGCGGCGGCCCAGCTCGGCCACGTCCTCGGCGAAACCTATATTCCAGGCGGTCTCCATGCGCAGCGCGGCCAGCGCCTGATCGCCCGCCGCGCCGTCGGGCGGCGCGCCGCCGGACAGCAGCGCCCGCGCGGTCAGCCGGTTCACGGCCGCCGATTGCGACGGCGCCGGGGCGCGTTCGATCGCGGCGCGCGCCGTGGCGGCGTTGGAGCCGCGCCACAGTGTCTCGGGCAGCGCCCCTTCGCTGCGGTCCAGCGCGCTGACATCGAACGGATCGACCGGGCGCAGCGGCTCGGACGTGATGGACTGGGCCAGCGCCGCGCCGGCGCAGGCGGCCAGCGTCACGCCAAGCGCGCTATTCTTCAGCAGGGACTTCAATTTCAACGCGAACCTCCTCATCGCCCGGATCCATGCCGTTCGCCACCGCCAGCAGCCATGCGAAGCCGCCGATGAAGATCACCAGGATTGCGATGATGGCGAACAGGGTCAGACGCATCTTTGTCTCCAGAACTTATCTCAAGGCGTGCGCCAGCAAACAGCGGCGCCGCGAAAATATCCACCCCGCCTTTCTGCGCCTTGCGGCGGGCGCGGGCTATCCCTAAAGCTCGACATACATGACTCATCAAACTGGCGGAAGTTCGGCGGACAAGCCCCGCCGCGAAAAGACAATCGCTCTGGTCGGATTAATGGGCGCGGGCAAGACCACGGTCGGCCGGCGTCTGGCGAAACGGCTGCGTATACCGTTCTATGACGCGGACGAGGAAATAGAGAAGGCGGCGGGCCGCACGGTGAGCGAGATTTTCGACGAATTCGGAGAGGCGCATTTCCGCGACGGCGAACGCAAGGTCATTGCCCGCCTGGTCGATGACGGCCCCTGTGTTCTGGCCACCGGCGGCGGCGCGTTCATGAACGACCAGACGCGCGGCCTGATCAAGGATCGCGCCGTGTCCGTCTGGCTGCGCGTTGATCTGGATATCCTGGCCGAACGCGTCTCCCGCCGGAACACGCGGCCCCTGCTGCGCGGCAAGAATCCGCGGGACGTTCTGGAAAAACTGGCGGAAACCCGCGACCCGGCCTACGGACAGGCCGATATCGTGGTCGATTGCGGCCCCGGCCCGCATGACACGGCCGTGCGCGCCATCCTGCAATCGCTGGAACAGCACGGATACGCGCGGACATGAGCGGACATGACCTGACCGTCGATCTGGGCGACCGGTCCTACCCCATCCTGATCGGCCCCGACGCGCTGGAGCGATTTGGCAATAGCGCCGGGGAATATTTCCCGCGCGGAACCGCCAGCGTGATCAGCGACCGCACGGTCTGGGGACTGCACGGCAAGGCGCTGACCGATACGCTGGCGGCGGCGAATGTCGCCGTGGAGCCAATCCTCATCGAACCGGGCGAAGCGCAGAAATCCTTTTCGGAGCTGGAACGCGTGCTGGACGCGCTGCTGGAGCGCCGGACCGAACGCGGCGACGCGGTGATCGCGTTCGGCGGCGGCGTGGCCGGCGATCTGGCCGGGTTCGCCTCGGCCATACTCAAGCGCGGAACGTCCTTCATCCAGATCCCGACAACGCTGCTGGCGCAGGTCGACTCCTCGGTCGGCGGCAAGACGGGGATCAATACGGCGCGCGGCAAGAATCTGGTCGGCGCATTCCACCAGCCCAAACTGGTGGTCGCCGATACCCGCTTCATCGCCACCCTGCCCGGCCGCGAGCGCCGCGGCGGTTATGCGGAAGTGCTGAAATACGCGCTGATCCGCGACGCCGGGTTTTTCGACTGGCTGGAGGCGAAGGGACAGGACGTCCTCGCCGCCGAGCCGGAGGCCGTGGCCGAAGCCGTGCACCGCTCCGCGGCCTGGAAAGCCCGCATCGTGGCAGAGGACGAACGGGAAACCGGCGTCCGCGCCCTCTTGAATTTCGGCCACACATTCGGCCACGCGGCGGAGGCCGAAGCCGGCTATGACGGCGGCGTCATTCATGGCGAGGCCGTCGCCTGGGGCATGGCGGCGGCGACGCGCTATTCCGCGCGGCTGGGATTGTGCGCAGAAGACGCGGCGGACCGCCTTGCCGCGCATCTTTCCGCACACGGGCTTCCGCACAGTCTTCAAACGCTGGGCGGCGGGCCCTATGTTGCTGAACGGCTTATGCAGCGCATGGCGGACGACAAGAAAGTGTCGGGCGGACGCATCACCCTGATCCTGACCAAGGGGCTGGGCGAGGCGTTCATAGAGCCCGACGCCGACCCCGGCGCGCTGGCGACTTTTCTGGAGGATGAAACCAAGCCCTGATGATTTTCGGCCTGACTGCCACCCTGATCGCCATCGCCTTCCTGCTGATGCTGTCCGGATTCTTTTCCGGCTCCGAAACCGCCCTGACGGCCGCGTCCCGCGCCCGCCTGCACGGCTGGGAAAAGCAGGGAGACGGCGGCGCGCGCATCGCCAATGTCCTGATTGCAGACAGGGAGCGCCTGATCGGCGCGATCCTGCTGGGCAATAATCTGGTCAATATCCTCGCCTCTGCGCTGGCCACGGTTGCCTTCGTGCAGATGTTCGGCGAGGCGGGCGTTGCCTACGCCACAGCGGCGATGACCGCTCTTGTCGTGATCTTTTCGGAGGTCCTGCCCAAGAGCTATGCCCTGTCCAACGCCGACCGGTTCGCCACCACGGTCGCGCGGCCCATCCAGATCATCGTTTTCCTGTTTGCCCCGATTGTCGCCGCGGTGCGTTTCATCGTGCGCCTGACGCTGGGCATTTTCGGGATCAAGGTGGAAGGCGACGCGCTGGACGCGCATGAGGAAATCCGCGGCGCGGTCGACCTGCACCACCATGAAGGCGGCGTGGTCAAACATGACCGCGACATGCTGGGCGGCGTTCTGGATTTGCGCGACCTGACGGTCGAGGACGTGATGGTCCACCGCAAGAACATGAACATGCTGGACCTGGCCAAGACCGCCGAGGAGCTGGTCGACGAGGCGCTGGACAGCGCCCATACCCGCCTGCCCGCCTATGAGGACGACGCCGAGAACATTGTGGGCGTGCTGCACGCCAAGGACCTGTCGCGGGCGCTTCGCGCGGTCGGCGGCGACCTTTCGCAGATCGAGGTTCGGGATGTAACGCGCGAGCCGTGGTTTGTGCCGGAGACGACGTCCCTGCTGGAGCAATTGAACGCCTTCCGCCGCAAGCGCGAGCATTTCGCGCTGGTGGTCGACGAATATGGCGCGCTGATGGGCCTGATCACGCTGGAGGATATTCTCGAAGAGATCGTCGGCGAGATCGAGGACGAGCATGACGAGCGCGTGCAGGGCCTGAAAACGCAGGGCGACGGCTCTGTCATCGCGGAGGGGTCCGTCCCGATCCGCGACCTCAACCGCGCCATGGACTGGAACCTGCCGGACGAGGAAGCAGTCACCATTGCCGGTCTGGTGATTCACGAGGCGCAGACGATCCCGGAAACCGGCCAGATCTTCGCCTTCCACGATCACCGTTTCGAAGTGCTGAAGCGCCAGCGCAACCAGATCACGCTGTTGCGAATCTCGCCCGCCCCGGAACCCGATTTCGCCGTTCCGGAAGGCGTTTAAGGCGCTATTCCGCCTCTTCCGGCGTCAGGGCTCGAATGCGCAGCGCGTGCAGCCGGCCGGAAAATTCAGCGTCCACCGCCGCGTTCACCGCGCGGTGACGGGCAACGCGATTCATGCCCTCGAAGCCGTTCCAGACGACGGCGACGGCGAAATGGCTCTCGCCGCCATCGGGCGCGCCGGCATGGCCCTCATGCAGGGCGGATTCGTCCTGCAGCGCGATATAAGCGCCCGGAAATGCGGTCTCCAGCGCCGATTGAATCCGTTTCGCTGTCTCGCCCATAGCCCTATCTGCCTTTCACGCTTGTCAAGTCGTTGCCCGGGGGGCGGTCGCTGCCCATAATCTCTGCGTTATGTCAGGCGCGTTCCAATATCGCCCCAAGTTTCGGGACATACGGGTCAAACCGCCCGGAAAGGAAGAGGCGCGTACAGGCGAGCAGACCTGCGAGTGGGCCGGGTGTGTGCGCAAAGGCGAATGCCGCGCGCCGAAATCGCCCGAGGACCTGAAGCATTTCTACTGGTTCTGCGCCGAACACGCGGCGAAATACAATCGCTCCTGGGACTTCTTCGACGGCATGAGCGAGGGCGAGATCAAGGCGTTCCAGGAAAGCGGCTATTACGGCCACCGCCCGACCTGGGATTTCAAGAACGGCTCCCGCCGCGGCGATGCGGCCTCCCGCGCCAACCGCGACTGGACGACGATCTTTTCCGATCCGCACGGCCTGTTCGGCGGCGCCAAGCCGGGACAGCCGCAGCCCCAGACCCGCCGTCTGACCAAGCTGCAGAAAAAAGCGCTTGAGGAAATGAATCTGAGCGAGGCGGCCTCAGCCGGCGATATCCGCCAGCGCTACCGCGAACTGGTCAAACGCCTGCACCCGGACGCCAATGGCGGCGACCGGTCTCTGGAAGACCGCCTGCAGGCGGTTATTCGGGCTTATGAGACTCTGAAGACGACGGGTCTGACCTAGACTCCCCGTTCATGCGGTCGCGGACCGCCTTTTCGGCCGCGTCGGCGGCGCGGTTACGGCGATCCCGCGTTTTCCTGCCGCCCCAGAAGAAGAACGCCGCCACGGCGGCGCCGACCAGGATCAGGGTAATCAGGCCGGTTCCCATGCCCTAAAGCCCGAAACGGGAATAGGCGGCGCGGTGTTCGACCTCGGCGGCGAACGCGCTGGCGCCGCCGGAGAGCAGCTTGCCGACCAGGGATTTCTTCGGCCCGCCGAACGGCTTGACCCGGACGTCATCGCCGAACTTTTCCCGTAGGATGGCGCGCACCGAACCGGTGGCGTCGATCAGGCCCAGTTTTGCCGCTTCCTCGCCAAGCCAGACATCGCCATTGAACAGCGTCTCGTCATCGGCGGTTAGCTTGCCCTCGCGCCGGGATTTCACCAGCGCCTTGAACTGGGCGTGCATGCCTTTCTGGATGGTCTTCAGCCGCTCGATATCCTCCGGGTTTTCCGGGGAGAACGGGTCCAGCATCGATTTGTTTTTGCCAGCGGTATAGAGCCGCCGCTCCACGCCCGCCTTCTCCATCAGACCGGTGAAACCGAAACTGGCTGAAATCACGCCGATGGAGCCGACGATGGAGCCGGCGTCGGCATATAGCTCGTCCCCCGCCAGCGCGATCCAGTAACCGCCGGAGGCGGCCAGATCCTCGCAGAAGACCAGCACCTGCTTGTCATGCTTGTCCGCCAGCTCGCGGATGCGGCGATGAATCAGGTTGGACTGCACCGGCGCGCCGCCCGGCGAATTGATGACCAGCGCCACGGCTTTCGCCTTCTTCACCGTGAACGCCTTGTCCAGCGCATCCCCGACCCCGGCGAGATTCAGCGCGCGGTCGAAGCGTGAGGGCGTGGCGGAAATCGCCCCTTCCAGCCGCACCAGCGGCACGACGGGCGAAGATTTCAGGAACGGAAGGCGGAAACGGGACTTATCTGACATGGGCAAACACCTAAGCCCTTGGCGCGGAACTGCAAGCGCCGGAATGACGGGCGATATAGGGGAGGCTGGAAATGATTGAATGGTTTGCGCCGTCAGACTGGACGGCGGCATGGCGGGTGGCGCTGGGCGCGCTGACCGGTTTTGCGGGACTAATCCTGCTGGCGCGCATCGCCGGGCTTCGCAGTTTTTCGCAAATGTCGGCGTTCGACTTTGTCACCACCGTCGCCGTCGGCTCCATGCTCGGCACGATCATCCTGACGCCCAGCCTGCCCATCGCGCTGGGCCTGATCGGGCTGGCGGCGCTGTTTGCAATTCAGGAAATTTCGGCGATGGCGCGCAAACGCTGGCGCGGCGAGGTGGTGATGGACAACAAGCCGCTGCTGTTGATGGAGCGCGGTGAAATCCTGTTCGACAACCTGAAGGCCGCCAAAGTTACCGAGCACGACCTCTACGCCAAGCTGCGGTCGGAAAACATCCACCGCCTGGAAGAGGTCCAGGCGGTGGTGTTCGAGACAACCGGCGACGTGTCGGTGCTGCACGGCAAGGATATGGAGATCGAACCGGCGCTGCTGGACAATGTCCGGCGAAGCGGCAGCGCGATCCCGACGTCCGGCTAGCCCGCCATGCGGGATCCGGCCTCGTCCAGCTCGTCGTTTTCGGATTTCTGGGCGGCGGCGCGATCCCGCGCCTTACGCCTTTCCTCCAGAAGTTCGTATTTCTTCAGTTCCTCGAAGGCGGCGCGCAGGTCGGCGCGCATCGCCTCGGCCTGCTCGTCGACTTCGTTGAGGGAGCGCTTGATGTTCTCGCGGCGCTCGATCACCGCCTTGGCGTAGGCGCCATAGGCCGCGCCCGATTGCGGGTCGGCGGCGGCGGCTTCCTGCTCGCGCTGGACGTCCTGTTCCAGCTCGTCCGCCTTGCGGCCGAGCGAACCGCGCGCGCGGTCCAGTTCGGCCATCTGCTTTTGCAGACCCTCAACCTTGAACCGCGCCAGACGGATCAGGGATTCATGAGATCTATTCATTGTTATCCTCTTGGTTCATACCCCTGCCACTCAAAATTCCCTGCAGGCGCGTGAAGCTTTCCTCCATCGAGGTCGCCTCATTCTTGTCCTGCGCCAGGAACGCTTCCAGCTCCGGATTGAGCGCGATGGCCTGATCCAGTTCCGGGTCGGATCCGCGCTGATAGGCGCCGATCCGGATAAGTTCTTCCATGTCCGCGTATGAAGAGAGCATGCGGCGGGCCTGCCGCGTGATCTGCTGCTCCTCCGGGGTCTGACAGTCCGGCATGGCGCGCGAGACCGTCTTCAAGACATCGATCGCCGGGAAACGGCCGCGTTCGGCGATGTCCCGGCTCATGACCACGTGGCCGTCCAGCACGCCGCGCACGGCGTCGGCGACCGGCTCGTTCATGTCGTCGCCCTCGACCAGGACGGAGAACAGGCCGGTGATCGTGCCGGTCTTGCCGCCATTGTCGTAACCGGGGCCGGCGCGCTCCAGCAGGCGCGGAAGCTCGGCGAAGACGGACGGCGTGTAGCCGCGGGTCGTGGGCGGCTCGCCCGCGGCGAGGCCGATTTCGCGCTGCGCCATGGCGAAACGGGTCACGGAATCCATCAGGCAGAGCACGTCCTGCCCCTGATCCCGGAAATATTCGGCGACCGCCAGCGTGGTCCAGGCCGCCTGACGGCGGGCCAGCGCGCTTTCATCGGAGGTCGCCAGCACGACAACGGAGCGGGCCAGCCCCTCCTCGCCCAGCACGTCCTCGACAAACTCGCGCGCTTCGCGGCCGCGTTCGCCGATGAGGCCGATCACGGCCACCTGGCTTTCGGCGCGGCGCGCCAGCATGGACATCAGAACCGATTTGCCGACGCCCGAACCGGCAAAAATGCCAAGACGCTGGCCGCGGCGGACCTGCGCGAACGTATCCAGCGCGCGAACCCCAGTCGTCATGCGTTCGCCCAGCCGCGCGCGCTCGCAAGCCCGCGGCGGCGTAGCGCGCAGACGCACCGGCAGGTCGCCTTCGTCCAGCGAGCCCTTGCCGTCGGCGGGACGGCCGAACGCATCCACGACCCGCCCCAGCCATGCGGCGTTGGGACGGACAGAGGGAGACGCCTCGGCCAGGCGCACATCGGCGCCGGCGCGCGCGCCCTCCAGTGAACCGTAAGCCATCAGCAGCGCCTTGCCGTCGCGCACGCCGACGACTTCGCATTCCAGATCGCCCTCGCGCGCGCCGGTGAGCGCACGCGCGCCCAATGGAAAGGCGCCGGACGGGCCGGACGCCTCGATCACCAGCCCGCCGACAGAGCGGGCGCGGCCGCGCCAGTGGCGGGGCTCCAGGGCTTCGATATCTGCAATTGCGCTGCGCATTGGGTTTAAAGGGCCTGTCCGGGCTGCAATTTTCTTCGTTGCCCGGCAAGATATGCCCGGGTGCGTTTCCCCGGCGTTAACGCTACAAATTGAATTTGCTGATTAACCCGTCATTAAACGGGAATAGCCGCCCGGAACCGGGTTGATCCCCGCCATGAGAATCGGGAACGCGCGCGTTACCGAGTCGCCCCTGACAGGAGGTTGTGCGAATCGCCGTAATTTCGCCCCGGCGGTTAACCTTCTTTAAGGATTTGTCCTTAGCGTCGGGAAAGCGTTAACCATCGGTAAGTCCGGCGCCACCACGATTCGCGCCAAAAACATTCGGGGGATCATCAATGCGGGTCTTGTTAATCGAGGACGACAGCTCCACGGCTCAGTCCATCGAGCTCATGCTCAAATCCGAAGGATTCAACATCTACACAACCGATCTCGGCGAAGAGGGCGTCGATCTCGGCAAGCTGTATGATTACGACATCATCCTTCTAGACCTGAACCTGCCGGACATGCCCGGCTATGACGTCCTTAAGACGCTGCGGGTCGCCAAGATCGGCACCCCGGTCATGGTCCTGTCCGGCACGGCCGACGTGGACGCGAAGGTTCGCGGTCTGGGCTACGGCGCCGACGACTACATGACCAAGCCGTTCCACAAGGACGAGCTGGTCGCCCGCATCAACGCCATTGTCCGCCGCTCCAAGGGTCACTCCCAGTCGGTCATCAAGACCGGCGACATCACGGTGAACCTGGACGCCAAGACCACCGAGGTCAGCGGCCAGCGCGTGCACCTGACCGGCAAGGAATACCAGATGCTGGAGCTGCTCTCCCTGCGCAAAGGGACGACGCTCACCAAGGAGATGTTCCTGAACCATCTCTATGGCGGCATGGACGAGCCGGAGCTGAAGATCATCGACGTCTTCATCTGCAAGCTCCGCAAGAAGCTCGCCGCCGCCACCAACGGCAACCACTATATCGAAACCGTCTGGGGCCGCGGCTATGTGCTGCGCGATCCGGAAGAAGGCACGGTCACGGAAAGCGAATCCGCGGCCGCCTGATACGCCGCTTCACCAGACTTACCCCGAACGCCAGGAAAGGGCGGTCCGCACGGGCCGCTCTTTTCTTTTGCGCGTCCGAAAACCCGGAAATCGGACGGTCCGTCAAAGTCCCGTCACTTTTCATGCGGATCCTGAATCCTGATCGTCCCTGTGACGGTTGATAGCGGCTGACAGGTTCCAGCCGGGCGATCCCGGCATGGCGGTTGTCGCAGGCGTATGAAGCCTGTTACCCATGCCCCATGGAAACTGGAACACTGATTACGCTCGCTCTGTATTTTCTTGGAATGCTGGGCATCGGGCTGTACGCGTGGAGGAAATCGACCTCCGACGTGTCCGGCTACATGCTTGGCGGCCGTAACCTTTCCCCGGCTGTTGCCTCGCTGTCCGCCGGCGCCTCCGACATGAGCGGCTGGCTCATGATGGGCCTGCCGGGCGCGATGTTCGTCTCCGGCCTGCCGGCCGCGTGGATCGGCGTGGGGCTGTTTGTCGGCGCCTATGCGAACTATCTCATCGTCGCGCCGCGCCTTCGCGTCTACACCGAAGAGGCCAACGACGCGATCACCATTCCGGACTATTTCGGCGAACGCTTCGCCGACCGCGGCCATTTGCTGCGCGTCCTGTCGTCCGTGGTGATCGTGATCTTCTTCACGCTCTATACCTCCTCCGGCATGGTCGCCGGCGGCAAGCTGTTCGACAGCGCCTTCGGCCTGGATTATCGCTGGGGCCTGTGGATCACGGCCTCGGTCGTGATGGCCTATACGCTGTTCGGCGGCTTTCTGGCCGTCAGCCTGACCGACTTCGTGCAAGGTTGCATCGTCTTCGTGGCGCTGGTCGTTGTGCCCATCGTGGCGCTGACCGATGTCGGCGGCCCGTCCGGCGCGGCCCAGACGCTCAACAGCATCGACCCGACCCTGCTGAACCTGTTCTCAGGCGTGACGCTGCTGGGCCTGATATCCTCACTGGCGTGGGGACTGGGCTATTTCGGACAGCCGCACATCATCGTGCGCTTCATGGCGGTGCGTTCCGTGAAGGACGTGCCTGCCATGCGGCGCATCGGCATGACCTGGATGGGCGTCTCCATGATCGGCACGCTGACCACCGGCATTGTCGGCCTGGTCTACGCGACCCAGAACAACGTGCCCGTGGATGACCCCGAGACCATCCTGATCATCCTGTCGGAAGTACTGTTCCATCCGCTGGTGCTGGGCTTCCTGCTGGCCGCCATACTGGCCGCGATCATGAGTACGGTGTCGTCGCAATTGCTGGTCTCCTCCAGCTCTCTGACCGAGGATTTCTACCGCATCTTCCTGCGCAAGAACGCCAGCGAGAAAGAGCTGGTGACGGTCGGCCGCATTTCCGTTCTGGCCGTGGCGCTGGCCGCCATCGCCTTGGCCTATGACCCGGAAAGCAATGTCCTGAACCTGGTGTCCAACGCCTGGGCCGGCTTCGGCGCGGCCTTCGGTCCGGTGGTTATCCTCAGCCTGACCTGGCGGCGGATGACGCGGAACGGCGCGCTGGCCGGCATGGTTGTCGGCGCGGTGACCGTCCTGTTCTGGATTTACGCCCCGGTTCTGGCCGATGGCGCGGCCTTGTCCA
The DNA here is from genome assembly GCF_000412185.1 of Euryhalocaulis caribicus. Lineage (GTDB taxonomy): Bacteria > Pseudomonadota > Alphaproteobacteria > Caulobacterales > Maricaulaceae > Euryhalocaulis > Euryhalocaulis caribicus. The sequence continues at coordinate 66,764 of NZ_ASJA01000004.1, forward strand.
GCGTGCTGTACGAAATCGTCCCCGGTTTCATTCTCAGCTTCGCTGCGATCATCGCCGTCAGCCTGATCGACACGCCCCCCTCCCCGGACATGGTGGAAACCTATGACCGGGTGAAGGACGAGTTGAAGAGGAACGGCCCGAAATCGGTCATCTGATCCGTCCCGGCTCCAGCCGATGACGCACATATAGCCAAAAAGGAAAACGCCCTCCCCGGTCTCCCGGAGAGGGCGTTTTTATGCGCGGCGGCGTCAGCTTGATCAGTTCGACGCCGTCCGGATTTCGGCGGCGCTTTGCGTCTGCCGGTCGATGACCTCGCGGGCCTCGGCCAGCGCGGCCTCGGTCGTCATCTCGCCATCCTCGACCTTTCCGGCCAGTTCCAGAACCGGCATGTAGAGGCGTTCGCCTTCTGCATTGTCATCGATGGCGAGCGAACCGGTTTCGATCAGCGCGGTCCACTTGCCGCGCACGCCGGCCCAATAGTCGGCCGTCTTGGACCAGTAGACCTCGCCCGCATCCGGCGCGAACCCGTCCGTGCGGTAGTAGGAGTTGATGCCCACTTCGCGCACCAGCTCTTCCGGGCCGTTTTCGGTCAGCACCAGCTTGTGGTTGTCCTGCTCGTGCCACCAGCCCCAGGGGGCGACCGTGTGCCGGTTCACCGCGGCCAGAACGTCATAATCGTCGCGCGTGGTGGCGTCGCGGCGCGGCAGCGGGCGCCAGGACACTGGCGGCTCCCAGGTGGAAATCTCGCCCTCATGCTCCCACGGGGCGACGGCGGCGTAACGCGGACCGTCATCGACCTGGTAGACGGTCTGCGACCAGGCGCCCTGACGCTCGGCCGTGTTCAGCGTCTTCGCCTCCCAGCGGTCATGCCCCTGATAGGCCAGGATCGATTCCGGCTCATACGCCCAGTCCTGACGCCAGTGCTTCACGACGATGTCCTTGCCGCCATGATTCATCACAAGGATGTGCTGCAGGCTGATGAAGCCCGGCTCATCCTCGATCACCCGGACGATCTCGGTCGTCGGCGTGACCTTTTGCGGCTTCAGCTCATAACCATCCTGCAGCGGCACGGTTTCGGTGAAGTCGAATGTCACGTCGAAATCGCCGGCCATCTCCAGAATGGCCTGGCGGTCGCGCTCGTAATCGGCCTTCTCTGCGCCCGCATAAGGCTGGACGGAAGACGCGGCCTCGCCGGTCTGCATCTGCATGGCGGGTTGTGCGGCGCATGCCGAAACCGCCAGCGCAAGGCCGGCGGCGGACGCCCAGATCTTTTTCATTAAATTCCCCTATTGCGCTCTTGCGACTCATTCTCAATGTCGGTACAGCCTCTTTGTATCGCAACTGAGAATTACTCGCAATAAGGAAAGCCGCCATGCTGATCCGTTCATCCCTCCTCGCCGGCGCCTGTTTCGCCGCCCTTACAGCCGGGGCCCATGCCGACGACGATCTGCCGGAGGCCGATGAAGACATGGACGTCGTCACGGTTTACGGCACGTCCAATCCCCTGCCCGTTTTCGACTATCCGGGCATGGTCAGCGTGGTGACGCGCGAAGATATCGAGAAGCTGGGCGCCAGCTCGATTTCCGACCTGCTGGAAGACACGCCCGGGATGCAGTGGTTCGGCGGCCCGCGCCGCACGGGCGAAGGCCCCGCCATCCGGGGCCTGAGCGGGGGCAATGTCCTGATCCTTCTGGACGGCGCGCGTCAGACCTTCCGTTCCGGCCATGACGGCCGCTTCTTCCTGGACCCGGCGCTGGTGAAAACCGCCGAGGTGGTTCGCGGTCCGGCATCCGCTCTCTACGGTTCGGGCGCGGTCGGCGGGGTTCTGGCGTTCGAGACGCTGGACGCCGAAGACCTGCTGGAAGACGGCGAGGCCTATGGCTTCCGCGCGCGCACCGGCTATCGCGACGTGAACGAGGAATGGCTGGCCGGCGCTACGGTGTTTGGCCAGACCGGCCCGGTCGATGTTCTGGCGAGCCTGGCCTATCGCGACTCTGGCGATATTTCGCTGGGCAGCGGCGACACCCTGCCCTCCGACGACGATATCTGGACGGGTCTTCTCAAGGGCAATGTCGATGTGACCGAGGCGCTGAACCTGGAGCTGTCCTGGCAGAGCTTCAAGAATGACGCCTTCGAGCCCAATAACGGTCAGGGCCTGAATGAAGTCGACCCGACGGACGTGCAGTTCGCCAATGTGGAGAAGGAAATCACTTCCGACACGCTGCGCGGCCGGCTGGCCTACAACCCGGCAACGCCTCTGATCAACGCCAGCGCCACGCTGTACCGGAGCGAGAGCGGCGTCGACGAATACGACCCCCAGACCGGGCGCACGACCGAACGCGACGTGGAGACCACCGGCTTCCGCGCCAGCAACGCCGCGACATTTGAATTCGGCGCCAACGAGATCCGCGTGACCACCGGCGTCGACTGGTTCGAGGACAAGCAGACCGGCCGTGACAGCGACAGCACCGACGGCGTGCGCGCCGGGGTGCCGGATGGAAAGTCCGAATTCCTGGGCCTGTTCGCACAGGCGGAAGCCGCCTTCGACCGGCCGCTGGGCATGCCGGGCGAGTTGCTGGTCGTGCCCGGGATCCGGTTCGATAATTACAAGAGCTCGTCCAGCGTCGACCCGGAAGAGAATGACGACGAAGCGGTCTCGCCCCGTATCGCGGCCAGCTATGGTCCGGTGGAATGGCTGCGCGTGTTTGGCGGATATTCCGAAGGGTTCCGCGCGCCCTCGATCGACGAGCTGTATCTGGACGGAGTGCATTTCCAGCTGCCGCATCCGATTCTCGGCGCGCCCGTTTTCATCAGCAACCAGTTCATTCCCAACCCGGATCTGGTCCCGGAGAAGACCGAGACCGTGGAGTTCGGCGCGGGTCTTGATTTCCGCAATGTCGCCGCGCCCGGCGACCGGTTCCAGGCCAAGGTCTCGCGTTTCGAGACGGACGCCACGGATCTGATCAATCTGGCCGTGGACTTTGCTTTCCCGCCGACCTGTTTCGCGCCGCCCTTCCAGCCGTGCAACGCCGGCGTCACCATCAGCGACAATGTCGATGCGGCGGAGCTGTGGGGCTGGGAAGCCGAGGCCCGCTATGACACGGACCGCATCTCGCTCAGCGCCGCCTTCTCCACCGTGGATGGCGAGAATTCGGCCACCGGCGACAAGCTGGGCGTGCTGACGCCGGCCACCCTGACCCTGGACGGATCATATCTGTTCGAGGCGCTGGCCCTGCGGCTGGGCGCGCGGGTTCAGGCCGCAGACGAGTTCGACAAGGTCAATGACCCGTCCGAAATTCGCCCCGGCTATGTCGTGGGCGACCTCTACGCCAGCTGGGCGCCGGAGGCGCTGGGCGGCGTCCGCATCGACGCTGGCGTCGATAACGTGCTGGACCACGATTACGACCGCGTCTTTGCCGGAGTCAGCGAGCCGGGCCGCAATGCCCGCATCGCCTTCACCTACACGAAAGGCTTCTAGGAGGGCCCATGTGCGCGCCGATCGACGAGACCACAATCGCCCAATGGCTGAGCGGACAATGTCTGGCGCTGGATTTATGGCTGGAGGCGGTGGCCGCCGATCCAATGGGCGATCCCGACCTCGCCCACCGGATCGAAACCCACCGCAACTGGCTGGCCGATGAGCTTCTGGCGATTTGTGAAGAGCGGGAGAACGTGCGCAACACGCCACAGCGCGCCGCGGGCTGACCGGCCTGGATCAGGCGGGGACGCGGTCCAGGGCCTGATAAAGGCCGGGCGCGCCGGCCTCATCCAGACGGCCGAATGTCTGCGGCGTGCGCTCGCCCTCGCCCAGCATCAGCCAGCCGCCGGGCTGCAGCCGGGCGGCGACGCGGGAAAGGGTCTTCGCGGCGATGTCGGCGGGCATGCGCGCGACAACGCCGCGCAGCACGATGCAGTCAAACTCGCCCAGCGGCTCGAGTTCCGCCATCAGGTTGAGCGTGCGGAAATCGACGCTCCGGCGCAGATGCGTCCGGGCGCGCCACATCTCGCCATCCTGCTCGAAATGCTGAACCAGCATGCGGACCGGCAGGCCAGTCTGGACCTCCATCCGGGAAAAGCGGCCCGATTGCGCGCGGTCGATCGCGGACTCTGAATAATCCGTGGCGATGATCTCACAGCGCCCGGGGGCGGCGAAAACGCCATCGGCGGCGGCCAGCATGGCCAGCGAATAGGCCTCCTGCCCCGTGGCGCAGCCGGCGCTCCATATCCGCACGGGGCGATTCTCGCTGCGGCGGACGAGGTCCGGCAGGATCATCTCGCGGAATGTCTCGAAACCCTGTCCGAAGAAGCGGGTCTTACCCGGGGCCAGCGCCTCGACCACTTCATAGGCCAGCCGTTCTTCCGGCCGGGCCAGCGCGGCGCGGCTGAGCGCCTCCGCGTTATCGTAGCCTTCACGGCGGGCCAGCGGCGACAGGCGCGCCTCGATCTGTTTTCTGTCCAGTCCGGTCAGCGACAGGCCCGCGCGCCGCAGCGCCATGTCCTCAAGCGCGTTGATCCAGCTCTGGCTCACAATGATCTACGCCGCCTCCACCAGACCGACCTCGGCCAGCTTGGAGGCGATGATATCCGAGTCGAAAGGCTTCATGATGTATTCGTCCGCGCCGTGACGCAGCGCCTCGGTGATGTGCGCCATGTCGTTCTCCGTCGTGCAGAAAACCACCTTGGGCGCCTCGCCCGAGGGTTCCTTGCGCAGCGTCTTGAGGAAATCCAGCCCGTTCATGACCGGCATGTTCCAGTCCAGCAGGATCAGATCCGGCATGTCCTGACGGCAGGCCTTCAGGGCCTCGGACCCGTCGGCGGCCTCGCGGCATTCGAAATCAAGATCTTCCAGGATCCGGCGGGCGACCTTCCGGATCACCCGCGAGTCGTCCACCAAGAGACAAGTCATCATCACGCCTCTCCAGTAATGGCGCGAGAGTCCGCCTGCGCGGTTAACAAGACCTGAATCAGCCGCCCTCAGGCGCCGGGGACCAGCGCGGTCAGCTCAACCCGGTCTTCGCTGGTCTGCGCGTCCACGCGCCCGCCAACTTCCTGAATTATAAGATAAATATAATAGGGCTGGATGCTGCGCCCATCGAACCCGCCCTCCGGCGCCTGGCCCGTCAGGGCGTCGGCCGCGGCCGGCAGAAGCTTGGCGCGCGGCCCCGCCGCAGTCACGCGAAGGCGTGTTTCGCCCGCCGATTCGCTGGCCTCGATTCGCACTTCGCCGCCCCGCGGGGCGGATTCCATGGCGATCAGGATCAGGTTCAGAAGCACACGCGCGGCGCGCTTTTCCAGGCCCCCGCCCTCCACCTTCCAGACGACGCCGGCCTTGGACCCGGCATACATGTCGCCGGTCAGGCGCTGCAGGGAGGCCAGCTCTATGACGCCGGGCGCGGAACCGCCGGCCCCGAAGGCAAGGCGGCAGAATTCCAGCCGGGCGCGGGATTTCTCCGCCGACTCGCGGATCAGGGCGATGGCGTCGTCCCGCATGTCCGCGGCGTCCGGGTCGTCAAAGACCGAAACGGCGGAAATGGTCGCCCCGACCGGGCCGATCAGGTCATGGCAGAGACGGGCGCTGAGCAGCGCGGCGAGGTCGGCGGAAGAGACAGGTTCGGACATGAGTTCGATCTTTAGGCGATTCGGCGCGGATCAGGACCATTCATCGCCGTCGAAAACGTCATCCCCGCTCCGGACATCATCGTCATGTCCGCTGCGCGAGGAATAGAAGGCCAGCCACATCAGACCGCCCCCCAGCGCCAGCGAAAATACAACGCCAAGCGTCAGCGCGGTCCATCCGTGAAAGCCGATGCTGACCGGACCGGCGGACAGCCAGGTTCCGGCGGCAAAGATAATGGCGGCCGCAAGAAGGGCCGCCATTATCGCGATCAGGGCGTAGAGTTTCATAGCGGCAGACGGGCTATTTCTTCACCCACTGACCGCTGGCGTTCATGTAGTACTCGCCGGAATCGACTTTCTCGGCGATCAACTTTTCAGCCGTGACGCGGGCCACCGCATCCACCGAAACACCCTGCTTTTCAGCAAGCCTGGTATAGGCGGCGCGGCGCTGGATATTGATTTCGTCCACGGCCTGTTTGATGTCGGAATCGACCTGGCTGGGCACGACGCCGAGGAAGCCATCCGCCCGTTCGCCCACGACGCCTTCGGCCTTGGCCTGTTCGACGATCTGCGGGGCGGTCTGGGCGACAGCCGGGGCCGCGACCAGGGCCGCGGCGAGAAGGATGGTAAGAGCACGGGGCATATCAGCCTCCCTAGAAGATATCCGGATTGTCCGCGATCAGGTCCTCGACTTCCTTGTCGAGCTTGACGCGAATTTCCTGGTCGATCTTGACGTTAAGATCGATGCGGATGGGTTCTTTCGGCGCGGCGACCTGAACCGTCGGCGTGCAGGCTCCAAGCCCGATCGCGACGGCTATCGCCATTAATACAGGTGCAGCGGATTTCATGTCTGTCCTCCAGTTCGGGATGCAGCCTGCCACAGCGTCGCTGAACCCGCGATTAATATAGGCGTCTAACGTGATTCATCACCCAGTTGTTCGCGAATCTGCCGTTCGATCTGCCGTCCGCGGGTGACGTTCTGTAGCAGATTCATCAGGTCCGCGTTCAGGGTAATGTCGAATTCGAAAGGCGTTCCGTTCAGCACATCCGGATTGTGCCCCTCCAGCAGGACGTCCAGCTGCATCTCCCCGGCCAGCGGCCCGTCGAGGCCGGCCTCCAGCACGCGGTAGCGGAAATTCTTCAGCGCGCGGAAGGCCAGATTCGCCTGTTCATTGCTCTGCGCGGCGGCCTCCGATGCGCGGCCCGTATAGCTGAAATAGCCATCCTCATCGGCGAACAGGCGGCCCTGTTCCACCGAAATGTCGCCCTCGTCGATCAGGATGGGGACGCGCCCGGACAGCTTGCCCGCCGCAGACATGGATTCATTCCCAAACAGGCCGATGAGCGAGGCGAGATTGAGCGACTCGGCCGCCACCACGGCTTCATGCCGGGTCTGGCCGCGCTTCCAGGTAAAGGGCTCGACAAAGATGCGCCCCTCGGCGAACGGCCAGCCGCCGGAAAACTCGATCTCGTTGCCGGGCAGCATCTCCACCTGCAGTTCGCCGCCCTCCAGCCGCACGCCCGGATTGAACACGCCCACCCTGATCGTCTGACGGCCGGGGGTGAGGAGCGGGGCGAGGCTGGAAATGTCGAAGGTCGTGGAGACATTCTCCGCCGGGCCGAAACGGGTAGCGAAATCGGTGTCGTTCAAGCGGACCTGTCCGGAGGATTCCATCTGACCATCCGCCCAGGAGGCCTGCATCTCGCCCGCTACCAGCCCGTCGACATTGGCCACAAGCCCGCGCAACGGATTGATGAAATCCTGAGGCTGCAGGCCGTCCGGATCGAAACGCGTTTCCGGCAGGGTGATCTGCGCCTCGCCCTGATTGGCGGAGAGGTTATGGGTCAGCACAATATTCAACAGGCTGGACGCGGCCGCTTCCGGCGCGCCCGAAAGCTGGAGCCGTGCGATTCCGTCCTCCAGCGTCAGCCCGCCCGACGCCGTGAACGGGCGCACGGCCGGGTTTTCCGACAGCAGCGAAACCCGCGCGCCGTCAATATCGATATCGGCGCGGGCGGGGTCGGAGAGAATATAGTCCCCGGCCACCACGGCCTGATCCATGCGAACCGGCAGATCGCCGCCGCTGGCCGCCAGGTCTGCGCTGCGGAACTGCGTGGCGATGGGCGCCTCGCCGCTGCGCTCCGCCTGCAGCCGGGTCTGGCCGCCCGCCAGCGCGATGCCGGTCCGCCCCGCAGCGTCCAGCCCGGCCTCGAAGGCCGGCGCATTCACGGTCAGGTTCAGGTCGGGCAGGAACTGTCCGGACAGCGCCAGCCGGGGAAAGGACAGCGTGTGCATCACGACGCCATTTTCCAGCGTGATACGGCCGATCCGCGCCGCGCCCGACTGGATGGAAAGAAAGGTCTCGCCTTCCAGGCGGCGGACAAACAGCGCGTCGCCGGCCACCGCGCCGCGCGCCGCCACGTCCGAAAGCGTCCAGGCCGGGCCGCGCACGGTCTCTATTGTCAGGTCGATGCCGGGCGCGTCCTCCACCCGGAAATCGCCGCCCTGCCCGGCGAACACCACGCCCGCGGGGCCGGAGGCCTGAACGTCTGTCAGGCTCCAGCTTTCAGCCTGCACCGACGCCGCGCCATAGCGGAAGGGCGCGCCCGGCGCGGCCGCGTAGCGATACGCGATTCCGTCCGCCCCCAGCGTGATCGTCAGGTCCGGCATGGAGGTCAGCGTGACCTGCCGCTGGACGATGCCGGCGTTTTCCAGCGATACGGCCGACAGGCGCACGGCGTCTTCATCCGCTCCGCTGACGTGAATTTCCCGCCCCGCGCGCTCAATGGCGGCCGCCCCGTTCAAGGCCAGCGTGTCAAACGTCCAGCCGGCCAGCTCCCCGCTATAATGGGTTTCGCCGTCCAGCCGCGCTTCCCAGCCTTGGGCGCGGTTCTCGAACGCCACGGCCAGATCGCGGGCGGCCCATATGTCATCGCCGCCGAAGCGTTCCAGCGACACAACGCCGGATGCCGATTGCAGGCGGCCGCGCCGGCCGCGGGCGGAAAGGCCGCGTGCGACCAGATCCGGTCCGCCCTCGATCGCAAGGTCCGCATTGGCGCGCCAGTCGCCGGTTTCCGGGTCCGCCCGGAGCGCCGGCGCGCCGCCATTGCTGAACAGGCGAATATCCGGCCCGGACTGGCCTGTCAGGCGCAGCGCCTCGTCAAAGCGCAAGGACGCCCCCTCCCCGTCCAGCGAAACGATCAGATCCGCGCGGGCGTCGAAATCCGCCAGCGTCGCGGCCAGTCGCTGGGTCAGCGGCTCCGCCACGCCGCCCACGGCGGGCGCGCCGGACCACATATCGGGATGCAGGATGGATCGCGCCTGCGCGGCCGGATCGGCGGCCGCCGCGCCCGCCAGCAACAGGTCAGCCTGCACATCGCCATTCGCCGCAAGCGGGCTGGCCGGGTCAAACCCGGTCAGCGCGGCCGTGAAATCCAGCGACGCCGATTGCGCCGCGCCCATCGCCGCCTGCGGATTTTCCAGCGCCAGCGCGCCTTCTGCATCCAGCGCCCCGTCCTGAAGACTGAAAGAAAGGCGGGAGGGGCGAACCGCCGCGCTCAGCTGCGGCAAGTCCAGCGCGCCTTCGGAGAACACGGCCTCGCCCCGCCATCCCGATTGCTGGCCGCCCGTGACCGAGGCCTCGCCCCGCAGGACCGCTTCGCCGGTTTCCAGCGTCAGGCCAACGCCGCGCGCCTCCATCGAACCGATGCTGACCGGCGGTGCGCCGCCGCCTCCGCCGCCGACCTTGAAGCCCGCGACGGTCAGCCCGTCTTCGCCGTAACGCGCGCGGACGGAACCGCCCTCCACCAGAATCGAATCGATCCGGCGGGCGCGCAGCCCCGAAAGCGTGTAGTCGAGATTCACCCGCGACAGGGTCAGCCGGTCGCCCGATTCGCCGATCAGGCGCACGTCGCGGATTTCCGCGCCGCCCAGTCCGGCGCGCTCCACGGACAGTTCCGCCTCCATCCCGCGTTGGGACAGGCTGCGTTTGACCAGCGCCTCAATCAGGGACTCCCGGAACAGCCACGCCGCTGCGCCCAGCACACCCGCCAGACACAAAATCGCCACACAGGCGAGCAGGATGCGCCGCAAATCAACTCTCACATGAAAAATCCGCACTCATTCCGGCCGGCATAGCAAAAAGATCACACGCAAGATGATTTTTGCACTTGGCAGACCGGCATGAGATTTGTTTTCTATCACTCGGGGACGGCGTAATTTTGCGCTCAGGGTTAAGGGACCGTTATCCATGCACGACGTAAGCAAGCTGAACGGCGTTCGGAACGCCGTGGACTCCATTAAGCTGCGCCTCGTTCAGGAAATGCAAGAATTCGATCCTCGTAAGACGACTCGCGACGGTTGGCGACGCGCCGCTCTTTCTTTGAGCGTCGCCGCGATCGCCGTCACGCTGGGTCATGCGACCGGCCTTCTGGATGGCCCGGATAACGTCAACGCAGATCAGGCCCCTGTTGATCCCGCCCAACTGAAAATCGCCGAAGCGCCCCGCCTTGATGTCGCGCTGACCGAAGCCAAGACCCCGGTTCTGGACCGCTATGCCGCCCTGACCCAGGATTATATGGGCGAGGTCGCCGGCCTGCGCGTCGAGCGCGTAGACATTCAGCCGGGCGACACGCTGGGACGTGTTCTGGGCCGCTTCAATGTTTCCACCGACCAGTCCGCCGCCGCGATATCCGCGTTGAAGGCCATCTGGGACCCGCGTCATCTGCGCGTCGGACAGGAAATCACGCTGTATCTGGAAACCTCCCCCATCCGGAAAGTTTCCGCCAACAGCGCCGACACGCCGGATCTGGTGGGCCTGACCCTGAAGCCGTCCGTCGAGAAGACGGTTGCGGTGTCCAAGGATCATGAAGGCGCCTTCCAAGCGCGCGAGATCGTGATGGAGCTGCAGCGCGAAGTCGTGAAGGCCGCCGGCACGATCAATAACTCGCTTTATGCCGACGCCAATAACGCCGGCGCCACCGACCGGGTGATCGCCAATTTCGCCCGCGTCTATTCCTATTCCGTCGATTTCCAGCGCGAGATTCGCCAGGGCGACGATTTCGAAATCATGTTCGAGCGCTTCAACGACGCCGACGGCAATCTGATCAAGACGGGCGAGATTCTCTACGCCTCTCTGGAAGTGCGCGGCGACCTGAAAGAGCTTTACCGCTTCGATGACGGCGAAGGCATCGACTATTACGACGCCGACGGCATTTCCACGAAGCGTTTCCTGATGAAGACGCCGATCAATGGCGCGCGTCTGTCCTCGCATTTCGGCCGCCGCCGCCATCCGGTGCTTGGCTATACCAAGATGCATGAGGGCACGGACTTCGCCGCGCCGCGCGGCACGCCGATCTATGCGGCCGGCGACGGCGTTCTGGACACCGCCTACCGGTCTTCCAGCTACGGCAACTATATCCGCATCAATCATTCCGGCGGCTGGCAGAGCGCCTACGCCCACATGCAACGCTTCGCCAGCGGCATGAAGAAGGGCGTCCGCGTCAGCCAGGGCGACGTGATCGGCTATGTCGGCACGACCGGCCGCTCCACGGGCCCGCACCTGCATTATGAAGTCCTGAAGAACGGCACGCCGCAAAACCCGCTGGGCGTCGACGTGCCGACGGGCAAGGAGCTGGAAGGCAAGCCGCTGGAGCTGTTCAAGGTCGAGCGCGAGCGTCTGGATACGCTTTACGCCGAGTCCCGCGACGCTTCCGAAATCAAGGCTCCGCTGGTCGCTTCGGCCTCCGGCGCCGAATAGGCTTTCCGGCGCACCGCTTTAAAATTCGCACAAGCTGCAGGAGGCTGAAGGCCCGATGCGCGTAACCGTGTGTCAGATTCCCGGTCATGACCAGGCGGCCCGGGAGGCGGGCTTCGACGCCCTGTTCGATCATGCCCGCGACAAAAGCAGCGAGCTGGTCGTCATCCCCGAGATGCCGATGAGCCCCTGGCTCTCCAATTCGGATGCCTGCGACCCCGAAGCGTGGGAGCAGGCCGTCCGGACTCATGAAAGCGGGATCGAGGCGATCTGCGATTCCCCCTTCCCGGTCGTCGGCAGCCGCCCCGTCACCATCGGCGGACGGCGGTTCAATCAGGGCTTTCTGGCGCATAAGGGCCTCTGCAAGGCCGTGCACCACAAACGCTTCCTCCCCAATGAGCCGGGCTACTGGGAAGCGACCTGGTACGAACATGGCGATGGCGGGTTCGAGGTTTTCGGCGTCAACGGCGTCACCGCCGGCCTGATGATCTGCACCGATCTCTGGTTCATCGAACACGCCCGGATGCTGGGCCGCGCCGGGGCCGCGATGATCTGCCATCCGCGCGCGACCGAGCGGCGGACGCTGGAAAAATGGCGCACCGGGGTAAAAGCCTCCGGCGTGATTTCCGGGGCCTATATTCTCAGCTCCAATCTGTGGGAGCCGGAGGAAGGCGAGAGCGACGCCAATCTGGGCGGGGCCGGCATGATCGCCGACCCGAACGGAGAGATTCTGGGCGAGACCAATGCCGATAACCCCTTCCTGACGCTGGACATCGATATCGAGTTCGCGGACGCCGCGAAGTCCCTCTATCCGCGTTACGTCATGTAGGTCTATGCTCGGCGCGCCGCCGCGCAAGAAAGCCCGCCCGATGACAGCCAGCAAAACCGAAGCCGAAAAAGCCGCCCCGCCGGGCGAACGTCCCGAGCAGATCGAGGCGGACGAGCGCGAAACGGTGGAGGAGCTGGCGCGGCTGCGCGCCCCGGTCATCTATCGCATCATTTCCGACGAAGGCAGGCAGGAGCTGGCCCGGCCGGCCGCTTCGATCTGGTGGTCGGGTCTGGCCGCGGGCATGGCGCTGGGCCTGTCTGTCGTTATGAAGGGGCTGCTGCATCACTATCTCCCCGATACGCCCTGGAAACCGGTTCTGGAGAGCTTCGGTTATCCGGTCGGTTTCCTGATCGTAGTTCTGGGGCGGCTGCAGCTGTTCACGGAGAACACGCTGACCGCCATACTGCCGATCCTGACTCAGCCCAGCCGCAAGCGTTTCATGCAATTGACCAAGCTCTGGGGACTGGTCTTCGTCGCCAATGTTACCGGCGCGCTGATCGCCGCCGCCTTTTCGACGATCCCCGGCATGGCGGGCGCGGAGCAACTTTCCGCCATGCTGGAAATTTCGGCGGAGTCGCTGGACCGCAGCATGCTGGAGCTGTTCCTGAAAGGCGTTCCGGCCGGTTTCCTGATCGCCGCCATGGTCTGGATGATGCCCAGCTCGAAAGGGTTCGAGTTCTGGGTCGTGCTGCTGATGACCTATCTGATCGCGCTGGGCGGCTTCACCCATGTCATCGCGGGAACCACAGAGGTCGGGCTGCTGATCCTGAACGGTCAGGGCGGGCTGGCCCTGCTGCCCGGCTTCCTGCTGCCCTCCGCGCTGGGCAATCTGGTCGGCGGCACGGGCCTGTTCGCCGTGCTGGCCTATGCGCAGGTGAAGGAAGAAGTCTGACGCCCGCCGCGCGCTCGACACCGCTTCCGGCGATCATTATCAAAACCCCATGCAAAGTTTTGACGATCTGATCGCGCCGATGAGCGCGGCGGAGTTTTTCTCCGCCCATCACGACCGCAAACCGGTCCACATCCCCTGCCCCGAGGGCAGGCGGAAGGCGATGCTGGACTGGGCCGGGCTGAACCGGATCCTCGATCTGCACACTTACTGGATCGAACCGCACATGAAGCTGGTCATGGGCAACCGCGCGGCCCTGACCGAGCATTATTGCGACGAGGTCGAGACGCTGGACGGCAACAAGACCCTGCGCGCCAATCCGGCCAAGGTGAAGGCGTTTCTCGGTATGGGCGCCAGCATGGTCGCCAACCGGGTGCATGACGTCTCCCCGCCCGTGCGGGATGTCGCAGCGATCCTGGAGGAGACGTTCGGCGCCGGCGTGGGCGCGAACATCTATTGCTCCTTCAAGGGCGTGCAGGCCTTCCAGAGCCATTACGACCTGCATGACGTCTTCGCCATCCATACCGAGGGCGAGAAGACGTGGACGGTGTATGAGAACCGCGCCGACACCCCGGTGAACCCGCTGCCGCCCGGCGATGCGACCAGCCAGTATCTCAACGCCTCCAAGGGCAATGTCCTGTTCGAAGCTCACATGAAGCCGGGCGACCTGCTCTATCTGCCGCGCGGCTGGTATCACGACGCGCTGGCCAGCTCCGACGCCTCCATGCACGTCACCTTTTCGGTCTCGCCCAACACGGGGCTGAGCCTGTTCAAGCTGCTGGAGCGCGAAGCCAAACGCGACAGCGCTTTCCGCGCCTTCCTGCCGCACGCCCTCGATGACGAGGAAGCGTTGCAGCAACGGCTCGGCGAACTCGGCGACCGTCTCAAAGCGCTGGTCACCTCCCCGGCCTTTGCGACGGAAGTGAAAATCGCTCAGCGCAAGCTGAAGAACGATCCCACGCGCTTCGACCTGCCCCATGTCGCGAAGCCGCAATTCTACGCCGTCAATCGCGGCGCGGGCCGCGTGACCAAGACCGACCAGGGCGCGATGCTGGAGACCCAGTCCGGCCAGACCCCGCTCGGCATCAGCTATGAGGCCGTGGACCACCTCCTCAAACAGCAATTCTTCACCGTTGAAGACATGCTGGCCCGCTTCCCCTATCTGGAGCGGGACGAGTTCGAGGCGACGCTCGCCAGGCTGGAACAGGCCAACCTCATCGCCAGGACACAGGCGGAAGGCATGGGCGGGGGATAGAAATGATTTGGACGGATATTGTTATTCCGCTCCTCGCCGCCTTCGGCGGTATCGTTCTAGGCGGCATAATTACTCACCGCTCGCAAATCGCACTTCAGGAAAAACTTTTAGAGCGCAAGGGTCGCGCGTTTGCGTATGGTTTCGCTGCAGAGCTCGAGGCTTATCTCAAGATCCTCGAAGTCCGCAAAGCTATAGATTCTTACGAAGCTATAGCTCAACGATTAGAGGCCGGTCAGGACCAACCGCTTCACCTTTTCGTAGACGACCCTACAGAAAGCCCGTTAGCGATGTTGCCTTTCGCCGATAAGAATTTCGGCGATATTGCTTTTCTTCCAGCGGGACCTCGAGAAGACTGCGTCAACTGGCTCACCCTATATCGAGGTGTAAGGGCAAGCGTGATTGGAGCCGCTCAAGGGAAATTTTCGCACCTACCCGTCATAGAGAAGGCCAAGCTCGTTCGAGGGGAACTCGATCTCTTCAAGGACCTCCTCGACCAAGCTGGCCACCTCATTTCGCGATTGCGCGCCGTCTAGTTCACCGCAGCGCCCCTTGGCGCGCCGCGCTCCAGGCCCACCGGGACGCCGTTCACCGTCAGCGTGTCGCCGTCGGCGGAGACGGTTACCGTCTCACCATCCTTGATATCGCCTTGCAGGATCAGGCGGGCGATGGGGTCTTGCAGGCGTTTCTGGATGACCCGCTTCAGGGGCCGCGCGCCATAGGCGGGGTCGAACCCGGCCCTGGCGAGGACCTGTTTGGCGGCCTCATCCAGATCGATGCGGATATCGCGGTCGGCCAGCAGCCCTTCCAGCCGTTTCAGCTGGATATCGACGATATGGGTCATGTGCTCCATCGCGAGGCGGCGGAACAGGATCACCTCGTCGACGCGGTTGAGGAACTCGGGCCGGAAGCGGCCGCGCAGCTCGCCCATCACCGCCTCGCGGGCTTCCTCCACATCCTCGCCGGTCATGGTCATCAGATGTTCGGCGCCGACATTGGAGGTCATGATGATCAGCGTGTTGCGGAAATCGACCGTGCGGCCCTGCCCGTCCGTCAGGCGGCCGTCATCCAGCACCTGAAGCAGGACATTGAACACGTCCGGGTGCGCCTTCTCGATCTCGTCGAACAGGATCACCTGATAGGGCCGGCGGCGGACCGCCTCGGTCAGCGCCCCGCCTTCCTCATAGCCGACATAGCCGGGCGGCGCGCCGATGATGCGGGCGACCGCGTGCTTTTCCATATATTCGGACATGTCGAGGCGGGTGATGGCGTGCTCGTCATCGAACAGGAATTCGGCCAGCGCCTTGGTCAGCTCCGTCTTGCCGACGCCGGTGGGCCCCAGGAACATGAAGCTGCCGATGGGCCGGTTCGGATCCTTCAGGCCGGCGCGGGCGCGGCGTACGGCGTCGGAGACAGCCTCCAGCGCCTCGTCCTGACCGATCACACGGGCGCGGAGATTGTCCTCCATCGCCATCAGCTTCTCGCGCTCGCCCTCCAGCATCTTGTCCACCGGGATGCCGGTCCAGCGGCCCACCACGTGAGCGATCTGTTCGGCGTCCACGACTTCCTTCATCACCCCTTCGGGCGTAGCTTCGCTGTCGGCGGATTCGGCTTCGGCGACGCGCTTTTCCAGCTCCGGAATGCGGCCGTATTTCAGCTCCGACGCCTTGCCGAGATCGCCTCGGCGTTCAGCGTCGGCGAGTTCCGCGCGCAGCCGGTCCAGCTCCTCCTTGGCCTGTGTGGAGGAGGCCAGCTTGTCCTTCTCCGCGCGCCAGGAAGCGGTCAGCTCGTTCGAGCGCTCCTCAAGGTCCGCAATCTCCTGCGCGATCTTCTCCAGCCGGTCCTTTGAGGCGTCGTCCTTTTCCTTCTTCAGCGCTTCGGCCTCGATCTTCAGCTGGATCAGGCGGCGGTCGATCTCGTCCAGCGCCTCGGGCTTGGAATCGACCTGCATGCGCAGGCGGGAGGCCGCCTCGTCCATCAGATCGATGGCCTTGTCGGGCAGGAAACGGTCGGTGATGTAGCGGTTGGAAAGGTTCGCCGCGGCGACGATGGCGGAATCGGAGATCCGCACGCCGTGATGCACTTCGTATTTTTCTTTCAGGCCGCGCAGGATGGAGACGGTGTCCTCCACGCTCGGCTCCTCAATGAAGACCGGCTGGAAGCGGCGGGCCAGCGCGGCGTCCTTCTCCACGTGCTTGCGGTATTCGTCGAGCGTCGTCGCGCCGATACAGTGCAGCTCCCCGCGCGCCAGCGCAGGTTTCAGAAGGTTGGAGGCGTCCATCGCCCCGTCCGTCTTCCCGGCCCCGACCAGGGTGTGCATCTCGTCGATGAACAGGATGATCTGGCCTTCCGCTGACTCGACCTCGGAGAGCACGGCCTTCAGCCGTTCCTCGAACTCGCCGCGGAATTTCGCGCCGGCGATCAGCGATCCCATGTCCAGCGCCAGCAGCTTCTTGTCGGCCAGGCTCTCGGGCACGTCGCCATTGACGATGCGCAGGGCCATGCCCTCCGCAATGGCGGTCTTGCCGACGCCCGGCTCGCCGATCAGGACGGGATTGTTCTTGGTGCGGCGGGACAGCACCTGGATGGTGCGGCGGATTTCCTCGTCGCGCCCGATTACCGGGTCCAGCTTGCCCTCGCGCGCGGCCTCGGTCAGGTCGCGGGCGTATTTCTTCAGGGCGTCATAGCCCTCTTCCGCGCTGGCGGAATCGGCGGTGCGGCCCTTGCGGACCTCATTGATCGCGTCGTTCAGCGCCTTGGGCGTGATGTCCGCCTGTTTCAGCGCCTCATGCGCCTTGGTGCCCGGCACGATGGCCAGCGCCTGCAGGATGCGCTCGGCGGGCGTGAAGCTGTCCCCGGCCTTGTCGGCGGCTTCCTGCGCGGTCTTCAGAACCTCGGCGGTCTTGGGCGCCATGTAGAGTTTGCCGGCCCCGTCGCCCTCCACCTTGGGAAGGGCGTCCAGCGCGGCGTTGGCGAGGTCCAACGCCTGTTCGGGGCGGCCGCCGGCCGCGCGCGCCAGATTGGCGGCCAGGCCGTCCTTGTCCTCGATCAGCGCCTTCAGCAGATGCTCTGGCGTGAATTGCTGGTGCGATGCAGCCAGGGCGAGCCCCTGCGCCGCCTGCAGCAGGCCGCGCGAGCGCTCGGTAAAGCGTTCCATATCCATATTGTTTCAATCCCCTGATACAGGCAGATGAACCACGCCGGACGCGCCCGTTATGGCGCACGCACGGCGTGAACAAGCAAGTTACAGTCCGATATGGTGTTGCGCTTATGTCACGCAAGAGAGGCGCTGAAACATGCTCTGGCGGGCGCTGCTATTTCCCTTGCCGTGAAAAAGAATCCGCTGGTCTGAAAAAGCACTCCTGTAGGATAATGCGTTGCTGAAATACCGGACTGGCGGCGACTGAATGGAAAATTTGCACGCATGGATCTCGCTGGGGATGCTGGCCGTGATGTTCGTGGCCTTCACGCTGGAGCGCGTTCCCCCCGCCGTCGTCGCGGTGGCCGGCGGCGCGGCGTTTCTGGTGCTGGGCTATATCAGCACGGACGACGCGATGGGCGTGTTTTCCTCCAGCGCGCCAATCACCATCGCGGCCATGTTCATCCTGTCCGGCGCGCTGGTGCGCACCGGCACGCTGGAGGCGGTGGCGAACTTTATCGCCCGCCAGGCGGCGGGGCGGCCCGTTTCCGCTATCGGAACCATGTTCTCCGGCACGGTCGCGGCGTCGGCCTTCATGAACAACACGCCGGTTGTTCTGGTCCTTATTCCTATCGTGAAAAAGCTTGGCCGGGCGCTGGACATTCCGGCCTCGAAACTGCTGATCCCGCTCTCCTACGCCGCCATCTTCGGCGGCACCTGCACGCTGATCGGCACATCCACCAATCTTCTGGTCGACGGCGTGGCGCGGGATCAGGGTCTCAGCCCGTTCGGCATTTTCGAGATCACGCCCATCGGCCTTGCCGCCGCGGCGGCGGGCGCCGTCACCCTGCTCTTGCTGGCCCGGTTCATCCCCACCCGTGACGCCATAGGCATGCAGGCGGAGGAAAAGGAAGCGACCGTCTTCCTGAGCGATGCGCGGGTCAATGAGGAGAGCGCCTGGATCGGCCAGCCCTATGGCAAGATTTCGGAGCTCAACAAGCCGGGGATCCGCCTGATCTCCATCCGGCGGGGCAGCGAAACCATCCGGACCGATTTAGCCGACCAGACCGCCGAAGCGTTCGACCGCCTGGTGTTCCGGGCGCCGGTCTCCGAAATCCTGACCCTGCGCGAAGGGTCGGCGGCGCGCATCGGCATCCGGCCGGACATGGACATCGGCGCTGGCGCGGTGGTGTTCGAATCCGTGGCCGCCCCGAACCGCCGCGGCGTGTTCGAGACGCTGGCCGACCTCGACCTTCTCAACCGTTTCGGCCTGCGCCCGCTGGCCGTGTCGCGGCATCTCAGCTCCGAAGGGCCGGAACTGGCCGAAGTGCGGCTGCGCCCGGCCGACACGCTGCTGGTCGAAGGCTCGCCCGAAGGCTTTGCCGCCATGATGCGCGAGGGCGCCTTCATCAGCCTTGAGACCCCGCGCTCCCGCCCCTTCAAGCGCCGGCGCGCGCCGATCGCCATCGGCGCGCTGGCCGCGGTCGTGCTGCTGGCGGCGTTCAATGTCATGCCGATTGGCGGGCTGGCGATCATTGCAGTCGCCCTGATCCTGCTGACCCGCTGTATCGATCTGGAAGAGGCGCTGGCCTCTCTGGAAGGCGGAGTCCTGCTGCTCATCTTCGGAATGCTGGCCGTGGGCAAGGGGCTGGAGAACACCGGGGCGGTGGAGCTGATCGTGAACGCGCTGGCGCCGTTCATGACGCAGGCCAGCCCCTTTGTCGTGCTGCTGAGCCTTTATTTGCTGACATCCATTCTGACAGAGATCGTCACCAATAACGCCGTGGCGGTGATCCTGACGCCCATCGCCATTGCCATCGGGGCGGAGCTGGGCGTCGATCCGCGGCCGCTGGTCGTGGCGGTTATGTTCGCGGCCAGCGCCAGCTTCGCCACGCCCATCGGCTACCAGACCAACACGCTGGTCTATGCCGCCGGAAACTACAAATTCAGCGACTTCCTGCGTGTGGGCGTGGTCATGAACATCACGGTCGGCATCGCCAGCTGCCTCGCCATCCTGGCCTTCATGCCGTTCGGCTGACCCGGCAAAGAAAACGCCCCGGCAAGGCTGCCGGGGCGTTTCAAGCGATGCTTTTGAAGCGAGCCGCGGAACGTCAGGCGTTCGCCGCTTCCTTCTTGGACTTGTCATCCGAAGCGGCATCCGACTTGCGCGGACGGCCGCGGCGCTTGGGCGCCTCGTCCTTCGAGGCCGCGCCCAGCTCGCCGCTTTCCTCGGGCGTCACGACTTCCAGCGGATTGCTGTTTTCGGAGTCAGACTTTTTCGCCCGTGAACGCCGCGGCTTGGCGTCCTTGCCGTTATCGGCGCTGTTCTGGCCCTGATCGCCGCCGCCGCGGTTCTGGTTCTGCGCCTTGGGCTGGTCGTCCTGCCGGTTGTTGTTCGCATTGGCCTGCGCGTCGTCATTCCTCGACTCGCCGCGCTGGTCGTTATTGTGGCTGTTGCCGCTATTATTGCCGCCGGACGCGCGCTGCTGGTCCCGCTGGTCGTTATTGTTGTTATTGCGGTTGTTGTTTTCCTGCTGCCGCTGCTGCTTCTGCTCTTCCTGAGCGCGCATGATGCGGAAATAGTGCTCGGCGTGCTGCAGATAGTTCTCTGCCTTCACGCGGTCGTCAGAAGACGAAGCGTCACGCGCCAGCTGGATGTATTTTTCATAGACGGTGCTGGGCGCGCCCCGGACCTTCACGTCAGGCCCGTTGCTCTCCATGGAGCGATTGCCCCCGCCGCCACTATTGCCGCCCTTACGGCTGCGTCCGCGCTGACGTTTCATTGCGTCTCCTTGTTATCGGTTCGCCTCAAGCCGCGCGCGCGCAGGTTCGCGCAACGCAGTCCCTCATCAAAGGCGATTGAGAGTTCCAATATTTAGCGTCTTGGTCGCTTGATCCGTTTCCGGATCGCTTAAACGCAGCGCGGCAAAAACCGCCCTCATCAACCGATCCGGCGATGGCTGCGTACAATCGGACCCTAGCGGCAAAAACCGCCCGTTCCAAGCCCTTTTCACCGCGCCCCGCTTTCCCTTAGCAGACAAGGGAAATCAGCAAGGCGCGGCCGTGTCCGGCAAGGTCCGCGCGGCATTCGTCCACAGCCAGTTTCCCGGCTGATTCCATCAGGGCGGAGACCGCCTCCGCCTGCCCCGCGCCCAGTTCCAGCACCGCCGAGCCGCCCGGCGCCAGCAAGGACGGCAGGCACGCCGCCAGCGCGCGATAGGCCGTCAGCCCGTCCGCGCCGCCATCCAGCGCCGCGCGGGGGTCGCGCTGCACTTCCGGGGCCAGGGCGGCCAGGTCCGCCGTCGGAATATAGGGCGGGTTGGACGCAACCAGGTCGAAGCGCGCATCAATCGCCGCCGCCCAGTCCCCCTGCATCAGCGCCACGCGGTCCGCCAGTCCCAGCTGGGCCGCATTCTCCCGCGTCAGGGCCAGCGCCCCGGCGGACCGGTCCGCGCCGACGCCAAACGCTTCCGGCCGTTCCGTCAGCAACGCCAGCAGAATGGCGCCGGACCCCACGCCCAGATCCAGTATGCGCGACGGCCGCCCGGCAGGCAGGCGCTCCAGCGCCGCCTCCACGATAATTTCGGTGTCCGGTCGCGGCGTCAGCGCCCGCGCATCGGAGCGCAACTCGAAGCTCCAGAACGGCTTGCTGCCCGTCAGGTGCGCCACCGGCTCCCCCGCCAGCCGCCGCGCCGCCAGCGTTTCCAGCGCCGCCGCCTGCGCGCCCGTCATC
The DNA here is from genome assembly GCF_000412185.1 of Euryhalocaulis caribicus. Lineage (GTDB taxonomy): Bacteria > Pseudomonadota > Alphaproteobacteria > Caulobacterales > Maricaulaceae > Euryhalocaulis > Euryhalocaulis caribicus. The sequence goes on from NZ_ASJA01000004.1 coordinate 87,978, forward strand.
TCGGCTTCAGGCGCGGCCGCCAGCCACTCCCGGCTCAGCCCGGTGACGTGCTGGATCAACAGGCGGGCGTCCAGATCGGGCGTCTCGTTTCCCGCCGCGGCCAGGCGCGAGGCCAGCGAACGCCGCAACGCCCCGACGCGGTTCTGTCTATTTGCTGTTTTCATGCCGCCACCGGGGGGTTAATCGTCCAGTCCCTTTCTGACGCGAACAGGCACGCTTGAACATGAGTCACGGCACCCTTCTGCACCATGTTCGGATGGAAGACGACAATGTCGTATCCGGCGTCGTGATCGACGCCTCGGCGCCGCTGAAACCGCTTCGCATCAAGATAAGCGTGGACGAAAAGATCGTCGGAATCGTTCTGGCGGGCGATCTGGTGAACAGGCGCACCTTGCCGGGACTGTTTCCGGACCGCGACCTGTCATTCATGGACGCTGTGAAACAACAGGAAACGCCATCCGGGTTCAGCTTCCGCATCCCCGAGTTTTTCCGGGCCGGCATTGATCACCGCATTCAGGCGGCGGCGATGACCGAGGATGGAGAGACGCCGATTTTCCGGCAATCGGCGCAATTGACGGAGACCAGCTTCGCGGACGCCCGGCGCTTCTTCGCGGAATACAGCTACATCAATTTCGAGACCATCACCCATGTCCGGGACGATGTAGTCGCCTTTACCGGCTGGTATTCATTGCCCGAGGGCCGGGAAGATGACCTGGCGGTGACGGTGAATGGACAGCCAGCGTTCAAGTGCGTCTGCGAAAGACTGTCAGAACCGGCCGACCCGCTTCACTTTGCCTTCGACCGCGCCCGCCCGTCCTGGCGATTCCAGGGCGAAGCCGATCTGGCCGCCGTGCCCTCCGACCCGCGCGGCTTCCTGTTTTCCGCACAAAGACCGGACGGCGCCTCCGCCGGTTTCCTTCACGGGATGAATTATTTCCTGCCGGCATACTGGAAAGAGTGTTTGCGTGATTGGCCCGCGCCGCCTTTCGGCAATGTGGAGCGCACCAATCCGCATTTCACAGAGCGCAAAGGCGCGGACGGACAGGACCTGCTGCGCGCCGGTCACTTTTTCTCCGGTTATTCCAGCCTCTGGCATATCGACCACGCGGCGCGCGCCCATGCCGGCAAATCGCTGACCGATTGTGAAAAAAATCCTCGACTGGGGCTGCGGCGCCGGGCGTCTGACCCAGCACCTTCCCCGGATGCTGCAGGCGGAAATTCACGGCGTGGATATCGATGCGGAGAACATCGCCTGGGCCGCTGCGAACATACCGGACGTCCAGTTCGCCCCGATCGGCCTGGACCCGCCTTTGCCCTTCCCGGACGCCAGCTTCGACGCGGTGATCGGCCTGTCCGTCTACACGCATCTGTCCGAAGAAGACCAGTTCCGCTGGCTGGCCGAACACCGCCGCATCCTGAAGCCCGGCGGCCTGTTGCTTGTCACAGTGGCCGCCGAATCCGCGCTCAAACGCGCGCGCCTGCCAAAGATGATCCGCTATGCGCGGGAAATGCGCCGCCACGGCATCTCGGACAGCGACATCCCGCCGCTGTTTGCCGGCATGCTGGGAAACCGGGCCGACTATTACCGCAACACGCGCCATGCCACCGGCTACGTCCTTGCCCGCTGGCAGTATTACTTTGACATCAAGGGTATCGAGCCGAGCGGCAGCCAGGCGCAGCAGGACATCGTGGTCGGCGTCCGCCGCTAGGCTTCCGCCCCCTCCATCGCGGCCAGTTTGTGCGCCTGGTCTTCGGAGATCAGGGCGTCCAGAAGCTCGTCCAGCGCCTCGCCCTCCAGAACTTTGTCCAGCTTGTAGAGCGTCAGATTGATGCGGTGGTCGGAGACCCGCCCCTGCGGGAAATTATAGGTGCGGATGCGCTCCGAGCGGTCGCCGGAGCCGACCTGGCTGGCGCGGTCCGCCGCGCGCTCCGAATCCTTGGCCTCGCGCTCCATGTCATAGAGCTTGGTTTTCAGCATCTGCATGGCGCGGGCGCGGTTCTGGTGCTGCGACTTTTCGGAGGACATGACCACGATGCCGGTCGGAATATGGGTCATGCGAACCGCGGAATCGGTCTTGTTGACGTGCTGGCCGCCCGCACCCGACGCGCGCATGGTGTCTACGCGCAAATCTTCCTGCCGGATTTCGATTTCCACATCTTCCGGCTGGGGCAGCACCGCCACCGTCGCCGCCGAGGTGTGGATGCGGCCGCCCGCTTCGGTGTCGGGCACGCGCTGCACGCGATGCACGCCGGATTCCCATTTCAGGCGTCCGAACACGCCCGCGCCCTCGACCGAGGCAATGATTTCCTTGTATCCGCCCGCGTCGCCCTCGGATTCGGATTCGATTTCCACTTTCCAGCCCTGATCCTGCGCGTAGCGCTGATACATGCGGAACAAATCGCCCGCGAACAGCGCAGCCTCGTCTCCGCCCGTCCCGGCGCGCACTTCCAGCATGACGGAGGCCTGATCGTCCTTGTCCTTGGGCAGAAGCAGTAGCTGCAGCGCCTTTTCCTTGCCCGGGATCTGGTCGCGCAGCTCGTCCGCCTCGGCCTCGGCCAGTTCCTTCATCTCCGCATCGTCCGCGTCCCTGGCCAGCGCCTCGGCCTCTTCCAGTTGCTGGCGCAGGGTGGAGAGTTCGCGCGCCGCATCGGCCACCGGCTTCAGCTCGGCGTGCTCCTTGGACAGGCGGACAATCGCGTCGGCGTCCGCGGCGGCGGACATCTCGGCTTCGATGGCGTCAAAACGGTCGACGACCTGATTGAGGCGGGATTCGGGTATATGCGGCATGGCGCATCGAATAGCGGTTGCCGCGGCGCGGCGCAAAGCCTGATAGCGCCTGACGCGGCGGAACTCTCTGGCGGGGCTGCGGGTTAGGCATGGAATGAGCAGAACTGCCGAATATGCCCGCCTGGCCGCCGGGGGCGTGATCGGCGTAATCCTGATTATCTACGCCGCCATTTTTCTCACCCGCACGGCCACGACGCCGGATCCGTCCGCGCCATCGCCTGAAATCACGGCGATTGCGGCGCAACGTCTGGATGCGACCGAACCTCCGTCAGCGGATATGGCGGCGCCGGAATCCCGGGCCGGCGCCCCGGTCAGCAACCGCCCGCCCGCCGCGCCTGCGGCGGCGCCTGTCGCCGCCCCACCTTCCGACTTTCCGCGCCCCCTGATCATTCCCGTCAGCGGCGTGCCGACCGGCATGTTGAGCGACAATTATGATGATCCGCGTTCCGGCGGACGCGAACACCGCGCCATCGACATCATGGCCGAGCGCGGCACGCCCGTTCTGGCCGCCGATGACGGCACAATCGTCAAGCTCTTCGACAGCGACCGCGGGGGCCTGACCATCTATCAGTTCGATCCCACCCAAACCTATTCCTATTATTACGCGCATCTGGACGCCTATGCCGACGCGCTGGAAGAAGGCCAGAGCGTCGAGCGCGGCGATCTGATCGGTTATGTCGGAACCAGCGGCAACGCGCCGGACAGCGCCCCGCACCTTCACTTCCAGATCAGCGAACTGGACGAAGACAAGAGCTGGTGGCTGGGCGAACCGATGAACCCGTTCCCGATCCTCGCCGGCCAGTGATGGCTGCGGTCAGGAAGCCTCGCCGTTAGCCTGACCGGCCGATATGGCGCGACGCCCGCCCGCATTAACAACGCGCGTGATTTCCGCAAACAGGGCGCGAATATCAATCGGTTTCACGGCATACCCGTCCATTCCGGCGTTCAGGCATTTCTTTTTGTCGTCGTCATGCGTATTGGCCGTCAGTCCGACCACCGGCGTATCCGCGTTGATCCCGCCGGACGCACGCAACCGCCGTGTGGTTTCAAGCCCGTCCAGTTCAGGCAGGCCCATATCCATCAAGACGAGGTCGAAATCCTGCGATTCCGCCAGGTTCAGAGCCTCCAGACCGGTCCAGGCCTGCGTAATCCTGTAATCCAGGGTCCGCAGCAACGCCTCCAGGATCGCGTGATTGATGCCGACGTCCTCGACGACCAGAACTTTCAATCCGCGCGGCGTGTTGGACTGCAGGGTTTCCTTGGTTTCCGCCTCTTCCAGACGGGCGCGCCTTAGCGGCACCGTCAGCGTGAATGTCGCGCCCTGTTCGCCGCCATCGGCAAGGACAAGGTCGCCGTCCATGGCTTGGGCCAGCTTGCGGCTGATGGGCAGGCCCAGACCCGTGCCGCCATATTTGCGGCTGATGCTGTGATCGGTCTGTTCAAAGGCCTCGAATATCCGCTCGCGCGCCTCCGCAGGCACGCCCGGCCCTGAATCGGTGACGGACAATGTCATCCGCCATTCCTCGGCGGCGGATTCCTCAAAATCCGCCCGGATGGCGATTTCGCCCTCGCTGGTGAATTTCACCGCGTTTGAAATCAGGTTGAACAGGATCTGGCGAAGACGGGTGGGGTCGCCCATCACGGCGTCCGGCGCATTATGAATGCTGAGATGAAGCGACAGCCCCTTGTCGCGCGCACGCGCGTCCCAGAGTTTCTGCGCCTTCTCCAGAAGGTCAGAGGGGTCCAGCGGAATGACCTCGATGGTCATTTTGCCCGCTTCGATTTTCGACAGGTCCAGGAGGTCGTTCAACAGGGTCAGCAGCATCCCGCCGCCTTCCCCGATCATGTCCAGCTGCTGGGCCTGCCAGTCGTCCAGTTCGCTGGTCCGCAACGCCTGCGTAGCGCCAAGAATGGCGTTCATGGGCGTGCGCAACTCATGGCTGACCACCGCCAGGAATTCGGATTTGACCTTGTCGGCTTTCAGAGCCTGATCGCGGGAGGTCTCCAGCGCTTCCTCATGATCCAGCCGGTCCAGCTCATGCCCCACCTTGCCGGCGATCAGACGCATGATGTCGAAATCGGAATGGGTGAAAGGTTGTTGCGGCTTCGCCGATGAAAAACTGATCGTGCCGGTGACCTTGCCGCCCCGCACCACGCGCGCGCCTATAAATCCCGAAATGCCGGCATTCTGATAGCAGGGATGCTGCACGGCCCCGGTCTCCGGCGCATCGTGAAACGCCAGGGGGGCGGCGCTGTTCAGCACGTCGCGCGTGAAGGATTCTCCAACCGCGAAGACCTGCCCGGCCTGGATCTCGCCCGTCGGGTCGAATACCCGCAACACTTCGTACCGGTCGCCATCGACCGCGCTGATGATGCCAAGGTCCAGCCCGAAATGCTCACACCCCAGGCGCAGCAATTCGCGCAACTTGTAATCGGGATCGCTGGCGCTGGCGGCGAGCTCAAGGATCGCCGACATGCCCTGTTGCCGCAAAACACGGTCGGTCACATCGCGGATGGACCCCATGAAGCCGACATGTTTGTCGCCGCCATTGGTCAGCGGAACGCCGATCGTGGCGCCGTGAAACACCACCCCGTCCGCGGTCTGATACCGCATGATGTATTCACTGCTGTCCGCCGAGGCCGCCGCGTTGAACCGGCTTTGTCCCTGTTGGTTGAAATCCTCGGGATCTGCGTAGAGGACCGCCGTGGACTGGCCGACGATCTCCTCCTCGGAATAGCGGAAAAGTTCAAGAAAGGCGGGGTTTACCTCCTGGATGATGCGCTGCTGATCGGCCACCGCGATTGCATCGGGCAGCCGGTCGAACATTTCGCTGGCATAGTCTGAAAACTTTTGCTTCATCATCCAGGGCTCTGGTCGGACTACGGCATTCAACCCAGAAAACGGGTTCGAAATGACTATAGGTTTAAGAAAGCCGACTTAAAGCCAGCGGACTGCAGGCCCGTAACCGCTTATTCAGCCGCGCTTTTTGCGCTTTCGCCTGCGGCGCGCATCTCGGCGGCCTTGTCCTCGACCATTTGCACGATCCGCTCGATCATCTCCTCGTTGGAGAGTTTCGCGGACGGCTTACCGGAAACGTAAAGCATGCCGGAATCCTTGCCGCCGCCAGTGAAGCCAAGGTCCGTATAGGCCGCCTCGCCTGGCCCGTTCACCACGCAGCCGATAATCGACAGGGAGATCGGCTCGGCGATATGGGCCAGCCGGTCCTCCAGCGTCCGCACCGTCTCGATCACCTCGAACCCCTGCCGCGCGCAGGACGGGCAGGCGATGATATTCACCCCGCGCGTGCGCAGGTTCAGGCTTTTCAGAATGTCGTAGCCGACCTTGATTTCCTCGACCGGGTCCTCGGACAGCGACACCCGGATCGTGTCCCCGATCCCGGCCCACAGCAGCGATCCCAGCCCGATGGAGGACTTGATGGTGCCGGAGCGCCGGGCGCCCGCCTCCGTCACGCCCAGATGCAGCGGACAGTCCATCGCTTCCGACAGCGCCTGATAGGCCGCCACGGTCAGGAAAACATCGCTGGCCTTGGCGGAAACCTTGTACTCGCGGAAATCGTGTTCTTCCAGGATCGCGGCGTGCATCATCGCGCTTTCCACCATCGCTTCGGGGCACGGCTCGCCGTATTTTTCCAGAAGATGGCGCTCCAGCGATCCGGCGTTCACGCCGATGCGGATGGAGCAGCCATGATCCTTGGCCGCCTGCACCACGTCTCGAACCCGGTCTTTCGACCCGATATTGCCCGGATTGATACGCAGGCAGGCCGCGCCCGCCTCCGCCGCCTCGATGCCGCGCTTATAGTGGAAATGGATATCGGCGACGATCGGCACATTGACCTGCGCCACGATGTCTTTCAGCGCGGCCGTGGAGTCTTCGTCCGGGCAGGACACGCGCACGATGTCGGCCCCCGCATCCTCCAGCGCGCGAATCTGCGCCACCGTTCCGGCGACGTCGGGCGTTCGCGTATTGGTCATGGACTGGACGCTGATCGGCGCGTCCCCGCCCACGGGAACGGACCCGACATGAATCTGGCGGCTCTTGCGGCGTTCGATGGCCCGCCAGGGGCGGACATGCATGGCGTCTTCGACAGTCATGGCAGCAGGTTCACACCAGAACTCGGCGCGCGGCGGCGTCCGCCGCGCAAGTCAGGCCTGATATAACAATCGATGAGTTGGGCCGCCATGCGGCCGCCGCGTCTTATTCAGCAGCGGCGACTTCAGAGGGGGCGGTTTCAGTCGCGGCTTCGGTCGCGGTGTCCTGCTGTTCGGCGCTCTCGCCGGCCAGACCGTTCCAGATGGAGGCGTCTGCCTCCTGCGGCGCTTCATCGAAACTCCACTCTGCAAGCGCGGCGGGCACGGGCGGGGTGTCTTCGCTGGCCGAATTGGCCGGAGCGTTATAGCCGTACCAGGTCATGGCGACCGCAGCGAGCGCGAACACGCCGATGGCTCCGGCCAGGCCGCGCGGAAGGCGTTGCTCAGGCGGGGCTTCGGGTTGAATCAGCTCGGGCTTGTAACCGTCGCGGAACCGGCAGTCATTCTTGACGCCTTCCGCAATATGGCAGGGATCCAGACCCAGAAAGGTCGCGTAATTCCGCGCAAAGCTCACCGCATAGGCCCGCGGCGGCAGCGCCAGCGGATCGGCTTCTTCAAGCGCGGTGAGATATTCTTCCTTGATGCGCAGCGCGGTCGCCGCGTCGGCCAGTTCCAGGCCGCGCTCCAGACGCGCCTGCCGGAGTTGCGCCCCGACATGTTCGTCCTCGAAGCCGGAGACCTCGTCTCCGAACCACTCGTCCGAGAACCCGATTGCGGTCATAAGATCCTTCTACCCCTTGTTTCGCGCTGAACCGCATCCCCTGCGGCTCCCCCCAGCGCACGGTGTGACTATAAAGCCTCACCGCAACGATTTTATTAACAGGCTTCACCCGATTTGCCAATGGGTTAGCCCGGAAAAATTACTCTGCGCGGCATATTCCTTCAGAAATTCCCGCGTCGAGCCGTTGTCGCTGCGAATCACCTCTTGCAAGCGCTCTGCCAGAGATTTCGCGTCAAGCTGCAGCGCCATCGCCTTCACAGGCCCGAACCCGCTCGGCGGCATGGAAAGCCGCCGGAAACCAAGGCCCATAAGCGCCATCGCCTCCAGCGGGCGGCCGGACATCTCGCCGCAAACGCCGGCCGGAACGCCATGTTCGGCGCAGATGTCCCGGATTCGGCCCAGCATCGTCAAGAAGTAAGGATCCAGCGCGTCATACCGGTCTGTCAGGCGCGGATGATCGCGGTCCGCGGCAAAGAAGAACTGGAACAGATCGTTCACGCCCACGGACACGAAATCCGTCTCGCCCATGACCGACGGAAGGGCCCAGGCGAAGGCCGGCGTCTCCACCATGGCGCCGATATTCAGCTTGTCCGGCACGGGCCGTCCGCGGCTCCGGGCCCATTCGAATTCCTTCAGGGCCAGCGCCCGCGCGGCGCGGTATTCGCCGACCGTCGCCAGCATCGGGAACATCACGTTCAGCTCCCGCCCGGCGGAGGCCGTCATCAGAGCGCGCAGCTGGTAACGAAGCAGCCCCTTGCGGTCCAGCGACATGCGGATCGCGCGCCAGCCCAGCGCCGGGTTGCGCTCCCGCTCCGAGGAGACATAGGGCAGGATCTTGTCGCCGCCGAGGTCCAGCGTGCGGAAGATCACCGGCTTGTCGCGGGCGGCGTCCAGAACCTGCGTATAGACCTCGATCTGCGCTTCCAGCCGGGGCAGCTGCTCGGCGATCATGAACTGGAACTCGGTGCGGAACAGGCCCATCCCGTCCGCCCCGGTCGCGCCCATCTGCGGCAGGTCGACCAGCAGGCCGGCGTTCAGCATCAGCTCCGCATCCTGCCCGTCCCTGGTGCGGGAGGGACGGTGGCGCAGCCGGGCAAATTCCGCCTGACGCTTGCCGCGCAGGGCGACGCGGGCGGTGTAGGATTCCAGAACCTCATCGGAGGGCCGCAGATGAATGGCGCCGGATTCGCCGTCCAGAATCACCACGTCGCCGTCTTCGGCGCGGTCCAGCGCGTCATCCAGACGCCCGACCAGCGGAATGCCCAGCGCCCGCGCCACAATCGCCGCATGGCCGGACGCCGACCCCTCCTCCAGCGCCACGCCCTTCAGCGTCCCGGCGCCGTATTCCAGCAAGTCCGCCGGCCCGATATGGCGGGCGATCAGGATAGCGTTCTCGGGCAGCTCGACCTGCGTATCCTCGCCGGAAAGATAGCGCAGCGTGCGATTGGCGATATCTTCCAGATCGTGCAGCCGGTCGCTGAAGAAGGCGTCCCGCGTCTGGGTCAGGCGGGCGCGCTGCTCGTTCCGCGCGCGCTCCACCGCCGCCTCTGCGGTCAGGCCGGAGCGCACCGCGTCGAACAGCTTGCCGGTCCAGGCCGGATCGCGCGCGAACATGCGGTAGGTGTCGAATACCTCGCCGGTCAGCCCGGCGCCGACCCGCGCATCCCGTTCCGCCCAGCGGTCCAGGTCAGACTGCAACTGCCCCAGCGCCAGGCGCAGGCGTTGCTCCTCGGCGTCCGGATCGTCCGCGATCAACCGGGTGGAGCCGACATGCGGCTTGTGCACCAGCGCCGTGCCGATGGCGATGCCGCCGGCAAAGGCGCGTCCCTGCAGGGTTTCAAAGCGGGAGGGCCGAAGCTCGATCCCTTCCAGCGCCACTGTGTCCAGAAGGTCGCCGGAGGCGATCACCTCGGCCAGCACCATGGCGATGGTCTGCAAGGTCTCGATTTCGTCTTCGCGGTAACCGCGCTTTTCCACGCTCTGCACCACCAGCACGCCCAGCAGGCGGCCGCCGCGCAGAATCGGCACGCCCAGGAACGTCTGATAGGCGTCCTCGCCCGTCTCCGGCCGGTAGGAGAAGGCCGGATGCTCCTGCGCGCTGATCGTGGAAAGCGGTCGCGCGGTCTGCGCCACCCAGCCGACAAGGCCCTCGCCCGCGTTCAGGCGCGTGGCGTGAACCGCTTCGGCTTTCAGGCCCTCGGTAGCGCACAGCTCCAGCGAGCCGCCGGAGCGGCGCAGATAGATGGAGCAGACCTCGGCGCGCAGATTGGCGGCGATGATGTCCACCAGGCTGTCCAGCCGCTCCTGTGCGTCGCCTTTCCGCGCCATCACGTCGCGGATCTGGCGCAGCAACCGGACCGGGCCGGGCGCTTCGGGCGCAGGAGTTTTCAATTCGGCTTCGTTCGCCATTATCCGCCCTTGGGAGACCTTCTATTCCGCGTCCAGGCCAAAGGCGGCGTGAAGGGCGCGCACCGCCAGCTCGGTATACTCGGCGTCGATAAGCACCGAGATCTTGATTTCAGAGGTCGAAATGGCCTGAGCCGCTATCCCTCGCTCGTTCAGGGCGCTGAACATCGTCTGGGCCACGCCCGAATGGCTGCGCATCCCCAGTCCGATGACCGACACCTTGGACACGTTCGCCTCCGAGGCGAGTTCAGAATAACCGATTTCGTCCTTGTGTGCAGAAATCGCCTCCAGCGCCCGGTCCAGCTCCGCCATTCCGACGGTAAAGACCATGTTCGCGGCCTGTCCGCTGCGCGCCGGACTCTGGACGATCATGTCCACGTTCACGTCGGCGTCCGCCAGGCGGTCGAAGATGCGCGCGGTGGCCTGCGGCGACGGGGGAAGGCCCAGAAGACTGACCTTGGCTTCGTCCCGCGTGTAGGCGACGCCGGACACGATGCGCTGTTCCATATTCTCGTCCTCCGCGCAGACCAGCGTGCCCGGATTGTCCGCCTCGAGAGGCGTCATGGAGGACACCACGCGCAGCGGAACATTGCGCGCCATGGCCAGCTCCACCGAGCGGGTCTGCAAAACTTTCGCCCCGAGAGAGGCGAATTCCAGCATTTCTTCATAACTGATCCGGTCCAGCCGCCTTGCGCGGCGGACAATGCGCGGATCGGCGGAATAGACGCCGTCGACATCGGTATAGATATCGCACTGCGCCCCGCCCAGCGCCGCGGCCAGCCCCACCGCGCTGACATCGGAGCCGCCGCGGCCCAGCGTGGCGATCCGGTTATTCTCCGTAACCCCCTGGAATCCCGTCAAAACCGCCACTTCTCCGAAATCGATGGCCGGTCCGATCAGATCGTCCGTCAGGCCGTCGATACGCGCTTTTCCGTGAGAGGCGGAGGCCCGGACCGGCGCCTGCCAGCCCTGCCAGGAGCGCGCCTTCACGCCCTCTGCGCGTAAGAGCAGCGCCATCATGGCGGCGGACACCTGCTCGCCAGTGGCCAGAATCGCGTCCGTTTCGTCTCGCGGATCGGCGACATCGGCGCCCGCTTCCCGCGCCAGACCCAGCAGGCGGTCGGTTTCCCCCGCCATGGCGGACACCACCACGGCAACGGATTTTCCGGCCGAAACCTCACGCGCCACGCGGCTTGCGGCGACGCGCATGCGATCAAGGCCGGCCACCGAAGTGCCGCCGAATTTCATCACAAGCCGGGACATGCGGTTCCCTTGCCCTCGCCATCTGGCTGTCGCGCATTATTGTCAAACGGGCATGACCCGCGCTCAAGTCGGATACAGCAAAGCGACACGGACGCAAAATTCCCCCATGGCCCACGCAAACGAAGCCGTAGAAGAACTCACATCGCCCAGCATCGATCCCGAAGAGGTCGAAAAATTCTCCGCCATGGCGGACGAATGGTGGGATCCGGACGGCAAGTTCAAGCCGCTTCACAAGATCAATCCGCTGCGCCTGAACTATATTCGCGACACGCTGACCCGCCATTTCGGCCTGGATGCAGACGCCGATCAGCCGCTGAAAGGTCTGCGCCTGCTGGACATCGGCTGCGGCGGCGGCCTGTTGTCGGAGCCCCTGGCGCGGCTGGGGGCCGAGGTCGTTGGCGTGGACGCGGCCATCCGGAACGTCAAAACCGCCAAGGCGCACGCCGAAAAGACCGGCGTGAAGGTCGATTTCCGGCACAGGACGATCGAATTGCTGGCCGAAAGCGGCGAAAAACCCTTCGATGCGGTGCTGAATATGGAGGTCGTGGAGCACGTTTCCGACCCCGCGCAATTCCTGAAAACCAGCGCGTCGGTCGTGAAACCGGGCGGTCTGATGCTGGTTTCGACCATAAACCGCACCTCAAAAGCCTTCGTCATGGCCATTTTCGGCGCGGAATACGTGCTGGGCTGGCTGCCAAAAGGCACGCACCAGTTCGACAAGCTGGTCAAACCCGAAGAGATCGAGGCCGCCCTGGCGCCGGAAGGCTATGAGGTTGGCGAGCCGGTCGGGGTCAGTTTCAACCCGCTTTCGGACGAATGGCGGCTGTCCGGCGACACATCTGTCAATTACATGACGGTCGTAACCGCCCCTGAAAAATAGATTTCGCTGCGGCTTTCCCGCGCGGACCGGGACCCTATCTCTGTCTGGCGCATTGTATGACGCCGCAAGACTAGACCCGGGAAGCCCTCTTTCATGACACTCCGCACCGTCGCCGTGGCCGCAATACTGGCCGCCATGACCGCCCTGCCCGCCGCCGCCCAGTCCGATATGGACCTGCATCCGGTCGCGGAATCCTTCATCAAGAAGCAGGAAAACAAGGATTTCTTCATTCTGGGCGGCGCGGCCGGCCTGTACGGGCCTGTCTATGAAGGCTCCGACGAATACGAATTACGCGCCTTTCCCTTCGCCCTGATCACCTACAAGGACCGTTTCTACGCCGATCCGATCCGCGGCGCGGGCGCATATCTGCTGGAAAAAGGCCCGTTCCGCGCCGGTGCCGGGGTCAATTATTCCTTCGGACGGGATGAGGAAGACGCCGACATCCTGACCGGGATGGGCGACATCAATGGCGGCGCGGCCGCCGAAATCAGCCTGGAATACCGCCCGTGGGAGATGGATCTGCCCGTCGGCCCGTCCTTTACGACGCGTATCAAGCACCAGTTCACGGGCACGGACACCGGAACCCAGGTGGAATTGAATGGCGGTTTCGGCTTTCCGGTCGCCGGACGCATGATCGTCCGCCCCAGCCTGACCGCCGAATACGGCAGTGAAGGCTATAATCAGGCCTTTTACGGGGTGACTCCGGCGCAGTCAGCGCGCAGCGGCCTGCCGGTTTATGACGCGGATGCGGGCTTCCGCTCCGTCGGCGCGGGGGTTTTCGGCACCTATCTGGTCACCGATACATGGATGCTGACCGGGGTTGTGACCTATGACCGCCTGATCGGCGACGCCGCCGACAGCCCGCTGACGCAGGACGAGAACCAGGCGCGGGTCATTCTGGGCGTGGCGCGGGTCTTCTAGTTGAGCTTTTTCGCCCCGTCCGGCGTCAGGCCGGCGGGCAGCGGAGAGAATGGCACGCCGTCCTCGCGCAGGGATTTCGTCTCCTGCGATGTGGCGGTTCCGTAAATCGCCTTCTGATCGCTTTCGCCATCGTGCATCCGGCGCGCTTCCTTTGAAAAATCCGCGCCGACATCCTTGAAATTCTCGGAAATATGATCGCGCATCGCTTTTACGAAGGCGGCTGAATCAGGCGCTTTTTCAGGCTTTTTCGCGCCGCCAGACTTCGCAATGGCGGGGGCCATGACCTGTTTACGCACCTCGGCGCCGCCGCATAGCGGGCATTCGACAAGGCCGCGTTCGGCCTGATCGTCAAAATCGCCGGAAGAGCCAAACCAGGCGTCATATTCATGGCCGCAATCACAGGCCAGCGCGTAACGAATCATGGGGTCGAAAACTCCCGGTCATGCTGCAGGGACGGGATTTTGGACCGAACAGTCTGAACCGCGTCTAAATCCAGATCGGCCAGAAGCACGCCCGGTTCGTCATGGTCCAGTTTCGCCGTCACCTCGCCCCACGGGCCGGCAATGGTCGAGCGTCCCCAGGTCGCTCGGCCGTCTTCGTGCCCGCCGCCCTGCGCGGGGGCCAGAATATAGGCGCCGTTTTCAATGGCGCGGGCGCGGATCAGCGTTTCCCAGTGCGCCTTCCCGGTGGGCACGGTGAAGGCGGCGGGCGCGGTTATAATCTCCGCCCCGGCCTGACCCAGCGCGCGATAGAGGGCGGGAAAACGCAGGTCGTAGCAGATGGTCAGGCCCAGCTTCGCGGCGCCGGCATCGGCCATAACCGCTTGCTGTCCGGGCCGGTAAGTCGCTGATTCCCGCCAGTTATCGCCAGAACCCAGCGTTACGTCGAACATGTGAATCTTGTCGTAGGACGCCTCAAGATCGCCCTCGGGCGAGAACAGGAGGCTGCGATTGACCGCGCGGCCCTCGCCGATTTTCAGGGCGAAGGAGCCGGCCAGAAGCCAGACGCCCAGTTCCTTTGCCAGCGCCGCGAAATGCGCGACGCCCGGGTCTTCGTCCTGCGTCCTGATGTGCTGGAACAACTTTTCGCGGTCGCGCTGGACGATATTGGTCGTCTCCGGCGTTGCGATCAGTTGCGCGCCCTCGCGCGCGGCCTCCCGGATCAGGCTTTCAGCGGCGGCGATATTGGCTTCGGGCTCTCCGCCCGAACGCATTTGTATCAAGCCTGCCTTCACGCCGATTCCTTCAGCAGCGCGTCCAGCCCGCCTTTCTTGTCCAGCGCGAACAGATCGTCACAGCCGCCGACATGCTCGCCATTGATGAAGACTTGCGGAAACGTGTTCCGCCCCCCGGATTTGTCGCGCATTTCGGCGCGCTTTTCCGGGTCCATGCCGGCGTCGATTTCCTCGATCGGCGCTCCCTTTTCCCGCAAGAGCTGCATGGCGCGGGAGCAGAAGCCGCAAAACGGGCGCGTATATATCGTTACAGTGTTCATGGCGGCGTTATGTAAGTCTCTTCTTGTTTATGCCAACGGGTCCAGCGGCTTCGCCACACGCGCGAGAGTCACCGCGTTCACCTCAACCGCCCCGGCCTGCCGAAGCGCGCGGGCGCAAGCCTCAAGCGTGGCTCCGGTGGTCAGGACATCGTCTATCAAAAGAACGCGCGCGCCGCGCATTCGATCCGCCGCTGACTGACGTACGGCGAACGCCCCGGCGACATTGCGGCGGCGGCCGCGGCGCGTCTTGCCCGCCTGGGTCTGGGTCCGGCGGCGCCGATAGAGGCTGTCGGGGTCGAAAACCGCGCCGCTTCTGGCCGCCAGCGCTCGCGCCAGCACGCCGGACTGGTTGAAGCGCCGCCGGATCAGGCGGGAATAATGCAGCGGCACGGGCGCGATATAATCTGCCTCCGCCAGCAGCGGCCCCGCCGCCCGGGCCATCCAGTCCGCGAAGGCGGGCAAGGCGTCCCGACGGCCGCCATGCTTGAACGCCAGGACCAGTTTCCGGCTGGCGTCGTCATAGGCCAGGGCCGAACGCGCCTTGCCATAGCGGGGCGGCCGCGCCGCACAGGCGCCGCAGACGGCCGCGCCCTCCACCTCGAACGAAAACGGCGTTCCGCAGGTGTCGCAGAACGGCGCCTCGATAAAATCCAGCGCGCCCCAGAGCGTGGCGGAGACATCCCCGGCGCGGCTGACCGGCTCCGTGCTGAGCGGGGATAGCGGCGGCAATAGCGCGTCCAGCGCGGCGCGCGCCGCGGCGCCGGGCAGCAGAGCCGCCCTTTTCCCCCAGGCCTTGTCGGCATATCTGACGGGCATGTCCGGCCCCGCCCCCTTCGACCGTTCGCTTCTGCGCCTTCGCCGCGACCGCGCGGCGGGACGTATAGACGCCCATGATTTCCTGATCCGCGAGGCGGTCAAGGACTCGCTGGACCGCGCGGCCTTCACGACGCGCAGTTTCGACCGGGCGCTGGCCATTGGCGGCGCGGGCCTGACCGGCGAGGAAATGGCCGCCGGACCGATGGCGGACCGCATCGGCTGGCTGGCCGAAATGGACCTGTCGCCGCGCATGGCGATGCGGACAAACAGCCCCGCCTTTGCGGCGAACGAAGAATCCCTGCCGCTGGCGGAAGACAGCCTGGACCTGGTGCTGGCGCCGCTGACGCTGCACTGGATCAACGACCTGCCGGGCGCGCTGATCCAGATTCGCCGGGCGCTGAAGCCGGACGGGCTGTTCATCGGGTCGATGTTCGCGGCGGGCACGCTGGCCGAACTGCGGGAATGCCTGACGGAGGCGGAACTGGAGATTACCGGCGGCGCGGCGGCGCGGATTGCCCCGTTTGCCGATGTGCGGGACGCGGGCGGCCTGTTGCAGCGGGCCGGTTTCGCCATGCCGGTTTCCGATCTGGACCGCCGCCGGGTCGTCTATCGCGACCCGGCGCGGCTGTTCCATGATTTGCGCGGCATGGGCGAGACGGCGTCCCTGTCCGACCGCGCCCCGGCGCTGAAGCGCGCCGTGTTCGCGCGGGCGCTGGCGCTCTATGCCGAGCGTTACGCGGATGAAGACGGCCGCCTGCCGGCGACTTTCGTGATCGCCAATATTTCCGGCTGGGCCCCGGCCCCGGACCAGCCCAGGCCGAAAGCGCCGGGATCGGCGCAGAAAAGTCTGGCGGAGGCGCTGGGCGTAAAAGAAGAGAGCGCGGGAGAAGCCGCGCAACCGGGCAAGCCGAAGCCTTAGGAGGCGATCTCGGTCGCCACGGTATTGAACATATCGGTGCTGTTATTGGCGAACAGCGTGACCGCCCCGACAATCGCCAGGAATATCAAGGCGCAGATGAGGCCGTACTCGATGGCTGTCGCGCCGGATTCATTTCGCGAAAACCGGGCGATCAGCCCAGACGGGCCTCGATCTCCGCGGCCAGCGGAACGTCGACGTCCGGCATGTCGTAGCTGAGCAGGTTTTTGGGCCGCACCCAGGCGATTTCCTGCCCCTCGCGCGGAAACACCACGCCGTCCCATTGGCGGCAGAGAAACAGCGGCATCAGGATGTGACGCCCGTCCTGCGGGGCGGAGGCAAAGGCGAAGGGCTGCAGGCAGGTGCGGCACGGTTCGACCTCCAGCTCCTCGTAAAGCTCCCGGATCGCCGCCTGTTCGGGGGATTCTCCGGCCTCGACCTTGCCGCCCGGAAACTCCCACAGCCCGGCCAGCGGTTTGCCCGGCGGGCGGCGGGACAAGAGTATCCGGCCATCCGCATCCAGCAACGCCACCGCAGAAACAAGAAGAAGCGGCAATGATGCAGGGCGGCGGACGCTATCACTGGAATTATTAAGGTCCGGTTCCCCGAAAGCCTTCAATTCCAAAGTATCGCGAGATTTTTCGCTCACTCTTCCGGGGCCGGTTCAGCGTTATCTTCCGGCGCGGCGTCGTCTTGCTGCTGCGGCGCAGGCTCAAGCGTGACGGGTTCATCATCGGACCCGGAATCGCCTTCCAGCGAGACCGCCGGCGCATCGCGAACAGTGATTTCGGTGTTGTCGCGCAGATCATCCAGCAGGTTCTGGATTTCGTCGAATGTCATGAAGCGCACGATACGCGGGCGCAGCTCCTCGAAACTCGGGCGCTGCTGGGCCCGGCGGTCTTCAACCTTCACGATATGCCA
Source organism: Euryhalocaulis caribicus (assembly GCF_000412185.1). Lineage (GTDB taxonomy): Bacteria > Pseudomonadota > Alphaproteobacteria > Caulobacterales > Maricaulaceae > Euryhalocaulis > Euryhalocaulis caribicus. The sequence goes on from NZ_ASJA01000004.1 coordinate 105,214, forward strand.
GCCGAATTCGGTCTCGAACGGGTCGGAGATTTCACCCACCGGCGTGGCGTAAGCCGCGGTGGAAAAAGGCGCGACCATGGCGTCTGACGTGAAATAGCCGAGATCGCCGCCATCCAGACGCGTCGCCTCGTCTATGGAGTTGTCGAAGGCGAGCTGTGCAAAGTCCGCGCCCTCATCCAGCTGCGCCTTGATCTCGTCGGCGGCCTCGCGCGTCTCGACCAGAATGTGACGCGCGCGAACCTCGTCGCCCAGCTCCACCAGGCGCACCTGCTCGTCATACATGCGGCGGATCGAATCCTCGGTGACGCTTTCGTCCACGGCGGTCTCGACCAGGACATTGCCGAGAATGCGTTCGCGCGCGGTCTGCAGGCGGCGGCGCGCTTCATCCGTGTCGGCAAGGCCGCGGCGGGCCGCCTCCATGGCCAGCAGGCGCTGGTCGATCAGCTCGTCCAGAACGCGGGAATAAGCATCGGAATCGGTCGAGATGCGGTCGCCCGGCGCAATGGCGCCCTGGGCGGCGGCCTCGCGCTCCACATCCGAGACATAGATGCGGGTTTCCCCGACTTCGGCTGCGACAGTATCGCCCAGACGCGTGACGTTATCGCGCAACTCGACGGAGGCTTCGGGGCTGCTCTCGTCGGAGCAGGCGGCCAGCGCAATTGCGGCCAATAGAAGGAACAGGCCGGAGCGGATGCTCATTTATGATACCTCCAGACGCTCTTGGACACGGGTTGGCGGCAATCTAGCCGCCGCGCGGCTTCGTTGACAGGGCACGGGGCCGCTCTTAAGTCAGCGCCGAGTGCAAGTCGGACCATCAGACCCTGAATTCAAGGGCTTTAATACTGATCGGCCCGGTCCCATTTCACTGGCCAGACCGTTCCATCTCTCTGCGCCGCTAAAGAATTGCGATCCGTCTACCTATGCTCAATTTCGCCAAACGCTTTTTCGGGTCTTCCAATCAGCGCGTTGTCAAACGCATGCAGGGGACGATCGACAAGATCAACGGGCTGGAGCCTGAATTCGAGGCGCTCAGCGACGATCAGCTGAAAGCCAAGACGGCCGAGTTCCGCGAGCGTTACAAGAACGGCGAGAAGCTGGACGCTCTGCTGCCGGAAGCCTTTGCCACGGTGCGCGAGGCCGCCAAGCGGACGCTGGGCCAGCGCCATTACGACGTGCAGCTGGTCGGCGGCATCGTGATGCATCAGGGCGATATCGCGGAGATGAAGACCGGCGAGGGCAAGACGCTGGTCGCCACGCTGGCGGTTTATCTGAACGCCATTCCCGAAACCGGCGTGCATGTCATTACGGTCAACGACTATCTCGCCTCGCGAGACGCCGAATGGATGGGCCAGGTCTATAATTTCCTGGGCCTTTCCGTGGGCTGCATCATTCACGGCATGGTCGATCACGAGCGCCGCGCCGCCTACGCCGCGGATGTCACCTACGGCACGAACAACGAGTTCGGCTTCGACTATCTGCGCGACAACATGAAGTATGCGCTGGAGGACATGGTCCAGCGCGGCCACCACTTCGCCATCGTCGACGAGGTGGACTCCATCCTGATCGACGAATCCCGCACGCCGCTGATCATTTCCGGCCCCACCGACGACCGCAGCGATTTCTACCGCCAGGTCGACAAGGTGATTCCGGAGCTGGTCGACGAGGATTTCGAGCTGGACGAAAAGCAGCGCTCGGTCGTGCTGACCGAGGACGGCAACGAACATATCGAGCAGATCCTGATCCAGCACGAGCTGCTGGAGCCGGATACGGACATGTATGACGTGACCAATGTTTCGGTCGTTCATCATGTCCAGCAGGCGCTGCGCGCGCACAAGCTCTACACCAAGGACAAGGACTATATCGTCAAAGACGACAAGGTTGTCCTGATTGACGAGTTCACGGGCCGGATGATGGAGGGGCGGCGCCTCTCCGAAGGTCTGCATCAGGCCATCGAGGCCAAGGAAGACGTCGAGATCCAGCCGGAAAACGTGACGCTGGCCTCCATCACCTTCCAGAACTATTTCCGCCTCTACAAGAAGCTGGCCGGCATGACCGGCACGGCGGCGACCGAGGCCGGGGAGTTCGAGAATATCTACGGTCTTGGCGTGGTCGAAATTCCGACCAACAAGCCGATCGAACGCGAAGACAATGACGATGAGGTCTATCGCACGGCGCCGGAAAAATACGCCGCCATCATCGACGACCTGATCGAGCGGCGCGAGAAGGGCCAGCCGGTTCTGGTCGGCACGGTGTCCATCGAGAAATCGGAAGTGCTGTCCAAGCTGCTCTCCGACAAGAAATTCTTCCGCCAGACGCTGGGCCATCTCTATCGCACCGCCGAGGAACGCAAGGCGGCCGGCGAGAAGGCCGACGCGGCGGTCGAGCGCCCGTCCATGGCGGAAATGCTGAAAAAGCTGCCCATCGAGCACGCGGTGCTGAACGCCCGTCACCACGAACAGGAAGCCTTCATCGTGTCCCAGGCCGGCGTGCCGGGCGCGATCACGGTCGCCACCAACATGGCCGGCCGCGGCACCGACATCCAGCTGGGCGGCAACGCCGAGATGCTGCTGGAGAAGTGGATGGAGGAGCAGACCGGGAAGGGCAAGGAGCCGACCGAGGCCGAAATCGAGGCCGAGCGCGAGAAAATCGCCGCCGCCATCGCCGAAGACAAGCGCGTGGTGAAGGAGTCCGGCGGCCTGTACGTGCTGGGCACCGAGCGCCACGAAAGCCGGCGCATCGACAACCAGCTGCGCGGCCGTTCGGGCCGCCAGGGCGATCCCGGCAAATCCAAATTCTATGTCTGTCTGGAAGACGATCTGCTGCGCATTTTCGCGCCGGAGCGCCTGGACAACATCATGAAGACGTTCGGCATGAAGGAGGGCGAGGCCATCGCCCATCCGTGGATGTCGAAGGCGCTGGAAACGTCGCAGCGCAAAGTCGAGGAGCGGAACTTCGAGATCCGCAAGAACCTGCTGAAATACGACGACGTCATGAACGATCAGCGCAAGGCGATCTTCGAGCAGCGCATCGAGTTCATGACCGAGGACAATGTCGACGAGGCCGTGCGCGACATGCGCCACCAGGTCATCGAGGACAAGGTCGCCCATTACGTCCCGCCCAAGGCCTATGCCGAGCAATGGGACATCGCGGGGCTGGCCGAAGAGATCAAGGATGTCTTCGACATCGAGCCGCCGATCGCCGAATGGGCCAAGGAAGAAGGCATCGCCGACGAGGAAATCCAGAACCGTCTGGTCCAAGCGGTGGATTCCCGCTACGCCCAGCGCGTCACCGAACTGGGGCCGGACCTGATGCGCCGCGTCGAGAAGCAGATGCTGCTGCGCACGATCGATGAATCCTGGCGCGAGCACCTGCGCGAGCTGGACCAGCTACGCTCCGTCATCGGCCTGCGCGGCTATGCCCAGCGCGACCCGCTGAACGAGTTCAAGACCGAGGCCTTCAACCTGTTCGAGGCGCTGATCGTGGACCTGCGGGAAAAGGTGACGCGCACGCTGATGCGCGTCCGCGTTTCCGTCGAGCCGCCCAAGGCGCCCGAGCCTCCGCAAATGCAGGCCCAGCATATCGACCCGCATACGGGCCGGAACGAGATGGGGGACGGAGAAGGTCAGGCGTCAGCCTCGACCATGCCGAAACAGGCGCGGCTGGACCCGAACAACCCCGATAGCTGGGGCAAGGTGCCGCGCAACGCGCCCTGCCCCTGTGGCTCCGGCAAGAAATACAAGCACTGCCACGGCACGGTCTCGGCCGACGCCTGAGACAGCCCGCCTTGCTTGCTCTTGATTAAAAGGCCCGGCCCCGCGCCGGGCCTTTTATTGTTGTGATTGCCCTTTGCGCCGGCCCCCGCCTTCGGTTACACAGCGCCCTGTCATTGGGGAGTAGCCGTCCTCCGATTTGCGAGAGGAGAGCGCGTCAACAAACTCCGGCTTTATGCCGGTGGCGCGTTCAGGCCCGAACGGGTTTGGCGAGACCTTTGACGCCGAGCGCTTCAGCCGGGACGGGCGGAGCGCTTTGCGTCATTGGATTCGCGAAGCCCCGCCCGTCCCGGAAAAGTTCAAGATATGGAATCGTTTCTGGTTTCCACGGGCGTCGTCGCGCTGGCCGAGATTGGCGACAAGACGCAATTGCTGGCTTTCATACTGGCCGCGCGCTTCCGCAAACCCGTTCCCATCCTGCTTGGGATTCTGGCCGCCACAATCCTCAACCACGCCCTGGCCGGGGCGGTTGGCGCTGCGGTGTCCGCGTTCCTTGGCCCCGATGTCCTGCGCTGGCTGCTGGGCCTGGCCTTTCTGGCCATGGCGGGGTGGGTGCTGATCCCGGATTCGGATGACGGCCTGAAAACCCATGGCGGCGCAATGGGCGCGTTCGGGGCGGCGCTGGTCTCGTTTTTCATGGCGGAAATGGGCGACAAGACGCAGATCGCCACAGTGGCGCTGGCCGCCCGGTTCGAGGCGCTGACCGCCGTGATTGCGGGGACCACGCTGGGCATGATGCTGGCCAACGCGCCGGCGGTGCTGCTGGGCGAGCGCGCCGCGCACCGGATCCCGGTGCGGCTGGTGCATGGCCTCGCCGCCTTGATGTTCACGGCGTTGGGCGTGCTGACGCTGCTGGGCGTCGGGGCAGGCCTCTATGGCGCTTAAGAGAGCTAGCTGAGTTCCCGCCCGATGCGCAGGAAGCGTTCGCGGCGTTGCTCGCGAAGCTCGTCCGCGCTGCGGTTTTCCAGCGAAGCCAGCGCCCGGTCAATCGCCTTGCCGACGCTCTGAATTATCTCTGACGGGGCGCGATGGGCGCCGCCCATCGGCTCCTGAATAATGTCGTCGATGACGTGCAGATCCTGAAGATCGTTCGCGGTGATCTTCATGGCCTCCGCCGCGTCCTTGGCCTTGGCCTGATCGCGCCACAGGATAGAGGCGCAGCCCTCAGGCGAGATCACCGAATAGATGGAGTGCTCCATCATCAGGACAGTGTTGGCCGCGGCCAGCGCAATGGCGCCGCCGGAGCCGCCCTCGCCCGTGATGACCGTCACCATCGGCACGCCCAGCGTCAGGCAGCGCTCGGTCGAGCGGGCGATGGCCTCGGCCTGTCCGCGTTCTTCCGCGCCCAGACCCGGATAGGCGCCGGCGGTGTCGACGAAGCTGACCACCGGTATCTGGAATTTCTCGGCCAGATCCATCAGGCGCACCGCCTTGCGGTAACCCTCCGGGCGGGCCATGCCGAAATTGTGATGCAGGCGGGTCTGGGTGTCGCGGCCCTTCTCATGGCCGATCACCAGAACCGGGCGTTTGGTCATCCAGCCCGTGCCGCCCAGAATCGCCGGGTCCTCGCCAAAGGAACGGTCGCCCGACAGCTCGGTAAAGGCCTCGATCAGGTTCGATCGGAAGTCGTGGAAGTGCGGGCGGTCCGGATGCCGGGCCACCTGCGTCTTCTGCCAGGGCGTCAGATTCGCATAGGTCTTGCGCAGCTGGTCAGCGGCCTTTTCGCGCAGGCGCTTGATTTCATCAGCCACATCGACGCCGTCATCGCCGTCGCCGTTCGAGCCGGCGGCGGATTCGAGCTCTTCGATCTTCGCCTCGAGCTCGGCGATGGGACGTTCAAAATCGAGATAGGTGCGGGTGGGATCGGACATCGGGTTTTTTATAGCCGCCGCGCGCCCTTTCGACGCGGCGCGCGCAACCTAACGGGGCCTTGCCCCCCTCACAAGCGGCGCAGACGGTTAACCGGCCGGAACAAGGCCGCCGCGCCCGCATTGGGAAGGCAATGCCAAACCCCGCCGCCCTGCCCCTTCCTGTCCTGATCCTGCTGTTTCTGGTTGCGGCCGCCATAATTCTTGCGGCCGGGTCGCGGCTGGCCGGGGCCGCGGACAAGCTGGCGGACGCCACGGGGCTGGGCGAGGCGATGACCGGGGCGATCATCATGGGGGCGATTACGTCCCTGCCCGGCATTGTCACCTCCGTCGCCGCCGCCGCGCAGAATCACCCGGAACTGGCCGTTTCCAACGCCATGGGAGGCATTGCGGCGCAGACGGCGTTTCTGGTCATCGCCGATTTCGCCTATCGCCGGGCCAATCTGGAGCATGCCGCGGTATCGCTGGCCAATCTGGTGGACGGCGCGGCGCTGATCGGACTGATCGCGCTGGTGCTGCTGGCCGCATCCGGGCCGGAGGTTTCCATTCTGGGCGTTCACCCGGTCACGCCCTTCCTGTTCGCCGCCTATCTGTTCAGCAAGGACGTGGCCCTGAAAGCCCGCAAATATCCGATGTGGAAGGCGGCGCAGACCACCGAGACGCGCTATGACCGGCCTGACGACGATCACGGCAAGCACAGCATCGTGCGCCTATCGGCCGAGGTGGCGTTTCTGGGCCTGATCACGGCGGTCGCCGGGTTTGCCGTGGCGCAGACCGGCATCGGCCTGATCGAAACCGCCGGATGGCAGGAAAGCCTGGTGGGCGCGGTCTTCACCGCGCTGGCGACATCGACCCCGGAACTGGTGACGACGATCGCGGCGGTGCGGCGCGGGGCGCTGCAACTGGCGGTGGGCGGCATACTGGGCGGCAATACGTTCGACGTGCTGTTCGCCGGCGCCGCCGACGCCGCCTATCGCGAAGGCTCGATCTATCACGCCATGGGCGCCGACACCGTGTTTCTGAGCGTCCTGGCGGTGGTCATGACGACGATCCTTCTCATGGGTCTGCTGCGCCGCCAGCCGCATGGATTCGCCAATATCGGATTTGAAAGCTTTGCGGTTCTCCTGTTCTATCTCGGGGGACTGTTGGTTATCGCCATCTAGCTGTGCAGGAGAGGCAGGCATGTCCCGTTATTCCGAAGAAGTTCCGGCAGATGATGAGCGCGAAGCGCCCTGCAAGGCGATTGACCTGATTATCAATGCCCGGCCCCGCGATCTGGGCGGGTTTTCCGTCCGCCGCGTCCTGCCCTACGCCAGACGGCGGATGGTCGGGCCGTTCATCTTCTTTGATCATATCGGCCCGGCGGTGTTCGAACCGGGCAAGGGCATCGATGTCCGCCCGCATCCGCACATCAATCTGGCGACCCTGACCTGGTTGTTCGATGGCGGCCTGCGCCACCGCGACAGCCTGGGCACCGATATGGTCATCCGTCCCGGCGCAGTGAACTGGATGACGGCGGGCCGCGGCATCGCCCATTCCGAGCGCACCGACGATGGGGACCGCGAAGCCGGTCACCGGCTGCATGGCATCCAGAGCTGGGTCGCCCTGCCCGACGAGCACGAGGAAGCCGATCCCGGCTTCTTCCATCACACGCCGAACGAACTGCCCACGCTGACCAGCGATGGCGGCGCGGCGCTGACCCTGATTGCGGGCGAAGCCTACGGGGTGGAATCGCCCGTTCAGCATCTTTCCCCGCTTTTCTATCTGCAGGCGGAGATGGAGGCCGGAACCACGCTGGCCGCGCCGGACAACTATACCGAACGCGCGGTCTATGTGGTGTTCGGGGAAGTGGAAATTGACGGTGCCGCCGTGCGCGAAGGCGAAATGGCGGTTCTGGGCGAAAACGCGCCGATTCGCGTTATGGCGAAAGACCGCACGCGCCTGATGCTGCTGGGCGGTGAGCCTGTCGGCGAGCGCAAGATCTGGTGGAATTATGTGAGTTCCCGGCCCGATCGCATCGAACAGGCCAAGCGCGACTGGACCGCCGCGGCGCAGGACGGGTTCCCCGAAGGCGGGCCGTTCACCCTGCCGCCTGGCGAGCATGAACATATTCCGCTGCCCGATGATGGATAAAAAACCGCGTTCATGCGTTTAAGCCCCGACCCGCGCCCCGATGGCGTGAAAACAAGGGGAAAAAGACCATGAAGAAATATATCGCGGCGCTGGCCGCCCTTGGCATGCTCGGCGTTGCCGCCTGTGAAGACGAGGCCGAGATCGAAACCCCGGCCGGCGAGGTCGAAGTCGAGGAAGACGGCGACGTCAACGTCAACGAAAACTGATCAGATTGCGTGCGGCGGGCCGGGTTTTCCCGGTCCGCCGTTTTCATTTCATGGAGATTACATCATGCGTATTGCCGCCCCCGTGATTCTTGCCGTGCTCGCCCTTGCCGCCTGTGAGGACGAGGAAACCGTGACCATCGAAACGCCCGCCGGAACGATCGAGGCCGAGGAAGATGGCGACATGAAAATCGAGGCCAAGGACCCGGAGAATAACGGATAGACTCGCCGCGCCCTGCCGGAGACCCCCGGCGCGCGGAAGCGCGACAAGCCGCCGCCCTTGCGGCGCGCCGCGAAACGCGCTTCCAATGCGGCAGAAAAATAACACTCGAGGGAGACACCAATGCGCTTTTTAGCCGCCGCGTCGGTTCTGGCGATTTCGCTGGCCGCCTGCGGAGACCAGACCGATACAGAGATTGAAGATACCGCCGCCGAAACCGGCGAAGCGGCCGATTCCGCCGAAATGAACGGCGACGCCATGACCGAAGACGGCATGGCGGAAGAGGACATGGCCGCCGGGGAAGACGATTCCGAGGCCATCGTTCAGGCCGCACAGGCCGAAGTCGACAACTCCGTCGCCGAAATCACGGCCGAAGATGTCGCCAACCGCATCGAGATTCTCGCCAGCGACGCCTTTGAAGGCCGCGCCCCGGCGACCCCGGGCGGCGAGCGCACGGTGGAGTGGGTGACCCAGGAAATGCAGCGCATCGGCCTGGAGCCGATGAGCGACGCCGGATACACCCAGACCGTTCCGCTGGTGGAAGCGACGCTGGACACGGCGCAGTCCGATTTCGCCATTTCCGGGCCGGACGGCGACATCTCCCTGCAACTGGGCGAGGATGTCGTTTACTGGACCAAGCAGATGGAAAACGAGGTTTCTTTCGAGGATTCCGAACTGGTTTTCATCGGCTATGGCTCCGTCGCGCCGGAATATGACTGGAACGACTACGCGGACATGGACTGGTCCGGCAAAACAGTTGTGATGCTGGTCAATGATCCGGGCTTCGCGACCGAGGACCCGGAACTCTTCAACGGCCGCGCCATGACCTATTATGGCCGCTGGACCTACAAATTCGAAGAAGCCGGCCGGCAAGGACCGGACGCGGCGATCATCATTCACGAGACCGAGCCGGCCTCCTATGGCTGGTCGGTGGTCCGCAACTCCTGGACCGGGCCGCAGCTTTCGCTGGAAACCGAAGACCCGAAAGCCAAGCTGGAAGGCTGGGTGACCCGCGAGAAGGCCGAGGAAATGTTCACGGCCGCCGGGCTGGACCTGGAAGAGCTGAAGGAACAGGCCAAGGAGCGTGGGTTCGCGCCCGTGCCAATGGAAGGCCTGACGGCTTCGGGCACGGTTGTGTCCGACGTTAAGCGCAGCGAGTCCAAGAATGTGGGCGGCGTGATCCGCGGCTCCGAGCGTCCGGACGAGTATGTGCTCTATACCGGACACTGGGACCATCTGGGCGCCCAGCCGGCCGATTTCGGCGAAGACACGATCTATAACGGCGCCGTAGACAACGCCTCCGGCACGGCGGGCATCCTTGAAATCGGCGAGAAATTCGCCAAACGGGAAACGCCGCCGGCGCGCTCGGTCATGATCCTGGCGGTCACGGCGGAAGAATCCGGCCTTATCGGGTCCGACTATTTCGCGCAGAACCCGGTGGTGCCGCTGAAGGACATCGTCGCGGGCATCAATATCGATGCGATGCTGCCCGACAGCGAATCCCGCGACATGGTGGTGATCGGCTATGGCTCTTCCGAGCTGGAAGACATGCTGGCCGAGGTCGTCGAGCCGATGGGCAAGACGCTGACTCCGGACCCGAACGCCGAGGCCGGCTATTATTACCGCTCCGACCATATCTCGCTGGCCAAGCGCGGCGTGCCGATGCTGTACGCTGAAGGCGGCGAGGACCTGATCGAGGGCGGCACGGAAGCCGGCGAAGCGGCTGCGGCCGACTATCGCGCCAACGCCTATCACGGCGTGGCTGACGAATACGACGATAGCTGGGACATGTCCGGCATCGTTGCCGACCTGAAGATCCTGTATCAGCTGGGCGAGAACCTGGCGGACTCCGAAAGCTGGCCTGAATGGTATGATGGCAGCGAATTCAAGGCGATCCGCGAGGAACAACGCGCAAGCGAATAAACGCCTAGCCTGTTTCGCAGGCAGTCAGACCGGCGGCTGGGATCACGAGATCCCAGCCGTCTTTTTTTGTGAGGCGGATGGAGGCGGCCGGCACGCGGACCCCGCCCTGCATCTGTTCCCCGGTTTGCATGGAGAGATTGATCGAAACGCCGCCGGGCGAACGGAAGACCTGCGTGGTTTCGCCCTCCCCGCCCGTGACGCTTTCCGTGCGCTGAAAGGCGACCAGTGCGCCATTGACATTCATCAGCGCGGTTCCCCCTTCCAGACGCGAGAAAAAGACAAATTCCGGCTCGGCCCGGCGTGACCACAGAAAGACGCCGCACTGACCGGCGTTCAATTCCTGCGCGGGCAAGGCCCCGACCGTCAGCGTGTCGCCTGCGCCTTGCGGAATTTCCGCGCCGGTTTGCGGGGCGGAGTCCGTCGCAGGGGCCTGCGCCGGCTGCGTTCCATCTTCCTGAGCCGCCGTGGCGCAGCCGCAGGCGGCAAAGAGAAGCGCGCCGCTAAGCGCCTTCGCGCGGCCAGGCATAGACATAGACGTCCTCATCGCGTTGGAACCCCAGAAGCGGCAGGAAAGCGCGCAGCGAACGCTCCTGGCTGCGCACGCGGGCGGTGACGGTCAGGGCGCGGTCCGCCCCCATACGCGCCAGCACCCGATACTCGCCCTCGCCATCATTGCCATCAAGCCGGACCACCAGATCCTCCCCCTCGCATACGGCCGGGCCGGTCAGGGGCGGTCCCCGCCAGTCGGCGCGAGGATCGCCATGCGTCAGCGCATCCGTCCAGGCCTGTCCGGAGGCTTCGACACAGCCGGCTTCATTGAACACGACCCGGTCGAGATCGAGCGTGAAGGAGCCGGGGCGTCCGCGAAGCCGGGGATCGATTCCTTCGGCGCGGGCGAGATCGGCCCGCAGGCTGGCCCCGGTCACCGCCAGGCGGTCGCCCGGCCCCAGCGTGATCACGCCCGAACCGAACAGGCCCGGCGCGGCAAGCCCGGCGTCAAGGCTGACGCGGCCGGTCAGCAAGGGCCAGAAACGCAGGGAGACTTCGATATCGCCGAGGCGCCGGCGCTGAAGCTCCGCATCCTGAATGGAGCCGTTCCAGATCGTGCCGGCCGCGCGGGACCAATCCAGCCCCTGATCGCGCGCGCCGGTCAGCGCCAGCGCGGCAGAGAGCGGAAACCACAGGATCAGGGCGGCGACAAACGCCAGGGCGGAGGCGCCGGCAATGACAAGCCAGCGCGTCATGCGCCGCCCTCGCGAATCAGGACATTGGCGCGGACCGTGGCGCGGCCCTCATTCTTGCGCAGGGTGACCTGCTCCACCGGAACGCCCAGATCACGCTCCACCCGCGCCAGCCAGCGATACAGCAGCGCCGGGTCGGCGTCCTCCAGCCACAGGGTCAGCGCCCCGCCCTCGCCCGGCTGCGTGCGGGAGACGGTCAGGCCCATTTCACGCGCCGCGCCGGTAACCAGCGCGCGCACCGGGCCTTCCGGACGGCTGGGCGCGGCGGCGGCGTTCCGGCGCAGCTCAGCAGCCTCTCGCGCGCCGGACTGGATCTCGTCCATCAGCTCCACGGCGGAGGCATAGTTGCGGCGCGCTTCGGCGCGGTAGGAAAGCACGGGATTCAGAACGAACTGCCAGATCACGACCAGCAGGACCGCCGCCACGGCGCCCGCCAGCAGGCGCTGTTCGCGGGCGGTCTTGGATTTCCACCAGGCGAGCGCGGCGTTCATGGCGTCCTCACGACGATTTCACTGGCGATGCGGCCTTGCGACTGCCGGGACACGCCCTCTTCCAGCTCCGCCCCGCGCGCGGCGATATTGGCGCGCAGCGTCTCCATGTCCTCGAACGCGGCGTACTCCACCTCGGCGACCAGCTCCCCGGTCTCGGCGTCATAGCGCATGGACTGGACGCGCGCGGAAGAAATGTCTTCCAGGCTGCCGGTCAGGATCGTCGCCAGATCAAGGAAGGCGCCGGAGCCGGCCGCGCGCAAGGCGCGCAGGCGGGTGGTCATCTGGAGGCGCGGATTGACGATGCGCGTTTCCTCCGGAAAGGCCTCTGCAAAGACGCTCTCGGCCTCTGCGCGGATTTCATCGGCGCGCTGATTGAGGGCAAAACCCTCCGCCGCCAGCAGGCCGACACAGCCCAGCACGGCGACCGCCAGCAAGGCCGCGGCGCGGGTGAAAACACGCCACTGGGCGAAGAACGGCGCCCGGCGGGCGAACGCGCCCTGCAGCAGCTCCGTATAGGCGCCGCCGCGCAAGCCGGCGGCGATCAGCGCGGCATAGTCCGCGCCGTCATCGCGCGGCGCCTGACCGGCGTTTTCCAGAACCGGCGCCAGCGGGCCAAGCGCGCCGCTATCCTCCGACCAGACCGGGCCAAGGCGCGCGCCCTCGAGCGCCTGTTTCAGAATTGCGGCGGAAAGGTCCGGGTCCGCGGTGAACCCCGTGCCCGGGCCGGTGACGAAAACGCGCCCGCCGATCATGGCGACGCTCATCGCGCCTTCCTCGCGCGGGATAAGGTCGTAATCGGCAACCACGCTATCGGGCGTGACGCCAAGCGCCGCGGCGGCGTCCAGCCAGCCCTGAAGCGCATCCTTGTCTACAATCGCCAGACGGCGGCCGGCGCCTTCCTCCGGCCCGATGGCGATGTGCAATTCGTCCACCGGCCGCGCTGCCATGTCCTCCACCGCGAAACCGGCGGCGGTTCGGGCCTGCGCGTCGGAGCCCGGCGGCAGCGGCGCCCTGTGGGTGACCACCGCTTCGCCGGGCAGAACAAGGACCGTTCGTTCAGCCTCCAGTTCGGTGAAATCGAAATCGGCGATTTCGGCCTGACGGCGCGCGACGCCGGCCGCATCGACCAGCGCGGCATAGGCGGGCGCGCAGGAACCGGGATCGATGAAAATGAACAGGGTCTGGGTCATGAATCCTGTCCGAACCGGCGGGTCACCACGAACACATCCCCGCCACCGGGCGAAGCCAGCAGGGTGGACAGCGAGAACTCCGCGCCGAAATGCACGACGCGGGCATTGAGCGTGTAATAGTCCGTGCGCACGCCAATCAACTCCCGCGCATCTTCAGCCTGTTTGATGCGGGAAATTTCATCGCGCGCCCAGAACTGCTCCAGATCGCCATAGCCTGTATCGGGCCGCTCCGCGATCACCCTTTCAGCCGCCTCCGCGTCCAGCCCGGCGCCGACCGCCATCACCAGCAACGGCCCCTGTCCGGGGCGAAGCGTATTCACATTCAGCGGCGAGGCGCTCTCGTTCGGGTGCGCGCAGACATGGGGGCGTATGCGCTGGAAAATTGCTTCCCCGTATCCGCGCACGCCGCGCAGCTCCTCGACCTCGGCGAACAGGGTGTTGGCGGTGCGATGGGGCGCCGGAAGGCTGGCGTAATAGGAATCCTCCGCGCCGTCCCCCAGCGGGGCGTTGTCGGTGTCGATCCAGTCGACCGCCGCCGCCGTCAGCGCCGCGGCTTCGCCGCTATTAAATTCCAGAGCCGTGAGAAGGCGCTGATAGCGGGCGGCATTGGCCGCGCTGATGCTACGTCCGCCCTCAGCATTCTCCGTCAAACTATTGATATTGAAGCAGTTAGAGGCATCGCGCAACGCGCCGGAAATTGCCCCGCCCTCGATATCGAAATAGAGATCCCGGCCTGCGCCGGCGGCCAGCATGGAGCGTTCCTCGCTGGCGCGGCGATCCTGCTCAATGGCGGCGGCGGCCAGGCGTTCGGCCCCCATGGCGTACCACATCGCCTGATCGCGCAGCTGGACGTTGGTTGCGCGGCGCACCGAATAACGGATGTCGTCCATGACCGAGAGCGCCACCGCCGACATCACCGCCACGATCAGCATGACCGTTATGAGGGCGGCGCCGCGCTCGTTCTTCCTGCCGTCGACGAGCATCAGAACGCCTCGCCTGTCATGAAAAGCTGATCGACCTCGCCAACGCCTTCCATGGTCAGGGTCAGGCGCACGATTTCGGGCAGTTGCGGCGCGGCGCGGACGCCGCCGAACCATTCCGGCGACCACTGGCCCGCGCGGGCAAATTCCAGGTTCGCCTCCTGCACGCCGGACAGCAGCACGCGACGTTGCTCGGGCGTGTGTTCCATTGCGTCCGGCCGCGTGCGGGCGATACGGATCAGCGCGCCGTCTTCAATGCGGTATTCCACGGCCTGAAGCGATCCCCGGCGCTCCAGCGCGCCGGGATTTTCCCAGCCGCGGCGGACCAAGAAGAGAATGGTCTGAGAATCCCCGTCCCTCAGGTCACCGCCCGCAAAAAACTGATCGGCCCGGGCGCGGTACAGGCCGCGCACAGGACGGGCGACGGCCTGACCAATATCGCTTTTCAGCGTCGCCCGGGCGACGTCGATCTCGCGCAGCACATCAGACCGCGCCTCCACCTGCTCCTTGCCATCGAGCGTCTGCATCAGCATCGCCGTGCCCGCCGCCGTGAGAAGCGACAGCACGAACAGCGCCACCAGCATCTCCACCAGCGTAAAACCGGATTCGCGCGAGACCGTCATGGACCGATGAACCCGCTGAGCACGGCCGCCTGCCGATCCGATCCGGCAAGGCTGACCGTCACCTCCACCCGGCGCAGGGCGGGATTGCCGGTCGGAAGAATCTGGCGCCGCCAGACCCAGTCGACCGCGGCCATTTGCACCTCGCCCTCATCTTCGCCGCTCGCCGGTTCGGTTTGGGCCATGGCGGTTTCGATCATCACGTTCTCAGCGACAATGCGGGCGAAGGTGACCTCCTGCAACCGGGTGGCGGCGCGGGCGTTCTCCGCGCTGACATGCATCAGGGAGATGCCGGCGATGGCGAACACGGCCAGCGCGGCCATCACCTCGATCAGCGTGAACCCGGCCTCGCTACGCTCACGCATCGGACCGCTCCAGCATGAAACCGCCGCCGCCATCGCCCTCAAACACGAAACGCTGCTGGCCGCGGCTGATCTGAACGCGGAAAGGCGTGGAGCCGCCCGTGCTGTCGAACCGGATAAGCGGCGGCGCGTCCTCTTCATCCAATACTTCAAGTCGCTCGGCGGATAGCGCGTCGCTGCTGACATTGACGATAACGCCCGAGGGCCACTGCACGGCGCGGAACCCCGGCATGGCGATCCATGCCCCGCCCCGCCAGCGCTGGAAATCATATCCCGCGCCGTCCACGCGCACGCCAACCGCGTTGCCGGAGATGACCGCCTCTTCCGCCGCGCGCTGCACCAGCGCCGCAAAACGCTCCGCCGATTTTTCGGCGTCGCTTTCCGGCGCGGGCAGCGTCAGCACGACCAGCGCAGACGCCAGCCCGACAATGACCAGCACGGCCATCATCTCGACCAGCGTGAACCCGGCCTCCTGCGGATATCTTCGATTCACGCGCAACATCAGCGAGTTAGTTCCAGTTCCCGATATCGGCGTTGAGGCCCTCGCCGTCCAGCTGGCCGTCGGCGCCTGTCGTGTAGAGATCGTAGGGTCCGTGTTCGCCGGGGAAGACATATTGGTAAGGGCTGTCCCACGGATCATTGGGCAGGCGGCGAATATAACCGCCCTCGCGATAATTCGCGGCGCGCTCCACCCCGTCGGGGACTTCAACCAGTGCTTCAAGTCCCTGCTCGGTCGAGGGATAGACCAGCATGTCCATGCGATAGAGCTCCAGCGCCTGCTCCAGAAGGCGGATATCGGCGCGCGCCTTCTCCACGCGGGCCTGGTCGCTGCTGGGCAGGACATTGATCAGCACCACGGTCGCCAGAAGCCCGATGATGAAGATCACCACCATCAGCTCCGTCAGGGTGAAGCCCGCTTCGCCGTCACGTTTCTTATTGATAGTTTTTATGAGCTTTTCCATGGGCTTGAGCCTCCAAAGTTCAGGCTAGAACATAGCCGAGGTGTTGAGCTGCAGGATGGGCAGCATGATGGCCAGGATGATCAGGGTGACGAGCCCGCCCATCAGGATGATGATGGCCGGCTCCAGCAGGTTCATCGCCACCTGGGTGACGGTCTCGAATTCGTTTTCCAGATAGTCGGCGGCCTTGTCGAACATCGCCGGAAGCTCGCCGCTATTCTCGCCGCTGGCGGCCATGTGAACCATCAGGGGTGGAAAGGCGCCGGTCTTGCGCATGGCGGTGCTGAGCGCCCCGCCTTCCTGCACGTCGGCGGCCGCCGCGGTGACCGCATCGCGCAGCACCATGTTGGGCGCGGTGGCGCGGGCGGCCTTCAATGAATCCAGGACGGTCGCGCCCGAGGCTGACAGCGTGGCGAAAGTGCGCGCGAAACGGGCCGCGCCTGCGTCCCGGATCAGGCGGCCCGCCAGCGGCAGTTTCAGGATCGTCCGGTCCACGGCGCGCCGGAAATCATCCTGCTTCAGGGCGCGCGCGAAAACGAAACCGCCCATGGCCAGCGCCAGCGCAATCAGCCAGCCCCAGTCGCGCATGCCGCCCGATATGTTGATCAAAATCCGGGTCAGCAGCGGCAGGTCCTGACCCAGCGTGGAAAACTGCTCGACCACGCGCGGGACCACGAACACCATCAGCGCAGTGACCACCGCAATCGCCACCACGAACAGGACGCATGGATAGACCAGCGCCGCCATCATTTTGCGCTGCATGGTCTGGCTGCGCTCCAGATAATCGGCCAGACGCTCCATCACCGCGCCCAGCGCGCCCGCCGCCTCCCCGGCCGAGACAACAGCCAGATAGAGCGGCGAGAAGGCGCGGCCTTCCAGACTCATGGCCTCTGACAGGCGGCGGCCCTCCACCACGCGGTCGCGCACCGACAGAAGCGTGCGGCGAATGGCGGCGGAATCGGACTGCAGGGCGACCGCGTTCAGCGCCTCTTCCACCGGCGTTGAGGCGCTGACCAGCAGCGCCAGCTGGCGCGTGGCGAGCACGAGTTCGCCGGAGCCGAGCCGCCCGCCGCGATTGAGCAGGCCGGAGAGATTGAGGCCGCCCCGCTTTTCCGCCGCCGGGGCCAGCTTCAGCAGCATCAGCTTGCGGCGCTGCAATTCCCGGCGCGCCGCGCGCGCAGTCTCGGCGGAGATCACGCCCTTGGTCCGGCGCCCCTCCGTATCCACGGCGACATATTCAAACGCCGCCATCGGACTCACCACTCTGGCGGCAGGTGCGCAGTATTTCTTCGGATGTCGTCAGACCGTTCAGGGCGTGTCTCACCCCGCTCTGCATCAGATTGTCGGAATGGCGGAAAGCCGCGCGTTCGATGTCCAGCTCGCGCGCATCGTCGTGAATGAGGCTGCGGATTTCATCATTGATGACGATCAGCTCATAGATGCCCAGACGCCCTTCATATCCCTGCCCGCCGCACTGGCCGCACCCGACCTTGCGATAGAGCGTCACCGGCTCATCGGCCGGGATGCCCAGCAGGGATTTTTCTTTCGCGTCCGGCTGGTAGGCCTCCTTGCACACCGGGCAGAGACGGCGAACCAGGCGCTGCGCCATCACGGCGGTCATGGTGGAGGCCAGCAGGAAGGGCTCGACCCCCATGTCGCGCAGACGGGTCACGGCCGCCGCGGCGCTGTTGGTGTGAACCGTGGAGAGGACCAGGTGGCCGGTCAGGGAGGCCTGCACCGAGATCTGGGCGGTCTCAACATCGCGGATTTCGCCGACCATCACGATTTCCGGATCCTGACGCAGAATGGCGCGCAGGCCCGCCGCGAAGGTCATCCCGACCTTGGAATTGACCTGCGTCTGGGAAACCCCGTCCAGCCCGTATTCGATCGGATCTTCCACCGTGAGGATATTGCTCTGGCGGTCGTTCAGTTCGGTCAGGGCGGCATAGAGCGTGGTCGTCTTGCCCGAACCTGTCGGGCCGGTGACCAGGACAATGCCGTTCGGCTGTGACAGGGCTTTTCTGAATCCGGCCAGTATCCCTTCACCCATGCCCAGCGCGCCGAGATCCAGACGGATTTCGGTCTTGTCGAGCAGGCGCAGCACCACCCGCTCGCCATAGCGGGACGGCAGCGTGGAAACGCGCACATCAATGGCGCGTCCGCCCAGCGTCAGGGAGATACGGCCATCCTGCGGCACCCGTTTTTCGGCAATGTCCAGCCGCGCCATGACCTTGATACGGCTGACCAGAAGCGGCGCCAGGCGGCGGGCGGGCGACAGCACCTCCCGCAGCACGCCGTCCACCCGGAACCGGATGGCGAGGCGGTCCTCGAACGGCTCAATATGGATATCGGAGGCCTTGCGCTTGATCGCCTCGGAAATCAGCCCGTTGATCAGGCGGATGACCGGGGCGCTGTCGCCGGTGTCCAGAAGGTCCGCCGTCTGGGGCAGGTCCTCGATCAGGCTGTCCAGAGAATCCGTCTGTTCGGTATCTTCGGAGAGCTCCGCCTCCTCGATCCCGGCGCCGGCATAGATTTCCGAAAGCTGGCGGTCGAACTCCACCGGCGCCATGGTTTCCACATCCAGCGGCGCCCCCAGCGCGCGCCGCGCCTCCAACAGCGCCCGCATGTCCGCGCCATCGCGCAGACCGACGCGCGCACGCTCGCCCATGCCGAGCAGCACCACGCCGCGCTCCTTGGCGAAGGCGTAGGCGAGGACAGGATCAAGGCGCTCGCTCATGCCGGCCCTACCGCGGCTGTACCGGCTGCGCGGGCTGGACATCTGCACCGATCACGCCGCGCATCATGTCGTCCATGGTGATCGACTTTCCATCGGTCGCGTTGAATTGCTCGTTGCGCATATAGTTGTATTTGCGGTCCGTCGCGCCGCGCATATCCGCCGCGCTGCGGATGATCGTCGGGCGGATGAAAACCATCAGATTGGTGCGCTGCTTGGTGCGCCCTTCCGTGCGGAAGGCGCGGCCAATACCGGGAATGTCGCCCAGCACCGGCACTTTGGACATGGAAATCTGCTCGTCATCCTCGATCAGACCGCCCAGCACGATGACCTCGCCGTCATCGGCCAGCACGGTCGTTTCGATCTCCCGCTTCGACGTGATCAGCTCGCCGCTGACCACGTTCGCCGAACCCAGCACCGAGGAAACCTCCTGACGCAGGAACAGCTTGATCGTCTCGCCCGCGCCGATCTGCGGCTGAACGATCAGCTTCACGCCGACATCCTTGCGCTCGATCGTGCGGAACGGGTTGGTGTTGGAATCGCTCAGCACCTCGCCGGTCGAGATCGGGATTTCCTGCCCGACATTGATCAGCGCTTCCTGATTGTCGAGCGTCAGGACGGACGGCGTGGAAAGGACATTGGAGTCCGTATCGTCATCCACCGCGTTCAGGATGGCCCCGAAAATCACGCCGTCGTCGTTCTGTCCGCCAATGCCCAGCGCCAGACCATTGATCCCCAGAAGGGAGTTCAGCGCTGCTTCGCGCAGGATCTGGCTGGTGGTGTCATCGACGCTGGAACCGCCGTCATCATCATCGTCGTCGTCATCGTTATTATTGTTGCGGGGCGCGAAACTGTTGGTCAGGGCCGCGCCGGTCAGCGCCAGGATATTCGGCGCGGACTGGGTGTAGCTGGTGGTCGCGAACGGCACGGCGGAGTTTTCATTGCCCGCCAGGAAGAATTGCAGACCAAGCTCGTGCGCCGCGTTGTCCGACACTTCCACGATAATCGCCTCGACCAGCACCTGTGCGCGGCGCACGTCCAGTTCTTCGATGATGCGCTCCATTTCACGCAGGGTTTCGGTCGGCGCGCTTATGACCAGCGCGTTGGTCCCGGCGTCATAGGAAATACGCGGCCCGCCGGTTGGGGTCGGCGGACCGCCTTCCGCCACGGTTTCCACCGAGGCGGCGATCTGTTCCAGAACTGGCACGAGGTCCGCGCCATTGGCATGCTGGAGGCGGATCACGCGGATCGTGTCCCGCCGCATGTTTTCCGTATCCAGGTCATCGATCAGGGCGCGAACACGCGCGAGCTCGGCCCCCTCGCCCCGGATCACCACGCTGTTGCCAGCGCGCACCGGCGTCACGGTTACGCCGCCGGCCAGCCGGCCGTCGCGGCCCGTTCCCAGCACGTCCCGCAGGGTCGCGGCCATTTCCACCGCCGACATGTTGCGGACCGGCACGGTCTCGAAGCTGGAGCGGTCCATGTCCATTTCATAGACGACCTGGCGTACGCGATTGAGGTTGCCGGCATAATCAACCACGACCAGCGTGTTGGCGGCGGGATTGGCCGTAACCTCGCCCTGCGGATTGATGATCGGGCGAACCGCGTCGGCCGCTGCCACCGCGTCGACATTGTCCAGCTGGATCACCGTGGTTGCGAACTGATTGTCGGTTCCCGCCGCGGTGCTTGCGCCCGCGTCGCCCGCGGCCAGCTCTTCCGGAACGATGCGATAGGTTCCATTGCCCGCGCCCACCACCGCGAAGCCATTGACCCGCATGGTCGACATGAAAACGTCGAACAGTTCCTCGCGCGACAGAGCCGACTGGGAGGTGACGGTGACATTGCCGCGAACCTGCGGATGAACGATGAAGGTGTAACCGGTCACCGAGGAGACATCCTCGATAAAGGTCTTGATGTCCGCCTCGCGCAGATTGAGCACCTGACCGCGCTCGCTCTGGGCCATGGCGGTCTGCGCGCCCGAAAGGGCGATCAGCGCGACCATGGCGAGCCGCTTGAAGAATTCACGTGTCATTCGGTTTCGTCCCCCAGCTGGATCCGGCGCGTGAGGCGGTCGCCGTCACGGCTGATCGTCAGCTCGATTTCACCCTGCTGTTCAAAAAGTTGCGCCAGCGCCGCCGGATCCCCGTCCTGCGTCAGGCGCTGACCGTCGACGCTTTCCAGAACGTCCCCGTTCCGGAGCTGATACTGACCCAGAAGCGCGGCGTCGGCCGATTCAATACGGAAACCCTGGAACCGTGCGCCCTCAAAGGCCGGCGCCAGGGAGACGCTGCCCAGAAGCCCGCCGACATCGACGGTCCGGGGCGCCTGGACCCGCTCGCTATCGGCCGATGCCGCCTGCCCCCCGAAGGGTTTGCGGCCGCCATCCAGATAGAGGCTTTCCGGCACGCCATTGCGGCGGATGATGACGCGGTCCGGGAAAACACGTTCCAGCGTAACGCCATCAAGCAGGGACTCCCCTTCCCGGAAAGCGCCTTGCGTGTTGTCGGGCAGCGTCACGTAGGCGACGCCATCGGCCCCTTCGAACCCGGCGCGAACGCCGTTCAGCTTCAGGTTCAGGGTTGTTTCCGGCGCATCCTCAACCTGCGCCGCCGCGGCGACGGCGCTGCGATTGAAGGGATCGAAACGCCAGAGAACCGACCAGTCCTGCGCCCCGCGCGCCTGCATTGCCGGCTGCGCGCTCGACAGGGCCGCGCTGGTCTGCGGCGCAAATGCGTCTGGCGCGGCGAACGTCCAGATCAGGCGAGCCAGAATAACGGCCAGCAGGACGCCAAGCGCCAGCTCCGCGCCGAACGCCGCGCGCCGCAGGGCCGGCGCGGCTTCCTGCTGACGGTCTGCGGTCGGTGCGTTTTCGCTGATTTGAGCTTCGGCTGCGCTCACAGAACAAGTCCCGTTCTTGTTATTGCAACGCCATCAACCCCCAAGGCGCGGGCGCTTCGGGGGTTGATGCGTTGATACGACTGCCCGGCATCCTTGCGAAGCCGGTTTCGGCCGCCCCTAGAAGCGGCGCTTCAGGCTGACCGAGAAAGTCCGGCCAATATCGTACTGATCGACGATGATAGACGTCGCGCCGTCCGATTGCGACGCCTCGTAATCGTCATCCAGAATGTTGTCGACCTGGAAGCCGACCGTGTAATCCCCGCCCCACGCGAGGAAATCGCGGCTATAGACGAAGTCCAGCGTGATCGGCGGCTCTTCCAGAATGGCCGGCAGGTTGGAGCTGAGGTTTTCCGTGGCCCGGATCCGTTCGCCCGTGAAGTTGACCAGCAGCGTCGCGCGCGACATCGCCTCGTCGTCTTCATAGCCAAGCTGGATGTTGAACAGGTTCTCCGAGAGACCCTGCAGGTTCCGGCCGTCCACGATGAAGCTCGCCGCGTCCACGACATCCAGCGCCGGTTCGCCGGCGGAGGGAAGCGCGATGCGGATTTCGCCGTCGGCGCTGACCTCTGACTGGGTCCAGGTGTAGTTGGTCTTGAAGTTCCACGACTTGGACTCAAGCCAGGGATTGGTGAACCCGAACCAGCCTTCCAGCCATTCATTGACCGGCAGTGTCTTCTCGAATTCGAATTCCAGACCGTACAGGTCGGCGGAAGGCGCGTTCAGGAAGGACGACGCGAAGGTCTCACCCAGCGAGATGTTGAATTCCTCGATCGGGTTGTCGATCTTTTTGTAGAACGCGCCGAGCGTGACGAACTGGCCGCGGGAGAAATAATACTCCAGCCGCGCGTCAAAATTCTCGAACTCGGAATTGGTCAGATACGGGTTGCCGCGGAAGGTGGCGTCCGTTTCCGTGTTCTGGAAGATCGAGAACGCCGTTTCCCGGAACTGCGGCCGCGCAATGGTCTGCGAGTAGGCCAGACGCAGCTGGGTATTCTCCAGCGGGTTCCAGGTCAGGGTCAGGGCAGGCAGGAAATATTCGGACTCGATGGCCGAGTCGAAATCGGTGATGGTCGAACCGCCCTCGATACCGCTGACTTCGCCCACATTGAACGTATCGACCACCTGGATCGATTGTTCGTAACGGCCGCCGGCCGCGATGCGGATATAGTCCGTCAGCTGGGCGTCGACGCCGACATAGCCGGAGTCAATCTCCAGCAGGCCGCGGAAATTGTCCGGGAACAGGACGCCGCCGACTTCGACAATGTCGAACAGGCCAGCCTGAACGTTTTCCGGGCTGTAGATCGAGTCGATGCGGCTGAAGAGAAGATAGGACGGCACCGTGCCGGAAAAGCGGTACTGGCGCAGGAAGGTATCGCGGTTTTTCTCGTAATAGCCCCAACCAGCTTTCAGCTCGACATCGCGGTCGAACACCGTGACCGGCAGGACGCCGTCAATGCCGACATCGGTCGAGTCGTCCTCGACTTTGGAAAATTCGGTGAGGTTGCCGTCGGTCCGGCCGCGATAGCGGAAAACCTGCTCGCCGGTCCCCGGATTGACGCCTTCTTCATAGAAGAGCTGGCGGTTGTACGGCGCATCGCGCATGGCTTCCGAATAGGACGCGCGCCAGTCGATCGAGGCGTTGTTCAGCGCCGGGAAGATGTGCTCCCCGCGCAGCTGGCCCAGCCAGACCTGGCGCTCATACCACTCGGTATTGTCGATGCGGATATTGCGGCCCTCGGAGGCGTTGAAGCCCTGAAGGGTGCGCGCTTCCTTGAGCGAGGCCCGCGCCAGCATCCCGGTCGCCGTGACCGTGTGATTGTCCAGAATGTCCGCGCCAACCTGCAGCAGCGCGCTCTGATTGATGTTCTGCTCGGTCGAGAAGCGGGCATAGTCGTCGCGCGTCTCGATACCGTTCGCGCCAAGGCGGATATTGCGGCGTACGCCTTCCTTGTTGGACCACTCATTATCGTGGGCCAGGGCGGCGATGACGCCGAGGCTGAAATCCGGGCTCAGGTCAAAGCGGTCGCCGGCCTCGATCGAGAAGCCGCCGCTCGGCTCCAGCTCGCCCTTCTGGACGACGAAATCCGTCCAGTCGGCCAGTCCGGTCGCAATGCCCTGACGCACCGCCGGGTCGACGCTGGAATCAATTTTCGTGTCAGCAAACACAGGCTCCAGCGCCTCGGGAAGATTGCGGCGGCCATCATCGAAGCCGCTGTAATCGGAGTCGCCGCCGCCATTATAAAGCAGACCATCGCGAAGCGTGGTCGAGGAATTGATCTTGCCGGAAACGCCAATCTCCAGGAAGCGGCTGTCGGGCAGCGCCACGGTTTCAAGCGCGATCACGCCGCCGCCGAAATCCAGGCCAAACTCAGGAGCGTAGGTTTTCTGAACCGTGGCGGACCCGATAATGGATGTCGGGAAAAGGTCCATCGGCACGGCGCGGCGCAGCGGCTCCGGACTCGAGACCAGCGCGCCGTTGAGAAGCGTGTTGGAGTAACGGTCATTCAGGCCGCGAACGACGGCAAACTTGTCGTCGGCCACCGCGATGCCCGTGATGCGGGTCAGGGCGCTGGCGATATCGGCGTCGCCGGACGTCTCGAAATCCTGCGAGTCGAGCAAGCTGGTGATTTCCGAGGTGACGCGCTTTTCGTCGGGAATATAAGCGCCGCGAACGACGATTTCGTCGGTCGGGGCCGCTTGAATGTCGGTGCCTGTGTCTTCTTGGGCGAAGGCGGGCCCGGCCGCCGCGAACATGGTCGAAGACAACAGGGCCGCGGTGAATTTCAGTCGATAGTCGGACATCTTGGCGTCCCTAACCCCCCAGGGCGAAACTTGAAAAATAAAGACGGAAAGGCGCCCGGCGGAGAACCGCCGGGCGCAATCCGCGCTGCTTAGTCGGCCGGGTTGAAGGTCCACCCCTGGTACCAGTCGTCCGAAGCGTTCTCGACGGCGCCGATATAGTCGACACTGTCGAAGAAGGCGTCGATCGTGGCCGGATCAACCGCCTGGACATCCTGTTCGGCGTCGCCCGGAACCAGACCCGGCAGGTCATCACGGAAGGTGAAGCCGCTGAGGGTGTTGGTTGCCGTGGAGATGTTCGAGAAGCCGCCGAAGATGCCGGCTTCGTCGATGCCGTCGGAGTCGCCGTCAAACGTGGTCGGGCAGTCCAGCAGCATGGAGCCCGCGACCAGATCGCCGCTGGCCGCCTGAGCCGCCGTCTCGGACTGGTCTATGTCCACGCACACCGGGTGACCCACGATGATGCCGTTATAGAACTCGCCCGCCAGACCTTCGCGGAACAGCATGCCCTGCGTGTTCACGGCGCTGGCCGGGTTGGAGATGGTCGTGAAGTTCACGATCTTCGGCGCGGTGCGCGGCAGGGCCGTGTTGTCGTCGCCGTTATTGTCCATCTCGAAGCCGCGGTCGCCGGCGTTCGGGTTCTGGTAGATCACGACGTACTGAGCGCCGCCGACCCAGCCATCGGTCATGTCGAAGCTGTCATCCTTGTTGCCCAGCAGGACAACGTGGCTGACATTCACGGTGCCGCCGAAGAATTCGACGCCATCGTCTTCGTTGTTGACGACCTGGATGAAGTCGACGTCCGTGGCGTTGCCCACGCCCTGGAAGGCGATGCCGTTCAGCTGGTCTTCGTCGTTGATGTTGAAGCCGGCGTAGCGGACCTGCGTGTAGAACAGGCTGCCGGAGTCGTCATTGGCGGAAGCGCCGCCGAACAGGCCGGAGGAACCCTCGCCCGACTTCTGACAGTCGACCGTGCCGCCCGTCGCCGCGCCGTCACAGGCGTTGATCGGCGCGCGGCCATTGATGACCAGGCCGCCCCACAGGCCGCCCGCATTGTCGCGGTCGGTGATGGTGTCTTCCACGTCCGCCCGGGCCGTCAGAACGACCGGAGCTTCAGCGGTGCCGTTGGAGCGGATCTTGGAGCCGCGGGTCACGACCAGGTAGTCGGAGCCCGCCGCGCCGAACACGGTGACGCCCGCCTCGATGGTCAGGGTGACCGGGTTGCCGCCAGCGACAGGGCTGGACGGATCCGCGCCGGCGTCCGTGCCGACAAAGACCGGACCGACCAGCTCATACATCGGGCCGGCGGCCAGGGTCAGATCGTCGCCGATATTGCCTTCCAGCGAGCAGACTTTCTGGCCGTCGATTTCTTCGCCGTTATCGGTCGTGCCGGCCGGGCAGTCCTGGGTGACCGGCTCATCGGCGTCCGCGAAGAAGCCGATCGTCCAGCCCGTGGCCCAGTTGTCGGAGGCCGTCTCGGTGCGGCTGAACGCGCCGATCGTGTCGACATCGTCGAAGAACGGGTCGATGGCGTTCACGTCCGTCACGCCGATGCTGCGCTCGCGCGTGCCCGGCAGGTAGCCGCTTTGCAGCGTGTTGCCGTCGATGACGTTGTTCGGGAAGGAGTTGAAGAAGGTCGCCAGATCGACATTGTTGCCGTCATCGGAGAACGGCTCGGCGCAATCGAACAGCGTCGACTGCAGGACCAGGTCGCGGCCATCGGCGGCGCCGATATTGGCGAAGGTCTCGTCCTGGTCGATGTCCAGGCAGGCGGCCGGGGAGCCGACCACGACGCCGTTATAGAACTCGCCCGCGAAGCCTTCACGGAACAGGATGCCGAAGGAGTTGATGGCGCTGTCGAGGTTCTGAACCACCGTGTAGTTGGACACGGTCGGGTTGGAACGCGGCAGGGCCGTGTTGTCGTCGCCGTTATTGTCCAGTTCGAACGGACGGTCGCCCGCGTCAACCGATTGCTGGATCAGGACGTACTGGGCGTTGCCGACCCAGCCATCGGTCACGTCGAAGCTGTCGTCCTTGTTGCCCAGCAGCGCAACGTGTTTGACGTTCACGGTGCCGCCGAAGAATTCGACGCCATCGTCTTCGTTGTTGATGACCTGCAGGTAGTCGGCTTCCGTGCCGGCGCCGACGCCCTGGAAGGCGATGCCGTTCAGCTGGTCTTCGTCATTGATGTTGAAGCCGGCGAACTGGACGCGGACATAGTTGAGCGTGCCCGAGGAGTCGTTGGGGTCGTCGCCGCCAAACAGGCCGGACGAACCCTCGCCCGACTTCTGACAATCGGCGGAGCCGCCCGTCGCGCTGCCGTCACAGGCATTGATCGGCGCCAGGCCGTTGATGACCAGGCCGCCCCACTGACCGGAGGCATTGTTCACGCCGGCGTCGAGGTCGCTGGCCAGCGCCACGGCGTCGGAATTGTCGATGTCGTCGTCCGAACCGTTCACCATGTCCTGACGGGAGGTCAGGATGATCGGGGCGCTGGCCGTGCCTTGCGCATCGATCTGACCGCCGGTCGAAACGACGATGTAGTCGGAGCCGGCGGCGCCGAACAGGACCGTGCCCGCTTCGACCGTGAGGGTCGCGCCGTCATCGACGAAGACCGGACCGGAGATGGCGTAAGCGGCGTCAGCCGTCAGCGTCACGTCGGACGTGATGTTGCCTTCCAGAACACAGGCGTCGATGGAAACCGCGCCATCGATCGTCTCCAGCGTCGTGCCGTCCGGGCAGCTATCGGCAAAAACCAGGTCGCCCGTGGTCGCCGGCGGGGGCGGAGGCGGAGGGGGAGCGGGAGGCGTGCCGCCGCCCGGCGAGGAAATGCTGGTGTCGGAACAGGCCGCCAGGATTGTGACCGCGGCGCCGGCCAGCAGCAGCCGGCGCATGTTAGAACCCGTATTCATGTGTTGCCCCCTTCAAATGAGCTCGGCGTGTAATTCTCTGAAGGGGGAGGCCACGGCGCACGGCAGCGGCATACGGAAGGAATCCCCCCTCGATGCGGGGGCGTTCTTCGCACTCCATGCTGACACTAATTTAAAAGATATATGTCGGGTCTGTGACAGACTCGGCGGGGGTTTACCGCCAGAGAGGCGGCGCGCCGGGCGCGCCTGCGAGCCAGATCAAGAAGATAGCGGCGCAAAGAAACGGTCCGAACGGCATGGGCCGGCCGGCCTCCCGCCGCGTTAAAATTTTTAAGACAAGCGCCCAGACCAGGCCCGCGGCGCTGGCGGCAAGGAGGATGGACGGCAGCGCGAGCAGGCCGGCCCAGGCTCCGCCCGCGGCCAGCAGCTTGGCGTCGCCCATGCCGATCCCCTCCCGCCCGCGCAGGGTGCGGAACGCGGCGGCCAGCCCCCATATCAGCAGATACCCCGCCGCCGCCCCGGCGGCGTGCCAGAACAGCGCCGCGGGGACGGTGAAGGCCATAAAGAGAAGACCGCCCACGATGAGCGGCAGGCTGAGATAGTCCGGCACGCGCATCTCGCGCGCATCAATCACCGCAATCGCGGTCAGGGTCACGCCGAGGAGAAGGGTTGCGGCCAGAGCCATCATGGCTGGCGTCTTAGCCGCAAGACGCCCCCTTACGCCAGCGCGCTTCCCGCCCCCGCGTGAACGCCGATGCCATAGCGGCTGACGGCCGAGTGCAGGATGGAGTCCAGGAAATCGGCATAGGAATGCCCGGCCAGCTCCGCCATCAGGTTCATCTTGCCGTCCCAGCACCAGCCCGGGTTGGGGTTGGCCTCCAGCATACGCACCTGGCCATCCGCCGTGGCCCGGAAGTCGAACCGCGCATAGTCGCGGCAGCCCAGCCGCTCGAACATGCGCGCGGCGTATTCCGCCATGTCCCGGCGCAGCGCCTCCGGCGCGTCGCTGGCGCGGTAGTTGATTTCCGTCCAGTAGGGCGAGTCCGGGTCCCACTTGGATTCATAGCCGAGGATTTTCGGCAGTGACGGATCCAGTTTCGAGTAATCGACTTCCAGCAGGGTCATCGGCTCCAGCCCCGTTTTCGGGTTGCCGATCAGGCCCACCGTATATTCCGCGCCGGTCAGATATTCCTGCACCAGGATCGGCTGGTCGCCGAGATCGCGCCAGAGTTTCTCCAGATAGTCCACCAGCTCCATCTTGTTGTTGACCACGGCCTGGCTGGTGATGCCGAAGCTGGAATCGCCATAGTTGGGCTTGAGGATCGCCGGGAAAGATGTCGGCAGGGTCGCGGACCGGTCATGCGGCCGCACATAGGTCTCGGACGGGGTGGGCACGTCCAGCGCCGCCGCGGCGGCGCGCACCAGCGACTTGTCATAACAGATGCCAAGGCAGACCGGACCGGCCCCGGTATAGGGAATATCCAGCGTTTCCAGCAAAGCCGGGACGTGCAGCTCCATGAAGGCGTCATTATTGAAGCCCTCGTCACAGAGATTCAGCGCGAGGTCCGGCGGGGCGGCGCGCAAATCCTTTTCCAGCGTGGCGTGATTATCCAGATAGCGGAATCTGTAACCGTCCAGCGTTTCCAGAGAGTCCTTCAGCTTCTGGATGGTGGCGAAGTCTTCCTCGTTGAACTGGCCGCCGCGTTTCACCTTATCAGGCAGGCGCGGATCGCCCATGATCACCGCCACGTCCAGCGGCTTGGCGCGGCCAGAGACGCCGGCGCGGGCCGTCTTCTTCGGCGCGCGGGCGGTGACGATGGCGCGGTGGCCCATCATGCCCAGATCCTGACCGCGTTCGGACAGCGCCTCGAACCCGCCCATCTGACGCACTTCGCGGAAGCCCGCCTCTTCCAGCAGCGTCTGCAACTCGGCTGGGGAATAGAGACGCTCGGCATAGAACTGGTCGGCGATCACGCCGCGTTCGTCATGCACGATCACTTCGCGGGAGATCAGGCGGCGGCCGTCCTCGGACAGGCTGCGCTCGCGGCAGACAAAATGGTTCTGGTCGATCCACTCCCATGAGCGCGGCTCGAAATGCGCGCGCATCCAGTCGCCGTCCACCAGATCCAGAACCAGCGTTCCGGAGGCTTTCAACGCCCGCGCCGCGCCGGTCAGCAGACGCGCATCGTCGGACTGGCTGGCGAAATAGCCGAAGGAATTGCCAAGGATCAGCACGTAATCCTGACTGGATTCGCCGATGCGCACCGCGCGCGCATCGCCCTCTCGGAACGTGATGTCCGCGCCGGCACTCTTGGCGCGTTTGCGCGCCAGCCGGATCAGATAGCGCGACCGGTCCACGCCGGTCAGGCCGTCATGACCCCGACGGGCGAATTCCAGAAGATGCCGCCCCTGCCCGCAGCACAGGTCGAGGATATGGTCGCCCGGCTCCATGCCGGCCGCCGCGATCAGGCGGTCGACCTCAAGGCGCGCATTCTCTTCATCTTCGACCACGTCGCCGTCCGTCTTGAGATAAAGAGAGTCGAAAATATCGCGCCACCATTCGGCCGGCAGATGCGATTCCAGGTCGGAGACAGGACCAATCGACGCGCGCCGGCGGCGCGCGGTGCGGGAGGGATTCGGTTTTTCAGAAGTCATGAGTGCGGGAAATTCCGGCGGCCGGCGGCTGACAGTCAGCCCTTGGAAAAGCGGTCGCTCAATGGCCGCTGATATACACCGGAATCGAATCCTCCGCGACTAAAAAATGCGTGAGCGATTTCAACAGAACCGCTTGAATATATTCACTTAAATCAAGTTTTACCGCGATGGCGCGTCAAGATTTTCACCAAACAGCGCGCCGGCCGTTTCATAGGTGTCGAAGAACGGTTTCAGATGCGCCTCGAACGCGCGCCAGGATTCGGATTTGTCGGCCCGGATCGGCTGGCGGACCTGCGCCACGCTGAACGTGGCCACCGCGCTTTCCTGCTCATGGAAATTCTTCACCGCCGGATCGCGGGACAGGCCGCAATAATCCAGAATGCGGTCGATCTGTCCGTCCGGATCTTCGGTCAGTTCTTCATAATCGACCACCAGAATCCGGTCCGGGAACAGGGTCTGCCAGTGCGCGAGAAACGCCTCATAGGCGCGCATCTGCAGGGCGATGTCTTCCAGCCGCCAGGTCCACCACAGGCCGCGGGAGAAGAAATGCGTGAAATTGGATAGCGCGGTCGGCCCCGGCTTGCGCCGCATCCAGATGAATTTCGCATCCGGCAGCGCGGCCAGCGCCACGCCCAGAATCGTCGGATTGCCGAGATTTTTATCGACAAAGCGGCCGGTATTGCCGAACCGCTCGCTCGACAGCGCCATGAAGGCCCGCCCGGCGCGCGCCCACGGCCCGCCCGGCTGATTGGCGGAAGCCGCCAGATAGGCGTCTATCCGCTCCGGACTATAGGGCCAGATCGGCAGCGCGGCGGTGTGCAGGTGAGAGGCCTCGGCCCCTTCCGTGACATCCGGGTGCGCGGTCAGGATCTGCTGCATCAGCGTGGTGCCCGTGCGCGGCATCCCGGTCACGAAGATCGGCCGGTCGGTGCGATGCCCCTCCCCCTTGCCCAGAAGGCGGTCGGCGTTCAGCGCGTCACGCATGGCGCGGAATTTCTGAAAGTGCTTTTCCGCGTCGGGCGGGGCCGCCGGCCCGCAATATTCCGCGCCTTTCATGTACCAGGCGAAGGCGTCGTCTATTTCGCCCCGGCGGCGATGCGTGTCGGCAATCGCGAAATGCAGCGTGCCCAGCGCATGCAGCCGCGCCTGCGGATCGTCGTCCTCCACTTCGCCGACGCCGGCTTTCATGCGCGCCAGCGTCTGGTCGTCGGTGGGCAGGAAGCCGTGCCGGGAAAGACCATACCACGCGCCGCCGAGGCCGGGCTTCAGCTCCGTCGCGCGGCGGTATTCCCGCTCCGAGGCTTCAAACTCGCCCAGCGCCCCCAGGATCCAGCCATAGGTATTGTGAATGACCGGATTGTCCGGCGCCTGTTCAGACAATTGCGCGGCCAGATGCTTTGCGGTCTCGAAGCGTCCGCACTCGGCGGCCAGAGAGGCGGTCTTGTTGCCCGCATCCAGACTGCGCGGCTGCGCGGCCAGTTGACGCCGTCGGGCGTCGAACGCCCCGAAGAAATCGTGACACTCCAGCGCAATGTCAGAAACCACGCCCCAGGCCTCGCCCAGCGGCGGATTGGCCGCCAGAAGCCCCCGGCAAACCTGAAACGCCTCCTCCGGCCGCCCCTGCGCAAACGCCTGCCGCGCCGCGTTGATCTGATTGTCGAACTGGTTGTCCGTCATGTCCCGCCCCTCAACTGGACGCGCACCATCCTAGAGCGCCGTCATGAAGACAAGAGGGCCAACATTGAACAGCACCCCGAAAACCAGAAAGCCCCGGAATCTCGGGAGATTCCGGGGCTTTCCAATTTGGTTGCGGGGGCAGGATTTGAACCTGCGACCTTCAGGTTATGAGCCTGACGAGCTACCGGGCTGCTCCACCCCGCGTCAGAAGAGGCGCTTATGTAACGGCCCGTCCCCGGTTTGTGAAGGGGCGGTGACGGTTCGAAAGCAGGTTATAGCAGATTTCCCGCCGCATGACGCTTCTGGCTTGAAAAATCGGGCCTGAAACTATAATGTTCACTTTATGTTCTAGTTCTGCTTTTATGGTTCGATGCAATCCCGGCTGTTTTCCCATCCTGCCGCTTCTATCTTACGGGAAGCCCATGCCCGCCTGTCTGCGTCAGGCGTGAAGTTTCAGGCGGCCCGCCCCATGGCGCCGCCCGATCAACTGGTCCGGTCCATGCTGGGCGGGCGCACGCGCGACGAGGTTTCGCTTGCAGCCTTCTGGCGGTTGAAACGGCGCTACGAAAACTGGTCGGACCTGGTCGCGGACGACTATCACACCCTTCTGTCCTTGATCGGCGACGTCACTTTTCCGGAGGACAAGGCGGCAAATCTTCAGGCGGCGCTTGGCCGCCTCGATCTCTCCCGCGGCAACGCTGCGCTGGATTTCCTCGGCGGCTGGCCGGTCGACAGCGCCCTGTCATGGCTGGAATCGCTGCCCGGCGTCGGCCGGAAGACCAGCGCGGCGGTCTTGAATTTCAGCACGCTTGGCAAGCGTGCTCTGGTGATCGACTCGCACCATCAGCGCGTCGCGAAGCGCCTTGGGCTCGTGCGATGGAAAGGGAGCGTCGAGGAAACCTATGACGTATTGATGGCGGCGGCCCCGCAAGAGTGGCAGGCGGCAGATTACGAACGGCATCATATTCTAATCAAAGCACACGGACAGAAGCGATGCCATCACCTCGCCCCCGATTGCGGGCGTTGCCCGCTGGCTGATTTATGCCCGGCTTTAACCTAGCCGATTGACCCGTTGCGGCCGTACATCAAAAGTAAAAACATGATCGAAATTTTCGCCCCCTCCGGCGGGGAAACGCCTCTTGTGGAAACCGATATCTGCATCATCGGGGCGGGCGCTGCCGGGGTGACGCTGGCGCGCGATCTGGCCGCCGCGGGCCGCGATATTGTGTTGCTGGAAAGCGGCGATAGCGATTTTGATGATGATATCCAGGACCTTATGAGCGCCGAGTCGGTCGGTTATCCCTATCCTGACCTGCGCGACGCGCGTATCCGGATGTTTGGCGGAACCACGACAATCTGGGGCGGCCGCTGCGCGCGGCTGAACGCTATCGACTTTAAGAAACGGAGCTGGGTTCCCTGGTCCGGCTGGCCGTTCGGTCTTGATACGCTTGAACCCTGGTACGCGAAAGCCCAGACCGCGCTGGGCCTTGACCCCGCTTTTGATGGGGGCGCGCAAACCCTGAAAGAAATTGGTCTCAGACCGGCCTTCGACTCTGATGAACTGGCGGTCGACGCTTGGACATTCGATCTTGCCGCCGACCGGTTCACCTTGCGTCGGGTCGGCGATCTGCAATCCAACCCGCGCGTTCGCATTCTCTTGCGAGCAAGCGTGACGCATATCACAGCTTGCGCGGAGGGGAACCGCGTCTCTCATGTGAACATTGCAAACCTTGCCGGAGGCCGCGGAACGGTTCGGGCGCGAATATTCGTGCTTGCGGCGGGAGGCATCGAAGCGCCGCGCATCCTGCTGGCGTCGAACGATGTTCACGCGGAGGGTTTGGGGAACAGGCACGGCTGGGTCGGGCGGTGTTTCATGGATCACCCCCATGCCAGGGGCGCATGGATCAGGACCAATCAACCATGGGCGGTGCTCGGCCTGTTGAGCCGATCCTGCCGGCATGCAGGCAATCGCTATGCGACTCTGGCCCGTGCGGGCGAAGCGCTGCAGCAGCGCGAAGGCCTGCTCAACTCCTCCTTCACGATATCAGCCCGGCGGGCTGCCGGCGCCAGAATGGCGGGCGTACAGTCCTTATATCGCCGCACCAGATCCGCTCTTCGACCGGCGCGCGCCGAACGGGCCCTGTGGCACGCTAACCGCCGCTTTCTCCTTGCTGCGCGCGAACGGGTCGGCCCTGTTATCGCCTGGTCTCAAAACCGCTTCGGGAAGAGCAGCCTGTTTGTCGTCGTTCGGGCGGAACAATCGCCAAACCCGGAAAGCCGGATCTTGCTTTCTCCGGAAAAAGACTCTCTTGGCGTACCGCGCATCAAGCTGGACTGGCAATTTACCCGGCTGGACAAGCACAGCGTCCAAAGAACCATGTTGGCGCTCGATAGGGAACTGCGGCGACTGGACCTGGGCTCGGCCGAACTGTCGCCCTGGCTCTCAAATGAAGGCCCCGTCTGGGAAACCGACCCCCTGATCAGTAACCACCCCGTTTCCGGCTACCACCACATGGGGACAGCCCGCATGGCGGACACGCCTGCACAGGGCGTCACAGACGGGCACGGAAAAGTTCATGGCCTAGCCAATCTCTATATCGCCGGGTCCAGCCTGTTTCCTACCTCCGGATGGGCCAACCCGACCCTCACGATCCTCGCGCTTGCCCATCGCCAGGCGCATCATCTCGCCCACAGGCGATAACAGGCGCGGCGTTCCCTTTTCCGCCTGATCTGGTATCCCTTTGAGGAAAAGAAAAAGCCTTTTTTCGATGGGTTAGAGGGAACGCCAATGGCAAGCCATGCAAAGACGGGCGCAACGCCCGGCATTGATCTGTCCAAAGCGGATCTGGTCTGGAACCGGAACGAAGCGCAACTTTACGAACAAGCTGTTCTGACGGGCGAGGGAAAGATCGCCAAGGACGGGCCGCTGGTCGTCACCACGGGCAAACATACGGGCCGTTCGGCCAACGACAAATTCGTGGTTCGCGACGAGTCCACCGAAAACACGGTCTGGTGGGACGCCAATGCTTCCATGACGCCGGACCAGTTCAAAACGCTGCGCGCCGATTTCGAGGCGCACCTGGCCGGCAAGTCGCTCTATGCCCAGCAACTGCATGGCGGCGCGGACCTCGATTACCGCCTGCCCGTCTCGATCGTCACCGAATATGCGTGGCATTCCCTGTTCATCCGTCACCTGTTGCGGCGGCCGGACCGGGACGAGCTGGAAAATTTCCAGGCCGAGTTCAGCATCGTCAACGCGCCAAGCTTCCGCGCCGATCCCGCGCGCCATGGCACCAATTCCGAAACCGTGATCGCAGTGAATTTTGCCGAACGCCTGGTGCTGATCGGCGGCACCTCCTATGCCGGCGAGACCAAGAAATCGGTCTTCTCCATCCTCAACTATCTGCTGCCGCAAAAAGCCGTCATGCCGATGCATTGCTCGGTCAATACGGGCGGCGCGGACGACGCGGCGATCTTCTTCGGCCTGTCTGGCACGGGGAAGACCACGCTTTCGGCCGACGCCACGCGCATGCTGGTCGGCGATGACGAGCATGGCTGGTCCGAAAACGGCCTCTTCAATTTCGAGGGCGGCTGCTACGCCAAGATGATCCGCCTGTCGGAAGAGGCGGAGCCGGAAATCTACGCCACCACGCGCCAATGGGGCACGGTGCTGGAAAACGTCGTGATGGACGAGGAAACGCGGGAGCTGGACCTCGATGACGGCTCGCTGGCCGAGAACAGCCGCGGCGCCTACCCCATCACCGCCATCCCGAACGCAGATCCGGACGGCCGCTGCGGCCATCCGCGCAATATCATCATGCTGACCTGCGATGCTTTTGGCGTCATGCCGCCGATCGCCAAGCTGACGCCAGAACAGGCCATGTATCACTTCCTGTCCGGCTACACCGCCAAGGTGGCCGGCACGGAAAAAGGCGTGACCGAGCCGCAGGCCACCTTCTCCACCTGTTTCGGCGCGCCTTTCATGCCGCGTCATCCCTCCGAATATGGCGACCTGCTGCGCAATCTGATCGGCAAGCACGGCGTGGATTGCTGGCTGGTGAACACGGGCTGGACGGGCGGCGCCTATGGCGAAGGCTCCCGCATGCCGATCGGCGATACGCGCGCCTTGCTGCGCGGGGCGCTCGACGGCTCTCTGAAGGCCGGCGAGTTCCGGGAAGATTCCTTCTTCGGCTTCCAGGTCCCGCTGAGTGTTGAGGGCGTCGACAATGCGCTGCTGGACCCGCGCGGCACATGGGGCGACCCGATGGCCTATGACCGCCAGGCGACCAAGCTGGCCGACATGTTCATCAAGAATTTCGCCAAGTTCGAGAAACATGTCGGGCAGGACGTGCGCGACGCAGCGCCCGATCCCGATAGTCCAGGCCCGGTGTCCGGCCAGAGCGCCAGAAGCGACCTGCACGCCGCCAAATAACAATCCGCCGGCGCCGCTGCCCTCTTGAGCCGGGGTCCGGCGGCGGCCGGCTTACATCTTTCCGTCGCAAAAGATTCGCGGATCGGTTGGAAAACTGAGTCCGAAGAGTCGCACGACTCACCTAGCCATCCCTTCCGATGCGAGGGCGGTTCCTGACCGCCTCAATCGGGGGATGGCATCATGCGCGAGGCTTTGCTTCTGCTTGCCGCGCTTGTTCTGAGCGGCTGCGCCAGCCAGTCCGGCGCACCGGACTCACCGTTTCAAATTCTCACCCGGGATCATCTGACAGACCAGACGGCCTCGCCCGCCGATCAGGGCGTGTTGCGGGTTATGACATATAATGTCGCCGGGTTGCCGGCGCCGGTTCGCTCCGGCCGGAAGGCGGCGCTGGCGAAGATTGGCGACCGCCTGGCCGGCCTGCGCGAAGCAGGGGAAGCGCCGCAGATCGTTTTTCTGCAGGAAGCCTTCATGGATGAGGCGACACAAACCCTGATCCGGCGCGCCGGCTATGCTTTCGCCGTGCGCGGTCCTGACAAGTCGCACGCCCCGGCCCCGCGCCTTGGCGCGTTGGGCGCGCCGCGCCGCGCCCGCGGGGAAGGCCTCGGCAAACTGACCGGCAGCGGCCTCTATATTCTCTCCGACTATCCAATCCTGGATGTCCGGGCCATGACGTTCGGCGATTGTGCGGGGCTGGACTGCCTGGCCAACAAGGGCGTGCTCATGGCGCGCATCCAGACGCCCTTCGCGCCCGAACCGGTCGAGGTTTTCACGACCCATCTCAATGCAAGGAAGGCCTCCAAAGCGCCCATAGAGCGGGCCCAGCTCGCCCATCAACTCCAGATGACCGCGCTCAAGTCCTTTCTGGCGAAATCATTGCGGCCGGGCGCGCCGCTCATCTATGGCGGGGATTTCAATATGCGGCGATCGACGGTCCGCCTGAACCACGCCGCGCCGGCGGCCCCTTATGCCTTTGCCCGCGCGGTCTGCCAGACGGATGGCGCGCGATGCGACCTGACAGAGCTGGAGCCGCAAGAACGAACCGTCCTCTCGACGCAGGACCTGCAAGGGTTCAGAGAGGGCGACGGCTTTACCATTCGCCCGGTCCGCCTGAAGACTTTCTGGAGCGAATTCGGCCCCGCCGCCCTGTCCGATCATAGCGCCTACGCGGTGGACTACCGGCTGGAAAGGCGTGACCGGCCGCGGCTGATCCTGACCGGCTTGATGGATCCGGAAAATGGGGAGGTGTTTATCCGCCGCGGCCCGCAGGCTTCGCGGCGCGCCGATAACGCCGGCGCTGAAGAACAGCTTCAATCCGGGTTGATAGCGGCGTCCTATCCGGCGCCATCTCCAGCCCGGCAATACGCCGCGAACTAGGCAAAGAAAAAGCCCCGCTCGAAAGCGGGGCTTTAAATTATCGATCTTGAAAGCGTTGAACTTGCGCGCCGGCGTGGCAGACCCGGCAGCGACCTACTCTCCCACGTCTTGAGACGGAGTACCATCGGCGCTGAGGGACTTAACGGCCGTGTTCGGGATGGGAACGGGTGCGGACCCCTCGCAATAACCACCGGGTCGGCGACGCCGGCGCGCAAATCTCATGGTTCGTCTTTCCGAAGAAAGAGGATCCTGAAGAAATATTGTTTTGTCTGATGCGCTCTTCTCAAGGCGCGGACGAAACGTCCGCCGCGCATGAGCGAGTTGTGATCAAGCCTATCGAGCAATTAGTACTGGTCAGCTTCATGCGTTGCCGCACTTCCACACCCAGCCTATCAACGTGGTGGTCTTCCACGGCTCTCAAGGGAGACCTAGTTTTGAGGCCGGCTTCCCGCTTAGATGCTTTCAGCGGTTATCCATTCCGTACATAGCTACCCTGCTATGCCGCTGGCGC
Source organism: Euryhalocaulis caribicus (assembly GCF_000412185.1). GTDB lineage: Bacteria > Pseudomonadota > Alphaproteobacteria > Caulobacterales > Maricaulaceae > Euryhalocaulis > Euryhalocaulis caribicus. Next base: position 143,124 of record NZ_ASJA01000004.1, read on the forward strand.
GACAACAGGTCCACCAGAGGTACGTCCACCCCGGTCCTCTCGTACTAGGGGCAGCTCCTCTCAAGTCTCCAACACCCACGGCAGATAGGGACCGAACTGTCTCACGACGTTCTAAACCCAGCTCACGTACCACTTTAATCGGCGAACAGCCGAACCCTTGGGACCTGCTCCAGCCCCAGGATGTGATGAGCCGACATCGAGGTGCCAAACACTGCCGTCGATATGGACTCTTGGGCAGTATCAGCCTGTTATCCCCGGCGTACCTTTTATCCGTTGAGCGATGGCCCACCCACGCGGGACCACCGGATCACTATGGCCGTCTTTCGACTCTGCTCGACCTGTCAGTCTTGCAGTCAGGCTGGCTTATGCCATTGCACTCATCGAACGATTTCCGACCGTTCTGAGCCAACCTTCGCGCGCCTCCGTTACCATTTAGGAGGCGACCGCCCCAGTCAAACTACCCGCCATGCAGGGTCCCGGATCCAGGTTCATGGACCGCGGTTAGACGTCAATGAGGACAAGGGTGGTATTTCAACGGTGGCTCCACATGAGCTGGCGCCCACGCTTCAAAGCCTCCCACCTATCCTGCACAAGTCGTCACTAACGCCACTGCAAAGCTGTAGTAAAGGTGCACGGGGTCTTTCCGTCTGACCGCGGGAACTCCGCATCTTCACGGAGAATTCAATTTCGCTGAGTCTCTGTTGGAGACAGTGGGGAAGTCGTTACGCCATTCGTGCAGGTCGGAACTTACCCGACAAGGAATTTCGCTACCTTAGGACCGTTATAGTTACGGCCGCCGTTTACCGGGGCTTCAGTTTGGAGCTCTCACTCCGCCCTTTAACCTTCCGGCACCGGGCAGGCGTCAGACCCTATACGTCGTCTTGCGACTTCGCAGAGCCCTATGTTTTTAGTAAACAGTCGCCACCCCCTGGTCTGTGCCCCTCCACACCGGTTGCCCGATGCAGAGGCCCCCTTCTCCCGAAGTTACGGGGGTAATTTGCCGAGTTCCTTCAACAGAGTTCTCTCAAGCGCCTTGGTATGCTCTACCTGTCCACCTGTGTCGGTTTGGGGTACGGTCTGATGTGGGAGCTATTTCCAGGGACTCCTTCACCGCCAATCCAATCCGATAAGGATTGACGATACACGGAATCCGTCACTACCCACTGGCCCAGGAATATTTACCTGGTTCCCATCGACTACGCCTTTCGGCCTCGCCTTAGGGGCCGGCTAACCCTGCGCTGATTAGCATTGCGCAGGAACCCTTGGACTTTCGGCGAGAGTGTCTCTCACACTCTTTATCGCTACTCATGTCAGCATTCTCACTTCCGATACCTCCACCATCCCTCGCAGGACAGCTTCACAGGCTTACGGAACGCTCCGCTACCACTCCCACAAGGGGAGTCCGCAGCTTCGGTGAATGGCTTGAGCCCCGGTACATCTTCGGCGCGGAAGCGCTTGATCAGTGAGCTGTTACGCTTTCTTTAAAGGATGGCTGCTTCTAAGCCAACCTCCTGATTGTCTAAGCACTTCCACATCCTTTTCCACTTAGCCATTACTTTGGGACCTTAGCTGGCGGTCAGGGCTGTTTCCCTTTCCACGACGGACCTTAGCACCCGCCGTGTGTCTGCCATGCAGTACTTCTCGGTATTCGGAGTTTGGTTAGGATCAGTAAGACGGTGAGTCCCCATAGCCCATCCAGTGCTCTACCCCCGAGAGTATTCACATGACGCTCTACCTAAATAGATTTCGCGGAGAACCAGCTATCTGCAGGTTTGATTGGCCTTTCACCCCTAGACACAAGTCATCCCCCCATTTTTCAACATAGGTGGGTTCGGCCCTCCAGTGCGTGTTACCGCACCTTCAGCCTGCTCATATCT
>NZ_ASJA01000004.1:150000-245768 GCF_000412185.1 Euryhalocaulis caribicus
CGCCCGTTTCGATCTGCCCCGGCGCTATTACGCGGACGCCGAAACCGCCCTGGCGCTGGAAACGGAGCTGCGTGAAAACGGCTTTCAGGTGATTCTTTCACAGCAGGCGGGGCGTCCGCCCGTGCTCAAAGGCCTAATTGTCGACGGCGAACGCCGGGTCGACACGGTTTTCTAGCGAAGAATCGCGATCAGCCGGTCGCGATATAGTCCTTCATCGCGCGGGCTTCGGCCTCGGCTTCGGCGATTTTCCGCTTCACAACATCGCCAATCGAGATCACGCCGATCAGTTTTCCGTTCTCGACTACGGGCAGATGACGAATCCGGCGGTCGGTCATCATTCCCATCATGCCGTCCACGGAATCCCCAGGGCCGCAGAAGACGACATCCCGCGTCATGCACTCCCCAACCCGCACATTCAGGGCCTCCGCGCCGGCGCGCGCGATCTGCCGCGCCAGGTCGCGTTCGGAAAATACGCCGACCGGGCCGCCGCTTTCGCCGACGATAATCACCGCGCCAATCCTCTTCTCGTCCAGAAGCTGCGCCGCCTCCGCCAGGCTGGCTTCCTGGGAAATGGTGAAAACCTCTCCGCCCTTGTCCTTGAGAATCGATGCCGCTGTCATGGCTGTGCCTCCCTGTTGTTATGCAGAGAGTGCAGCGCATTGCGCCAAGATTCAATTTGCGCTGCGCAAATCGGTGACTCTGACAGGCGGACTAACTATTGTCCGCGCGGTCTGAAAACGGGGTGGGACATGGCTGACTCAAGCGAATTGCTGATCCGGGCGCGGGATGCGGCCAAACAGAAACGCAATGGCCTGGCGGTCATGCTCCTGCGCCAGCTGGCGCAGGAAAACCCGCCGCTGGGCCAACGCTGGGGCGCCGCGGCGCAGCTCGCCGCCAGCCTGCAGGATATGTGGACGGCCGCGGAAGCGCAGAAACGCATGGTCGAAACCGGCCGCAGGGACACCGCATCGCGCCTCAGCCTGGCCCGCTTCCTTCATGAATCAGGACAGTTCGAGCCGGCGCGCGCCGAAATCGAGGCTCTGTACGAGGATGATCCCGGCAATGTCCGGGTTGTCTATGCCTCCGCCTACATCAATGCCCGCCTGCAGAATGACGAGCTGGCGATCGAGCGGTATCGCGAAGCCGCCCTTATGGATCCACGCCAGTCCGTGGCCTGGGCCGTCATGATGCGGATGAAAAAGGCCACGGAGGGCGACCCGGATATCGACCATATGCGCCGGGCGGAGGCGCAGCTCACCGAGGAAAAGGCCCCTTTGCGCGCGCCCGTGAAATACGGCCTTGGCTACGCCATGGAGCATCTGGGCGATTACGATTCGGCCTTCAGCCTCATCAGCGAAGGCTCGCACCTGATGCATGAGCATCACCAGTATAACCGCACGCGCATGGCGTCCGTCCTGCAGGGGCTCAAGAACGCCTGCCCGCCGGAAATGATCGCCAATGCGGAGGGCCACGACACCGACCGGCCGATCTTCGTGGTTGGCGCGCCGCGCGCCGGGACGACGCTGGTGGAGACCATTCTCAACGCCCATAGCGGCGTGGTCGGCGGGGCGGAGCTGCCCTTCATGACCGTCGCCAGCTATCCCGCGCAGAACGCGGCCAGCGAATCGCCGGGCAATACCGACGCGGCGCTGAAGCGGATGCTGGGGCCCGATGCGTGGAAAAAGATCGGCGCAACCTATGCCACGCTGGGCGCGGAGCGGTTCGGGCCGACCGGCAAATTCGTCGATTCGACCACCACCACCCCCTGGCAGATGGGATTCATCCTGTCCGCCATGCCCAATGCGCGCATCATCTGGATGACGCGCAACCGCGCCGACGCCCTGTGGGCGATCTACAAGGTGCTGTTCGCGGTGTCCCAGACCTTCTCCTACGACTTCGCGAACATTCAGGATCGCCTGAACTGGATCGCGAATCTGCGCGACCACTTCGCCGAAATCGCCCCGCAGAGCCAGATTCTGCGCGTCAATTACGAGGATCTGGCGCGCAATCCGGACGAATGGATCCCGAAAATCCTCAGCCATTGCAATCTGGAGTATGAGGACTCGGTCCGCGACTTCCACAAAAGCGACCGGATTGTCTCCACGGCCAGCTTCGCACAGGTGCGTCAGCCTATCTCGACCAAGAGCATCGGGTCATGGCGGCGCTATGAGCAGCACCTGGCCCCGATCTATCGTGAGGTTATCGGACCCGATTACGAATCCGAATCGTAGTCGAAGGCGCGGAACATCCACCCCAGCTCATCGCGCACGACGTCCCGGGTCTCGTCCTCATAATAATCCGCCCAGGGGGCGAACGCCTCTTTCTGACGATACGGGCCTTTCAGCCGCTCCGGCTCGAAAGGCAGGTCCAGCTTCGCGCAGACGCGCTCCACGCCCTCTTCCAAGGCCTCGAAGCGGATGATTTCGTCCAGGAACATGTCGCCATTCAAGGTCAGAACCCGCCGCATTTCCGGCAAATGCGGTGAAACGACCAGCCAGTCACGGAACACCTTCCGCGTGGCGCTGAAATCCAGCCCCTGCAGGCGCTCGCGTTCATAGTCCGGCATCCATGCGTGGAACCAGGCGACCGTCAGGTCGAACGGATTTCGCACGACGCTGAATTTCAGATATTTCGGCCAGCGCGCGGGACCCACCAGCTTGTACAGCCGGTCCGGCCGGCTGATCGGGCCGATCGTGTCGTCCGGATCCGGCCGCTTGCGCGCTTCCAGTGTGCGGCTGCTGACAATGCCGTGCTTGGTGCGCTCGGATTCACGCTCGATTGCCGGCTCGAACGCGCCCGGGCGGACACAATAAGGCTCGAAATAGATCTCGGCCTCCCAGCCGGTCACCCGGGACGTATTGATATAGACGAATTTCTTTTCGTGACTGACCAGCATCAATTCGCCTCAGACATCGTCGGGATCATAATGGAAATGCTCAAACTCCCAAGCAAAGCGATCACGAATGATCTGCTTGGTTTCCGGGGTGTAGTATTCTCGATAGCCGGGAAAACCGTCGCGCTTGCCCACCTTGCGCTGCGGCATCAAGGCCGGCTCGAACGGCGTGTCCACCCGCTTGCAGACCGCCTCTATGTCCTCCAGCAGGCGCTCATAACGGATCACTCCGTCAATAATGATCTCGCCGCGGATTGATGTGTACATTTCATCATTGGGCGTGGAGGGGAAAATAATCAGCCAGTTCCTGAACATCTCGCGCGTTTCCGCGAAGTCCCGTTCCCCAAGCCGGTCGCGGTCGTCCTTGGGCATGCGCATGTGGAACCAGGAAACCACCTTGTCATAGGGATTGCGGATACAGGTGAACTTGAAATACCGGTTCCAGATTTCCGGACCCACCTTCTCGCGGATGCCTTCCGCCGACAGGTGGCTGGTAAAGCCGCCGGAGGTGGCGTGATACCGCTTGTGCCGCGCCCCGATTACGCCCTGCGCCGTGATTTCGGCGGGGCGGCCCTGTGAGGGCTGATACGCGCCTTCAGGCAGGCACCAGCGCTCGAAATACTCCTCGACGCTGGTTCCCGCGGTTTTCGCGCTTTTTATGAAAATGAATTGCTTTCGGTGGCTAACCAGCATGCTGTTCCAACATCCCCCCGGCGGACGCCCCCGGCCCGCGCTGTATGCCAGTGTGTTAGTGAGCGCCCCGCGCGGCGTCAATCAGCCTGGTCGAACCCGTAACCGAAGGTTTCCAGCTCCCACGCATAGATATTCCTGATCACCGCGATGGTCTCGTCCTCGTAATAGGCCTTCCATGCGGGAAAGCCGTCACGATAGCCCTTTTTGCGATGCGGCAGGCGATTGGGATCGAACGGAATATCCAGCCGCCCGCACATCGCCTCCAGGTCCTCGCCCAGCCGCTCATAGCGCATGACGTGATCAAGGCAGAACGTCCCGCCTATCGTGCAGAAATGACGGTCGCGCGGCACCTGCGGCGCAATGATCAGCCAGTCGCGGAATACCCGTCTGGTTTCCGCGAAATCCAGTTTTGAAAGACGTTCCTTTTCTTCCGGCGGCATATGGAAGTGAAACCAGGAAACAACCTTGTCGAAAGGGTTTCGAACGATCGAGAACTTCAGATAAGCGTCCCAGATATCATCGCCGACCCAGCCCTTGACCCGCTGGGCGGGGGCGTGACTGAAATACTTTTCCCCGGGATCGGGTTTCATGCGCCGGGGGCCGACAATGCCGGCCTCCGTCTCCAGAGCCGGGCGGAGCGCCTTGTCCGCTTCCACGCCTTCCGGGACACACCAGGGTTCGAAATAAAGCTCGACGCTTGTACCGGCGGTCTTGCCGGTCTTCAGGAAAATGAATTTCTTCCGGTGGCTAACCAGCATCACTGAACGCCGTGGCATTGAACGGGTTGAATCGAACGCCTCCGCCGGGAACGGCGCTGGCGCGTGTCACGGCTTGGACCAGCCGCGGAAAAAAATCGACAGAAAAAATCAGAAAACTGAAGCCGAAAAAGAAACGGGCCCCTCCAACCGGAGGGGCCCGTCCCAAGATCGTGAGATCGTCGCTGTATTACAGGACGATTTCGTTGGCGGTGATGATCTCACCCGAGCCGCCGATCGTCAGGTCGGCAATGCCGTCGCCATTCGTGTCGCCAAAGATCGTCCAAGTGGACGCGCCGGTGACAGAGATGACCAGCTCGCCGGCCGTGCCGGTGAAGGCCGTCACGACGGTGAAGGCCTGATCGCCAGTCGTGTTGTCGTCAGCGTCGATCGCGGAGATGTCGACCGTGTCTTCGTCCTGGTCGAACGCGCTGATCAGGTCAGCGGACACCAGAACCGGGCCATTGGATTCGGCCGCGGAGGTGTAGACGAAGGTGTCGGCGTCATCGCCGCCGGTCAGCAGGTCAGCGCCCAGACCGCCATAGATGACGTCGGAGCCAGCGCCGCCGGAGATGAAGTCACCGCCGGAGCCGCCGAACAGGGTGTCGTTACCCGCAACGCCCGGCGCCAGGTTGTCACCGAAGATGCTGTCAGCGCCAGAACCACCGTAGATGGTGTCGTTGCCGGTGTTGCCGATCAGCGCATCATTGCCGGAGCCGCCATACAGAACGTCGTTGCCGCCATTGCCGTAAACGATGTCGCCGCCGGTGCCGCCAAAGACGGTGTCGTTACCGCCGCCGCCATAGATCAGGTCAGAGCCGGACAGACCGTAAAGCAGGTCATTGCCGCCATTGCCGTTGATCGAGTCGTTGCCGGTGGCGCCGACCAGCAGATCGTTGCCCAGGCCGCCATAGATGACGTCGGAGCCGGAAACACCGTAGAAGATGTCATCGCCGGTGTTGCCGAAGAAGAAGTCGCTGGCCGTGGAGCCAACGAAGACTTCAACGTCGAAGAACGCGATACGGCCGCCGACCGTCGGGGTCGCCGTCGCGGAGCCATTAGCGTTGATCACGAAGACGTAGCCGCCCGTCGCGGACAGCGAGAAGTTCGCCGTGTCCACGCCGTCGCCGCCGAACACGATGTCCGCGCCGTCGCCGCCAACAAAGGCGAAGATGTCGTTGCCGCCGTCACCCAGCAGGCGGTCAGAGGCCGCGCCGCCATAGATGAAGTCAGCGCCGCCGCCGCCAAAGATGATGTCGGCGCCCGCGCCGCCATACAGCGTGTCGGAACCCGCGCCGCCATTGATGTAGTCACGGCCAGCCATGCCGGCGATGAAATCGGAGCCGGCTTCGCCCCACAGCAGGTCGCCAGCAGCGCCGCCATAGATGGAGTCGTTGCCGTCGCCGCCATAGATGTTGTCAGCGCCGGACTGACCGTAGATCAGGTCAGAGCCGCCATTGCCAAAAATCTCGTCCGGGCCGGAGCCGCCATAGATGACGTCCGGGTTGGAGGTGCCTTGAATCCGGTCAATGCCGGTTGTGCCAGGAATAAGTGCCATTGTTTGTCTGCTCCCGCATCACTTACGAAACCTAATGTGCGCCACACCCTAAGGGTTGAGAGGGGTTCGCGCAATATGATTTCGACTGGTGTCGTTAAAAGTTTATCACAAGCGGAACGTCCCCCCTCGCACGACGCTCCGGCCCACCTTATTGCAGCTTCAGAAGCGCGCCGCAAGTGCGCAGGAATATTCAAAAGTAAAAACGCCCGGACGTGATGCCCCTATATATTTCCGAATGTTGCGCCGCGCCGCCCGATTATGCGCGCGGCCGGTTTCGTGGGGCGTCAGCGTCAGTCCAGTCCCGGGCTGGAGACGTCCCGGCCCGCCCTTGAGCGGGCACCGAAAATCATGAGCAGAGGCGGGAAAAGCAACAGCCCGGCAATCAAACCGCCAATATGGGCCGCCCAGGCGACGGGAATCGGGAATGCCGCGGCGCTGACAGCCAGCACAATATTAATAAGCAGCCATGGCGCGGCCATACGCGCCGCGCCGCCCCAGCCGCCCCGCGCATAACCGGCCGCCGCCAGAACGCCTGACAGCGCGCTGGACGCGCCGACCGCGATTCCCGGCTCGCCGCCGGCCGCGATCACCTGCCCCGCCGCGCCGCCAGCCGCGCATATAAAGAAGAATACGAGAAAACCGGTTGTCCCCCGCAGGCCTCGCCCGAACGATTCGGCCACGGGCGGACCAAAGGCGGCCAGCGCCGCCAGGTTCATCAGGAGGTGGAGCACGCCGCCATGCAGGAAGACATGGAGAATATAGGGGGCCGCCTCTCCCAGCGGGCGCGGCGGCTGGGCGCCGGTGACAATCGCGCCCGCGCGCAACAGCCAGTCTTCGGCTTGCGGCGGCCCGAACAGCTGCCCCGCGGTCACCGCGGCAATGGCCGCGGCGAGCCAGACCAGCACGGCGGGAAAGCGATTGAAGACAGGCTGACGGGCGGGCGGGTCAATTCGGGACATCGGTTCAGTCATAGAGCCAATATGGGGCAAATCCCCGCTGGCGCGACCTCCATTCCCTGAGATTCCCCATAAAAGCGAACCTTCCGGGCGGCCGAAGGGATGCGGATTCGCGTGGCACGGGCGTTGCACTCGCCTTCACCGAAAGCTTGCGCAAATGGAAACGCAAAGATGACCAACCGATCCCTCACCTACCTCGCCTCCGCCGCGGCGCTGATCGCCGCGCCGGCTCAGGCGCAGACCTTCAGCGACACCGCTGGCGAGTGGAACGCGCCCTATGGCGGCTATGTCGGCGAAGAGAACCGCGTGGACTCGCCCGGCACCCGCGACGCCAGCGGCAACCGGGTCATCGTGGACGGACGCATCCTGACCGCGGAAGAAGCGACCAATCTGCCCCGTGAACTGGGCGGCCGGGCGCGCTCTGTCGGCGTGGGGTCCGCCACCGCCATCGGCAACCAGCTGAACGTGGTGACGCAAGGCAACTGGAACACCGTGATCATCGATTCGACGCAGATCAATAACGGGGATGTCGTGGCAAACGCCAGCGGCGAAGTCCTGAACGGGGAGATCAACCTCAATGACTAAGTCTCTGAAATCCTCCCTGGTCCGCCGCGCCAAGCGCGTGGGCGCCCTCGCCGCCTCCGCGGCGCTGGCCGCCTGCGCCCAGACGGCGGGACCGAACGGCCTTTACAAGACCCCGATCGGCAACGCGCCGGTCACCACCAATCCGACGCCCTACACGGCGGGCCTTGTCTGCCTCGGCCAGTATGCGCGGTCCAGCGGCATCGCCTCGCCCCGCGTCGCGGTCGGCCGCATCGTCGACTATACCGGCAAGGTGGAGCTGGAAGGCGGCGCCAAGGTGACACAGGGCGCGTCCCTGATGGCCATCTCCGCCTTCGCCAAGTCCGGCGCGCGCCTGGTCGAACGCTACGACACGTCCGTGTCGGAGCTGGAGCTGAAATACGCCAATAACAAGCTGATCTCCGACGGGGCCGAAGGCTTCCGGAAGATCCATGCCGGCCAGGTGCCGGGCTCCGACTTCTATCTGGTCGGCGGCATCACGGAGCTGAACTACAATATCCATTCGTCCGGCATCGACGCCTTTGGCGGCGACGTGGACGCCACCGACCCGAAGGGCAGCTTCACCCGCCGCGTCTTCGTGATGAATGTCGGGCTGGACCTGCGCCTGGTGGACACCCAGTCGCTGGAAGTGGTGGATGTCATCTCCTACCAGAAGCAGATCATCGGCCGCGAAATTTCGGCCGGCGTGTTCGCCTTCTTCAACAATAACGTGTTCGACATCGGCGCGGGCGGCAAGGCGCTGGAGCCGATCCAGCTGGCCGTGCGCTCGGTCATCGAACGCGCCGTGCTTGAAATGTCCGCCAATCTCTACGGCGTCGCCGGTCCGCAGGTCTGTTCCTATGACGACCCGCTGTCCACCTATGGCGCGTCCGGCAACTACACCGTCGCTTACACCGATACTCTGGAGAGCAACAATGCCTATACCCGCGAAGATCCGTCTCGCTGGCACGACAGCCGCGATGCAGGCGTTCGTACTTATCTGCGCGGCCGGTACGAGTAACGCGCAGTCGCTCGAAGTTGTCGAACCCGACAGCGAGATCATTAATGAGCAGGTCGACCTGAACGCGGACATTGTCGTGGAATCGCGGACCGAGGCGGAAATCGCCGACGCCGCCACCTCCAACGCTAACGCGCTCGGCAACACGCTCTCGGTGCATTCGCGCGACGTCGATGTCGGCGTCACCAGCGACCAGCAATTCGGCGGTCGCGCCAGCGCCGACGCGCAGACGGACGTGAACGGCGCGGGCATCGCGCTCTCCACCTCCGCCGCCATGGCGAACACGGCGACGGTCACCACCGATACGGCCGACGCCGGCGTCCTGCTCCGCCAGGACGTGACGCAGGGCTCCGAAGTGACCTCCCGCGCCACCACCACGGTGCGCGGCGGCGCGGACAGCGCCATCGCCGCGGCGCAGAGCGCGGCCAATAACGCCGGTCTGCTGCCCGGCTACGGAACGACGGGCGAAGGCACGATCATCCAGTCCAGCGGCGCGGAAAGCGTGGCCGTCGGCCGGATCGTCGGCGACGGCGCGGCCCCCTGGGTCAGTTCCGCGACGGGCCTGGCGGTCGGCAACTCCATCTCCGCGGGCGAGGACACGACCCGCGTGCTGCTGGACGCCGAACAGACCAATACCGGCGCGGTGCGCGGCAAGGCCTTCATCGACGCCGATGTCGCCAATGAGACCATCGCCGCCAGCCAGGCCGCCGGCAACAATATCGCGGTCGAAAACGACTATCGCTATGCCGGCCTGAACGCGCGTCAGGACAACCAGGCGGACGTGAACGCCCGCTCAGAGGTTTCCCTGATCGGCTTCAACGATGTCGCCTCGGTCAGCGCGTCGGGCGTGGGCAACTCCACCACCGTCTCCAATATCGGCTCCAGCATCGGCGCCGATATCGACCAGACCAATTCGGGCCGCGTGCGCGCGGTGGGATCGTTCGACGGCGGGACGGGCTCCACCGGCCTTGTCACCACCACCGCGTTCGGCAACGCCGCCTCCGCCTATGCCTGCTCGGACTGCGAAGGCGCGGCGATCAACGGCTCCAGCCGCCAGGTCAATGACGGCAAGGTCGTCTCCCGCTCCACAGCCTCCGCCTATTCCGGCGCCCTCCTCTCCTCCAGCGCCACCGCCGTCGGCAACAGCGCCAGCTACGAGGTGACGAACTCGCGGGGGGACTAAGAGGCGCGGCGTCCGAACTGAAGCCTCATTGGCGGCTTTAGGCGCGACAACGCGTCACGGAATAATAATGCCTTTTCTCCACGAATAATGAACCGGTCTGTTATTCGCCTGCCGACCGTCAGATTTTTCTTTGCGTCAAAAATCGGGCTTCGCCCTTGATTTGAATAAGTAAACAAGCGTCTTCCAATGACCGCTGGATTGACCAGCGCAGCGCTCATTAATGTCAAGCCGTAAAACAGGCCTTTCCCTGAATAATACAGGCGCTGATTTCTCGCCGCCGCCCCCCGGTGGCCATTCAAGAGTACGCCTGTTAGTTCAGCAGGAAACTTCAAGGAATCGGGAAATACGGGCATGGCGAGATATTACGGCGGATCCTACGCCTCGGCTTACACGGGGGGGCTGACCATTCGTGGCGGAGTCGGCGATGACACAATCACCGGCGGGTCAGGCGACGACGTCGTCATAGGGGCCGCGCATTCCGACACCATGACGGGCGGCGCCCGGTCTGACCGGTTTATATTCAAGCGAACCAGCGAGATCGATGATGATGAAATCACCGATTTCAGCGCCCAGGATCATCTGGTTTTTCAGGGCTTAGACGTCATCACACCCGTTTTCAGCGGCGCGGAAAACGAAATCTGCTACGAAAAATCTGGCGGGCAAACACTGATTCAAACGGACACCAACGACGATGGAGCGGCCAACTACACAATGAAACTTCTAAACGGCGAATTTGATTTTAAAGAAACAACCCCCGGCTCTCTCGACATTGCGCAAATCGCGCCCGCCGGTCTGATTGTTGGCACGTCGGGCGACGACACGCTTACGGGCGGCGCAGGCACCGACACAATTTACGGCCTGGCGGGCGATGATCTGATCTCGGGTGAAAGTGGCGACGACCTGCTGTTTGGCGGCGATGGGGGCGACACGCTTCAGACCGGCCGCGGCAATGACCAGATTTTTGGCGGCGATAGCAGCGACCGGATCGAGATAGTCTCCGAGACATACGAGACTGAAAACGACTATATCGACGGTGGCGCAGGCAGCGACTCACTCGTCCTGGATCTTTTTGTGGACTTTACAAGCGGCCACGTTGTCGATCTCGCGGCCGGATTGTTGACCTATAATGGTGACGCCCGGGCGACGCTCATCAGCATCGAAGACGTCGTTCTTGAGGGCAACGCCGCCGGCGTCATCGGCGATGGCAATGACAACTTCATTCTTGCAACCGGTGATTACGATAACACGCTCAACGGCAATGGCGGCGATGACCTGATTATTAGCGGTGGCGGCGCCGATATGGTCTCGGGCGGCGCTGGCAACGACACTCTTAGCGGCGGCTCCGGCGCGGATGTGCTGGACGGCGGCAATGGCGTCGACACAGCGGATTACTCCGTCCTCTCGGCGGGCGTGACGGTCAATCTAGCGGCCGGAACCGGAATCGGCGGCGACGCTGAAGGCGACACGCTAACAGAGATCGAGAACCTGATCGGCTCGACGCAGAACGATGCGCTATACGGCGATGCAGAGAATAATGTCCTCGACGGCGATGACGGTGATGACGCGCTTCGTGGTAATGCGGGGCAAGACAATCTGTATGGCGGCAACGGCGGCGACAATCTGAAGGGCGGCGGCGCAACGGATAATCTCTATGGCGGGGCCGGCGAAGACCGCCTGTTCGGCGAGGGCGGCGGCGACGCGCTTTATGGTGGCGCCGGGGCGGACAAGCTGTTCGGAAATGGCAATAACGACGTGCTGTTCGGCGGCGCGAATGATGATTTGCTGTCAGGCGGTTTTGGCGACGACCGGGTTTACGGAGATGCTGGCGGGGATACGCTGAACGGCGGCCCGGGGAACGATACTGTATTCGGCGGATCTGACGACGATACGCTTCTGGGGGCCAATGGTTCTGATCTTCTTTATGGCGGGACGGGCAGCGATGTCCTGAGAGGCCATTCCGGCACCGATACAATCTATGGGCAAACCGGCAATGACAAGCTTCAGGGGGGCAATGGAAGCGACATCCTGATAGGCGGCGAAGACCGGGACATGCTTTTCGGCGGAACCGGAGCCGATGCTTTTGCCTTGCTCGATATCGCCGACTCAGGAACCAGCGGCGCAGACCGCGACATCATCCGCGACTTCGAAAGCGGCCTCGACTCAATCGATCTCTCCGCCATCGACGCTGACACGTTAAGCGGCGGTGATCAGGCCTTCGACTTCATCACGGGCGGCTTTACCGCCGCGGGACAGGTGCGGGTGATCGATCAGGGCGGCCGCTGGCTGGTCCAGGGCGAGGTGGATGGAGACGGCAACGCCGATTTCGCCATCCTTGTCTTCGGCGCCGCGCCAGTAGAAAGCGATTTCATATTATAGGCGCCAGTCGCGTTCAAAACAGCGAGCTTCGGTTCAAGTCCGCGCTATCTTAAAAAGTGCGGTCTCTGGACCGAGGCTTGCATCCCCGGCGGGTTAAAAAAATATTTTCCCGGAATGGTGGTCACGCGCACATGCGTTTGTTAGTCCGCCCCTGAATATTGATTCAGGCACGGGGAGTTTTTCATGGCCAATTTCTACGGCGGAAGCAGCGGCGAAACCATCGAGGGCACCGAAGACGACGACTATATCGATGGCAATGGCGGCAACGATACGCTGTATGGCAATGGCGGCAATGACAACATCGATGGCTGGACCGGCGACGACATCATCTATGGCGGCGTAGGTAACGATAATCTGGACGGTGAAGGGGGCGAGGACATCCTCTATGGCGGCGACGGGGATGACGACCTGGACACCGGTTTTTCGGATGACCTTTTCGAGGAAGACCTTCTCTATGGCGGCGCCGGCGACGATGTCCTGTATGATGATGAAAGCGCCAATACCCTGGACGGGGGAACCGGCTACGACATCCTTTACTGGATGCCGACAGACGACAGCCTCGCGATAGATATCGACATATCGACCACCGCGATCGTCCAGAACAACAACACGTCCTACACGGACGCGCTTTCCGGCATCGAAAAGATTATCTTCGAAGAATCCTCCGACGAAGATGACACTTACGATGCGAGCGCGGCCGGTAATATTGATTTCGAAATCGATGGCGATGATGGCAACGACACCATCATTACGGCCGGCGGCGACGACCTGATCTATGGTGGCGACGGCGATGATTCGATCAATGCCGGCGCGGGCGACGACCGGATCTATAACGACCGCGGCATGGACACGATCGACGGCGGCGCGGGAACCGACACGCTGATTTTCGATTACGGGTCCAGCGGCGACGTTACAGTGACCGACGACACGATCACCTATGACCTGTACGGCGGCTCGCAGACCAGTTTCACCAATATCGAAGTGCTGGAAATCGATGCATCGCGCTATAGCGACTTTATCGATGCGTCTGCCTCAACCATGGATCTTGAGATATTCTCGGGCGATGGCAGCGACACAGTCATCGGCGGAGCGGGCGATGACTGGATCCGCGGTTTCGACTCCCCTGACCTGCTCACCGGAGGGGCCGGCGCCGACACGTTCTTCATGTTCGACCCGGATGAAATGCGCGACGATGAAATCACCGATTTCAGCGCCGAAGACCATATTGTCTTTGACCCGTACTATAGCCCGGTCTTCATCGGGACCGCCGCCTTCACGGGAACCGAGAACGAAATCCGCTACGAAAAGTCCGGCGGCGAGACCCGGCTCATCCTCGATCAGAACGGCGACGGTTCGGGCAATCTCACGCTGACGATCAGCAACGGCGAATTTGATCTGGAGGAAACATCCCCCGGGTCGCTGGATATACAGATTGTTGCGCCGTCAAACGTCGTTACGGGCACGTCCGGCGCGGACCAGCTTTATGGCGGATCCGGCGCGGACTCGATCTATGGCCTGGACGGCGAGGACGCCTTGCATGGACTGAGCGGACAAGACGCGCTGTTTGGCGGCAACGGCGACGACAGCTTCCATGGCGGCGCCGGATCTGATGATCTGTTTGGCGGCGCAGGCCAGGATAACGCCAATTATTCTGCCTCAAACGCCGGCGTTACGGTCGCCCTCGTCTCCGGTACCGGGTCGGGCGGCAATGCGGAAGGCGACATGCTGACCGGAATCGAGAATGTGACAGGCTCCGCCTTCGATGACCTCCTCGATGGCGACAATTCCAGCAACACCCTGTATGGCGGCGATGGCAATGATACGCTCTATGGCCGGGACGGCAGCGATCTTCTGCACGGCAATGCAGGCCTGGATGATATCCGTGGCGAAACCGGGTCGGATACGATCTTTGGCGGCGCCGGAAATGATTTCCTGCTCGGCCAGGGCGAAAATGACACCCTCTTTGGCGGCGGCGAAGACGATAACCTGTTCGGCGGCGGCGGGCAGGATGTCCTTTATGGCGGCGCCGGGTTCGACTCCCTGATAGGCGGCGAAGGGGCGGACCATCTCGTCGGGGGCGGCGATGAAGACATTGCGAATTACGAAGATTCCGCCAGCGGCGTCACGGTGAACCTGAATTCCGGCGACGGCATCGGCGGCGACGCCGAGGGCGACACCTACGCCGATATGGAGAGCGCGCGAGGATCGGACTTTGCCGATTCTCTCTTCGGAACGGACGCTCATAATTCTCTTTATGGCGGCGCGGGCGATGACGTGCTGCGCAGCTATGGCGGTTCTGACTATGTCGCCGGCGGCAGCGGAGCCGACAATATCAAGGGCGGCGGCGGCGTTGATTACCTGAACGGAGAGTCAGGCGCCGACCGTATATTCGGTGAAGGCGGCGGAGATCTCATTTTCGGCGGGTCCGGTAATGACCGTCTCTTCGGCAACGGCAACGATGATACGCTCTACGGTCTTGACGGTCAGGACCTGCTCGCGGGCGGCTATGGAGACGACACCCTGGCCGGCGGCGCGCAAGCCGATGTTCTGAATGGCGGACCCGGATCGGACCTGCTCAATGGCGGCACCGGCGATGACACGCTTCTCGGCGTTGACGGGAATGATCGCCTCTATGGCGTTTCCGGCTCCGACATTCTGAAAGGCTTCTCCGGCAATGACCTCCTGAGCGGGGGTGAAGGCGTCGACAAGCTGAAAGGCGGCGCCGGCAGCGATGCGCTGAAAGGCGGCGCGGGCCGCGACCTTCTGTTCGGCGGAACCGGCAGCGATAATTTCCTTTTCGACGCGGTTGCCGATTCTGGAACAGCCGGCGCCGACCGCGACATCATCCGCGACTTCGAAAGCGGTGTGGATACAATCGACCTCTCCGCCATCGACGCGGACGCCATCACCGGCGGCGATCAGGCCTTTACCTTCATCACCGGCGGCTTCACCGCCGCGGGCCAGATCCGCGTCATCGATCAGGGCGGCCGCTGGCTGGTCCAGGGCGAAGTTGACGGAGACGGCAACGCCGATTTCGCCATCCTGGTCTTCGGCGAAGCGCCGGTGGAAAGCGACTTCGTGCTTTAGGGCCTTGCCCATTTGACCGCATCAAAGACTCCGGCCGCGCGGCCGGAGTCTTTACCTAAGTAAACATATTAAAATTTATTAAGAATTTGCGGAACCAACCCCGCAAAGGCGCGTTGCCAGACCTTAAGCCGGGGAGACGGCTAGCACAAAAACAGTATTCGCAAGTCCGGAAACAGGTCGTTTCCGGAAGCGATGGGGTATTATCTGAAAGCGAGGCGCATAATGCTGACGCAACCGCAGAACGGACTTCTTCAATTCGACTACGCCGTGATCACCGCTGGAGGCGGAACAGTCTCAAGCGGCCAGACCTTCAAGACCGCCTTTCCCGCCGATGGCGTGGGCGACATGAAAACCGATGCGGTTCAGCCCCTTCTGATCACCACCGACACCATCGCCGACGACATCTCCACCACGGTGTCCATTACGGTCGACGGCCCGCACGTCTTTTCCGCCATAGACACGATCGGCGATCAGGACTTCTTCTCCGTGGAACTGACCGAGGGGGAGATTTACGAGATCGGGATGTTCGCTCACATCGGCGGGGAGAACCTGGTTCCCCTCCCCGACGCCTATCTGGAAATCTATGACGAGAGCGGAAACCTGATCGTCATCGCCGATGGCGGCGGGCCGAACACGCCCTCCGGGCTGGACGCCCTGCTCTCTTTCACCGCGGACTATACCGGCACATTCTACATCAATGCCCGCGCCTATGACGAGCTGATGGAAAACGGCGAGACGGGCGATTTCGTCGGCGATTACGAGCTGTTCGTGGAAACCGGGGACGAGTTCAGCTACCAGCCCTATTATTCGCCGGATCAGCCCCTGCACGCCATCGACTGGGGCACGCAGATCGACGGATCCTCCCGCAATCCGGACGGCGACCAGGGCCCGCGGGACAATGGCGAACCCTTTACCGGCTATGCCTGGAATCCCTATGGCATCGAGGGCAAGACGGTCGTCACCTATTACCTCGCCAAGCAAGGCGATGTCTTTGTCAGCGAAGATCCGACCAATCCCGGCCTGACGGAAAACATCGTGGCCTCCGGCTGGGATGAATGGGAACAGGAAGCCCTGGAGGTTGCCTTCGACCAGTTCGAAAGCGTGGCCGACATCGTCTATATCGAGGTCGATAACCGCAACGAGGCCGACTTCACCCTGATCACCTATTCCGGCACGCCCGGCCCGGGCGTCAGCCTTCTGGGCCGCATGAGCCCGCCGGACGAACAGAATGAAGGCCAGGCGGAATTCAACTCCGGCGACGAGCGCTGGAACGAGGAAGGCCTCGCCCAGGGCGGCTTCACCTTCGTCACGCTGATCCATGAGCTGGGCCACGGCCACGGCCTCGCCCACCCGCATGACAGCGGCGGCCGTTCGGGGGTGCTCAGCGGCGTCGAGACCGAAGGCGCGGTGGCGGACTACACGCTGGGCGACTTCAACCTGAACCAGGGTGTCTACACCATGATGTCCTATGAGGATGGCTGGCAGACCTCACCCTATGGCCAGGCCGACACCAGTGATCCGTTCGGCTGGCTCGGCGGCCTGATGGCCTTCGACATCGCCGCCATTCAGGACAAGTACGGCGTCAATGAAGACACCAATACCGGCGACGATGTCTATGTCCTGAAGGACGTCAACGAAGCCGGCACCTTCTATGAGAGCATCTGGGACGCGGGCGGCGAGGACCAGATCGTCTATAATGGCGACCGCGACGCCAATATCGACCTGCGCGACGCCACGCTGGAATATGAGGAAGGCGGCGGCGGCTGGATGTCTTACGCCTTCGGCGTGCATGGCGGTTTCACCATCGCCAACGCCGTCACCATCGAAAATGCGCGCGGCGGCAACGGCAATGACACGCTCACCGGCAATGAGGTCGCCAACCGCCTGTTCGGCAATGATGGCGACGACATTATCCTTGGCGGCGAGGGAGAGGACCTTCTGCGCGGCGATGGCGGTCAGGATATCCTTTACGGCGAAGACGGCGCGGACAATCTGAAAGGCGGTGCCGGGGCCGATACGCTTACCGGCGGCGAAGGCGGCGACCGTCTCTTCGGGGAAGGCGGCGCGGACGCCCTTTATGGCGGCGAGGGGAACGACAAGCTCTACGGGAATGGCAATGGCGATTTCCTCGACGGTCAGGCCGGCAACGACCTTCTGATCGGCGGCGTTGGCGATGACAGCCTCGCCGGCGGAGAAGGGCGCGACGTTCTGTTCGGCCAGTCCGGGGCGGATGTCTTCATCCTGCGCGATATTTCGGAAACCGGCCTGACCGGCGCGGACCGGGACATCGTCCGCGACTTTGAATCCGGCGTGGACCTGTTCGACCTGACATCAATCGACGCCGATATCCTGACCGGCGGGGATCAGGCCTTCACCTTCATCACCGGCGGCTTTTCCGGAACGGCGGGCGAACTCCGCGTCATGGACAATGGCGACCGCTTTGTCCTGCAGGGGGACGTCGATGGCGACGGCGGCGCGGACTTTGCCGTCCTCATCTTCGGAGACCAGCCGGTCGAGGCGGATTTCCTGCTATAGCAACTCCTCGACCTCATGATCGTTCTTCCGTCCGGTGGGCGGCGGCCCGCCGGACGGTTGTATTTTCCATGTGCAATCGCGCCAGCAACAAATAATTTCAATATACATGTGGTTGAACTTGTTTTTTAACACATGTTAGGCGTCCCGCCATCCTCGATAGATGTATTGGATGAATGGGAGCCATGATTAATGCCTTTGATTGATAATATTAATATCGCCGATATTCATTTTTATAACAAAACAGAACCCGGGTTGGGCGGGCAAAATCAGGACGAAAACACCGGCGCCGCGACAGCCGGCGCGAATGAGGACTCCCCTGCCCCGGTCGAGCTTCTCACAGGCACGTCCGGCGATGACAGCCTGGAAGGCGGCGCCGGGCCAGACACGATTTACGGTCTGGCCGGCAGCGACCTGATCGAGGGCGCAGGGGGAAATGACTCCCTCTTCGGCGGCGATGGCGATGACCAAATCGAAGGCGGCACGCTCACCACCTCAGACAATAGCGGCGGCGACTATATTGTCGGTGGCGACGGCGACGATACGCTCGACGGCGACGACAATAATGACAGCTTATACGGCGCCATGACGTTCGACGGCGACGGCCTGATCAATTCGGACACGCTGTTCGGCGATGACGGCAATGACGGCCTGTTCGGATCCGATGGCGGCGACGAGCTTTTCGGCGGCGACGGCGATGACATTCTCCGCCCGAATGACGGTGACGATCTGGTCTATGGCGGCGGCGGGACCGACATTGTCAGCTATTTCAACGCCACGGGCATGGTGGTCGCCAATCTTGAGACCGGCGTTGCCTCCGGCGCCGACGGAGCGGACACGCTAGCCGGCATCGAAAACCTGCAAGGCTCGGCCTCCTATGGCGACGTGCTGACCGGTGATAGCGGCACAAACGAAATTCTGGGCTGGGGCGGCGATGACAAGATCGATGCCGGCGACGGCGCAGATACGGTCGAGGGCGGCAATGGCAATGACCGTGTCATCGACACCGATGCGATCAATTTCGACATGCATGACGGCGGCGCAGGAAATAATGACTGGATCGATTACAGTGGCGACTTCTTCGGCAGTACTGTCGAAATCGATCTCGCCGCGGGTCAGGCCGTCGTCAATGTCAGCGGCGGCAATACCGAAACCCTGCTGAATTTCGAAAATGTCGAAGGCAGCCAGGGCGGTGAGACCATCCGCGGCGACAGCGGCAACAACAAGCTGCTGGGCAATGGCGGCGGCGACATAATCGAGGGCGGCCTGGGCAATGACTACATCGCAGGCGGCGAAGGTGAGGACACCATCCTGACTGACCGCGGCAGCGACACGATCATCGGCGGCGCCGGTGATGACCGCATTGAAAAGGTCGCGGGCACCTTCTCTGATGAGAGCGATTCCATCGACGGCGGCGCGGGGACCGACACCCTCGTTCTTGATTCCAGCGCCGCTTACACCAGCGATCATCACGTCGACCTCGCCAACGGCCTGCTGACTTTCAATGGTGAAACGCGCGATACGTTGACCGGGATAGAAAACATAAATCTGGAGGACACCCCGGCCGACGCCACGGGCGATAACAACGATAATCTCATCCTTGCCACGATGAACCATGACAACACGCTGACCGGCAATGGCGGCGCGGACAGCATCTATGCCGGCGGCGGCAATGACACAGTGATTGGCAACTCGGGCGATGACATACTGGACGGCCAGGCCGGCTCGGATGTCCTGAACGGCGGCACGGGCGACGATTACATGGAGGGCGGCACAGGCAGCGATCAGCTCTTGGGACTGGACGGCAGCGATGCCCTCTACGGCGAAGGTGGCAACGACACCATCCGTGGCGGCGCGGGCCTTGATTATCTTGTTGGCGGCGATGGCGTGGATAACCTGAAAGGCGGCGCGCGCGCCGATGATCTTGTAGGCGGCAATGATGACGACCGCATGTTCGGCGGGGGCGGCGCAGACTTTATGCGCGGCGGCGCCGCCAATGACCGCCTGTTCGGCAATGGCAATGCCGACATGCTGCATGGCGATAACGGCGACGACGTACTGGTTGGCGGATTCGGCGACGACACGCTATTCGGCGGCGACGGCGAAGACGTACTGAACGGCAGCAATGGCGACGACCACCTGCAAGGCGGTTTCAATAATGACATCCTGAATGGCGGTGACGGCGCTGACGCGCTCTACGGCAATTCCAGCAGCGACACGCTGAAAGGCAATATCGGCGAGGACATGCTTTATGGGGGCTCTTTCGCCGACACGCTGAAAGGCGGCGCGGACGGCGACGGCCTCTATGGCGACGCCGGCGATGACCTGCTGTTCGGCGGCGACGGGCTGGATACGCTCAATGGCGGCGACGGCGCCGACAAGCTGTTCGGCGGCTTGGGAGATGACGTCATGAACGGCAATGAAGGCGGCGACCGGGTCATCGGCGGCCCGGGCGAGGAAATCGTCTATGGCGGCGCGGGAAGCGACGTGCTGAAAGGCGGCGCGGACGACGACTATCTGAACGGCGATACCGGAAACGACACGGTGTTCGGCGGGGCCGGCGAGGACGCTGTCCTGGGCGCTGAAGGCTCAGACGTTCTAAAAGGCGAAGCGGGCAATGATTATGTCCGCGGCCACGCCGGCGACGACAAGCTGAAGGGCGGCGACGGCGATGACCGGATACTGGGCGATGGCGGCGAAGACAAGTTGTTCGGCGGCAGCGGCGCGGACGAGTTCGTCTATAAAACCACATCCGATTCCACGGACGCCGCGCGCGATCTGATCGCCGGCTTCGAAAGCGGTTCGGACTTCATCAATCTGGTCGGCATCGACGCCGACACCGGAACCGCGGGCGACCAGAGCTTTACCCTCATTACAGGCGGTTTCTCCAACACTGCCGGGGAGTTGCGGGTGGTCGACCAGGGCGGGAAGTCACTGATCCAGGCCGATGTAGATGGCGACGGCGCATCCGACTTCTCGATTGCGGTCTTCGGCGATGAGCCGATAAGCACCGATTTTGTGTTCTAGAATTGCGCTATAATCATTTGGCCGCTCACAACAGCCTGGCGGCCAGATGATATCGTCAGACTGTTTGCGCATCTGAACGCACAGTCACAAAAACAACACCAACATTCGATTTACTTCACTTATTTATGCATTATAGTTGCAAACTATAATGCATAAACTGTGGAGACTGTCATGGCGCTCATTCCCGGAACCGATGGACCCGATAATCTGGAAGGCGGGTCGGGCGACGACACGATCAACGGCGACAGCGGCGATGACGTCCTCTCCGGCCTTGGCGGCAATGACCTGATCTTCGGCGGCAATGGTCAGGACACCCTGTTCGGCGGAACCGGCGTGGATGACCTGTTCGGCGGCAATAACGCCGACCTCATCTATGCCGGCGATGGCGACGACACCGTCAACGGCGGCACGGGCAATGACTTCATTTCCGGCGGATCCGGGGCCGACAGCATCGCCGCGGGCGACGGCGAGGACACGGTCTTCGGCGGCAATGGCGATGACACGGTCTTTGGCGGTAACGACATCGACGCCCTGTATGGCGATACCGGGTCGGATTATCTCAATGGCGGCGCCGGCGACGATTCCATGTTCGGCGGCGACGGCGACGACCGCTTTATCGGCCTGGCCGGCGCGGACGCCTATTTTGGCGGCGCGGGCACCGACCTGGCCAATTTCGCGAACGCCGGAACCGGCGTCACGGTCAATCTGATGGCGGGCGTGGGCCTTGGCGGCGAAGCCGAGGGCGACACATTCGACGGCGTCGAGAACGTCCGCGGGTCCAATTTCGACGACTCGCTCTTTGGCGATGACAACGCCAATTCCCTCTACGGTCAGGCGGGCAGCGACATTCTACGCGGCAATGGCGGCAGCGACATGATTTCCGGCGCTTCGGGCGAGGATAATATCAAGGGCGGCGGCGGCGACGATCTCATCAATGGCGGCGATGACGCGGACCGGGTGTTCGGCGAAGGCGGCGCGGACAATGTGTTCGGCGGTGACGGCGACGACCGGCTTTTCGGAAACGGGAACGACGACCGTCTCAGCGGCGATAACGGCCTGGATTACATCATTGGCGGGTTCGGAAATGACAGCCTTTTCGGCGGCAACATGGCCGACACGATCAATGGCGGCCCCGGCTCGGACGACATGTTCGGCGGCACGGCCGGCGACACCCTGCTGGGCGTTGACGGCAACGACTATATGAGCGGCGACGCCGGCGATGATGTCCTGAAAGGCATGACCGGAAACGACATCATTTACGGCGGATCCGGCATCGACAAGATTCAGGGCGGCTCCGGCAACGACTCCATCTTTGGCGGCTCCGGACGGGACCTGCTGTTTGGCGGGACCGGCTCCGACACTTTCTTCTACCGCTTCGAGACCGATACCGGCGCCACAGGCGCCAATCGCGACATCATCCGCGACTTTGAAAGCGGCCTGGACACGATCAATCTCGCCACCATCGACGCGGATTCGACTACCGGCGGCAATCAGGCTTTCACCTTTATAACCGGGGGATTCACCGCCGCCGGGCAGCTGCGCGTGGTCGATCAGGGCGGCCGCTCTCTCATCCAGGCCGACATAGACGGCGACGGCGGCGTAGATTTCGCCATCATCGTCTTCGGCGACACCCCGGTGGAAAGCGACTTTTTCCTCTGACGCCCGCCCTTCAGGGCCACTGGACGCCTGACCTTCAGGCGCGAACAGCTGTGACACGCTGGCTGCCGTCTCCACAGGGTCGCGCCCGGGTTATACTTGGACATCAAGCAGGAGCGCCGTCTGGCATGGGCAAATGGCGCTACTTACGGGCGACGGCGGAGACAGGCTGTTCGGCAGCCGCGGCGCGGACGAGTTCGTCTATAAAACCACATCTGATTCCACAGGCGCCGTGCGCGATCTGATCGCTGGTTTCGAAAGCGGTTTGGACTTCATCAACCTGGCCGCCATTGATGACGACACTGGAACCTCGGGCGATCAGTTCTTCACCTTCATCACCGGCGATTTCTCCAACACAGCCGGAGAGTTGCGGGTTGTCGACCAGGGCGGGAAGTCACTGGTCCAGGCCGATGTGGACGGCGACGGCGCATCAGACTTCTCGATTGCGGTCTTCGATAATGAGCCAGCGGAAGCGGATCTTATACTCTAGAACGGCGCTACAAGCTTTGACGCCCTCATTCAGCAAACGCCCTGCGCAAATTACAGAGCGCTTGCTGACTTAAATCGCGCTCAATGTTCAGAATTAGGAAGCAGGTTTAACTTATCTGTTAAATTCAAATATTTTAT
Source organism: Euryhalocaulis caribicus (assembly GCF_000412185.1). GTDB lineage: Bacteria > Pseudomonadota > Alphaproteobacteria > Caulobacterales > Maricaulaceae > Euryhalocaulis > Euryhalocaulis caribicus. Next base: position 172,923 of record NZ_ASJA01000004.1, read on the forward strand.
AACTATGCATACAATACACAATAACAATTATATTGTATCGGGTTTACGAAAATCTTTTGCAATGTTTAAATTTAGAAAACGTATATATGCACGGGGGCAAGCATGGCCATTATTAATGGAACTGGCGGCAGTGATATACTGGTTGGCGATACAGGCTCTGACACGATCTACGGTAATGGAGGAAGTGACTATCTCTATGGCCTTGAGGGCACGGATCGTATTTTCGGCGGCACAGGCATCGATTCCCTTTTCGGCGGTCACGGAAACGATTTGCTGAGTGGGGGCGATGCCAGGGATTATCTCTTTGGCGGGACGGGCGTTGATTATTTGTACGGAGGCGATGGAGAAGACAAATTAGACGGAGGAATCGGGTCAGATACCCTCATAGGCGGAGCAGGCGGCGATACGCTGAATGGCGGCTTTGGTGGCAATGACGCTGCGCTCTACTGGAACTCGACTGCCGGCGTTACGGTCGACCTGGACTCGGGAGAAGGCAGCGGCGGGACGGCTGAAGGCGACACGCTGATCGACATCGAGTGGGTCTTCGGCTCCGATTTCGATGACAGCATAACGGGTTCAGATTCTGGTCCCGGCTCCTCCAACAGGTTGTACGGACGCGAAGGCGACGACTTCCTCAATGGTCTCGGCGGGTTTGACGACCTTTACGGCGGGGCCGGTTCCGACGCGCTCTTCGGCGGCGACGGCAACGACGAACTGACCGGGGGCGACGGGGATGACACGCTCAGCGGCGGCGACGGCGATGACACGCTGATCGGCGGGGCTGGCGCAGACAGCCTCAGGGGCGGCGCGGGCGTGGATCTGATCGACTACGAGTTCTCGAGCGCGGGCATCACCATCAATCTCGAGACAGGCTTCGCATCAGGCGGTGATGCTGACGGCGATAACCTGCTCTCAATCGAAAGCGTTTTTGGCTCGTATAACGATGACCGGGTATTTGGGACCGGCGCCGCAAACCTGCTTGCCGGCAGAGATGGGGATGACCTTGTACGCGGCTATGGCGGCGCGGACGAGTTGTATGGCGGCAGCGGCATCGACTCGCTGTTCGGCGGCCAGGGCAATGATGAAATCTTTGGCGGCATCGGCGCCGATTCGTTGTTCGGCGGCAGTGGCGACGACGTGCTTCACAGCGCCTTCTCCGGCGAGACAGCCGATGGCGACCTTCTCTCCGGCGGCGCGGGCGACGACACACTCTACAATGGCGCGGTCGACAGCACGCTTCTGGGCGGCGGCGGCAATGACCTGATCGTTGATGAAGGCGGCGACGACATCATCAATGGCGGCGCCGGTATCGATACGGTCGACTATTCCGAATTCAATCCCTCTGACCTGTTTGTCAGCCTCGCCCTTGGCTCCGCGGCGACGACCAACGATGGAACTGATGTCCTGGCCAGCATTGAAAACGTCATCGGGTCTCCGGATTCGGACGTTATCGACGGGAACGCAGCGGATAACAGCCTGTCCGGCGGCGGCGGCGATGACAGGGTTTCGGGCGCTGATGGCTCGGACGCGCTCTATGGCGGCAGCGGCGCTGACACGCTTTATGGCGAAACCGGAAGCGACACGCTGCAAGGCGGCGGCGGCCAGGACGAGTTGTTTGGCGGTGACGGCGGCGACGTGCTTGAAGGCGGATCCGGCGCCGACACTCTGAGGGGTGGCGCGGGCGCGGATGTCCTTCGCGCTGGCGGCGAGGCGGACATGCTGTACGGCGGCGCCGGTGCAGACTCGATGTATGGCGGCAGTTTCCTCGACACCCTGTTTGGCGGTTCGGGCAATGACATGCTGGAGGGCGAAGCCGGCTCGGACACGCTCTATGGCGGCGCCGACAATGACACGCTCTACGGACAAAGCGGCAGAGACCTGCTCGAAGGCCAAAGCGGCGACGACCTGCTGTTCGGCGGAATGGGTGAAGATACCCTACTGGGCGACAGCGGCGCTGACACGATCCACGGTGACGAAGCCTCGGACCTTGTTTTGGGCGGCGACGGAAATGATCTCGTCTATGGCGGCCTGGAGGACGATGAACTCTATGGCGGCGCCGAGAATGACACGCTCCATGGCGGCCACGAAGAAGACTTGATCTATGGCGGTTCTGGCGAGGACACACTCTACGGCGGCCAGTTCCAAGACACGCTGTTCGGCGGCGCGGACAATGACGCCCTGTTTGGCGGTTCAGCGGGCGACGGCCTGTATGGCAATGAAGGCGACGACACGCTGACCGCCGGCGCTGGCGAGGACTTTCTCTTCGGCCAGGGCGGCAACGATGAGCTGTTTGGCGGAACCGAAAACGACGTTCTCGTCGGCGGCCCCGGCGCGGACGTCATTGATGGCGGCGACGGCGTCGACACCGCCTCCTACCTGGCGTCCGGTCCAAGCTTCTCCGCCGGCGAGCCGGACCTCCGCGCGCCAACCCAGTCGGTCACGGTCAACCTGGCCGCCGGAGCAGGGATCGGCGGAGAAGCCGAAGGCGACACCCTGACCGGGATCGAAAATGTCATCGGCTCGAATTTCGATGACGCGCTCTTCGGCGATAACAACGCCAACCTGCTGGGCGGCGCAGGCGGCGCGGACACGTTGCGCGGGCGCGGCGGCCAGGACGTCATCTATGGCGAGGGCGAAGGCGGCCTGGCCGGGGCCGACAACATCAAGGGCGGCGCGGGCAGCGACGACCTGTATGGCGGCGGCGAGGACGACCGGATATTCGGCCAGGGCGGCGAAGATTACATCGCCGGCGGCACGGGCGCCGACAAGCTGTTCGGCAACGGCAACCGGGACGTCATGTTCGGCGGCACAGGCTCGGACCTTCTGGCAGGCGGCCGCGGCGATGACCGTTTGATCGGCGATGACGGCAATGACGTGCTGAATGGCGGTGACGGGATCGATACCCTTTATGGAAATGATGGCGCTGACACCATTTTGGCGGGCTCAGGGGATGACAGCTTGCTGGGCGGCGCCGACGATGACGTGCTCAAAGGCCATACGGGCAGTGACCTGATTGATGGCGGAACCGGCCAGGACAAGCTTCAGGGCGGAAGCGGCGATGACGTGCTGGCCGGCGGCCTCGGACAGGATTTCCTGTTCGGCGGCGCCGGCGGCGATACGTTTGTGCTGGAGGATATTGCGGAATCGGGGATCGGCGGCGGCAGCCGCGACATCATCCGGGATTTCCAGAGTATTGATCAGATAGACCTGTCCGCCATCGACGCGGACACAGCCCGGAGCCGCGACCAGGCGTTCGAATTCGTGACAGGCGGATTCACCGAAGCCGGACAGTTGCGCGTCATCGATCAGGGCGACCGCTACCTTGTTCAGGGCGAGATAGACGGCGACGGAAACGCTGACTTCTCCATCCTGGTCTTCGGGGATGAGCCGTTGGAAGTCGACTTTATCCTCTAGACGCCTTCTCATCGGCCCAGCTTCATGTGAATGGCGCTATTCAGTATAATAGGCTTATCGCGTAACGGATTAGACGCGGGACAGGCTGATGGCTTTGATCGAAGGTTCGCCCAGGCACGACACGATCGTCGGTTCGATCGAGAACGACTCGATATACGGCTACACGGGCAATGACCGGATTTACGGTAACTCCGGCCAAGACGATATCTTTGGTGGTGCGGGCGTCGATTTTCTGTTCGGCGGATTGGGAAACGACTGGCTGCGGGGCGGCGACGGTCCGGACCGTCTCTACGGCGATGCCGGGCTGGACCGTATCTGGGGCGGCGACGGCAACGACCTGATCCGGGGCGGCGCGCGCCATGACGACCTGGAGGGCCAGAACGGCAAGGACGAAATCCACGGTCAGGGCGGCAATGACCAGCTTTCCGGGGGCAACGGAAATGACGTGCTCTACGGCAACGCCGCAAACGATTCCATCCGGGGCGATGCGGGCCTGGATTTTCTCTCCGGCGGATTTGGCGACGACTATCTCAGCGGCGGAGACGCCAACGACACCCTGAATGGCGGGCCCGGCGATGACCGCCTGAACGGCGGCGGAGCCAATGATGTCCTGCTTGGCCTGTCAGGCGAAGACGACATCAACGGCCAGGTCGGAGACGATATTTTACGCGGACACGCCGATAATGACTCGCTGGATGGCGACGGCGGAAACGACAAGCTGAAAGGCGGAGACGGCGACGATTTTCTGGATGGCGGCCCCGGCCAGGACTTCCTGTTCGGCGGCATCGGTTCCGACACATTCTATTTCCGCCATATCGGCGACTCGCCGGCGGGCCAGGCGAACCGGGATATAATCCGCGACTTCGAAAGCGGCGTCGACATCATAAACCTGTCCAACTATCCGCCGCGCTCCGCCGACGCATTCACCTTCATCACGGGCAGCTTTTCGGGCAGCGATATGGAGCTGCGCGTCGAGACGCTGGACACGGGTTATCTGGTGCAGGGCGATGTGGATGGTGATGCGAATGCGGATTTCGATATCCGCTTGTTCGGGGATGAGCCGCTGGAGAGCGACTTTATTCTGTAAAATCAGCTGTGCTTGACCTTCGCGGGCGCGGGGCTCTTACTCGGCCTGTCTTCTAACCAGTCCGGAAAACCCGTGCCGGTCCTTTCATTTACCGATGTCGTGAAGCGGTATGGCGGCCAGACGGCGGTCGATTGCATCAGTTTTGCCGCCGGGGCGGGCGAGACCCTGGCGCTGATCGGTGAGTCGGGGTGCGGGAAGACCACGACGCTGAAGATGATCAACCGGCTGATCGAGCCGGACGCGGGCGAAATCGACCTGTTCGGCGAGGATATCGCCAGCCATTCCGGGCCGGAGCTGCGCCGCCGCATCGGCTATGTGTTTCAGGAAATAGGCCTTTTTCCGCATTTGAGCGTCGCGGAGAATATCGGGATCACCCCGCAATTGCTGGGCTGGCCGGCGGAAAGACTCTCCGAACGCGTCGATACGCTGCTGGACATGATGCGGCTGGACGCGAAGAGAATGCGCGGCACCCTGCCCTCCGAGCTGTCCGGCGGCCAGCAACAGCGCGTGGGCATCGCCCGGGCGCTGGCCGCGGAGCCGCAACTGATCCTGATGGATGAGGCTTTCGGGGCGCTGGACCCCCTCACCCGCGACGAATTGCGGCGGGATTTCAAACAGGTTCAGAAGGATCTGGGGCTCACCGCCATCCTGGTCACGCACGACATGACCGAAGCGGTGCTGATGGCCGACCGGATTATCGTGATGAAACACGGCCGGATCGTGCAGGACGCGCCCCCGTCCACGATCCTGAACGCCCCGGCCGACGCCTATGTGGCGGGCCTTCTGGATGCGCCGCAGCGTGAAATCCGCGCCTTTGCCGCGCTGAAGGAGGGCTAGTCTTGTTCCAGCGCAGCCCCGAAACGCAGCAGATTTCCCGCCGGGTCCCAGACATAGAATTCCCGCATTCCGTAATCGAAGTCCTGCGGAACCGGGCTGATGCGGCCGGGCGTGAAGGCGTCTCCGCGCGATTTGAACTCCGAAAACAGCGCGTCCAGCGCCCCGACATCACGCACGGTGATGTAACAGGAGGTGTTTTCCGCGATGTGGCGGCTGTCGCAGAGCCAGAAATTCAGACCGATATCGCCCCGCGCGGCGATGCCGAAATCACCGTAATCCTGCGTCCGGTCGAAGCCCAGCGTGCCCGCATACCAGGCAATCGCGGCCTGAATATCCGGCTGGGCCAGCCAGGGATGGGCGCGCGCCCGGCTCAAAGCATCCATGAATCCCTCCCCAAAACCGTCATTCTAGGCCCGGAAAGCCGCCCGAGCCTTGCCGCCTCATTAGCAAAAAGCCATGCGGGACGGCCGCGATGATGAATCTGGCCGACGAATGGGCGCGGCTGCCCGACCTTCTGGGCGCGCATATGTTGCTGACCGCGGCCGCGTTATGCGCCGGCGCGGTGATATCCCTGCCGCTGGGCGTGGCGTGTGCGCGATCTTCGCTGCTGCGCGGGCCGGCTTTGGGGTTCGCATCGGTGGTGCAGACGATCCCGGCGCTGGCGTTCCTGGCCCTGATGGTGCCGCTTCTGGGCCGGATCGGGTTCGCACCGGCCTTCCTGGCGCTGATGTTTTACTCAATGCTGCCCATGCTTCGGAACGCGATCGTGGGTCTGGAAGGGGTCGATCCGGCGGTGAAAGAGGCCGCGCGGGCGGTCGGAATGACACCGTATCAGGCGCTTTTCCGCGTGGAACTGCCCCTGGCCGCGCCCACGATCCTGGCCGGGGTGCGCACGGCGACGGTCTGGGTGGTCGGCGCGGCGACGCTTTCGACGCCCGTGGGCGCGCCCAGCCTTGGCGATTACATCTTTTCCGGCCTGCAAACGCGCAGCTGGGACACGGTTTTGTTCGGCTGCGTGTTCTCTGCCGGCCTCGCCATTGTGCTGGATCAGTTGCTGAGACTGGTGGAAACCGGCGTATCCATGCGCAAACCGCGCCGCGCCATCGCCGCATCGGCGGCGTTTATCGCCTTGATTCTGGTGGCGCTTTTGCCCGCTTTCGTGCGGTTTGACGCAGCGATATCGCCTCGAACCAGCGGCAAAACCGTAGAAAAAGCGCGCAATAACGCGCCCGGATTGACCGATTCCCGCATCGTGATCGGGGCAAAGTCGTTCACCGAGCAGTATATTCTGTCCGAATTGATCGCGTTGCGGCTGGAAAACGCCGGCGCGCGGACCGATGTGCGGGGCAATCTGGGCTCCACGGTCGCGTTCGACGCCCTCGCCCAGAGCGATATCGATGTCTATGTCGATTATACCGGCACGCTGTGGGCCAATATCCTGAAGCAGGAGACCCCGATACCGCGGGACCGGATGGCGGTCCGCACGGCCGGTTTCCTGCTGGACGAATACGGCGTCCTGCAGCTGGGCGGTCTGGGTTTCGAGAACGCCTACGGCTTTGCGGTCACTCAAGACACCGCCGCTGCGCTGGACGCGTCCACGATTGGCGCGCTGGGCCTCGGACGGCCGCAGATCGGGGCCGATCCGGAATTCTTCGCCCGCCCGGAATGGCCCCGGACACAACAGCTTTACGGGCTGGAGAACGCGCGCACCCGGTCCATGGACTCCACCTTCATGTATGGGGCGGTGCGCGACGGCGCCGTTGACGCCATCACCGCCTATACCACGGACGGGCGGGTGGCCGCGTTCGACCTGGTCATTCTGGACGACCCGCGTCAGGCATTGCCGCCCTATGACGCGGTCCTGCTGCTGTCCCCCGAAGCGGCGGACAATCCCGCACTGATCACGGCGCTGCGTCCGCTGCTGAACGCCATCAGTCCCGAACAGATGCGGCAGGCCAACAAGCGTGTGGACCTGGACGGGGCAACGCCGGCGGAGGCGGCGCGGTGGCTGGACGGCGAGATCGGCAGCGGCGGCTAGAAACGCGGCGGCGGCGCGCTAGGTCAAATTATTGTGAAACTGCCAGAATTCCGGGCCTGCGAACGGCGCCGCAATATCGACATCGGTCACGCGTAAGAAGTCTAATACCGGAAAAGCAATTTGCCAGAGCGAGCACGCCATGTCTGACGTCACCCCCGCCAAATCGGACCTCGACAGCAATCTGCAGGAGCTGGCCGCCGCCTATAATGACGCGGTGGAGCAATATGGGGAGGCGGCCGCGATATCGTCCCTGGGCGGGTCGTTTTCGGGGCTTGCCCTGCATGGCGAGTATGTGGTGATCGACGTCATCGCCGATATCGGCATGACCGACAGCCTGCTGGCCGACCTGACGGCGCTGGGGCTGGAGCATGGCGCGGCCTATGGCCGGATGGTGTCGGGCCTTATGCCGATTTCCGCGCTGGCCGAAATGGAGGGCATGGACGGCCTGACCCTGGCCACCGCCAGCATCGCCATCGCCAATGTCGGCCAGACCACCAGCCAGGGCGACGAGGCGATGAATTCCGACGACGCCCGCGCCCAGTTCAACCTGGACGGCGACGGCGTGGCCATCGGGGTGCTGTCCGACAGCTTCAACAATCTGAACGGCTATCCGGCCGACCGGAACAGCGGTGATCTGCCCGCCGGCGTGCAGATACTGGAAGACCTGCCCAGCACGTCCGGCAATTTCCCCGGCAGCGACGAAGGCCGGGGCATGGCCCAGCTTATCCATGATGTCGCGCCCGGATCGGACCTGCTGTTCCACACCGCTTTCCTGGGCCAGGCCAATTTCGCGCAAGGCATTATCGAGCTGGCGGACGCCGGGGCGGACGTGATCGTCGATGACGTCATCTATTTCGCCGAGCCCATGTTCGCCGACGGCATTATCGCCCAGGCGATCGACGCGGTTGTGGCCGAAGGCGCGGTGTATTTTTCCTCCGCCGGGAATAACGGCAACGCATCTTACGAGGCGGCCTATCGGGGCGTTCGCGTTGATCCCGACACGATCACGATCAACCCGCAATTTACCGACAACGCCAACAGCACGTTCCACGATTTCGACCCCGGCGCGGGCGTCGACCTGACGCAGAACTATATCCTTCAGGCGGGCGAGGAATTCCGCATTTCCTTCCAGTGGGACCAGCCCTACGCCTCCACCTCGGCCGCCTCCCCCGGCTCGGCCAGCGATTACGATATCTGGCTGATCAATGCGCGTACGGGCGAGGTGCTGGATTCCGGCACCAGCAACAGCACCGGCGCGGACCCGGTCGAGGTTCTTTCCTATGAAAATACGGGCGGCAATCTGCTGGAAGTCGCGGTCGTCATCGAGAAATGGAACGATCAGGGGCCGGACGCCGGCCTGATCAAGTTTGTCCATTTCGGCGACGGCAACCTGACCGAGGATAATGGCGAAAACGAAAACCCCACCTCGTTCGGGCATTCCATCGCCGAAGGCTCGATCGGCGTGGGCGCGGCCGCCTATTTCAACACGCCGGAATTTGGCATCGACCCGGCTTCGGTGAACGGCTTTTCCTCCAAGGGCGGGGTTCCGATCCTGTTTGACCAGAACGGCAACCGCCTCCCCTCCCCGGAATATCGCGAACAACCGGCCTTCGTCGCGCCAGACGGCGGCAATACGACCTTCTTCGGCAGCGACAGCAGCGCCGACGCCGACAATTTCCCGAACTTTTTTGGCACCTCCGCCGCCGCGCCCCATGCCGCCGCGGTGGCCGCGCTGATGCTGGAGGCCAATCCGGACCTTTCGCCCGAACAGATCCGCCAGATCCTAGAAAATACGGCGCTGGACATGGACGATCCGGACACGCCGGGCTTCGACGCCGGCTATGACCCGGCCACCGGCTACGGCTTTATCGACGCGCAGGCCGCCGTCGCCATGGCGCAGAACACCGAAGGCGAAGGCGACCCGGATCCGGGCGATCCGGATACAGTGATCAATGGCACCGATGGCGATGACGGGCTGAGAGGCGGTCCCGGCAATGACCGTCTGAACGGTCTGGACGGCGATGACCGCCTGAACGGCCTGGACGGGGCGGATCAGCTGTTCGGCCAGAACGGCAACGATACGCTGCGCGGCGGCAATGGCGACGACTTCATGTATGGCGGCGGCGGAACGGACCTGTTCCGCGGCGGCGAAGGCGATGATTTCCTCAGCGATGTCAGCGGCAACAACCTGCTGGACGGAGAAGCCGGGGATGACACCATCAAGGGCGGGGCCGGCGAAGACGTGCTGATCGGCCGCGACGGCAATGACGCGCTGAGCGGCGGCGACGCGCGCGACCGCCTGAGCGGCGGCGATGGCGCGGACACCCTGACCGGGGGCGAAAGCCGCGACATCCTGATCGGCGGCAACGGGGCGGACCGTTTTGTCTATCTGGACGCATCCGACTCCACGGGCGTTTCCACCCAGCGCGACCTGATCCAGGGTTTCCGGGGGAATACCGGCGACCGTATCGACCTGACCGCCATCGACGCCGACCCCTCCACGGCCGCCGACGATGCGTTCACGATAGTCGGCGCCTTTACCGGAACCGCCGGGCAGTTGACCTATTTTGCCACCAGCAACGGCGATATCTGGCTGGTCCGGGGCGATCTGGACGGCGACCGGGAAGCGGATCTGGAAATTCTGGTCGATGCGCCGCTGGACATGAGCAACAGTGATTTCCTGCTCTAGAAATCAGCAGCTTGGCCCGCTCGGAAGGCGCTAACAGTGATTCTCATTTGCATGCTGTCTTGCGATTAGGTTAACTGCGCCCGGTAGGGGCCAGATCCCGGAGGAGGGATCCCTGCGAGCGTTGCCGGCGGCCAGGTCCGCTGACGACCGAGGGCGAGCCCCATGAGTTCTTGATGGGGATAAACCATGTCCAATACGTTCGATGGGGTTCTGGCCTACGAAGATTACGCCTGGCTGGACAATGATCTGAGTTTTGACGCGCCGGCGGATTTGCTGGGCGCGTCCTCGGACAATAACAGCATTTCCGCGCTGAGCGTTCCGGTCAGCGGCGGCCAGACTGGCTACAACCCTTCCGAAGAAAAAGTTGACGCCGGCGCCAGCGCCTCTTCGGCCGTTATGGCCCATGGCCGCGGCGCGGTTTCAGCGGGCAAAGGCGCCCATCTTCCGGAAATCGGGGAGTTTGTTCCCTCAGTCTCTGACGACAATTACGGGCGCGACACCCTGTACACGCCGTCTGACACGCTGTTCGGCAATCAGTGGCATCTGGAAAATACCGGCCAGAGCGGCGGCACGGCGGGCGTGGATCTGAACGTGCTGGAAGTCTGGGACGACTATTCGGGCGAAGGCGTGACGGTGGGCATCTGGGATGACGGCGTCTCCTACACCCACTCCGACCTCGACGGAAACTACGACGCCAGCATGCATATCGAAATCGGCGGCAATACGCATGACCCCTATCCGGTCTCCGCGGATTCCGCGCACGGCACGGCCGTCGCGGGCGTGATCGCGGCCGAGAATGACGGAGCGGGCACGGTTGGCGTGGCGTTCGACGCCACCATCGCGGGCGTGGATATCCTGTCCGAAGGCACCGATATCGACACCAATGCCGAGTTCTATGGCTCGATGGCCGAAATGGATAATTTCGACATCACCAACCACAGCTGGGGCTTCACCACGCCGTTCGCGGCCAACCTGCTGAGCGCGGATACGTTCTGGACCAATTTCTTCGCCGGCGTTGCCGATGCGGTGGATAATGGCCGCGGCGGTCTGGGCACGGTCGTCAATGTGGCGGCGGGCAATTCGCGTGAGGCCGGCGACAGCGCCAACTCCTCCAACTGGATCAGCATGCCGGAAACCATCGCGGTCGCCGCGGCGAGCCATGATGGCGGCGTTTCCTACTACTCCAACCCGGGCTCCTCGGTTCTGATTGCCGGTCACAGCAACAGCACGGCCGGGTCGGGTATCTGGACAACGGACCGCGAAGGCTCCGACGGCTATGAATCCGGCGACTATACGGGCGGCTTCGGCGGCACGTCCTCCGCGACGCCTCTGGTCAGCGGCCTTGTGGCGCTGATGCTGGAAGCCAATCCGGATCTGGGCTGGCGCGACGTTCAGAACATTCTGGCCTATTCCTCCAACCACACCGGCGCCGATATCGGCGACTCCCCGGAAGGGTTCGAGCTGTTCGAGTGGGGCTGGAACGGCGCCGACAACTGGAATGGCGGCGGGCTGCACTTCTCCAACGATTACGGCTTCGGCCTGGTCGACGCCCATGCGGCGGTGCGCCTGGCCGAGACCTGGACGGACCAGCAGACCAGCGCCAACTGGGAGAACCTGGTGGCCGACACATGGTCCGGCAGCCAGTCCATCCCGGACAATAACCCGACCGGCTTCACCTTCGATTTCACGGCGACCGACGATGTCGACCTGGAGATGGTGGGCCTGCGCGTGGACATCCCGGGCGGCTATATGGGCGATTACTACATCACCCTCACCTCGCCCTCCGGCACCACCAGCATCGTGGCGTTCGACCACGTGCCGGGCGATTCCGCGACCGACAGCTTCCTGTTCACCTCCAACGCCTTCCGCGGCGAGGACAGCGCCGGAACCTGGACGGTTACAATCTCTGACCGCTGGAGCAGCCTCACGGGCACGCTGGAATTCGCGCAACTGGAATTCTATGGCGGCACGCCGGACAATGACGACCTCTATGTCTTCACGGAGGAATTCTCCGACTATGCCGGCGTTGACGGTCACTCCACCGTGTTTGGCGACTCCAACGGCGGCACCGATACGCTGAACGCGGCGGCCGTCACCTCCAACACCATGATTAATCTGGGTGCGGGCGCCGGCACGATCGACGGCGTGGCCGTGACCTCTTCCGGCGGGATCGAGAACGTCTTTACCGGCGACGGCGACGACATTCTGTTCGGCGATGCGTCTGACAACTGGCTCCGCACAGGCCGGGGCGACGACATCATCTATGGCAGCGCCGGCGCGGACACGCTGGATGGCGGCGAAGGCGAAGACTGGGTGCTCTACACCGCGTCTTCGACCGGCGTGACGGTCAATCTTGCCTCCGGCACCGGCTCGGGCGGCGACGCGGATGGCGATACGCTGACCGACATCGAAATTGTCGCCGGTTCCGATCATGACGATTCGCTGTTCGGCAACGATCAGAACAACACCCTCCTGGGCGGCGCGGGCAACGATGTGATCCGCGGCTTTGTCGGCCATGACGATCTTAGCGGCGGCGGCGGCAACGATAACGTCAAGGGCGGCGGCGGCTTCGATACGATCTACGGACAGGGCGGCAATGACCGTCTGTTCGGCGAAGGCGGCTCCGACACGCTGTTCGGCGGCTCCGGCGCGGACAAGATGTACGGCAACGGCAATAACGACGTCATGTATGGCGACGCCGGCGCGGACCTGCTGGCCGGCGGCCGCGGCAGCGACTCCCTGATCGGCGGCACCGGCAATGACGTCCTGAGCGGCGGCGAGGATTCCGACTTTGTCGTCGGCGAAGCCGGCGAGGACATGCTGTTCGGCGGCTCCGGCGACGATGCCCTGCTGGGCGGCGCCGATGACGACGTCGTGCGCGGCGACAGCGGCAACGACTCGCTCTACGGCCATGGCGGCGGCGACAAGCTGGAAGGCGGCGCGGGCAACGACGAGCTGACCGGCGGCGACGGCCGCGACCTGCTGTTCGGCGGCACCGGCTCGGACACCTTCGTCTATACGGCGCTGAGCGACTCCGGCACGTCGGGCAGCCAGCGCGACATCATCCGCGACTTCGAGAGCGGCGTCGACCAGATCGACCTGAGCGGCATCGACGCCGACAGCGGCACGGGCGGCGACCAGGCCTTCACCTTCATCACCGGGGCGTTCTCAAGCACCGCCGGTGAAATGCGGGTGATCGACCAGGGCGGCCGCTGGCTGGTCCAGGCCGATACCGACGGCGACGGCAGCGCCGATTTCGCCATCCGCATCTTCGGCGAAGCGCCGGTCGAAGCGGACTTCGTCCTGTAACAGAACTGCCGAATATCAAGCCTTTAACGGGCGCCACGACGAACTGTCGTGGCGCCCGTTTTCATTCTAACCTACTGAAAGACAAACGTTATCTGTCCAAGCGAGCCATGTTTTGATTGTAAATTAAAAAATATTAACCACCGGCTTTACCTTTCAAGGCGAATGACTACTGTCGTATTCAAATACCGATTAGTGGGGGACATTTCATGGCTTTAATCAATGGCACGAGCGATTCCGATTTGCTTGAAGGCGGCAGCGGCAATGACACGATTTACGGGGGCGATGGCAGCGACGCGATCCACGGCCTGACCGGCGGCGACACGCTGTTCGGGGAAACGGGCTCTGACAGGCTTTATGGCGGCGTAGGCGACGACACGCTGTTCGGGGGTGATGGCGGGGACTCGGTCTTTGGCGGCGCAGGTTCGGATGTGATCTATGGCGGCAGCGGCAATGACAGGCTGATCGGCGCCGAGGGCACGAAGGTGATTGACGGCGTAACGTTTCTGGTCAGCGAGGCCGACGACGGCGCGGCGGACACGATTTTTGGCGGCGGCGGCGACGATGGTCTGACCGTAGGGATGGGCGACAGCGTCGATGGAGGGACCGGCAATGACGGCCTGACCGCGACGTTCGGTTCAGCCGTAAGCGGCATTACAGTTGACCTGACAACCAATCCTTTTGACGCGCTGGAAGCCGCGCTCGGCGCAACCATCGTCAATATGGAGTCCGTGCTGCACGTATTCGGCAGCGACTTCGATGACACGATCCATGGCGGCGACAATGTCTCCAATATTCGCGGCGGTGACGGGAACGACACCCTGACCACGGCCACGACGTTGGGCGCACTGGTCGCCGGAGGCGATGGCGACGACGTTCTGGACGCCAGGGCGGCGAGTCCGTTCTTTCTTTATCTGGCCGGGGGCGCGGGCGATGACACGCTGTATGGCAGCGGCGGCGATGACCGCCTTTACGCCGCGTCAAACCGCGATATTTTCGGGGCCGAAGCCGGTGATGACACGGTCGATGGCGGCGGCGGTTTTGATACACTCTACTACTCCGACCCCACGATCACCGCAGACCTGACCATCGATCTGGCGATCGGCACGCAACAGGCGATCGGTTTCGGGTTCCTGACGGTTTCCAATGTCGAAGCGCTTGTAACCAGTTCCGGCAACGACACGCTGTTCGGCAATAGCGCGAACAATTCGCTGACCGCGAATGGCGGGAACGATCTCGTCTATGGCCGGGGCGGCGGCGACACGCTCTCCGGCGGCAACGATGCAGACTCTTTGTTCGGCGGAAGCGGTAATGACGCGCTTTCCGGTGGGCTGGGGTCCGATATCCTCCATGGCGGCCTTGGCGCGGACAATCTGAACGCCGGCTCTGGCTTCGACACTTACGATTTCGACACGCTCGCCGAGATCGGCGTTAGCGGTGATACCATCAACAACCTGGATTTCGGGGATCGTATCGACCTGTCGGACATCGAAACCAACGACTCCATCGATCTGGCCTTTATCGGCGAGACCGCTTTTTCCGGGACATCGGGAGAAGTGCGGTATGAGAAGGTCGGCGGTCAGACGCTTCTGCAGATCGACACGAATGGCGACGGCGCGGCCGACAGCACAATTACGATCACTGTCGGCGAAGTGGATCTGCACCAAGAATCCGGCGCCCCGCTTCTCCTCCGCCTGACGCCAGACGCCACCTATAACGGTACTACGGGCGACGATTACTTCTCCGGTACAAGCGCGAACGAGTTGATTTACGGCTTTACCGGCGGGGATTATCTCGACGGTCGAACTGGCAACGACTTCATCAGCGGCGGCGACGGAGACGATTACCTGAACGGGCGCTCGGGCGACGATATCCTGATCGGCGGCGCGGGCGACGACTATTTGCGAGGCGACTCGGGCATCGATTCATTCGAGGGCGGCGAAGGATACGACCGCGTTTCCTTTCTGAGTCTTTCCGCCACGCAGGGCGTGCAAGCCAACCTGGAGACCGGATTTATTCAGAACGACGGGTTCGGCAATCAGGAATCAATGTCCGGTATCGAAGCTCTGGGCGCCGGCACCGTCTACGCCGATACATTCATCGGTGATTCCGGCGATAACATATTGCTGGGCTCGGCCGGCGGCGACGTCCTCTATGGCGGCGGAGGAAATGATTCCTTCCAACTCGGCTCCGCGCCCTCCATTGTTCATGGCGGGGATGGATACGACACGGTCGGTTATTTTGACGGCGCGACTCACTTTGAGGGCGTTTCCGGGCCAGAGTTCATTTTCGCCTCAACGGGCGTTCACGTCGATCTTTCGCAGGAAATGATCTTCGAGGACGGGTTTGGCAACACTGGCGTCATTCAGAGCATCGAAGCGCTGGGAGGCGGTAATCTCGACGATCTCCTGATCGGGGATAGCGAGGATAATGCGCTCTCCGGCCTCAACGGCGACGACACGCTGGAGGGCGGGGCCGGCGCCGATACGCTGGAAGGCGGTGACGGCGAAGATACGGTCCAGTACACGGGCTCGGACGCCGGCGTGACGGTCAACCTGGCCTCCGGCACCGGCTCTGGCGGCGATGCGGAGGGCGACAGCCTGTTCAGCATCGAGAACATCATCGGCTCGGCAAGCTCGGATTCGCTGTTTGGCGATGACGCAAACAACATGCTTTCCGGCGCGGACGGCGATGACGTGATCCGCGGCTTCGTCGGCCATGACGACCTCTATGGCGGCGGCGGCGCGGACAATATCAAGGGCGGCGGCGGCTTCGATAATATCTTCGGAGGCACGGGCAATGACCGGCTGTTTGGCGAAGGCGGCTCCGACACGCTGTTCGGCGGCTCCGGCGCGGACAAGATGTACGGCAACGGCAATAACGACGTCATGTATGGCGACGCCGGCGCGGACCTTCTTTCCGGCGGCCGCGGCAGCGATACGCTGGCCGGGGGCGCCGGCAATGACGTCCTGAGCGGCGGCGAGGATTCCGACTTTGTCGTCGGCGAAGCCGGCGAGGACATGCTGTTCGGCGGCTCCGGCGACGATGCCCTGCTGGGCGGCGCCGATGACGACGTCGTGCGCGGCGACAGCGGCAACGA
Organism: Euryhalocaulis caribicus; assembly: GCF_000412185.1. GTDB lineage: Bacteria > Pseudomonadota > Alphaproteobacteria > Caulobacterales > Maricaulaceae > Euryhalocaulis > Euryhalocaulis caribicus. The sequence goes on from NZ_ASJA01000004.1 coordinate 189,394, forward strand.
CTCGCTCTACGGCCATGGCGGCGGCGACAAGCTGGAAGGCGGCGCGGGCAACGACGAGCTGACCGGCGGCGACGGCCGCGACCTGCTGTTCGGCGGCGCCGACGCTGATACTTTTTACTATTTCAGCGTCACGGACTCCGGCACGTCCGGCAGCCAGCGCGACATCATCCGCGACTTCGAGAGCGGCGTGGACCAGATCGACCTCAGCCTGATCGATGCCGATAGCGGCACAGGCGGCGACCAGGCCTTCACCTTCATCACCGGCGGGTTTTCCGGCACGGCCGGCGAACTGCGCGTGATCGACCAAGGCGGCCGCTGGCTGGTCCAGGCCGATACCGACGGCGACGGCAGCGCCGATTTCGCCATCCGCATCTTCGGCGAAGCGCCGGTGGAGGCCGACTTCGCGCTTTAGGAAGGCGCTGCAATTGTATGAATGAGGCCGGTTTCGCGACCGGCCTCATTTTTTATGGGTTTTATTAAAATACGGTCGTATTTCTGCTCGCTGTAACTCACGTTGTCGTTTATATATCCGCGCGCAGGTGGCCGACATGCGGCCATCCTCCTTGGAGACTCATCACATGCTTATCAGCTATATGGACCTGTCGCTGACGGGGGGATCGTCCAGCGCGTCCAATCTGTTTTATGTCGACTCGATCTCGTCCGAGGGGGTGATTCCCCTCGTCGCTTTCGACGCGGCCCCGGCGGCGCGAGCGAGCGGAAACGGCCTGGAAGGCCCCTTCCCGTTCCCGGAACATCCCGAGCATGTTCATGGTGAAAACGAATCCGGATCGACGCCCCCTGTGGCGTCCGGCGACCAGAATATCGATGCGCTGCTGGTGCAGTCCTGGGACACCACGGAGCTGACCTATTCGTTCCCGACTTCGGCTTCCAACTATCTGTCGCCGACCGGCGGGTACGGCCCGGGAGAAGAGCCCGGCACGTTCGAGACGCTGAATGCCGGCCAGATCGCCGCCTCGCGCGAGATTTTCGAGATGTACGAGGCGATTTCGGCGCTGAGCTTTACCGAAATCACCGAGACCGACACCGTGCACGCCGACTACCGTCTGGCGGAAAGCGACCACCCCAATACGGCTTGGGGCTATTATCCGTGGTCCGACGAAAAAGCCGGCGATTCCTGGTTCAACAAGACTTCATACAACACGCCGGATCTGGGTTCTTTCGCCTATCACACCTTCATTCATGAGCTGGGGCACAATTCCGGCCTGAAGCATGGTCACGAAACCGGCGGCTATGGCGCGATGACGGCGGACCGGGATTCCATGGAATTCTCGATCATGACCTACCGCTCCTATGTCGGGCATGATCTTGGCAGCTATAATTACTACACGAACGAGTCCGGCCATTTCGCGCAGACGCTGATGATGTACGACATCGCGGCGCTGCAGCATCACTATGGCGCGAATTTCGACACCAATTCCGGCGACACCGTCTATACCTTCTCCACCACAACCGGCGAAATGCTGGTCGATGGCGTTGGCGTTGGCGCGCCGGTGCAGAATGTCATCTTCCGGACCATCTGGGACGGCGACGGCGTCGATACCTACGACTTCTCAAACTATGCGACGAACCTGTCGATCGACCTGGCCCCGGGCGGCTGGAGCGATCTGGATACGGACGGCAATGCGCAGCGCGCCCATACCAACATGTATGGCGATCAGAGCATGGACACCCATGCCCGCGCCCATGTCTTCAACGCGCTGCAATATGAAGGCGATTCCCGCTCCCTGATCGAGAATGCCGAGGGCGGATCGGGCGACGATGTCATCAGCGGCAACAGCGCCGACAATACGCTGTACGGCAATGGCGGCAGCGATACGCTCTATGGCCTTGAAGGCGATGACGTTCTGTTTGGCGGGACCGGCAATGATTCCCTGTTCGGCGGCGCGGATAATGACACGCTCTATGGCGGCGCGGGCGCGGATGCGCTGAACGGCGGCGACGGCGTTGATACTGTCAGCTACGCCAATGCGGAGAACTCGGTCGATCTGAACCTCACCACCGGCGGAACGGCCGGCGACGCGGCCGGCGACACCTATGCCGGGATCGAAAATATCGTCGGCTCGCAATTTGCCGACTTCATCATCGGCGACGACAATAACAACGTCATCTTCGCCGGCGGCAACGCCGCCCCTCCGCCGCTTGGACAAGGCAGCGACATCGACGTGATGGCGGGTCCGTCCTCCTTCGATAATATTTACGGCATGGGCGGCGATGACACGCTCTATGGCGCAACGAGCAATGATTTTCTTTATGGCGGAACGGGCGCTGACCGTCTTTACGGTCTGGGCGGCATGGACACGCTCAACGGCGATGCCGGGGACGATATGCTGTTCGGCGGCGGCGACGGCGATATCCTGCGTGGCGGCAACGGCGCAGATATCCTGGACGGCGGCGAAGGAACAGACACCGCGGACTATTCCGGCTCCGGCAGCGCGGTCACCGTCAATCTGAATGCGGGAACCGGTATCGGGGGGCACGCCGAAGGCGACAGTCTTGTCTCCGTCGAAAATATTACGGGCTCGGCTTTTGGCGACTCCCTGTTCGGCGACGACAACGCCAACCGGATTGAAGGCGGTTCCGGCAACGACGTAATCCGCGGCGGCGTGGGCGCAGATACGCTCTATGGCAATCTGGGGTCGGACAACATCAAGGGCGGCGGCGGCAGCGACCGTTTGCAGGGCGGCGACGGCAACGACCGGATGTTTGGCGAAGGCGGCAGCGATTTCATTTATGGCGGCGCCGGGGACGACAAGCTCTATGGCAATGGCAATGACGATCTGATCCGCGGCGGCAGCGGCGCGGATTTCATCATTGGCGGGTTCGACAATGACACGCTCTATGGCGAAGTCGGCAACGACACGATCAATGGCGGCCCGGGCGATGACCAGCTCTTTGGCGGTTCCGGCAGCGATATGCTGCTGGGCGCGGACGGCAGCGACACCCTGTTCGGCGGCACGGCCGACGATACGCTCCGCGGCTTCACCGGCGCGGACAGGCTCTATGGCGAAGCTGGCGCGGACAAGCTGCAGGGCGGCGACGGGGATGACCTGATCGCTGGCGGCGGGGGCCGCGACATCCTGTTCGGCGGCGCCGGGGCGGATACATTCCTGTATCAGTCAGCCCTCGACTCCGGCGCGACCGGCGCCACCCGCGACATCATCCGTGACTTTGAAAGCGGCATCGACACCATCGATCTGAGCGGCGTGGACGCCGACACGGTTGCGGCCGACGACCAGGCCTTCACCTTCATCACCGGCGGATTTTCCGGCACGGCGGGCGAACTGCGCGTCATCGACCAGGGCGGCCGCGCGCTGGTGCAGGGCGACACGGACGGCGACGGCAACGCCGATTTTGCCATTCTGGTGTTCGGAGACGCGCCGGTGGAGGCCGACTTCGTGTTGTAAAACCGGTCTGTCTGGCCGACTATCGCAATCCGCGCCGCCCTTGCTAAAAGGCGGCGCGGATTTTTTTCGTCCGTTGTTTGCTCGATACGGCCAGTTCAGGACCCGACCGATTCATGTCGCATCTTTATCTTCACATCGGCATGAACAAGACGGGGTCCACCTCGATCCAGCGCACCCTGCAGAGGAATGCCGGCGCGCTCGCCGATGCCGGGTTCCACTATTATGATGACGCGTCCAACCACACCTATCTGATCCAGTATCTTTTCAAGGAAAAGAAGCACCATATCCGGAGCATGAAAGCCCAGGGGGTCAAGGATCCCGTGGAGATCGACCGGAAATTCGAGAAAGACATAGCCCGTTTCGAAGCCTTCCTGGAGAAACATCGGAACGGCAATGTCATCCTTTCCGGCGAAGCGATAAGCCGCCTCGCCGCGTCCGAAGTCCAAGCCTTGAAAGCCTGGTTCAGCAAACGTTTCGACCAGATCGACGTCATCGTCTATCTGCGACCGCCCCGCAGCGCGATCGCCAGCATGGCCCAGCAAAGGATCAAGGGCGGGCAACCTTTTTCGAAAATTTTCGAGATTTTCGGGCGCGTCAATGTCTTGCCTTACCGGGAAGCCATAGAACCCTGGCTGGATTGTTTCGGATCTAAGAATTTGCATGTCCGCACTTTTGCGCGTGACAAGCTAGTTAATGGAGATGTCGTCGAGGACTTTTTCGCGGCCATCGGCCTTAGCGAAGCGACGCGCGAGTCTTTGCGCATCTACCGGCTGAACGAGTCTCTATCCCTCACAGGCGTCAAACTCCTGTCTTCCATGAACGAGGAATTCTGGCGTCACGACCACCGTTTCGGGCTCCATCCTCAACTTTTCAAACCGCTCCAGGACATCGCGGGCCCGAAATTCGGGCTTCCTGATGACTTCATGGACGACCAAGTCGCCAAGCATAAAGAGGATATCGACTGGGTACGCGAGACGCTGGGTCTGGATCTCCAGGCCAGTGACTCCGAGGTGCGCAACGTGACAGAAGAGTCTCTCTACTCCTTCACGCCTGACGAGCTGGTGGAGATCCTCCGCGTCCTGGGCCCGGACTGGCTGTTCGATCCGGTCGGCAAGGAGCGGGCGCCGGACAAGAGCGGAACGAGGCCCCCGGGAAAAGATTGATTGAGCCTGCGATACGCCATGCCATAAGTGGGCCGGGCGTATCGTTTCTCCAGCGCGCGGGGCGGCGTGGTTTTTTCCTCGATCGAATTCCTGTTTTTCTTTCTGCCTGCGGCCATCGCCGCCTATTTTCTGACCCCGCGGCCGGCGCGGAATTATACCCTGCTGGCCGCCAGCCTGCTGTTCTATACGTGGGGCGGCGGCGGTCTCGTCTTTATCCTGCTTGCCTCTATCGGGCTGAATTACTTCTTTGGCCTGCTGGTTGATCGCGGCGCGCACCGGGACCGGCGGTCCCTTCTGGTTGCCGGCGTCATCCTGTCCGTCCTCAGCAATCTGGCGATTCTGGGATGGTTCAAATACGCCAATTTCGCCGTTGACCAGCTCAATGGTTTCGGCGGTCTCGTCGGGCTGGAGCCGCGCCCCTGGACCGAGATCATCCTGCCCATCGGGATTTCTTTCTACACCTTCCAGTCGATGTCCTATGTTCTGGACATTGCCCGAAAGGAAGCGCGCGCCCTTCGCAACCCGCTGGATTTCGCGGTCTATGTGGCGATGTTTCCGCAATTGGTGGCCGGGCCAATCGTCCGATACCACCTTGTCGCGGAAGCGCTGCGTCAGCGCATCACGCGCTGGGACGATTTCGTGGAAGGCGCGCAGCGCTTCGGTCTTGGCCTGTTCAAGAAAGTCGTCATCGCCGACAGCTTGGGGCAGATCGCCCAGGCCGTCTTCGATACGCCCGCGCACGATCTGAGCACTCCGGCCGCCTGGCTGGGCGTGGTTGCCTACACCCTGCAGATCTATTTCGACTTCTCCGCATATTCGGACATGGCGATCGGGCTGGGCCGCATTTTCGGCTTCCGGTTCCCGGAAAATTTCGATCGGCCTTATTCCGCCCTCACCGTCACCAATTTCTGGCGGCGCTGGCACATGACCCTGACCAACTGGTTCCGGGACTATGTCTATATTCCGCTTGGTGGAAACCGCGCGGGGGCCGGACGCACCTATCTGAATCTCTGGATCGTCTTCCTGCTGACCGGCCTCTGGCACGGCGCGGCCTGGACCTTCCTGATATGGGGCGTCTATCACGGGGCCTTGCTGGTGCTTGAGCGTTTGCTCGGCTGGCGCGATGTCGCCCCCTCCCCATGGCGGCGGGCCTTGACGCTGTTCCTTGTGATGATGGGCTGGGTCATTTTCCGGGCAGACGGGTTCGATCAGGCGCTTGGCATGTACCGCACCCTGTTCGCGTTCGAATTCGGGGCCACCGCTTTTGCAGTCTCCGACGCCCTCACCACGAAGAACGTGCTGATACTGGCGCTTGCGGCGCTTGTCTTCTTCCTTCCGCGCAGCTTCAACGGGCGCAGGTTGCTGGAGAGCCGCACCCGATGGGCCGACGCCTGTGCCGGGGCGCTGATGCTCGGGGGCGTTCCACTGGCGCTTCTGTGGGTCATTACAGGCGCGTTTTCCGCTTTCATCTACTTCCAGTTCTAGCCCATGCGCCGCTTCTATCGATCCTTCCTGGTTCTGTTCCTTGTGCTCGCCCTGGCGCTGCTGGGACTGGGCGTATTGTTTCCCGCCGATACGGGCGACCTGAACCGTCGGCCGGTCCCATATCCCGATGTCCGCGCAGACAGGCTTTTCGATGCGGGATTCTACGCGGATCTGGGCGAAGCGCTTGCGGACCGGATCACGGCGCGCGCTTTCTGGCGTTCGCTGGACGCCGCCATTGATTACGAGGTGTTGCGCGATACGCCTTCCGACCGGGTCGTCGTGGGCCGTGAAGACTGGCTCTATTACCAACCCGCTCTGGATATCGAGCGGCGGCCCCTGTCGGATGCGCAGGAAACCCGCTCGGCCATGCTGTCCATCGCCAGCGCCGCGCCCACTGAGATCGATTTCTATTTTGCCTTCGCGCCTAACAAGGCGACCATCTATCCCGAATATTTGCCGCGGCGCTATCGGGCCTCCCGCGCCGGGGGCGACCGGAATATCGACGCGCTTCGCGCGGCGCTTGCCGACGGCCCCGGGTTTGTTGATCTGTGGTCGCCAATGCGGGAAGCCCGGCGCCAGAACGGCCCGGAGCCATTGGTCTATTTCAAAAGGGACACGCACTGGAACGGCTACGGCGCCGCGGTGGCCGCGGAGGCGATCATGGACGCCATCGCCCCCGGCCTTTGGGATTCCAGCGCCATCCAGCCAACGGACGTTCGGACTGACCAGCAGGATCTGGACAGGATTGCCGGCTTGTGGCGGTCGTTCGAGCGAGAGACCCATTCCGCGGTGCGGGAAGGCGTGACTCTGGAGACCACGGACATGGCCGCCGATATGGCCGAACTGGTGCATGTTTGGCGCGCCTCAGGCCAGGCCGGGGCGCCGGTCGTGAACCAGAAACTGGTGGTCATTCACGACAGTTTCGGAACCGCGCTGGAGAGGTTGCTGCCGCCCTATTTCCGCGACACCGCTTTCATCCACATCGATGCGCTGGCGTCACCCGAAGCGCACATGGCGATCCGGGACGCCGATATCGTAGTCATGCTTCTGGTGGAACGGAAAATCTACAGAATGCGCCCGGGTTCTCCCCTGCCCCCGCGGCGCAGGTCACGAGAACTCCAGAGCCTGTTGGAAAGCCTGGACACCGCCGGAGCGCCAAAAAGGAAAACGGGCGGACCATAAATAACGGCCCGCCCGATCCCTTTTCTCTACAAAACGTCCAGCATGCAGGCGACCAGCGGGTGGCGGACGATGTCTTCCTGGCCCAGCCGGATGACGGAGACGTCCTCAAGCGCGCTGAGACGGTCGGCGATATCGCCAAGACCGGACATTTCCGGCAGCAGGTCGCTCTGCTGCGGATCGCCCGTGACCACCATGGTGGAGTGCCAGCCCAGCCGCGTCAGCAGCATCTTCAACTGGCCGAAGGTGCAGTTCTGCGCCTCGTCGATGACCACGAAGGCGTTGTTCAGCGTGCGGCCGCGCATATAGCCGACCGGCGCGATTTCGATCATCCCCTCGCTCATCAGCTGCTTGAGCTTCTTCGGCGACAGGCGGTCGGAGAGCGCGTCGTATAGCGGGCGCAGATACGGGGCCAGCTTGTCTTCCAGCGCGCCGGGCAGATAACCGATGGATTCCCCGGCCTCGACCGCCGGACGGGAGAGGACGATGCGGCCCACCTCCCCTTTTTCCAGCGCTTCCACCGCCTTGGCGACGGCCAGATAGGTCTTGCCGGTGCCTGCGGGCCCCAGCGCCATCACAAGGTTACGGGTCTCGATCGCCTTGATCAGCTCCCCCTGCCCCTCGGACCGGGGTTTTATGTTCTTGGTGTAGCGCTGATCCCTGTTCTTCTCGGCGATCCTGTCGGCCTGATCCGGGTCATAACGGACGTGATCCGGAAACAGCGCGCGAACTTTCGATTCTTCATCCCGATAGTGGTCGGTGTTGAATTCGCCCTGGTTCATGCGCCGTTTTACGGAACGTTTGGCCATCAGGTCATCTCCTATGGTCAGGGTTAAGCGTCGCGCCGGCCAGGCGCGTCGCAGGGATTTGGAAGCAGAGTGAAAGAAGGGCTGGTAAGCGGCGGGGCCGCTTTCCGGGCGGGGTTTGAAGGCCCCATTGACGCAAGCAAGGCGTCAAGATCATGCCCTCGAGCTATCGCCGGCCAAGCCGGCGCGCGGTGGCGACTCGAATTTCCGAATCGCACTGTTAGTGTGAGTTTAACCAATGAAAAAAGTCTGACCGCCAGAGACGTAAAAGTTTCATGCGCGATTAAATGGAGGCGTTGCCGATATGCCGCTTTATGCCCTTGGAGACGATCAGCCGCAGTTGCCCGGGGACGGTTCAGCCTGGGTCGCGCCGGACGCCGCGCTGATCGGGAAGATCATCCTGAAACGCAATGCCAGCGTCTGGTTCAACGCCGTCTTGCGCGGCGATAACGAGCCCATCGTGATTGGCGAGGACTCCAATGTTCAGGACGGGACGGTCATGCACACGGACATGGGTTTCCCGCTGACCATCGGCAAAGGCGTCACCATCGGCCACCAGGCCATGCTGCATGGCTGCACCGTGGGCGATTATTCCCTGATCGGGATCGGGGCGACCCTGCTGAATAATGTGAAGATCGGGAAGAATTGCATTATCGGGGCGCACGCCCTGCTGACCGAGAACAAGGAAATTCCCGATAATTCCCTGGTGGTCGGCGCGCCGGCGAAAGTCATCCGCACGCTGGATGATGAAACCGCGGAAATGCTGAAAGCCTCCGCCGATCATTACGTGGAAAACGCCCGGCGTTTCGGCGCGGAGCTGCGCCGGGTGGACGGCTAGGCCGCCTCCGGGCCAGCGTCGCGGGTCCGGGCCTCCGGCGGGTCCAGCTTGATGGCGAACCCGTCCGGCAGATGCCGGGCCACGACGCCGGAAAGCCGGCCCAGTGAAACTTTCGCATCCACCGGCGGGCGCGTCTCGCTTTGGAACGCCATCCCGGTTGTGGACACGTCAATCAGCTCGGCGAGAATTTCCTGACCGCCCTCCAGCCCGATGCGGGCGCGGCCCCGGCGCGGCAGGCGCGGCGCGCTGCGGTCATCGCCGATTTCCATGCGCTCCCTGTTCAGCCGCCAGGTCAGTTCGTCGGCCAGACGTTCGCGTTTGCGCGGACCGGCGCTGAGCCGCACCGCAAACCCGTCCGGGGTTTCACGCGCCACCACGCCCTCCAGCCGGCCCAGCCCTTCGACATTGACGACGACCCGCGCGCCCTTTTCCAGCAGCCATGCGGCCGTGAAGCGCGCGCCGCCGGGGGAAATATCCTCCAGCGTGGCGGAATGTTCGGTGCCGTCCGGGGCCAGAAAACGCGCTTTCAGCGGGATTTCCACGCGCTGCCAGCGCCGCGCATCGGCGGCGCCGCGCGCGGCCACGCGGGCTTTTCGCTTGTCCAGACGAAGGGCATCAGACATGGGTCTCCTCGCTCCCATGACGGGAGCTTGGAGACTAGCGGCATCGTTTTAAGAACTTTTTAAGCGGGCTGGCTGGTTTCGTTATCCGCCACCAGACGCAGATGCGGGCGGCCGCCATTCTGTTGCGGCATGGGCGGCATATGGGATGCGGCCGGGGCCGGTTTGTGGACCGCCACGCGCGCGCTGGGCGGATACACCGTCATCAGGCGCTGGTTCACAAGGGGACGCCCGCGCAGGCTTTCGGTCGGGGCCAGCGGCTGGAACAGGCCCAGGAAACGGTCCAGGCGCGAGGCCGGCGACATCAGCGGCGCCAGCAGGATTTCCGCCTCCACCTTCATGCCGTCAATGGTTTCCGCCTCGGCCAGCGCGCCGGTCGGGGCCGGGTTCTGGGAGGCCGCGGCCAGCATCGCCTTCATATGGGCGCGGTCGGCGCCATTCCACATGGACAGGAAATTATGATCGCGGAATTCACGCCGGTACAGCTCGCACAGCCCCGTTCCGGCCAGCCGGAAAAGCGCATGATCGCTATCAACCCGCTGTAAAATGAAGAGATGGCTCAGCAGGCTGGAAAGGTCCCCCGGCGACACATCGGTGCGCAATGGCGCAATGCGGCCGCGGCGGATGGTTTCCCAGTAATTGGCGAGCGCGCGTGTATTGGCGTGGCGCATTTTGAAAATCCCGAGTGGCGTAATTTCAGTTGAACCGCTCCACAGCATGCGCCGTGCCAGTCCGCCCAAATCCTTAAAAATAGCGCTCTGTTCGCCTCGGGAGGGAAACCGGCGCCCTCCTTGCTTCCTGTCAGGCGAACCACATGGGAGCTGGGCTATGAGCGTATCATGGCGACACATAATTCTGGCGGGCGCGTCGACCCTGCTGATGGCGGGCGCGGCCGAGGCCGGCTGCACCAAGGGCTGCCCCAAACCGCCGCCCCCGCCGCCGCCCTGCCATTCCTGCGGGCATAATGGCGGGCACAATGTGCGCACGCCGGACATCAAGATCGGCGCGCCGAAGATCAAGATCGGCGGCACCAAGGTGAACGTCAATCACGGCGGCGTTTTCGTGAACCGCACGAACGTCAATGTGAATGTCGAAGCCTCGGCCAGCGCGGCGGCGAACGCCAGCGCAAGCGGCTCCGCCGGCGCTGGCGGTCAGGTGATCGTCGGCGGCGGAGGCGGCTATTTCGCCCCGGCCCCGGCCCCGTCCATGGGCGCGCTGAATATCTGTATCGAGGAAGAAGAGCTGATCGAGAAGACGCGCCTGGTCGAGGCGATGGTCGCGATCCGCGCGGCTTGCATCGATGACCGCGGCGCGCCGCACCCCGCCTCCCAGCTTTGGCCGGAAGAGCATGTGCAGGCAGGGTATGAAGGCGAGCTGTATCGCTGCGCCGCGGGCTCCTACCTGCAGGTCACGGTGGGCGACGAGGGCGGCTATGACGGCGCCTCCACCATTGTCTGCGCGCCGGGCGAGGCGCTGTATCACACCCCGGACGGCCAGCTTTTCTGCCGCCCGCAGACCCCGGAGCGAAATTGTTTCGAGCGTTCGCTGCTTCGCAAATACGGTCCCGGCAGCAAGCTGCTGACGATCCGCCGCGAAGAGACCTATACGGAGACCAAGGCCAAGGCCTGTCCGGTGGATACGGGCGGCTTCCTGCTCTCCGGCGGGGTTGGCGCTTACTAGAGTTTACGGTCCCTGACAGTGACCAACTACAAGGCCCGCAGCGATGCGGGCCTTTTTTCTTACTGCGCGCGGCGGCGCTTTTCGGCCAGCGCCTTGATGGCGCCGCGAAAGGTGTGAATTTCCTGATCGGTCAGCCGCCCCCGCGTCAGGGTGGAGCGCAAATTCAACTTCATTTTCTCCGCCTTCTCCGGCGGGAAAAAGAACCCGGCGTCTTCCAGCTCCGTCTCCAGATGTGACATCAGGCCGGTCAGCGCGGCCTTGTCCGCCGGGACATGATTCATCGCGAAATCTTCGGGCAGCGGATCCCCCGCCTTCCATTCATAGGCGGTGACCGCCACGGCCTGCGCCAGATTCAGGGAGGAGAACTCCGGATCCACGGGCAGGGTCAGGATTGCGTCCGCAACCGCGACTTCCTCGTTCATCAGGCCGGAGGCTTCGGCCCCGAACACCACGCCGGCGCGGCCGCCGGAGGCGATTTCCTCGCGCGCCTGCGCCATCGCCTCGCGCGCGGTCACGACCGGCTTCATCAGGTCGCGGCGGCGCGCGGTGGCCGCGAACACCAGCGTCAGCCCCTCCAGCGCCTCTGTGAACTCCTCCGTCACGCGGGCCGAATCCAGAACATCCGTTGCGCCGGCCGACATCGTCCAGGCCTTTTCGTTCGGCCAGCCGTCGCGCGGCGCGCTGATCCGCATCTCGCTCAGGCCGAAATTGCGCATCACCCGCGCGGCCGCGCCGATATTCTCTCCCATTTGCGGACGGGCCAGCACGATTGCGGGCGCGTTTTCGCGTTTGTTCAGCACGCTGGAGCCTCCATAGCTTTGCGCCGGGCGCGCGCTCTGTTATCTCACGCCCAACTCTTTTCTCGCGGGACATCCCGCGCCCTTAAATCAGACAGGACGGCACGATGGCGAAAATCAAGGTTGAGAACCCGATCGTTGATATCGACGGCGACGAGATGACCCGGATTATCTGGGCGATGATCAAGGAAAAACTGATCACCCCTTATCTGGATATCGACCTGAAATATTACGATCTGTCGATCGAGTCCCGCGACGAGACGGATGACCAGATCACCGTCGACGCCGCCCACGCCATCAAGAAATATGGCGTCGGCGTCAAGTGCGCGACGATCACCCCCGACGAAGCGCGGGTCGAGGAATTCGGCCTGAAGAAAATGTGGGTGTCTCCCAACGGCACGATCCGCAACATCCTGGGCGGCGTCGTGTTCCGCGAACCGATCGTGGTCAAGAACGTGCCGCGCCTTGTTCCGGGCTGGACCGAGCCGTTCGTCATCGGCCGCCACGCCTTTGGCGACCAGTATCGCGCCAAGGATTACGTGGTGCCGGGCAAGGGCAAGTTCACCGTCAAATGGGAAGCCGAAGACGGGTCCGAGACCAAGGAAATCGACGTCTATGATTTCCCCGGCGGCGGCGTGATGATGGGCATGTACAACACCGACGAGTCGATCCGCGACTTTGCCCGCGCCTGCATGAATTTCGGCCTGGACCGCGAAATGCCGGTCTATCTGTCCACCAAGAACACCATCCTCAAGGCCTATGACGGCCGCTTCAAGGACCTGTTCCAGGAAGTGTTCGAGGCGGAGTTCAAGGAGAAATTCGCAGAGGCCGGCGTCACCTATGAACATCGCCTGATCGACGACATGGTCGCTGCGGCGCTGAAATGGAACGGCGGCTTCATCTGGGCCTGTAAGAACTATGACGGCGACGTGCAGTCCGACATGGTGGCGCAGGGCTTTGGCAGCCTCGGCCTGATGAAGTCGGTGCTGATGACGCCGGACGGCGAGACCGTGGAAGCGGAAGCCGCGCACGGCACCGTGACCCGCCACTACCGCGCCCACCAGCGCGGCGAACCGACCTCCACCAACTCCACGGCGTCGATCTTCGCCTGGACCAACGGCCTGCGTTACCGCGCCAAACAGGACAACACGCCGGAAGTCGAGAAATTCGCCGACACGCTGGAAATGACCGTGCTGAAGACGATCGAGTCCGGTCACATGACCAAGGACCTGGCGCTTCTGGTCGGCGACGAGCAGGGCTGGGAAACCACGGAAGGCTATCTCGACAAGATCGCCGACAATCTGGAGAACGCGCTCAGCAAGGCGTAAGCCTGCGGCTGTTCTCTACGGATCAGGAAAGAGCGGGACCGTCCGGTCCCGCTCTTTTTCTATTCAGGAGTCGCCGGAACGCAGGTGAAGCCGGGCCTCGTTCTGTTCCCGCATCGCTTCCAGCCGGTGCTGGACGGCGTCCGGCTCCACGCCCAGCCGCTCCAGCGCCTGCGCGGCGATCTGCAGGCCCGCCTCCATCGCCTCGGGCACGACCTGATCCACCCCGGCGCGCAGCAGGCGGTTTGCGTGCGCGACGTTGCGCGCGCGGGCGACCACCGCGGCCTCGCGGCTGACGTCCCGCGCGGCTTGCGCCATGCGCTCGGCCTTTTCCTCATTGCTGACGCTGATCAGATAGAGTTGGGCCGGACCCGCCCCGATGATTTCCAGCAATTCGCGGCGGGACGCGTCGCCGAAATAGACGGGGCGTCCGAGCTTTCTCTGCACCCGGACCAGATCGGCGTCCTGATCGATGGCGATATAATCCACGCCTTCGGCCTCCAGGACCGCCGCTATGTACTGGCCGACACGCCCGAAGCCGCCGATCACGACCGCCGCCCCCGGCGCGTCCTCCGCGCTGCGGGGCGCGTTCGCGGCGCCGGTTTCGGACGCCGGGCGAAGCTTCAGGATGAGCGGAGCCAGCCGTTGCAGGACGGGCGTAAGGATCATCGACCCGCCGATCACGACCGTCACGAACGCTGCGGCGTCCGGCGGCAGCAACGCCGCGCCCGCCGCCGCGCCGATAATCACGAACCCGAATTCGCCCGCCGGGGCCAGCAAGAGGGCGCTTTCCACCGCCGCCCCGGATCGCGCGCCGGAAAGCCGCGCCCCGGTAAAGGCGGCGGCGAATTTCACCAGGATAAGCGCAACGATACCCGCGCCGATCCAGTGCAGCTGCGGCGCGGCCCACGCCAGGTCCACGCCCATGCCGACCGACACGAAGAACAGGCCGATCAGCAGTCCCTTGAACGGCTCCAGATCAATTTCGACGTGAAAGCGGTATTCGGTTTCGCCCACCAGTATCCCGGCCAGGAACGCCCCCAGAGCCAGCGACAGACCCGCCGCCTCCGTCGCCAGGGCGGCCAACAGCGCGATGGCGAAGGTCAGCGCCAGCATGAATTCCCGCCGCCCCGCCTGCGCCGGCACGCGCAGCAGGGGCCGCAAGACAAACCGCCCGGCGACGACGATCACGCCGATCACGATAGCGGCCGCGATCAAGGCCTGCCCGAGCGACCATGCGATATTGGTTTCAGGCCGCGCCATTGCGGCGACGGCGATGAGGATCGGCGCGACCAGAAGGTCCTGAAACAGCAGGATGGACAGGCTGGCCTGCCCGGTTTCGCTGCCCGCCCGCCTTTGTTCAGCGAGGATCTGCATGACGACTGCGGTGGATGACAGGCACAGGGCCAGCGCGATGGAGATGGCCGCAACGGTGGGCAGGAACAGCGACAGCGCTAGGGCCACGATCAGGGCTGAAAGCGCCGTCTGGAATCCGCCCGCGCCCAGAACCATGCGGCGCATCGCCCAGAGTTTTTCGAAAGAAAGCTCAAGCCCAAGCAGAAAGAGCAGGAAAATCACGCCGATTTCGGCCAGCGGCTCAACGGCTTCGGGATCGCTGATCGTGAAATATGAAAGCCAGGGCGCGGCTTCGACAAAGCGGCCGGCGCCGAAGGGACCGATGATCAGTCCCGCGATCAGGAAGCCCAGAACAGCGCTGACGCGAAAACGTGCGAATAGCGGGACGATCACGCCGGCGGCCACCAGGAACACGATCGCGTCCTTCAGCCAGTGTGCGTGATCCATGTCCCTCCCTTTCGCCGCACTATGCCGCGCCGGGCAATTTCCGGCGCGGCGGAGGCGCGCTAGGCCGCCTCTTTCTCCTTCAGGGCCCCGCGCACCGCGTCCAGCGCGGCTTCAGCCTTGGCGCCGTCCGGCCCGCCGGCCTGCGCCATGTCGGGACGGCCGCCGCCGCCCTTGCCGCCGACCGCCTCGGCCGCGACCTTCACCAGATCAACGGCGCTGAAGCGGTCCGTGAGGTCTTTGGTGACGCCCACGGCCACCGCCGCCTTGCCTTCATTGACGCCGATCAGCACAGCAATCCCGGATCCCAACTGCGACTTGGCCTCATCCACCATGCCGCGCAGATCCTTGCCGCCCACGCCCTCGGCCACGCGCGCGATCAGCTTCACGCCGGCCACGTCTTCGGGGCCCGGCGCGGCCGATCCGCCGCCGCCCAGCGCCAGTTGCTTCTTCGCTTCGGAGAGCTGGCGCTCCAGCTTTTTCTTCTCGTCGGACAGCGCGGTCACGCGATCGGGCAGGTCCGCCGGAGCGATCTTCAGCGCATCGGCGCTGCGCCGCAGCAGGCGCGCCTGTTCCAGCATATATTGCCGCGCCGCCTCGCCGGTGAACGCCTCGATCCGGCGCACGCCCGCGGCGACCGCGCCTTCGGAGACGATTTTGAACAGCTGGATGTCGCCGGTGCGGGCGACATGCGTGCCGCCGCACAGCTCCACCGAATAGGGCGCATCCGCAGCGTCCAGATTGCGGCCCATGGTCAGGACGCGCACCCGGTCGCCGTATTTCTCGCCGAACAGGGCCAGCGCGCCGGCCTCGATGGCCGCATCCGGCTCCATTTCCGCGGTTTCGGACGCATCATTCTGGCGAATGACCTGATTTACCTGCGCCTCGATCCGGTCGATTTCCTCATCGGCCAGAGCGCGCGGGTGCGAGAAGTCGAACCGCAGCCGGTCGGGGCCGACATAGGAGCCCTTCTGCGTCACATGCGGGCCCAGCACGTCGCGCAACGCGGCGTGCACCAGATGGGTCGCGGAGTGGTTCGCGACGGTGCGATTGCGGCGGTCCTGATCGACGACAAGGCGCGCGGCGTCGCCCTCGCCGACCTCGCCTTCCACGATCCTGACCAGATGGACGTGCAGGTCTTCCGCGCGCTTGATCGTGTCATAGACTTCAGCGCGGGCGCCATTATCGAACAGGATTTCACCCGCATCGCCGATCTGGCCGCCGGACTCGCCATAGAAGGGGGTGCGGTCGAACACCAGCGAGGCCTCGTCGCCCGCCGCCGCGTTCTTCACCCGCTCTCCGCCGGCGACAATCGCTTTCAGCGCGCCGGTATCGTCACAGCTCCCGTAGCCGAGGAACTCGGTCGCGCCCGCTTCCTCGCGCACGCCGTACCAGACGGCCTCGGGCGCGGCGTCGCCGGAGCCGGACCAGCTCTGCCGGGCCGTTTCCTTCTGCTTTTCCATCGCCGTCTCAAAGCCCTGCGTATCGACCTCGCGGCCCAGCGGACGCAGCGCGTCCTGCGTCAGGTCGAGCGGGAAACCGTAGGTGTCATAGAGCTTGAAGGCGGTTTCGCCGGGCAGCTTTTCACCCTCGGGCAGCTCGTCCAGCGCATCCTCGAGAATCGACATGCCGCGGCCCAGCGTGCGCTGGAAGCGTTCTTCCTCACTGCGCAGCGTTTCCTCGATCAGCGGCTGCGCGCGCTCCAGCTGGGAGAACGCCTCGCCCATCTCATCGACCAGATTCTGCGTCAGCTTCCATAGCACCGGCTCCTTCGCGCCCAGATGATGGGCGTGACGCATGGCGCGGCGCATGATCCGGCGCAGCACATAGCCCCGGCCTTCATTGGACGGGGTAACGCCGTCCGCGATCAGGAAACTGGTCGAGCGCATATGGTCGGCGATGACGCGGTGGCTCGCCTGTCGCTCGCCTTCGGCCTTCACGCCGAACAGGTCCTCGGACGCGCCGATAAGGTGGCGGAACAGGTCCACATCGTAATTGTCGTGGACGCCCTGCAGCACCGCGGCCATGCGCTCCAGCCCCATGCCGGTGTCGATGGAGGGCTTGGGCAATTCGATGCGCTTGTCCGGACCCTGTTGCTCGTACTGCATGAAGACGAGGTTCCAGATCTCGATGAAGCGGTCGCCGTCCTCTTCCGGCGTGCCCGGCGGGCCGCCCGGAATATCGGGGCCGTGATCGTAAAAGATTTCCGAGCAAGGGCCGCACGGGCCGGTATCGCCCATCATCCAGAAATTGTCGGAAGTCGAAATCGGGATAATCCGGGACTCAGGAATGCCCGCGATCTTCTTCCACAGCGCCGCCGCTTCATCGTCCTCGGAAAAGACGGTGACGGTCAGCTTGTCCTTTTCCAGGCCGAATTCCTTGTGAACCAGCGTCCAGGCCAGCTCGATCGCTTCTTCCTTGAAATAATCGCCGAAGGAGAAATTGCCCATCATCTCGAAGAAGGTGTGGTGCCGGGCGGTATAGCCGACATTGTCGAGATCATTGTGCTTGCCGCCGGCGCGCACGCATTTCTGCGTGGAGGTCGCGCGCGGATGCGGCGGCTTCTCGGCGCCGGTGAAGTAATTCTTGAACGGCACCATGCCGGCGTTCGTGAACAGCAGGGTCGGGTCGTCGGCCGGCACCAGAGGCGCGGACGGAACGATGCGGTGATCCCGGTCACCGAAGAAGTCGAGAAAACCCGACCGGATATCCTTGAGCGGCGTCACGAAAGACTCTCCAATGATTTACGCTTTCCCCTTGGAGATAAAGGCCCTCCGCCCATAAGAAAAGGGCGCTCCGCTGATCGACCTGCGGAGCGCCCTCTCTAATCGCCGGGACGCATGGAAGGGGCGGAGCGTCAGCCGGCCTCGGCCGCCTCATCGTCGCTCTCCGGGGGAAGGAGCATGTCGTCGACGATAAGACCAGCGTTCTTGCGGACCGCCGCATCGATCTGCGCGGCGATGTCCGGATTATCCAGAAGGAACTGACGGGCGTTCTCCCGGCCCTGTCCGATGCGCTCGGACCCGTAGGAATACCAGGAGCCGGATTTCTCCACGACCTCGGCCTTGACGCCCAGATCGATCAGCTCGCCCATCTTGGAGATGCCCTCGCCGTACAGGATGTCGAATTCGACCTCCCGGAAGGGCGGAGCCACCTTGTTCTTGACCACCTTCACCTTGGTCTGGTTGCCGATCACCTCGTCGCGGTTCTTGATCGCGCCGATGCGGCGGATATCCAGACGCACGCTGCAATAGAATTTCAGCGCGTTGCCGCCGGTCGTGGTTTCGGGCGAGCCGAACATCACGCCGATCTTGTGGCGGATCTGGTTGATGAAGATGACGGTCGTCCTGGATTTGGAGATGGAGGCCGTCAGCTTGCGCAGCGCCTGACTCATCAGCCGCGCCTGCAGGCCCGGCAGGGAGTCGCCCATCTCGCCTTCCAGCTCGGCGCGCGGCACCAGGGCGGCCACCGAGTCGATGACCAGCACGTCCAGCGCGCCCGAGCGCACCAGCGTATCGGTGATTTCCAGCGCCTGCTCGCCCGCATCCGGCTGGGCGACCAGAAGCTCGTTCACGTCCACGCCCAGCTTCGCGGCATAGACCGGGTCCAGCGCGTGCTCAGCGTCAACGAAGGCGGCGACGCCGCCGTCTTTCTGAGCCTCGGCTACGCAGTGCAGGGCCAGCGTCGTCTTGCCCGAGGATTCAGGGCCGTAAATCTCGATAATGCGTCCGCGCGGCAGACCGCCGACGCCTAGCGCGATATCCAGCCCGATAGAGCCGGTCGAGATCGCCTCGATATCCAGCGATTCCCGCTGGCCGAGCTTCATCATCGAGCCCTTGCCGAATTGCCGGTCGATCTGACTGAGAGCGGATTCGAGCGCCCGCTCCTTGTCGCTGTTCTGTTTCTTTTCGCTCACGACTTTTAATGCTGGTTGCGCCATTGGTTCCGCCCCTTAGATCACAGCCCCCGAGTCGGGGCAATCAATCTCCATGGCCGTAGTCGTACCTGTTTTGTTCTTAGAACGCAAGGGGAACATTTTACCATGACGCAAAGCCCTGATTTTCGTGGCGTTGCGGGGCGGGTGCGCTAAAATCGGCGGGTCTCGACCGGCCTGAAAGGAACATTCCGATGCGAATCGTGCTCGCCGCCGCGCTGGGTTTCACGCCCGCCGCCGCTTTCGCCCATGATCCGGATGGCGCGAACGCCAACACCGCCCTCACCCCGCCGGGCCTGACCAATGTCATGCGCGAACCCCTCGTGATCGATGACGGTCTGGAAGTGATCATAACCGACATCCAGATGGGCCCCGGCGCCACCCTGCCGCGCCATTACCACCCGGGCGAGGAATTCATCTACGTGCTGGAGGGATCGGCGACGCACCGGCAGGACGGGCAGGAGGACATCCTGCTGGAAGCCGGCGATTCCTATCACATCCCGCCCGAGGCCATTCACGCGCCGGTCACGATGGACGAGGGCATGCGCGCGGTGGTGTTCCGCGTCCACGTAAAGGGCGAGCCGGAGCGGATTCTGGTCGACGGGAACGGCGATCCGGTCGAGGATAATCCGGCCGGAAACTAGGTTTCCCGGCCCAAATCCATGCCTTCATCCCCGCGGGACCGCCGCAATGTGGCGCGCAAGCTTTTCAAGAGTTTGCCCGCCATATTCGACGGCGCCGAAGCCGATCTTGTTTTGCCGTTGTTCCCGGGACGGATGCATTTGACGGAGCGTGATGACGGTCTTGCCATCGCTTTGCTCATCAAAGGTTACAAGCATACGGAACTTACCGTGATCGTCGTCCTGATCCGAACCATGCTCCACCTCCAACAGTGTTGGAGTTTCCATGCGAATAAAGACCATTTTGTTTGTGTAACGGGTCCCATCCGGAGCCACCATGTCAAACCGCCAGACCCCGCCGGGTTTGAGGTCGATCTCTTTGGTCTCGATGCTGAAACCGTCGGGCCCGAACCAGGCCTGTATCTGATCCGGATCTGTCCAGGCGGAGTAAACGATGTCGCGAGGGGCATCGATCACCCGCGCCAGAACAATCTCTCGATCAAGAGGCCAATCAGACCAGGCCGACTCTGAACTGTTGAGTGCGCCAGCCATAGGTTCAATTTCCTTCTTTCATGCGTTTTATGTGACCTTCCATACGGTCCAGACGCTTTTCCCAAAGCGAGATATGTTGGCGGAGCCATTCGTCGCTGGCGTGTAATGCGCCCTTCTCGATCCTGCATGTCCTGATCCGTCCGACTTTCTCGGAACTGATGAGGCCGCTCCTTTCAAGAACGCGCACATGCTTCAGCAGCGTAGGCAGTGCGATATCGAAAGGCTCCGACAATTCGCCAACAGATGCCGGCCCCTCGCACAGTCGGCTGACGATCGCGCGTCTTGTGGGATCGCCAAGGGCCGAAAACGTCCTGTCGAGTTCGTCACTAAACTTAGCCATATGGGAAAGTATATCCGAGACCTACGCCCGGGCAAGGAAAACTTTCACCAGTAGCTAAGTTTCAAATCGGGGATACATTGCGCGCGCCGCTCAGGATGTATACGGCCGCGCAAATTGGGTTCGGTTCGGCAATAAACCGCTATTTTACGACGCATGGAATAAGGGCAACTAGCCCCCCGCCATCACCGTTTTCACCATTTCCGCCAGTTGCGGCAGGGTGAAGGGTTTGGGCAGGAAGCGTACGTCCTGCTCGCGCGAGAGCACGTCGGAGAATTCCTCCTCCGCATATCCCGAGATGAAGATGACGCGGGCATCGCCCAGATGCTCGCGCGCGGCTTCCAGCAGGCCCGGCCCGTCCAGACCCGGCATCACGACATCGGAGACCATCAGGTCGATCTGGCCGGAATACTGTTCGGCCAGCTCCAGCGCCTCCTCACCGTCTTCGGCCTCGATCACCTCATAACCGCGCTTGGTCAGGGTCTTGGCGGCGATCTGGCGCACCGCGTTTTCGTCCTCGACCAGCAGGATGCGGCCGCGGCCGGCCAGATCAGCCGGCGCCTTGGGCGCGCGGGTGCGGGCGACCTGTTCCTCCATCGCCTGCACTTCCTCAACCTCGGCCTCCGCGGCCGGCAGGAAGATGCGGAACGTCGTCCCCTCGCCTTCGCGGGAGTCGACGAAAAGATAGCCGCCGGACTGCTTCACGATGCCATAGACGGTGGCCAGGCCCAGACCCGTGCCCTTGCCGGGCTCCTTGGTTGTAAAGAAGGGCTCGAAAATCTTCTCGCGCGTCTCGGCGTCCATGCCGCTGCCGGTGTCCGAGACCTCGATCAGCAGATAATCGCCAGGTTTCGTTCCGGTCTCCCGGTCCGGAATATCGGCCTGTTCGGCGGCCTGGGTGCGAATGGTCAGCGTGCCGCCGCCCTGATCGCGCATGGCGTCGCGGGCGTTTGTGGCGAGATTCATCAGCGCGGTTTCGATCTGTCCCTTGTCGGCGCGCACCTTGGGCAGGTCGCGGCCATGCACGATGTCGGTCTTGACCGTTTCCTCCAGAACCTGCCGCAACAGCACGGAGAGGTCCGAAAGCAGGTCCGTCATGTCCAGCAGTTCGGCGCGGAAGGTCTGCTTGCGGGAGAAGGCCAGCAGCTTGCGCACCAGGCCCGCCGCGCGGCTGACCGTCTGGTTGATGTTCTGCAGCTCCGGATAGGCCGGATCACCCACCGGGTGACGCTCCAGCAGCAGGTCGCAATTGCCCCGGATGGCGGTCAGAAGATTGTTGAAATCATGCGCCACGCCGCCGGCCAGCTGGCCGATGGCCTGCATTTTCTGGGACTGCACCAGCTGGCGTTCCAGATCCTTCCAGCCAGACACGTCCACGATATAGGCCACCCAGCGGCCCAGCCCGTCCTGCGCGAAATAGACATGGGCGTCGCGCTCGGTCTCGGTCAGGCGCGCCTCCACCGGCTCGCCGTTGCGCTCGGCGGCCAGGGTGTCGAACACCCCCGCCCCGAACAGCTTCCCGAACGTCTCGCCCGGCTGCGCCTGCCCGCCCGTCATCTGGACAATGGCGGGGTTGGCGTCCTCGATCACCGCCGCGGCCGGGTCGTCCCGGTCCAGGCGCACCACACCGAACGGGGCGCTGGCGAACATGTCGTCGAAGGACTGGCTCTCGCCCGCCTCGCTCACCGCTTCGGACGGCGCCGGCGCGGTTGGCACGCCGGTCCACGACTCGCCATAGACGACAGAGCGCGACGGCCCGCCATCCTCCGGCCAGACCGTCACGATCACCGCCGGGCTCTCCACCCCGCCGCGGGAGCGGATCACCGCTTCTGTCCGCGTCGCGCCCTTGCGCCGCTGCAAGACCTGCCGCGCGTCCTCGCCGCTGAGAAAATCGGTCAGTTTCAGCTCGTCCGCCTCGCCGGAAACGCCGATCCAGTCCTTCAGCACCGCGTTGCAGAAGACCAGACGCCCGTCGGCGGCGGCGGAAAACAGCCCCGCGGGAACCGCGTCCGCGAAAGCGCCCGCGCCCGAAGGGGCCGACGGCGCGATGACCGTCTCATCGCTTTCGGGGGCCGGCGTCTCGCTCAGCCGCCACAGCGTCTCGCCATGCCCCAGCGGCCGCGAGGTCAGCGTCACGGGCCGCCCGGCGCCGGAAAGCGGGGGCAGGTCCGCCGCGCCCGGCTGGCCGGTCTGCGCGGCGCGGGCCAGGCGGAACAGCGCCGATGACGCGTCCGGATCGCCGCCCAGCAGCCGGTCCAGCCCGGCGGGGCGGTCATCCTCTCCATCGGCGTGGAAAACCCGGGTCAGCGCGATATAGGCCGGGTTCGCCGCCACCGGCGTACCCCGCTTGTCGGTGACCACCAGCGCATCGCGGGCGGATTCGAACGCCGCCATGGCGAAGGCGGGCGGCGGCGCATTGGTCCCGCGCTCCATCCCCTTCACCGCGGCCTCGCCCGCCAGCAGGACATAGAGCAGCGCAAATCCCGCCGCCGTGACCCCGGCCAGCAGAAGGAAGCCGTGCCAGCCCGCGGCGGGCGCGGCGAACACCGCGACCGCGGCGGCCAGGAACGCAATGGCGGCGCAGCCCCAGAAGGCGAGCCGCACCCACAGCCGGTCGAAAAGGTCGGCGCGGGCGGGCGGAGAGTCGTTGGCGATATCGGTCATGGCGCGAATCAATTCCTGTTCGCGGTTACTCTACTACGTTCGTCTAGTTCGCGCGGCGTCCGCGCTTCTTCGCCAGCGCCATGATCTGTCCGATGATCTGGGCGACGGCCTGGAAATGTTCCTCGGGGATCGGCTCGTCCAGCTCGGCCGTGGCGTGCAGGGCGCGGGCGAGCGGCGGATCCTCGATCACGCTCACCCCCGATTCCTCGGCCACTTCCCGGATGCGCAGGGCCAGCGCGTCGACGCCCTTGGCCACGCAGATCGGCGCCGGGGTTTCCCCGCGCTCATATTTCAGCGCCACGGCGTAGTGGGTCGGGTTGGCGATCACGACGGTGGAGTCCGGCACCTCGGCCAGCATCCGGCGGCGGCCGCGCTCCTGCCTTATCTGGCGCAGCTTGGCCTTCACGTGCGGGTCGCCCTCGGTGTTCTTCATCTCCTCCTTCAGCTCCCGCCGGGACATTTTCTGCTTCTGCATGAAGGAGTGGCGCTGCCAGACATAGTCGGCCGCCGCGATCACCGAATAAACGATCAGCGCGGCGATCATCAGGGCGATCGCGGCGTTGCGGATAATCACCGGCGCCGCGACGATATCCAGTTGCGGCATGACCAGAAGCTGGTCGCGGCGCGGCCACAGCGCGATGGAAACCGCCACCGCCACCATCGACATCTTGGCGACGCCCTTCAGGAAATTGACCAGCGCCTGCGGCCCGAACAGGCGCTTTGCGCCCTCGACCGGCGACAGCTTGGAAAGCTTCGGCTTCACTTTCTCGAACGTCCAGACCGGCTTGGTCTGCACCATGTTGCCGGCGATGGCGGCCAGGATGATCACCCCGAACAGCGCGCCAAGGCTCAGTGCGATGCGCACTCCCACGGCGGCGGCGAGGCCCGGCAGCGCCGCGGCGTCGACCGCAATATCGTGCGGCCGCGCCAGGAACATGCGCAGCCAGTCGCTGACCGCCCCCATCGTCGTCTGCGACATCACCGCGATCACGAACAGGCCGGAGGCCAGAACGAACCAGCCGGGAATTTCCTGGCTGCGCGGCGAGTCGCCTTTCTTCTGCGCCTCGTCGAGTTTTCGTTGCGAGGGCTGTTCTGTCTTCTGACTCTTGTCCTGATCGTCGGCCATGGCGGCGCTCTAGCCCCCCATCTGCATGATGAAGGCCTCGAACCGGTCCAGCCAGGCCAGCAGCGCGGCCCCCATGACCAGCGCGAAGATCGAGAACCCGACCAGGATATTGCTGGGCAGGGCGATGAAGAAAATCTGCGCCTGCGGCATCAGACGCGAAAGCACGCCCAGCGCCAGATAGAAGACCAGTCCGAACACCAGCAGCGGCGAGGCCATCTGGATGCCCAGCGTGAACACCTCCGCGAACGTGCTCAGCGCCCATTGCGACGCATCGCCCGCAGCGGGCAGCGCGCCGGCGGGAAACACCTCATAGCTGTTGCGGATGGCGGCCAGCAGGACGTGGTGGAGATTGGTCACGAAGATCAGGGTCAGCGCCGTGATGTTCAGGAAGGCGCCGGCGATTGCGCCCTGCTGGCCCAGCGTCGGGTCCACAGCCTGCGCGAAGGCCAGGCCCGTCTGCATGCCGATCACCTGTCCGGCCACGGCCAGCGCCATCATGAAGAAGCGGGTGATGATGCCGATGATCAGCCCGATGATGATTTCCGTTCCCACCAGCATGGCCAGCGGACCGACCATTTCCGGGGCGGCTGGCATGACGCGTGACAGGATCGGGGCCATGGCGATGGCGAACAGAAAGGCAAAAGCCAGGCGGATGCGCGCCGGCACGAACCCTTCGCCAATGCCGGGCATCAGCATGATGATCGCGCCGGTCCGCGCGAAGATCAGCAGCGCGGCGAAACTGACCTGGACAAGGGCTTCGGCGAGCACGCCCTACCCCCTCACATCAACGCGATGCGTTCGAAGATACGGGTCATGTAGCCGCTCATCAGCGCGCCCATCAGCGGCAGGAAGATGATCAGCGAAATGAAGATGGCGATGATCTTGGGCACGAAGACCAGCGTCATTTCCTGAATCTGGGTCAGCGCCTGGAACAGCGCGATGGTCAGGCCGACGGCCAGGCCGACGATCATCACCGGCGCGGCCATCGACAGCATCAGCCACACCCCGTCACGGGCAAAATCCAGCGTTTCAATCGGTTCCATGACAAGGCGTCTCGCGCGGCTGGGCCAATAGGCACGTTTTGCCGGGTCATGGTTAATTCGGGCTTAAGCTTCAGCGCGGACTGACAGTCCTCCGCCCGCCGGCCCACATTACAGCGAGTTCATTTTTGTCTGCGCTCAAAATGCTAGGGTGCGCGTCACATTCGGGGAGACGGTCCCGCGCCATGAGCGCGCGAGGGCCGCGATAATTCTTACAGGAGACGGATTTTATGAAACTGAGACTTCTGACGGGCGTGTCCGCCGCCATTGTGCTGGCCGCCGCCTGCGGCGAACCGCAGGCCGCCCAGGACAGCGCCGCCAATGACGCCGCCGTTCCGGCCGAAGCCGCCGCGGAGACGCAGGCCCCGGCCGATACGGCCGAACAGGCCGCCGAGACCGAGTCCGAGCAGCTGAACGCGTGGTTCGAGGAAACCTATAATGAGAGCCTCGAACGCTCGCCCATGGCCAAGACCTATCTGGGCGTCATGGATGAGGATTACGGCAAGTGGGACAATCTGACGCCGGAATACCAGGAAGAAACCTATGAACTCTCCCAGGCCCAGCTTGCGGAGATGAAGTCCAGCTTCGATTTCGACGCGCTGGACGATCAAACGAAGCTGTCCTGGCGGCTGTTCGAATATGACAAGACCCGCGAGAAGGCCGGCTGGCCGTATCGCGAGCACGTCTACACCTTCAACCAGATGTATGGCGCGCAGTCGGGCATCCCGGCCTTCCTGATCAACCAGCACCGCGTGTCCGAGAAGGCGCATGCGGAGGCCTATGTCTCCCGCCTCGAAGGCGTGAACGGCTATCTCAGCCAGGCCGTGGATAACGCCACGCGCCGCGCGGATCTGGAGATCATGCCGCCGAAATTCGTCTATGCGCACGTTCTGCGGGACGCGAAGAACGTCATTTCCGGCGCGCCGTTCGATGACGGCGAACCCTCCGCCCTCTGGGCCGACTTCACCAAGAAAGTCGACGCGCTGGACATCCCGGAAGAGGAGAAACAGGCGCTGAAGGACGACGCCCGCGCGGCGATGCTGGACTCCGTCAAACCGGCCTATGAAAACCTGATCGCCGAGCTGGAGCGCCAGCAGGAGATGGCGACCGAGCAGGACGGCGCATGGAAGCTGCCTGACGGCGCGGCCTATTACGACTATCGCCTGAAACAGATGACCACGACGGACATGTCCGCGTCCGAGATCCACGAGCTGGGTCTGGACGAGGTCGAGCGCATCCATTCCGAAATGCGCGCCATCATGGAGGAAGTGGAGTTCGACGGCACGCTGCAGGAATTCTTCGAATTCATGCGCACGGACGACCAGTTCTACTACCCCAACACCGATGAGGGCCGCGAAGCCTATCTGGCCGAGGCGCGCGCCCTGATCGACAATATGCGGGGCCGTCTGGACGAGCAGTTCCTGCGCAAGCCGGAAGCCGACCTGATCGTGAAAGCGGTCGAGGAATTCCGTGAGCAGTCGGCGGGCAAGGCGTTCTATTCACGCCCCGCGCCGGACGGCTCCCGCCCCG
Organism: Euryhalocaulis caribicus; assembly: GCF_000412185.1. Taxonomy (GTDB): domain Bacteria; phylum Pseudomonadota; class Alphaproteobacteria; order Caulobacterales; family Maricaulaceae; genus Euryhalocaulis; species Euryhalocaulis caribicus. The sequence goes on from NZ_ASJA01000004.1 coordinate 216,315, forward strand.
GCACCTATTACGCGAACCTCTATGACACGCGCGATATGCCGACCTACCAGATGGAGGCGCTGGCCTATCACGAGGGCATCCCCGGCCATCACATGCAGATCGCCATTGCGCAGGAGCTTCAGGGCATTCCCAAGTTCCGCAAATATGGCGGCCAGACCGCCTATACGGAGGGCTGGGGCCTGTACAGCGAGTGGTTCCCCAAGACCATGGGCCTCTATGAGGATCCCTATTCCGACTTCGGCCGCCTGGCGATGGAGCTGTGGCGCGCCGGCCGGCTGGTGGTCGATACCGGCCTGCACGAGAAGGAATGGACCCGCGAGGAGGCCATCGACTGGCTGAAGGAAAACACGCCGAACCCGGAAGGCGACATCGTCAAGGCGATCGAGCGTTACATCGTGATGCCGGGACAGGCCACGGCCTACAAGATCGGCATGTTGAAGTTCCAGGAGCTGCGCGAGCGCTCTCAGGAAGCTCTCGGCGATGACTTCGACATTCGCGAGTATCACGAGACCGTGCTGGCCAATGGCTCCCTGCCGCTGGCCATTCTGGAAGAGCAGGTCGATGAATGGATCGCCGCCAAACAGGCGGGTGAAGAATGATCCGCTACGCAGCCCTTTCCGCGCTGGCCCTTCTGGGGGCCTGCGCGGAGCAGGCGGCGGACCCCGCCGCACCCGGCGAGGCCCCTGAAGCCCAGGCGGTTACGCTGGACGCGGTCGCCGAGGATTATGTGAAGGTCAGCCTGGCGCTGGAGGCCCATGATCCGGGCTTCGTGGACGCCTATTACGGCCCGGAGGAATGGCGGACGGCGGCGGAGGCCGAAGCCGCCGGCCTCGACGCCGTCTCCGACCACATCGACGCCCTGCTGGCGCGCGCCGCGCAGGCCGAGCCGGACGCCGAAGACGAATTGTCGGACGACCGCAAGGCGTTCCTGATCGCGCACCTGGAAGCCATGCAGACCCGCGTCCGCATGGCGCGCGGCGAAACCGTGCCCTTCGACGAGGAAACACAGTCCCTCTACGGCGTCGTCGCGCCGGAACCGGACATGGAAGAGGTCGAGGCGGCGCTGGCCGCGATCGGCGACCTGCTGCCCGGCGAGGATCCGCTGTGGAAGCGCGTCGACGACTTCAAGAAACGGCTGGAAATCCCGGACGAGAACCTGCAGGTGGTCATGGACGCGGCCATCGAGGAATGCCGCGCACGGACGATGGACCATGTCGCCCTGCCGGAGGACGAGTTCTTCCATATGGAGCTGGTCACCGACCAGCCCTGGTCCGGCTATAACTGGTATCAGGGCGGCCATGAGAGCCTGATCGAGATCAATACCGACCTGCCCGTGCGTATCGACCGCGCCGTCGATCTGGGCTGTCACGAGGGCTATCCGGGCCATCACACGCTGAACTCCCTGCGTGAGGCCCGCATGGTCGAGGATCGCGGCTGGATCGAGTTCACCATGTTCCCGCTCTACGCGCCCACCGCCCTGATCGCGGAAGGCACGGCCAATTACGGAATCGACATGGCGTTCACGCCGGAAGAGCGCGAAGCGTTCGAGCGCGACGTGCTCTACCCGCTGGCGGGCATCGACCCGGCGCTGGCCGAGACCAACGCGGCCCTGCGCGAAGACATGCAGGCCCTGCGCCTGATGCGCGCGGACACGGCCCGCGATTATCTCGATGGCGATATCGACGCGGAAACCTACAAGGACCGCATCCAGCGCTACACGCTGACCTCGCCCGAGCGCGCGGCCCAGAGCCTGGACTTCACCGAGACCTATCGCGGCTATATCGTGAATTACGGCGTCGGCGAAGTCATGGCCGGCCAGTATGTCGACCGCGTTGGCGGCGATGACGAGACGGCCCGCTGGGACGCCTTCATCCACGCCATCGCCACCCCCGTCCTGCCCTCCGATCTGCAGGAATAGGACCTGATGCGGGTTCGGCCCGGCCGCGGATTTTCCGTGGCCGAGTTCCGGCCCGCATTTCGTTTCTTTGCCTGTAGGGTCGAGTATCCGGGGGAGGAACGATCATGTTGCGCACGCTGACGCTTGCGCTGACCGCGGCGGCCATGCCGCTTGGCGCGGCGGCGAAAGACTGGCCCACCCATGATTTCAGGGTGGAGTTGACGCCGGGCGAGCCCGGCACGGTTTCCAACTGGCTTGAGGATCTGGCCTTCGCGCGCGGGGCCGAGGCCGATGCGTTCGCGCCCCATATCGCCCGTATGGAGACCTATCTGAACGAGGCCGCCGTCAAGCTGGACGATATGGGCTTCGACGCGCCCCCCATGCAGTATGACGATCAGGGCTATATCGTCGCCCTGTTCGATTATGACGACGCCCTGCCCCCGGCCCGCGCGGGATATTCGCAAGGGCAATGCCGCATGCGGATCGATAGCTCCCGCGCCATTCGCAATGGCCGCTTCGACGAGCGTCTTTTCGAGCACCTGGGCCATGAGCTGTTTCACTGCGTGCAGAATGCCTATCCGCTGTTTTCGGAAAACTGGACGCTGGGTGACTGGATCGTGGAGGGCACGGCGCAGGCCATTGGCGAGGAAATGGCGTTCCGACTGCGCGGCAAGGAGGGCAGCCGGAACCAGCCTGTCAGCCGCTGGGGCGGCCGCTCCTACGCCCGGCCGCTCGCCGACCGCGTGAAAAAGGGCAAGGGCGTTGATGACGATCTGGGTTATCTGACCGCATCCCTCTGGCGGTATCTGGCCGAGGAAAAGGCCGCGCGCAGCGCCGGAAGCCGCGCCTCGGCGAAAGAGCGCCCCGGCGACTATTCCTATCTTCATCCCTTCTTCCAGCGGAACGTCCGGAAAGCCGGCGTGGCCGCCGAGACCGCATGGCTCGACAAGAATCTGGAAAATGAATTCAAAATCGGACTGGACCGCGTCTATCCGGCGGCGGTTTCCACCCTGATCGACTATGCGCCCGGGCGCATGAATTTGACCCGGACTCCGGCGTCCGAGGCCCGGAAACGCTGGACGGAAATCCTGCTGGGCGCATGTCACAAGGCGCAACTGAGCGACCCCAGCCCAACAGCGAAGGTCACGCTCTCCCTGCCGCCGGTCACGGCGGCGTGCGTAAGCGTCGGCTTCAGCCTGTCTGAAGTCGTGGATGTCACTTTCCAGGCGGAGTCGAGCAATCTGGAAAACCTGGAATCGCTGGTCCTGGCGCAGGCGGGCGGCGCGCGCGTGGCCCAGCCCATTATCGCATCCAGCCCCAATGGCGGCTATCTGGCGCACTGGCAGTTCCGCGTGCCGACGGACGAAATCCAGTATTTCGCGGTCTCCAACATCAATGAAGACCCCGCGAAGACGCCGAAGCAGACTGTCACGCTGAAGCTCACCATGTCGGGCTGGCAAAGCTCCATGACCACGCCGAAGCCGGAAAAACCCGCGCCCGTGAAGACCGCCGGAAAGAGCAACGCCAGGTCGCGCAGCGCCGCGGCTCCATCGCCCTCCCCAACGCCCGGCGCCCGGGAGGAGGACCCCATCGCCCTCGCCGCGCGGAAAGACATTGAAACCGGCGTGCAGGCGATGTCCGCGCACAGCACGATCGGCATGCGCGTATTCAAGGACGCCGATCCGCAGTCCTGTGAGGAGCCCTTCGTTTACCAGGTATGCGGCCCGACCCTGACAATCGAGCTGAACCTTGCGCCCGGCAGCTATGGCGCCGCGCCGCTGAGCGCGATGGGCCGCGGCGGGATCACGGGTCAGATGATGGGCATGACCGCCGGCATGGAGGCCGCCGGCTATGACCGGTACATGAGCGGCGTGATTGATAATTTCACCACCATCGCCCGGACGGAAGGCGCAATGGTCACCCTCATAACGCCGTTGATCGATTACGGATTCACCGGAACCCTCGACAAGGCGATGATCGAGGTCTCGGACGGCGATGGCGGCTGGTATCGGTCCCGCGGCCCGGCCGATACAGACCCGTCCAGCCAACGCAAATACCGCCTGAACGGAAAGGTCACGATCACCGAATATTCCACCTCGGCCCTGCGCGGCCGTTTCAGCGGCGTGATGACCGACGAGAGCCGCCTGCCCGATCCGGCGCCCGGCAACGCCTCTCTGCCCGTGGTGGACGAGATTTCCGGCGCGTTCACCGTGGCTTCCCCGTGGCTCGGCGAGGAAGATCTCCAGATACATACGGGCGGCGTGAAACAGGCCGTGATCGACGACCTGATCGATTCCAATCCCGCCATGGCGCCGATGATGGAAGCAGCCCGCGCCTATTTGGAAGCAATGGAAATTCCCGCCGCATCCGGCGGCGGCTCGGCCGGGGGCGTCGATCCGGACCTCTCCGGGGACGGCGGCGCCGCGCCCGCGGACCCGGCCCTGCGGGAAGCCTACAGAAACTTCCTGCTGGGTCAGGGCATGCCGGAATTCATGGTCGAGGACGCGTTGAAGGATTTCGACGCCATGCCGCCGGAAGAGCGGCGGATGCTCGCCGAAACCCTTGGCCTCTAGAGGCGGCGTCTAGCGGGCCGTCGTGCCCTCGTCGCCTTCACAGACGCCCTGTCTGCGAACCGAAACGCCCTCCATCGCGGCGTTGCAGGCATTGCCGTAAGTCTTGCCGTCGAAGCCGCAGACCGGCTTGTACTCGGCCGTGCAGATATCGGGCTGCTCCTTGCAGATCCCGGAGGCGTCCGCGATCTGGAAATCCTGCGGGCCATAGGCGCAATAGGCGGTCTCGTCCTGACAGGAAATCGCGGCGATTCCCCCGCACATACCGCCCATCGTCCCGGAGTCCGGTCCGGGTTCTTCCGGGGGCGGCGGCGGCGCGGGCGCGGGTTCCGGCTCGCTGGCGCAGGCGGCCAGCAGCACGGCGGCAAGGGCGAGGATGGAAGAACTCTTGAACATGCGCGTCAGCCTCCACGGAATTTTTGTTCACGAGCGACTATAACGCGAAGATGCGGCGATTTCGCCACAAGTCTTAAATCGGCATCCGCAGGATTTCCTGGTAGGCGCGGATCACCTCGTCGCGCACCGCCAGCATGGTTTCCATCGTGGTTTCCGCGGCGGATACCGCCGTCACCACGTCGATCATTTCCGCCTGTCCGGTGGCGGCCTGCATGCTCAATTGTTCGGCGTTCGCCATCTGGTCGGTGGCGTCCTGCACCGCGTTCTCGATCAGGGCGGTGAATTGCGACGGCCCGGCCTTGGCGGCGCTGGCGGCCTGAGAGGCGCCCTGCATGGGCTGCACCCCGGCGGCGGCGGCATAGGCGTTCATCGCGGCAAGCGGATTGGCGGCCATTGATCAGTCTCCCTTAACGGCGCAGCAGGTCGATCGTGCGCATCAGCATGGCGCGCGAGGATTCCATGACATTCATGTTCGCCTCGAAGCTGCGCTGCGCCTCGCGCATGTCCATCAGCTCGATCAGCGTGTTGACGTTCGGCGTCTTGACGTAGCCGTCCGCGTCCGCGGCCGGGTGACCCGGCTCGTAACGCATGTCGAAATCGCTCATGTCCGGCGTGATCTCGCTCATCCGCACGGTGCGCACGCCCCTGGCGCGGTCCAGCTCCGACTCGAAGGTCGGCATCTGGCGGCGATAGGGGTCGTCGTCCGGCGTGCGGCCGGTGGAGTCCGCATTGGCCACGTTCTCGGCGATGATGCGCATCCGCGAGGATTGCGCCTTCATGCCGGACGCGGCGATGGACATGATGTTGGCGATATCTTTCATGGCTTAAGTCCCCCTCTGCTAGCCGCGGCCTGGCGAGCGCGCGGCGGAGCGGATCAGCGCCAGGCTCTTGTTGTACAGCCCGACCACCGCCTCATATTCCATGCGCGTCTCGGCCACCTTGGTCATCTGGTCTTCCAACACCACGGAATTGCCGTTGATCGTGGTCGCCGAATCCGGCGCGCTGGTCGCCCTCAGGACATCGGGATTGAAACTCTTCTGTTGTGACGGGGCGCCGTAATGACGGTCCGACGCCGTGGTCATAAGGCCGGCGCGGCGCGACTCGCTTTCTATCGCCTTTTCGAAGGCGGAACGGCTGATATCGCGCGGCGTGTAGCCGGGCGTGTTGGCGTTGGCGACATTCTCCGCCAGCGTCTCCTGACGCTTAGTCAGATAGCCCATAGTCGATTTCAGCAGGTCGAGAACCGGCGAATTATCGATGCCCATATCGCCTCTCCCTTGAGAGCAAAAAATTCCGGGTCAGTGGGCAGACATTGCCTTTGTATGGTTAAGCACAGCTTAAACCCCATGGTTTACGACGCATTAACGGCGCGCCCCGCAAGGTGGCCCGCAGCTGATTCACGGCTGGCTTTTCGGGCGGGACATATCTCATGGATCTGGTGGATTTCGGACGCTATGCGGGCGGGCTGCTGGTCACGCTGGGCCTGATCGCGGCGCTGGCCTATGCCGCGCGGCGCTTCAATTTCATGCAGCTTGCCGGCGGCGCCAAAGGCGGCCGGATGCGGCTGGTCGAAACCCTGATGATCGACGCCCGCCGCCGCGCCGCCCTGATTCGCGTCGACGGGCGGGAGCACCTGATCCTGCTCGGCTCCACCGGGGAAACCCTGATCGAAAGCCGCGACGCCCCGCCGGAGCCTGACCCCGCCTCGGCCGCCACGCCCGCCATCAGCGGCGGTACCGCGCCATGACCGCATCGCGTCTCATCAGGAATCTGCTGATCCTCGCGGGCGCGGCGCTGGCGGTTTTCGCGCTCGTCTCCCCGGCGCAGGCGCAGGAATTCAGCCTCGACCTTGGCGAAGGCGACGCCCTCACCGGCCGGGTGATTCAGCTTGTCGCCCTGCTGACCATCCTGTCGCTGGCTCCGTCCATTCTGGTGATGACCACCAGTTTCGTGCGCATCATCGTCGTGCTGTCGCTGCTGCGCACCGCGCTGGGCCTGCAACAGAGCCCGCCGAACGCGGTCATCATCTCACTGTCGCTGTTCCTCACCGCTTTCGTGATGTGGCCGGTCTTCCAGCAGAGCTGGGACCGCGGCGTGGAGCCGCTGATGAACGGGGAGGTGGAGCTGAACGAGGGCTTCACCGCCGCCTCCGGCCCCATCAAGACCTTCATGCTGGAACAGACGCGCGACGACGATCTGCAGCTTTTCTACAGCCTGTCCGACCAGCCGGACCCGGAAAGCCCGGAAGCCGTGCCGCTCTGGATCGCCGCCCCGGCTTTCATGATTTCGGAGCTGCGCCGCGCCTTCGAGATCGGCTTCCTGCTGTTCATCCCGTTCCTTGTGATCGACCTGGTGGTGGCGTCCATCCTCATGTCGATGGGCATGATGATGCTGCCGCCCATCATCATATCCTTGCCCTTCAAGCTGATCTTCTTCGTCCTGGTGGACGGCTGGCGGCTGGTCGCCGGCAGCCTGGTGCAGAGTTTCAGCTAGTCGGGCAGGACTGCGGCGCGTTGCGCCTCAGCGCGCCCGTCAGCCAGGGCGCGTGGAACGCCAGCGACGGGCGCAGCTTCACGCCGGCCCCGGCCAGCCGCGCCGCCGTCCAGTGGTTGCACATATGGAAAAGATGGAAGTCCGGCCGCGCCTCCAGGAACAGGCTTGTCCCCTCCACGCGCCCGCCCTGAACGATCACCGGCGCGCCCGTCTCGTCCAGCGCCAGCGTCTCGCCGATTTCCCGCGCCAGCCGCGCCCGCCCGGCGCGGGACAATGCCACGCGCACGGTCTCTTCGCCCCGCCATATCCGGTTTTCCACCGGCTCGTCCGCGGCGATGACCTGCATGACTGACGGGCTGGGCGGGATGATCGCGTCCAGCCCTGTCCACAAGCCCGGATCCTCGTCCAGATAGAAGTCACGCTCGCCCCAGCCGATCAGGAAATGCTCCGCCTCGGGGAACAGCAACCGAAGCGGATGATCCGCCTCCATCGCGTCCGCCGGCAGCGCGATATTGGTGTGCCACCCGTTCGACCACACGGTCGCCGTCACGCAATCCCCGGCCGAGGCCCGCGGCGCGCCCTGCGATACGCAGGCGGCAAGGAATAGCGCCGCAATCCAGAGAACGGTCAGACCGCTTATTCTTGCCGCAGACGTCGGACCTGGCTTCAGCCTGGATTTCAAAACACGCCACATCCGCCCAACATAACATGGCGGCCGCAGCCCGCGGGCCGGTCACATCAATAAAAGGTCCGCCCCGTCAGACACGCCGTGAATATCCGATACAAGCGCATCAAGCCCTTCAGCCAGCCCGGCCGATACATTCGCCGCGGCTCCGTACAGCGCGTCTTCGCCCGGCCGCCCGGCCTCTTCCGCCGCCAGAAGCCCGGCGATCTCGTCCGCCCCCGCGGTGGACGCGCCCGCCGGTTCGCCCGATGCGTCCGGGCCGGGCACAAGGCTGACCCCGCCAATATTCCGGCTGGCGCCGTGTTCGTCCGTGACCACGCATTCGATGCTGTAGATGTTGTCGCCGTTATCGTCCGGGTTGCCCGCCAGCGCGACCGCCGTCGTAACCTCCCCCGTGTTCGGGTCGATATTGAACAGGGCGGCGTCCGGCCCGGTCAGCGCATAGGTGAAGGAATCCCCGTCATCGTCCTGCGCATAGAATTGCGCGCAATCGGCATCGGCCTGATTCCGCGCGAATGGAATTACATCAGGCGCCTGCGCCTCGGACGGGGCGTCATTGGAGTCAGTAATTGTAAGGGTAAAACTCAGGGAATCCGAGAGACCGCCCTCATCTGTCCCGACAACTGTGTATTCGTATACATTATCGCCATCTGCATCCGTCGGGTTTTCAAAATCCAGCGCCCCGGCCAGCGTGACTTCGCCAGTTGATTCATCGACCTCGAACGCGTTCGCGTCGTCGCCCGACAAGGAAAATATTGTCGTATCGCCGGCATCCGGATCGGCTGTCCTCACATCGACAAGGTCATAGCCTTTTGCCGTGAATGCTTCCGGCATGCCGTCGGTTACAGTGAACCATGAAAGTTCAGGCGCCTCGTTTGAATTGACGACTTCCACAGTCACCGTCTGGGCATCGGTCAGGCCCTCTTTGTCTGTGGCCGTAATCTCGACCTCGTAACTGTTATCGCCGTCAGAATCGCCCGGATGCTCGAAATCCGGGGCGGAATCGAAGGTCAGTTCGCCCGTATCGCTGTCGATACTGAACAATCCGCCATCGGCGCCGCCCGTGATGGAGAAGCTGATACTGTCGCCCTCATCCTCATCCGCCACTGTCGCCGCATAGCCGGTATCGGTCCGGTTTTCGGCGACACTCGCCAAAGCGTCAGAGGTGATTGCGGGCGCCTCGTTCACGTCCACCACAAGGGTTGTAATGGAGCTTAGAGTAATCTCCCCACCCTGGGAGTCCGTGGCAATCACCTGATAGTCGTACCATCCGTCGCCATCGGCATCCTGCGGATTCTCGTGATCGAAGGCGACAGCCGTTGCAAGCCGTCCGGTCACGGGATCTATCGTGAAAAATTCTGCGTCCTCACCTTCCAGCGAGAAGGTGACATCATCGCCATCTTCATCGATAGCGACATATGTGACCAGCTCAAAATCGGCCTGATTTTCTACCGGCGCAGCAGGCAATTCCTGATCATCTGGCAGATAGGGCAAGTCGTTTTCGTCCGTCAGCGAGACCGTGATGTCGCGGTCCAGAGTTTCGCCCGCCCCTGTCGCGGTGATTGTAATCTCGTAATCGCCATCATTATTGGCGTCGTCCGGATCCTCGAAATTCTGGCGATCCTTGAACATGAGTGTGCCGGTATTGCTGTCCAGATCGAACAGCGCCGCGTCTGCCCCGCTCAGTGAATAGGTCATCGCCTCGCCTTCCGGGTCTGCGGCGTTGAACTTGAAAATAGTGAAGACCTGATTTTCCGGGGCGTCGATATTGGCCGGCGGAGTAAAATTCACAGGCTCATCGACGCCGGTCACGCTCACCGTTACGCTCTGGCTATCCGAAAGCCCCCCATCATCGGTGGCGGATACTTCCAACTCGTAAGCGTTGTCGCCATCCGCATCGCCGGGATTCTCGAAGTCCGGGGCGGCTTTGAATATCAATTCGCCAGTCGCCGCGTCGATGGAGAACAGCGCCGCATCGGCGCCGCCGGTAATGGAAAAAGAAATCACTCCGCCCGCATCGTCGACAGCGGTCGCGGTGTAGCCGGTATCCGTTCCATTTTCAGCCAGGCTCGCGCTTGCGCCTGACGTGATCACCGGCGGCTCGTTCACCCCGTTTATGGTGACGGTCACCGTTGCCTCGTCCAGCGCGAGGGGGGAAGACGTGCTGCGCGCCTGATAAGTGAAAGTCTCGGTCGCTGTCTCCCCTTCCAGAAGATCGTCGAACGCCCCGTTCGGATCGTAATGGAAGGTACCATCCTCGTTCACTGTCAAAAGCGCGCCCGAATCGAGCGCAATCACCTCTCCGACATCGGCGAATGAGCCGTTGACGGAAGCGATTTCCAGCTCCCCAAATGTATTTTCACGATCCGCGCCAGAGCCATTATCTGCAAAAAGATCACTGTTCAGTATGGCGTTTTCATCTACTGCAACCGCATCATCTTTCGCGTCCAGTCCGCCGTCATCCCGACGCTTATTTATTCGGTCCTGCCATCCCCGAAGGACTGGAAATTGCTCAAAACTGGCGTTGAATAGATTTAGCATTTGCGACCTCATAAGGCGTTCCAGTGATCTGGAGTCTTGGACTGGTCGATGGGTCGCATGTCGGGCACGGCCGCCGTTAGGCGCATTGTTTCAAACTCTGTGCAGAATGTTCCAAGTTTTCGGAGGGAGAGGCGTGGCCACGTTGCTGGCGTGTTGATAGTGATGATGAAAAGCTCAACACGCATGGAATATCGATGCCGCAGGGGCAGCCTCATCCACCTCCGGTCACGCTAATCCGGGCCAGCACGTCTTCAGCGCCCCAATCTGAACAATTCGACTATTGGCGCGAAATGTTTCCCGGCGTGGATATGACACCTAGTGGCGAAGCTCGGGTAACCGGCCAATTCCATGGCGAACTCATTGGCATTCAGTCGGTCTCCGCCGGCGTCGCCCTAAGTCGAACAATCAGCTCATCAAACAAGGCGCGGTTTAACGCCTTGGGCGGTGAGGACGTGCTGCTGGGAATATTCGACTCCGGACGGCTTGGTCTTCGGGACGAGCGTGGTCACATGAAGGAACTTCAATCGACCGGCACGCTGTACATTCTTGACGCAGGCCGCGCCCCAGAATTTCAGGCTGAACAATTGTCTAATCTGTACCTGACCCTGCCGCGCTCCTACGCAACCGGACTGCTCGGTGGCGATCCGACTCCGCGTTGCGGTTTTCGGCAACTGCCTCGGACGTCCCTTGGCCAAATCTTGCACGATCACCTTCTGGCAATTTCCCGTCAATTCAACGACTTGGGTCAGGAAGATGCGGATGCTGCGATACTGGCCGCCAAGTCCATGGCGGCTACGCTACTCAGGGGGATGGCGCCCGCACGCCGCGATAAGGTGCAGAAACTCGACCACAAGGATCTGGTTGCCGCTGCCCGCCAGTGCATGAGCGACAGGCTGCATGACCCCTCTCTGACGGTTACCGACCTCTCGCGCACACTTGGATGTTCACGCGCTCACCTCTACCGGGCGTTTCGAGAGCTGGATATGAGCGTGGCTGAAGAACTGCGGATAATGCGTCTGACACGGGCTGCAGAACACTTGCGATGCAGCAATCGGGAGGTCGGTGATATCGCCCTTGCCAGTGGATATGCGGATTTCTCCGCATTCACACGCGCCTTCCATCGTTATCATGGGCTCAGCCCGCGCGATTACAGGGAAGCTTACGGCTATAAACCGATCAGACCGGCGTCCTAGCCGCCGCTGGCCCCGCCGGCGTCGGCGACGGCCTGTTCGTTTGCGGGCGGGGCGTAGTCCATCCGGGGTTCGTCGCCTTCCAGGCGGCCGCGGCGGCTGTCGAGGAAGGCTTCAAGATCAGACGTGTCGGAAACGCGCTGGGCGATCTCGGCCAGGGCGAGTCCTTCCGTCTCGACCCGCCCGGTGACCGCGCGGAAGGCGCTGGCCGATCCGGTCTTGTCCATCGCGTCGCGGTACTGGCCGGACAGGCGCGTCAACGCGGTCTGATCGCCGGCCAGCGAATAGGCGACGGCGGCGCGCAGGATCGACGATTCCTGTTCCGCGGTCGGCACGGTTGATCCGTCATCCAGGCCGTCGCCGAGGAATTCTTCAAGCCGTTTCCCGGCGTTTTCCCAGTTGCGGGACTGCCAGGCGATATCGGCCCGCAGGCGCGCGGCCTCCAGCGAGCGGTCGCCCTCCAGCAGCTCCAGCGCGTTTTCCGCCGCGCCCAGCTCGGCCAGCGCCCGCGCCTCGATTACCCGGCGTTCCTGCGTCAGGGCGTCCGGCAGGCGTGAAACGCGGGTGGAGCGCAGCGTGCGCAGCGCGCTCTCCGGCCGCCGGTCCATCAGGTAGATCAGCGCCAGATCGGCCGCCACCTGCGCCCGGGCCACCGGCTCCCGCAGGCGGTTATCCACCTGATGCTGCAGCAGTTCGGCGGCCTTCGCCAGCAGGTCGAACGCGACCAGCCGCTCGGCGAGGCGCCGGATCATGCGGTCGCCGTCAGCCCCGATCGGGGTCAACTCGGAGAATTCGTAGTACAGCGCCAGCGCCTCGACCGGGTCCAGACGCTCCGCCTCGCCTTCCAGGAACAGATTGCGGAATATGGTCGACATGTCCCCGGAAATGCGCCGCGCCACCGGGCTTTCCGGGAACCGGGTCATGGCCGCGTGCATCACGCTCAGGCCGCGCTGGTAATCGCCCTTTTCGACATAGAGCTTGCCCAGCGTGCGGCTGGTTTCCAGCTCCACGTCATCGCCGCGCCAGCGGAAACGCAACGCTTCCAGCCGGTCGATCGCCTCGTCCGGGCTGGCGCTGCCGGTTTCCAGATCCATCTGCGCCCGCGCCAGAATCGCGCGCGCCTCCACCGCTTCGTCGCCGGACATGGAAAGCCGGTCATAGGTCGCGGCGGCCTCGCCGTGCCGGCCCAGCGACTCGGCCAGTCCCGCACGCGCCAGTTCGATATGTTTTTCCAGCGGTCCGCGCGGGGCTTCCGCCTCGGCCAGCTCCAGTTGAGACTTGGCGGTCGCCAGATCGTTCAGCTTCAGCGCCGCGCGGGCATAGCCGGCGCGGAACCGCGCCCGCCATTCGGGGGAGAACAGATAGAACGCCTCCCGCCCCCGCTCGAAATATTCCCGCGCGCCGTCCCAGTCCTCGCCTTCCAGCGCCAGCATGCCGCGCCAGAGCTGCGCCGCCGAATCCCGGTCCAGCACCGGCGCGGTCAGGTCTCGCCCGGCTTCGTCATAGCGCCCGGCCATGTAATTCGCCGCGCCGCGCATCGCCAGGAAATGCGAGTCGATCTCCAGCTGCGGCCGGTGCGACAGCGCCAGGTCCAGCGCCCCCAGCGCCTCCTGCGGCAGCTCATAGGCCAGAAGAAAGCGCGCCATCGCCATGTAGGAATCATCATTCGGGTCGGTCGCGATCCGGCGCTCCAGCGCCGATTCCGCCTCGATAAAGGGCTGGTCCGCCTTCCAGCCGTCGAAATCGATATAGGCCGGCGACACCGGCGCGGCGGTTCCCCGCCGTGTGGCGGTCTGCACCGCGGCGCGCCCCGCGCTGGTCGGCGACAGCGCCAGCCCGCGCGGCCGCTCCAGCGCCACGCGCTCGGCCTCCGGCGTTATCACCACGTCATCGGCCAGCAGCACGAAGGCCAGGCCGTGCGCGGTGGGCAGCGCCGTCAGCTCCAGAAAATCCTGTCCCGCGATCAGGCCGCGCGGCGGCTGCAGCGCGGTCACCACGGCGATCTCGTCGCCCGCATCCGGGTCCGGAATATTGAACACCGGCCCGGCGTCCGGCAGCGCGGCCAGAAGACGCCCCGGCCCCCGCCCCGTCGCCTCGCGCAGCAGCGTCACCGCCAGCGGCGGCGTCTCGATGCGGTTGGACAGGGCAAAGGTCCAGCCCTGCCGCCCCTCTTCCGTCCGCGCCTCGATCAGGGTCGATGGCGGCGCGGTGATGCGCAGCGCCGTGTAGCCCTCGCCCGTGAACTGGTCGATATCCAGGATATGCCGGCGATGGCCGCGCAGCAGCTCCCCGGCATCCAGATCCGCCTCCGCCGCGAACACGATCCAGATCGCCTCGCCCCGGCGGAACGCGGCGGCCGGAACGGGCGCCGCCCAGTCGAACCGCATCAGCAGGTCGCCGCCCAGCGCCACGCCGCGGATCGGCACCACGCCGCTGGCCGGAACCGGGTTGCGCTCCGGCGCGGCGTGAACCACCGCCTCGGTTTCCTTGAACAGGGTCGGCTCGCGCGGTTCGGCGGCCAGCACCAGACGGTCCGCCTCATATTGTTCCTGCCGCGCCTCTTCCGGGTCCTCGGCGTTCATGCGCCGCGCCGCTTCTTCCAGCGCCGCGATGGCGTTCAGGTCTGAATCGCCGCCCGTCAGATCGATGGTCACCATCGCGCCGTCCTGCCGCACGCTGAGATCCGCCCCTTCGGCCAGGTCAAAGCTCAGGATCAGCTTCCCGTTGACGTGGGATTCGGTCAGCCCCTCCAGATGGCGGGGCAGGTCCGCGCGGATCGGCGCCAGGTCCAGGATGGCGTCACGCTCGAACGCGATGCGCACGCGCGGCTCCCGCCGTTCGGTCTGGAAAGAGACAGGCTCCGGCCAGCGCAGCGTCACGCGCTCGAACGCCGCGCTGGAGGCGCGGCCGACCTCCACCTCCAGCGGCGGGTCGGGTTCGGGCGGCGGCGGGGGCGGCGCAGCGGCGGCGCGCGCCGCCGCTTCAATCTCGGATTGTTCGCGGGGGGAAACGATATCGGGCGGGTCCTCCGCCTCCGGCGGCAGCAGGTCGATCGCGATGACATTGTAGGAGCGGGAAACATGGGCGCGCGCCGGCATGCGCAACGCCACGCGCAGCACCCGGCCGTCAGGGTCCAGCCGCGCCATCGCCGCCTCGGCCCCCAGATTGGACAGGATCGGGGCCGGGTCGCCGGACACCGCGCGGTTGAACCGCGCCACCAGAACCTCGTTATCCACCGCCGCCTCGGCGGCGATGGGCTGTTCGGCCAGGCTGTCGGGGAACACCATCTTGATACGGACATAGCCGTCACTGCGGACGGTTTCGAAAGACACCGGGTCGGCGGCGCGCGCCGCGCCCGCGGACAGCAGCGCGATCGCGGTCAGCGCAAAGATGATCGATCTGGCCGTCACGCGGTTTTCCCAAGAGCCCCTGTGCGCGGCCGCCCGGAGATGGGGGCCGCCCCTGCAAGGGCCGAAACTAAAGCCGTTATGGTTGACCGCGCGTTAACCTTCGCCCGCGGTATCGTTCAGCGCGGCGGTGGCGGAGGGCTTGATCCGGACGTTTTCGGCGATCATCTCGGTCAGCCGCTTGGCGTCAGCGGTTTCCATGTCGCCCAGAACGCTGGCCAGCGTGGAATCCTTCATCCGCGCCACGACCAGAAGCGCGGTCTCCGGCTCCAGCGCGGACAGGATGCGCGCGGCGTCCTTGGACTTCATCTTCTCATACATCGTCACCAACCCGGCCATGCGCTCTTCCTCGGCCTCGTCCAACTGGCCCAGAAGGCCCTGCACTTCGGCCTGCACGGTTTTCAGCTCGGCGATGCGCTCGTCCACGCGCTGTTCGGCGGCGGCGGCAAGCTGGATGCGGGTTTCCGCCTCCGACTCCATCTGGTCGATCTCGCGGCGGCGCGCCTGCAGGGAGGACAGCACGCGGAACTCTTCCGGGCTGGCCCCGATCTCTTCGGCAAAGCTGGGGCGCGGGCAGGATGCGGCGGCGCCCGCGGCGGCCTCCATGACCTCGCCCTCTTCCGCCTCGGCCATGTCCGGCTCGCCGTCCGTGGCTTCGGTGACGTCCGCCTCGGCGACGGTCTCCTCTTCCGGGTCCTCCGCGCTTTCCGCCGCCTCGGCCGGGGCGGCCAGAACGGAATAGAGCGCGTCTCCCGCGGACAGCGCGTTCAGCGCGGCAAGCCCGGTGAGGCTGAGAGCGGCAATGGCGAAAAAGCGACCTGACATGATTTTACCGTGTGGATTTCAGAAGATCGGCGAAGCCCTGTGCGCGGCTTTCGGCGGGACGGGGTTCGGCGCGCGGCTCCCGGCGCTGCGTCCGGCGGCGGTCCTCCGGCGACAGCAGGCGCAATTCTTCGGCGGCTTCCTTAGCGCGCGCAATTTGCGCCTCCAGCTCCGCCCCCGCCTCGCCGCCGGCCTGTTTGAGTTCGCGCACCGCGCCTTCGGCCCGCACAGTGGTCTCGGCCAGCTCGGCAACCAGCTTCGTCATGCCGTCCTGACCGCTGCGCATGGCGGTCAGCCGCCGGTCCAGCCGCCACGCGAACGCGGCGGCGACCAGCGCGATGATTACCGTCGCGCCCTGAAAGATGAGAAATGTCAGGCTTACTGATTCCACAGGATCGCCGCCTTGGCCTTGGGTTGAAGGGGGGCTTCGGCGCGGATGGCGATATTGCCGCCCATCCGGCCCATGCGGCCCGTGGTCAGGCCGATCGGCCCGCAGCGCAGCTTCACCGGGCTGTCGGGCCCCGCGTTCAGCATCAGCGTCTCGCCGACCTGCAGATTCATCACCCGCTCAAGCGAGATTTCCTGCTCGTCCAGCACAGCGGCGACCTCCATCTCGGTGTTCCACAGCTCGCTGGCCAGGTGGGTTTCCCAGATATTATCGCGGCCGAATTTCTCGCCCATGAACTGCTGGATCAGCATTTTACGGATCGGCTCCAGCGTGGCGTAGGGCAGCATCAGCTCCAGACGCCCGCCGCGGTCCTCCATGTCGATCCGCAGCTTCACCAGGATCGCCGCATTGGCCGGCCGCGCGATGGCGGCGAAGCGCGGATTGGTCTCCACCCGGTCCAGATTGAATGACACCTTGGTCAGCGGCTCGAACGCCTGCCGCGCATCGTTCAGCACGACCTCGATCATGCGCTGCACCAGCGTGCGCTCGATCGTGGTGTAGGGCCGCCCCTCCACCCGCATGGCGGAAGACCCGCGCCGCCCGCCCAGAAGCACGTCGACGATGGAATAGATGAGATTCGAATCGACCGTCAGCAGGCCGTAATTATCCAGCTCCTCGGCCCGGAACACCGCCAGAATGGCCGGCAGCGGGATGGAGTTCAGATAATCGCCGAACCGCACGGACGATATATTGTCCAGGCTCACCTCGACATTGTCGGAGGTGAAATTGCGCAGGGAGGTCGTCATCAGCCGGACCAGCCGGTCGAAGATGATCTCCAGCATCGGCAGGCGTTCATAGGAGACCAGCGCCGAATTGATGATGGCGCGGATGCCGGACCGGTCTGCCTCGTCCTCGTCGCCCAGATCAAAGCCCAGCAGGCTGTCGATCTCGTCCTGATTGAGGATGCGTTCCTGGTTCAGCTGGTCGGCGGAATGCGCCTCGGCCGCATCGCCGCCCTCCGCGCCGGCGTCAGCGTCCGGCGTCTCGGCGGCCTGGTCTTCGGCCTGATCGGTGGTTTCGTCAGTCATCGGCTAGCGGAACAGGATTTCGTCGACGAGGACGTTATTCACCTGCGCCGGCGCCACGGCCAGGTTCACCCGGCGCAGCAGCTCATGGCGCAGGCGGTACATGCCGGCCGAGCCGGACAGATCCTCCACCCGCAATTCGCGCAGGAAGGTCTGGTACTGATCGACCACGCGCGGCAGGCGCGCATCCAGCGTCTCGATCAGCGCCTCGTCCTCCAGCTCCAGTACCAGTTTCAGCTTGAGATATTTCGTCTCCCCGTCCTCGCTGTTGATATTCACCAGCAGTTCGGGAAGCTCGTAGAAGACATATTCGCCGCCGGCGGTCGCCACGCCGTGCGACGCATCGCCGCCGCCATGGCCGTCATCGGCGGCCTCGCCATGCTCGCCCGCGGCGCTGGCGTGGGACTCGCCCTCATCGCCTCCGCCGCCCAGCAGCATCATGGCCCCGGCCCCGCCCAGCAGCAGGATCACCACCGGAAGGCCGAACAGCAGAAGCTTCTTCTTCAGGCCGCCCTTCTTGGGCGCCTCCTCTTCATTTTCAGCGCCGGATTCGCCGTCCGTGACGTCGTCGCTCATGGCGGTTGCCCCCTGCAAACTCTCACCCGGTTCGAGTGATTTGCGCCATTTGAATCGGATCGGGGTTAATGGATAATAACCATAAGGCAAAACTTGCCGGGTCATCGGCATGAATTGCGCAGGGCCGCCGCCCCGTTAACCAGCCTTACCATTGATTTCATTGAACAATTCAGTTGGCACGCCGCCTGCTAGGGATGTGCAGGTATTCCGCCGCGCCCAAGCGCAAAAGCGTGATGGGGCGGGCTCCAGAAAGGACGGAGGCGGCCATGGACAGTTCAATGATGATCGGCCTGTCGAGGCAGATGACGCTGCGGCGTTCGATGGACATCGCGGCCAATAACATCGCCAACGCCAACACGACCGGCTTCAAGGTCGAGCAACCCCTGCTTGAAGACACCGCCCCGCGCGCCGCCGAGACCACGGACGGCGCCGACGATATTTCCTATGTGCAGGACTGGGGCGTGATGCGGGATTTCCGCGACGGCGCGCTTGAGCGCACCGAACGCCCGCTGGATTTCGCGATTGAAGGCGAAGGCTTCTTCACCGTCGAGAATGAAGACGGCCTGCTCTATACCCGCGACGGCCGCTTCACCACCGACGCGCAGGGCCAGCTTTCCACCGCCGACGGCAAGGCGGTGCTGGACGAGGGCGGCGCGCCGATCTTCCTGGACGTCTATGGCTCCGAACCGGTCGTGACCCGTCAGGGCGCGGTGACGGTGGACGGCGTGGAAATCGCCCGTCTCGGCGTCGCCCGGTTCGAGGATCTCTCGGTTCTGGAAAAAACCGGCGAGGGCCGCTTCCGCGCGCCGGACGGCATCCTCCCCCAACAGGCGGAGATCCCCTCGGTCCGTCAGGGCTTCACCGAAGCCTCCAACGTCAATTCCATTCTTGAAATGACCAATCTGATGGAGATCAGCCGGTCCTACCAGTCCGTCTCGAAAATGATCGAGGACGCGTCCGAACTCCACCGCCAGGCGATCCGCCGCCTGGGCGACGTGAACGCTTAAAGGAGGCTTCGCAAGGCCATGAAATCTCTCGGTATCGCCGCCACGGGCATGCAGGCCCAACAGCTGAACGTGGAGATCATCTCCCACAACCTGGCGAACATGAACACGACCGGGTTCAAGCGCCAGCGCGCCGAATTCCAGGATCTGCTCTATCAGAACATCGAACGCGCCGGGACCAATTCCTCGGACGCCGGCACGGTGGTGCCGACGGGCGTTCAGGTGGGTCTGGGCGTGAAGACCGGCTCGGTCTACCGCATCACCGAACAGGGCAATCTGACCCAGACCTCCAATCCCTATGACGTCGCCATCAACGGCAAGGGCTTCTTCCGCATCCAGCTGCCCAATGGCGGCGACGCCTATACACGCGCCGGCAATTTCTCCGTGAACGGGGAGGGCCAGCTGGTCACCGCCGACGGCTATATCGTGCAGCCCGCCATCACCGTCCCGCGCGAGGCGCGCGACGTCGCCATCAATGATGTCGGTCAGGTTCAGGCTTTCCTGGAAGGCGAACCGGACCCGCAGCAGCTGGGCCAGCTGGAACTCGTCACCTTCTTCAACGAGGCCGGGCTCGAGGCCGTGGGCGACAACTACTACCTGGAAACCGCCGCGTCCGGCGCCGCCACCATCGGCACGCCGGGACAGGACGGCGTGGGCATCCTCCGCCAGGGCTTCATCGAGGCCGCGAACGTGAACCCGGTGCAGGAGATCACCTCGCTCATCCAGGCGCAGCGCGCCTATGAGATGAACGCCCGCGTGATCACCGCCTCGGACGAGATGCTCGCCACCTCCTCCAATCTCCGCTGATTAGGAACACGCCATGATCCGCGCAGCCCTCATCGCAACCGCCCTCGCCGTTTCGGCCCCGGCCCTCGCCGCGCAGCCGGTGACGCTGGCCGGCGACGTCTCCGCCGCCGGGGACACCGTCACGCTGGGCGACCTGTTCGGCATCGATGGAGAAGTCTCCATGGCCGCCGTCGCGCGCGCGCCGGCGCCGGGAGAGACCATCTATCTGGAAGCTGGCTGGCTGCAGGCCTTCGCCGCCGGTCACGATCTGGACTGGGCCAATGCCGGCGGACTGCAGCGCATCGCGGTCAAGCGCGAATCCCGCCAGATCACCGCCGACGAGATCAGCGCCATGATCGCCGACGAACTTTCGCTGGCCGGCGGCGCCGACACTTACGAGATCACCTTCGCCCAGCGCGACATCGCCTTCTACGCGCCCAATGGCGCGCGCGGCGGCACGCGCATCCTGCGGTTTGACTATAACGGCCAGACCAACGCCTTCGCCGCGGAGATCGAGCCCTATGCCGGTGCGCCGGTACAGCGCGTCTCCGGCCGGGCTTTTGCGTCGCTGGAAGTCCCCGCGCTTTCCCGCGCCGTGTCCTCCGGCCAGATCATCACCGAATCCGACATCATCTGGACCGCCACCCGCGCCGACCGCCTGCGTCAGGACGCGGTGCTGGACGCGTCGGGCCTGATCGGCATGCAGGCCAAGCGGTCCCTGCGCCCGGGCGAACCGCTGCGTGAATACGATATCAAGCGCCCCGCGGCGGTCGAAAAAGGCTCGCTGGTCACCGTCTTCTACCAGAAGCCGGGCCTGACCCTGACCGCCCGCGGCCGCGCCCTGGAAGAAGGCGCGAAGGGCGAGGTCGTCCGCATCGTCAATCTTTCCTCGAACCGCACGATCGAGGCCGTCGCCGCCGGTCCCGGCAAGGCGGTGGTTCGCGACAACACCTATCTCACCGCGTCTCTGGAACAGGGGGCTTTTTAAGGCCATGACTCGCAATATCGTTCTTCTCGCCGCGTCCACGCTGGCCCTCGCCGCGTGCGGCACCACCGACCGCATCTCCCAGATCGGCCAGTACCCGGACATGTCGCCCATCGATAATCCGTCAAAGGTCGCCGGCCCGCGCCCGGTCGTCATGCCGATGCCGCAGGAGCGCGAAGCCGCCTACGCCCCCAACTCGCTCTGGCAGGCCGGCTCCCGCACCTTCTTCAACGATCAGCGCGCAGACGAGATCGGCGACATCCTGACGGTGAACATCAACATCACCGACTCCGCCCGCGTCTCGAACTCCACCGACCGTCAGCGCACCTCAAGCAACACCGCTGGCGCGCCGAACTTCTTCGGCCTGGAGACCTTGCTGGACGATTTCCTGCCCGACGGCGTCGATCCCTCGACCCTCGCCTCCACCAATTCCGTCTCCTCCAATGGCGGATCGGGAGACATCGACCGCAGCGAGGCGGTGGAGCTGACGGTGGCCGCCGTCGTCACCCAGATCCTGCCCAACGGCAATCTGGTCATCGCCGGCCGTCAGGAAGTGCGCATCAATTACGAGGTTCGCGAGCTTCTGGTCTCCGGCATCGCGCGGCCCGAAGACATCACCTCCGACAACACGATCAAGCACACCCAGATTGCCGAGGCCCGCATCTCATACGGCGGCCGCGGTCACCTGAGCGAAGTCCAGAAACCCCGCTACGGCCAGGAACTCTACGAAGTCCTGTTCCCGTTCTGATTCTCTGACCTGTGGAGACTGCGAATGACCGTCAAACGCATCGTCGCCAATGTTGAAGTGGCCAATCCGCAGGACGCGAAGGCGTTTTATGAGGATCTGTTCGGACTGGACGTGGTGATGGACCATGGCTGGCTCATCACCCTCGCCTCCGGAGAGACCATGAAGACGCAAGTCAGCTTCGCCAGCCAGGGCGGCTCGGACACCGAAGTCCCGGCGCTTTCAATCGAGGTCGATGACGTGGACGCCGTCCATGCCCGCGCGAAGAAAGCCGGCCACCAGATCGTCTATGACATCGTGGACGAGCCCTGGGGCGTGCGCCGCTTCTATGTCCGCGACCCGTTCGGCCAGACCCTGAACGTGCTCTCGCACAAGGCCTGACCCTACCCTCCGCTGACCTTGCTCAGCGCCTCTCTCACGCCTTCCTCGGAATAGGGTTTCCGGACGAAGGGACGGTCGAGGTGCAAGTCCGGGGCGGGGGATTCCTCGCCATATCCAGTGGCGAAGATATAAGGCACGCCCAGCTCTTTCAGCCTGTCGGCCACGGGGAAGCTGTTCTCATCCCCCAGATTGACGTCCAGCACCGCCGCGTCCGGCGTGTTCGCCTCGATCAGGCGAAGCGCCTCGCTGGCCGAGGCCGCCACCTCCACCTTCTGCGCCCCCATCCGGGTCAGCATGTCCTCCGCGTCGAGGGCAATCACCATATTGTCCTCCAGCAACAGCACGGTTCCGGACAGCAGGGTTTCGCCTTTCCCGTCATTCTTGCCGCCTTGCGCGGCCTTCTTCTCCGCGCGGGTCTCCAGCTCCCCGTCTTTCGCCTTGGTGATATGGGATTTGGGAACGCGGAATTTCGCCTCCAGCCCGGTCAGCTCGAAGTTCACTTCCGCCTCGCCCTTCAGGTCGAAGGGAACGGAGCGTTCAATAATGGTGGTGCCAAACCCTTTGCGGCTGGGCGCCTGGACGGGCGGGCCGCCGGATTCCTTCCAGCCGATCACCAGATTGCCTTCGCCGTCCACTTCCCAGTTGACGTCCACCGCGCCCGTGGAGTCGCTTAACGCCCCGTATTTCGCGGAATTGGTCATCAACTCATGAACAACCAGCGCCAGCGTCGAGAACGCGGCCGGCTCGACGGCCACTTGCGGCCCTTCGATGCGGACCCGTTCTTCCTTGTCGCCGAGATAGGCTTCCGCTTCTGACTTGATGAGGGTGGAGAGCGGGCGCGGCGACCAGTTGTCCTGTGTCAGCTGGTCATGCGCGCGGGCCAGCGCCTGGATGCGCCCGCCGATCACCGCGACCAGCTCATCCATGCTCTTGGCCCCGGCGCGGCTCTGCGCGATCAGCCCGCGGATCAGGCTGAGGATATTGCGCACGCGGTGGTTCAACTCGGCGATCAGCATTTCCTGCCGCTGGTTGGCTTCCTTGCGTTCGGTCTCCGCCGCCTCGGTCAGCCGCAGGATCACCTCCAGCAGCGACACGCGCAGGGATTCGGCAATACGGATATCTCGCTCGGTCCAGGGCTGGCCCTTGCCGCGCACCACCTGTTTCCATTCCTCGAAACTCTGGCGCGGCGTCAGGCGGTCGCCCAGCGGGCCGGATTCCACAGGCTTGTTGGGATCGCCGCCCCAGCTCACCGTCTGCACGACTTCGCGCCGGAAAAACAGGATGAAGTCGCGTGGCGCGCGCGAAATCGGAATGGCCAGCATGCCCGCCGCCTTCTCCGAAAACCCCTCCGCCGGCGGATACAGGTCCGAGACACGGTCTGTCGCCATGATCTGGACGTCGGATTCCCGTTTAAGAAGGGCAATCAGGCCTTCCAGGTGCTTGTCCTCGGGGACCAGTCCGCTGGTCTGGCGCCGTCCCTGGATTTCAAGGGCGATGCCGTCGCAATCGACGATCCCCTCCACCTCCTCCATCAGCGAGGCGATATTCTCCGCGGATGAGCGGCCGGAGGCCGCGGCCGCCATCAGGCGGTCGTGCGCCTTGCGGGCGCGGCGCTCATGCGCCTCCGCTTCGTCCCGCTCGCGGCCATCCAGCAGCAGGGCGAAAGCCTGACCGAACAGTTCGGCCGCCGTGCGCACGTCGAACGGCACCCGCTTGGGCGACATGTGATGACAGGCGAACAGCCCCCACAGCTTGCCCCGCCGCAGGATGGAAACGGACATCGAGGCCCCGACCCCGATATTCTTCAGATACTCGATATGGATCGGCGAAACGCTGCGAAGCACGCTCAATGACAGGTCCAGCGGCTCGTCTTCGCCCTTTGCGCTGCGCAACGGGGACGTCTCCGCGTCCACGTCGGCGATCAGGCGCAACAGGTTGCGCTTGTACAGCTCGCGCGCCTGTTTCGGGATATCGGAGGCGGGATAATGCAGCCCCAGATAGGATTCCAGATCGCCCCGCGCGGCCTCGGCCAGAACCTCGCCCGACCCGTCGGGCGAGAAGCGATAGACCATCACCCGGTCAAACCCGGTCAGCGCCCTCAGATGCCGCGCGCCCATCCGGGCCAGCGTTTCGGCGTCCTTCGCGCTGGACAGGCGGGAGACCATGGTGCTGACCGTCGCCGCCGGGTCATGCTCGCCCTTTTCGCTGGGCTCCGCCTCGATAATGACCCGCCCGCCGGACATATGCAGGGCCAGGTCGAATTCCGCGCCGCCCGCCTGAAGCTGACGCCCGAATATCCGCTCCGTCGCGTCCCGCGTCCCCAGCAGCTGCAGCCGCCCGCGAATGGCGTGGATGGCGTCTTCGGCGAAGACCTGCTTCAGCGGCGCGCCGAACAGCGCGTCCAGCGGCTGGCCAAGGAATTGCGCCGCGCTCTCCGAGGCGTGCTCGATCACCCAGTCGGAGGTGACGCCCAGCAGGAAGCCGAAGGGCTGGATGCGGCCCAGCAGATGGATCGGCTCCCGGTCGCAATTGGTCAGGTCGACCGGCTCGGACGGGGAAATAAAATCTATTTTGTCAGAACTCATAATGCCGTCTGTATTGGGGAAACCGGCGCCGCGGTCGACGCCCGGTTCAGTGACTCTTCGAAAAGCGCGAAGACCGCCGTGGCCGCAGCCGCGGCGTCTTCAATATCCGCCGTCCCGGTCAAATGTTCCGAGGCGGCGTCAAGAAAGCTATGGAAGAGTCTGTCCGTCTCCCCATGGCGCAAATACTTCGTGGCGGCGATCATATCGTCATCGCCGCTATCCAGAACCGTCTTCAGGATCATTTTTCCGCCCAGCCGGGATCCCTCTATGACATAGAGCGCGCCCAGCCGCTGTGCGTTCCCGTCCAGCGGCGGCGGATCCAGCGGCGGCGGCGCGGCAAGGCCAAGGCGGGAAAGATCCCTTGCCAGGCAGCCGGACCGCCGGCGGCGGGGCCAGTCGGTCAGCGGCGCGCCCGCGCCGATTTCCCGCTCAAGCGGGAACAGCGCCGCGGCCGTGGTTCTCAGAAAGGTTTCATAGCCCGCGCGCGCGCCAAGGTTCAGCGCGCTCATGCGGCTGTCCAGACGTTCATGCGCGTCGCGCGTGACGTCGCGGATATGGGCGCGGAATCGGTGCATTTGTCGGGCGGCCATTGAAGGCACAGACCATGCCGCCGTCCAGTCTGCATTGCTCTGGGTTAAGTTGCGTGGAGACGCCGCGTTATTTCGCAGCGTCTCCCGCCAGCCCGAAAACCTAGTTGCGCTCGTCGCGGCGCGTGCGTTCGCTGCGCTCGTGGCGCTCCTGCGCCTCCAGCGACAGCGTGGCGATCGGGCGCGCTTCGAGGCGGCCCAGGCTGATCGGCTCGCCGGTGTCTTCGCAATAGCCGTATTCGCCGATTTCGATACGGCGCAGCGCCGCGTCGATCTTGGAAACCAGCTTGCGCTGGCGATCCCGGGCGCGAAGCTCCAGAGACCGGTCGCTTTCCGAAGAAGCCCGGTCCGCGATGTCCGGAAGCGGGATGTTTTCTTCTCTCAGATTGGCGATCGTGCCCTGACTTTCAGCAAGTATTTCGCCGCGCCACGAAAGCAGCTTCTGGCGGAAATACTCCTGCATCCGCTCATTCATGAACGGTTCGTCTTCAGACGGGCGGTAATCTTCTGGTACTTTCACAGAAAGGTCTTCTGCGAGGGTCACTCCTGGACTCCCCTGCTCTTGAATTGTCGTCCCTCCCAAAGGCGGCGCGGAGTATATTCGCGAAAGGGGTTGCGTCAACGCGCGTGTACCGCGCGTCACAAAAACTTCGCCACTGCACAAATGTGCAGCAAAGCCAGTAATTTCAAGGGGTCTAGCTAAGCGCGGATTCGTGCTTGGCCAGCTCGACGCGGGCGCGGGTCTCGACCTCGTCCAGCAGGCCTTCCAGCTTTTCGTCGCCTGTGGCCTCGCGGGACTCGCCCAGCGCGCGAATCAACTGGTTCAACTTGGCGGTCGGAATACCGCCTTCCAGCAGGCCGATCTTTATTTCGTCCAGTATGTCCAGAAGATTGAACGCGCGCCCCGCCGCCTGCTGTTTCGGATTTTCATCCTGCCAGTCGCCCTGAAGGGCCAGCAGCGCATCGACGGACGTCACGCCCGAAGCCTGGCTCATGCCGCCGCTCGAACGCGCCTTCCCGGCTTCGCCCGATGTCTCGAACGAACTTGTCTTGTCGGATTTTGCGCGCTCGCGGCGGCTTGCGGGCGCCAGCGGGCGGGTGCCGTCAATTTTCATGGGCCGGGGTCCTTGGGCCGATTTGCGGATTACAGAATCGCAGCCTTACGGTTAATGGGGGTTTAAGGCGGCAGTTCTTGCCGGGCCAGCCCTGCCGGGCAGCGCGGCTTGCCGCTCAGACCTAAAGTCAAGCCTTTGATATTCCTTGAATATTCTTGGTAAACGCTCTGGCAAGCCGATTGCAGGGGTCTCGCGCGGGCGGGCGTAAAAGGCGCCTCCCGCCACTGAACGCTTTAACGACGAGGCCTATCAGAACGATGCGACGCTTCCTCAGCCTCCTGCTCATCGCCATCATCGCCGCCGCGCCCGCGCACGCGGGCTCGCGCATCAAGGATATCGCCGAAGTCGAAGGCGTCCGCGACAACCTGCTGGTCGGTTACGGCCTGGTGGTCGGCCTCGACGGTTCGGGCGATTCCCTGCGCAACGCCCCCTTCACCCGGCAATCGCTGGAATCGATGCTGGAGCGTCTGGGCGTCAATACGCGCGACGCGCAGCTCAATACCGATAATGTCGCCGCGGTCATGGTCACCGCCAATCTGCCGGCCTTCGCCGCGCAGGGCACGCGCATCGATGTCTCCGTTTCGGCCATGGGCGATGCCGAAAGCCTGCAGGGCGGCACGCTGCTGGTCACCCCGCTTCTGGGCGCCGATGGCGAGGCCTACGCCGTCAGCCAGGGCTCGGTCGCCATTGGCGGCTTCGACGCCGGCGGCGACGCCGCGGCGGTCAGCCAGGGCGTCCCCACCTCCGGCCGCATCGCCAATGGCGCGGTGGTGGAGCGCGAAGTCAGCTACGACCTCGCCGGTCAGAACATCACCCGCCTGTCCCTGCGCAATCCGGACTTCACCACCGCCGAGCGCATGGCCAAGGCGATCAATTCCTATCTGGGACAGGGCGCGGCCAAGGCGGCCAACCCCTCCTATGTCGTGCTGCAGCGCCCGGCCGGTTATCGCGGCGACATGGTCTCCCTGATCACCGAAATCGAACAGCTTCGCGTCACCCCGGACGTGCCCGCCAAGGTCATCGTGGACGAGGTCTCCGGCGTTATCGTGATGGGCGAAAATGTCCGCGTCTCCACCGTCGCCATCGCGCAGGGCAACCTGACGATCTCCGTCTCCGAGGCCCCGCAGGTCAGCCAGCCCGCCCCGTTCTCCGAAACCGGCGAGACGGTTGTCGTCCCGCGCACCGATGTCACGGTGGAGGAAGAGGGCGGCACCAATCTGGCGCTGGTCGAGGGCGTCTCCCTGCAGGAGCTGGTGGACGGCCTCAACGCGCTGGGCGTCACGCCGCGCGACATGATCGACATTCTTCAGGCCATCAAGGCCGCCGGGGCCCTGCAGGCCGAGATCGAGGTGATGTAATGAACGCGCCCGGTCCCGACGCCGCCCTCCTCGCCTCCCTTCAGGGCTCGAAGAACAACGGCCCCAGCCTCAAGGCGGATTCGCCGGAGGACGCCGCCCGCATCGCGGAGGAGTTCGAGTCCTTCTTCATGGGCCAGATGGTGCAGGCCATGTTCGCCGGCGTGGAAGCGCCCGAACCGTTTGGCGGCGGCGCGGGCGAGAAAGCCTGGCAAGGCATGCTTCAGGAAGAATTCGGCAAGGTCATCGCCCGCTCCGGCGGCGTGGGCCTGGCCGACAGTCTGAAAGCCGAAATCCTGCGCATGCAGGCCGAAGACGGAGGAAACAATGGCTGAACTGGCCGCCCGTGACCCGTCCGAACGCGTCGAGCTTCTTCTGAAGATGACGCGCCGCCTGACCGAGCTTCTGGATCAGGAGACGGACCTCTTTGAAACCCACCGCCCGCAGGACACAAGGCTCCTGCAGGCGGAAAAACAGCAGCTCGCCAATATCTACCGCAAGGAAACCGCGCGCATCGCGCAGGACAAGTCCCTGGTTTCTTCCGCGCCGCAGGAGCGCCGCGCCGCCCTCGCCCAGGCCACTGAGACCTTCCATGAATCGCTGGAGCGCAACCGCATCGCCGGCCTCGCCATGCGCCAGGTCACCGAAGGCATCGTCCGCGCCGTCGCCGACGAGGTCGCCCGCACCCGCGCCGCACCCGCCAGCTACGCCCCCGGCCAGACCCCGCGCCCCGACGCCCCCAACTACAACTCCTCCGCCATCACCCTGAACAAGAGCGTGTAGGGAAAAGCGCCGGAGTTTGCAGCGGAAGTTTGCGCTCTCTGAAGTCCGCCTTCGAGACGCCCTCCCGGGCTCCTCAGGCTAAGGGTGATGAGGCGAAAGCGTTGTTCCAATTCCCCCGTCCCATCACCCCATCCCTGAGGAGCCGCGCCCAGGGCGCGGCGTCTCGAAGGGCCGTCACAGAAGGCAAAGCGCCCTCTCTATCACCCCCATTGTCATCCCGGACTTGATCCGGGATCTCGGCAAAGCTTGCGCTCACGTTCGCCGAGACCCCGCATCGCGGCTTTGCCTTGTGCGGGATGACAAAATAAGGGGATGAATTTGAAAATATCAGACCGGCCTCCGGGACGGCGTAAGCTCGTCCCTGTTCGCCGTCATGCGAGGGGCTTCGGATCCGGTCGCCCGAGGGACGGAGTTGAACGCGGTTCCTTAGGATACGGCATGGCTCGACCGAGTCCGTGCGCGTCCCGGCGCACCGCCAGGCGCCAGTCTGAGGCTGAAATGCCCTGGCTATTAAGACTCTGGCGGCAGCGGATGGAGAGGCCGGTCGAGGCGACTCCCGCCCTCCGCAAAAGAACCGCGCGGCGCGTCTTTCCGAGACGCGAAACATACAAACACACGGTAACCGGCGTCCCGACAGACGCGCCGCACCACCCTCGTGTTTCTCTTTTCCAACCTCTGCGGCCAGCGGGCCGTGGAGGCGGAGGCGCTTCCCCCAACGAGTCCCCGGAAATCGCGAAGTGATTATCCGGGGTCCAGAGATAGCGGCCCCGTTGCAAGCTGGATCCCGGATAATGGCTGCGCCATTTCCGGGAGCTGAATGAGAGAAAGGCAAAAAAGACCGTCATCCTCCGACGGAGCGCAGCGGAGATCGGAGGACCCAGTTGAAATCTTTGCGCCCCACGATCCCTGGGTCCTCCGGTCAAGCCGGAGGATGACGGTTGAAGAGAAGTGGACGGTAGAAAAAGTCCCCTCGCCCCCGAGAGGGGGAGAGGGCTTGAGGCTCCAAATCCACCGGATTTGGCAAGCCGAAAGGGTGAGGGGGCGGGCCTCAGAATAAGGCGCTCAACATCAACGCCTC